>NZ_JBREJM010000003.1:0-8432 GCF_052907445.1 Shewanella sp. Koi 1 | reverse complement strand
GGTTTGCATGGGTTTGAATCAGTTCTTTAAAGATTTGATTCATCTTAAGGGAAAAAACCGCCCCAGAATAGCCGAAAATGGGGCATTAGAGCGGGTTTTAGCAGCTCGCGTGAATCAGTCTGGTTCAGAGTGATTCATTAAGTTAATTTAGAAAATAGATAAAAATATCTAACCTCCATAGCGAGCAAGAATTCGACAATGATTATCTAATTTCATCAAAAACTTACTGAAACTCGTTTGTGGAGAAAAATCCCTATAGTCTCCAGTGCTTGCATGTTCTTCATCAGCAACAATCAATGCTGTGGCTGTATACATATTTTTAAGAACCAATCTCTTACACAATAGATCATATCTTTCTAGATAAGAAATACCGTCAACACTAGGATACTTACCTAAAGCACTTGGCTTATAAGTAGTTTTTCGCAAACCTTCATCAGCAAGAAAGCCTGGCATAACAGGGAAAAAATTCATGTTAATAGTCGCAGATCTTCTTGTATTATTAGAATCTTCTACAAGTATTAGATAACCAGTAAAAATTTCAGCATTATCCCCAAAGGCACGCTCTTCAATTGCAGTATGAAGATCAATTCCACTACCTAACACTTCCTCTGTTCTATTATTAAAATTATTTCCAATAGAACCAACTTGTGATTTTAACTCAATTGCAGCTACAAGATTCCCTTTCGATATAGCCACAACATCCCATGATTTATGTGGGCGAAAAAAACCAGGAAGCTGAGATGAATTTTTACCAGTATAGATTTCCACATCTTCCAGACCAGAACTTATAATTGTATCTTCAATTATATTTATAAACCCATCAAGAGTCTTACCTCCAAGCACTCCTGCACCATCAGATCTGACAGACCAAAAACTCTTTACAGCTTCTTTTATTTTATCGTTCATTATTAGCAACCTAATACTTGTTTTTCTCTATCTGATAGGCCATACAAAGAGCAAACCAGCTCTTTAGCCAAAGAAATATCACCTTTAATAGCAGCCTGTTCCAACCCCAATCGAAGATCTTCAGATACAGCCTCCCATAGTGGGAGACGTATTCTCCTAAGGTGTTGAGCTTGAAAACGAAGGTTTCCTCCAGAAACTTTGGTTGAATACCCTTCAACGAAAATTTGCCCTATTCCAGAAATTAATACAGCCTGCAAAGCTTTCAGATTCCAAGATTTTGAACATATGTAATATATAGAATTGTTAGGGTGATACACACCTTCATCATAAACCACTGTCAACTTTGACTTAATATCTGGTATAAGCAGTTTTTCTGCTTTCGCACGTTCAGGATAAACACGATCAATGGTTTTAAACCATGCTGAAGGTGATTTCTTAGAAATATATCTAGATTTAAGAATATCAGCATAAGTCTCAAGGTATTTTTTTAGCTTTGGAAAACAATCCAAATTAATCACACCATCATTATCGTAAGTATTAATGATAAATTGATTATGATTTTTTAGATATCCATTTTTTATATCGACAGCTTTAACCATTGGAATTTTGCGACTAGATTCTATGTCCACGTTTTCATCAACTACATAAACTTTATTGTTCCCAGTTGCAGCACCGATGAAAATTTGACAATCAGCATCTTCAATCAGCGGAAAATCTCTTTCTAATCGTTTAATAAGTTCTAGTTCATCAGACGAACCAAACATCCATGGTTTGGAACCATTTACCACATCTTTTCTAACGTTCTTACCAGAAAACTCAATAGTATCATCCAACAATGACTGCGCTACAATTTTAGAAAAATCATCATCAATTTTTGGATTATGAATTATTATAGCCTGTGACTTTTCCCGACGAGAAATCTGTGTTATTGCAGGATAGGTAAGTACTTCAGATTGAAAAGCATCTTGACCATACATATCGACATATAGATCTAATTGATATCTGCTATCAATATATTCCCGCAAAGATGAACCATAACTATTTTTAGTCCATCTGTCAGTGCAGATAAATGAAAGCACGCCATTTTCTTTTAGTAATGACAACGATTTCTCATAAAATGCGATGTAAATATCTGCTCGTTCTTTCATAGTGACAAATTTATTTCTATACGCATCTAGCAGTTTATAAGGGATATGTTCAATACGAACATAAGGAGGATTCCCAATAATATGCGTATAGAAAGATGAACTATCGCTAAGCAAAAAATCATCATTTTTAAACCACCCGTTGACAAGCATTTGAGCATTGTCATCATCGAAGATTGTTCTTAAAACTTGATATGTTTTTCTTTTAGCTATAGCAATATTATCATTTGAAATATCATAGGCTGTAATCAATTTAAGAAATCGTCCAGCACTAAGCAACTCAGACTTGTTTGACGCTTTAATTTCCAAACAAAGCTCTTCCGCGATAGCATGAACAAACGCACCTTGACCGCAAGATGGTTCTAAAATCCGAGTGTCTGAATTTAACAAAGCTCTACTGACACCAGAAGTACAAATCATAAATTTAACTATCTCTGGTTTCGTGAAAACTTCTCCTTTTTCGGAGCTTGATTCACCCCAAATCAAGGCGTATTTTGAAACATCTTCGATTGCGATAGTGGATGACATATTTTCTTACTTCTGTACCTGAGAGTTAGCGTCAAACGAAGTTTAACATAGATACTATGATGAACGTTGAGTACGCACCGACACTCCTGCAATGACTTCAACATCCATCTTTGACCATAAAATCTGGAAAAGGGATTCTGAAATTTTCAAAAAAAGTAACTTAACCCACTTACTCACATAAATAAACTATCAACAAAGGCTGAATCATGGCAGTTATAACCTCAACGAACAGCATGTGAATGTGGACAAAGGGCGACTGAGTCGCAAGCCAGGCAAAACCCATTCAATGATACTTTATCCATTAAAACAACATTTCGACTACAATTCATGCGTCTCTAACCATTGAAAAACCATGCTTAATCCCACTAAGGCACTCTCTTTCTATATGCTTTTCACTACCCGCTAACGAGGCCATAGCTATGCCTATCTCATTAGCCAAATCACCGACCTCAATGTCCTTCTTAGGAAGATCACTTAAGGCTGTCATTAGCTTAGTTATGAATATTTCAACATCTACTCGATTTGATACTGCGGCTTGTTCAAGTAAGTAAGCTTCAAGAACGGTAGGATTGGCGAGTGCCGCAGCTTTAACTTCTGCAAATGGAATACCTTTAACTTTGTTATTCACAATACACCACCTTGATTTTGTGACTTTTTTCATTTGTTGATGATGCTAGATACCGATTTCGCAGGGAAGGAATTGAGCACCAGAATGGAGCGAATATATCCAAGTGAATAGAGCTGCCTGATTTATCAAGGTAGGCCTACTTCACACATCCTGCCCAGTATTATGTTCCGCATTTATCCATGTTTTTTAAGATTATTTAGCGGTTTCAATGCGTAAAAGCTCAACCCTCCAAAAAACGCTATAAACCTGAATAATACTATGAATAGCCGTAGTATATCAGTGGTAAATACGCGCTATATACTGGTTAATACCTACCATGCCCACATCCTACGGGTATTCCACACCCGATTGCGCTTACCTAGTCAGTGGTAAACACATTTGATTAAGTTACATAATCAAATGAAATACCCGCCCCTGCTGCATTCGGTGTTGCACTGTGCAACACCGTCTAGAACGGCATGGTTTTAAAGGTAATATTCTGCTTATTGTCATCGAGCGAACGCAGATACACCGGCTCAGATCCCTGCCCATTTTTATAATGGCTATTCAGATAAGCGGTCTCGTCTAAGTGGGCGATCAGCGCCTTGATCACCTCTTGGTACTTCTCAGGCACCCGCATCACCACTGTCTTTTCATACTTAGTCTTACGACCCGCACCTGGGCGTGCGCCGCCATGGTTATTTGACTTGGTTTGTTCAGTCATAAGCGTTACCCTTGATTAAGTTACAAAATCAATATAGCTTGAAAAAAGTTACAAAATCAAGTGCTCAATACCGTGACACAATGAAGATAATGATAAAATCGTGACAAAATGAAGAGGATGTAGCGTGGCACTGACCCCAGAAGAGCAAGCGTTAAAAGACGAGTTATTGGCCATGGTGCAACTGAAGCTGCCCGTCGACGATCCCCTTGTCCTAAATTGGCTAGAAAGGGCTGCGAATGTGTTAGGAAAGGATCAACTCGACCCCAACGAGCTTTGGGCGTATGACAGCGCCAGCGATATGCTAGTGAAGAAAAAAAAGCACTAGCGCTTTTTATCACGCTGACGAGACTTACCTGAATTAACGGGCTGATGAGGTGAGCTGCTATGGGTATATAGCAAATATCCTGAATAAATCAGCGTTCCCAAGGTCGCGAGAATAATAAAAAAACCAGTGATCTGCATTGTACCGATGCTCATGGCGCCCGCCTCCTAAATGGAATATTGCACAGAGTTGATAGTAACAGCACTACGCGCCCAGATAAACAGCCGTGACCTGCAACCGACCATGGCCTAACTCCTGCGTAATCACCGCTCTTGCCATCTTATCTAACGCCCGATGCGCCTCAGACAACGTTTTGGCCGCCACCCCAGACACAGCATGACATTCGAAGCCGGTTAATGCGACATAGCGTTGCTGTGCGTAGCGGTGACGCAAGCCATGCGCCCGATCAAGGCCAATCTTAAGACAAGTATTTTCATAGCGTTTCATTTGCTGCCTGTACATTAACTGCGGCGGAATGAGGGAACGGCCACGGGCTAATGTGCGCGCCTGTGCCAATAGTTGGCGCTGCTCATCCGTCAAAATCGGGATCGTGCGATCTCGACCACCTTTGCACCAAGACGCATCCAGTACCAAACGCTCCCCTTGAATCGCCTTATCGACAATGATCTTCATCGCTTCCTCGCGCCTTAAGCCAAAGGCGGCTTGAAGCTGCAGCGACATTTTTAGATACGGATCGGACACCGCATTAAGTTGGGCTTCAGTAAGCGTTTTTCCCTTATTTTCATTGGTGACATACACCCGCTTATCGATCCCTAAATCAGAATTTGATTGGGATATCACGCCCTTTTTGCCTATTTTTTCGGTGAGCCACCGGACATGTACCATACGGTTTTTAATTGTTCCCGCCGACAAGTTTTCCGCCTGCCATTTTTGTAACAGTGCATCAATATGTTTTGGTTTTAGCCCTTGCAACTGCAGGTTTTTAAACCCTAGCTCCCTCAATTGCTTATCGACTAAACGGATCGTTTTAATCCGCTCAGATCGGGTCGCAAATGAACTGGCGCAATGTTGCTTCAAAAATTGATTGGCCTGAAACAGGAACGTGGACGCCATAATATCCCTTGAAATCTTTTGAAAAAGTTACGAAATCAAAATAAAGGGAATGCGCCAATGTAGGCGCATTTACAATGGAATTAGGTTTGCTCGGGCGGATTAGCAACACATCGGCCTTCAGCATGCGCTAGGCGGCCACTTCGGAAGTCAGTTTAGTGTTAATGCTCGTTCCTACTGCCGAGAACAGGTAAGAACCCACAAGGGTATTGAGCAGGTGTTGCTAAGGGCAATTGCCACAAATGATGCGTCTCTGTTGAGCGCCGCCATCAAGTCTGAGTGCTAGTCAGTGATCCTACAAACGTCCTGTTGGACGGGAGCAAAAAAGTTTTTCTTTAGGGGAAATATTGAAGCATCGAGAGATGCGCTGGAAGAAATTTCACTTTACCGCAAGGCAAATTCGCACGCAATAGCGACCTTCGCTATCACGCGCTCATCATGCCAAAAGAAGCCAACATCCCCCGCATGAGGAGCACACCTGGGAGGATGTCACTCCCTTAACATGGAGTGACATCCTCCCTCAACGTTGGCTTCTTTTGGCATTTGATTTCGTAACTTTTTCAACCTATCCAAGCCGGCCACTTCACGCATACCGGCAGACTTCGCTAGCCGGCATGCGCTCAGCGGCAAGATCGCGAACGTTTTTAATCGTGTTTATAGGTGAGAAGATTAGCAGTATTAAGCGTTATTTTTAGGCATCGTTAAAACGCCTAGGAAGCGTTTTAAGCAGCTTTATTCTGATATTGATAGAGCGATTGCTATTTTAATAAAAAACGCTGCAAATCTTGATTTAGGACACTTAATGCCGATTTTTGCTTTATCTTTCTGCTAGACCGTGAGCGAAGCGAACTAGCCCCGCAGGGTAACGGGTTATCCGCACTGACATGGTTAAACGGTCGAAGACAAAACCTACTTACAGCGGTGCTTTTAAATCTCGCCCCTGCCAACGGCAGGAAATGGCGAGGCATTTTTGGGTAAGGGTGGAGCCTTTAGGCGAACTAGGGCGAAGCCCTTGGTCGCGGCGCAGCCGCCAGATGCTCAAATTTACTTATTTATCCACAGATGAAACCCTTTTTTAATAGATCTTTCTTGTTTTTTAAGATCTTTCTTGTTTTTAGCACCGCTGTAACCCTTGGTACTAAAGGGCTGCAGCGGTTTAATGTGGAGAGATTTACGGTAAAACAGCCTCTAAAGGTGGAGAGATTTACGGTAAAACAGCCCCTAAAGGTGGAGAGATTTACGGTGATATTCACAGTTAATCGTGGAGAATGTTGATAGCGGTTCCACAATTGGTTATTGTGGAGCGTCAAAAACAAACTCCACAATAGAGACGTAAAATGAACAACCTATCGGTAACTAAATCAAATAGCTTGATAGATGCTAGTTACAAACTAAATGTACAAGCCCAAAAACTGGTCTTAGCTTGCCTCGGGAAAGTAGATTCTAGAGGTAATGCCCCAAAGGAAATGACCCTAACAGCTCTTGAGTTCTCAGAGCTTATGGGGATAGACATCAAAAATGCTCATAGAGAGCTATACAAGGCGTCAGATACCCTTTTCGATGCTGTAATAGTCCTAAGAGATGAGCAAGAAGAGGTAAAGCTGAGATGGATTCAAAAGGGAGTGAAAAAACTCAAAGGGCAAGGAGCTATAACAATCACTTGGACTGATGAAGTTTTAAAGTACATCAGTAGCTTACAGAGCAGGTTTACAACTTATAAGCTGCGACATATCGCGAACCTACAGTCAGCTCATTCTATTCGTTTATACGAGCTTTTGATGAAATTTAACGCTACTGGAGAAAGAGTTATCTACGTGGATGACTTCCGCTCTGCATTAGGTATCTCCGACAAATACCCACAATTTAGAGACTTAAATAAGTGGGTTATCAAACCGGCCGTTGATGAACTAAATCAGCGTTCAGACCTCACCATAAATTACGAGACCATAAAGAAAGGCCGAACAGTGGCTGCATTGTCATTTGAGTTCAAGCAGAGCGCACAGCTAAAATTAGACGTATAATCAAATGCAACACACGCAACACCGCATCTCTTGATGCTTAAATATTGGTGCAACATGGCAAAATTAAACCTATCGCAAGCAGCAAAAATCGTAGGAAGGAACCGAACAACGCTATGGCGTCATATCAACAACGGCAAGCTTTCCATTGAAAGAGACCGTGATGGAAACCCATTAGTAGATACATCGGAACTACTTCGTGTCTATGGAGAAATGAAACTCGATGCAACACTTGATCAGGAAAAAAAGCATCACAATGAAACACCGTCTTACGATGAGCTTTTTCAGCTAGTACAGGAGATGAAAAAAGAGCAGTCTGAAATGAGATTGCTCATTATCGAATTAAGCAATCGTCTTGAATACAAATCAGAAAAACCAGCCGACACCATTGAATCTGTAACAAAATCAAATCCAGAACTAGACCCTGAATGGCCGAAAGAGGTAAAAACCTTTGCTGATGTCGCGTTAAGAAATGAGATTAAAGCTAAATATCTCAAAAACTAATGTCCCCAAGCATTCATTACTAAGCTATGCCGTTCTTCACTCAACACCTGCAGATAGATTTCCGTGGTCTTGCTGTCACTGTGTCCCATAAGCTGACTGATCACATGTAGCGGCACCGGTGGATTCGCCGTAACCATTGCCACCCCAAAGCCATGCCGTAGCCCTTTGCCTGTCGCTTGCGCCCCCACAATCCCCGCCCTGATCATGACACGCTTCACCAAGCGATAAGCGGTAGGTCGACTCACCGGCCATAACACACTGTCAGCGTTCATCTCACGCCGTAGTTGCGTACGCAGGCCAAACACTAAATCCAAATGCTCTATCAAAAATGGCGGCACCGGCACGCTGCGATACTGCGCTTGCTTCAGTCGGCCATGGGGATCGGTTTTATGCTTCTTAAGGGAGCGAATAACGATTGCCGCATCCTCGACCATCACATGCCTAGGCGAGATCGCTAACGCCTCAGACGGGCGGCAACCGGTGTAATGCAGGACATGGCAAAACATCCTATCGCTTGGCGATTCTAAGGCGCTGGCATCGAGGAAGCGCCGCCGTTCTTCCGCGGTTAAATACAACCGCTCACCATCGGACGTAAACAGGCGCATTT
>NZ_JBREJM010000002.1:0-4425 GCF_052907445.1 Shewanella sp. Koi 1 | reverse complement strand
ACATCTCAAATATGCCAAACGTCTCGTGCATAAAACCCTCTGAATCTCTGTGCTCAACTCGCTAAAGCGACTTAGACACAGAGATTCAGAGGCTTTAATTCAATTTCGCGCACAAATTTGATTCGCAAATAGGTTTGCAGTACAGTTGAGGCTCTTATGGAGTAACGCCCCTAGCGTTCAATGATCACCGGTGCATTGTGAAAACTACCGAGGCCGAGCCCTAAAGCCGGCACAGAAAACCCAACTGCATTCACTTGAAATAGGAGATACCTGATGGAAACTGCAAAACCCGCATAGCCACGTTACGGCAATACGTTTTATCAACGTTTAATTGATACGAGTTTTGGTTGGATAGGTGCGAGCCAGAGAGCGTTAATCTCAAATCGGGCTAATAGGTGTTAAGTCATCGCTGCCGTTGATTTTTAACGGTTGTATTTATACTTAAAATTTGAATTTGTAACTTTTTCAATGACAGAATTTGATGCTGCCGCTGAAGTGGCAAAACTGAAGGCACAAACCAAGGCTATCCGCAACCGTCCCTACTTCCGTAGGATCTCAAAGCTGGATAAATTCCGCGGGGAATTGCTCTCGATGTACCGTGCTGGCGCGTCTGGTTCCGAACTGTTGCGCTGGCTGAAATCAAAGCGTATTTCATGCGCCCACTCCACCCTGTCCCGCTACCTGAAAAAACACAATGGGTAAATTTGCCAAGGCCGAAACACAGGCCGCTTCTGTCGTCAAAGCCCTGCAAAAAAATGGCGCGATCCGCTCCCTCGTTACCGCCAAAAATTACACTGATTGCCTCACCCGAGTCTGCCGCTATGCCAAGGAAAACCGCTTTTCTCTGCGCGAATTAACGCCAGAGCAGGCGCTAAATTACCTGAATATCCGCAGCGAGGAAGTGGGGCAAAAATCACTGGACCAAGAGCGCCACGCGATCCAGTGCATGATGCAAAATCTCACGGGGAAACTGGGCGAAAACGAACGGTTATATCCCGAAAAATCCGAATATCAACAGATCCTTAAATCCCGCAGCTATACGGCTGAACAAGTGGCGTTAGTCGCTGCCGCACAGCGCGACACCAACGCCCTTTCAACAGCCATTGCTCACTCTGCAGGGCTACGTTCTCACGAACTGCTCACCCTAAGACGCATCGAGGAGCGCAGCCCTAGCCCTGACGCCATTACTAGGGCACTACCAGCGAAATTCGCAGGCCGCGAAGGGATGCGTTACACCGTCAAAGGCAAGGGCGGCTTAGTGCGCGAAGTGGTGATCCCAACACACCTTGCGGAGCGTTTGGAGGCAAGGCGCTTCGAGTCACCGCAGCGCGTGACCGATAGGAATGTTCACTACGGCCAACACTACGACATCGCAGGCGGGAAACGCTGGGCGGCATCGTTTAGCGCAGCCTCCAGCCGCGCGCTTGGCTGGAGTGCTGGCGCCCATGGAGTACGGCACAGCTACGCCCAAGAACGGATGAACGAGTTACAAAATTCAGGGCTAAACCGCACTCACGCACTTGAGATCGTATCGCAGGAAATGGGGCATTTCAGGCCAGAGATCACGGAGACATATTTACGATGAATTTCAGATTGTTTTATATCTTATTAACCCTTGCTGTGCTTGGGTTTGGTGGCTATTGGCTTTATACAAATATCCCCTTGTTTGGCTTTGCCATCTGGAACGGGAACCAGTGGAGTTTAACCGAAACAGGCTGGTCAATTTTTACGGCAGGTTGGGTGTTCTTCATCCCAGGTGTATGTGTTGCCCTGGCGGTGATGGTTCCCGTCCAGTTGTGGATATACCACACGGCCAAGGATGCAGACTATGAGACCAAGATCGAGGCATTAAAACGGGAGCACAGCGAGAAAAACTCACGGATGACACAGGCGGTTATCGCTGCCGATCATCAAGCCAGAACCGCAATGCTGGCCGCAAAACAGGAATTTGAAGCAGTCACACGCGAGGCAGAGCAACGCACTCAGGAGGCTTTGCGGGAGACGCAAAAAGCCCGAGAAATACAAAATCAGGCAGAACAACTCGTTAAATACGCGAAAGATGAGGTCGAAAAGGCCTCTAAAAACGCTCAGAGAGCCACAAAAAAGAAAAACAATGCCATGGCATCAGCATGCGCTTTGGAGCATAGCGACAGCATGTAAGCGAAGCGACACGCTCTTTGGCGCAGGCGCCAGGGGCGTAGCGATTTTTGCCCCATCCCCCGTCCTGCTAAGCCGCTTTTGCTTTTTAACTGACCTATCCGCACCGCTACAGCTAAACGGTCGAAGACAAAACCCACTCACAGCAAGGCTTTCAGTCTCGCCCCTGCCAACGGCAGGAAATGGCGAGGCATTTTTGGGAAGGGTGGAGCCTTTAGGCGACCTAGGGCGCAGCCCTTGGTCGCGGCGCAGCCGCCGCTTTTTACTCTAACTGGTTGAATTTTTCAAAGTTATCCACAGATTTGCGCCTTTGTAATAAGATCTTTCTTGTTTGTATAAAGATCTTTCTTGTTTGTAGCGCGCCTACAGCCCTTGGTGCGCGTGGGCTGTAGCATTTATAGGTGGAGAGATTCGCAGTTCTTTGGGCGCTATAGGTGGAGAGATTCGCAGTTCTTTGGGCGCTATAGGTGGAGAGATTCGCAGTTCTATTCACACCTTTATGGGGAGAAACCTTGACTGAATTCCACCTATCGGTATAGTGGAGTAAAAGACAAGGATTCCACCTATGAATAATCTATCTGTAACCAAAGCGAACAACTTGATTGACGCTAGTTATCGCCTGAATATTCAGGCTCAAAAGCTAGTTTTAGCTTGCCTTGGGATGGTAGATCCTAGGTCTGAAATCCCTAAAACCATGACGATTACAGCCTTACAATTCGCTGATTTAATGGGTATACCAAACGCCCACAGAGAGCTATACAGCGCGGTTGACGCACTCTATGGGGCGACAATCGTCCTCAAAGAGGGAAATGATGATGTTGAGTTACGTTGGATTCAAAAGAAATCCAAGCGCATCAAGGGGGCAGGTTCAATTACAATCACTTGGAGTGATGAGGTTTTACGGTATATCAGCCAGCTACAGAGCCGATTTACCACCTACAAACTGAGAAACATCGCAAACCTACAGTCCAGCCATTCAATCCGTTTGTACGAGCTGCTACAGCGCTTTAACGACAAAAATTATCGAGTGATTTTGATTGATGATTTCAGGAGCGCGCTGGGTCTGGGTGACAAATACTCGCAATTCAAAGATCTGAATAAATGGGTGGTCAAGCCCTCTGTCGAGGAATTAAACCAGCGTAGCGATCTCGTTATCGAGTACGACACTATCAAAAAAGGCCGAACAGTCACCGCACTAGCCTTTACTTTCAAACAAAACAAACAGTTAAAGATGGATATCTAGATGATCAACTACAGCCCCAAAGTCGGTGAAGTGTTGGAGTGTGACTTTGGTCAATTTCAATATGATCCAGAAACTCAGCGCCCTTTAACGGATAATTACAAC
Source organism: Shewanella sp. Koi 1 (assembly GCF_052907445.1). NCBI lineage: Bacteria > Pseudomonadati > Pseudomonadota > Gammaproteobacteria > Alteromonadales > Shewanellaceae > Shewanella > Shewanella sp. Koi 1. The sequence goes on along the minus strand of NZ_JBREJM010000002.1, from coordinate 923 downwards.
GGAAGAATCCCGCCTGAGATAGTAAAAAAACGGATGATTATTGTTCTAAACGGGAAATTAGACAGTGGTTGCTTAGTTGTTCCAATATCCTCTACGAGGAATTTTGGGGGCATCAGTAAAGGCCTGCACGTCCCAATAGAACCAGACAATTTTAGAGTGACTAATTTTTACGACATGCGTGAACGTTGGGCAAAAACAGATTTAATACAAATGGTTAGTCGTCAGAGGCTGTATAAGCTTATGGATAATGGACAGAGATTCGATCATTACTTATCGAGGGAGATAGTGACTCAAGTGCAACTTGCGGTGATAAAGGCCATTAGCGCATCCACTCTACTACCTCAGGCTTAGAAAGGCGAAAGCCCAGATTTTCATCTGGGCTTTCTAGTCCTCTAACGGACAAAATACTTAAGGCCTCTAGGGCTACGACTTCATAATATGACCATACAGTCAATAATGCAACACTATCGCGTTATTGATGAGCACTCATAACTATTCTTTTTTTACTTTTTTTGCTGTTTTCCAGCGTGTTTAATAAACGCTTTAGGCAAATCAACAAGAATAAATTGAACACCTTTAAAAAGTAATTTTGGATTTTTAAAAAGCAAAAAGATTAGACCTAAAACAACAAAGATTACGATCAGCCCCATCAATTATAACTCCAATTGTGACCACTGCAGCTAGGACACTCGATTTTAAAGCCACTCACAACACCAGCAATAACATCAGCTCGCGCTTGTGGTGAAATACCGTTATTCATACTCGCCTCACGTCCGATTTGTCCAATTATCAAACCAACCATTTTAGCATTTGAAACTTCTTCACCACACTTTTTACATTTAAACATGCTTAATTACCTTAATTTTTTTTGTTTATATTCACTCAACGAAACTACTTAATTTATTTAAAAAATACCACATTCA
>NZ_JBREJM010000001.1:2937500-4831742 GCF_052907445.1 Shewanella sp. Koi 1 | reverse complement strand
AAACGAAGAAGCCAGCTGAATAAGCTGGCTTTTTTGTTTTTCGCGTTTGCCATTTCAAGATTCAATTCTTCAAGCTTGTGTTGAGTCTAGATGCCCAGCTCTAATCCCGTAGATTCTATTATTTAGTCTAAAATAGCGGCACTTATGTTAAGTCTTTTTGCTTAGTCATCGGTTTCCCGTTAGCATACGAGGCGTCCATTTCTTTATTGAAGATATTTGGCTACCCATGCTTCGCAAACTCTCGCTCGCCGTATTGATACCTGCATGTATGCTGGCACTGTATTTAGTGTTAGTGACGGCTGAGTATTTTTATGAGAGTGAGTTGGTGCGTAATGAATTAGCCGATCGCCAAGTCAGCCAGATCAAGCAGCAGTTATTGCGTATGCAAGCCGTGGTGCAATCGGCGCAAGCATTACAAGACATAGAACGGATCGAGCAGGAAGTCTCTCTGGCAACCTTAGATATGAACGTCATGGTTTATATCTTACTGGACGCAAATAGTCGGATCCGCTTTGCAAATCATACCGTTTGGCGTGATAGCAATGCCATCGAGGTTATCGATGGATATGATGTAGTTAAGCATCATGCGGTGGTGCAATCCGGTCAAGCGAGCATTTTGGTGAATCCTGAGCGGTTGTCTATTCAAGCTTATTATCCTGTGGAAGCTCAATATCCCGGCGCTACAGAGCTAGTCTATCTCGAGTCGGATTTAGCACCTCTGGTTGCGAGGGCTTCAACTGAGCTACAACAACGATTTATGCGTGTCTGGGGGCTCGGTGCTCTGCTGCTAATCGGTTTTACCTTCGTTTTATATTATCTGCTGATCCGCCCATTCAAGATGTTGAGTCAATCGGCCAAACACGTTGGAACTCCCGAGTTTACAACTCAAGTGCCTTGGAGCGCGTCCGAGGTTTTATCCCTACAGACAAGTCTGCAACAGGTTCATGAGCGCTTAGCGCGAGCTGTTAAGCAGCTCAATGACAGTGAGCAACGTTGGTTGTTTGCGGTCGAAGGCTCGCGTAACGGTATTTGGGATTGGGATATTCGGACTGGCGAGGTGTTTTTGTCTGATCGCTGGAAGGAAATGATTGGCTATCAGCCCGACGAACTCGAAGGCGCTTTCCAGACTTGGGAGAGCCGTTTGCATCCCGATGATAGACAAAGCGTGCTGGACTGCCTGCAGGAATACGTCAGCGGCAAGACAAAAGAATTTGAGAGTGTGCATCGTTTACTGCACCGCGATGGCCATTATGTCTGGGTATTTGACCGTGGCATGTTGGTTGATTGGGATCACCTCGGTCGCCCCACTCGTATGATCGGTATTCATGTGGATGTGTCTGAAAGTGAGCGAAACCATGCCGCTATCGCCGAGTTGGTTAAGCAGTCTGAGACAGGCGATAGAATGCTGCCCAAAGCTTTTATGCAGCAGTTATCTCAATATCTCAGCCAACGACCCAGCGCAGGTCATTGGGGCGCGTTATTGTTACTCAATGTGGAAACTCATACTGTTAGCGATACGCTCACACCCCACGAACTTGAGCGCTTGTTGTCGCAATTGAATGCGAGGCTCTCAAGTTATTTTGCTGAAAATATTCTGGTATCCCATATCGAGCTTGGGCGTTTTGCCATTTTGACCAAAGAATTGGCGGCTGACGCTACGATGGCTGGGCGCAGAGCCTTGGCTTTAGCTACCGAGTTAAGGCATATGACGACGCGTCCATTCCATCAAGGCGAGCAAAGTGTCAGCTTCAATGCTGATATTGGTATTTGTTTATTAGATTCGGTTGAAACCCTCGCTCCCGAAATTGCACTGCGCCGCGCCGAATTGGCGCTGCAACATGCTCATTCATTCGAGCAGGCCGGCTGTGCCTTCTATCATCCTGATTTAGAACATATTCAAGATCCTGAATTGTCGTTATGCCAAGCATTAGAGCATGCGATTACAGACAATCAGTTGTCATTGATGTTCCAGCCAGTTGTGGATATGCAAGGTAAGATAGTCGCTGCCGAAGTCTTATCCCGTTGGCATTTAGCCAACGGTGATATTATCCCCGTCGCGAAGTTTATTGGCCTCGCCGAGCGCCATGGTCTGATTGCATCACTCGATTTAAATGTGGCTACGCGCGTTTGCCAGTTGATTAAGCAATTTAAACAGCAGGGCATTAACCTGCCACGTTTAACTCTGAATATCAGTACCCTCTCTTTCTGCCAAGCTGATTTCGTCGAGCAATTAGTTGCCTTAACCCGCCGCTATGAGCTGGATGAGAATCAGCTGGGGATTGAGTTAACCGAGAGTGCATTACTAACATCAGCCTCCTTTATTCAGCCGAGGATCAGTCTGCTCACAGAAGCTGGAATTGCGATAACATTAGATAACTTTGGTGCGGGACAGGGCGCCTTGAGTTGCTTGCGTCACTATCCCTTGAATGAGGTGAAACTCGATTTACATTGTGCCACTAACTTAACGACTGATACGAGTTGGAGCCAAGCGCTGATTCAGTCGATACAAGCCTTTAACTTGTCTATCGTGGCCAAAGGTGTCGAGTCACCACAGCAACAACAACTCTTTAGCCAGTTAGGTTGCACCCACTTCCAAGGATACAATATTGCGCGTGCCTTAAGTGTTAATGACTTTAAACAGCTTGTTTGTCCACGTCCCTTGTTGCGTAGCGTTTAAAAAAGTCGAGCGCGTAATTAAGCGCTTGATTACGGTAGCTATCTTTCTCCATAAAAATCTCATGGGCAGCCCCTGCAATCACTTTTAATTGGCAATTTGAGCTTACCGCCAGATTTTGTGCGGCATTGTCGATGATCTTATCTTCACTGGCTTGCAGGATCAGAATAGGCGTACGGATATGTGCTGTGGCCAATACACAGGCATCGGCTGCATCTAAGGATTCAGTTAACCAGCGGTTAGTGGGTGAGCCTAATTGCAGCTTTGGCGCCGCATCGTACAACTCTCGGTAGGCTTGATAACGACTCTGACAGTGGGTGAGATCATTGCCCTTAAAGGGAGCAGCCTTATAGTTTTGCCCGCTGAGGACATAGTTAGGTTCCCCGCCGTTGAGACTGGCATCGAGTTTACTCGCAAGCCAACGGACAAACCCTTTCGGCATAGGTAACTTAATGCCATACATGGGGGCTGAGAATGCCGCCGCCGTAAACACATCCGGATGTTGTTTGAGATACAAGGTACCGATGGCGCCACCCATAGAATGCCCGAGCAAAAACAGTGGCGAAGTGGCATGTTTGAGTACAACTGTTTGCATAAACAGGGCAAAGTCGTCGATATAGTCGTTGAACCGCCGCACGTGGCCTTGATGGGGATTAGCCGTCATGCGGCTCGACAATCCCTGGCCGCGGTGATCGATAGCAAATACTGAATAGCCTTGCTGGTACAAATCAAAAACGAGTTCTTGATACTTTAAGTAGGACTCAACCCGGCCACTGCTGATGACTATGCTGGCATGGGCCTTGGGATGCTTGACCATCATGTAGGCCAAGGTTAATCCATCGGGCGTTTTGAGTGTGTCTTGGACAACGGTTTGCCAGAAGGCTTGCTGTTCAGAAGTATTTAAATCGTGTTCCGTTGAAAAAGCTACCTTGGAAAACTCTTCCCTTGGAAAGTTTAGGGGCGTTTGGCTCATACTCTGTCGCACATCTCGGGCAAAAAGGTTTGCTAGAGTGTATCAGAGAACTGGGGTGGGCAGGAAAGGGAGCAGGAAAATACCCGCTCCCTTGGGATGAGCTTAAATCGCGGTTTTTTGCGCTTCGATAAAGTCGTTAATTTGTTGCTCCAGCACCGACATAGGCACAGAACCATTTTCTAATACCGCGTCGTGGAAGGCGCGAATATCAAATTTATCGCCTAAGGCTTGCTCGGCTTTCGCGCGTAGGCGTTTAATGGTGAGCTCACCAATTTTGTAGGAGAGCGCTTGTCCTGGCCAGGTAATGTAACGGTCAATCTCAGTCGTCACATTGTGGAGCGATAACGCCGTGTTGCTCGCCATAAATTCGATGGCTTGTTCTCGGCTCCAACCTTGGGCGTGCATCCCCGTATCGACAACGAGACGAGCGGCGCGCCACATCTCATAGGTCAGACGACCAAAGTTACTGTAAGGGTCTTGATAGAATCCCGCTTCTAAGCCTAAGTATTCGCTATACAATCCCCAACCTTCACCAAAGGCGGAAATATAGCTGTAGCGACGAAAATCGGGCAATGAGCTCAGTTCGGAGTTGAGTGAAATCTGCAGATGATGCCCGGGCACAGCTTCGTGCAGCGTTAGCGCTTCGAGTTCATAGAGCGGACGCTTATCTAAGGCGTAGGTATTAACCCAGTAGTAACCCGGCTCGTCGTCACGATTAGAGCCAGAATAACGGCCTGAGGTGTATTTAGGAGCGATTTCGGCCGGCACCGGCGCGATACCATAGGGTTTTCGCGGCAATTTACCAAAATATTTGGGCAACATGGCATCGGCTTTTTTGGCAATAAAGGCTGCTTCTTTCAGGAGCTGATCCGCACTGGTGGTGTAAAACTGGGGATCGGTTCTTAAGAAATGTAAAAAGTCGGCAAAGCTGCCTTTAAAGCCAACAGACTTAATGACTTGCTCCATTTCCTGGCGGATACGTTTTACTTCTTTTAAACCGAGTTCGTGCACTTCGGCCGAGGTCATATTTAAGGTTGTGTAGTAACGAACGCGGTTCTCATAGAAGGCATCACCATCGGGTAAGCTGTTGGCGGCAATATTTTCCCGAGTGTTGGGCATATACTCCTGAGTCATAAAATCATAAAAAGCCTGATAGGTTGGGAGCACATTCTGCTCGACCGATGCTCGGCCTTCTTGGGTCAGTTGCGCTTTTTGCGCCTCAGTAAAGTGGCTTGGGTATTGAGTAAAAGGCTTGAAATAACCGCTTTTCTCTACCGGTAAGATGTAAGCACTAATGCTGTTTTCAAATCCCTTGAGCGTGGCTTTAGGCGGTGTAATACCTTCCTTTAGTCCTTGTTTTAACCAATGGGTTTGCTGGGCAAAATAGGTCGGTAGCGCCTTGAGCTTGCCTAGGTAGTTTTGGTAATCCTCTAGGGTATTGAACCGCCCTTGCGCAATGGAAGATATATAGGCGTGGAAGCCACTCTCTGCGGTGATCGGCAGGTAGTAATCCTTGTATTTATACAGGTCGACCTCGTTTTGGATCTGATCTTCGAGGATTTGGGCGTTGATTTTATCCTCTTTACTCAGCTTGCTGCGATCCAGTGCTTTCAATTGGGCGAGAATGGCCATTTGTCCCTGATTGAGCTTAGCTAAGGCTTCGGGAGACAGATCTTGCAGTTTACCCGCAGCACTCTTATCCCCCATTCCATAGGCCATTTCAGGGCTGGCACTGAGTTGGAGTTGCCAACTTTGATCCACAATTGCTTGCAGTGCTGGGGCCATAGTCTTGGCCGTGGACTGCGCAACGGCTACCGTTGTTTGTTTGGTGGATTCGATTGGGGGCTGAACCGCGCTACAGGCACTAAGTGCGCAAATCAGTAAGCTTGGGGTAAAGAGTTTATGCATGATTTATCTCGGATATTTTCGTTGTTATTGAACTCATTATGCCTGAGGTTTACCCCAGATTGTTGTACGTATATTAAGCAGAATTGTGACTGAATGTGAATTTAAATCCCGCCCTTAGCTAAGTGCCACCAAAGAATGCGTGTTAAACTTAGGATCCGCCCTAGACCAAATAACAAAAGCATTGGCTGGGTAGTTCACATAGGGGTTAATTATGATCAATACATCCATTCCATTGGTGGATTTGCATCGTCACTTAGATGGTAACGTGCGAGTGAACACCATTTGGGAACTCGGACATCAACACGGCATTGCTTTGCCTGCCGATTCTTTAGAGACTCTCGCGCCATTTGTACAAATTCAGGGGAAAGAAACCAGCTTAGTCGCCTTCTTGAAGAAGCTTGACTGGATGGTGGCAGTTCTCGCTGATTTAGATGCGGTAAAACGTGTCGCCTATGAAAACGTGGCGGATGCGGCGTTATCTGGCCTTGATTATGCGGAGCTGCGTTTTAGTCCATATTACATGGCGATGAACCATAAGCTACCGATTGAAGGTGTGGTTGAAGCGGTTATCGATGGGGTAAAAGCCGGTCTGAAAGATTACCAAGTTAAAATCAATCTTATCGGGATTATGTCGCGCTCTTTCGGACAAGCCGCTTGTACTCAGGAGCTTGAAGGCTTACTCGCCCATAAACAGCATTTAGTCGCGATGGATTTAGCCGGCGATGAGCTAGGTTTCCCTGGCGAATTGTTTAACGAGCATTTTAAGCGAGTACGAGACGCGGGCTTAGCCATTACCGCCCATGCGGGGGAAGCGGCGGGTTCACAAAGTATGTGGCAAGCGATTCAGGAGCTGGGGGCGACACGTATCGGCCATGGTGTGAATGCGATTCACGATCCTAAGCTGATGGAATATCTCGCTAAACACCGTATCGGTATCGAATCTTGCCCTACCAGCAACCTGCACACGTCGACTGTGTCTTCCTATGCAGAACATCCCTTCAGAACCTTTATGGATGCTGGTGTGTTGATAAGCCTTAACACCGATGATCCAGGCGTGAGTGCGATTGATATCAAGCATGAGTACCGCATTGCTAAGTCTGAACTAGGTCTAAGCGATGCAGAGCTGGCTCAGGTGCAACGCAATGGGGTGGAAATGGCATTTTTATCCGAGAGTGAGCGCAAGGCGCTGTATGCGGCGAAAGCTTAAGTAAGTAGCTTTTCCAAATAAAAAATCCGACACTTGAGTCGGATTTTTTTATTGGAGATGCGTCTGTGTTAGATCACACGGGAGAACTGTTGTTGACGCGCTTTTTGACGGTAGTAAAGGTCGAAGCACATACAGATATTGCGGATCAACAGACGGCCTGTGGGACTGATGGTGATCTTTCTGTCGGTGACGTCGACTAACTTATCGTCGATAAAGGTTTGCAGCAGTTTTAAGTCTTCGGCGAAGTATTCCTCGAACTTAATCCCCAGTTTTTCGTCCATTTTTGCCATATCTAAATCGAAGTGGCAGATCAGCTGTTTGATCACGACACGGCGGATTTCGTCGTCACGGTTCAGGCTACAGCCTTTCCACAGCGCATGTCCGTCGTTGTCGATGGCTTCGTAGTAAGGACGAATATCCTTCTGGTTTTGCGCATAACAATCGCCAATTTGACTGATTGAAGACACGCCAAGGCCAAGCAAGTCGCATTCTTCTTGGGTGGTATAACCCTGGAAGTTGCGGTGCAGTTTGCCTTCGCGCTGTAACTTAGCCAGCTCATCGTCAGGCTTCGCGAAGTGGTCCATACCAATGTATTGATAACCCGCGCCAGTTAAAGTCTCGATAGTTTGATGCAACATCTCAAGCTTTTGTTTTGGCGAAGGTAAATGTTCATCTTTAATCTTACGCTGCGCGGCAAAACGTGCAGGTAAGTGGGCATAGTTGAACACAGATAGACGATCGGGCGACAGGTCTAACACGCGCTGCATGGTGGCGGCGAATGTTTCGGGTGTCTGATGTGGCAGACCGTAAATCAAGTCGATATTGGTTGAGACAAATCCCATGGCCTTGGCTTTGGCCATTAAATCGAAAATAAATTGCTCGTCCTGCTCACGGTTAACCGCGACTTGTACTTCTTTATTGAAGTCCTGCACCCCGATAGAAATGCGGTTAAAGCCCGCTTCTTTTAAGGTATCGAGCATTGAAAGCTCAATTTCACGGGGGTCAACTTCGATAGAGAACTCACCTTCAGCGGCAAAGTTAAAGTTAGCCTTGATTAAGTCGGTTAACTTCAGAATTTGCTCAGGATTTAAGAAGGTTGGCGTGCCGCCGCCCCAGTGCATTTGGGTGACTGTGTAGTGCTTAAACAGCGGAGCGCGCTTGATAATTTCGTGGCTCAAATACTCGATATATTGATCGGCCTTGTGGGCGTGGCGAGTGATAACTTTATTACAGCCACAGTAGTAGCAAAGTTTGGCGCAGAAGGGGATATGAATATACAGCGACAGTTTGTCACTCTTACTGTTTTCAATCGCCGTTAACAGGTTTTGTTCAGTGAATGAATCATCGAACTCCAGCGCCGTTGGGTAAGAAGTGTAACGGGGACCGCTGTAGTTATATTTTTCGATCATCGACTGATCCCAGCTTATCTGAGTGGGCTGCTTCAAGGCGTGTCCTCCGAGGGTAAATTAGCAACAAGCGAAGTATGCAAGGTTCTTAGCCAAATAACCTTGATCTAGGTTGTAAAAATGATGTCTGTCCTTTTAGAAGTTACGCAATATCTATGAAAAAGGAGCCAATGTCTGTTGTTTTTTGGAGGTTTTGTGCACAGGCTCACGTGAAGCCGTACTCTGTGTGGGAAAAGAAATGCGGGAGAGATTGAGCCCCAAAGCCTAGGTTTGACCTTGAGGCTAATGTGGTCAGCTTAATGTGGGGCTTTTAACTGATAACTGGAGAGCTTTTTGGCATCGGCGGTAATGCCTTCGGCCAGTTCTGCTTCAGATTTCATGCGGACAAAATCGAGCTTCATCCGCTCTTGCTTCGGCAGGGCTTGGCGAGCTTCCATAATCGGGTGATCTTTAATCAGCTCAAAGTGTTGGAAGAATGCTGGGAACTCAGGCGCAACCCGCTCGCTTAAGGATAAAATTTCAAATAAACGGCCAATTCTCACCACGCCTTCGGAGATTTCGCAGCGGTCATCAATCATTGCGGTGGCGATATAACGAATATCTTCGAGCACTTGGGCGCGCTTCGCGTTAGCCGCAGCTTCACGCTCGGCAGTGAGCGCCTGTTGGCGTTGTTGCTGTTGCTTGAGTTTGAGGAGTAAGAAGGTGGCGTAGCTACTGAGGGCAACAATGATGATAAAACCAAGCAGGATAAGAGTGGTGGACACGTAAACTCCTTGTTTAGACTGCATAAAAACAAAGGCTGAGCGCTTTGTTTTTATGCATATTCTAAGATTTAAAACTTATCTTGATAATCTTTTAGCAGTTCGGCACCAGATTCAAAGCGATCAAACAGGTCATCATCTGAATCGACTTTTGATTTTTTCGCTGGCGCTTCATCTTCTAGCTCATCGCTGATACCCAATTTAATCATCAGGGCTTCAATCTTATTCAGCTGCTGATCTAACCATTGTTGGTCGTCATTGCTTAAGTTACGGCCTTCTTCCAGCATATCGAGCAACTGGTTCAGTCTTGGATCTTCTTCCAACTTCAGCAGTTTTTGCTCATCGGTTAACTTGGGTTGCTTAACTTTTGGTGTGGCAGGCTTTTCTGTTGCAGTTGGTAAAGCCAATGCCACAGGCTTTTTGCTGCCATGGCGAGGATCTTTGCTCTGAGCAGCCTTTTTCTGTGGTGCTTGAGCATTGATAAGCGCTTCATTATGACGACTGCCAGACTTATTGCCCTTTTCGGCGCGCTTGCCTGTGACTTCTGCACGGTCCTGCTTTTTCACTCTTGGCTGTAATTTAGGGCTATTATCGCCGCCCTTGCGTGTTTTCTTGCTACGAGACATGATTTTCTCAATTGTTTACAACGTGTGGCCTAGCCGATACGGGATCGACTCGGTACTAAATTCGGTCGGCTGTTATACCAGATTATGATGTTTTTTGCATCAAAACGAGGTCTTTCGCGGCAAATAATAGTTCAAAATCGCTATGACTCGCTAGGTATTCAAAGGTTTGTCTTTGGTAAAAACTCACATGAGTGAGATTGTTTTTATAATGCCATTTAGCAAAGCCTTCTAAATCAATTAATAAGGGGGTGCTAATCGCTAACCAGCCACCCGATTTGAGTAAACGGGTCAGTAAACTCCATTCTCTACTGGGGTGCTGAAAATGCTCAAAGACTCGGTAGCAGCAAATAAAATCATACTCTTGCTTAAGCGTTTCGTGGTCGGGTGCGAAGAAAGGATCATACTGCTTGAAAGTGTGTCCCGCCGATTCAATGGTCGCCAGACTGGTTTGATCTAACACGCGTCCAAAATTTAAGCCCGTAAGGCTACCTTTTTGCTGCAATTGTATTTGTTCTAGTAGCGGTAAAATGAATTGCGAGAGTTGGCGCTGTTTGGCGGCAATCCGCGAACGGCCATAACGCTGTTTTTCTGCCGCGGGAGGAAGATGGCTATTTGCGTCTGCAAAGGTGAGTCCGCATGTCTGGCAAACATAAAAACACCGTTTCTTGTCCTGAAGGAGCAACAGTGTTTGCGTGCTATGACAAAGGGGACATCTGCGCATTGAGTCAACTAGAAAAGTATTAAGGTCTTGATTGTAACAATTATATTGCGGAAGTGCACTTTCGGTGCTGGATGTATGCTGGTGGATAATCACAAAGAAAAAAGGCGGCAGTTAAACTGCCGCCTTACAAACGGTGCATTTTGCACCCTATTCTGATTCCAAGTATCCTTACTTGCTATGCGACTTTCCCGGTCGGTATCCTTCTTTTTTTTACTGCTTTCCCTGCATCATTTTAGTTATCGGTCTTCCAGACACTTAATTAGTTTCTGTCGCCATCCAGACCACAGTTTCCGTAGATGGTCTCAAGACACATCTTTATTACAGCGTCATCAATGACGTTAAGTTAACCATCCATGTTGCTTGAAGTACCTTCCAGTGATAACAAGCTTCCAGCCAGTGCATCCAAAGCTATTAGCTTCCTTTGCTACAGTTTGAATCATTCAAACTGTGTCCTGATGGGGCAAGTTACCCTGAGTGTAAGGCGATTTGCTTATCGCAAATTGGCGTTATCGGCCATCCCTTACAAAAATGTACTGACCGGGATTTCAAGGCGAAATCACTGCTCTTATTATTATTAGAGAGTGGTCTTAGTTATATTATTGTTATTGAGAGTCTTTATTCTTATATCTTGAATGTTAATTATACCGAAATCTGCAAGTTATTATTAATTTATTTGTACAAACAGATGGGTTTATCTCGGTACGGAGCTTATTAAACCCAAATCTGTGATCTATGTCAAGCATGAATCTTTATCAGTTTACGTTAACGTAAACTTTGTGGCGATAAAAAAGGGTGACAGTGCACCCTTTTTTATCGCTAAAACTTATTTCAGGCTAGCAATGTACTTAGATAATGCTTCGATATCACTGTCGCTTAACTTTTTCGCGACATCTTGCATCATGCCGTTGAGATCGTTGTGGCGACCTGCATCACGGAACTTAGTCAGTTGGATCTTGATGTAGTTAGCGTGTTGACCGGCTAATGCAGGGAAACCTGCTGATTCAGCACCTTTAGCATCTGGACCATGACATGCCATACAAGCTGTGATGCCGCGTGATACATCGCCACCTTTGTAAAGTTTTGCACCTAGCTCAGGAACATCTTTCGCTTCAGCAACTTGGATTGCTTGGCTAGAGAAATAAGCGCTGATATCAAGAATATCTTGATCGCTTAGAGGCATTGCCATACCACTCATGATAGGATCCATACGACCATCTTTACCGCCAGATTGCGCTGCACTACGGAAATCATGTAGTTGCTTTTGGAGGTATGTGGCGTGTTGGCCCGCAAGCTTAGGGTACATATCGATCATACTGTTACCGTCCATGCCGTGACAGGCAGAACAAACGATAACTTTAGTTTTTCCCGCTTCAGCATTACCTTCAGCAATCGCAGGTGAAGATATGGCGGCAACTACAACAGACAGCGCAAGAGCTAACTTTTTCATGGCGTTCCAACTTCTGGTTAAGATTATTATCCTGAGCTTACTAGGGTGACCCGCAAGCGTGGTAAAATATGTTTAATGTGATCGGGGTAATATTTTACACGAAAACGTGGAAAAGTAAGCAATTCTTCATAAATTATGGTATTGCGCAGTAAATATATTGGAGTAAATAGTGACTGAATCTCATATAGATTTTCGCAGGGCGAAGTTTTTAATCAGTGCACCTGACATTGCACATTTGGATCAATATCTGCCCGGCGACGTTGGTGTTGAGATTGCTTTTGCTGGTCGCTCTAATGCCGGAAAATCGAGTGCGCTCAATGCATTAACTGAGCAGAAAAACTTAGCGCGTACCAGTAAAACCCCGGGGCGCACTCAGCTTATTAACGTATTTGAACTCGATGCGCAGCGCCGATTAGTCGATTTACCGGGTTACGGCTTTGCCCAAGTGCCTTTAGCCATGAAATTAAAGTGGCAACAATCCCTCGGCGAATATTTGCAGAAGCGTGCGTGCTTAAGTGGCGTTGTGGTATTGATGGATATTCGTCATCCGTTGAAAGATTTGGATATGCAGATGATCGAATGGGCGGTTGCGAGTGAAATTCCAGTACTCGCATTACTGACTAAGTCCGATAAATTGGCGCAAAGCGCGAAGATGAAAACCGTGAACGAAGTGCGTAAAGCGCTGGTTGAGTTTGGTGATTGGGTACAGGTTGAGCCTTTTTCTGCGCTCAAGGGCACGGGCAAACCTAAAGTGCTTAGTATCTTAAATGAATGGTGTCATCCGCAATGGTTGGCCGATGAGTTAGAAAACCAAGACGACGCTGAGTAAGCCTTTTGCTTTATGGTCGGATGCCATTAGCGCATTCGGCCATCTTCCCCTGCAATATCCCCTTATAAAACATCGATTTCACCCCGCAAATTTTGGGCAAAAAAATAGCCGATAACATTAGTCACCGGCCAAAATTTTAGCTCTTTTGGGGAGAAGCTAAATTCAACAAGACTCAAGCACCATCAAATTACCTTCAATGGTTCTCAATGAAGACAGCATACATCGAATTTACCTTTTATTAAAGTAAATACTCTAAAATTTACTCGCCTTTGTTGAAATCATCCCTAGACCGAAAAAAGAGCAAAAAAAAGCCCCAGCAAACAAGTTGCTGGGGCGCCAGAATTTGGCTCGTCACTATAAGTGAAATAAAGGTCTGAAAGATAGAACATCTTAACCTCTGTACCCTACGCAGAGAATAATACGCTATTTATCTTTAAATGGAAAACAGTTTTTTTGAAAAAGCTATAATTGTGTGCGGTAGATCTCAAATTTTAGGTGAAAAAACCAGCAGCGTTTGATCTGATATTTTCACAAAAGACATTTAAACCACTGATTTCGCTAAATTGACCGTATTTTTAGTACAGAACTGATCAATTCTTCAGATTTAATGTTTTTACTCTATTTTGGTGATTGTTCTTGGTTGTATCCATCAGCGAACGATTGTTTAGGCTTGTATGGAGTGTCACGCGGATAGCTGGTTGTGTTTATGGCGGCGTTGGAGCCGAGAATTGAGGGGAGATTACATTTAGTGACTGAGAGTATTGTATGGAGAGTCGAATGCTGCTTCCCGCTCTTGAGGGGGGGAGCCATCAGGGTATTCGCTTTAGTAAACTCTTGTTCTCTGCGATGTCGAGTTTAGCGGCACCTAAAAGCCGCACCAAATACAAAGGCCCATCCGATAATGGATGAGCCTTAGTACGAGTCAGCAACGAGTGTTAGAAGTTAAAGTCTAGCGTTTGAAAGCTAGTGGGCTTGGTCCCAGTTATCGCCAATACCAGCTTCTGCCAGAAGTTCCACGTCCAGATTGGCCGCTTTGGCCATGAGTTCACACACCTTGAGCTTGAGTGTTTCGGCTTTATCGGCATCGACTTCGAATACTAATTCGTCGTGGACTTGCATGATCATGGCGATTTCACCTTGGGTATCGGTTTTTATCCAATCGGCAATGCTGATCATGGCTTTTTTTATGATATCCGCGGCGGTGCCTTGCATTGGGGCGTTAATCGCGGCCCTTTCTGCGGCTTGGCGGCGCATTGCATTGCGGTCGCGAATTTCAGGTAAATACAGGCGGCGCCCAAATAGCGTAGAGACATAGCCAAGTTCTGCTGCACTGGCTCGTGTTTCTTCCATATACCTTAATACGCCTGGATAGCGAGCGAAGTAAGTGTCGATGTAAGTTTGTGCCTCGTTACGGGGGATGTCGAGCTGACGCGCCAATCCAAAGGCGGACATGCCATAGATAAGGCCAAAGTTAACGGCTTTGGCGCGGCGACGCTGCTCCGAGGTGACGCTGTCAAAGTCGGTGCCAAATACTTCGGCGGCGGTGGCTCTATGGATGTCTTTGCCTTCGGCGAAGGCTTTGAGTAAGCCCGCATCTTGGGATAAATGCGCCATGATCCGTAATTCAATCTGCGAATAGTCGGCGGCCAAAATCTTACGTCCTTGAGGTGCAATAAAGGCTTGGCGAATACGACGACCTTCCTCGGTGCGGATAGGTATATTCTGTAGGTTTGGTTCGCTCGAGGATAAACGCCCCGTTGCGGCGTTGGCCTGATGGTAGCTTGTGTGCACTCGGCCCGTTTTAGCATTCACCATTAAAGGGAGCTTGTCGGTGTAAGTACTCTTTAACTTGGTCAGGCTTCTATGTTCAAGGATCACTTTCGGCAGAGGGAAATCCAGCGCCAACTCAACCAGCACTTCTTCTGCGGTAGAGGGGGCGCCCTTAGGGGTCTTTTTGATGACCGGATAACCCAGCTTTTCAAAAAATAGCACTTGTAGTTGCTTTGGTGAGCTTAAATTGAATTTTTCACCTGCAATATCATAAGCTTTTGTTTCTAACTCATCGATTTTACGGGCAAGCTCATCACTCTGTTGGCCGAGCAACATACTATCGATAAACACACCTTGGCGTTCAATATCGGACAGTATTTGGATCAGCGGCAGTTCAATATTGGTAAAGACCGAGGCTAATTCGGTCTCTTTTTCGAGTCTTGGCCACAAATGTTGATGTAGGCGTAGGGTAATATCGGCATCTTCCGCCGCATAGGGCGCTGCTGTTTCCAACGGAATTTGATTGAAGGTTAGCTGTTTAGCACCTTTGCCCGCGATATCTTCAAAGGCGATATTTTTATGGCCTAGGTATTTAAGCGCCAACCCATCCATATCATGGCGTGATGCGATCGAGTTAAACACATAGGATTCGAGCATAGTGTCGAATACCACGCCTTGGAGTTGTATGCCTGCATTGGCCAATACGCTGATATCATATTTCAAGTTTTGACCGACTTTTTTGATCTTGGCGTCTTCGAGTATCGGGCGTAGTTTTTCGAGTGCAATCTGTTTATCTAATTGTTGAGGCGCGCCAACATAATCGTGTGTTAGAGGTAGATAAGCGGCTTTACCTGCTTCAACGGCGAAGGACAGACCAACCAATTCCGCAACCATATAGTCGAGGCTGGTGGTCTCGGTATCCACGGCCATTAATGGTGCCTGTTTGAGTTTGGCAATCCACTCATCGAGTTGAGCTTCAGTTAGAATCGTATCGTATTGAGTTTCAATCGTGACGCTGGGCGTTGATTCTTCTTGGGTTTCGGCCGTTTCAACTTTTGCGGAGGCCGTCGTTGGCGCCTTATTATCTAAGACTTCGGCAAGCCAGCGTTTAAATTCCATTTCGCCGTAGCACTTGATCAGCTCATCCCTGTCTGCGGGTTTGGCGGTAAGTTCGTGCCAATCCTGTTCGAGCTCGACATCGGTTTTAATGGTGGCAAGCTCATAGGACAGCTTTAGCATATCGGCATTGTCGATGATCTTCGCCGCCATGGTTTTTGCGCCCCTAAAGCCTAATTCGGTGACTTTTTCGGGCTCTGCAAGCAAATTGGCGACACTGCCCGCCCCTGTGAGCATAGCTAATGCGGTTTTTTCGCCTACGCCGGGTAAACCGGGAATGTTATCTGCCTTGTCGCCCATCAGCGCCAAGAAATCGATAATTCTGTCTGGACCAACACCATATTTAGCCGCAACCTCTTCAGGGCCCATGATGGTATCTGTCATGGTGTTGATCAGCGTGATATTTTCATCAACCAGCTGCGCCATGTCTTTATCACCAGTGCTGATGAGTACAGCGCGGTTTTCGCGGCTCGCTTGGCGAGCGATTGTGCCGATAACATCGTCCGCCTCAACACCAGGAATGGAGATTAAGGGCAGGCCTAAGGCACGGATAATACGGTGTAGTGGTTCAATTTGTGAGCGCAGGTCATCCGGCATAGGCGGGCGATGTGCCTTGTATTCTTCATATAAGTCATTGCGGAAGGTTTTGCCTTTAGCGTCGAACACCACAGCGATATGGCTAGGTTGATAACGGCTTAATAAGCTGCGGAGCATATTCACTACGCCATAAACAGCACCAGTAGCTTCGCCCTTTGAGTTTGTCAGGTGAGGAGGCGCATAATAGGCGCGATATAAATAAGAAGATCCATCCACAAGGACAAGTGGGTTATTGGCTATGGTAGGCATAAGTAATTTTCGTTTATCGATGACTTAGATGGCGGTAAGCATGCCACAGATACGGTATTTCAGCCACGGCAAATTGACTCTCAGCCTGTGGATAACTCTGTGAGTGAAAAAGTCAACTGTGAATAATGGCGATGTTTACGGCTTGGTGCGATATTTTTAAGTTGTTGATTTTTATATTTTTAAAATATTTGTGTGAGTTCAACACTGTTTCTTGAAAAATCTTCCTGATTTGTGGATTTTTTCTTGACTCCGTAAAATACCTAAAGGCTGCGTTAATTTTCACCGACCCTTAGATTCGACGAACTAAGTTAGCATGATTTTTAAGCAGATCAACCATTTTGTTTACAGTTTGTTAAAACCAAATGACATAAGAAGGATATTTATAATGAAAAAAATCGCAGTATTGCTCAGTGGGTGCGGTGTTTTCGATGGAACAGAGATCCATGAATCGGTTTTAACGTTATTATCTCTGTCGAAAGCGGGGGCCCAATATCAATGTTTTGCTCCTGATATCAATCAGATGCATGTTGTTAATCACTTCACGGGCGAAGTAGACAAGACGGCGACACGAAATGTGCTGGTTGAATCGGCACGTATCGCCCGTGGCGAAGTAAAAGCAACCACCGAACTCGATATTACCGATTTCGATGCACTGGTTATCCCTGGCGGATTTGGGGCGGCGAAAAATCTGTGTAACTTCGCCACGAATGGCAGTGAGTGTGAAGTGAATCCACTCGTTACTGATTTTATTAATGAATTTATTCTAGCGAAAAAGCCTGTCGGCTTTATTTGTATCGCGCCTATGATGATCCCGCGTTTATATGGACACGGCGCTAAGGGCACTATCGGTAATGATGTGGATACGGTCGCAGCCTTTAATCTGATGGGCGGCCATCATCAGGCGGCGACTGTGCATGATATCGTGGTGGATGAGGCGAATAAGATTGTCAGCACGCCCGCTTATATGCTGGCGGGGAACATTGCCGAGGCGCACTCTGGCATCGAGAAGTTGGTTGCCAAAGTATTAGAGTTGGCCAAGTAACGGCACCTAAATGCAGCAGGGTAAGCCTTAAGGCTTACCCTGCTTTTTAATCGAGCATGGAAGCAATCGCGGTAAGTTAGCGAGTGACTTTACTGCGACTATCGAACCAGCCTTGGGCGAGACCTATCAGTAATCCGCCAATATGGGCGCCATTTGCCACTGACACGCCTAAGAAATCCGTAAAGCCTAACACTAGCCAAATCAACATAAATCCCATGTAGGAGGGCGGTAAACCTATCCCTGCTGCGGGTTTGCGGATCCCCATGACCCAAGTGTAACCGGCGACGGCATACACTACGCCCGACAGCCCGCCAAAGTTGGGGCCGCTAACATAGTATTGGACGACATTGGGTAAAGTACCGGCGACCAGTAGCAGGATTAACAGCGGGGCTGTACCTATGCGAGTCTCGATTTTTCCACCCAAATACCACCACCAGAGTAAGTTGAAGATGATATGCATGGCCGAAAAGTGCATCAGGCTTGGGGTAAACACGCGCCAGAATTGACTAACACTGGTGTCAGGCACCGCACCGAAATAGGAGAGCGTTTCATAAACCGGGCCACCGAAGCCTAAATTCATCGCGGCATAAATCAGTACACAGAGGCCAAAGATGATAAGAGTAACTGGGCCTGCACCTGTGATAAATTGTGCAAAAAGCTGTAAAGAAGGGGCGCCATAGTCGAGCTTAGTATGAGTATCACCATGCTCCCACGAGGCTTGTAAGTATTTGTTATCGTAAGGATGAGCGATAAAATGGGCGAACTCTTTACGGGCTTGCTCGGCATCTTGATCGCGGATAACCAGAATAGCGACTCCCTGCGGCAATGGCTGAATCTGGCAGTCTATCTGTTCACCTTTGAGGTAATCGACAAAGGCCTGCGCGGCTCTGCTGTTGGGGAGTCTGCCAATCTCTATCATGCATTGGCCTCATGCCAAGCGCTAAAGCCACCATCTAGGCTATAGACATCATCAAAGCCTTGTTCACACAGATATTGCGCGGCATTTTGGCTGCTGATGCCATGGTAGCAAACCACCACTAAAGGACTGTCCATATCCGCTTGGCCAATAAAGTGCGCCAGATTCTCGTTATTCAAATTAAATGCGCCATCAATGTGGCCGTTGTTAAAGCTGTGACCATCGCGAATATCGACGATTTGCACTGGCTTTGACTCGGTCATTTGCACTAATTGATTAACGCTAAGGTGTTTAAAGGAAGACATAATAAAACCTGAAATAACTGAAAAGGGATAAGCGATGGGATAAGTGTGCAACATGGGGCTGCATGTGTACAGCCCCGTGATTGGCATAGCTAAGAGAATTAATCCCAGCTGAGGATGACTTTACCTGATTGGCCCGAGCCCATAGCGTCGAAGCCTTTTTGGAAATCATCAATCTTGTAGTGATGGGTGATGATAGGCGAAATATCTAAGCCAGATTGGATCAAGCTTGCCATCTTGTACCAGGTTTCGAACATTTCACGGCCGTAAATGCCTTTGATGACCAGACCCTTGAATATCACTTTGCTCCAATCAATCGCCATTTCGCCACCCGGAATACCGAGCATCGCGATTTTGCCACCGTGGTTCATGGTATCTAACATGGCGTGGAAGGCTGACGGTACGCCTGACATTTCGAGACCCACGTCGAATCCTTCGGTCATACCGAGTTCTTTCATCACGTCTTTCAGGCTTTCCTGAGCCACGTTAACAGCGCGGGTAGCACCCATTTTACGGGCTAACTCTAAGCGGTATTCATTAACGTCGGTAATGACCACATGGCGAGCACCAACGTGGCGACATACGGCCGCAGCCATAATACCGATAGGGCCCGCGCCAGTGATTAACACGTCTTCGCCCACTAAGTCGAATGACAGCGCAGTGTGCACTGCGTTACCGAACGGGTCGAAGATAGACGCTAAATCATCGCTGATATCATCGGGAATTTTGAAGGCGTTAAAGGCTGGGATCACTAAGTACTCGGCAAATGAACCTTCGCGGTTTACACCCACACCCGAGGTGTTGCGGCATAAATGGGTGCGACCAGCGCGGCAGTTACGGCAGTGGCCGCAGGTGATATGGCCTTCGCCAGAAACGCGGTCACCAATTTTAAAGCCACGAACTTCTTGACCGATATCAACCACTTCACCCACATACTCGTGACCTACCACCATAGGCACAGGAATGGTTTTTTGTGACCATTCGTCCCAGTTGTAGATGTGCATGTCGGTGCCACAAATGGCGGTCTTTTTAATCTTGATCAGCAGATCGTTGTGGCCCATTTCAGGCTTAGGCGCATCGACTAACCAAATGCCTTTTTCGGCTTTTAACTTGCTTAGTGCTTTCATTTTGTAGGGTCCTAAATAATCGCCATTTCTTTAGCGATACGGGTAAAGGCTTCAATCGCTTTGTCGAGTTGCTCACGGGTGTGGGCCGCCGACATTTGCGTACGAATACGGGCTTGTCCCTTAGGAACAACAGGGAATGAGAAGCCGATAACGTAAATATGTTCTGCTAATAAACGGTTAGCGAAATCGCTCGCCAGTTTGGCATCGCCAATCATTACAGGGATAATCGCGTGGTCTGCACCGCCTAAAGTAAAGCCTGCCGCTGACATTTTTTCGCGGAAATAACGGCTGTTTTCCCATACCGCTTCACGCAGTGCTTGGCCCGATTTGAGCATCTCTAATACATGGATAGAGGCCGTTACAATCGAAGGCGCCAATGAGTTAGAGAATAGGTAAGGGCGAGAGCGTTGGCGTAACCAGTCGATGACTTCTTTTTTACCTGAAGTGAAGCCGCCCGATGCGCCGCCTAATGCTTTGCCTAGGGTGCCAGTGATAATGTCAACGCGCCCCATCACGCCGCAGTGTTCGTGCGAACCACGGCCGTTGAGGCCAACAAAGCCCACGGCATGCGAGTCGTCAACCATGACTAATGCGCCGTATTTATCGGCTAAATCACACACGCCTTGCAGGTTGGCGATGACGCCGTCCATCGAGAATACCCCGTCAGTGGCGATCAGAATATTGCGTGCGCCAGCTGCTTTTGCGGCGATCAATTGCGTCTCTAAATCCGCCATATCGTTGTTGGCGTAACGGAAACGTTTAGCCTTACATAAACGCACACCATCGATGATTGAGGCATGGTTTAGGGCGTCGGAGATAATCGCATCTTCGGCATCTAACAGGGTTTCAAACAGACCTGCGTTGGCGTCGAAGCAAGAAGAATACAGAATCGTGTCTTCCATGCCGAGGAACTCACTCAGACTGGCTTCCAGTTGTTTGTGGATGTCTTGGGTTCCACAAATAAAACGGACCGACGCCATACCAAAGCCGTGGCTATCTAAGCCTTGCTGTGCGGCTTTAATCAGTTCTGGGTGGTTGGCTAGGCCTAAGTAGTTGTTGGCGCAAAAGTTAACAACTTCTTGGTGATTAACTTGAATGGCTGTCTGTTGCGGTGAGGCAATAACACGCTCGCTTTTATATAAACCTTCGGCTTTAACATCGGCAAGCTGTTGATTAATCTGTGCGTAGAATGAGGTAGAGGCCACCTGATATCTCCTTAGTTAACTTTATTCTGATTCTGGGAGTTGCGGCATTCTAACGCTAAACCCTATCGGCCTACAGCCTTTTTTTCATGCAGCTTAGCCAGATAAATTAGTTTAGGGCTAAAGGCGGTGTTACATTATAAAAACTAATGTTTAACATTATTTGCCGCACTGTGATTTTATTTGATCGTGAGAAATGATTGAGATTAGCGATGGCAAGCAATAAGGCCGCATTTAGCACTCATAACGTGTTGAGTTTAGTGCTAAATGCGAAATGGCGGGAATCGTTTAGAGAGATTCTTGAGTAGCGAGCTCATGATAATGCTGCTCTAGGCGACTAAAGGTCGCTTGAGATGTTGGCGTGGCGTAGGCCTTAAAAATCATCAATACCCGCAGTACACCTTCGTACAGAATGCCTTTAGTGATGGTCGAAGTGCTGGATTGGGTGAGTTGATAACCAATCCAAAAACTCACAATCATCTTAATGGTGTCGGCAAGTTGGGTGATTTTGTCATTGTCGATATTTAAAAAACCATCCTGCTTGAGTTTATCCAGCACGTGGCTCGAACGCGTTAATACTTGCTGCTGCGCCTGCAGATAACGGCTTTTTAATTCTTCATCGCGGGCGAGAATATCGGCAAGATTGGCGTACATAAAACGGAATTGCCACAGGGTATAAAACATCGCGTCGAAATAGCCGATCAATTGCTCAACATTGACTTGCTCGCCTTCATAGGGTTGGAATCCCGATTCTAGGTGCGCCTCGTAGAGACTGAAGATCGAGCGGATAATGTCTTCCTTATTACGGAAGTGATAATAAAGATTCCCGGGACTCATATTCAGGTGAGCGGCAATATGATTGGTGGTGATATTTCGTTCGCCGTGCTCATTGAATAGCTCAAGGCTGGCATAGATGATTTTGTCGCGGGTTTTCATATATTTTCCAAGTGGCTAGTGAACGCTACAAATTGATTAAAGAAGGCTAACCAACGACCGCTACACTGCTGGTAAATTATCCCTAATTTAAAATCGTATGGATTCATCCCAATGAACAAAAATTCAATACGATTGATATCCCCAAACAATCTCAAGAGGCTGAAACTCGTATCTTGAGGACGCTTGGGAATATTATGCTAACATTGCCGCTATTCATCAGGCAAAAACTCATAAGCACGATTTTTATGAATCGATTTTTTTACAGTGTGCTGCTTTATCTATTATCCCCTCTGCTCATTGTCTATTTGGCGTTCCGTGCCATTAAAAGCCCTGATTACCGTGGCCGCTGGGGCGAACGCTTCGGATTAACACGACTTGCACCAACGGATTTACTGATCCACTCGGTTTCTATGGGCGAAACGCTGGCGGCGATTCCGTTAATCCGCCAGATCCAACAGGCGCATCCACAGCTTAACATTACGGTTACAACCTCAAGCCCGACGGGGTCTGCTGAGGTACGCAAAGCCTTTGGTGACCAAGTTCAGCACTGTTATTTGCCCTTCGATTTGCCTTGGTGTGTGAACCGTTTTCTGCGCC
Source organism: Shewanella sp. Koi 1 (assembly GCF_052907445.1). Classification (NCBI taxonomy): domain Bacteria; kingdom Pseudomonadati; phylum Pseudomonadota; class Gammaproteobacteria; order Alteromonadales; family Shewanellaceae; genus Shewanella; species Shewanella sp. Koi 1. Next base: position 4,809,336 of record NZ_JBREJM010000001.1, on the reverse strand, counting down.
AGCTATCCCCCAAATGGTGCATCATAATGGAGACCGAGCTATGGCCGAATCTCGTGGCGCTGGCGGCTAAGCGCGGCGTGCGCTTGATGCTCGCCAATGCAAGGCTGTCAGCTAAGTCGGCAGCGCAATATGCCAAGCGTCCACAGTTGAGTCGTCCCATGTTGCAACGTTTAGATGTTATTGCGGTGCAGACTCAAGTCGAGGCGCAGCGATTTATCGATCTTGGCGTGCCTGCTGATAGAGTCACAGTCTGCGGCAGTTTGAAGTTTGATTTAACTATCACCCCTGAACGATTAACCCTAGCGCGAGAGCTAAGGCAAACTTGGGGGAAAGAGGCGGCGCCTGTGTGGGTGGCTGGGAGTGTTCACCCCGGTGAGTTTGATACCATGCTGAGCGCCCATAAGCAGCTGCTCGCTAACTGGCCTGAGGCGTTATTGGTGATTGCGCCGCGTCATCCTGAGCAGTTTGCGGCGGTGGCCGATGTCGTCGCCAGCCAAGGTTTTGAATTTGTGCGCCGCAGTGAGGCTCAAGCTATCACCGCCACGACGCAGGTGCTGGTGGGCGATACCATGGGTGAATTGTTAACCTTCTATGGCGCGGCCGATCAAGCCTTTGTGGGCGGGACGTTAATTGAAAATGGTGGCCATAATCCCTTAGAACCCGTGGCCATGGGCGTGCCTGTGATGGTGGGGCCGAATCATTGGGACTTTGCCCAAATTACCCAAATGTTGGCAGATGCGGGTGGCCTGCGAATTGTGAGTTCAGGCCAAGAGTTGGGTGAGAATTTAATTCAGTATTTTGAGCAGCCTGTGTTACGCCAACAAGCCGCTGAGGCAGGCCTTGCCGTGGTAGAGGCTAATCGTGGTGCCTTGCAGCGTCAGTTTGCTCTCGCAGAATCCTTACTCTCGCGCCAAACAACCTAACACTATTCAGGTGACTAGGCTTGGGGAATAACTGAGTGATAACCCTCGAGCAATGCAGCCCAATTAGCGGGTGTAAAGGCAAGTGTTGGCTGTTTACCTTGTTCTTTATTGAAGGAGCGTAGCAGCCTATCAAGGTTCGCCTTTTGCCATTGGACATTGGGCGTTTTGATTTCGCCCCTGTCAAAATCAATCAGATAGAAACATTCTTGTACGCTATCCGCTTGCTGTGGTTGCCACAAAATGTTCTTTGCGTTTAAGTCGGCATGGTAAACGCCGCGGCGATGAAACTGGGCAATGGTCGCGCCAAGAGCTTGCCACTGCTCTGGAGCCATGGCGTCTTTCGTTAACTTAGCGACCAAGTCTTCGGCGCCATCGACCCGCTCAATAATAATGTCGGCACGGTAAAATAAGCCATCACGCACAACATTGGCGGCAATAGGTTTAGGCACCGCAAATTGCTCACGGTAAAGCAGGTCAAGCAGCCTTAATTCACCCATGGCGCGAGTGTTTTCAAGCCCGGTATAGAAGTAGGCATCCTTACTGAATTTCTCCATCAGGCCGCCGCGCCAGTAATGTCGCAGTACCCAATGACTGTGCTCAAATGCTACAAACCAAGTGGTATAGCGGCCCTTGGATGAACCCACAACTGCAGCTTTTTCGCGCCAAAAATCGACCGAGAACCAAGCCGGCGTGATGTCCTCTGGCGTATCTTGGCAAAGTGCCATATAGCCATTGGCAGTATTTATGATTTTGATTTGTGCGTTCATGGGAGATTTGTTGACTTAAGCGTGGCACCTGCGGCCATTCTACATTAAGATCCTCAGCTTGCGCCAAATAACCTTAAGGGCTATTCGCTTGAGTTTAGATATTAACACCATGAATTCTCTCTGCCTGTTGAGGCTATCGGCTATCGGTGACGTCTGTCATGCTGTGGCGATGGTGCAGGCCATTCAGCGCCAATATCCCCAGCTCAAAATCACTTGGGTGATAGGTAAACTTGAATATCAGTTGCTGAAGCACTTGCCCGGCATTGAGTTTGTGATTTTCGATAAATCCCAAGGCTGGCGTAGCTATTTTTATCTGCATAAGGCATTGAAAGGCCGCCGTTTTGATGTGCTGCTGCATATGCAAGTGGCGCTGCGTGCGACCTTGGCATCCCTCGCTATTTCGGCAAAGGTTCGGGTCGGATTCGACCGTGCCCGCGCCAAAGAAGGTCAATGGCTAGTCACCAATCATAGAGTAGAACCTTTAGCTCAGCCCCATGTGCTCGACGGTTTTATGGGGTTCGCCAAGGCGATTGGTGTTAGCGATATTACTCCGAGTTGGAATATTCCTGTCCCTCAAGCGGACACTGAATTTGCCCAGCGCCATATTGTCGATGATGAGAAGGTATTGGTCATTTGCGCGGCCGCCAGTAAAGCCGAGCGTAATTGGCTGCCCGAGCGTTATGCCGCCGTGGCGCAACATGCGGTGAATAAGGGGTATCGAGTTATTCTCTGCGGTGGCCCAACAGCACTTGAAAAGACATTGGCCGACGATATTGCCAATGCGTGCTCTGCCAAACTCGATAACTTGGTCGGCAAAACCAGTTTGACCCAATTGCTGGCTCTACTGAAACGCGCCAGCCTTGTGCTCGCGCCCGATACTGGCCCTGCACATATGGCGGTCACTCAAGGGACGCCAGTTATAGGTTTATATGCCCATTCCAACCCAGGTCGCACCGGGCCTTATTTATCGCAGCAATATGTGGTGAGCGCCTATCAAGAGGCCATCGCCTCACAGCAAAGCGGTGAGGTGAAATGGGGCACCCGTGCCAAGGGCGAGCACCTTATGGCGCTAATTAGTGTTGACGCTGTGATAGATAAATTTGAGTTGGTTGTAAGTGACACCCAAACCTCAGCATAACGGTATTTGGAAATAGGTTAATTATGGTAGCGCAAAAGGCCCCTAAGTTATTATTTATACCCGTCTCATCGGCCGAGGGGATCGGTGAGTATATGCGTTCGATGATTATTGCCGATGAGGTTAAGCGCAATTGGCCGCATGCTGATATTAAGTTTATTTTGAGTAAACATGCACCTTATGCTGCCCAGTGTCCTTATAACGCAGTGTTACTTGATGATACGCCGACGAAACAAGTCAAAGCCGTGAATCAAATTATCACTGAATACTTGCCAGATATAGTGATCTTTGATGCATCGGGTCGTAAATCGCAATTAGCTCATGCACATAAACTGGGCGCAAAAGTGGTGTTCATTAGTCAGCATAAGCGCAAGCGTAGTCGGGGCATGAAAATCGGCCGCGCATTGGTTACAGACTGCCACTGGGTGGTGCAACCTGAGTTTGTTATTGGACCGATAAGTGGATTAGAGCGCTTAAAGCTTAAGCTGATTAATAAACCCATCCCGTTGAATATTGGTCCTGTATTCACTCAGCCTGATGAAGCATGCCAAACCGGATTACTGGCACAGTATCAACTGACAAAAAATGAGTTTGTATTATTTAATGCAGGCTCTGGTGGTCACAAAGTGAATGGTGAATTAGCCGCCGATATTTTTGCTCAGGCCGCTTATGAAAGCTATAAAGCCTCAGGAATCGTGAGTGTTATGGTTTTTGGCCCGAATTACCCCAATCCTCAGCCTGAACTAGAGGGGGTTGTTGTGATCCCACAATTGAATAATCAACATTTTATCAATTTGTTAGCCGCATCTAAGGCCGCCGTATTGAGCGGTGGTGATACTTTATTGCAAGCGATAGCGTTGCACAAACTGACATTAGCTGTTCCAGTATCCAAGGATCAACCGCCAAGGATTGCAGCATGTGTGGCTCAAGAATTGGTATTGAGTTGTGAGACAGCATTGGAACCAATGAAAAATGCCCTTGCAAAACTGTTGTCTGAAGAGCAGATGCTGCATCTGTGCACTAAATTGGCATTAAGCAAACAGTTAAATGGATTGGATATGGCGATCAAACAATTAAGACTATGGCTCAAATAGCCGCTTAAAGAGTGGTATTTTACTTATTGCATTCAAATATTTGGGGTAGTCATATGGTACAAGTTAATGAAACAGCATCGAATTATGATGAGTTTAAAGTAGACATTACGACATTTGATGAGCCGAGAAAACTAGGCATCAGTGCCATTTTACGCATAAAGAATGGTGCCGAATTTTTGAGATCCAGTATTGAGACTCATATTCCTTATTATGATGAAATTATAGCCTGTTATAATGATTGCACAGATAATACAGCTGAAATATTACATGAATTAAAAGCGAAGTACCCTGAAAAAATAAAGGTTTTTGAATATTTACCTAAAGTGCATCCCATTTTTTCTGATGCACACAATAGCTGCGCAACCGATAATGTCCATAGTTTAGCAAATTTTTACAATTACACTCTTTCAAAAACCAGCTATAAAATAGCCACAAAATTAGATGATGATCATATTGCTATTGATCGAAATTTGGCTCCGGTAATAACGGAAGTTAGACGCGATATGTTGTTAGGTATTAAAAAGATATATACATTTTCCGGAGTCAATTTAGCATTAGATACGAATGAGAAATTAGGGGTTTATAAAAGAGAACCCCTTGTTGGCACTGGGGACCATATGTACTTCCCTGTTTCTTCAGAAGTTTATTTCTCACAAGAAAAAGATGTTGAGGCATTTAGATTTGTTGGAAAAAAAATTGAGAAAAAATATATAGGTATTATGTATTTTCATCTAAAGTACTTGAAAAACGGTTACGGATTTTTAAATTTATCGCAAGAAAAACGTGATGAAGTTTTTAGGCAGCATGTTTCAAATACAGATGTTGTTGACTTAAATGATTTTATTAGCAACGATTCCATAAAGATTCTGCGCAAATATCATAACGTTATCGAGTATTGGTTGCGGACACGAAAAACATTCAATGCTATCATTTACGTATTATTTAAAAGGAATCCACCATTAAGAATTGCCCGCTTGCATCGACTTTATCAGGATTTAAATGGTATTGATTTGGATGAATGTATTATTAAGCGTTTGAGGAAATTCTAATTTATGGTTGGTTTTTGTACGGAGATGTTAAGAGTGACCACTGGTTATCGCAAGTTGTAATCGTTCTTACTTACGACAAAGCCTATTCATTAGTCACTTCTGAATATATTTTTCAGTGTGAGGACGATTGGGAGTTTTATCGCACAGGGGGTGTTGAGAATTCGCTTAAAGTATTGCTTTAAGCTAAAAAATTGTAACAGTTTTAATGAGTTAAACAAGTAATGCTAATGGGCATTCAGCGTCCTGAGTTATATACTCGTCCTACCGATGAGTCGTTAAACTATCAAATAATGCATAAAAATGACTTACTTCACGGTGTCTATTGGCATCGTTTTTACTTTAAATCTAGGTTTAAGGCGTTTAGCCGATTACCAGTTGATTGCTCCAATTGTACAATATTAAAGCTAAGGCGGTACAGGCAATAAAAACTATGAATTAGGATTTAAAGCTGCAATCTTCCCTGAAGGTAGTGTGAGGCATATAGATTATCATCGAGGTATTCGTTATAAACCTAATATTGTTAAATGGCGTAAAGATTTTAATGTCGAATTTATAAATTTAAATCTAAGATACATAAAATACTAAAAAATTAATTTGATAACCAGAGTCTTTTTTCTAGCTCTGGTTTTGATGTTGATGTGTTATTGTTTATTAATTAAATCTATCCAATCTTTCCCCCACATTTCTTTACTACATGGATAAGCGATCGAGTTTAAACCATTTTGTGCAAGTTTTTTGCAGAAATCAAAATCATTTAGTGCAGTAAAAAGTGCCTGTTCCATTTCTTGTGAATTAGGCATAACTAACAAACCGTTGTATCCATTAATAATGAGATTAGATAGTCCGCCGATATTAGAACTGATCACCATACAACCTGCAGCCATAGCCTCAATCATTGAGAGAGATGTGCCTTCAGAACCTAAAGTCGGAATGATAGCTATGTGATGCTCTTTATGTATTTTGAAACTTTCAGATGGGCTATATTTAGTTATTTTAACGTTAGAATGACTAGAAAATAATGATTCTAAGTATGGTTTTAGAGGGCCATCACCTGCAAAATTGACTTCTATTCTATATTGATTTGATAGTTTGCTTATAATTGGAGCAATCAATGCAATCCCACGGTAGTCAACAAAGCGACGAGCAATAATTATTTTAATTACACGAACATCATTCCATTTTTTGTCAAAATCAGATTGATTAACTTTTTCTGCATAGAAATTATATATTACCTTTACATTCTTGCTGCCAACGTTAAACCAGGTACGATACCAATTTATAAAATTATGATCTACGCACACTAATGTTGAATTCATTTTTATGTAAGATAGATATTTACATTGAGTTAATAGCGAAGATAGAAATTGAATAACGGTATTTTTATTTTTCCTTGGTTTATCCCAAGAGATACCATGTTGAATAGCAATTTGTTTATAATCTTTCAAATTGACTGAATATGAGTCTGTTGCATAAACTATAATATCAGTCTTCTTATTTGCATTTTTTTCAACCCATTTTGCAAGAGCATACTTTTTTAGATTGCCACGAAAGTATCCTGTATTTATGCCATGAACATTCATATGTTCATTTTTTATAGAAAAAGATTCTTTTGCGGGTTGAACTAGATGGCAAATCCACCCATTACGAGATAATACTTCAGCTAAACTAATAATGTAATTTTCTATACCGCCTATAGTTGTTAATGCCCCTTCCGAATTATACATAGAGCGATAAATTATATAAATATTTGACATTATTTTACCTGATAGTGGAGTTTGATAATATTAAGTATTCTTTGGCACGCATGCCCATCACCATAAGGGTTGACCGTATCACCAAAAGCTTTTTGGTTTTTTATCAAAATATTAACTTCAGACACTATTTTCTCAACATCAGTTCCTACAAGTCTAACCGTTCCAGCAGAAACAGCTTCAGGTCTTTCGGTTTTATCACGTAAAACAAGCACTGGTTTTTTTAAGGATGGCGCTTCTTCCTGTATTCCACCGGAATCAGTGAGAATAATATCAGCTCGATCCATTAATGTTACAAAAGATTGGTAATCCAAAGGATCAATAAGATGGAAATTATCTAACCCACCTAAGTGTTTGAAAACTGGTTCTTGAACTTTAGGGTTTAAATGTACTGGATAAACTAATTTCCAATCTTTGTTTTCTAGTGCTATTGTTTTTAGTGCGGTGCAAATATTTTCAAAACCGACACCAAAATTCTCTCTACGATGTCCTGTAATTAAAATTACTTTTTTTCCATCCAATATTTTTAGCAAGTTTTTTAATGTATCAGTATGTGGGAAATCGTCTTTTTTTGTTATCGAAAGTGTTTGAAATAACGCATCAATTACAGTGTTTCCTGTAACATGAATATGTTCAGGAAGATAACCTTCATTTCTAAGGTTTTCGGCAGAGGAAGTTGTGGGAGCAAAGTGTAAAGTCGATAATACAGCTGTCAATTTTCGATTTGCTTCTTCTGGCCAAGGCGATTTTATGTCACCTGTACGTAAACCTGCTTCAACGTGGCCGACATCAACTTTTTGATAAAATGCTGCCAAAGCAGCTGAAAATGAAGTTGTAGTGTCACCATGAACTAAAACCAGCTGAGGTTGAAATTCTTTGATCACCCTCCCGACGCCCTCAACAATTGCGCCTGTTAACCACTCTAGGGTTTGATTTGGTTTCATAAGATCCAAATCGTAATCTGGGGTCAATTTGAAGATGCTTAATACTTGGTCAAGCATATGACGATGCTGAGCGGTAACACAAGTCTTAACTTCTAGGCTAGCCTCTGCTGCTAAACGTTTTGCAAGAGGACACATTTTTATAGCTTCGGGTCTAGTACCAAATACAAGAAGAATTTTCACAAGAGCTTACCTTCTGACTGTTTTAAGGTTCGTAGTACTGTAAGTACTAAATATAAACAATGTGTGGCTTGAGTAGTTATATAGACAGAGAACTGTGACATGTAACTATAGTTCATTATATTATAAAGTTTGATAAAATTTTTCTATATTTAATTGTAAATAATTGTCGAAAGCACTGCATTTTTAAGTTGCTTTCTAGTAAGGTTTTGTTTGGAAAAATTTACACGGTGATGAATTAGTGTTACATTGTTGTGCCAGGGTGGGCAGTATTGTGAATAATATAAACTTAAATTATATATGAATGAGCAATTTTAAATGAGATTAAGCAAGTTTAGAAGTTTATTTTTTCTTTATTTTAGTCTTTTTGCAGTATTGGTAATATACCAAATTTCTAATTATCTTAGTTATAAAGAATATTTCTATGGTAGCTATGATGCAAATGCTTTAATTATAGATTCATTGCGTTTTAATATATTGACTGTTAGTTATGTAATGTTGTTGCCTATATTGATTATATTTATTCCAGGTGTTGGAAAGGTAGTTTGTAAGCTTAAATCCTTTGGATTGTTGTTAGGATTGGTTTTGTTATTTTTTTCTGTTGTCTCTCTTTGCGGAGATTATATCTATTTTGGTGTGGTTAATAGGCATGCTTTTAATGATATTCCATTATTGATGAGTGAGAAATCATTTGTTTTTCCATTTCTATTTAATGAGCATTTTTATGTTTTGCTATTGGTTTTTTTTGTATTTTTATTCATTGTTTTTTTGTATGTGAATAGAATAAGGTTTTTTTATACAAAGAGAAATGCTAAATCTACTCTATCTCAGGTTTTAATTTATATTGTATTGATTCCTTCTCTATTATTATGTCTCAGAGGATTTAATATACATGGTAAGGCACTTGGGATAATTGATGCCTATAATAGTCAAAATGAGCGACATGCGAATTTGGTCTTAAATGGCCTATATACAGGAGCTAAGGGCACATTACAAAGTGTTACTCGTTCAGATTATCACTATTTCTCTGATAAGGAAGTAGGAGAGCGTTTTAATCGTCTAGAAGCTGATGTATATAATTATCCATTCTTGACTCGATTTCCTGAAAATACTACTAATGGTCGTAATTTGGTCATTATTCTAGTTGAAGCTCTAAGCTACGAATATATTGATGGCTTGTCAGGCTCAAACTACAAAGTCACTCCATTTCTTGATGAGTTGTCAAAAAAATCAGAGGTTTATGATAGTTTTTACGCAGTTGCCCAACGAAGTAATTTAGGTGTTCAGGCCAGTCTTTTTGGTATTCCGCCTTTGGAAAGTGTAGGGTATATAGGTGGTGGATTGGAGCTATCTAGATTAACAAAAATTGGAAATATTGCTCAATCTCATGGTTATCAAACTCATATGTTACAAAGTTCTAAAAGAGATTCAATACGTTTAGATTCAATCGCAAACTATGCTGGTTTTCAACAATATTTAGGGAAAAGCGATATTCCTATTACACGTAAAGATTATCCTGATCCTGAAGGTGCTCAGTTTGGTTGGGATTATGAAATGCTAATGAAAACACTAGAACTTGCGAATAAAAGTAATAAACCTTTTATCAGTTTTTCATTTACTGGTACGACTCATATGCCCTATGTAGAGACACCTAAACATCTGCAAGTTTATCCATATGGGCAGGATAAATTTACCGACTTTCTTAATACGATCCGCTATACAGATGATGCGCTTAAATCATTCTTTTCCGAGGCAGAAAAGCAACCATGGTTTAATAATACAACCTTTATGATTTTAGCTGACCATACATTATTTAATAGTAAGAATCCAAGCTTAAAAAGTGCATTTCATATCCCTTTATGGATTTATCGCCCAGGGCAAAACATTGCTCCTAAACGACATGCTATGTTGGCGAGTCAATTAGATATCTTACCAACGGCATTTGATTTGCTGGGGTTTAATGATGAGTTTTCATCGGTAGGAAGGTCGCTTTACCGGGAACGTAAACCTTACAGTATTGTGGTAAAGGGAGAGCTGGCTGGAGCGTTCACAAACGACGGTGGTTTTTTGATCATCGGTGATAAGCTCTTAGTCGATGCTGATGATGAGAATTTCACCGAAAAGCAAGCATCAAAATATGTTGATCAATTAAAACTTGAATTACAGTTAGCTCAGCAGGCATTGCTTAACAATACCTGGGCTAAATAATGATTGGAGTAAATTGTATTGCCTAGGCAATTCACTCAAGTGGCTAAAACGAGTAGACTGGCGGCAATGATTTTTGGGTATCTATCTGAGTCGAGTCAGCAAAGTGCATACAAGAGCGATTTATCCTGGGACATTCGATCCCATTACCAATGGTCATGCCGATTTGATTGAGCGTGCGGCTAAGTTGTTTAAGCATGTGATTATTGGCATTGCGGCCAATCCATCCAAGCAGCCAAGGTTTACTCTTGAGGAGCGCGTTGAGTTGGTAAACCGCGTCACGGCCCATTTGGATAATGTGGAGGTGGTTGGGTTTTCGGGCCTGCTGGTGGATTTTGCCAAGGAACAGCGTGCGAGCGTGCTGGTGCGTGGTTTACGTGCGGTTTCCGACTTTGAGTATGAATTCCAATTGGCCAACATGAATCGCAGATTAAGCCCAGATCTTGAGAGCGTATTTTTAACTCCGGCCGAAGAAAACTCCTTTATTTCTTCCACCTTAGTGAAGGAAGTCGCGCTGCATGGCGGCGATGTGAGCCAATTTGTACACCCTGAGGTGGCAAGCGCGTTGACCGCCAAGCTTAACCTTGCAAAAGCCTGATAAGGCTGAGTATTTCTATAAAACCTTTGAGGCGTCAGGCCTCGCGATGATAATGAAAAGGATGTTATGAAGGCTTTTTTGACCCCCACTATCCTCGCTGCTAGCGTTGCATCTGGTTTACTGTTTTCTGCTTCCGTTGCCTCCGCCCCTTGGGTTGATGCCTCGGATATTTATTTAAGAGCCGATATTCAAGCACTAGCCGATGCGGGCGTGATCCGTGTGCCTGTGAATACCTTTCCCTTGATGTGGTCGGGAATTGGTGGCGACTTAGCGAAAGTCGAACCCGAGCTATTGTCTCCCCGATTAGTGCAAGCCTTTGCTCGCGTGAACTTTTACTATCAAAACGCCGTCGATAATCGCGGCAATGCGAGGGTTAAACTCTCGGGTGCGACCGATCCCGCTCGCTTCCAGCATTATGGCTCCGACTACCGTGAAAAGGGCGAGGTTAAAGCCTCCTACGAATATTTAGGCTCACGTGTGGCCTATAAAACCACAGTTGCCGAGACGTATGATCCGCAAGATAACAAGAACTTCCGCCTCGATGAGTCTTATTTTGCGGTGATCATGGGGAACTGGATTGCCACCTTAGGTACGGTTGAGCAATGGTGGGGGCCGGGATTTGATTCGGCATTGCATCGTTCTAACAATGCGCGCCCAATGCAGTCACTGTCGCTCAGCCGTAATAATGCCGCCGCCTTCGAAACGCCATGGTTATCTTGGATTGGGCCTTGGACCTTCAAGACCGGTTTTAGCATGGCTGAAAAAGAGCGTGCCGTGCCTAAAACGGCTGAATGGGATATGCGTTTCACCGCCAAACCCCTTCAGCAGCTAGAAATAGGCCTGTCTTGGTCGACGCTATTTTGTGGCGAAGGGCAGAATTGCGACTTCGACTCCTGGTGGGACTCAGTGGCAAGCAATGCGGTGTGCATCGACGGTTCGGATTCTTGCCTAGCAGATCAACGCCGTGATGCGGGCCATAGAACCCAGAGCATCGATTTACGTTATGCCGACACTTGGCAGGATATCCCCGTTGGTTTGTACCTTGAGCATAGCTGTGAAAACGGCAGCGATTGCGGCTCACTTTGGGGGATAGATACCCATTTCGGTACATCGGGTAAGCAATTCAAGCTATTCATGGAATACTCGGATACCTTTGTCGAGTGTGATGGCAAACCTAACTGCTTCTATGAAGATCCTGTTTACCTCAGTGGAGCGCGTTACTACGGCAGAGCTTTAGGCTCGACCTATGATAGCGATGCCCAAGTCTTTGTGTTTGGTTTGGTTGGTCAGTTCCATAACAGCCGTGGTTTTACCTCGCTACTGCGTTATGCCAAGTTGAATAAAGACGGCACCAACGTGGCGACCACATGGGCGCCACAGCCACCGAAGGAAGACTTGCTGATGCTGGAACTTTCTTACCGTATGCCGGTGTGGAAGGGCATGTGGAGTCTGGGCGGTACAGTATCGAGATCGGAATTTGATGTACAAGAAAACGATACTAATGCGACTTTCTTCAGCAGTTTTGAATACCGTTTTTAAGCGCTAATCCAATAAAAAGGCCTGCAAATCAGCAGGCCTTTTGGTTTTCTCAAAGAGCTTACTTCGCATAAAACGCGCGGTACCACTCGACAAATCTGCCCACTCCAGTATTGATATCCACTTGGGGTTTATAACCCACCGCCTTAAATAGGTCTTCGGTATCGGCCCAAGTGGAATGCACATCACCTGGCTGCATGGGTAAGAATTGTTTGTTAGCCTCAATACCGAGTGCACTTTCGAGTGCGGTAATAAAATCCAGCAATTGCACAGGGCTGCCATTGCCTATGTTGAATACGCGATAGGGTGCGCTGCTATTAGCAGGTGTACCAGTTTCTACACGCCAGTCGGGTGTGGGGCGAGGAGGTTTGTCTTGTATCCTGATGATGCCCTCAACGATATCGTCGATATAGGTGAAATCACGGCTGAGATCGCCATGGTTATACACATCGATAGTGTCGCCCGCGAGAATGGCTTTTGTGAATTTAAACAAGGCCATATCGGGTCGTCCCCAGGGTCCATACACGGTAAAAAAGCGCAAGCCTGTAGTGGGTAACTGATAAAGATGCGAGTAAGTGTGCGACATTAACTCGTTGGCTTTCTTGGTCGCCGCGTACAGGGATATTGGATGATCGACGCTGTCCTCGGTCGAAAATGGCATCTTTTGATTCAAGCCATACACAGAGGATGAAGAGGCATACACTAGATGCTCAATCTTATGGTGGCGACAGCCCTCTAAAATGGTGAGATGCCCAACTAAATTGCTATCGGCATAGGCGAGGGGGTTATCGAGGGAGTAGCGCACCCCTGCCTGCGCGGCGAGATGGATAACCCGTTGAAAACCTTGTTCTGCAAACAATGCCGCTATGCCGTCTCTGTCGGCTAAGTCCAGTTTGATAAAACGGAAATTGCTTAAGGCCTCGAGCGGTGCCAGTCGGGCTAGCTTTAGCCCAACATCATAATAGTCATTGAGGTTATCGATACCGACAACTTCATGGCCCTGTGCGCAGAGGCGCTCACTGACTTTAGCGCCGATAAATCCGGCGGCGCCTGTGACTAAGTATTTCATAGTAAACCTTTATATTTTGGACGCTTAGTCGTGATGAAACAGATCCCGGGTGTACACCTTAGCGGCGACATCTTCGAGTTCATTGGCCATACGGTTAGAAATAATTACATCGCACATGGCTTTAAATTCATGTAAATCGCGGATCACTTTCGAGTTAAAAAACTCGCCTTCCTTGAGTACGGGCTCATAGACCACGACTTCGATGCCCTTGGCCTTTATGCGTTTCATCACTCCTTGTACCGCCGAGGCGCGGAAGTTGTCTGAGTCGGATTTCATGATTAAGCGATAGATCCCCACTCGCTTCGGTTGCTTACTGATAATCGCGTTGGCGATAAAATCTTTGCGGGTCGTGTTGGAATCGACAATGGCGCTGATGAGATTGTTAGGCACATCGTTATAGTTGGCCAGCAATTGCTTAGTGTCCTTGGGCAGACAGTAACCGCCATAACCGAAGGAAGGATTGTTATAGTAATCGCCGATGCGCGGATCTAAACATACGCCTTCGATAATCTGGCGGGTGTTGAGCCCTCGGCTCTCCGCATAGGTGTCCAACTCATTAAAGTAGGCGACGCGCATGGCTAAAAAGGTGTTGGCAAACAACTTAATCGCCTCGGCCTCAGTGCTGTCTGTGAGTAAAATCGGAATATCTTGCTTAATGGCGGCGCGAGCAAGCAGATCGGCAAAGGCTTGGGCGCGCTCGGAACGTTCACCCACTATGATCCGCGAGGGGTGCAGGTTATCGTAAAGCGCCTTACCTTCGCGCAAAAACTCGGGTGAAAATAAGATATTGTCACTGTTGAGTTTACTTCTCAGCCCTTCGGTAAAACCCACTGGCACAGTCGATTTGATGACAATGGTGGTGTCAGGATTCAGGGCGAGCACTTCCTTGGCCACCCGTTCGACCGACTGAGTATTAAAGTAGTTGGTCTGTGGGTCGTAATCCGTAGGAGTGGCTATGATGACAAAATCGGCTTCTTTAACGACGTTTTTGTCGCTCGTGGCGCTGAGATTTAAGGCTTTATGCTGCAGGTATTCTTCAATCAGACTGTCGGCGACCGTTGGTTTACGCGCATTAACTAACGCGATGCGCTCGGGCATCAAATCAATCGCTACTACATGGTTTTGCTGGGCGAGTAAAACCGCGTTCGATAGGCCAACATAGCCCATTCCAACTACAACTATGTTCATAGGTTTTATACAGTTTGGCATTTTGTTTCTCAAACTAGCATTTTCTGCGGCATTAGAATATGTCATTTCGATGAAATTCACAGTTCCAAATTAAATGCTCTTTTCTCGATTTTCACCCGTATACAATGCTGGGCTCGCGTTCCGTTTAATTTATAACATCCTATCAATGCAGATTTTTGTTTGCCACAATCCTATGTTACCGTACTCATGGTTATTAAGCTTGGAGCCTTAACGTGATTTCAGTCGTGATCCCCGCCAAAGATGAAGTGGGCAATATTGACCCATTAATGAAAGAGATATGCCAAGCCCTGCAAGGGTTGACTGAGTTTGAAATTCTTGTTGTCGACGACGGTAGTCAGGATGACACCTTTGGTGAAGTTATGCACACCGCAGAGGTGATGCAATGCGATGCCAAAGCCATTCGTCACGAGCGCAGTACGGGCCAGAGTACCGCTATTTCCACTGGCGTTTTACATGCCCGCGGTAAATACATTGTCACCTTAGATGCCGACGGGCAAAACGATCCTGCGGATATTCCCGCCATGCTGGCCCAATTGCCGCAAATTCATGCCGAACACTTTTGTATTGCCGGTTATCGCAAAAACCGTAAAGACACAGCATGGAAGCGATTCCAGTCCCGCTTTGCGAATAAAGTGCGTGATGCACTGTTACACGATGGCGTACCCGATACCGGATGTGGCTTAAAACTCTTCCCCCGCGAAACCTTCCTGCGCATGCCTTACTTCGACCATATGCACAGATATATCCCTGCACTCGTGCGCCGCATGGGGGGCGAAGTGTTTATTTCTGTGGTTAATCATAGGGATCGCCAAGTAGGCGTGTCTAAATATACCGCTTGGAATCGGGTCTGGGTCGGAATTGTCGACATCATGGGCGTCATGTGGCTCGGTCGTAGGGCGAAAATCGCTAAGGTCGCCCGTAGCGAAACCAGCTGGCACGATTAAGATGAAGCGACTCTATAAGGCGATTTTTATCGTCTTTATTTTGCTGGTGTTAATGTTTGCGGCCCAGCAAGGGTTATTCGAGCATGTAACCGATAGCAATTGGGTGGCACACTTTATTGCCGCTCAAGGGGTCTATGCGCTGGCGGTATTGCTGATGGTTGGCGCCTTGTTTACCGCTGTAGGTGGGCCGAGGCAGGTGATCGCCTTTGTATTTGGTTTTGCCCTCGGTGGCATCTATGGTGGCTTATTTTCCACCTTAGCGGCATTGCTGGGTTGTGTGCTGGCGTTTTATACCGCGAGATTAACCATTCGAAGCAGTCTGCAACGACGTTTTGGCAATCGTTTACAAAAGTTTGAGGCGTTGATCATTCATCGGACTTGGTTAAAAGTCTTAATGATCCGTCTGTTGCCCGTGGGCAGTAATCTGCTGACTAATCTGTTTGCGGGGGCGACACACATCCCCGCGGGGGGATTTATGTTTGGCAGCGTGCTGGGTTATTTGCCGCAGATGCTGATATTCAGTTTTGCGGGCGCGGGCATTGGCTTATCTGATCATAACCAACTGGGGATCAGTACCGGGCTGTTTATTATCTCGAGTCTTATCGGCGCTTACCTTTACCGTTCGAGCCTGCGTAAGCAGGTGGATGAATTGGAAAACTAAATAGGGATTAGGAATGGATGCATTGAATCGTCGTTTCAATAGCGAAGATTATTACCAAGTACTCTGGCCGCTGCTGTTGATGAGTTTGCTGATCTTGCTGGTTGGCATAGGTTTTCGTTCCCCTTGGCCCGCCGACGAGCCGCGGTTTGTTGAGGTCGCGCGGGAGATGGTTGCCTCGGGTCAATGGTTATTCCCTACCCGGGGCGGGGAATATTATCCCGATAAGCCGCCAGTATTTATGTGGGCCATCGCCCTGTTTTATCAACTCACGGGGTCGTTAAAACTCTCCTTCTTACTCCCCAATGCCTTTTGTGGCTTGCTGACGGTATTCCTTGTCTATGATTTGGGTGCCAGATTGTGGAATGTGCGGGTTGGCCGCAACGCTGCACTATTGCTCCTTATCGTGCCGCAGTTTTTGATGCAGGCGAAAAATGCCCAGATAGATGCCATGGTGATGTGTTGGATAACCGTGGGATGTTACGGATTAATCAGGCATTTTATGCTTGGGCCTAAGTGGCATTGGTATTTTATCGGCTGGGCATTTATGGGACTTGGTGTGATCACTAAGGGGGTTGGTTTTTTGCCCCTGTTGTTGCTCATTCCAATTGGGATTTACGCCTTCAAAGATAAGACCCGTTTCGAGGGCCGCTTAACTTGGCTTTGCCTCGCGGGGCCGTTGGCCATGCTGGCCGTGATTGCCTGTTGGTTAGTGCCAATGGTGATGACGGTTCAAGCCCATGGCACGCCCGAGATGGTGGCCTATCAAAATAATATTTTGTTTAAGCAAACGGGCGAGCGTTACGTCAATGCTTGGCACCATATCAAGCCTTGGTATTTCTTCGTGCTGAGTGTGATCCCTTGGATGTGGTTCCCGATTTCGTTGCTGGTGGTCGCCTATTGGAAACTGTGGCTGCAAAAGGTAAAAGCCGATCCCACCATTGCGATTCTGCTGATTTGGGTCGGACTCGTGGTGCTGTTTTTCAGTATCAGCCCGGGCAAGCGCAACGTGTATATTCTGCCCGCATTACCTATGTTGGCCTTGGCGGCGTCGGCGGTATTAACGGGTGTTTCACCCAAAGCTTGGTTTGAAAAACTAGTCACTGGTGTGCTGTGGTTCTTGGGCGCGCTCGTGTTAGTGGCCGGCGTGCTGGCATTTATCCATCACCCTGCGCTTGTCAAAGCGCTGGCGGATTATACCGATGATCTCACTGGCATTGGTTACTTATTTATTTTGCTCGGGGTGTTTTGGTGTGCCTTGCTGTGGCTAGCGCGCCGTCAGTTTGCACTGGTGAAAGTGGGGTTAGTTTCAGCCTTGGGCTGGGTGCTGGTGAGCACTTGGGGTTACGCTATGCTCGATGAAATGCGCACCCCCAGAAGTCTGATGCTACACACTGCCGAGGTGATAGGTGAGGATGCCGAACTTGGTCTAGTAAACTTTAAAGAGCAATTTATTCTGTTCTCGCCCATGAGTGTGACGCACTTTAGTTATCTCGCGCCGGTAGAAGAGCAGGAGCGTAACGCGTGGCAATGGATGCAGGAGAACAAACAGCGTTATGTGTTAGTGCCTAGCGGTGCTGAGCTGAGTTGTTTCGATATCAAAGGCGGTAAGAGCATGGGGATTGCCCACCGTGACGAATGGATTTTGTTATCCGCGTCAGAACTTAAGCCTCAGTGCCAAGCACCAGAGCGAGAGTACCGCTACTTTACCGACCATCCAGGTCGTTGGTTAAAAGAGTAATCAACAGCCATATCGAAGAAGCTAAAAATGCCTGCAATTGCAGGCATTTTTATCGGCGAGATTAACGCGTCTGGCAGATGCCGCAAAATACTGTGGTGCGTTGACCAAGGCGGATTTCGCTGAGTAGATTGCCGCACTGAGTGCAGGTTTCGCCGCCGCGGCCGTAAACATGCAGCTTTTGCGCGAAATAGCCGGGTTTACCCTCGGCATTGGTGAAGTCCTTAAGCGTAGTGCCGCCCTGCTTGATGGCGTGAGCGAGGATTTGTTTGACCTCGGCAACCAGTACCGTTAAGCGTTCAATATCTATCTTGCCGGCCTCCGCCTCGGGGTGTATCCCTGCGGCAAACAGTGCTTCGTTGGCGTAAATATTCCCCACACCTACCACAATATGGTTATCCATCAGGCAGAGTTTGATGGCCTTCTTCTTGCCCGCCAGTGCGGCAGCTAACTGATTGACGTTAAAGGCGTCGGTTAAAGGTTCTGGCCCGAGTTTTTCCAGTAGCGGATGGGCTTCCTCTGGCAGTTGGCACCATAACCAAGCGCCAAAACGTCTCGGATCGTTAAATCGCAGAATTCGGCCATTGGCGAGGACAAGATCGATATGGTCGTGCTTCTCCACTGGCGTATCATGGGGAAGGATCCGCAAGCTGCCCGACATCCCCAAATGCACTATGCTGGTGCCAGCATCGGTATCGATTAACAGATATTTAGCGCGGCGGCGCACTTGGCGTATGGTTTGGCCGATGATTTGTTTGGCAAGTTCGGGAACGGGCCAACGCAGAGAGGCGTTACGGATTATGAGGTCAACCACGGTTTGTTCGACAAGATGTGGGGCTATGCCCTGACGGGTGACTTCGACTTCTGGTAATTCCGGCATGATTGAGTTCTTTTAGGTAATAGATTAGCTGGTGGATTTTGCATCGAGAATAGGCTGTAAATCGGCCCTTAGGCTGGGGGGCACTAAATACCAGTTGCCAGCGGGTGATTTGAGCACACCGTCCTCGGGGAAATAAATCCAACGTTGCGATTGGCGGATCTCGGCAATTTGGATCACCAGTTCCTGCGGTTTGCCTGTGGGTTGTGGTGCCTCGCTGAGTGGCGAGACTTTTAGGCCTTGCCAAGCCTTGGCCCATTGGGCGCAGTTGAGCACCAGCGGATCGCACTCCCAACCTGAGGCTTGTTTATGCAGCCACACACCATCTAGCTGCAACTGTGCCAGCGGCGCATTGTCATCAAACAACAGCTGGGCATCACTCGGCACATTATGGGTTTTCTTGTCCATAAACGTCAGCACCGCAATGATAAAAATGCAGGCAAGAATAATGATGTTATTCCACTGTTTACGAGTAAGCGCCATAGGAAGAGTGACACAAAAAATGGGACTGATGCCATGAGTGTATCACGGCAAAATAGAGATGCTAGCCCTAGGACGAAGGGGTTAACCGCCAGTGCTATTCATAAAGCGCAGGATTTGCACGCCACTATTATCGAAAACATGCTGCTTAGGTTTGAGCTTGATACCTTGGAGAATCGCGGTTTTAAGGCGCTCAATGTCCCCGGGATATTCTCGCACAATGCTTTTTAAATCAATGGAGTGTTCATTACCTAGGCAGAGTAATAATTGCCCCTCTACGGTTACGCGCACTCTATTACATTCGTGGCAAAAGTTGTGGCTATGGGGTGAGATAAACCCGATGTGAATCGGACTATCCGCCATGGTGTAGTAACGCGCGGGGCCGCCTGTGCGTTTATTGGAAAGTTGCAGGGGATAATGCTCGTTAATCATGGCCTTAACTTCATCACTGCTGCAATGACGCGCGTCTTTACGCTCGTCCATTTCACCCAGCGGCATTTCTTCAATAAAGGCGATATCTAGGTTTCGGTTACGGCAAAAATTAACCAGATCAATCACTTCATGATCATTTTGCTGCTTAAGGATCACCGCATTGATTTTAATGCGCTCAAAACCTGCGGCGATGGCCGCATCAATCCCTTCGATCACACGTGCTAATTTGCCGTTACGTGTCAGTTGGGTAAAGAGCTCGGGGTTAAGGGTATCTAGGCTGATGTTTAAGCGCTTAAGACCCGCATCAAACATAGGCTTGGCAAACTTACTGAGCCTAGAACCATTAGTGGTCATCGATAAATCTTTAAGTCCTGGTAGCTTGCCCAGTAAGTGCACCAGTTGATCGCAATCGCTACGCACCAAGGGCTCACCGCCGGTGAGGCGAATTTTAGTCACCCCAAGTTCCGTAAAGGCTTGGGCAATCCAAGCCAACTCTTCGAGGTGCAGGACATGGTCTTTGGGCAAGAAGCAGGGATCTTCCGTCATGCAATAGACACAACGGAAATCGCAGCGATCCGTCACTGAGAGTCGTAAATATTCGACCTGACGGCCAAAGGCATCCACGAGTTGGCTCATAGGGACTCAGTGGCTCTTATAGAAGATCGGCAAAAGGTTGAATAAACACAGTTTCACCCGCATTTACCGCCTCAGCATCATCTCCAATGATGATAAGGCAATTGCCCTTGACCATAGAGCTGAGCATGCCCGAACCTTGGTTACCTGTGCTGGTTACGTGCAGTCTGCCATCATTACCGAGGCGATAAATTCCGCGGATAAACTCAGTGCGGCCCGTGCGGCTACGCAGGGTTTCATCGGTAATCGCCGGGAATAATGGCGCCTGCCAGTTTGTTTCACCGCCGAGTTTACGCAGCGCAGGTTGCACAAATTGCAGGAACGACACCATCACAGCCACCGGATTGCCGGGCAAGCCGAAGAATAGGCTATCGCCGACCTTACCAAAGGCGAGTGGGCGACCGGGGCGCATATTGATCCGCCAGAAGTCGATATTGCCAAGGCGTGCCAGCACGGCCTTGATGTAGTCGGCGTCGCCAACGGAAACGCCGCCTGAGCTGATCACTACATCGGCCTGCGCCGCGGCTTTGGTTAAGGTCGCTTCGAGTGCGCTTTCGGAATCTTCGATAATACCTAAGTCAATGACTTCACAACCTAAACGTTTTGCCATCGCCTTGATGGTGTAACGGTTCGAGTCATAGATACAGTTTGGATTCAAAGCCTCGCCGGGTTGGCTGACTTCATCCCCGGTTGAGAACACGGCCACGGTCGGGCGGCGATAAACCGTTACACGGTCAAGGCCGAGGGAGGCTAATAAGCCCTGTTCGGCGGCGCTTAGGCGTGTGGCTTGGGTGAGGGCAACTTGGCCTTGGCCTATGTCTTCACCTGCAAGGCGAACGTGTTGGCCCTGTTGAATGCGGCCGTCGAAACTGACCTTGGCATTGGCCTCGTTAGCCAATTCTCGAGGTTGAACTGTATCTGCGCCAGCAGGTACGGGCGCGCCCGTCATAATGCGCACGGTTTCACCCGCTTTGAGTGTGCCCGAATATTGATGTCCGGCGAGGACTTCGCCGACTAAGGTAAAGCTTGTAGGCAGTGGATCTTGATAGGCAAAGGCATAACCATCCATCGCCGAGTTGGTTTGTTGCGGCACATCCACGGGCGAAATACTGTCGCGGGCGAGCACGCGGTTATCTAACGCATCTAAACCTACCTCTTCCACCTCAGAGACTGGGGCGACATGGGATAAAATCTGCGCCGAGCCTTGGCTCACGCTGAGGTTTTTATCGCTGCCCAAGGTGCAGGCATCGACAGTCGCGATCGGTAATGCGGGGTTGGGTGCTTGCCAGCTATTGGCATATTCCATCACAAAGTCAGCAATTTGCGCGACATTGTTAAGGTCGAGTCTTCTTAGCTCGCTCGGCAGCTCTGTGTCATCACAGCAAGCGATGGCGAGAATATTGTCGTCTTGGGTATAGATAAACGGCTTACCGTGGGCGGCGCGGTGCAGCTCAATTTTCGGTAGTGTGAGTTTTTTAAAGCCTTCGACTAAGACGATATCGACTTTATCGGCTTCAATTTGCTTGAGCAGGTGGACTAACTCTGGGTCGCCATCGCGGGCATCTTCGGTCATTAGCGCCCAACGCACATGGGAGGCGACTAACATTTGCCGCGCTCCGGCTTTGCGCATCTCGTAGCTATCTTTACCGGGAATATCGACATCGAAATTGTGGTGAGCATGTTTGATCACCGCCAGACGCAGGCCGCGCTGATTTAATTCGGGGATCAATTGCTTGAGTAGGGTGGTTTTCCCCGTGCCGCTATAGGCACAAAATCCGAGAACGGGAATAGATAGCGGATTGACGAAGGGAGTACTCATTTGCACCTCTAATCTAGGAAATTTGAAGCCTTAGCTTTGGTTTATCTCTGCAGCCAGTCGTTGTTTTTGTTCTGGCGTGTTCACATTGACGAAGGCATTGGGTTGATCGGCAAAGGCCGCCACGGCAAAGCGATGTTTGGCATACCAAAAATCAATTTTACGCTCACCCGCTTCGAGAAAGGCGGTCATTGACTCGCGCAGGCTCGGCTTTAGTAACATCACCACCGGCTGCTCACGCTCACCATCGCTGGCAACGGCAAGTTCAGCATCGTTTGCCTCAATGGCGGCCAATAAGCGGGCGACTAAATCCCGCGGCAGCAGCGGACAATCGCAGGGTACCACGAGCAGATAGTCTGCTTGGGTGTGACCCATAGCAGTGATCATGCCCGCCAAGGGGCCGAGAAACCCAGTATGCTCATCGCTCAACACCGTAAAACCGAACTCAGCATAACGTGTTTGGTTACGATTTGCGTTGATCAGGATCTCCTTAACCTGAGGTTTTATCCGCTCGATAGTGTGTTCAATCATGGCCTTGCCGTTTAGCTCGACGAGGCCTTTATCGTCCCCGCCCATACGGCGCGCCATACCACCGGCAAGAATTACGGCATCAATTTGCAACGACATATAAAGATCCCTGTGTGGAGTTTGTGGGCGTTTGCTGACGGGAGGTTATCACCTGTTGGTCTTCAATGTGCCACTGCTGCTCGCAAATGGCGGTGAGCGCACAGTTTTGATGGCTGCTTAATAGCATTCCCGTCCCTTGCTGTTTGAGCTGTTGGATCATTTGCAGCACTAAGGCTTGGGAGTCCTTATCCATATTGGAGGTCGGCTCATCGAGCATCAGTAACTTTGGCTGCAATATCCAAGCGCGGGCGATGGCGAGGCGTTGTCTTTCGCCGCCGGATAAATTGCTGGCTCTGGAATGTAATAACGAGCCCAGTTGCGCCATCTCAATCGCTTGACCTATCCTGCGTTTAGCCTCGGTTTTTGAGGCCGCAAAGGGTAGCCCGTAGGTCAGGTTGTAATTGACTGTGCCATCGAATAGATAGGGATGCTGGTGGAGGTAAACGGCTTTGCCCAGCAAAGGGTTGCGTGTCCACCATGCGTCCTTTTTAAAGCCGCTGACTTCAATCTTGCCCTTCGATGGCGGCTGTAGACCCGCTAGGATCTTCATCAGGGTCGACTTGCCCGAACCGTTGTCACCCTGCAAATAAATGACGTTCCCTTGGCACAATTCTAGGCTATGGGCTTTGAATAATAAGCGCGAGCCAAAGGACATTTCCAAGTCACGGGCGATCAGTTTGGCTTGGGTCATAAGTTAATGGCTCCTTGGCGTTTCTTTGCCGCGTAAACTACCTAAGGCAAAGTTGAGGATCAAGGCCAAGATTAGCAGCACTAATCCGAGGGCGATAGCTTGGGCGAAATCGCCTTTACTGGTTTCCAGTGCGATAGCCGTCGGGATATTACGTGTTACGTTTAAAATGTTGCCGCCGACCATCATAGAACAGCCGACTTCGGTGAGAATACGGCTAAAGGCCGCGACAATCGC
The DNA here is from genome assembly GCF_052907445.1 of Shewanella sp. Koi 1. Classification (NCBI taxonomy): domain Bacteria; kingdom Pseudomonadati; phylum Pseudomonadota; class Gammaproteobacteria; order Alteromonadales; family Shewanellaceae; genus Shewanella; species Shewanella sp. Koi 1. Next base: position 4,785,749 of record NZ_JBREJM010000001.1, on the reverse strand, counting down.
CAGTAATAACGGCATACGCAGTTCGCGGCACACTGTCCAGACCGCGCTAAACCAAGAGGCGCCTAAGGTGCGAGAGGTTTCCCATGCGCGGCGATCGACACTGGTGAAGGCCGCTTGACTCATGGCAATCATCACGGGGGCGCAAATCATCATTTGGCCGAGGATCATCCCTTCTTGAGTGAACAGCCACTTTAAATCCCCAAGCGGGCCGTTGCGGGTCAAGATGAGATACACCAGCAGGCCGATAACGACCGTGGGGATCGATTGCAATGTTTGTACTAAGTTAGTGACAAACCACTTTCCGGGGAAATGGGCAAACGCCAACACAAAACCGAGCACCATAGAGGGGACTAAGGTGATGAGCAGCGCCGCGAAAGAAACCGAAAACGAGACAGATATGATGGACCAAACGTCGGGGTCCAATGAAAACAGCAGGCTTAACGCCTGCTGTAACAGTGCTAGCCAGCCTTCGCTCATTCGCTATAGGTTGCCTTGAACAGTTGCTCGCCTTCAACTTTGAAGTTGTTGATCATGGCTTGACCTTCTTTGCTGATCAGCCAGTCACTGAAAGCTTTGGCGCCTTTGTGGTTCAGATCTGGGTATTTAGCTGGGTTGATCAGAATCACTTGGTATGGGTTCGCCAGCGTTTTACCGCCATCGAAATCCACACCTAAGTCCAGCTTAGTTTTGTAAGCCACGAAAGTACCACGGTCAGACAGCGTATAACCTTGTAATTCGTTTGCCATCAGCAGGGTTTTACCCATGCCTTGACCTACTGAAGTGTAACCTTTGAAGTCAGGAGTTACGCCTGCGGCTTTCCATACTTCTAACTCTTTGATGTGGGTGCCAGAGTTGTCACCACGAGAGACGAAAGGTAAGCCTGATTTGGCGATTTTTGCGAAGGCTTCTTCGGCGGTTTTGCTTTCACGTAGTTTCGCTGGGTCGTTTTTAGGACCTAACACCACGAAATCGTTTTCCATAATGCCACGTGGCTCAACACCAAAACCGTCGGCAACAAATTTTGCTTCAGCACTTGGGGCGTGGGTCATCACTAAATCCACATCGCCTTGCTCGCCCAGTTTCAGGGCTTTACCCGTACCCGTTGCGATAACTTGTACTTTGTAGCCTGATTCACTTTCAAACTTAGGCAGTAATTCTTTTAACAGACCTGAGTTTTCAGTACTGGTGGTGGTGGCTAACTTGATCACTTCAGCCGATTGAGCGGGTAACACTGTGAGCATGCTGGCTGCAACAACCAGGCCCAGTAATGACTTCATATGGGATTTCACGTTTAGCATGGATACTCCTTGGCGAAAAATAGGGTTCCGACTCAATTGCCTACTGAGTGGGAGGTTCCGTAAATTGTAATGCGTTCGATTGAAAGCAAATAGGATGCCAAACCAACAATGACGCATTTACGTTCACAGCTTGATCTAAATTGTGACCCTGATCTCAGGCTCAACAAATAGTTTGCAGACAAATTGTCTCAGCGCATGCTTCTTATGGTTCATAGTGACCTATTTGTCTAGTTTCAATGCTAGAATTGGTCGCAATTGAGTCAAAATGTCCAGAAGTGAGCACTATGAGCCAGATAGATAATAACCTCAAGCCCCTTCCTTCCGCTGTGTCTGTCCTGATCGTCGATGACGAGCCGGGGATGCGTAGCTTTTTGAATAAGGCGCTCTCGAAAAAATTCGCCTTAGTCGAAACCGCAGGCAGTATTGAAGATGCTGAGCAGTTACGTAGTCGCTGCCACTTCGACCTATTGATTGTCGATATCCGTTTACCGGGTCGCTCGGGTATCGAGTGGCACGAAGCCTTAGATGAACAAGGCCGCCGCTCCGATGTGATTTTTATGACTGGCTATGCTGATTTAGAAGTCGCGATTAAAGCGCTGCGAGCTGGTGCCTCAGACTTTATTATGAAGCCCTTCCACCTCGAGCAGATGATGTCGGCGGTTGACCGTTGTATTGAACGCCGTTTGCTGCGCCGCGAAAACTTAATGCTGCGCCGTGAGGTCTCTATCGGCTATTCCTCCACCATTATCGGTAGCAGCGAGGCCATGAAGTCGGTCAAGCAAGTGATTGAGCGCGTGGCACCGACCAATGCCGTGGTGTTAATTCAAGGCGAATCGGGCACGGGTAAAGAGCTTGTCGCGCGCCAATTACACTTACTCAGCGGCCGCCAAGGGCCATTTGTACCCGTTAACTGCGGCTCTATCGCCCCCGAACTACTGGAGAGTGAACTCTTTGGCCATACGGCAGGGGCATTTACTGGCGCTAAGGGAAATCGCGAAGGCTTATTCAGTTTTGCCTCCGGCGGCACCATCTTCCTCGATGAAATTGGTGAGATGCCCCTCAAGATGCAGACGGCATTGCTCAGGGTATTAGAGCAAAAGGCGATTCGCCCTGTCGGCAGTGAGAAGGAAGTCAATATCGATGTCCGGGTGATTGCGGCTACTAACCGCACGCTGGTGGATGAAGTCGAGGCGGGTAACTTCCGTCGTGATCTCTATTATCGCTTGAATGTGCTGGATATTTTAATTCCTCCCCTGCGTGAGCGTCCGGAAGATGTGGTCGAATTGACCCACCACTTTACTCGCCAATTGGCAGCCGAATTGGGTGTGCGTGAAGTCGTGTGGAGCCATGAGGATATGGTGAAGCTGCAACAGCACGAGTGGCCAGGCAATATCCGTGAACTGCGCAATATGATTGAACGCTGCATTCTGCTCGGCAAGCCGCCAGCGGAATACTGGAAGCAGCAGGTGAAGACAGAGTCTTCGGCCTCCCAAGGTTATCCCTTAGATTGGCCGTTGAAAGAAGTCGAAAAACACCATGTGACCAGCGTGGTGGATCTGCACTCTGGCAATAAATCGGCGGCGGCGAGGGACTTAGGCGTTTCCCGTAAGACCTTAGATCGCAAGTATAAAGAGTGGTTTGACGTTAGCGACGAGCAGGAGTTCTAAGTGTCGTTTTTTACTCACTTTTTTGGTGTCAGTTGGCAGCAAATGCAGGCCAAAGTGCGTTATCGCATTCTGATCCTCACCTTGCTGCCGATTTTGCTCACTTTAGTGAGTCTAGTGTTTATCACGATTTACTGGAATATCAGTTACACAGGCAAGCAACTGTTTATGAAAGTAAAAGCCGATCTGGCTGTGGCTGAAAATACCCTACAACAGGTGCAAGTTCGTCAGGAGAAACAGCTCGAGAGAGTCATGACCTCATGGACTTTTCAGAATGATTTTCGGCCCATTCTCACTGGTGAGTTGGCCCACAGGGCGAGTATAGATGCCTTTTTAAATGAGCAAAAAAAGCAACTCGATCTGGATTTTCTAAGGCTTGTCAGTGTGGCCGAGGCCGCGTCAGACCCGGATTTGCGACAAATTTTACCGAAAATGGGTGGTCTTTTACCCTATTCGGGGCTGATGGTGTTATCACCTGAACGTTTGGCGCGGGTTGATCCGGATTTAGCCCAAAGGGCGGCGATTCCCTTACTGGCGACATTGCGGGCGCAAAGCCCGAATAAACAAGTGGAAGACCGTGGTCTACTGAGCCGCAGTTTGCTGCCGATCCCCGATTTTGAGGGCAAAGTGGCTTGGTATCTCGATGGCGGCGTGCTGTTTAATCGGGATACGCGCATCGTCGACCATATCCGCGACCTCGTCTACGACAAGGGCACGTTGCCGGAGCGTTCCATCGGTACTGTGACCATTTTCCTCGACAATATTCGTGTCTCAACCAACGTACCTTTGCATTTTTTCCCACAGTCGAATGAACCCCAAGGGCGGGCGCTCGGCAGTTTAGTGTCGGAGGAAGTGCGCGAAAAAGTGCTGAATCACGGCGAGTTATGGGTCGATCGCGCCTTTGTGTTTAACGATTGGTTTATTTCCGCCTACGCACCCTTAGAAGATATCCGTGGGCAACGTGTCGGCATGATCTATACCGGATTCTCAGAGTCGCCCTTTATTCATAACTACCTGCTTAATATCATCGAGTTAGGCACCATTCTGATGCTGGTACTGCTGATCTCCGGCTTGTTGGTGTACCGCGGCGCCTACAGCTTGTTGCAACCAATTGAGCGCATTCACCATGTGGTGCAAGCGGTGCAGTCTGGTCGCAATGTGCGTATTGGTGCCTTGGGGCTGGACAGGGATAACGAATTGTCGAATCTTGCCGAGCAGTTCGACCGTATGCTCGACTTATTGCAGCGGCGCAACGCGCAAATTCAAGCCGCGGCCGAACAACTCGAGATGAAGGTCGAGGAGCGGACTCGTAGCCTGCAGGATAAGACCTTAGAGTTGCAGCGTAACGTGGCGTTACTCAATGAGACTCGCCAGCAGTTAGTGACTAATGAAAAGCTAACCGCGCTGGGCGAGCTAACCGCAGGCATTGCCCATGAGATTAACAACCCAACGGCGGTGATCCTCGGGAATATGGAGTTGTTGCGATACGAGCTTGGGGATAATGCTGAAACTGTTAAAGAAGAAATTGATTTAGTTATTCAACAGGTTGGTCGTATCAGCACTATTATCCGCAGCCTGCTGCAATATAGCCGCCCAGGTGAGTTTAACGCTCCCTTAGAGATGCATCCCATCACGCCTATCATCGAGGAAATGCTGGTATTAGTGCGGCACTCGATTCAGAAACAAGAAGTGGTGCTGATAACTGAACTGAACGCCAGCTGCCCTGTGCAGGTTAATCGCCCGCAGTTGCTGCAAGTGCTGATTAACCTTGTGGTTAACGCCGCCCATGCGATGGATGGTAAGGGCAGGATTTGGGTGCGAACCTATGATTGGCTGCAGCAAGATATGCCGATTGGGGTGAAAATTGAGGTTGAGGACGAAGGTTCGGGGATTGCGCCTGAGCAGTTAGGGCGGATTTTTGATCCCTTCTACACCACACGTAAAGACGGCACAGGCCTTGGATTATCTCTAAGTTACGGCATTATCAAGCGTATCGGCGGCACCATAGAAGTGAGTTCTGTACTGGGTAAGGGGTCTATCTTCACCATTGGTTTGTACCATGAGGCGAAGGAAGATCAGCAAAACAACCCCTACGATGGCTTACATTTTTCCGGCCAAAGCACCGAAATGTCATCTTAGAAGCGACTCTGCACGAAATGCTATGAGATTGATTCACTGAATAAAAAGCAAAAAAAAGCCGGATGATGAATCCGGCCACAAAAGAGTGTGTGTGAGCAATGTCGTGCTTGCAAACTCAGGAGCACTTTAACAACGTCAGATTACCAGTCATCCGTGTTAAAGATGAGTTTTGGAACGCAAGATAACGATAATCATTCTCAATTAGGTTTGCAAGCTATTTCTCGCAAAAAATACACATTTTTATGTAAATCGCCTTTAAGCAGTCGCAATCGACTTGCTTAAATGCAGTTTATGGTCGATCAGGCTTTGCGGATCGGCCTTTAGTTCAGTAATCAAATACTGGTTTCTAATCAACAGATTGAGCATGGCGGGGAAGCGGTTCATGGTCTTAACCTGGATCAGCTTGTAGCCTTGGCGGCTCGCCCAGGTTTCTTGGTATTCCAATAGGCTTTGTGCCAGACCTAAACGTCTAAAGTCGGTCGCAACACCGCCTAACCAACTGTAAAATACGGCATCTGCCTGTTCGTATCCCAGCTTAAAGCCGGCCAATTCACCTTCCACATAGGCTAAGAGAATCAAGCAAGTCTTATCAGAGAGACGTTCTGCCAGTGTTTCGCTGGTCAGCGGACGGTCGAGTTCAGGGATTTGCTTGCTCAGTTCGATAAGCTGTGTGGTCAACTCAGGTGTCAGAGCTGTCAGTGCTTTGATTTCAATTGAATACATAATTTTCTCTCACAGAAAATCAGCCCCAAATGTGCATAAACACAGTGGGGCTGAACTAAAAACTGCTCAAATTATAACAGGTCTGGCCAGTTGAGTTAATCAGGAAAATGATTTTTGTGGACTGGTTTGCAAGATCTTGTCTTGTAAGACCTTCAGCAGGACGCCGTAGGCGGGCAGGAATAACCCTAAGCTCACGAGTAATTTGAAGCTGTAATCCACGGCCGCGATTTCGGGCCAGTTGGCTGCCATAAAGCTGTCTGTCGAGGCATAAAAAGCGACACTGAAGAACACTAAGGTGTCGACTAAGTTACCGACAATGGTCGATGCCGCAGGCGCGACCCACCAAGAACGGTTCTGGCGTAGGCGAGCGAAGACTGTGATATCCATCAGCTGGCCAATCAAATAAGCCGCGAAGCTGGCGAAGGCAATGCGAAACACAAAAGTGTTCCATTGGCTTAAGGAATCAATCCCTTGGAAGCTGCCTTGATGGAATACCACACCCATGACATAGGAGATCATCAGCGCGGGCACCATGGCCTTGAGAATGATGCTACGGGCAGGTGTTTGTCCAAAGATGCGCACTGTGAGATCGGTCGCCAGATAGACAAAGGGAAAACTAAACGCGCCCCAAGTGGTGTGAAAACCAAACAATTGAAACGGTAGTTGTACCAAGTAGTTGCTGACGCAAATAATCAGTATGTGAAATCCCACTAATAGCAGGAGTGCGCGGCGAAGCTGCGCAGGGGTTAACATTAACATATGTGGCCTTTTTAGTTGTGTAGGGCGGGGTGAGGGAACCCGCTAAATGATCTGTTGTTATTTTACCCAATATCAGCGTGCTGAAATCGGGGTCGCCATTATAGTGACCAGGTTCGAAGATGCAAGCTTACTGTTTATATTCCAAGCAATTTAGCCTTGAGTCTCGAAGAGGAGTGATCGATAAGGTCACAGCACAGGCAGGGAAATTATCCTACACTGTTAAGAAATGGGAGGAGAACGCGATGCGATCATTTCTTGCGGCCTTGTGTTTTAGTTTATTAAGTTTGTGTACCTACGCGACACCAGCTAAGCCCGTGGTAATTCATCTGGTCACCGCCTCGTGGCAGGGTTTCTCCAATCCCGACGAAACGGGTTATTACTTCGATATTCTCCGCAAGGCGTTTCCTGCTCCCGATTGGCAACTCGATGTGCAGTTTATGCCCTTTGCGCGCACGCTTTATATGGTTGAAACCAGCAGAGTGGATATGATCCTCAGTGTTTACAAGGGGGATGTGAAAAACAGCCTACTGAGTGAAAACCCCGTTGAACTTGATTCTATCGATGCCGCCGTTACCCCACAAATTGCGGCGACTTGGTCGGGTATGGAGAGCCTATCCCACAAGAAAGTGCAGGCCATGCTGGCTTATCGCTATAACATGCTGACGACGATCCCGATGTTTTATGAGGAAGGCAGCGACATCTTAAGCATGCTAAATAGTGTGAATGCGGGACGAACCGATGCTGTGCTGGATTACAGAAAGAATATGGAGACTCTCGTCCCTCAATTGAAGGCGCCGCAGCAGTTTGTGATTATTCCTGGAGTGCTCACCGCCGAAACCTATTTCGCCTTTGCCAATACGGAAAAAGGGCGGATGCTAAAGCAACATTTTGATATTGAACATAAAAAGCTTATTGATTCCGGTGAGCAGGAGCGACTCTACACTGAGACTAAAGCCAATGGCTATTGAGCTGGCCGTTAGAGTTCGATCAAAATTGACATAATCGTCGCCAGCTTATTCTCCAGCTCCTGCCATTCCGCCTCGGGATCCGAACCCGCAATAATCCCCGCCCCGGCAAACAGATTGATCTTGCCAGGTTCAATCAAGGCGCTACGAATCGCCACCGAAAATTCACTCTCATACTTATTGAAATAACCACAGGCACCGGCGTACCAGCCGCGCATGTAGCCTTCGCGTTCGCGAATAAAGCGCATGGCAGACTCGCGGGGAAGGCCACCCACTGCAGGAGTTGGGTGCAGAGCCTGTAGCAATTGGAAGTCATTCACGCCCTGCTTTAGCTCGGCGCGAATAGCGCGGTGGAGATGCTGAATATGGTTTAGCTTAAAAATCGTCGCGGTTTCTTCGGCGCCCACATGTTGGCTCAAGGGGGAGAGCATACTGACGATATGGCGGCGAACCAGCTGGTTCTCTATGCTGTTTTTGTTATCTTCGAGCAGCGCGTTGGCCAGTGCCGTGTCTTCTTCTTGGTTTAAGCCACGTACAGTGGTGCCGGCAAGCGCTTCGGTAAACAATTCCTGCTGACGACGGCGAAATAATCGCTCTGGCGAGCAGGAGATATAAGTGCGCTCGGGGCTAAATTGGAAGCCAAATTGGAAACTATTCGGATTACGCCCTTGCCAACAGGCCAATACCATCCAAGGATCGACCTGTGCATTGACCTCAAGCTCAGTGTGGCGCGACAGCACCACCTTGGGCGTCTCTTGGTTAAACTTGGGCTCAACTACTTGCTCGATTAAGGTCTTCCAGCGCGGAAAATCGGGAATATCGGTGCGGCTCAACAGCGCAAGTTTATTGGGCGGTGCGAGCGGACGAGCGGGCAGCACGGCTTCTATCGCGGCTATGGCGAGGTCGATTTCCTCTTCGGGATGCCTATCGGCAAAGTTCAGATTGACCCGCAAACTAAATTGGTTCGCGCTGCGTCTAAATTCGATACGCGGTAGCACAAAGCGACTATTACCAAACTCCGGCCAGGACTCTATGCTGCGGTCAAACGCCACGCCGCCGTAGTAACGGATCTCGGGATTTGTGGTTAAGGCGCGTTGCTGCTGATAAATTTCCGCTAAGGTGCCATCATCGACGCCGGTTTCAAACTTAAAGTCTTTACAGGCGCCAATCGCCGCCACTTCTTCAACCTTGTCACGTCCATGCCAGTAGATGCGCGGGTATTGGTTTTGGGATGCCAGCCATGAAATCAAAGGGATAGAAACAGTTGTTAAGGATAACTGCACTATCGGCTCCGTCGGTGGAACCTGCTTCAATTGAATGAGTTTGTCGATGAGAGACTTAAGGTCTTCAGACAGGGCGTGAGCGGGCAAATAAAACTCCAAAGGTAACGAGATGAAGGTGGTGGCTGAAGTTCCGGCAGTCAGCGGTAAGTTAATCCATTCTTTTTAAAGCTATTTACACCGAGTGGGTGAGAGCGTGTAAATAAGAATCTTTCGCTCAAATTAAAGGCCGAGGCCGTCAGTGTCAAGATGCAACCCACGAGTGTGTGACTTTTGCCATAGTCTCATTTTGCGGCGCTTAAAAATGTGACCTAGATGGGTCTTTTTGTCGATACCGTTGTCTGTGTTGGACATTTTGTCTCTTTGTGATGCATCGCATTTTCCATTTGTTGCAATTAGTCGATCTGGGTTGGTTTTTGATTTTTTTTCAGTTGAGACGGAAATTCCTCAGACCACAATAGGGGGCACATCTTAAATTTCCTGTATGACAACAATAATATGATTACCAGAAATACCGCCTTTAGAGTGTCGTCCTTAGCGCTGGCAATTGGACTGAGTTTTACCGCCTCAGCCGATGAAATCGCCCGCGATCCCCTGTTGAATGTGAATGAAGTGATTGTCGTCCATGGTGAAGGTGCCGATGCGGAGCAATTGGCAACCACCCATTGGAGCATCGACGAAGCCGAAATTCGTGCTCTGGGTGCGCAGACCTTAGATCAAGTGCTGAAGAATGTGCCCGGGGTTTATATCCGTGTGGGTGGTGATGGCACTCCTAGGGTCGATATCCGTGGTTTTAAGACCCGCCATGCCACTCTGTTGGTGAATGGCGTGCCCATGAGCAGTGCCGATGATGGCCAGTTCGACCCGAGCGTGATCCCAACCAGCCAAATTGCCTCGGTTGAAGTGTCAGTTGGCCCGACTTCAGTGCTGTACGGCCCAAGCGGCGCCGGCGGTGTGATCAATATTATTACTAAGCAAGGCAGCACAGCGCCCGCCTTGTCAGGACGTTTAGAAGCGGGTAAAGACAATACCTTTAATGGCGATATCAGCGCCGCTGGCTCGGGCGATGATTGGCAGGGATTGGTAAGTGTGAGCCGTCAACAGACCGATGGTTTCCCGATGTCGAACGATTTCGAGCCGACCCAATATCAAGACGGTGAGCTGAGAGTTAACTCAGATAAAGAAGTCACCAACGTCTATGCCCAAGGCAGCTATTGGTTATCGGATAAGACACAGTTGATCGCCAATATGGCACTGCGTAATGGTGAGTGGGGTAAACCCTCACGTGATGGTACTGGCAGCGGTAAGCTCAAGTATGAGCGTACCGACGACTATGATTCGCATACCTTCCAACTCGGCTTAGCCCATCAGTTTGACGATACCTTTACCCTGCGCGGATTTGGTTATCACAATCAAAGCGATACCTTAGAAGCAGCCTATGCCGATGAAACCTATCAAGCATTGACGCAAACCCAAGATGGCCGTTCCGTGGTGCAAGGGGTCAATTTACAGTTAATCACCGATTTTCATAAAGCAGGGCTGTTAACCACCTCTGTGATTGCTGAAGAGCAGAGCTGGAAGTCTGTAGTGGACACTTACTCCAGTAACGCTGGCAGCGGTACAGGCAATAACTCGGGTACAGGCACTGGCGGTGGCACTGGCAGCGGCGGCGGAACAGGCTCTGGCGGTGGTACTGGAAGCGGCAGTGGAACAGGCTCTGGCGGTGGTACGGGTAGTGGCAGTGGAACAGGTTCTGGTGGTGGCAATGGTAGCGGTGGCGGTTCTGGCGGCGCTGAAAACCTAAATGATTCTGCATGGTTATATACTGCTGCGGCCGAATATCAGTATCAGTCTGAACATAACTATGGCTTCACCTTGGGCGGGGCTTTCCATTCACTCGATACTTCAGACGGTACGGATGATAACTACTCGGCGATGGCGTCTAGTTATTGGCAGATTGTGCCTGACTCACGTTTGAGCCTGAGTGTGGCACGCAAAGTACGTTTCCCTTCTATGGTGAATTTGTACTCGCAATCATCGGGTAACAGCGATTTAGAAGCGGAAGAGTCTAAACATGTTGAGCTGGGTCTGGATCAAAATCTACCAGCCAGTACCGACTTCTCGCTCTATGGTTTTTACACCGATGCGAAGAACTATATCGCCAAAGATACCGATGGTTTCTACCAAAATATGGGGCGCTATGAGTTCAAAGGGGTTGATTTCCAGATTAACAATCATGCGATTGAGCATTTAGATCTGAGCTTCTCTTACAGCTTCCTAGACTCGAAAGAAATGGAAGGCGACGATACCTTAGATGCGCTGCAATACCGTCCTCGTCACCAGCTGCGCTGGCAAATGAGCTACGAATTCCCATTCGAGACGCAAGTCCACCTCAATGTGGAGCGAATCCTCGATCAGGTTTATGCGACTCAGGTGAAAGTGAACGGTCAGAACCAGTATCAACAGCAGTCGCTGGATAACTACACCTTAGTGGATATCAACTTAGTGCAGCCGCTGATCGCCGATAAGTTAGAAGTGTATCTGCGCGCCACTAACCTATTGGATGAGAACTACTACCAGAGTGAAGCATTGCCTCAGGCTGGCCGTCAGTTCTTCGTTGGTGTGAACTGGCAGATTTAAGATGAAATTACTCGAGCTCGACGGTGTCAGCTTTAACTATGGCAGCCAATTAGCCCCGGTTTTACAGGAGCTTAAGCTCTCGATTGGCGCAGGCCAATGCCATTGTGTGAGCGGGCCAACGGGCTCGGGGAAATCGAGTCTACTCAATCTACTGGCGGGCGTGCTGTCGCGCCCCCATGAGGGCGATATTTGGCGTCACCCAGAGCTGGTGACTGGCTTAGTGATGCAGGATCCTCAAACCCAGCTACTGAGGCAAACCGTGGGCGCCGAAGTCGCCTTCGCCTTAGAGAATCTCGGCATCCCCGCCGAGAATATGTTGCCTAAGGTGCAGTTAGCGCTGCGACGCGTCGGGCTGTTTTTACGGCTCGACACCCCTGTCTGTACCCTTTCCCTCGGCCAAAAATACCGTTTGATGATTGCCGCCCAGTTGGTGTGCGAGCCGCATTTACTCTTGCTCGATGAGCCATGGGCGCAGCTCGATGATCACGGTGTAAGCGAGCTATTGGCTGTGCTGCGAAATCTGATTGCCGAAGGTATGGCATTGGTGCTGGTGGAACATAATGCGGCGGCCTTTGCCGAGATTATCCAGCACTATTGGCAATTAGAGGCTGGTCGTTTATCCGAGGGAATATACACCGTTAGCGATGCCCCAGTGCAGGACGTGCCAGTGAGAGCTTGGGGAGGCGCACATCACTTAGGCAAAGTGCTGGTCAGCGCCGAAGCGTTTGATTTTTGCTTCGATGGTTGTCAGCCGTTGTTTAGCTGTCCGCAAGGGTTTCAACTGCATGCGGGCGAGATAGTGACCTTAGTGGGGGATAATGGCGCGGGTAAAACTAGCCTCTTAAAATCCCTCGCGGGCATGCTGCACTTAAAGCTGCGTTTGCCACTCAAGGTGCTAGGCCGTAAACCTAAACTCGGTGTGTACGGCGCGGAGTTAGGGCTATTGCTGCAAAGGCCGAGTCGACAACTGTTTGAAACCAATGTGCTGGCCGAGATGCAGTTTAGTTTGAATCGTTTCGAACTTCCGACTGCGCGTGCCGAGCAAATGTTACTCGATCTCGAGTTGAGCGCTCTGGCCGAACAGTCGCCCCATAAGCTGTCCTATGGTCAACAACACCTGATTGCCTTGGCATCCTTAGCCTGCTTGCAGCCTAAGGTACTGCTACTCGATGACCCGCTCGCGGGTATGGATAAAGAGTACTATCGCAAAGTATGGTTCCTGCTCAAGCGCCTCAGCGCCCAAGGCAGTGCGATTCTGATGACCAGCCACAGGTTGGTGGAACACAGTGCGGTGTCGCGGCAGTTAAGCCTGCGCCAAGGGTTGTTGGCAGAAGAAACCATGGGGATGGAGGAGCGCTATGTGGGTTAGTTGTCGTCGATGGCGACTACGTGCCCGCCGGCGTTGGAGTCGCGAGAAACAAGAAACCACCCTGTGCGCGCTGTCGCTGTTTTTAGTCTGCGTACTTTCCGCCTGCGCTTTTGTATTGCCCGCCGATTTACTGCTGCCGCTGGCGGCCGTGAATGGCTTGCTCGTGCTCCATGGGTTAGCGCGCCGAGGCAGTATTATGGGCGTGGTGAAACTCGGCGTGATTCAACTGACGATTACCTTAAGTCTTTATCTGCTGCTCTATGGTGTTGATCACCTTGCCCAAGGCGCCGTGGTGGTGGGACGCATTATTTTAGCGACTATCCCCGGATGGTGGTTGTGTATCACGGCGGCGCCTGAACGTATCGGCGAAGTCTTAAGTGCATTTTTGCCGAGCAAATGGGCCTTTGTGGTGGCTGCATCCTTGAGTTTGCTGCCCTATATGGCGGACGAAGTGCGCGAGATTTACCAGATCCAGTGTCTGCGCGGCGCACGCATTACCCCTAAGGCGCTGCGGAATCCCAAAAACTGGCCAGAACTGGTGTACTGCGTGCTGTTTCCTGTGTTAATCCAATTGCTTAAATTATCTCGCCAGATGGCGGTTGCGGCCCAGAGTCGCCACTTTGGTAAGAGTTCACGTGCCACCCATTGGCATTCACCCAGAGACAAAAAATGAATAAAAAACTCCCCCTGAGCTTACAGGATTCTTTGTTTATAGGCTTTTGCGCCACCCTGCTGGTGGCATTGACGGGCATGTTAAGGCTCAAGCTTGGGCTTTCTGGCCACAGCATGTTTTTAATGAGCTTCTTCTATTTGATTTGCTACGGTGTGCTTGGGCGTTTCGGCAGCATGATTGCCTGTGGCGGCATTGCAGGCTTAGTCGCCATGGCGCTCGGTGTTGGTAAGGGCGGCCCAATGATTTTATTGAAGTTTATCTTACCTGCCATAGCTATGGATCTGGTGGCCTTGTTGTTACCGCTCACATTAAGCTTGCATTGGCGCTGCGTGATTTTAGGCATTGTTGGTTGTATGGCGTGGGCGGTCAAAGTGGCACTGACCAATGCGCTGGCGGGCATGGCGCTCGATGTCGTGCTGATCCAATGGGGCGCAAGCGTGCTTAAGGGCGGATTCTTTGCCACCTTAGGAGCCCTGCTGGTGCCTCCCGTGCTGAATAGGCTTAAGGCCCATGATCTCCTTCGCCGTGACAAGTTTTAACTGCTAGGAATACCGATGAAAAATTGGCTTATTTGTATCGACGATACCGACGACATTGGCACTAAGGGCACGGGGGAGATTGCCGAGGAAATTGCACTCTTACTCGCGCAAACTTCGGGGGGCAAGGCCTCCTTTGTGACCCGGCATCAACTGTTTGTGCACCCTGACATTCCTTACACCTCACACAACAGTGCCATGTGTTTTGCGCTGCAGTCACCATTATCGCAGGCGGAAATCCATCGACTGGCGGTTGCGCATCTGGTGGCCGAGTCGGCGCCTAAGGCGGATCCTGGGATTGCGATTTTGGATGTCGATTCGGACTATGATGTGCATGCGCTGATAGACTTTGGACTCAGCGCCAAGCGTGAGGTGATTACTAAAGAATCCGCCTATCAGCTTGCAGAGCAGTTACAGATCCAACTCACCGAGCACGGCGGCACCGGACAGGGCGTGATTGGTGCCTTGGCGGGATTAGGGCTGCGCTTAATGGGGAGCGATGGGCGAGTGAAGGGTCAAATCAAACTCGGTCAACTTGAGGAAGTCTCCCTCGAATTAACTGTGGCAGAGATTCTCGAACAGACTGGCCTCGATGCGGTCATTAGCACAGATAAAACCCGTTTAGCGGCGGATGAAAAGGTTCAACTCAAAGGCAAAGTGAAAGCCGTTTACCTTGAGCATCAGTTTGTATTGTTAGTCTCGAAGGACGGTGAGTTGTGGCGTAATGCGGGTAAGCAAGCCCTTCAGGGCTATTGAGGTGAGAATGGAGCAAGAGCTACTCCAACAGTTTGAATACGAGACGGAGCGCTGGATTTTTCGGGCGGGTTTACAGCAATATTCCGAGGCGAGACGGGTGGCACAACTGTGCCCTCGCTTTGCTCCCGACGATGAAGATGAGCAGGTCGATGATGAACTTCGCTCCTGCTATAACTGCCAATATCGTCGTTGGATGATGACAAGCTTCGAGTGTTTGATGCTAAAAAATACCGTATTATTAACTAATTAGCTTATATTTGAATAGAGTCCCATCATTTTGCTTGGTTTTTGCCTTGTTCTTTGAGGCTTGTCATCAAAGCATATGGTGCTTTTAACCTCCCCAGCTTAGAATGCAAGTTATACTGTCCTATACTACCAAGATAAAAATGGCTTCATAATGTGCTAAATTAGCATGGCGTGTTGCGTGGTCAGTAGCAGTAATCTTCTCTATGCCTTGGGGTTGCTAGAAATGAGTGAGTCGGCAGAATCAGTTGAGCTAATCAAATTACCCGTGTCGCAATTAACATTGGGTATGTTTGTCTGTGCGATAGACAAAAGTGATCAAGGTCGACTCGCCATTGCAAACGCCGGCCAAATCAAGCACAAGGATGCGATTGCCAAATTAACCAAGAATGGGATCAAATTTGTTTGGGTCGACACTGAACGTTCGGCCGAACATTGTGGTTTTAAACGTAAAGCCAGCAACCACATTCCGCCAGAACCGAAAAAACCGTTTGCAACCCGCGAGAATCAACAAAAGCAGGCACAGGTCATTTTGACCGAAGCTAAAGACTTGATCCGCAAAGTCTTGTCAGAAACCTTTGAAGGCAAAGCGATAGAAGTCGCCCCCTTCGAAGCCTTAGCAGACAGCATGATTGAATCTGTCTTGTTGGATGAAGATGCGCTGAGATGCATGTCTGCACTGCGTTCAAAGGATGCTTATCTGCTTGAACATTCAGTGAATGTGGCCTTCCTGTTAGTGACCTTTGGTAAGTATTTAAAGCTCGACCGTTCGATTCTTCGGGAGATGGCAGTCGGTGGTATCTTGCACGATATCGGCAAGATCAAGGTCGATAATAAAGTCTTGCATAAGCCGGGTAAGCTGACCCCAGAAGAATTCGAACATATGAAGCTGCATCAAGTGTATGCACTTGAAATTATGAACGAAACAAAAGGCTTATCTCAGGTCAGTAAAGACGTTTGTCTGATGCACCATGAAAAGCTCGATGGCCGTGGATACCCAAGGGGATTAAAGGCTGAGGAAATCCCACTCCATGGCCGCATGAGTTGTATCGTTGATATCTTCGATGCCCTCACCGCCACTCGTTGTTACAAAGAGGCCATGAGCCCGGCGGCGGCCTTTAAGATCCTGCTGAGTTTGACACCGTTCCATCTCGACCAAGAACTGGTATATGAGTTTATTCGCTGCGTCGGTGTGTATCCTGTCGGCTCTTTGGTTGAATTGTCCGATGGGCGAGTGGGCATCGTCTGGACCTCGAAGGACAGAGATGCATTACACCCGATCGTAAAATGTTTTTATTCTTTAAAAGCAAAACGTTATACAGAAGTGGTTATGATAGATCTGCTCAAGTCGGATCTGCATATTGAACGCGGAGTCTCACCTAGCTCGCTGGATATCGATCCTAAACCCTTCTACTAATGCGCGCCGTTGCGCCTGATATCTGCCAAGTTGTCAGGTGCCATTCATTGCCCCGATAAGGGGAAAGGCCGTACACTGGGCCAAAGTTTTTTAGGGCCCAGTTATGAACAGTGTACGCAACTCTCTCCTTCCTATTCTCGTTATTCTGCTGTCTTTAGCGCTGTTAATTCCCGGCGTGACTCAACCCATTTTGAGCCTCAATGGCAGCATAGATAAGGCCAAACTCACCGAACAAGGGATTGAGCAGGTCGCACAGAGCTTCGATGAGGACTCGGGGCGCGACAGTGCCCGCGGCATGTTGAATATGGTCAGTGGCCTGTTGGGGCTGAACAACCTCAAGGGCGAGGTAGAAGTATTACAGCAAACCCGCAGTATTTGGAGCACAGTCACCGAATTATACAACTCAGGCAATGGCTTAGTGGCCGGTCTGGTGATGCTGTTTAGTATCATTATCCCCGCAGTGAAACTCAGTCTGATGTTGGTACAACAAAGCGTGAGTTCGGTTGCGCTGCAGTGGCGCATTCATCATCTAGTGTCTGCGTTGGCGAAATGGTCGATGGCCGATGTGTTTGTGGTGGCCCTGATCATTACCTTTTTGGCGGGCAATGCCTCGGGTGGCATGGGCGAAATGCTCAAGACCAAGGCGCAGTTTGAGAGCGGATTCTACTTCTTTACCGCCTACTGCATTCTCTCAATCGCCAGTGGTTACTTAGTGCGTCGTCCAACACCGATTCTGTAGTCACTCACTTAAAGGGCATACAGCAGGTTCTGTATGCCCTTTATCGTTAGGAAAGCGTGCCGTTTTGATAGATGGGCATAATCCAATAACGGCAAGGCTTGTGTTTACAGACCTTTGCTAGTGCTTCAAGCAGGGCGCTTTGCTGGCTTGCTGGGTGCATAATCTCAAACTTACAAAACTCCCGATAACCTTCCACTTGTTCCTTGATATTGAAATGGCTGTGCTCGCGGCTAAATCCGCAAATATTGCCCAAGCTAAAGCCGGATAAAAACTCCAACTCAATCAGGGTGTCGACTATATCGTCCTTAATATCGTTTTGGGCGATCAGGACTAGCAATTGTTCCGTGCTCATCGGCGTTTCTCCAGCCAAAAATACAACATGGGCAGTAAATACAGGGTCGTAATGGTCGATGTGAGTAATCCACCGATCACCACAATGGCCAAGGGTTTTTGGATTTCAGCACCAGGGCCCGAGGCGAACACTAAGGGGATCAAACCAAACATGGCGGTGGTGGCTGTCATCAGAATGGGCCTGAGTCGCCGGGCGGCACCCTGTTCGACTCGTTCCCTGAGGCTACCGAATAAGTATTTGGTTTGTTCGTAATAACTGACCATCACTACACCGTTAAGCACGGCGACACCTAGCAGGGCGATAAAACCTACCGAGGCGGGCACCGAGAGGTATTCCCCCGAGAGATACAAGCTGACGATACCGCCCATCATGGCAAAAGGGACGTTAGCGAGGATTAATCCCGATTTTGCCAGCGAGCCGAAGGTGGTGAATAAAATCAAAGTGATCAGTGCGATAGCTATAGGGATCACCAGTAACAAATTGCTGGTGGCGCGCTGCTGGTTTTCAAACTCGCCACCGAAGCTAACGCTATAGCCGCTGGGCAGTTTGATTTCCTTAGCGATTTTGCTGTTAAGCTCCTCCACAAAGCCCACAATATCCCGCTCTTGGACGTTGGTGGTGATCACCGAAAAGCGATTTCCCTGTTCCCGCTCGATCAGGATAGGGCCCTGTTTATAGCTCAAAACGGCCACATCACTTAGGCGTTTTAGGGAATGATCTGGCATCACCAATAGCTGATTTTGCAGTTCGTTAATGTTGCTGATCTGCGCTTGGTTATTGGCTATAAGCACGGGCGTGCGCTTCTTCCCTTGCAGCACTTCGGTGACGACTACGCCTTCGAGCTGGCTCTTGAGGTAGCGGGCAAACTCCATAGTGCTCATCCCAAACCCGCGGGCGAGCTCGTTATCTAAGGTGAGATTGATAAAAGGGCTGCCCTCAATCATCGCCATCTTAACGTCGACGCTGCCCTGAGTGGCGGTGACCAGTTGCTCTATTTCGCCAGTGAGTTTGCCTAAGGTCTCGATATCATTACCGAATACTTTAATCGCGACATCCCCAATACTGCCTGTGAGCATTTCGGAGACGCGCATTTGTATCGGTTGCGTAAAGTTAAAGTTCACGCCGGGATATTTGAGCAGCACAGTGCGGATGGCATCGATAAGCTGCTCTTTGGTCGCAAAACGCCATTCGCTGCGGGGCGCCAGCTCTAAAAACACATCGGTTTCGTTCAATCCCATGGGATCTAAGCCAATCTCATCGGCACCAGTGCGCGCCACCATCTGCTTAATTTCGGGGATTTGGCTTAGCAAGGTTTGCTGGATCTGTTTATCGATAGCGATGGAGGCGTCGAGGGAAATCGAAGGGGATTTCTCTAACTGGAGAATAATGTCGCCCTCATCTAAGGTCGGCATAAAGGTTTTCCCCACCAGACTAAACAGGCCGAGACTGACGATCAGCAAGCTAAAGGCGGTGAGCATAAAAGGTTTTTGCCAACCAAAGCAGGCTTTTAGGCTGCCAAGGTAAAGATGCTTGAGCTTATCGATGGCCTTAGGTTCTTTCGCCGCCTTTTCGTTGACTAGGTACGAGGCAATCACGGGGATTACGGTCAGCGATAACACCAGCGCCGACAGCATGGCAAACACTATGGTGATGGCGACTGGGGTAAAGAGTTTACCCTCTAAACCACTGAGGGTGAGCAGTGGTGAGAACACTATGATGACGATAACCGTGCCCGATACTACGGGAATGGCGACGTCTTTGGTGGCGCGAAAGATCAAGTGCAAACGCGGCAAACGCTGTTTAGTGGCGATTAAATTCACCATGTTTTCAACCACTACCACGGAGGAGTCCACCAACATGCCGATGGCAATAACGAGGCCACCGAGACTCATCAGGTTAGCGGAGAGATTGAAGTGATCCATCATCAAAAAGGTGAACAGTGCGGCTAGTGGCAGCGATAGTGACACCACTAACGCGGCGCGCACATTCCCTAAAAACAGTGCCAGCAATACTATGACCAGCACCACGGCCTCGAATAGCGCATTGGAGATGGTCTCGATAGCGGTATTGATCAGGTTAGCGCGGTCGTAAAAGGTGTTTATCTGGCTGCCTTCGGGGAGAGTCAGGCTGATTTGCGCCAACTTTTCCTTAATGTTGTTAACCACTTGCGCCGTATTGGCGTCCTTGAGAGCAATGATTAAGGCTTCGGCAGTTTCGTTGCCATCCTTAGTGACGGCGCCGTATCGCGCAAGGTGACCTATCTGGATATCGGCGAGATCCTGCAAGCGATAGACCTTGGCATTATCGGCTTTGATCACTAGCTGTTTAAGCTCGTCGATATCATCGATGCGTCCCTCGGAGCGCACTATGATGGTGTCTGTACCTATGGTGAGCTTACCTGCACCTTCGTTGTGATTATTCTCCACAATCGCCAGTTGCAGCGCGGCAAAACTCACGCCCGCAGCCGCCATCGCCGCAGGATTGGGGCTGATACTAAAACTCTTGGTATAACCGCCGAGGATATTCACATCGGCAACACCGGGCACTGTGCGCAGCAGCGGCCGAATTTCCCACTCGAGTAATTGGCGTCGCTCCAGCAGGGAAAGATTGGGGTTTTCGAGTGAAAACATAAAGATTTCACTGAGCGGCGTGCTCATGGGCGCCACACCACCACTCACGCCTTCGGGAAAACTGTCCCAGACCGCCGAGAGGCGCTCGCTCACCTGTTGGCGCGCCCAATAGATATCCGTGCCTTCTTCAAAATCGAGGGTGATATCGCTAATGGCGTACTTAGTGGTCGAGCGCAGAATCGATTGCCGCGGAATACCGAGCAGTTCGGTTTCAATCGGGACAGTAATTTGCGCTTCGATTTCCTCCGGCGTCATGCCCGGAGCCTTGAGGATAATCTTCACTTGGGTTGGGGAAATATCCGGAAAGGCATCCAAGGGAATAGCGAACCAAGCGCGTGCGCCAGCCAACATGAGGATCAGCGCCACAATCAGCACAAAGAGTCGCTGAGTGAGCGAAAAACGGATCACAGAGGTGAGCATCTTATTCGCCTCCTAAACCGAGCATGATGCCTTTCACCGCGGCAACCGACTGGGATAGGACTTGCAGCTGACTCAAATCTTGATCGCTGGCGACAATATATTGCTCCGGCGTTGAGCCTAAGATATCGATCGTTAGTGCATTGAGCTGGTTATCGGACAGCGTGAACACTTGGCTGTCTTGCTCCCAACTAAACACACTGTTTTTGGGCAGTAAATACACGGCTTTTTGATACTCGGGAACCACAGTCATTTGCTGGCCTAACAACAGGTTACATTCCTGCGGCACCGCCGATGACCAAGCCGTAACAAAGGCGCCTTCGGCAATGGCCGACAGTGACTCAATCGCGATATGGCATTGATTAATATTGATGGCCGACAGGGCGTGGGACTGGCCCGTCGGCACATTCACTTTGACGCGGATGCTGTTATTGGGCACCAGTGAAAACAGCTGATCCCCGGCCATATAAGGGCCGCTGATGGCATTGAGTTTAACAATACCGTCGACGGGCGCGGCGACAACTAAGGAGTCGGTAGCCGCATCCGTGCTGTGGACGCGTTCCATAAAGTGCTGCATATGCTCGTATTCGAGGTGGGTCGTGAAATAGTCCTGACTGATCTCACGCCATTTTTCGGCGCTTATACTGCCATTGGCGAGCAAAGGTTTGTTGCGCTCATAACGACTCTTAGCGAGTTGATACAGGCTCGCCGCGGCCTCGACTTGGGCGAGGTAGTGGAACACTTCTGGCCCTGTGAGTTTGACTATCGCTTGGCCTTTACTGACGCGCTGGCCTTGGCCGACGAGAAAGTGCACCTGCTGGATATTCTCGGGCGTGCTGATCCAGTAATCATTGCCGGGGAGGATTTCAACCTGCGCTGGCAATGGGCTGCCCTCATAACTGGCGACCCTTTGTGGTTGGGTGTAACTGAGGTCGAGATTGCCTAAGGCACTGATGGCTAAGCTTTCGGCTTGCGCCGAACCTACAACACTCGCGGATAAACAGAGAAGGCATGCGCCGTACTTGGCCATCATAATGAAATTCCTAAGGCTTGGAGTTGTTGAGAATGCAGTTGTTGCAAGCTGACGCGGTTGAGCGCCAAGCGGGATTCGGTGTCGAGCGCCTCCATATAGCGGCGCAGCCAGACTTCATAACTCACCTGATCTTGATCTTTTACCTTGGCAAGTTCCTCGGTAATGGTGCGACTGAGGGCGAGCGCTTGGGTGAGTAAGCGCTGTTGCTCGACGAGGTTTGTTTGTTGGCGGACTAATTGATCCCACTGGTTTTTAAGCTCGAGTGCGCTGCGGTCAAGATTGAGACTTTGCTCGGTATTCGCTTGTTGCCATTGGGATAAATCGCTTTGGGACAGCGCCGAGCCCAAGGTTAAGGGGACTGACACGGCTATGCCTAACTGCTGATCATCCACGCCAGCATCCGCGGTATTTTTTGCTGTGAGTGAGACGGTCCAAGGATCGCGCTCACCCGCTTGCTGAGTTTGGATCAGCAGCAAGTGTTGCTGTTGTTGCAGCTTTAGCAATTGCCATAGGGGATGTTGGGCTAAGGTCTCGGCGCCCTTGCCAAGCGGGCGGTCAGTTTCTTCTATCGCGCTCGGCATCTGATCTTGGCCCGTCAGCTGTTGATATAGGGCTAAAGATTGGGCTTGTTGTTGCAGAATATCGGCGCGGCTTAAGGCGATATCGACACTTTCCCGCTCCAGCAGTAGAGTGTTGGCCAGTGGCAATTCCCCCGCATCGGTCAGTTGTTTTTGCTGGCGATGGAGTTTATCGAGCAACTGCTGTTTGCGCTCAAGCTGCGCCAGTTTGACTTCGCTCTGGCGATATTCCCACAGGCTTTGCCTTAATAATCCCGAGAGATACAAGCCTTGCAGCGCCGTTTGTTGTTGATGAATTTGCTCGGCAAGCTGTTTTATTTGCTTATCGCTGCTGTGTAGCGCGGGCGATTTAAATGGCAAATTGACTGAGAGTTCCTGCTCGTAGCTGTTACTATTATCCAAGCTCCCGAGGTGATTTAAGCTAATGCTCGGCAGGCCAGAGAGCCAGGTCGAGCTGGATAAATTTGCCGCTTGGGTATTCGACGAAGTGAGATTAGTCAACCTAGCTTGGCTGCTCGAAAGCGCTTGGGAAAGTTCGGCTTCCGCCGCAAGACACAGGAAACTACTGCCGACTAAGCTGGTCAACAGACATAACTTGATACAAGACGAACTGACAGACATGAGATGATTCTGTGGTATTAAACAATGCTGTCAGTGTAGGGATTGACGGCTGAAAGTCGTCGGGGACCTGTATCATAAATCCGCCTATGGTACATATGTCCCATAAAATAATTGATTGATTTTGCTTTTATTTAGGAGTTTTAGATGAAGGATATTGTCATTATTGGTCTGCTGGCACTCATCATGTGCTTTAAGCTTTTTGACATTAGTTCCGACATTCAATTAGGCATTCCGCAATGGCATTTAGTGCAGGAAGCCATACTCTTAGTGCTCACCGCCGTTGGGGCCATCTACCTCAGTTACGATTTAATTCGCCGCTCACGTGAGGTTAAAGCCTTAGCAAAACGCCTCGAGTTCGCCGATAAAAAAATCGACAATATGTCGACCCAAATGCGCTCCGCCAGACAGGAATACAGCCAAGCCGTATCGAATCAGTTTGATACTTGGGGTTTTACCAAGAGCGAGCAGCAAGTTGCATTTTTATTGCTCAAGGGGCTGAGTTTTAAAGAAATTGCCGAAGTGAGACAGACAAAAGAGAAAACCGTGCGCCAACAGGCGTCGACCATTTATGGCAAGGCCGATGTGGATGGCCGCCACACCTTTTGTGCTTGGTTTATGGAAGATTTTATTCAAGAACATAACCAAGAACTGGCGGCAAACGAGTCCGATAGCGCCCATAAAGCCGCTTAAGCTAAACTCTCAGTCTTAGTTGTTATAGCTATTTGTTATTGAAAATCGATATTGGTTGGCTTTTTGGTTCTAAACAATAATGAGCATCCCCTAAGTTAGTCGGAGGATGCAATTGAAAAACTCGCTGCTGATTGTGTTTTGCCTTATTGCCTTGGTTGCATCCACGCAAACCACAGGATTACTCCGCTCGCTGATCGAATTTTCCGCCTTTTTAGGCGTACTGGGGTTGGCTTGGCGGATTAAACCCAACGCCGAATAAAGCATCCCGCGTTAGCACGTCAATCTGAGCCGCTAGGCTAAAATCCAATCTATTGAAAATAAAGAATATAACCTAAAGACGTAATACCTATCGCCGCCCACAGAACCACGCCCAGCAGCAAAGGCTTAGGGCCGCTCGCCCGCATTTTTTGCACCGTAATCCCCGCGCCAATCAAGAATAGACACAGTACTAAGGTGCGTTTCGATACCATAAACAGCGTGTCGTAGAGTGGTTGAAACTGCGGTAACCAATGGGCGATTGCGATGGCTAAACAGTAAAATCCGATAAAATACGGTAGGTTAAGCTTACGTTTATCGCCGCCAAAGATCAGCGCACTGACAAGGGCGATAGGGATAATCCACAATGCGCGCGCCAGTTTAATGGTCGTCGCGGTTTTAAGTGCTTCATCACCATAGGCAGAGGCCGCGCCGACGACTGAGGAGGTGTCGTGAATCGCGATGGCACTCCACACGCCAAAATCGTATTGGCTCATATCGAGCAAATGCCCGAGGGCGGGGAATAAAAACAAAGCCACCGAGTTGAGTACAAATACACAGGCTAATGCGGTGGCGGTTTGGTCTGGTTTGGCATTAATGGCGGGCGATACGGCGGCAATGGCGCTGCCGCCGCAGATGGCGGTGCCAGAGGCGATTAAGTGCCCCGTGATCGGGTCAAACTTTAAAGCGCGAGTCACCATAAAGCCCAAGATCAGCGTAAAAATAATCGAGCCGACAATTAATCCGAGGTTATGGCTGCTGGCCTCAATCGCTGCGTTGAAGTTAATCCCAAAGCCTAAGCCGATAATCGAATAGGACAGTAATTTTTTGGTGAGGGCGGCGATATTCCAGTCGTTTGGCACCCAACCTAGGCTGGCCAGGGTAAAACCGAGCACAAGCGCCATAGGGGATGAGATAACAGGCGCGAGACACAGTAGCGCGGCGCAGACAAACACAAGGCGATGGGGTTGCTTTAGTTGCGAGACTATCGATGAAAAATTCATAACGCCTTAGGTTTGCGACTGAGTGTTATCGTTCCAATCTTGGATTGTCGTATTCATCCACATAGGCATGGATACTCGAATAAGCCAACCGAATAAGCATTGGGACGCTGACAAAGACGGGCATTATAACGATTGCGTTCAGCTTCAATAAAATCAATTTAATTTATTTTATAAATCAATTTTATTGAGTATTAATGGATAGGTAGATTTGAAGCTAAAAAAGGAGAGTCGCCGACGGCAGCTCTCCCGTGAGAATTCGCGGAATTTAGAGATTCACGATACGTTGCAGGCTGTAGTCGCCGCCATCTTTAGCGGTAAACAGTTTGTCTTGAATATCGTTAGCGCTTGGCATTCCTGCATGTAACAGGCTTAACCAGTGGCGCGAGGTGGTATTGCGTGTCTCTGTGGGTTCGGCGGCTAACTCAACGGGCGCTTCGATTTGCACATCTTCCAAATTTGCTAAATCCCGCGCGCCTATCATACCTGTGCGGTCGAAACACAATTCAACATGGCAGCCTTGATCCTGTAACACTATGGCGCTTGGCGCATCTTTAGTGCCGTTGAAGGCAACAAACTGCTTGGTTTGGCGTAATCCGCTGTGGCTGCCGTCGGCAAAAAATGCCAGCAGGTGTTGGTAGTAAACCACATAGCTGATCACATCCTGGTGCGAACCCGCATCCAGCGGGAAATGACGGTCGAGGAACTGCTTCGCCTGGGCTAGTTTTTCATGCTCGGCCACGTTCACTTGGGCGACGGCAAGCACTTCTTCTGCGATGAAGCTGTTTAGATTCGGTTGGATCTGGTGGCTATTGATAATTGACATATTCATCGCTGTATCCTCTACACATTCAAATTAAAAATTAGGGCCTTGATTTCACTTCTAATGGTTCAACGTTTGTCTTCAATTTGGTTTGTCCGACAGAGTTAATGGTTAAGCAGTGTCAGGTGGGTAACCTGCCTCGATTGCTTAATTTGTAGTCTAGTCTTTTTTTGACTACAATTTCACAATAAAAATTTTACAATGTGAATTTTACAAAATGCGCAATGACCAGAGCTTGATGAGAAAGTCACATTTCCTAGGAACAAAAATACGTAACCTACGGAAACGTAACAATTTAACCATGGAGGATTTATCCGCGCGTTGCATTCGCGTCGATGCGGGCAGTGCGCCCTCTGTGTCATATTTGTCGATGATCGAGCGTGGAAAACGCGTACCCAGTGCCGAAATGTTGGCCGTGATTGCCACGGTTTTTCAAAAGGACGTTGACTGGTTTTTAGACGACGTGCCCGAGGAAAGTGCCATCACGCCGGACAAGGGCCGCCGTGGTGGGATCAGTGGTATGGCGCTCGAACCCAGCTTTTTGTTTTCAAATGATATTTTGCAAATAGCGATTCCTGAAATGCTATCCCAGACTGGGATCTCGGGTCGGCAATTTGCCCACTTATTAATCCGCGCCCATCAGGAACATCATCAAAACCATTTCCCCGATCTTGAACGTGCCGCCGAAGAGGTTGGGTTAAAACGTATGCCCTTATCCCTCGAGGAGATGCTGGATATTGCCAAGGGCGTAGGCTTAAAAATCAAATGGATAGATAGTACGCCCCAGGAAGTGATCGACGAGCGTGGCGTAAGCTCTCATCAGTTAGTGACTTCCTTCTTCGAGCCGCCCAGCACCATTTACATCAATAAAGTCCTTAAAAATCGCCCCAGCCGGCTAAAGTACGATCTCGCCGCCCATATCGGCCATTGTGTGTTGCACAACAAAGATGGGCTTAAGAGTGTGATGATTTCTGGCCGAAAACTGGAGATGGATGAAGAAGTGACCATGCAGTCTAATACTCTGAACGCGCAGGATATTTTGCATGCGTGGCGCGACTTTGAGTCCAGTTTTTTTGCCGGAGCCCTGTTATGTCCTAAGGTGCCGTATCGACAATTACTCGACCGCCACGGTTACGAAATTGAGGTGCATAAACAGCTGCAAGTGTCGGCCTCGGTCGCCATGCGGCGGATGACGGTTGTATCGCCTTATCCCCATTGGCATTATTTTGATGCCTATGCGCCGGGCAAACTCAAGGCCGTTTACCGTGGTAATGGTATTCCCCTGCCTTGGGGCAATATGCGGCTGGTGGAAGACCCTTGTCAGCACTGGGCGGTATTTAGAATGATCAGCGAGCCCAAGGTTGGGACATCCGCGCAAATTTCGATTTTAAATGTGGGCAATGAACCACGGATTTACTGCTGCGAGTCGATTAAGGTCGAAGACTCGGCGGGCAATCCCCATGTGCTCTGTGCCGGTATCGATTTGAATCCGGCCATTGAGGCCCAAGGCAAAGATGCACTCTCTATCGCCCATGATTTAAAAGCCGCCTGTGTCTCTGGTGGCGGCTCGGTCGCGATTCCTAAGCATATTAAAAACGATCTAGTCAGTGTGGCTAAGATATTGAATATCAACTGGATTGAGCGCGGTATTAAAAATGATGCCCGGCTTATCTGCTCCCGCGGCGCCGTCTGCCCACGGCAACCCAGCTGTTATCAAGCGGGTAAATCGCAGTGTGGTGGGGTGGAGTAAACTATGCCGCGAAGTTTTGCATAGGGTTTAGTAAATGGCTGCGATTAAGCACTCTCACTTCAGTGACACGCCATGAACTCATCCCTGAGGGCTCGACGGCGGCATCCATGCCGCCAACGGTCACTGCCGCGAGAGTGCTTAACTCTGCGAACTCAGTTGTCTATATTGCTCATTGAGTTGATAGTGCACACATTATGACTTTATTCTGAAGTATGAGTAACTGATTAATAAAAAGGGATTTTATGTCTGATGATATTGTAGATTTTAACTGGAAAGAGCCCGTGTTATGTGCAGAAGGAACTGAATTATTTCCAAGAGATACATTAGATCGCGCTAGATACGCTTCTTTTTTACACAATTATTTGGCAATTAATGCTATCGATGGTGGCTATGTTTTAAACCTAAATGCGAAGTGGGGCTCGGGTAAAACCTACTTTATTAATCGCTGGATTGAGAGCATTAAAGATACGCACCCTGTTGTTTACATTGATGCATGGAAGCAGGATTACTCTGATGATCCTATGCTTACCGTTATTTCATCTTTGATAAATGCTTTAAGTGAGCAATTGCCTGCTGAAAATGAAATTCTGTCAAATATTACTGAAAAATCAGCCCGATTTATCAAAGCAGCTGCGCCTGCTTTACTCAAAGGATTGGTGAAAAAGGCTGTTGGTTTGAATCTGGATGATATTAAAGTTGAAGGAGACTCAAAAGGTGATGACAAATTCATTTCTGATACTTTAAGTGAATCTGCCGCCGCAGTTGCACAATGCTTAGTAAAAGACCACAACGATAAATTGCAGTCAGTCAACTATTTGCGAAACGAAATTAAAGAATTAATTACTGCAGTCATTGCACATCAACAAGGTGTTTTAAAAGCGCCAGCTTTTATCTTTATTGATGAGCTTGACCGCTGTCGACCTAGCTATGCCGTAGAAATGTTGGAAGTTGTTAAACACTTTTTTGAATTAGATAACATTGCCTTTATCGTGGCGACTGATACTGAACAACTACAGCATGCGGTGAAAGCTGTTTATGGTGAAGGCTTTGATGCTCAAACCTATTTAGGTCGCTTCTTTAGGCGACGTTACTCGTTAACAGAGCTTTCACGTTATGAATTTGTCAGCCATATCGTTGAAAAGAACGTCACTTATAATCCTAAGTGGAAAGAATTTTTACCTAGTCTAGTTGAATTAGATGACTTTACTAGTGTGGTTTCTATTGTGGCGGATAGATTTAGGCTTTCTCTAAGAGAAACTGAACAGTTAACGGAAAAATTTATAGCTGTTTTAAGTAATACAACAAAAACATTAAATCCTTATTTGCTGCTTGTTTTGTTTGTAATTAGGGATAAGCACTTCTCTCTTTATAACGAGTGGGTTGAAGCAACTAATAAAGACCATGATTTTTCTCATTCTATATCAAGTATTGGATATTTTATAGACGTTTTTCATATTTCCTATCGGGATGAAGCAGGATTTGTACCTAAGGTAGTAACATTAACGCAAGTCCTTAATTTTGATTTAAGATTAAATGAATTACTAGCTGAAATGAATAGAATGTGCTCGAATTGGAAACCTAGAGATAGAAGTGGGTTTATAAATCAATTAGGTGATAGATACCAGAAAAGTACATCTTATCGTGAGCAACTTGATTGTAATCGTCAAGAGCAATTGTTAAACCTATCAGCAAGTAAAATGGATTATATAAACTGGGTTGAGTTAGCAGTGTCTTTTGATAAATAGAAATAAGCGCTTATATACACCTATAAATCATATTAGAACCACCAATTTATTAAGGTTTGGTGTTAATGTAAAAATTGTAAGCTACAAAAAATACACCAGAATTAACGAGATTAAGCACTGGCATGTAAGTGACCGTTGGCGGCATGGATGCCGCCGTCGAGCCTATAGGGATATATTCACGGCGAGTCACTGGAATGCCAGTGCTTAATCATTTATCGGTCTACTATCAGTCTGGTTCTGTGAGTAATCGCTAAGCCCTAATCTGTCCTGTGCCTGAAACCAGATATTTTTCAGTGGTTAAGGCTTCGAGTCCCATGGGGCCGTAGGCATGTAGCTTAGTGGTGGCTATGCCGATTTCGGCGCCGAGGCCGAGTTCGCTACCATCGGAAAAGCGCGATGAGGCATTCACCATAACGACTGAGGCATCCACTGCGCGTTGAAAGCGGGCCGCGGTGAGTTCATTGTCGGTGCAAATCACCTCTGTATGGTGGCTGCCGAATTTAGCGATATGTTGGGTGGCGACCTCAAAATTGTCGACTTGGCGAATGGCGATTTCTAAGTCCAAGTATTCTTGGCCAAAATCTTCTTCTGCCATATAAGTGCAAGCGTCGAAATACGCGGCGGCCGGAGGGCATGCATTGATTTTTACTTGATGCTCGGCCAGTGCTTTAGCGACGCGGGGCAAGAATCGCGGCGCGATATCCTTATGCACTAACAAGCCTTCGAGGGCGTTGCACACCCCTGTGCGTTGGGTTTTACCATTAAGCAGCAAATCTAAGGCGATATCTTGATTGGCGTCTTTATCCACATATAAATGGCACACACCTTTAAAGTGCTGAATAACCGGAATGCTACTGTTTTCAGTGACGTAATTAATCAATCCTTCACCGCCGCGGGGGATGATCACATCGATAAATTCCCGCTGCTGCATCAGTTCAAGCATCAGGGCGCGGTCAGGATCGGGGATTACGCT
Organism: Shewanella sp. Koi 1; assembly: GCF_052907445.1. Classification (NCBI taxonomy): domain Bacteria; kingdom Pseudomonadati; phylum Pseudomonadota; class Gammaproteobacteria; order Alteromonadales; family Shewanellaceae; genus Shewanella; species Shewanella sp. Koi 1. Next base: position 4,755,680 of record NZ_JBREJM010000001.1, on the reverse strand, counting down.
GATTAGTGCTTTAGGTAAACCATAGGCGGTGAGTACCGCCTGTAAAATGCTGGCGATCACTTGGCTGGTGTGGAGTGCTTCCTTACCGCCTCGCAGGATCACCGCATTGCCGGATTTAAAGCACAGGGCGCCTGCATCGGCAGTGACATTAGGTCGCGCCTCATAAATCATGCACACCACGCCGAGTGGCACGCGCATCTTACTGATGGATAAGCCGTTAGGTCGTTTACCAATAAAACGCTCGCGCCCAACGGGATCGGGCAGGGCGGCGATGGTTTCGATTCCTTGCGCCATTGCCTCAATACGATGCTGGTTCAGCGTGAGGCGATCGACCATTGCAGGGCTTAAGTTGTCCTGAGTCGCTCGGTGCACGTCAATCAGGTTCGCGCTTTGGATTTCATAGCTTTTTTCCCTTAATGAGCGCGCCATATCCAGTAATACGTTGTTTTTTAACGACTCATCGAGTTGGGCTAGTGTGCGGGCCGCATGGGCGGCATCGGCAGATATTTGTTTAATTAGGCTCATAGTTTCTCCACTCAAATGGATTTAAGAATGGCGATATTCTTATCGGAAATGATGGGGCCGGTTTTTTGCTGGAATTCACTGGCAAACGCCTGATCATCCTGCTCGGTAATAAAACTCAGTAGGCAACTGCTGTAGTTAGATTTGGCTTTCGCCAACTTAGTGCCATCGCCTTTACGCACCAAAATGGTGTCGCCCACTGAGAAATCCCCTTTGACTTCAACCACATCATCGCTAGTTAATTGCTCGCTGTGTTGATCGAGTGCGAGGTCAAAATCATCCTCGACGATCACTTCACCCTGCGCTTGCGAGGTGTGGGTCATCCAATGCAAATGCTCCTGCATCGGTTTTTCGTAGGGGGTAAAGAGGGTGCCCGGATTTTGCCCCTTTAGCAGTTGGCTAAAGGAGTCGGCATTAAAGCCATTGATAATAAAGGTCTCAATGCCGTGGGAGATAGCTTTCTCGGCGGCTTGGATCTTAGTGCGCATGCCTCCGGTGCCAACATCGCTGCTGGCGCCTCCTGCCATCGCATAGATATCGGCATTGATTTCAGTGACTTGCTTTATCAACTTGGCATTGGGATGTTCGTGGGGATTTTTATCATAGAGTCCATCCACATCCGAGCAAATCACTAAGGTGTCGGCATCGGCCGCTGCTGCCACCATGGCTGAGAGATTATCGTTATCGCCAACCTTAAGTTTGTCGGCGGTAACGGCATCATTCTCATTGATTATCGGCATTAAGCCGTGTTCGAGCAGGCTAAAAATCGTGTCTCGAATACTGATATAACGCTCGCGATTACGTAAGTCGCCATGGGTCAGCAGCAGTTGGGCGGTGGGAAAATCAAATAGCTTATTCCACGTCGCCATCATATCCGCCTGCCCCGCAGCCGCCATGGCCTTTTTCACTGTGACACTCGGCTGAGCTTGGCCCTCAAAATGATGCCAACCTGCGGCAACCGAGCCGGATGAAACCAGTACCACTTGGATACCTTGGACACGGCAGTAAGTAATTAACTGCGCGATACCCAAGAGATAATGGCTACTGCAACCTTGCTTGTGGGGCGCGATTAAGGCGCTCCCCACTTTGACGACGATACGTTTACGGGGAGAGTCTGTCATAACGCCTCCTTAGCTTTCCTCGGCCAGTACACGACCAGCCTGATGGAATTGCTTAGTGGTTTTAGGACAAGGATCGGTATCGAATTTGCTCACCAGATAAATCACTGTGCTGCTGACAACAAAGCCAGGGATCATCTCATACACTAAGCTACTCAATGCCTTACCGTCGGCAAGCACGGGGGCAAAAATCCAAAAGAGTACCGTGAGCGCGCCCGAAATAATCCCCGCAATCGCCGCTTTATGGGTGAGGTTAGCCTTATACAAACTAAACAGCACCAGCGGACCAAAGGCGGCACCAAAGCCTGCCCACGCATTACTCACTAGGGAGAGGATACTGTTCGAACGGTCGAGTGCCAGCAGCGTTGCGACAATGGCGACACCTGCGACCCCGTAACGACCCATTTTTACCATTTCTTGCTCGCTCGCTTGTTTCTTCGAGAGGGTGCGATAAATATCTTCTGTCAGCGAACTCGACGAGACTAATAGCTGTGATGAGATCGTGCTCATAATGGCCGCGAGAATCGCTGCCAGCAGGAAGCCGCTGATTAAGGGGTGGAACAGTAATTCGGAGAACACGATAAAGATGGTTTCAGGATCCGAAAGCTTCATGCCAAATTTATTGGCGTAGGCGATACCGACCAAGCCTGTCGCTAAGGCGCCGATAATGGTCACTGTCATCCAACTGATGCCGATGCGGCGTGCGGTTTTAATGTCGGCGACCGAGCGGATCGCCATAAAACGCACAATAATATGCGGCTGGCCGAAATACCCGAGTCCCCACGAGAGGCTCGAGATTAAGCCAAGCAGCGTCACATTTTGCATCGCGTCGGTAAAATGCGGGATCGACTGATAGGCAAAGTTCATCATGCGGTCGGCACTGGTAAATTCTTGATATGCCACGAAAGGTACTAAGACCAAGGCGACAAACATAATACAGCCTTGCACAAAATCGGTAAGGCTAACGGCTAAGAATCCCCCCAGCAGAGTGTACGACACCACGACGGCTAAGGTAACGACTAGGCCAATATCGTAGTTCAGCCCAAAGGCGGATTCGAACAACTTACCGCCCGCGACTAAGCCCGCCGAGGTATAGAGGGTGAAAAAGATCACTATGATGACCGCGGCAATAATGCGAATGCTGTTATCGGCCTGACCAAAGCGTTTGGCGAAGAACTCCGGAATCGTCAGCGCGTTATCGGCGACCTCGGTGTAGACCCGCAATTTAGGGGCGACCACCAGATAATTGATTAGAGCACCAATTAATAATCCGAGGGCGATATACAGGGTTTCAAACCCCACCAGAAACATAGCGCCGGGTAGGCCCATCAGCATCCAGCCACTCATATCCGAGGCGCCAGCCGAGAGTGCTGTGACGTGCGGGCTCACTTGGCGGCCACCCAAAATGTAGCCAGAGACATCATCGGTCGACTTACGATAGGCGAACAAACCAATAGCGAGCATGGCAATAAAATAAATTGCCAATGAAACGTAAGAGAGGGAATTCATCGATTATTTTCCTCCTAACGCTTTGTTATTTTGAATGAAGCTCGGTTTCAAAATGACAAAGAGATAGGTACTTAGAATGGCGAACAGGCAGAAATATTGTAGTGTTCCATGAAGGCGTTCCCGGGTGGAACGGATGATCTGTGAGATGGGGTTTTCATCTGCAGCATGCTTAGCTGACATAATGCCTCCTTGATTTATTTAGAGCGAATAATAGTTAGTGCTATAACTATAATAAGATCTTTATTAGCAAAATATCAAGTTGAAATGCCAAGTTTGCATACTTTCGGTTGGCATAAAGCAAGAGAAATTGATTTGAATACTGGTAAATTTACCTGTGCTTTTAACCGATAATTGGGGCGAAAGAGTGGGATGTTGAGAGCGGATAAATAGGCTTGATGGCTTATCGTTGAACATAAAAAAGCGGCGCTGAGAATATCAGAACCGCTTCGATAAAATGCAACATTCACAGGCTATTGAGCCTGATTAAAACTTGAGTCATGCGCTTAGCGCATAGTAACAAATTCCTCAGCACCAGTGGGGTGGATGGCGACAACGGCATCGAAATCGGCTTTGGTGGCGCCCATTTTCATGGCAACGCCAAATCCTTGAAGGATCTCATCCATACCAAAACCAATGCCATGAATACCTACGACTTTCTCTTCTTTACCCGCGCATACCAGCTTCATTTTACAGGCCTGACGGTGGCTAGTGACGGCGGTATACATTGAGGTAAAGCCTGAGGTGTAAACTTTGACATTATCATCACCATATTGCGCGCGGGCTTCTGGCTCGGTTAATCCCATAGTGCCAATCGGAGGATGGCTGAAGACCACGGTTGGGATTTGGCTGTAATCCATTTTGGCATCGCTCATGCCGTTGAATAGGCGCTCAGAGAGTAAACGACCGGCTTTAACCGCTACTGGGGTCAGCTCCACGCCGCCCGCCATAATATCGCCCACGCAATAAATGCCTTTGTGGGTGGTATTTTGCTGCGCGTCGGTAATTACATAACCTTTGCTATCCAGTTGCACATCGGTGTTTTCTAAGCCGATATTGCCCGTTGCGGGTGAGCGGCCAATAGCCCAAATCAGGCAATCAACGGTCACGCTTTCGCCATTTTCGAGGTTCAGAGTCAGGCTGTTGTCGGCATTTTTGACCACAGATTGTGGGACGCTGTTGGTGTGCAGGGTTGGGCCTTCGGTCTTCATGGCATCGACGAGGGCATCGATTAGCATAGGGTCGAAGTTACGCAGCGGCGCATGTTTACGCACAAACAGGTGAGTTTCACTGCCAAGTGCGTGTAACACGCCCGCGACTTCGACGGCGATATAGCCAGCACCGACGACAGCGACACGTTTAGGTTGTTCGCGCAGGGCGAAGAAACCATCGGAATCAATCCCGTATTCTGCACCCGGAATGTTAGGGATAGTAGGTGCGCCGCCAGTGGCGATCAGGATATGGTCAGCCGTGTAGTGCTCACCATTCACTTCAATCGTGTTGCCATTAACGAAACGGCCATAGCCATTCAGCAGGGTGACTTTGTTATTGGTAAAACCGCGACCGTAGGCCTCGTGGATGCGACCAATATAGGCTTCGCGGCTGTTTACTAAGGTGTTCCAGTCGAATTTGTTGACTGAAACATCAAATCCATAATCTTTGGCGTAGAGGTTCATGGCCTCGGCGATATGCGCACCATACCACATGACTTTTTTGGGTACGCAGCCCACGTTTACGCAGGTGCCGCCAACATGTTTTGCTTCGATGAGTAGAACTTTAGCGCCACGCATGGCAGCTCGGTTAGCTGAGGCGATACCGCCGCTGCCTGCGCCTAGGCAGATATAGTCAAAATGTTGAGCCATGAGTTTCTCCGTCTAACTCTAAGAATGAGGTGCTTATTAGCAGAAGGTCATTGTAGGTTGGAATGGGTTTGCAGACCAGCCCATTAGGTTGCTTTGGTATAGACCTTGTTTTGCCGCAAAAAATCTCAGCAAAGCACCTACTTTATCTTTGGGCGGTTAGCTCAAACTTAACGGCGATATTGGCAGCGATAGTGATCGTCTTGGCTTGGCCCTTCTGCGCCGCATTTGAGGCATTGCCATTCTTGCTGACGGGCACTGAGTTCATCGGTGTGATAGCTGGCAGCCCTGTCGGGTCGGTTGCCAATTTGAGTTTCGAGTTGTGACATGCGGGCATTGAGCCAGCGGCAACTGGGGTCGTTAGCGACTCTATCTCGACTGGCGAGTTGTTGTTTGCGGCTCGGCTTTTTCTTTTTCACGGTGGTCGATTTGGTCGCTTGCTTGGTCTTTGCCTCATCCACATTGACTGTGGGCGACGAATACTCCAAGGCGCTTTGTTCTGCTGGGATGGCAAGCGGTTTTCCCTCGCTGTCGAGCAGTGTGCCTAGGGGCAGAGGTTCGCTAGGCGTGTTTTTGGAGAGGTTTTCTAATCCATATTCGGGCACCAACACGGGCTCGCGCGCGGCGCAGATGGAGGACAAACTGCAAAATACTAATAGGATAAAGGTGTGAGATAACACCTTGGCTTGGTGAGTTAACATTCCCTGTTCCTCGGCACGTTAAGGTCGTTCCTTCGACACCTTGAGTGTAGTTAGCGCGGGATAGGTTTGCCAAACGGAAGAATAAAAGTGGCCTGTGGCAGCGTCATCCTTAGAAGCTGATATTGAAATGGATACCCGCATAGGTTTGGTCCTGCGAGCTAAAGTCGCCGTTGGCGGCCGCTTCTTGCTCAATATCATCCTGGGCTATGCTGTGGCTAATATGGCCGCTGAGACTCATATTGTCTGCCAGCTCATAGTTCGCCTCTACCCCAAATTGCAGATGATTTCTGCCGTTGTGGTCCTCTGTTCGATATTTAAAATCAAAACCTTGCGTTACATAGGGCGAGACTGTGAACTGCTCCGTGAGTTGCCAATAACTGTGTAGACTCAATTCGACAAAATAGCCTGCAGCCTCGGTGGAATACACATAATTTACCGAGGGGACTAACCAAGGGGCGGCGGTGTAGGCTAATTCTGCGAACAGTTCGTTATCCTGACAGCGACTGCTGCTATAGCCTTCAATCCGTTGATAGCCCACATGTGCTTCAACATCTTCACTGAAGTGTAATGCGTATTCGAGGCCAATGTTCCACTCGGCATAAGCCTGACTATCACCACGTCCGACAAGGGCGTAGGTTGTCAGGTTGCCGTATTCAACGCTGGCGTTCATCCAATAGATACCGCCATGCTTGAGGTTGTTGCGGCCTTGGGAGATGTACTTGCTGTCCCAACCTAGGTCGAGATTCGCGGCCCAGTCTGATGTCGATACGGGCAATACGCCGCTACTGACCCCTTCGGTTTGCGCGAGGCTTTCGTTGCCCCAGCTATTGTTTGCACAAGCTAAGCTGAGAATGCCCAAGGTACTGAGGATGAAGTGTTTTAAAACGGCCATATCGAAATCTAATCTAGATGCGAACTATGACGATATTTTAATACAGCGGAATATGTTCGTTAATGAGAATGGATTTGATTTGCGATCAACTCGTCAAGATTGAAGAAGTAAATTTGGTGTAAATCTTAATTGTGAGCTGGCTCGCTTTTTTCTTCGTCTAATGGCGTTAGTGGCATAGACGAAGGTTGCAATCGGTTTTCTCGCCTTGATAAATAGTAGATAAGCCCTTATTTATTAGCTACACAGATTGTAGAGGAACCATTATGAGCAACCCTTTGCTTAACGGCGCAAAATTACCGCTTTTTTCCCAGATTAAACCTGAACATATTCAAGTTGCCGTTGAGCAGGCCATTGCTCAGTGTCGTGCCAAGATTGATGAAGTGCTGCAAAACTCAGGGCCGTTTACGTGGGATAACTTAGTTGCCCCGCTCGAGCAAGTGGACGACGAGTTAAGCCAGATCTGGTCACCCGTCTCCCATATGAACTCTGTGGTGAGCACCGATGAATGGCGCGCTGCCCATGATGCTTGTTTGCCACTGTTATCCGAATACGGCACCTATGTGGGCCAACACCAAGGGCTGTATCAGGCCTATAAATCGCTGCGTGCATCGCCAGAGTTTGACCAATTAAGCCAAGCGCAACAGATGGTGATTGAGCACAGCTTACGGGACTTCGAGCTTTCGGGTATCGGCTTAGATGATGGGCAAAAAGTGCGTTATGGTGAAATCGTTAAGCGCCTATCCGAGTTGACGAGTGGCTTTTCGAATCAACTGCTCGATGCGACCCAAGCTTGGACTAAGTTAATTACCGACGAGGATGAATTAGCCGGTTTACCCGATTCAGCGAAGGCGGCCGCAAAAGCGATGGCCGAGGCCCGCGAGCAAGAAGGTTGGTTATTTACCTTAGATTTCCCTTCCTATTTACCCGTGATGACCTACAGCGAAAACCGCAGCCTACGTGAAGAGTGTTACCGCGCCTTCGTCACTCGCGCCTCGGATCAAGGTCCAAATGCGGGCGAATTCGATAATGGTCCCTTGATGGATGAAATCCTTGCGCTGCGCCACGAGCTGGCACAGTTGTTAGGCTTTGATAGTTTTGCCGAAAAATCCCTCGCGACGAAAATGGCCGAAACGCCAGCTCAAGTGATGGCCTTCTTAAACGAATTAGCGCTGCGCTCAAAGGATCAAGCCAAGGCGGAATTGGCTGAGTTAAAAGCCTTTGCACTGGAGCAGTATGGCGTGAGCGAAATGGCGTTTTGGGATTTGAGTTTCTATGCCGAGAAGTTACAGCAACATAAATATGAAATTTCTCAAGAGTTACTGCGTCCTTACTTCCCCGAAGATAAAGTGCTATCTGGCTTGTTTTACACCGTCTCGCGCCTATTTGGCTTAAAAATTGTGGAGCAAACTGAGTTCGACCGCTGGCATAAAGACGTGCGTTTCTTCGATATTTTCGACGAAACGGGCGAGCACAGAGGCAGCTTCTATTTAGACTTATACGCCCGCACAGGCAAACGCGGCGGCGCTTGGATGGATGATTGCCGCGTGCGTCGTAATACGCCCCATGGTCTACAAAAACCCGTGGCTTATCTCACGTGTAACTTCAATGGTCCAGTTGATGGCAAACCAGCACTCTTTACCCACGATGAAGTGACGACGCTGTTCCACGAATTTGGCCATGGCATTCACCATATGCTGACTAAAATCGATGTTGCTGGCGTTTCAGGTATCAACGGTGTGCCTTGGGATGCGGTCGAATTACCTAGCCAGTTTATGGAAAACTGGTGCTGGCAAGAAGAAGCCTTAGCTGAAATCTCTGGTCACTACGAAACCGGTGAACCTTTGCCAAAAGCCATGCTAGACAAGATGTTAGCGGCGAAAAACTTCCAATCTGGCATGATGATGTTGCGCCAGCTGGAGTTTTCATTGTTCGATTTTAGACTGCACCACGAATATGACCTCGCCAAAGGGGCGCGTATTCAAGAGACCTTGGACGAAGTGCGTCGTCAGGTGGCCGTGTTAATTCCGCCTGCATTTAACCGTTTCCAACATGGTTTTGCGCATATTTTTGCGGGCGGTTATGCCGCAGGTTACTACAGCTACAAATGGGCCGAAGTGCTGTCGGCGGATGCGTTTTCTCGCTTCGAAGAGGAAGGCATCTTCAATCCTGACACGGGCCGTAGCTTCCTGCACAACATTCTCGAAATGGGTGGTTCTGCTGAGCCAATGGACTTGTTCAAACAGTTTATGGGTCGCGAGCCGAGTATCGATGCGCTGCTGCGCCACTCTGGGATTGCTGCTTAAGCCACGCTAAATAGGAAAGCTTGAGCATAAAAAGGCGCCATTTGGCGCCTTTTTTGTGAGCTAGATCTCGCTTGCCCTCTGGTATGACCTCTGTTAGCCTGTGGCTCTTCTTTTTAGGGCGACTGCATATGAATCTGTATTTCCGTTTGTTTTGGTTGTTGTTTTGGCGCACGCGTCACTGCCGTAAGATTGATTTTTTAGGCACGAGCCGCATTACTTACCGTGCATTACCTAGCGATTGCGATATTAACTTCCATCTGACCAACTCCCGTTATCCGGCGTTTATGGATCTGGCGCGCACCTATATGCTGGCCGAAATGGGGCTGTTGAAGCGTTTCCTCAAATTGAAGTGGATGCCGATTGTTAACGCTGCCGAATTTACCTATATCCGCGATATCAAGCCCTTAAAAAAGTTTGAGATTGAAACCAAAATCGTGGGTTGGGACGAGAAATATTTCTATATTGAACAACGCTTTGTGAGTGAACGTGGCTTGCACTGCATAGTGCATGTGCGTGGTGTGTTTGTCTGTAAAGGTAAGCAAGTTCCCTTGGATGTGTTAGTCAAAGAGGCGGGTTATACCGATCCTGCTCCTGAGTTGCCGCCAGAAGTCATTAAATGGAAAGCGTTTTTACAATTGAAGAAAGAACGCAATCGCTAGGGCGTGTTGACGTTTCTGCTGCGTTATCGTCCGTTTATGTAGAATAACTACACCGCACGGACTTCGCCTTGCATAAACGCCAGCCAAATTGCTGCAAAAATAACCCTGAAACGTCAACACGCCCTAATGTGTTGGCACTAGGGAATACTCCTGATCCCTGTGTCTTCCTCCATTTCGGCGAGTAGCACCTCTTCAAGCACCAGCATCCAGGCGCCGCGTAGCTGCGCCTGTTGCCAGTAACGCACGAGTTCATCTAAATCCAGCAGATTTAAGTGGGCAAAACTGTAGCTTAAACAGGGGATAAGCGCGCAATCGGCCAAGGTAAAACTATCGCCGCACACCCAGTGATTCTGCGTGAGATGGGTATCCAAACGCTGAAACTGGATAAACATCTGCTTTTCTATCTGCTTGATCTCAAATTCATGCCCTTCGGGGGCATGCTTTAATTTTTCCAATTGAAATAACGGGTTATTAATATCGTTATCTATGATGCGATCGAATAAGCGCACCGCGAGATTGCGTTCGGGTTCGGCGGGCAGTAACTGGGTACTGTTTTGAAAATGCCTGTCTAGGTATTCAATAATAATGCTGGACTCGGGGAGCAGTTGACCTTCGTGGGTTTTAAGTAATGGGAGTTTGCCGGGAGGATAAAATTGCTGGAATGTTTGACGTGCTAGCGGGTCGCGCAAATCGGTGATCCGCGGGTAAAAGTTAGCTTGTTTTTCATAGAGAGCAATCAACACCTTCTGTGAATAACGTGATAACGGATGATAGAACAGCTCCATAGGTGTCGACCCCACAACCCCTGCATTTTTTGACTCTACGCCTTAACTTTAGTCGTTATCAAGGCGCTTGCTGTGGGATTTTTTCTGCAGATGGGCGTCAGTTGCGTAAAAGCGGGTTGCCATGCGGAATGATCCACTCGCGCAAAAATTCGGTACTATTAGCTTTAAAATCGCAGTGAAATAGAGATAACCAAAGGTAACAGTATGAGCCAGTTAGAAAGTTTCTCATCCATCTATGCCAGAGCGAGTGAGCGCAAGGGCGGTAAAAAGGGGCTCGAAGCATTACTGCCTGGCTGCCTAACGAGTGCCGAAATTCGCCAGTATGATGATGCCACGCTGCTCTCTGCCATGAGCCGACAGGTGTATCAGAGTGGCTTTGTCTGGCGTGTGGTCGATAATAAGTGGCCTGCTTATGAGCAATCTTTCTTTCATTTTGTGCCTGAAAAGGTGTTGATGCTGTCACCGGAGCAGATCCAAACACGTGCCGCGGATGCGACTCTGATCCGCCATTTAAAGAAAACCCAAGCGATTTATGATAATGCCTTGATGATCCATGATATTGCCCGCGAACATGGCAGCTTGGCTAAGCTGATTGGCGATTGGCCGACCGAAGATATAGTTGGGCTTTGGGCACTCTTAAAGAAACGAGGCGCTCGCCTCGGTGGCAATACGGGGCCGTATTTCCTGCGCGGTATTGGTAAGGATACCTTTTTGTTAACCGATGATGTGCAAGGTTATTTTAAAGCGCACAAGCTGGTGGATGCCGGTTTTAGCTCGCAAACCGCGCTAAAGCAGGTGCAGGCCGCCTTCAACCAATGGCAGCAAGAATCGGGTCGTTGTCTTGCGGATATCAGCCGCGTCTTGGCCTGTAGCGTGGGTGATAATCGTATTTAGATAAAAAAGGACCAGCCAAATTGGCTGGTCAAGGCTCGATATTTCAAGCAATTGGAGTACTGCAGGGAAGCAGCGGGATGAACGTATAAGCAAAAAAACAGGATTAGAAACTCTTACTGATCCCAATGACGACTCTGTCATCGAAGATTTCAGTCTGTGTGCCATAGACTTTATGGTCACTATCCACAGTGCTGCCGTGGTAGCGTAAATCGAAGTTGAGGCCGTAGTAAGCTTTGCTCAAGCCGATGTTCCAGTGGCCCCAACCTTCGGCGCCATCACCCGTGAGGTCTTGATAACCCACAGAGGCCGAAATTTTTACGCCATTGTCAAAGCTATAGCTTGGGTGCAAGGCATAGTTAACCCCGTGCCAGCCATCGACACCAAACCAATCATCAACCGTTGGGGTGACTTCGAGTTGCAAATTCGCACGGCCAAATTGTTTGCCTACTTTTAACCATAATTCGGTGTAGTTAGAGTAAGACGCACCGGGATAGAGGTATGAAAATAACATCACATCATAGGTAAAACCGGAATCGCCAAACTCACCCGCTTTACCAATAAAAGGTGCGGTAACGATTTCTAAGTTAGGGTCGGCAAATTTGATGTTGGAGCTAAATACGCCCGCATACCAACCTTGGTTGTGATTCCAACTCAGCGTACCTTGTACTACGGGAATATCACCGTCTAAGGTCTCTGATTCACCGCGGAACACATAATCCGAGGCAAAGTTAACATTGCCGTTAATGGTGCCACCAAAAAGCTGGTTGTCTTCGGCACCATGGGAGCTGGCCGCCAGTGAAAGTAACGCCCCACTTAGCAGAAATTTAGTACGAGTCTTCATAATCATCATCTCAAAGTCATTGGGAATTGTTAGCGCACCTTTATCGTAAAAATAAGTTGTGAATAGCGCTGTAGCCTGGGATGAACCAATGACGAAAAGATATGAATGAATGTGAACAAGCAGCGAAATAGTGCGATTGCGAGCAGCGTTTATTTTTTAAATACGTTTTTTGGGAAGCAGAGTTTCATTTAATGGGGTGTAAATCGCCATTTCGGGTTTGCCCTCAATTACACTTGGTCATAAAATGTCGCGTCCAAGGTTTTGGGCGTCTCTCATTTCCAAGATGTAGATTTAAAAAGAATTTACATAAGCCATATATTATTTCACGGTATCAAGAGTATTTTTCGCCTACGATTTTTCAATGCTTTAGTTGGATAACAAGGCGATATGAACCATCCTTGTTTATCAAGCATCTGCCGTTATTTGGGAGATGTTATATGCGTAAAATCTTATTAATGAGAGGCGCGAGCGAATATATCGCATCGTTATCGATTAACTGTGTTCAGCATTTATGGTGACTAAAGCTGTGTTGCCAAACATGTTTGCAACATTTTTGATATAGAGTAGGCTGGATAAGTGCTTTGTATCGTATAACGCTAACAACCTTATCCACTATTAGCATATTCATTAAATAGGGTAACAATTTAATGAATAAGGTATTCGCTAGGGTGTGAATATTTTCATTAGTTTACATTTTAGTTGGTTTATCTTTCTTGTTCATCCTTATAGGGTATGCGATAAGTAGCAGATTGGATTTTAGTTATAATTACGGCCGTGAGTTCACCATTGCAGCGTGGCAAAACGGTAGCGTTAATATTTAAAGGAGTTCTCATGCGGCAGACAATTAAACTTGCCTCAGTAATTAGCGTGGCGTTGTGGATGGCAGCTTGTAGCCCTCAAGAAGAGAAGGCTGGTCCTGCTGGCGCTGGGCCGCAGAGTGTTGAGGTGGGGGTCATCAATGTGGCGACCAAACCTCAGGTTATCCAAGTCGAATTACCGGGCCGTAGCAAGGCGTTCCTCGAAGCCGAAGTGCGTCCTCAAGTGAATGGTATTATTACCAAGCGTAGCTTTGTTGAAGGCGGTCATGTGAAGCAGGGCGAGTCCCTCTATCAAATCGATTCTGCGCCTTACAAAGCGGCATTGGTAAGCGCAAATGCCGATTTAGCCAGAGCGAATGCAAGCCTTGCATCGGCTAAGGCGAAAGCTGCGCGTTATCAGCAGTTAGTGAAGACTAACGCCATCAGTAAGCAGGATTTCGACGAAGCTGAAGCGGCTTACAAAGAAGCACTGGCGAGTGTGACTGTGGCTGAAGCGGCAATCAACACTGCCAAAATTAACCTCGAATACACCGAAGTGTTAGCGCCTATTTCCGGCCGTATCGGTAAATCGAGTGTGACAGCCGGTGCGCTGGTGACCGCTAACCAAAGCCAAACGTTGGCGACTATTCAACAGCTCGACCCTATCAATGTGGATATCGCGCAGTCGAGTGCTCAGCTGTTACGTCTAAAAGCCAAGCTGCAGCAAGGTAAGCTGCAGGCGGCTGATAACGCTGACGTGCAGTTAGTCTTAGAAGACGGCACGATTTATGGCCACAGCGGTAAGCTGCAATTTGCTGAAGTGAGTGTGGATGAAAACACTGGCTCAGTGATCCTGCGTGCAGAGTTCCCTAACCCCGATGGCATCTTACTGCCTGGCATGTATGTTCGCGCCGTATTGAATACCGGTACCGATCCTCAAGCCATCCTTGTGCCGCAAAAAGCCATTAGCCGTAACGCTAAGGGTCAAGCCGTGGCTATGGTGGTGAACGATCAAGGCGTAGTGGAAGCAAAAATTGTTACTACAGCTGAAGTTATCGACAATCAATGGCGTATTACTGCCGGTTTGGAAGCGGGCGATAAGTTGATTGTGGAAGGATTACAAAAGATCCGTCCAGGTGCACCAGTCACTCCCAAAGTTATTTCTGAAACCCAAGCACAATAGGGCATAGCTATGGCACGTTTTTTTATTGATCGCCCCATCTTTGCGTGGGTGATCGCCTTAATCATTATGTTGGCGGGGGTTCTGTCGATCCGATCCCTGCCAGTCTCGCAGTACCCCAGTATTGCGCCACCGACAGTGGTGATCAGTGCGAACTACCCTGGTGCATCGGCCAAAATCGTTGAAGACTCAGTGACTCAGGTGATTGAGCAACGAATGAAGGGTATCGACCACCTACGTTATATCGCATCGACCAGTGATAGCTTCGGTAACGCGTCTATTACCTTAACCTTTAACGCGGAAGCCGATCCGGATATCGCGCAGGTTCAGGTACAGAACAAGTTACAGGGCGCAATGACTTTGTTACCACAAGAGGTGCAATCTCAAGGGGTTAACGTTAACAAGTCAAGCTCTGGCTTCCTGATGGTGCTGGGCTTCGTTTCGACCGACGGTTCTTTAGATAAGGGTGACATCGCCGACTATGTGGGCGCTAACATCCAAGATCCTATGAGCCGTGTACCGGGCGTGGGCGAAATTCAGATTTTCGGTGCCCAATACGCGATGCGTATATGGTTAGACCCACTGAAACTGACTCAATACAACCTCACCAGCTTAGATGTGGTGAGCGCTATCCGTGCGCAAAACGCGCAGGTATCTGCGGGTCAACTCGGTGGCACACCATCACTGCCTGGACAAGAGCTAAACGCGACTGTATCGGCACAGAGCCGTCTGCAAACGCCTGAACAATTCCGCAAGATCATTCTTAAATCCGATACGTCGGGTGCGAACGTGTTTTTGGGTGATGTGGCGCGTGTTGAACTGGGTTCAGAAAGCTATGCAGTAGAGTCTCTGTATAACGGCAAACCAGCTTCGGGTATCGCGATTAAGCTGGCAACCGGCGCTAACGCCCTTGATACGGCGGCAGCGGTTCGCGCTAAAGTTGAAGAGTTACGTCCCTTCTTCCCTGCTGGGTTAGATGTGGTTTACCCCTACGATACAACGCCATTCGTTGAGAAATCGATTGAAGGCGTAGTACACACGCTGCTCGAAGCTATCGTACTGGTGTTCGTCATCATGTACCTCTTCCTGCAGAACTTCCGTGCGACCTTAATTCCAACGATCGCCGTACCTGTCGTATTGCTGGGTACCTTTGCGATTCTGTCGGCAACGGGCTTCTCCATCAACACCCTCACCATGTTCGCTATGGTGCTGGCGATTGGTCTACTCGTGGACGACGCGATTGTGGTGGTGGAAAACGTTGAGCGGGTAATGGCCGAAGAGGGTCTAAGTCCACTCGAGGCGACCCGTAAGTCGATGGATCAGATTACTGGCGCGTTAGTCGGTATCGGTTTGACCTTGTCGGCGGTATTCGTACCTATGGCGTTTATGTCGGGTTCGACTGGGGTTATTTACCGTCAGTTCTCGATCACTATCGTTTCTGCGATGGCGCTGTCTGTGCTGGTGGCCTTGATTTTAACGCCTGCACTCTGTGCGACCATGTTAAAACCGTTGAAGAAAGGCCATGGTCATATCGAAACAGGTTTCTTTGGCTGGTTTAACCGTGGCTTCGATCGCTTAACGAACCGTTACGAATCGAGCGTGGCTGGTATTGTGAAGCGTAGTTTCAGAGTCATGATGATTTACGCTGCGCTAGTCGTGGCAGTGGGCTGGATTTTCATGCGCATGCCAACGGCATTCTTACCTGATGAAGACCAAGGTATCTTGTTCACGCAGGCAATTTTGCCAACCAACTCTACCCAAGAAAGCACCATGAAAGTGTTAGAGAAAGTCTCTGATCACTATCTGGCAGAAGAGGGCGTGAGATCGGTATTCAGCGTGGCGGGCTTCAGTTTCGCGGGTCAAGGCCAGAACATGGGTATTGCCTTCGTTGGCTTGAAGGATTGGTCAGAGCGTGAAGCGCCAGGTATGGATGTGCAATCCATTGCGGGCCGCGCGATGGGCGTATTCAGCCAAATGAAAGAAGCCTTCGTATTCGCCTTCGTACCGCCTGCGGTAATCGAGCTGGGTACGGCTAACGGTTTCGATATGTACCTGCAAGATAAGAATGGCCAAGGGCACGATAAGTTAGTCGCCGCGCGTAACCAATTGTTAGGTATGGCGGCACAGAATCCAAACCTCGTGGGCGTTCGTCCAAACGGTCAGGAAGATGCGCCAATCTATCAGTTGCATATTGACCACGCCAAACTGAGTGCCTTAGGCATTGAGATTGCGAACGTGAACAGCGTACTCGCAACCGCATGGGGTGGCTCTTATGTAAACGACTTTATCGACCGTGGTCGTGTGAAGAAAGTTTACGTACAGGGTGATGCGCAATACCGTATGCAACCTGAAGACTTAGACACTTGGTACGTGCGTAATAACAAGGGCGACATGGTGCCATTCTCGGCCTTCGCAACGGGCGCTTGGGAATATGGTTCACCTCGTCTAGAGCGTTTCAACGGTTTACCTGCCATGAACATTCAAGGCGCAACGGCTCCTGGTTTCAGTACCGGTGCGGCGATGAATATCATGGAAGACATGGTGAAGCAGTTGCCACCAGGCTTTGGTATCGAGTGGAACGGCTTATCCTATGAGGAACGTTTATCGGGTAACCAAGCGCCAGCGCTGTATGCTCTGTCGATTTTGGTGGTATTCCTCGTACTGGCAGCGCTTTATGAGAGCTGGTCTGTACCGTTCGCAGTAATCCTAGTGGTTCCGCTAGGGATTATCGGTGCCCTGCTGGCGATGAATGGTCGTGGCTTGCCAAACGACGTGTTCTTCCAGGTGGGTCTGTTGACGACGGTCGGTTTGGCGACGAAGAACGCCATCTTGATTGTGGAATTCGCCAAAGAATTCTATGAGAAAGGTGCGGGACTTATCGAGGCGACCTTACATGCGGTACGTGTGCGTTTGCGTCCAATTCTGATGACGTCACTCGCCTTCGGTCTAGGTGTTGTACCGTTAGCGATTAGTACAGGTGTAGGTTCTGGTAGCCAGAACGCCATCGGTACCGGTGTACTCGGCGGTATGATGAGTTCGACCTTCCTAGGTATCTTCTTCGTGCCGTTGTTCTTCGTGATTGTGGAACGTATCTTCAGTAAGCGCGAGAAGAAAGGTAAAGAAGAAAAGCCGACCTCGGCGGAGTAATCTAACCTAACATTATTAAAGCCCTGCACATGCAGGGCTTTTTGTTAGCGTATCGTTATAAGGATGGATAGCCAGCATTAGCCAATTCGGGCATATTGGCGGAATCATAATGATAGGAGCTTGGTATGTCGTCACAGGAACTTGCAGCGCTGGATAAAGCCATAGCCAAGGGAAAGTGGTTTTTTATCCTAGTGGTTGGCGTGTTGTTTTGGGGAGGCATGACCTCCCTCGTGGTCGCCACTATCCATTATCTCACCTCAGATACATCCTTTTGGGGCGAGTTAGCTCGGGCACTCTGTATTTATCCCGTGGCAGGTATTTTATTTGGTTGGTTTGACTGGGTGCGGCTACAACGTAAAAGAGATAGACTGCGCGCCGAATATTATCAGCCGCATAATGAGTAACAGTGTGTTGGCTTTAGGAGCAAAGTGGTGTCATCGGTGAGAGGTTTTATGACTAAGCAGCTTATCATGGCAGTCGTTTGCCATTGTATCGCGCTGGGCATGGTCGCCTATGGCGCCTATGAGTTTTATCTTGAGCAACTGGCTGTTCCTGAGCTGACTCGCCTCTTTGCCGTCGCAGTATTTTTTATTGGCATGGGGCTCGACCCTAATATGTTTTTTACTCCCCTCAACCAAGTGATGAGTCAGGCCGAGGATAAATCGCCTAAGGCAAAGTTACAGACTGTGGTGTTTAATCTGGGGGTTTTCTTGCTGATCTGTAGTTTTTTAATGGAATGGTTATACGACTGAGGCCGTTAATCCACCCAATAATTCGGACATCAAAAAGGGCGTCGAGCTTAACTTCGACGCCCTTTTGGTTAGGGACGTAGGCAAACCTCGGCTTAAGGCGTGTAGTAAGTAGCTGCGCCTGGCCCCACAGGCAGACCAAAGCCAAACACCCACAGGAAGAAGAACGCCGTCCAGCCAACGAAAAACACTAAGGTGTACGGCAGCATAGTGGCGATAAGCGTGCCTATGCCAAGGTTTTTCTGGTAACGGCAAGCCACGGCCAAAATCAGCCCGAAATAACTCATCATAGGCGTGACTAAGTTAGTCACTGAGTCGCCAATACGGTAGGCCGCTTGAATGGTTTCGGGCGCATAGCCGACTAACATCAGCATGGGCACAAAAATGGGGGCGGTAATGGCCCACTGAGCCGAGGCGCTACCCAGCATCAAGTTGATAAAGCCACAGATCATAATAAAAAACAGGAACAGGATTGGCCCAGTTAAGCCAATGGATTGCAGGGCATCGGCACCCAGCACGGCTAACACGGCGCCGAGATTACTCCAGTTAAAAAAGGCCACAAATTGCGCCGCAAAGAATACCAGTACGATATACAGCCCCATACTGCTCATGCTGTGTGACATGGCATTGATAACGTCTTTATCGTTTTTAATGCTGCCAACGACCTTGCCGTAGACAAAGCCCGGGATCGCAAAACAGATAAAGATAAAGGCGACGATGCCTTTGAGGAACGGCGAACCCGAGACTAGACCGGTTTTAGGATCGCGCAGTGGCGCACCCTCTGGCACGACTGACAGCGCAAGGATTACCGCTAGCACCAGCATAGATAACCCCGCCCACTTGAGGCCGCGTTTTTCCAGCTCGGTGACATTGCCCATGGATTGGTGCACGGTTTCATCGGCATCATCGCCTTGATACTTGCCCAGTTTCGGCTCGACAATTTTCTCGGTCACAAAGGCGCCGAGGAAAGTGATCACAAAGGTCGAGACAAACATAAAGTACCAGTTAACCTCGGGGCCGACGTTGTAGTCGGGATCGATCATCCGCGCCGCCGCCTCAGTGATACCCGATAACAACGGATCGACAGTACCAAGCAATAGGTTAGCGCTGTATCCCCCTGATACCCCAGCAAATGCCGCGGCAAGCCCCGCCAGTGGATGGCGACCTAAGGAGTGGAAGATCATCGCCGCCATGGGAATTAATACCACATATCCAAGCTCTGCCGCCGTGTTCGACATAATGCCGGCAAATACGATAGTTAACGTCACCAAACGCTTCGACGCACCCATAACGAGTGCACGCATCGCCGTGGATAACAGCCCTGAACGCTCGGCGATACCCACACCCAGTAGGGCGACCAACACAGTACCTAAGGGTGTAAAGCCAGTGAAGTTAGTGACTAAGTTGGACACTATCATCCGCAAGCCTTCGGCATTCATCAGGCTGACGACATGGATAAGTCCATCGGCACCTCGGCCGTGGGCGCCCTCTGGGCGCGGATCGGTGACCGTTAATCCAAAGTAGCCCGCAATGCCTGACACCAATATCACGGCGACACAGAACAGGGCGAACAAGGTAATAGGATGGGGGAGTAGGTTCCCTAAGCGTTCGACAATATTAAGAAAACGGACAAACCAGCCGCGAGAACTCATGTCGTCGGCCTGTGGTGAATTGACGGGAATATCGTTGGATTTCGAGCTCATTCTTTTGCCTCTGTCGACCTTTGCTAGCGCATTCTTTACCCGGGAGCAGAATCGATGCGGCGTACTTGGCAGAGCTATGTCTGGCCCAAGTGGTTGGATTAACGCTAAGGTGAAAGTTAAAAAATTGGCCGAAAAGTATGATGGTTAAGCTTTAATTGAAACTTAAATGTTGCAACTGCGGCAGTGCGGCGGATTATGGGGGAAATGCGGGGAAAAAAAATGGACTCACTAGGAGTCCAGTATTCACGAGCAAAAAGGTTGCTCTTAACGTTGTGCATATACACTATAGCCTAGTTTTTCTGTATCCAAGCTGAATAATCTCGCTGGTCATTTTGTTGCTTAATGCTCTGACCAGAGTAGCTAAAGCTAATATTTCATTGCGTTAGCTATCGCTTTAGATGAAATTCTTGGCCATTTATGTTTAGCTGTACCCGTTGAGACTAAGAACAAACCCTAAGGATGGAAGATGGACAAACTGTTATTAGGATTAGCGCTGATTTTTATCGTCACCTATCTTTGGTACGTCAGCCTAGTCAAAAAGCGCAATACCGCCCTCGAAGCCCTGTCGGGAATCGATGTGCAGTTAGCCAAGCGCGCCGATCTTGTGCCCAATATCCTCAAAATCGCCAAGCGATTTATGGATCATGAAAAGTCATTACTTACTGAAATCACTGAGCTACGCACGCAATTAACCCGCAATTACAACAAGACAGATCCGAATGCGGTGAAAGAGCATATCGCGCAAGCAGAGAAGCTGAACGATAAAATGGGTGCCTTGATGGTGAGCGTTGAAAGCTATCCCGAGCTAAAGTCGGACAATACTATGCTCGAGGCGATGCAAACCTATAACGAGGTCGAAGCCCATATCTCTGCTGCCCGCCGTTTCTATAACTCGGCGGTGTCTGAGTTAAATACTGCCGTTGAGATTTTCCCCGGGTCGATTATTGCGTCGATGGCAAACATCAAGGTGATGCCATTCTACGAGGTGAATGAAGCCTCTAAAGCGCCGATAGACGCGGCGGATTATCTGTAATCCTTCGATATTTGCGGGGCCAAGATAGGCTCCGCAAACATATTAACTGAATGAATATACTCACCTTTATTTTAGGTAGTCCCATCAAGGCTCAGCGGCAGGCGGCAAGATTGTCGGCCG
Source organism: Shewanella sp. Koi 1 (assembly GCF_052907445.1). Taxonomy (NCBI): domain Bacteria; kingdom Pseudomonadati; phylum Pseudomonadota; class Gammaproteobacteria; order Alteromonadales; family Shewanellaceae; genus Shewanella; species Shewanella sp. Koi 1. The sequence goes on along the minus strand of NZ_JBREJM010000001.1, from coordinate 4,734,871 downwards.
ACGCTTCGGATAGGGCGTCGCTGCAGGAGTACTACGATACCCAACTGGCGCCGCTCGCCGCCCGCTATGAAACTAAGCGCGTCAACAGCCTTAAGGCGACACGTAAACGCTTATATCTTAGTTTGGCGATAGTCGCAGGTCTCGTGCTGTTAGCGCTATTGGGACATAGCCGTGGACTCATGCTGTTTCCGCTGCCGTTAGTCGCGCTATTGGGATTAGGTTTTTGGAGTTTTACACCGACACGGCAGTTTAAGCGGCAAGTACAGCAAGAAATTTATCCCATCATGTTTAAGTACTTTGGTGAGGATTTTATCTACAACCGCGAGATGCGCCTCGACATGAATCGCCTCAGTGCGGCTAAGGTGCTACCCAATTACGATAAGGCGAGCTTTGGTGATTATATTCAAGGCCAATACAAGGGCATCGAGTTAGTCGTCAATGAGTTAACCTTGACCAAAGACGTGCGAGTGGAGGAGTGGGACGGCAATAAACGCCGAACCGTGACCCGCACCGAAACCCGCTTTCGCGGCACTGTGGTTGAGCTAAGTAGCCATAAGCAATTTATTGGTCATACCGTGGTATTAAAGGATCGCGGTGGGCTGGCAAATTTCTTATCCGACAGCCACTCAGGGCTGCAGAGGGTGAAGCTTGAAGATCCCCTGTTCGAAAAAGAGTTCGATGTGTTTTCCACGGTTCAAATCGAGTCGCGCTATTTGCTCAATACCGCCTTTATGGAGCGCTTGCAGCAATTGGCAAAATCCTTCGATGGGGATATTCAATGCGCCTTCTTCCGCAATCGTTTGATCTTGTTTTTGCCTAATCGCCGTAGTCGTTTCCAGATGCAATCTATCTTCGATAGTGCTAATTTTTCGGCCGAATTTAGCCAGTTAAACCGTGAGATGAAGCAACTCTTTGCTATTATTGAAGTACTTAAACTAAACGAACACACGGGACTTTGATGCCAGCAACGCATTCTTCGCCACTTTGCCTTAAGTCGATAGCCATCATTAGCATTGGTTTGTGGTTGGCTTGGGGAAGTGTTGCGGCCGCGTTTGCAGATGAAGCTAAGCCTAAGCCCCGTATTGTGGCCCGTTATTCTGAAAGCGGTATTGTGAGTAACACTGGGCAAGAAAAAGTCAAAGTTTATCAATATCTACAGGCCAATGGTGTGACGGCTTTTACCGATAAAGCGCCGACTACCAATGAGTATCAAATCCTGCTCTATGACTGCTTTGCCTGTCGTCCAGACTCCAAAATTGACTGGAATGGTATTCGGCTGTTTACCCGCAATTACGATAGCTTGATCAGTCGTGCGGCTCATAAACATCAATTAGACCCGGCACTTATCCGCGCCGTGATCCATGCCGAATCGGCCTTTAATGCCAGAGCCTTGTCACGTACTGGCGCAATGGGCCTGATGCAATTAATGCCCGAAACCGCCAAAGAGATGGGCGTGACCAATGCCTTTTTGCCGGAGGAGAATATTCTCGGCGGCAGTAAGTATTTGGCGCAAATGCTAAAACAGTTCAATGGTGATATTGCATTGGCCTGCGCCGCCTACAATGCGGGGCCAACCACAGTGACCCAATACAACGGTATTCCTCCCTATCCAGAAACCCAAGCCTATGTGGAACGGGTGCAAATTCTGCTAAAACGTTACCGCAGCGCCAAAGTCTAGCTGCTCTGTTGCATGCGGTGATGACGCAATAGGATTGGCTTATTCGCCAACTTCCCATTTAACGATGACATTGCCATCGGCTTGGCCTAAGTTTTTGCCGAGGTAATCGAGCATTTCAGTCGCGATTTCATCCAGTTGCCAAGGTGGGTTGATCACCCATAGTCCTGCGGCTGTCATGCCAAATTCATTGGAGTCCGGCTTGATTGCCTGTTCGATACGTAACTGGCGCTTAATACCGCTACCAGCTAAGCGGGAAAGCATTTCTTCCGTCTGCGCGCGGTTGACTACGGGATACCAGAGCATAAATACGCCCGTGGCAAAGCGTTTGTGTGCCTTGATTAAGGTCTCGGCGACCGTTTGATAGTCGGTCTTAATCTCATAACTGGGATCGACAAGTACCAGTGCGCGGCGCTCAAGTGGCGGTACCGCAGCAATCAAGCCTTTAAGGCCATCGCCCTTGATAACTTTTACCTGCTTATCCTGCTCGAAATACTCATCCAGCAGCTGATGATCGGTACCGTGCAGCTCGTGCAGCAGCATACGATCCTTCGGCCCCAGCTCCATATCGATAATGGCGGGAGAACCTGGGTAAAAGTTGAGTTCTTCTGGATTGTCTTCATTAAAGTGACGCACCGCATCTACATAATCCTGCAGGGATTTTGGCAGATCGGTTTTATTCCAAAGCTTAGCTACGCCTTCGAGGTATTCGCCCGTCTTCTGAGCAAACTCATCCGTTAACGCATAACCGCCGGCACCCGCATGGGTATCGATATAGACTAAGGGTTTGTCTTTCTTATGCATTAACTGCAAAGTTTGCAGCAAAATAGCGTGTTTCAGCACATCGGCATAATTGCCGGCGTGATAACCGTGGCGGTAACTTAACATGGAGGATCCTAGTTATTTGCAAACAATGCAAAGGGAGGCAAACGCATGTGGGCAATTATACCTAGGATGCCTTAAAGCGTAAAACGAATGCCTCAGTTAGCCGTTTTTTTCTGTGCTAACCAGTGGGTTGGGGTTTGCATTTGATAGGTTTTTAGCCACAACGAGGCTGGTGCAGGTTTACCAAATAAGTAGCCTTGGAATTGTTCACACCCCAGTGCAGTGAGCTGTATCAATTGGGTTTCAGTTTCAATCCCCTCGGCAATTACATGCAGTTTTAAACTCTTCGCCAACAGAATTGCCGCGTTGACAATTTGCGTGTGGCGCTCGCTAATGCCGAGCTGGCTGACAAAGTAGCGATCAATTTTTATTGTATCGGCGCTTATGTCAATCAGCTGGCTTAAGGAAGCATGGCCTGTGCCGAAATCGTCGATCGCAATGGAAACGCCCATTCTCGCGAGTGTGTTTAAGCGTCTGCCAGTTTCTTTGTGGGTGGAAAACACTGAGGTTTCGGTGATTTCAATTTCTAAAATTGGAATGAGTTCGGGATGGTTAATATATGTCTGGATCAGTACCTTGAAGAATCGATCCGACAAAATATCTTGTCCCGATAGGTTGAAGGCAATCTTAGTCATAGGGACATTTTTGGGCCAAGCACGGATCAATTGAAGTAATTGCCTAAACACTTTAATGGCGAAAATCGCCTGCAACTGCGATGACTCTATGATGGGGATAAAGGTGCTGGGCATGATCATGCTGCCGTCTTTGTCGAACATTCTGGCGAGCGCTTCAAAGCTAATAATATGCCCATCTGCCAACACTTTTGGTTGCAGCCACATTTCCAGTCGGTTGTGTTTTAGCGCGTCGCGGATTTTGCTTTCTTGCGAGGATGCCTCAAGTAAATTGTTAATCAAGCCAACGTAATACACCATAACTGGGTTGGCTTGGGTGGTTTGTTTAATGGCAATCAAGCATTGCTCGGCGGCTTGCTGCGGAGCGGATTTATGGCCAGAACTACAGCCAACGCGACACTCTAAATGGTATTCAATCTGTTGTTCTTGCTTAAGTTTTAAACTTGTCGGAATACGAAGACGTAATTGCGGTGCGAGCGTCTCTGGCGAGATGAGTGGTAGTTCGGTAAATTCCAAGGCAAAGGATGCACCTCTAAAACGATATATTTTGGCCTGGTGGCCGAAGCGCTCTTTAAGCTCGAAGGCAAAGGCTTTGAGGATGGCATCTCCCACGCTGATGCCAAAGGCGGCATTAATTTGGCTTAGATTATCGATCTTAACTAGGGCGACTGTCATTTCCTGGTGGGCGGTACTTGGTGTCGGGTTATACCAGTGGTTCTCGTTGGGTAAGCCAGTGACTAAATCGTAAAAATGGGTACTGATATGGTGCTTTTTGAGTCGATTGAGTTCGAGCTCATGATTGGCTTGTGCCGTGATATCGTGGCAGTGAAACAGCAAGGTATCATGGTGCTCTAATGAGGCTTTTTGCAGTAGATATCGGCTGCCGCTATTGTGCTTTAAACGGGTATGGAATGAGGCGGCCAACAAATTCGTACTGGTATCTTGGTCCACTTCAAAAATATCACACAGGCGAGTGCGATTAAGTGTGACATCTCCTGCGATTTGTTTTGCCGCATTATTCAAGTTGAGGATCACTCCATCTTCATTACAGAAGAAGGAGGCCGTGCCATTATTGTCAAAGATTTCAGCATATTGATCTAAAGAGCGTTGCAGCGCGTGTTGATGCTGGATCATTTGCTGCGCATGGACTTTCTGGGTTTTTAACAACCGCATGGCTGACAACGGGATACAAATATTGAAAAACATAAACAACAGCCCGTTGAGGTAAGCGTGGGTCGCTGGCAGGCTAATATCTACATCGACAATAGGCGGGAGATTCTGGTTACGCAGTAGCAATAAGAAAGGCAGCACATTGAAGCACATCATCCAGAAGGCGACTTTTCTACCAAACAGGAAAAGCGCCATCAGCGGCAGTGTATACAGGAAGGTAATGCCTGCCTGCGACAAGGTAAAATCTGGAATAAACAACAGTATTGCCAAGCAGGCCGCTACCACCATGGCCAGCAAGCTGATTGAGCTCGCCAGCAAATACCGACGGGTAAACCATAATGCGAGAAATAAGACGGTTAAAAAACTGACCGTAATGCCAATAATAAAGCTGAGGTTGAGTTCATATGCGATCAATGAGCTGTGCAGCACTATGCTGGTGGTCAGAATGGCACCACTTAGCAAAATAATCCGCAATAAACTGGTTTTTAATATGGTTCTATCGGGGTTTAAAAAGTCTTGCTCCCTGATAAACAAAAAACCTTTCAGCCAGTTAAGCAAAAAATGTCCTTATTCCGTATGGAAGTCGCAAGGTTGGCTCGGAACAAAACATATAACACAAATCGCTAAACTGTTATATAAATAGATTTTTTCCTTTATCAATCAGTTTATTACACTGTGACTCATGTTTGAGTTTACCTAAGGTGGCTTAGACAAATTGACTCATAGAATAATGAGCATTAACAAGATGATTGACTGAGTTACATATTCACGAAGCAGATTTTTAGGCATAATAGCCATCATTTTGTTGCTTTGAAGATAGCCTGTGACTCCGATTTTTTTTAATCAGCAATTTCCAACTCTTGTGGACATTTGTGCCCGTTGGCAACTGGTTTTTGATGCCGATGCGCCGTTTGAATTGCGTTTTGAATCAGACACCTTGACGCTACATAAGCGCGATGAGCCTAAGCTCGATGGCATAGTAGTGGATTTTGTCACTGGCGCGGTTGCCCATAGACGCAAGTTTGGTGGCGGTCGTGGGCAGTCGATTGCTAAGGCTGTTGGATTAAAGCAGGGCGTTACGCCAAAAGTGGTCGATGGTACAGCGGGCCTCGGCCGCGATGCTTTTGTGCTGGCAAGCTTAGGCTGCACAGTGACTATGGTAGAGCGCCATCCTGTGGTGGCCGCATTATTAGAAGACGGCCTGCGCCGTGCCTATCAAGATGCCGAAATCGGCGACTGGATGCGTGAACGTATGCAGCTTTTCCATGGTTCTAGCCTCGAAGCACTCGCCAAATTAGAGCAAGAGGTCGATGTCGTCTACCTCGACCCTATGTACCCTCACCGTGACAAATCAGCCTTAGTTAAAAAAGAAATGCGAGTCTTTCAAACCTTAGTCGGTGCGGATCTCGACGCCGATGGCTTGCTCGCACCCGCCATGGCTCTAGCCAGTAAGCGTGTAGTGGTGAAGCGCCCCGATTATGCCGAAGACCTCGCCGGCGTTAAGCCCAGCATGGTTATCGAAACGAAGAAAAACCGCTTCGATGTCTATGTGAAATCGGCAATGAAGTAGTGGCTATTCAATTATCTGTTTGAGAAATTATATGGTTATTTCCTTGATTTTGGCTCTAGTAATTGATTTTATATAGGTTTATTTTATAAGTGTATAGTGACCTGCCGAATAGGCAGCTGATAATAAAAACAATCGTTTCGACGTTTATGTAAATACAGCAAACTGCCGGATAGGCAGTAAAAGCCTCTTCTTACTCTATGTAGGAGGAGGCTTTTTATTGGCAATGCCCCAATTTTCGCTAGATAATTGTTTAAGTAGAAATGTGCCTTTTAAGCTATTCATAGCTATTAAAAAGCTAAAATTTGAGGAAAATTACTACCAACCAGACGGTAGAAGTGACAATAAATATTGATCAATCTCTAGTAAGCTTTGGTCGGATAGGCGACACCTGTTACCAAGTGCCGCCCTCCTAAGAACCATACGTGCAACTTTCACTGCATACGGCTCAAGCCATGAGTAACGACTCTCCTTTTTCAATCTCCTTTGCACCAAGTAATCTTGGTATTGAGGATCAAATGGTGTCGCTTCGCTCCTGATTTTCACATGTCTTTTGATAGGCTTTTTAGCTATTTGTAGTGGCTGCCACCATTTAATACAAAGCAGCATGAGGCCAAGTTTTCACGCATTAAAACAATTTATGGATTAAAATAATCCCCTCTAAACCTCACTCATCAGAATTAACATTCTTCATAAGTTTTACAGACTCTAATTGATCTAGCTGAACATTTTCAAATCTAGTTAATTTTTCAAATAGAAATTTAATATCATTAGCTTGAGCCTCAATCATCTTAGAGTTTTTAGAAGCATTTAAATGGGCTCTAAACTTACGAGAAATAGAGCGTTCATCCTCTAGCTTGGTTTTAAGATCCTCATTTTCATCGAATGTTGCATCTAAATACTCAAGCGCTTCTTTTGCCTCGCTAATTTTAGCTTCATTTTTTTCATTTAACTTCTGCAACTCATATGAAGTTTCTTTTTGGCCTGTTCGCGTATCTTTTTTGTTTTATCTTTTAATAAAGCTTCACTAGCTTCAATTTCTTCTTCAATAATTTCTCGAAAGTAAACAGTTAGAGGTGTAATTTTACGAGGATTCCCCCAAAAATATCGCCAAACTGTACCAGCTTGACCTGATGGTGCTTCTTCTGCCAAATATATTTCATCAAGACTTTCTCGCACGCCATCAAGATAATCCACAGCTTCAGACATGGTCATTTCAGTATTCAACCCACTGAACTTACTCATAACAAATCCTTCTCAGTTTGCGCGCAAAAACCTACTTTTAGAGGAAGAATTATATCTAATTTGCAGTCAAAACAACATGTTTTCCTCTTCCTCTGTGTAGGAGGAAATCAAACACATGAAAGCCAGCTATCATGCGGCTTTCACTGCCTCACCTTTAATAGTACATCTAGGTAATATCTTGGTCGCAAAGAATGAATGGGTGAATAGACACCGATAGAGTAGTCACTCTGTATCATTACTAAAATTTGGTCAACTGGGCTGTGCCAGAAGGATCATTCATCTGAACTCGTAACAAGTTTTGGGGCAATTTCGATTTAGAAATGGCAGCGCAACTATGCGATCGCTGCCATTTTAGTATCAAACTTATTGCTCCCCCACAGTTACAGTTGAAAAATTCACTGATAGAGAGTCATTAAAGACCGCTAAGAAATTTGAGCAAGATCTAGATTTAAGAAGATATGTCCCTAGTAACGAATGCTGGATACTCAGTTAAGCAACTTTTCAATACCCATTTTGATTCACTGGTGGCTGGATTAGCAATACAACCAATACTGTTTAGAGCAATTGTCAGTTTGCAAAGGCTTAATAGTCATTTGTAGTAAAGTTACATTTTTCACTTGAGTTATTTTGTGCTTGTTCCTATTTGTCATACTATGGGTACATTTTATGTCGATGTATGGTTACATGATTTAGCTAAGTAATTGTTTCTGGCTATACTGCTATGTCATAGTTTGGTTTCAGCGACACCCTTAGTTATTGAGGATTAAGGCGATAAAAAGCGCTAACCTAGGTTAGCGCTTTTGTTTTTGAATAAAGGTTATGTTTATCGCACTAAGGTAAACAGTGGGGTTTGACTGACCGCTTGAAAATCCAGCGCCATGGTTACACTGAGTGCTGTGATGGTAATAATTGAAAAACCAAACACTTGTCTGGCCCAACGTGGCATATCCACATCTTGACGATAACCTTTGAGGGCCATTGTTAGCCACCAGAGGCTGGTGGCACAGGTCACGGCCATAAAGGCGGTGCCTGTGTAACCTGCGAGTGGCAGCATGGTGCTGACCAAGGCGAACACTGCGATATAGAGCACTATATGGTGCTTCGCCTTGGCCATCCCTTCGGCGACTGGCAGCACGGGGATCTTCGCGGCTGCATAGTCATTAAAGCGGAAAATCGCGATGGCGTAGGAGTGTGGCATCTGCCAGAGGCTGAACATCAGCAATAAAATCACTGCGCCCATATCCATTTGCCCCGTCACGCTGCAATAGCCCACCACGGGCGGTACTGCGCCCGAAAAGCTGCCGACTAAGGTGCCGTAAACCGAGTTTCGCTTCATATAGAGGCTATAAATCCCGACATACACGACATAGCCAATAGCGGCAAACAGCAGAGCTAAGGCATTGGTTAACAAGGCTAAGATGCAAAATCCAAGCACGCCTAAGGCGATGCCAAACAGCAAGACATGGCTTAGGGGGATTTCGCCCGTGACGGTGACGCGTTTGCAGGTGCGCTGCATTTTGGCGTCAATGTCACGGTCGATACAGTTATTAATCGCACAGCCTGAGGCGACGACTAAGGATAATCCCACTAAGCTTGCCAGCATCAAGACCAGATCCACATCGCCCTTAGCGGCCAATAGGAAGCCGCCAGCAACGGAAATCAGATTCCCGAAAATGATGCCAGGCTTAGTTACCTGTACATACCCTTTGAAGCGTGCTTTCCATTGCGTCGATGTCAATCTAGCTTGTGTGTTCATTTGCTGTGTCTCGTTACATCATCAAAGCGTTAGCTTCGAGAATGATCCATACCGACAAGCCAACCACCATCACGATGATCAGCGCGGTAAATAGGAAGGAGAAGGTGTTGATCTTGCCTTCCTTAGAGAAGTCCAAGTGCAGGAAGTACTTAAGGTGTACCAAAATCTGCACCAGTGCCGTGACAACGACGATGGCGAGCGTCGTCGATTGCTCGAAGTGATGGGTCATTACCGCCCAGAATGGGATGGCAGTTAACACCACTGACAGCACAAAACCGACTAAGTAGGACTTGATGCTGGCGGCCAGATCGTCTGCGCCATGGCTATGGTCATGTGATTGAGTATGTGCGCCCATTACAGTGCTCCCAATAAGTACACAACGGTGAATACGCAAATCCACACGATGTCGAGGAAATGCCAGAACAAGCTTAAGCAGCTCAAGCGAGTGATGCTGCGGTTACCTAAGCCAGTTTTAGCGACTTCAATCATCATGATCGCCATCCAAATTAACCCCGCGGTCACGTGCAAGCCGTGCATGCCCACTAAGGTGAAGAAAGATGACAGGAAGGCGCTGCGTTGTGGGCCGTTGCCATGTTCGATCAGGTGATGGAACTCATAGACTTCCATGCCGATAAACACACAGCCCAGTGCAAAGGTAATGGCTAACCAAGTGAGGGTCGCCGCTTTGTTGCGGCGCTTAGCGAAAATCAAGGCAAAGCCATAGGTAATACTACTGAGCAGCAGGGCTGCGGTTTCGATCAGCACAAAGTCCAGTTCGAAAATATCTTTACCCGATACACCGCCGTCGGTGTTCATATAGAGCACGGCATAGGTAGCGAATACCGATGCAAACAGGATGCAGTCGGTCATCAGGTAGAGCCAAAAACCAAACAGGGTGTTGCCACCCGTGTCATGGTGCTCGTGGTGCTCCTCGGCGTGAGCAACGTCTAAATCAGCTGGGATTGCAACACTCATATCAGCCCCTTACTACATTGTTTAAGTGAGCATTTTCAATGCGTGCCACTTCATCGGGTTGAACGTAATAGTCGACATCGTTGTTATAAGCACGGAATAAGAACACGATAAACGCGCCCACCATGCCCACAATCGCGAGCCACAGAATGTGCCAAATCGCAGCAAAGCCCGCGGCGGTAATACCCAGCGCCATTAAGATACCGCTTGGGGTATTCTTCGGCATATGGATTGGCTGATAGTGTTTTTGGCGTTGATAGGCGGTGCCTTTTTCTTTGGCATCGGTAAAGGCATCGATATCAGACACTTGTGGCAACTTAGCAAAGTTGTAGAACTGTGGTGGTGATGCGGTTGACCATTCCAGCGTGTGGCCATTCCATGGGTCGCCCGTGGTGTCACGGTTTTGGTCGCGGTCACGGATACTCACGTACAGTTGCACGAATTGCAGAATGATACCGACCATGATGATGCAAGCACCCACGGCAGCGATATAGATCCACATGTTCCATGCTGGGTTATCAATATGGTTGATACGGCGAGTCATCCCCATAAAACCGAGTACATACAGCGGCATAAAGGCCACATAGAAACCAATCTGCCAGCACCAGAATGACGCTTTACCTAAACGCTCATTTAAGTGGAAACCTGTCGCTTTTGGGAACCAGTAAGCAAAACCGGCTAAGTAACCGAACACGGCACCACCGATAATGGTGTTATGGAAGTGAGCGATCAGGAACAAGCTGTTGTGCAGTACGTAGTCGGCGCCAGGTACGGCCAATAACACGCCCGTCATACCACCGATGGTGAAAGTCACCATAAAGCCTAAGGTCCACTGTACTGGCACAGTTAAGCGCAGGCGGCCGCGGTAAATGGTGAACAACCAGTTAAACAGTTTTACCCCAGTCGGGACCGCAATCACCATGGTCATCACGCCGAAGAAGGCGTTGACGTTGGCGCTAGAGCCCATGGTAAAGAAGTGGTGTAACCACACGATAAAGCCGAGGATCGAAATCGCGCCACTGGCCCATACCATTGAGGAATAGCCGAACAGACGCTTAGAGGTAAAGGTTGAAATTACATCCGAGAAGATACCGAACGCAGGTAAAATCAGGATGTAAACTTCAGGGTGACCCCAAGCCCAGAACAGGTTGATATACATCATGGCGTTACCACCACCATCATTGGTGAAGAAGTGGAAACCCATGTAGCGATCGAGTGTTAACAGCGCTAAAACCGCGGTCAGGATCGGGAACGAAGCCACGATCAGGATGTTGGCCCAAGTACAAGTCCAAGTGAAGATTGGCATTTGCATCAGCTTCATGCCTGGAGCTCGCATCTTAAGCACAGTCGCGATAAAGTTGACCCCGGTTAAGGTTGTCCCAATCCCCGAAATCTGTAGTGCCCAGATATAGTAATCGACCCCGACACCCGGACTGTAAGCCAGCTCAGACAACGGCGGGTAAGCCACCCAACCGGTACGGGCGAATTCACCTAAACCTAATGAAATATTGATCAGCACGGCACCAGAGGCGGTTAGCCAGAAGCTGAGGTTGTTCAAGAAGGGGAAGGCAACGTCGCGGGCACCGATTTGCAGTGGCAGCACTAAGTTCATTAGACCGATCATAAATGGCATCGCCATAAAGATAATCATGATCACGCCGTGGGCGGTAAAGATTTGGTCGTAATGTTCTGGCGGCAGATAACCTGCGGCGCCATTGGTGGCCAGTGCCTGCTGGGTACGCATCATGATGGCGTCGGAAAAACCGCGGATCAACATGATGAAGGCAAGCACTATGTACATGATACCGAGGCGTTTATGGTCAACTGAGGTTAACCAGTCGTGCCAAAGCACGCCCCATTTTTTGTGTTTAGTGATCAAGGCTGCGACGTACAGGCCTATCACGGCAACAACCGCAAGGGTCACCATGATGATAGGCTCATGATACGGGATCGCATCTAAGCTTAATTTACCGAGAAAAGACATGATTACTCCGCCTCCACTTGGTGAGTGGATGAGTGTTCTGTTGATGAAGTGTCAGAATGGGTTGAGCCTTCCATGTCGGCCATCTTCTGGTCGCTCGCCATATGCGCCATATCGTGGTGCATGCCAGCCATATTGTGGTCGGCACTCATGTGTTCCATACCTTCATGGCCTGCCATGTTCTCGTTTGAGTCCATGTGCATGTATTGCATAACGATTTGATCGAACATGCCGTGACTCACTGAGCCAAAGTATTCAACAGGATTGTTTTCACTCTTCTGTGCTAAGGCTTGGTAAGTCGCAGAGTCTAAGGTTTTAGTCGCCTGTTGTTTGGCCTTGGCTACCCAAGCATCGAAGTCGGCCGCCGTTGGCGTGGCAATGGCTTTAAACTTCATGCCCGCAAAACCTGCGCCGCTATAGTTAGCGGAAATACCGTCATAGGTACCGGGTTCGTTGGCAATCAGGTGCAACTTAGTCGTCATCCCAGCCATTGAGTAGATTTGGCTACCTAACTGCGGGATAAAGAAAGAGTTCATGGCGGTATCAGAGGTGATCTTAAAGTTCACTGGTACATTCGCTGGGAAAGCCAGCTCATTTACCGATGCAACACCTTGTTCTGGATAGATAAACAACCATTTCCAGTCCATAGAAACCACTTCAACCGTAATTGGCTTGGCCTCGTGTTCGAGTGGTTTGTAAGGGTCGAGATCATGGGTTGAACCCCAAGTGATCACGCCCAAAATCAATACGATCACAATAGGCACAATCCAAACTACGGTTTCAATCGCGCTTGAATGGGACCATTTAGGGGCGTAAACCTCATGATCTCGGCCATCGCGGTATTTCCATGCGAAGAACAAAGTCATGAAGATCACGGGGATAACCACAATCAGCATGAGTAGGGTAGCGATGATGATCAGGTGCTTTTCATCGACACCGATCTGGCCCTTGGGATCCAATACGCCGCCATCACAGCCTGCGAGCATCAGGGCTATCGCCGCGAATGCTACTTTACTTAAATTTCGAATTAACAAAGGAAGATTCCTCTAACCCTAAGGTTTACAACTCTGCCCAGAGAGATTGGCAGTAGCATTGAGCGGCGTTATCCGAAGGCAAATCCGAAAGTGGCTCGAGCGCGGCACAAAAAATGCCTGCCACCCCAATGCAAGATTGAGGATCGACTTTCAGCGCTTAATGCTAAATTTGAATTTTAAAACAGAGAGTTACAATGGTGGGGCGCGACAACCGTGCGCAAGGTGCTCGAGGGATTTTAGCCTTGGGGGTGCTAAAAACTGGGCAGCATTAGTTAAATCTAAGCTGTTGAAAAACTTGAAGCCATTGTCGAACAGATTCCACAATTGCTTAATAATCTGGGGGTTGAGCAGCAAAATGCTCAGCAGCGTGGCGCCGAAAAACTCGATTAAAAATCCATCGCTCAGGGTGATTAACTCACCTATATCGATACAGCCACCGACCATCACCGACACTAAGTCAGCAGCGGGCAGCACAAACAGTAACCCGAAGATCAGGGCTAAGTTTGTCATACTGAAGTGGGAGAACCTCGCTACGAGATTCAATCCTTCAGCGATAAATTGGCTGAGTGCGAATTTCAATTAACAGGTCCGGCTGAACGAGAGGAAATTGTTGGCTGAATAAAAATTCAAGCTGCAACTTTTTTGTGCGGGCGGGAGGATAACAAGAAGCGGGGATTGATTGAAAGTGGATCCCAGGCTCAAAACGGCTTTTGCATTAAAAAAACCTTAATTAAAACCATAATAAAACAAATAATTAACAAAATTAACTGAATTTATACTCATTACACTCGCAAAAAATAGGGTTAATGTGAGCTGTGTCAGAAAACGCCTTGGGTTAAATGTAAACAATTTGAGCTGGAAAAATCACCTAAACTCGCTGCACTTTCGCCCATTTTCACGGAATTATCTTTACCGCATTGATGCGGGTTAACCTCCTCACTCGTTAATGCCCATCCTTTGGCTGCGCTTAAGAGTTGGCGTGAGTCTAGCAGATTTCGCCATAGCAAACCGACCGTTAATGAGGCGTTTACGCTGGTGAGCGACAATAGAATTGATGATTAGCTTTTACTAAGCTTGAGATTGATTTGTAGATTAAGGCATTATGTGACCTATCTGAGTTGCGGCTTAGTAATAAAAAGGGATTGGATATCAAAGCATTTGCTCACTACCTTAAGGTCAATCTACTCGTTGCCTTGGCTTACTTTGTCGTTGGCAAAATCGGTTTGTTGATTGCCTTGCCTCCCGGTTATTCGGCTGCCATTTGGCCTGCGGCGGGTATTGCCATTGCCTCCTGCCTGATATGGAGCAAGTATTCGCCCTGGTTTGGTATCTTGGTCGGCTCTTGGCTGATTAACATCAATATCGGTGGTGAGATCCATCTCGGTTGGCTGCCCTTAGTGATTGCTGCGGCATCGAGTTTACAGGCCTATATTTCTGCCAATGTGATCCGCCGTATCGACCCCTTAGTGACCTTAGATAGACCCAACACTGTCATTAAGTCCTGCCTCAGCCTCTCATTAACCTGCATGATTGCCACCCTCTTTGGTAATGCCGCCTTGGCCGCCCATGGCACCATTCCCATCAAGGATGTCTTTGGCAGCACGATTAATTGGTGGCTTGGGGACTTACTCGGAGCGGTGATCTTTATTCCGCTGACGATGTTGATCTTCGATCAGCGCTCCATTTGGCGCTCAAGGCGGATCCAGACTGGGTTACCACTGTTTGTCGGCTTTTTATTCTGTGTCGGCATTTATTACTACTCGGATATGAACCAGCGGCAGCAGCTGCAGGATAAATTTCAAATTCAGTCCAATGCCATTATCAGCAATGTTGAAAGTTTTCAGGTGTCGAATCTACAGCAAGTGATTGCGCTTGCGAGTTTATTCGATAATAGCGAGCAGGTGTCTCAGGATGAATTTATCCAGTTTGGTAAGCGCAACCAACTGCAATTAGATGGGTTTCGGGCTTGGGCTTGGGCACCACTGATTGCCGCGACCGATAAAGACAGTTTCGAGGCCGCCACCCGCGCCGAGATTGGCGAATCATACCGCATTCGATACTTAGCCAATGGGCGACCCAATCCAGACGGTTGGTTAGTGCCGATTAAGTTTGTGCAACCGATAAACACCAGCCGTGCCGCCCTGGGTATTGACCTTAATGGCGAACCGACAAGGGCGGCGGCGATTGCCAAAGTCCGCGCCACACTGTCACCAGTGATGACCGGAAAAATTCAATTGGCGGAGGACCCAAATGGGCCGGGCGGGACGCTGTTTATTGCCCCCGTCTTCGACCGTTTAGGGAATATCGAGGGTTTTTGCTCGGCGGTGATCGACCTGCAATCGATTATCAATGCGGTGGAGCAGGTCAAAGGCTTGCACTGGCGACTGACGGACATGAGTGCTGGCGGAGCCTTACTCTACGCCAATAGCCAGAAGATCTTCCCCCAGTTTCAGGGGAACATACAAAGCGACAAGATGGGCCAGTATTATCAGGCCAACTTAATGCTGGCCGATAGGCATTGGCATATCGTTATCTACGAGTCCTATTCCGAGCTGATGGGCGACACCTTTAGTCTGTCGCTGCTGATGCTACTGCTGGCGTTTATCACCTGCGCGGTTGTCGGCAGTATGACCTTAGTGTCTTCCGGGGAGCGGCACCGCATCGCCGAAAAGGTGGCGGAAAAAACCATGGCACTCTCGAAGGAGATCGCCCGTAGCCAGACTTTCCAAGCGACCTTGATCGAGAGTGAGCAAAGGTATCGCACCCTGTTCGATAAGGCGCCCGTGGGCCACGCCTTAAAACGGCTAGAGGACGGGCAGTTTGTCGCCATCAACCAAGCCTTTATGGATATTACCGGTTATACCCTCGAAGAGTTGCAGAATCTCGATCCTTGGGAGCTTACGCCCATCCGTTATCGGGTGAGTGAAACCGAGCAGCTCGAACGCCTCAAGCAGACTCGCCGTTACGGCCCCTACCAGAAGCATTATCGCCATAAGGGCGGGCAAATGGTGGCAGTGAGGTTAAATGGCTCCTTGGTCACCGCAGCTAACGGCGAGCAGCTTATCCTGTTTATTGTGGAGGACATTACCGAGCAGGAACGCACCGTGGCCAGAGTTAACCTGCTGGCTCAGGTATTCCAGCAAAGCGGTGAAGGCATCACCATCATGGACGCGAATGACATTATCGTGGATGTGAATAGTGCTTTTACCCAAATTACCGGTTACACCCGAGATGAGATCATCGGCAAAAACTGTCGCTTCCTCGAAGCTGAGCGGACCGACCGTAGCAATGATGCTAGAGTGCGCGCCGCCCTCGAGCAGACCGGATTCTGGCAGGGTGAAGTGTGGGACAGACACAAGGAGGGATTTGATTTCCCTAAATGGTTGATGATGTCTGTCGTGCGGGATGAGACGGGGTCTGTCAGCCATTACATCGGTAGTTTTACCGATATCAGCGAACGCAAAGTTAATGAGGAGCGCATTCACTTCCTTGCGCACCACGATTCCTTGACTCTGCTGCCGAATCGCTTGAGTCTGCAATCGCGGTTAGAGACGGTTTTCAAAGAAGCCTTTGTCAGTCAGACCCAGATTGCCGTGATGTTTATCGATATGGATCACTTCAAAAATATCAACGACACCTTGGGGCACCATGTCGGCGATATGCTGTTGCTCGAAGTGGCGCGGCGGCTGAAGAGTATTGTGAGCAGCGACGATATTGTCGCGCGCTTGGGCGGCGATGAGTTCGTGGTGGTGTTGTCCGATACGGACCATGACGAGGTGGCTAAGGTAGCAGAAGCCCTGCGCAGTGGTTTGAATCAAACCTACACCATAGATAACAAGCCGCTGCATTCATCACCCAGCATAGGCATTAGCCTGTTCCCAACCGATGGTGACAGTGTTGAGGCGCTCATGAAAAATGCCGATATGGCCATGTACCGCGCCAAAGCGGCGGGGCGCAATAACTATCAGTTTTTCACCGCCGCCATGAACACCTTAGTGACCGAGCGCCAACAAATCGAAACCGGACTCAGGCAGGCTATTGCCCGTGATGAGTTGCGGCTGCACTATCAGCCACAAATCGATATCAATACCGGGCAAATGGTCGGCGTCGAGGCGCTGATCCGTTGGCAACATCCCGAATTGGGCTTGGTGGCTCCCGATCGCTTTATCCCTATCGCCGAAGAGATCGATATGATCATCCCCATCGGCCAATGGGTGCTAGAGCAGGCGTTGTCCCAGCTAGCCGAGTGGCGTGAGAAGGGCGCCAAAGGGCTGCGGATGGCGGTCAATCTCTCGGCCCATCAATTGCGTAAGGACACTATCGTTGTTGATATCATCAACGTGCTTGCCAAGCATAAGTTGCCCAAAGGGGCGCTCGAGCTTGAAATCACCGAGAGCGTGGCCATGCAGTATCCCGAGCAAAATGCCAAGTTACTGGCCGAGTTGCGTCAGCATGGTATCGAATTGGCGATTGATGACTTTGGCACGGGTTACTCGTCACTCTCTTACTTGAAGTTATTGCCCTTAGACAGACTCAAGTTAGACCGCTCTTTTGTGAAGGATATCGAGAGCGATCCGAACGATGCCGCCATCAGTGCGGCAACGATTTCAATGGCACATGAGTTGGGGCTGACCGTCGTGGCCGAAGGGGTCGAGAATGAGGCGCAACTGGTGCTGTTATCGGGCATGGGCTGCGATTTAGTACAGGGTTATTACTTTAGTAAACCCTTGGCGGCCGAAGAGTGTTCGCGTTTTATCGAGCGCAATTTTTAAGCCGTTTTTTATCCATTTAGAACTATACTTGGCTAAATCCGGCGATGGAAAGATGGATAAACTAAGGACGGCTTTATGCAAGTTATCTTCACCAAAGGTTCGAAGCGTTATGGACAATTACGTTGCGTGCGCATGGATGGCAGCGCAACCCAAACACAAATGCCCGAGCAGGGCATAGCTCCCCATGACATGATCCATTATGTCGTTGAAAAACGACTGCAAATTCAGGGCGCGTTTTTCGCCCAAGTGCGCGCAGGCGCCGATATCAGCTTTTCCCTTGAGCACAACGAAGCCTCCTTAGCCGTCGCGGATAAAACCTTAATTTGGCAAACCGAGTCGATTGTCGAATCCCTGCAATCTTTGCTGTGGTCAGCCGATGCGCCGACCTATGCCGGGTTTTTATACCTGCTAGAGCAAAGCTGCAGCAACCGTAAACTCGCGCTGCCCGAGGTGTCTCAAGCGGACTTTGAACATATTATCAATGAGATAATGGAGCTGACCATCGAATGGCAGGGCATGGGAGAAGGCCAATCCTTGACCCTCAAGTTTTAGCTATTTGAACATAAAGAAAGAGCGTGAATATTCGCGCTCTTTTTATTGGTTGAGACTATTCCCTGTGGCGGCGTTCTTGGCTCTGTGCCGATCTGCCTTGGTTATGCTCAGGGCTGCGGGCCATCTGCATATTTTGGCGTGAATCATTCTGCCTGACTCGATTCTCTTCCCGCTGTCTTGGCGGCGCTTGGCGGGGCTGCTCCATACGTTGCGGTTCGGCGCGTCTTACCTCGGGGCGAGCTTCCTGTCTCTGTGGCTGAGTACGTGGCTCAAAGCTGCGCGGTTGCTGCTCTCGAGTCTGATACTGGCGCTGTGGACTGTCCTTGGTTTGCTCCCTTGTCGCTTTTGCCTGCGCTTGTCTTACTTGATTGTCCTGACGGAAATTGTCGTTACGCTCTTTCTGGTAACCTTCTCTTTTGGTTTGCGCCGAGTTTGTCGGTGCCACGCGGCGCTCTTTTAACTCGGCCTGAGTATTTTGGAAGCTAGGTGTACGCTCGCGGCTGTAGTGATTGTCGCGGCTTAGGTTGTTGCTTCTGTCCTTATCTTGGCGCTTGTCATAGCCCTTGTTGTCGCGGTTATTACGTGCGTCTTGGTGTTCCCTCGATTTGGCATATTGGCTGGTAAAGTGCTGACCACTGCCACTGGAGTGGGAATCACGGCCACGGAACTTACTATCGCCGTAGTAGCGCTCTTTCACCACGGGATTGTGGTAAACCACGCCGCGTCTGTGCTCGGGTTTATGTTTCCAAGGTTGAGCACCATAGCTGACTGAGTACCGCTCCCTTGGGCGATAATGGTGGGAGTGACGGTGATCGACAACGACGACTCTGTGGCTGTGCCAATGGAATGAGCTAAAGAAGTAGTTAAAGGAAATATGGATCCCGGGTGACCAGTAAAAGTAACTATGACTTGGGCGGTAAGGGTAGCCTACATAGCCACCAAACTCCCAATAAACAGGGGGATAGGCCACGCCCCAGCGCCAAGTGCCATAAACCACGCGGGGATCATAGTAGGGCACATACACTACTTCGCGCCTTGCGGGTTCTATGATGATCTGGTTGTTCGCACGGGTCACCGCCATGTTGTCCATATTGGCCAAACTGTTGGCTTTATCCGCTTGTTGTCTGAGCGATTGAATGCCATCCATCACTTGGCCTTCGTCGGCTAAAAAGGCTTCGCCGAGTTTCTGGGTCCAATCTAAGTCTTCGCTCATTTTCTCTAAGACGTTGGGGAAAGCCATAAGGGCTTTAACACTCGGATCCCAGTCCTTGTCTTCGGTGCGAGACATCACCTCGTCGGTCGATAACTTAGGGTTATCCTCTAACCAACGCTGCGCCTGCACCACTTCGAGTGGATAGGTGGAGGCGATCAAAATATGGCTCAATAAACTATCGGGGTAGAGTGCAATGGGCGCAAGCATCTGTTCGAGTTCGGCTTGGCTCAGTGAAGCACTTGAACCTTGGCTGACTGATACGCCTGCGGCTTGAGTTGGCGCAGTGAACGGCAGGGCAACTAATGCCGCCGATAACACCAGCCATTTCCATCGATGTAATCTGTTCATGGTTCGCTCCAATAATCCTATTTGAGGATGTTATTGGCATCATAGGCGCGTGAATATGAACATAAGCTGAAAGTATTTTGTGTGGTAAAAATGCCTAAAGCAGCACAAATTTTAGCTAACTCATTAGGGCGTGTTGACGTTTCAGGGTTATTTTTGCAGCAATGTGGCTGGCTTTTATGCAAGGCAAAGTCCGTGCAGTGTAGTTAGTCTACATAAACGGACGATAACGCGGCAGAAAAGCCAGCCAAATGCTGCCCGAAGGGTTCGTCTGGCAAGCCCTTGCTCTTTGTCACTCGTATTTGAGTAGAATAACTACACATCATTCCTCGTTTCGCGAGCACGTGCTTGCCAGAACGAACAAAATTTAATCTCGAAACGTCAACACGCCCTAGTTATCTTGATGAAATAAACGCTTAAGCCGAGTGGGTGAAGTTAACCGTAAACTTGGCACCGCCTAAGTTTTCTGAACGGGATACGGAAATGCGGCCATTATAGCTATCCACTAAATCGCGCACTATGGCTAAACCTATGCCGTTGCCTTGGTGATAAGAGTCGGCGCGGATCCCACGCTCAAATATTTGAGTTTGTAGGGCTTCGCTGATCCCAGGGCCGTCGTCTTCGATACAAAGTTGGAGCTGATAGGCGTCGCCTGTGACGGTTAATTTGACCTGCGACTTAGCGGCCTTGCAGGCGTTATCGAGCAAGTTACCTAAAATTTCGGTCAGATCGGCCTCATCGCCCTTAAATACGGCATGCGGTGCCAGGTCGCCGCTGAGATCAATCTGCGGCTCTCGATAAATCTTGGCTAAGGTTCGCAGCAGTTTGGCGGCGACATCCTCCACCTTAATGCCTAAATGCCAGGAAGCGGCGGCCGCCGTTTGGGCGCGTTTAAGCTGGTGGCTGATGATACGACTGATATTCGACACTTGCTCGCTCGAGGCTTCGCTTAAGTCCGCCTGACTCTTAATCACCGCCAGCGGGGTTTTCAGGCTGTGGGCCAAATCCGCAAGGGCATTGCGATAACGTTTGCGCTGGGTCTGCTCGGTATTGAGCAGGATATTCAATTGCCGCGCGACTTCCTGCAGCTCACTCGGATACTGGCTACTGAGCTGGGTCGATTTACCCTGCTCAACATCGTGCAGTTCTTGGGTAAAGCGCGCCAGCGGCCTAATGGTCCAAATCAACCAACTTAACTGAAACACCAGCATCACTAAGATCAATATCAGCAACCAAGTCCAAAGCTGTTGATTAAATTGGGAGATTTGCTGTTGAAACTCCAATTCATCCTTAATGATATGGATTGTAACTGGCACGTTTTCATTCAGGCTGGCAAAGCTCACGCTAAAGCTGTAGATAAGATGCGGCGCGCCAGCGAGGTCGATTTGATCGAAGGCACTTTTGCCCGTCGGCGGAATCGTGAACTGCGCCGGCGGCGTGATGCCCATAAAAGACTGCGAATGCCAGACTATGCTCTGCTGATGCTCTGCATTCTCTGTGGTGGCAATGGCATAGAGGCCTGACTGAATGAGGTTAAAGCGGTTTTCGAGCACTAATTCGGGGATAAAAATCCGTTTGTTTTCAACCTCAGTCACCGCTAACACCGAATACACATAGGCACTCAGCTCGTTTTTAGCGGCGCTTTTTACTTGCTCGGCAAAGGCGTCATTGAGGGCGACCCCAATCAGCGGCAGCAGCACCAAAATAAACAGCAGCGCACTGAGGACGAGCCGAGTTTTGAGGGAGTTTAATAACTGCCAGGCAAGCGCACGCTTACTCATCTGGGGAGATGACTCTTAAACGATAGCCTTGGCCGCGCAGGGTTTCGATCAGATTGTATTGGTTATCTGGGTCGAGTTTTTTGCGTAAACGGCGGATAAAGACTTCGATAACGTTAGAGTCGAGGTCAAAATCCTGATCGTAGATATGTTCGGTGAGCGCAGTTTTTGATTTTACTTCGCCCTGATGCAGCATAAAAATCTCAAATAGCTTGTATTCAGAGCCGCTTAGAGTGACGAGTTCATCTCCTTTGCGCACTTCTAAGCTACTGGTATTTAAGCTAAAGGGGCCGTTAGTAATCACTGGGCTGGCTTTACCGGCCGAGCGGCGGATCAAGGCTTTGAGCCGAGCCACTAATTCTTCGGGATGAAAGGGCTTAGTGAGATAGTCGTCGGCACCCGCATCGAGGCCCTCGACTTTATCCTGCCAACTATCCCGTGCAGTTAAAATCAGGATAGGGAACGCGCGCTCTTTTTGGCGCACGCGGCGAATAAGGCTTATGCCGTCGAGTTTAGGCAAACCGACATCGATAATCGCGGCATCATAATTATATTCAATGGCTTGATATAGACCTTCTTCACCGTCGCTGGCGACATCTATGCTGTAGTGAGCATCGAGCAAGTGCTGTTTTAAGTTAGCTTGAAGTGCTAAATCGTCTTCAACGAGTAAGAGTCGCATATTAATTCCTCGACACGCGCCCAGTGGCGGCATCCACCGAAACAGAAAAAACTTGGCCATCGTTATTGAGGATTTTGACTCTATAGCCTGAGCCACTCGACTGCACGCTGAGCACTTTTCCTCGATATTGACGCTGCGCCATAGCCACGGCTTGGTCTGGACTGTTCACCAATAGGCGCTGTTCATTTTTCACACCTTGGCTGCGCGATTGATTGCGATCATCGTGTTTATCATTGCCTGCGATACTGCCGAAAGAGGCGCATAAGCAAGCGACTAGGGTCAGTGTTAAACCAAGTTTCATATCTGTTACCCGCGTATGTTCGGCGATCTTAAGTGAGTAGCTAGGTGGATAGCTTATCGAGTCGACTAAGAATACCTCATCACCATAACAAACACATAGAGATCAGCCAATTGGTAAACACAATTCCTTTAAATTTCACTGTGATTCAGGCAAGCGTTATTTACAAACAAGCACCTGAACCTATTCTGCACACACGAGTCATATCCAGTGTTCATGTGACATATGAGTAGTGTTAATCAGCCCAGATGAATTAGGGCTGAACGACATTTTTGCTCGCAAAAACGGCAGATTTTAATGTTCAGCTTATGTTCACCTTGAGTGCCCTCTAATGTCACCAATTTGAACGGACTATCCATGGGGTATTCAAGATGAACGCACTCAATAAACAAGGTATGGCTACCACCACAAACACCGCTTTCGTTAAGGCGATGGCATTGGCAGGCGCATTACTGAC
This sequence comes from Shewanella sp. Koi 1, assembly GCF_052907445.1. Classification (NCBI taxonomy): domain Bacteria; kingdom Pseudomonadati; phylum Pseudomonadota; class Gammaproteobacteria; order Alteromonadales; family Shewanellaceae; genus Shewanella; species Shewanella sp. Koi 1. Next base: position 4,711,860 of record NZ_JBREJM010000001.1, on the reverse strand, counting down.
ATCATTCGTGGTAAATGCAGAATCCTCTGACGAGCCAAACCTAGCGCCTTTTAGTGCGGCCAGTATCGGGATAGCAAAAAAAGCAGATACCGAGCAAGCCGCCGCGCAAGAGCAACAAGCCTTAAACCTATTACAACAGGCTGCACCCGCTCAAACAGTGGGGGAAGCCGCTGCGGCTGCGGTCAAATCCTTAGCGCCGTCGTTATCGGCGAAAAGCCCGAGTGCACATCGCGTGCAATTGATGGGCGCGACCCCAATGACCCGCGAACAGGTAATTGCTAAGCACACGAGTCAGCCTATCCCAAGCTCGAGTGCGACCAGTGAAGATCCCTATCGCGCACCCGTGTATCACAGCTTTGCGATTTTTGATGCCAGCAGCCGCTTGTTTGAGGATTTTGATTACGATGGATTTTATCAAACCTTCAGCGTGACCTTCGATGTAGATGTGTTTGGTTCTTACCTTAATGAGCGCGCCGACCTGTTTGCCGAGTTATACCTCAGCCGTAACGGTGGTCCTTGGGTGCATTACTACACCACGGACGTGTTTACCATTTACGGTGACTCAACGCAGGACGATTACGAAGTGCTGACCACCCTCTACACTGGCTATCCAACGGATCACTACGATGTATTAATCGATGTTTATGAAGTGGGTTATAGCGATATTGTCGCCACCATTAGCGCCGATGACACCGATGGCTTATATGCCTTGCCGCTGGAAAGTAGCGACCGTGACCGTGTTGACGAAGTGATTGTGGTGGAAGAAAGCGGCGGCGCATTGTCTATCTTTGCCTTGCTTGGCCTTGGGGTGTTCGCTGCACTGCGCAAGCGTGAAAAATGGGTTTAATACCCTGAAATAAACTCTTTTGTAAGCCATCAGGGTTTTACTCAGTAAGCGCCTATTTAGAGTAAACAGCGTGGCTAATACTAAAGGCAGCGTATGCATCGATACGCTGCTTTTTTATTTTTCAATGCGGGTAACAAAAGCAACCTTGCGATTTATCGGCAATTTGCACCCTCTGCTACAAATCCCCTTTTTCTCTCTGTGTTTATCATTTCCGATTCGGGCTAGTATGGGCAAGTTACGTTAACTAAAGGAAGAGAGACATGATTGCTCAAGGTCAAACATTACCAGCGGCGACGCTAAGCCAACTGACTAAAGATGGCATGGTAAATCATCAAGTTACCGAGCTGTTCGCGGGTAAAAAAGTGGTGTTATTTGCAGTGCCTGGTGCTTTCACACCAACCTGTTCTGAAGCGCATTTGCCAGGTTATGTGGTGCTGGCCGATCAATTTAAAGCTAAAGGCGTTGATTTAATTGCCTGTGTATCGGTAAACGATGCCTTTGTGATGAAAGCGTGGGGCGAAGCGCAAAATGCGTCTGAGCTACTGATGCTTGCCGATGGCGATGCCAGCTTTACTAAAGCGCTCGGACTCGAAATGGATACCGCTGGCTTTGGCGGTGTGCGTTCACAACGTTATGCAATGATCATCGATAACGGCGTGGTGACGTTACTGAATGTAGAAGCACCTAAGTCATTTGAAGTGAGTAAAGCCGAAGTGGTATTAGCGGCACTTTAATGCCTGATTAAAAAACAAAATGGGAGCCAAGGCTCCCATTTTTATTGGCATCAAGCTTAAGCCGCTCGGGCAGATACTGTGTTGGTGTCGGCTATGCCTAGACTGGTCTCAATATCTTCCACGCTTTGCTGCACTTCTTGGGCAATCACTTCGCTCTGCTGCGAACTGGTTTGCGCTTGGTCTTTTAGGTTATCCATGCTGCGGACAAATTCATCGAGGTAATCGACCTGTTCCTTGGCGTTAAGCGAACCCTGCTTGGCGGTATTGGCCATTTCACTCGCTTGATTTTGCACGGTTTGCGCCACACGCCATAGGCTCTGTGCCCGCTGTTTTTGGCTATCGGTCGCTTGGGCAATGCCATCGACACTCTCGCCGAGTGCGAGGTTCGATTGGGTGAGTTGATGCAGGATCTTCACGATTTCATTTAACGACACTTGAGTACGTTGACTTAGGCTTCGAACCTCATCGGCGACCACGGCAAAACCGCGACCTTGTTCGCCCGCACGGGCGGCTTCGATAGCGGCATTAAGCGCCAACAAATTGGTTTGCTCGGCAATATTACCAATTACATCAATGATTTTAGCAACATCTGCCACTGAGTTATTCAGGCTTTCGAGCGAGGCATGGCAAAGGCCAACCGCCGTCTGGGTTTGTTCTGTGGCACTCAGCACCGCTTCGGCCTCGGTTTGGCTCGACTGCATTTGGCGCATGGTTTCGGCTGCGCTTTGTTCAACAAGGGCCGAGGTGTGGCTGACCTCATTGGCGAGGCTGCGGATATGCTCGGTTTGCGACTGAGTGTCGGCGACTATGGTCTGAGTGTGTTCGGTGTGCTGCGACAGTTGAGTGATGCGCGCGACCAACTGACTCAAGGATTGAGAAACCTTAGTCATTTGCTGACGCTGGAGTTCGTCTTCTTGCTCGAATCTGTGCAGTAATTGGTTGAAATGGCCTGCAATTTGGCCGGTTTCGCAGCGGCGATTGATATCCAAGCGTTCACGACTGTTGGACTCGCTTAATTGCATAAAGGCTTGATTGAGGCGTTTAAGGGGTTTAACCACACGGTTCTGTTGCAGGATTAAATAGCCGATAGCAAACAGCGCCATAATCGAAACCATCGCATAAAGAATGACTTGTAACTCATATTTGAGCTGTTGGTTTTTGGCGGCCTGTGCCTCACCGAGGGCGATAAGCTGCTGTTCAACCCTGCTAATGGCTTGAATTAACTGCTCTTGCATCTCCTGATTGGCTTGCAGCAGTTGGTGGGTGTTGGCGACTTCTTTATTGTATCGGTTGGCAAGGCTTAACAGCTCGCTGCGATCATTTTCACCCACTTCAATCTGCTCTGGTTCACTCGCGCCGAGGGCAAATTCATCGGCTTCCTGCTGCTCGTACACGCCGATTAACGGCAGGGCGTTCAGTCGGTCACGCCACTGGTTTAGCTCCTTGCTGGTGCTGTCGAGAATATTTTTAAGTTGCTGATTTTTATCGATGAGATAGCCATCGGTAAGCTGCGATAATTGATAAACAATGCTGGGTAAGTCGCGGCTCAATTGCAGATATTGTTCGGCCACAGTGGCATTAATCGCTAAACCTTTGTCGGCGTAACTGCCGAGTCTGCGGTTATAGTCGAGCATTTCAGATTCGGCGTGGGCCAGCAGTTGTCTTGGGTTGCCCGCGAGTTTGCCTGCGGCGCGGTATTTTGTGTCTAAGTCTTGAATGAATTGACTAAGGCCAGTTTGTAATTCCTCATCGGCACTGCCCGTTGCGGCGAGGTTGAGCTCGCTGAGCTCAGTTTTAATCTTGCTCAGTTTGGCTTTGGCTTCTTCGAGTTGGGTCGCGTTACCACTGGCTAAATAGCCATCGAGATCGCGGCGCACCCCCACGAGAAAATCCTGTTGTAGGCCTTGAAGCACTTGGGTTTGTTGCTCAATCTGTTGTCTTTGATCGCTGCTCCACAGCACCACGGCTGCTAATAGTCCAGCAAGCAATAACAACAGCGCCGAAGCTGAGAGTGACAGCGTTGAAATCTTCATGATGCAATCTTCATTGGAAACTTAGGAAGTTAACTGCCTAGAGTTTATGAATTTCGCGTGACATAAATATGACAACACTGGTTGAATGTCAGCGTTGTCATGCTGAATCTTGGATTTATTCCAAGGGGAGCCAGACTTGGGCTTTTAAGCCGCCCTCAGTGCGGTTAGATAAAGTCACTTGGCCTTGGTGACGGTCGATAATCCGTTTGATGATGGCGAGCCCAAGGCCCGAACCGACACTGCCGCGCGCAATATCACCTTGGGTAAAAGGCTGAAACAGTTTGGGAATTTGTGACTCATCAATCCCTGGGCCATTATCCTCAACGCTAAAACCGATACGCTTACCATCAAATTGCGAGCTTATCCGCACCCAGCCCGAACCATAACGGAAGGCATTTTCGACCAGATTACTGAGCACTCGCTTAATCGCCAGCCCTTGGAACAGCGCCTCGGGGCAGTCGCTCAGTACGACTTCAATTTCACCGTCGCGGTTGGCTTCGGCCTGCGCAATATCTTGAATGAGTTTATTAATTTGCCCTAACTCGCGGCTCGCCTCCTGATCTTGGCGAATGTAGGCAATAAACTGGCTGATAATGGCGTCCATATCTTCGATATCGTTGACGATGCCATCTTTAAGATATTGATCTTCTTCGACCATCATCTCGGAGGCGAGGCGAATGCGCGTCAGTGGCGTGCGTAAATCGTGGGAAATCCCCGCCATCAACAGGGCTCTGTCCTGCTCGAGTTGCTTCATGCTGTGGGACATTTGGTTGAAGGCATTGGTCACTTCCACCAGTTCGCTCGAGCCTTTTAGCGGTAAAGGATCGGGAAACTCGCCGCGTGAGACCGAGATCGCGGCTTTTTGTAAGCGCCTGAGTGGCCTGTTTTGCTGGCGGGCAAACCACCATCCACCGGCGACACTGAGCGCACCGATCACCATTAAGTACAAGGTGAGTGGCGATAAATCGGAAACGTTTTGCCCGATGAGCGGCACTTTAATCCACACCGACGGCGCCTGTGGCGGGCGGATCCAAATTTGTAATACTGTGCCGTGAGTGACGCGAACTTCTGCCTCACCACCTAGGTATTCCGACATCTGCGATGACCAAAAACCGTAGTAGGTGGCCTGCTCGATTCCCGCTTCGCGGGCCTGTTGTTGGTTGTAGACCTTCATGCCATCGTCACGGACTTTGGCATTGAGCGCATCGACTATGGTTAAGTGTTCGCGGCCGATATCGATACCATCGACAAATAACAGATTGATTTGACGGGCAATTAACTGGTTGATTTGCTGATAACTGGGCTTTAATACATACACAGCTACAGTGACATAGGACACCAGCTGATTGATCAACAGTAGACAACCAATCAGCATAACGGTTTGGCTAAAGGCGCTGCGGGGAAGAAAGCGCCACCAAAACTTAGGTTTCATAGTCGTGCCAAAAAAGGTTCAACAGCTGGCAACAAGCGTGTCATCGACGGGCGGCGCCGTCGGGCACAAACACATAGCCAAGGCCCCACACGGTTTGGATATACCTTGGGTTGGCGGGATCCTTCTCAATTAAACGGCGCAGGCGCGAGACCTGTACGTCAATCGAGCGCTCCAGCGCCGAATAATCACGGCCACGGGCGAGGTTCATCAGTTTATCCCGCGATAAAGGTTCGCGTGGATGGGTGACTAACACTTTTAATACGGCAAACTCGCCACTGGTCAGTGCGATGGCCTCATTACCGTGGTACATCTCGCGGGTGGCTAAGTCGAGGGAGAACTCGCCAAAGCTAATTTCAGCCTCTTGCTGTGCGGGCGCGCCGGGGACATCTTGGATTTGACGGCGCATTACCGCTTTGATCCGCGCCAATAACTCCCTCGGATTAAAGGGTTTTGGCAAATAATCATCGGCACCGAGTTCTAAACCGATAATCCGGTCGACCTCATCGCCCTTGGCGGTGAGCATCACAATCGGAATGGTGCTGCCCTGTTGGCGCAGACGACGGCAGATGGATAGCCCATCTTCACCGGGCAACATCAAATCGAGCACTATTAGGTGGAAGTTTTCACGCTCCAATAAACGGTCCATCTGCTCAGCATTGGCCGCACTGCGCACCTGATAGCCTTGCTCCATCAGGTAACGCTCGAGTAGTGCTCGTAGGCGCATATCATCATCGACGACGAGGATTTTCGAGGTTTCTTGTCCCATGGGATGTCCTTAAATTGCTCGGATTATTGCTTTTATTCTTTATGCCGTCATACAACAAAGATTAACTGGCTGAAATTGAAAACGAATCTGCCAAGAATGTGCTTAATATAGCTGGATTCAATCTGAGCGACTAGCTCATGATGTGAGTCAATGTCGACCGAATACGGCTAATTGCCAACTCATGTTAATACTAAGCAAATGAAATTGCATGGGAATCATCACATTTATCTAGTATGTAACTGAAATTGTAACTAAATTGGCATTAGCTACTTTTGATGCATTTGTTGAGTTAACTTATCAGCTTTATGGCAAAAGTATTTTGATTAGTCCAGAATCATAACTCTATGATTATCAATTATTAGGTGTATATGACCCTGTCGATGAGTTACAAGCAAGCCTCCAAGTGGGGATTTTTCGTCTTGCTCGTGGGACTTTTTTTTAGTGCCGTGCTCGCTTGGCAGGTGAGTCGTATCAATTCGCAAACCATTTCTTTGGCGCTCGAAGCGAGCGCGCAGCAGATTAGTGAGAATGTCACCAATAGGATTGCCCTCTACCAATATGGCTTGAGGGGCGCCCGAGGGATGATCCTCACGGCGGGTGAAGACCATATCAGTCGCCCCATGTTTTACAACTATAGTCTGACGCGGGATGTGGATGAGGAGTTTCCCGGCGCACGCGGATTTGGCTTTATTCGACGCGTCTCCAAAGAAAACGAAGCGCAGTTTTTAGCGCGGGTAAAGGCGGTCGATTGGCCTGACTACCATGTTCGTCAGCTCAACCCCAACGAGGGGGAAAAGTATCTGATTGAATATATTGAACCGCTCGAGCGCAATAAGGCGGCGGTTGGTTTAGATATCGCCTCCGAGACCCACAGAAAAGAAGCCGCCGATCGCGCCATGCTGTCGGGAGAAGTGCAAATTTCCGCGCCGATTACCTTAGTACAGGCCACGGGTAAGCCGCTGCAATCCTTCTTAATTTTATTACCTGTTTACCGAACGGGGATTGTCCCTCCAACTCCAGAAGAGCGATTGGCCCAAGGGTTTGGTTGGAGTTATGCGCCGCTGGTGACGACCGAGATTTTAACGGGATTATCGCTGAATCAGAAAATGACCAAGCTGATGTTAAGCGACGTGACGGACGATAAGCAGCCGATCAATTTCTTCGAAACCCACGCCAATGATTTAAGTCCGTTATCGGATTACAGCTACAAGTTAAATAAGACGATTTTTGGTAGGCATTGGCAGTTTGAGGTGATCGCCTATCCCGCATTTGTTAAATCAATGCATTTAAATAAACCCAGTTTAGTGCTGCTCAGTGGCAGTCTGTTCAGTGTGTTGCTGGCGGCGTTGATCGCTATGTGGTCCTTAACCTTGCAACGTAAACAGCAAGTGCTAGCCGAGCAAGCCCGCCGCGCCAGCATGTTGGAGCATTCCCTCGACGGCATTATCAGTTATGACCTCGCTGGCAATATAACCAGTTGGAACCAAGGTGCCGAGCGACTCTTTGGTTACACTGAGCAGCAGGCGCTGGGCTTACCCAGTAGTGAATTGATTATTCCGCCCAGCATAGTGCTGGAGGAACAGGCTCTCATGGCCGATGTGTTGACCGGCAAGACGGTACTCAATCGAGTATCGCGCCATCAACGTGCCGACGGCAGCAACCTGTCGACCTCGACCACCGCCTTACCGATTTACGACGAACATGGCGACATAGTAGGTTTGAGTCAAACCATTCGGGATATCACGGCCCAGCAGGATGCCGAGCGACATATTCTCAACCTCAACGCTAGCCTTGAGCGACAGGTGACCAAGCGTACCCATGCTCTGCAGCAGGCTTTACTCGAGAATCAGGCACTGCTGGATACCATCAACCAGCAGCTACATTACTCGGTCACCGACTTAGACGGGGTGATTTTAGATGTGAATGAACACTTCTGTTTGATCAGTGGTTACGCGCGGGAGGAGTTAATAGGTCAAACCCATTCAGTGCTGAAATCTGGGGAGCACGATGCCGCGTTTTGGCAGCGGATGTGGGAGCAGATTAATGCTGGTAAATCTTGGCATGGGGAAATCTGTAACCAAGGGAAAGATCAGCAGCTGAAATGGTTCGATACTGTGATTGGTCCGGTCTTCGATGAGCATGGCAAAGTGGAGCGTTTTGTCGCGTTGCAAACCGATATTACCGAACGTAAATTAGCCCAGCTCGACAAAAATCGGATTGCGACTCTGCTGACCAATGTGCTGGATGCGGCCTCCGAAATGACCATCATTGCCACCGATCCACAGGGCATTATCACTATCTTCAACCGCGGTGCCGAGCGTATGCTGGGATATTCCGCCGAGGAAATGGTTGGCAAAACCACCCCTGCACCTTTGCATCTTGCCGAGGAAGTCGCCGCTCGCGCCGCCGAGCTTTCTGCGGAGTACGGTGAAAAAATTCAAGGTTTTGATACCTTTGTCCATAAGGCGCGGGAAGAGGGCTCCGAGACTCGCACTTGGACTTATGTGCGTAAGGATGGCAGTCAATTCCAAGTCTCGCTCTCGGTGACAACATTGCGTGGTAATGATGGTGAAGTTTTGGGTTACCTTGGGATTGGCGTGGATATCTCGCAGATTCCCGCCCAGCAAGAGGCCTTACTCACGGCGAGTAATCACCTCAGTAAGGCGGCGGAAGTGGCTAAGCTGGGGATTTGGACCTGGAATCTGCTCGATAACTCGTTGCAGTGGAACGACCGCATGTTTGCCATGTATGACCAGCCAGAAAGCCTTAAACAGCAAGGTCTTAGCTATGAGCATTGGCGGATGCGTGTCCATCCCGATGATGTTGAAGAGGCCGAAGAAAAACTTAACCGTGCGGTTGAGTATGATGAACCCTATGATCCGATTTTCCGCGTGTTAACCACGGATGGTGCGGTGCGCTATGTGCAAGCGGGTGCCCAAGTAGAGCGCGACCGTCAAGGGAATGTGATCCGATTGATTGGTATCAACATCGATATTACTGCCCAGCGGCAGATTGAGGCGAATTTAAGGAGTGCCAAGCTGGAGGCGGATAACGCCAATGCCGCTAAGTCGGCGTTCCTTGCGAATATGAGCCACGAAATCCGTACCCCCATGAATGCGGTGTTGGGGATGTTGCAGTTGATGCAATATACCTCGCTCTCGGTGCAGCAGCAGGGCTATGTGAACAAGGCGCAAACGGCGGCTAAGTCATTGTTAGGGCTGCTTAACGACATTTTAGACTTCTCAAAAATCGATGCCGGCAAATTAAAACTCGATCCACACCCTTGCTCGATTGAGTTATTGATGCGGGATCTGGCGGTGGTGCTGTCGGCGAGCCACAACAATACCGATGTGGAAGTGATGTTCGATCTCGATGCGGCGCTGCCTCCTTGGCTGCTGGCCGATCAATTAAGGCTGCAGCAAATTCTGATCAACCTCGCAGGCAACGCACTCAAGTTTACCCCCCATGGACAAGTGATCGTCGGCCTAGAATGTATTAGCCATGAGGCCGATACCGTTACTGTGCAGTTTTCGATTGTCGATAGCGGTATCGGCATCAGCGAAGAGCAAATTGAGCGGATTTTCACTGGGTTTGAGCAGGCCGAATCCTCAACCTCCCGCCGTTTTGGTGGCACGGGGCTTGGGCTGGCTATCAGTAAACGTCTCGTCGAGTTAATGGGCGGACAACTGCAAGTCACTAGTAAGGTCGGGGTTGGTAGTCGCTTCTGGTTCGATTTGACCTTCCAAGTGATGGAGGTCGAAGCCCGCGCCCGCGCCGACTTGAGCCAATATCGCATTCTGGTGGTCGACGATAATCAAATCACGACCGAGATCTTATCGAAAATCCTCAGCGACTACGGCTGTCTGGTTGAAACCGCTTCTGGCGGTTATCAGGCGATCGAAAAAGTGAAGCAAGCTACGGCGGCAGGAGAGCGTTTCGATGTGGTGCTAATGGATTGGCGTATGCCGGATATCGACGGTCTACAAACCGCTGAAATGCTGAAAAACGCCGGAACCGGCAGTTATACCCCGCTGGTGGTGATGTTGACGGCCTACGGCCATGAAGTGATTGCCGAGAGCCAACACATTAATAACGTTCCCTTCGTCAACTTCTTAACTAAACCTGTCACCTCGCAAGTGTTGGTTGAAGCCGTGCTCAATGCCATCGAAGGCAAGACCATGGACTCGAATCCTAAGCCGCGCTCACAGCGTCTGTTAGCGGGGCTGACTCTGTTAGTGGTTGAAGACAATCAATTAAACCGTGAGGTGATTGAGGAGCTATTGAGTTATGAAGGCGCCACCGTTGTGCTCGCTGGTGGCGGTGTAGAAGGGGTGGCACAGGTACTCGAAAGCGGTGATTTATACGATGCCGTGATTATGGATGTGCAAATGCCCGACATCGATGGGTTAGAGGCGACGCGGCGGATCCGTGCCGATGGTCGATTTGCCCAGTTGCCAATCCTTGCGATGACGGCCAATGCCTCGCAAACCGATAAGCAAGAATGCCTCGAGGCGGGGATGAATGCCCATGTCGGTAAGCCTATCGATATGCAGCTGCTGTTGCCGAATATTCTGCGTCTAGTGGGGCGTGATGTGACATCCCTCGAGCAGCATGAGTCTGCGCATCTCGACTCACAACACAATCTCGAGGGCGAAACCCTGCTCGACGATATTCGTTTGATCCTGCGCCGTTTTGGCGGCAACCAAGTGTTTTTCGAAAAAATGGCGAGCAGTTTTGCCCCCGAAATGACCAAGCAGCTAAGCTTGTTCAAGCAATCGACCAAAACCTTTGATTACGCCACTACAGCTGCGATCAGTCATGCGATTAAAGGCATTGCCAGCAACTTTGGCGCGCGGCGTTTAGCCGTTCATGCGGCGTTTTTAGAAAAACAATTTAAACAAGAAGGCCTCGAGCTGCTGGAAATAAAACGCTGGACGGATACACTGGAGTCCTTAATACATCAAAGTATTGAACAGCTTGCAGGCTTTTTACCTAAGGGGCAGCTCAAACAGCCTCAATCGATTGAGCCTGTAAACGGTACCGCCGTGGATATGCAGAGTATGCGCCCCGAGCTGGATACCTTGGCTGCTCTCTTACAGGAAAATAATTTAGAAGCCGTGAATTTAGTCGACAAACTCGCAAAACCGCTATCACAGCACCCGCAATGGGCTGAACTCAATGGACTGGTTCAATCACTCGCATTTACACAGGCTTTGGAGACTTTGCGGGCGATGATGTTGGAGGATGCGTAGTGTATATCAGTGAACTCATGGCGACCCAGCAGGCCGCAAAGGGCAAGATTTTGATCGTGGATGATCAGCCTTTGAATATCAAAATCTTGCATCAACTTTTCCATGAAGAATATGAAATGTTCATGGCGACGAGCGGCGAGCAGGCTCTGCAAGTGTGCCAAAAGATGCAGCCCGATCTGGTGTTGTTAGACATCGAAATGCCGGGAATGTCGGGTTACGAGGTCTGCCAACAACTGAAGGCCGATCCCGCCACAGCTAATATCGGGGTGATCTTTATTACCGCCCATTTTGATGAGATTGAAGAGGTGAAGGGTTTCCAACTCGGCGCAGTTGATTTTATTCACAAACCGATTAACCCCATCATCACCAGCGCGCGGGTCAAGAACCAATATCAGCTGAAGCGCCAATCCGATGTATTGCACTCTATCGCTTTACTCGACAGTTTGACTGGGGTCGCTAACCGCCGTCAGTTTGAGCAGCGCTTACCCGAAATCTGGCGTTTTTGCTGTCGGAATCAAGCCTACTTATCCGTTATCATGCTGGATGTGGACTTTTTTAAGCGTTATAACGACCGCTATGGTCATCAAGAAGGTGACCAATGTTTACGACTGGTTGCCGATGCCGCTAAGGGCATGTTAAAACGCCCCAATGATCTTATTGCGCGCTATGGTGGCGAGGAGTTTATCTGTATCCTGCCTGAGGCTAAGTTGTCTGGTGCTATGCGCCTCGCGCAGGCGATGGTGGATGCGGTGCAAGCCTTACACATAGAGAATTTGGGTTCAGATTTTGGCGAAGTCACTGTGAGTGCTGGTATTGCGACGATTCAACCCTTAGCCGATTTAAGTTGGGAGTCGCTCGTCGAAGTGGCGGATCAACAACTCTATCTGGCGAAGCATCATGGCCGTAATCAAGTTGTTGGTGTCGATATCGAACCGGCGCAATAGTCTAGTTAGTGTGTCGAGTAAGGCTACTCGGCATGGTTAAACCCGTGGATAGTGAGTTATGAAAGCGCATTTGATCACCCGCCAAGGCTGGATGACCTTAGATAAAGAATTGAAATACCTGTGGAAGGAATATCGTCCGCAGATCACGCTCAAAGTGCAAGAGGCCGCCGCCCAGGGCGACCGAAGTGAAAACGCGGATTACACTTACAACAAAAGGCTTTTACGCCAAATCGATAGCCGTGTCAGATACTTAGTCAAACGCCTCGAAGAACTTAAAATCGTCGATTATTCTCCCCAGCAAGAAGGCAAAATTTACTTTGGCGCTTGGTTCGAGCTTGAAAACGAAGCGGGCGAGCGCGTGCGTTATCGTATTGTCGGCAAGGATGAGCTCGACACTAAACTGGGCTATATCACCATAGACTCTCCCATGGCGCGGGCACTGATCGGCAAACAGGTCGATGATGAAGTGGTCGTGCAAACCCCCTCGGGTCCAAAGGAATGGTATATCAACGACATCCGCTATACCCCATTCGAGACGCCGCTCGAGGGCGAGCCAGAATAACCTTTAGTAGATCAAACTCTCGTCGATTTTCATGCTGAAATCGAGAGCATCATATGAAATAACGACTGCGCCTGTGGTATCTTGGGCGCAATTAGGATCAATCAAACCGTTAGGCACGATACTTTATTTATGCAGACTATTGCCCAAATTATTGCTCAGGAACTGAATGTTCAGGAGCATCAAGTCACTGCCACCATAGATTTGCTCGACAATGGTGCTACCGTTCCCTTCGTTGCCCGTTACCGTAAAGAAGCGACTGGGGGCTTAGATGACACCCAGTTACGTACGCTGCACACTCGTTTAGGTTATTTGCGCGAGTTGAATGACAGACGTCAGGTCATTTTATCCAGTATTCAAACGCAGGGTAAGTTAACGCCTGAATTGCAAAGGGAAATTGAAGGTGCGGACAGCAAGACCCGCCTCGAAGATCTGTATCTTCCCTTCAAGCCTAAACGCCGTACTAAGGGTCAAATTGCGATTGAGGCGGGATTAGAGCCGCTTGTTGAAGCTTTACTGGTGGACCGTAATGCCGATATCGAGGCATTAGCTGCGGGTTATCTGAATCTCGAAGCGGGCTTTGCCGATACCAAAGCCGTACTGGAAGGCGCCCGTTATATTCTGATGGAGCGTTACGCCGAAGATGCGGAATTACTGCGTAAAGTTCGTGAACACCTGAGCCAAAACAGTGTGTTAGAGAGCCGTGTTATCGCCGGCAAAGAGAAGGAAGGCGCTAAGTTCCGCGACTATTTTGAGCACAGTGAACCTCTGGCGAAAGTGCCTTCACACCGCGCCTTGGCGATGTTGCGTGGCCGCAATGAGGGTTTCCTCTCCCTATCTATGAATGCCGATCCAGCTGCCGAAGCGGGTCAGGGCAGTTACTGTGAAGTGATCATTAGCGAGCACTTAGGCCTAAAACTCGGCGATAGTAGTGTCGATCAATGGCTTAAGACCGTTGTGACCGCCACATGGCGGATTAAAATTGCCCTGCAGATGGAAACCGAGTTTATCTCGCAAATGCGTGAGCGCGCCGAAGCAGAAGCCATTAAAGTGTTTGCCCGCAACTTAGGCGACTTACTTATGGCCGCACCAGCGGGCGCTAAGGCGACTATGGGTCTAGACCCGGGGCTACGCACGGGCGTTAAAGTAGCCGTGGTGGATAACACGGGTAAGCTGGTCGCACATACGACTATCTTCCCCCATGCGCCGCAGAATTTGTGGGACAAGTCGATTCGTACCTTAGCCAACTTAGCGCAAATGCATAAGGTGGAATTAATCGCGATTGGTAACGGCACTGCATCCCGCGAAACTGACAAGTTAGCGGGTGAGTTGATTGCCAGCCTTAAGGATAGCCAACCGCAACTGACCAAGGTGATGGTGAGTGAAGCTGGCGCTTCCGTGTATTCTGCCTCAGAACTCGCCGCGCTGGAATTCCCTGAGCTGGACGTGTCTATTCGTGGCGCTGTTTCGATTGCTCGCCGTCTACAGGATCCCTTAGCGGAACTGGTGAAGATTGAGCCTAAATCTATCGGTGTGGGTCAATACCAGCACGATGTAAGCCAAAGCCAGCTGTCTAGCTCGCTCGAAGCCGTGGTCGAAGACTGCGTAAACGGTGTGGGCGTGGATTTAAACATGGCGTCAGTGCCTTTGCTGTCGCAGGTGGCGGGGTTAAACAAAACCTTAGCGAAAAACCTGGTTGATTACCGCGATGCCAATGGTGCCTTCAAAAACCGTAAAGAACTGCTGAAAGTGCCGCGCTTAGGCCCTAAAGCCTTTGAACAAGCCGCGGGCTTTTTGCGGATCCGTGATGGCGACAATCCATTGGATATGTCGGCGGTTCACCCCGAAGCCTATGCGCTGGTCGAAACCATTGCTAAGACTAAGCAAGTGGAGTTGGCGAGCCTTATCGGTAATTCTGAGCTGCTACGCAATATCAAGCCGCAGGAGTTTACGACCCCTGAGTTTGGTTTACCGACAGTGACCGACATCCTCAGCGAGCTGGATAAACCGGGTCGTGACCCCCGTGGTGAGTTTAAAACCGCCAAGTTTAAGGATGGGGTTGAGGAGCTTAAGGATCTGAAACCTGAGATGATCCTCGAGGGCGTTGTCACCAACGTGACTAACTTTGGTGCCTTTGTGGATATCGGTGTGCATCAAGATGGTTTAGTGCATATCTCGTCATTAACCGACAAATTTATTACCGATCCCCATACAGTGGTCAAAGCGGGTGATGTAGTGAAAGTGAAGGTGATGGAGGTCGATGTCGAGCGTCGTCGTATCGGTTTGAGTATGCGTCTGGATGAGGCTATCGATCAAGCAAGACTCAAACTCGCGGACCATCCCAAGGTAAGCCACAGGCTCATAAGGGCAATGCCCAGCATAAGTCTTCGCGTCCTGCGCCAAAAGCGGCACCTGTCAATGCGGCCATGGGCAATGCCTTTGCCGACGCTTTCGCAAAGCTGAAAAAGTAATCTGACTCAGGTCGACTCGGATACACACCTGTGTTCGAGTCGACATTTTTTACTTGTTAGCCACAAAATTGTTGCATATATGCTGTCCTAGGTAATATAAAGTCGGCATTTAATGCAACGTTAAGCAAAATCGGTTGTCATACCACAACTTTTTCACCGATTTTTTTCAAATTGACACTCCAAAGCTGAGTGGAAGTTTAATGTTTTGGGGTTATACATGCAGTCAGGTTCATCCGCTCGTGGACGCCAGTCCGCCCATGGGCCATTTCGCGTCATTCTTGTTTTCAGTCTGTTAGTTCTCGCTATTGCTACGGCAAGCCGTATCGGCTTAGGTCTGTGGCAGGGCGAACGTGTGGCCGCCGTTGACGGTTGGTCGCATCTGCTACTACAAGGTATTCGTGTCGATATCGCAACCCTGTGTTGGTTATGGGGCATCGCCGCCTTAGGTACGGCGTTGTTTTCGGGTGAACACCTGCTTGGCCGCATTTGGCAATGGGTGCTGCGCCTATGGCTAACCTTAGGCCTGTGGGCCATTGTGTTCCTTGAGGTTTCAACGCCAGCCTTTATTGAGGAATACGGCATTCGCCCGAACCGCTTGTATGTGGAATATTTGATTTACCCTAAAGAAGTGCTGTCGATGCTGTGGGCGGGACGCAAGCTAGAGCTGATTTTCTCTGTGCTGCTTACCATAGCGACGTTGTGGGGCGGTTGGATACTCAGCGGTAAGTTAACTAAAAATCTGCGTTTCCCCCGTTGGTATTGGCGTCCTGTGCTAGCTGTCATGGTGATCGTTGTGACCCTATTGGGCGCGCGCTCAACCTTAGGCCATCGTCCAATCAACCCAGCGATGGTGGCATTTGCCGACGATCCATTAGTGAACTCCCTCGTGATTAACTCTGCTTATTCGTTAGTGTTTGCAATCAAGCAAATGGGCAGCGAAGAAGACGCCTCTAAGGTGTATGGCTCATTAGATAGAGATGAGATCATCAAGACCATCAGACAAGAGAGTGGTCGCCCCGAGAGTGCCTTTACCTCGAGCGATATCCCTTCATTGAGCTTTAACCAGGCCAGTTATAGCGGTAAACCGAAAAACCTAGTCATCCTGTTACAGGAAAGTTTAGGCGCCCGTTTTGTGGGGAGCTTAGGCGGTATGCCCTTAACGCCGAATATCGATGCGCTCTCACAGGAAGGCTGGTATTTCGATAATCTTTACGCCACTGGGACACGTTCAGTGCGCGGAATCGAAGCGGTCACCACAGGTTTTACGCCAACACCGGCCCGCGCCGTGGTAAAACTCGGTAAGAGCCAGACGGGCTTTTTCACTCTCGCCGAATTGCTAAAAAACCACGGTTACACCACCCAATTTATCTACGGTGGTGAGAGCCATTTCGACAACATGCGCAGTTTCTTCCTCGGTAATGGATTTAGCGACATTATCGACCAGAAGGATTATAAGTCTCCGGCCTTTGTTGGCTCTTGGGGTGCATCCGACGAAGATTTAATGCGTAAGGCGAATAGTGAGTTCGAGCGTCTTCACAGTGAAGGTAAACCATTCTTTAGCTTGGTGTTTAGCTCGAGTAACCACGACCCATTCGAATTCCCCGATGGCCGCATTGAGCTGTATGAACAACCTAAGCAAACTCGCAATAACGCGGCCAAATATGCCGATTATGCGATTGGTGAGTTCTTCAAACTGGCGAAAAATGCCGACTACTGGAAGGACACTATTTTTATCGTGGTCGCCGACCACGATAGCCGCGTTGGTGGGGCCGATTTGGTTCCAGTATCGCGCTTCCGTATTCCGGGGTTAATCATTGGAGATAATGTTGCGCCAAAACGCGATCACCGTATTGTGAGTCAAATCGACTTGCCGCCAACCCTGTTATCTTTGATTGGTATTTCAGACTCTTACCCTATGTTAGGTCGTGACTTAACCCAGGTCAGCGATGATTGGCCGGGGCGTGCGCTGATGCAATACGATAAAAACTTTTCCCTGATGGAAGGTAAAGATGTGGTTATCCTGCAGCCAGAGAAAGCGGCGCAGGGCTTCCAGTACGATGAAAAGACCGAGCACTTAACGCCTTATGCCCCAGCGGCGCAGGCGCTGGAGAAAAAGGCCTTAGGTTGGGCGCTGTGGGGCAGCCTAGCCTACCAGCAAGAGCTGTATCGCTCGGGTAAATAACCGAATGAAAAATGCCGCTGATTAGCGGCATTTTTATTTTGAAACTTATCTTTAAACCAGCAGATTTTAAATCCAAGCTGACATAGCTGGTTCGGCTTCTGGCTGAGTTTGCTGCGCATAATATTGCCCAATACGCTGGCCAACCTGTTGATAAAACTGAGGGGATTCCCCTTGCATCGGCTGACGCGCGGCCGCAGTCGTGGTTTTCGCCGTAGTATTGGCGGGGCGAGGAGTATTTTGGCCGACCTTTAACCGAATATCCTTACGCTGCAGCGCCGCTGGGCCGCGCACTGGCACTTTAAGGGTTTTAGGAAGTGCACGATCGGCAGCAACTAGGGGCGCTTGTTTCTCTTGCTGTTGCTGGCTCTGCTGCTGTGAAGACTGCTGCTGTTGCTGTTTGTCTTGAACTTGTTGCTGATTTTGCTCGAGCAAACGTGCCTGTTGCTGAGTTTGATCTGCGGTACGCTCATTTTGCGGATTAAAGGCACGTTCTTCATGGCCCTTAGTCGCGGCCTGTGGCGGGATAACGACAGGCTTGAGCTGATTGTCGACCCGAGCCGAGTCCGTCGCGACATTGGTCGTCGCTATCGGAACTTGGGGGTAATTACTGACAAGCAGCATGAAAAATTCCTTGTAGCCCTAATGGTTAAATACTAGCCATTTATTGCACAAAGATAAAGCACTAGTCCTTGAATTGCGCCAGCCAAGGTGTGATTGCCTGCAAGAATTCTTCCCTGTGGGACACAAACGGTGCGTGGGATGCCTTGGCAAGCATGACGTCAGTGATGTGACTGGCGGTGGGCATTTGAGGTTGAACGCGTTTGGGCACGAGTCCATCGAGTCGACCCCAGATCCGCAGCCAAGGTTGCTGTATCGCTGAGAGATACGGCCTAAGATCGATTTGATTCAACATATCCAAACCTTGAGTTAAGGCCGCTGCATCGGGTAGCGGGCGTGCTAAGACTAAATCTCGCAGCTGCTTAATATCGTCTTTGGCGGTTTCGCTGCCCATGGCCTGAATCGCTAAAAAGCGCTCAATCGTTTTTGGTAAATTTTGCCCAAGCTGCTCGCCAAACATGCTGAGCACCTGCGGTGGAATGCCGGGCCATGCTTCTTCCTCCCTTGCCATAAAACAGGGCGAGGAGGCGATAGTCATTAATCCTCTGACATGGGATGGGTAGCTTATGGCGGCTTGGGTGGCTACTAAGCCCCCCAGTGACCAGCCGGCCCAAATCGCATTGGCGGGTAAGGCATGAATTAGTGCATCCACCCAAGTCGATAAATCGCCCGCGATTGGCTGACTTAAGCCAAAGCCCGGCAGATCGACATAGTGGACTCTATACTCAGAAAGCTGCTCATGGAGCGGCGTGAAGACGGCGCTATTAACACCCCAACCATGGAGCATGACCAGATCCGGCCCTTGGCCTCGGGTGTCGATATGCAGTTGCGGATGATGGGCTGGCGTCGCAGAGTTCACTAAAATACCTCTAATAGGAAGTTGTATGTCGGGCGATAGCAAATGGACTTGGTCGCAACAGGGGGCGAAGCTGTTACGCATAGTTTCGCATTTGGGGCAGCGTTACTTGGCGGGCAGTTTACCTAACCGCTGCTTACTGTGCCACCAATCCCTCAATGCAAAGGAAGCCGGATTTTGCCAGATATGCCTGCAAACGGGCTTATATCACAGCCCAATTTGTTTAGGTTGTGGAAAATCCATGCCGCTTGAACTCGAATATTGCGGTGAGTGCCTAAGGCATCAACCGCGAAAAGTCATCGCACCTTGCAGTTATCATCAAGGCTTTGGCCCTTGGATAGCGGCCATTAAATATCAGGGACAACTCGCCGCTTTACCCATATTGTGCCAAGCCTTAGTGGCGCGCATTGGTCAGCTCGAACAACAAGACTTAATCACTCTACCGCAGGCCATAGTGCCAGTCCCTTTACATCCGAATCGGCTGCGCCAACGTGGATTTAATCAAGCATGGTTAATTGCCCATGAATTATCGAAGCAGCTCTCGCTGCCACTGGTCAGTGACGGATTAATTCGGCGGCAGGATACCCGCCCACAAGCCGGACTCAATGGCGCACAGCGCCGGCGAAATCTACAGGATGCTTTTGAGTTAAATGCCGATTTTGCCTATCAACGGATTGCGCTGGTGGACGATGTGGTCACCACGGGGACCACAGTGGCAGAAATCGCCCGCTTGTTCGAGGCGCGATATATACAAGTGCAAATATGGTGTCTCGCCAGAGCCGAAGCACCGGGGTTGTTGGATGATATTGTGGGTGAAAACGACATTCCGCGTTAGCTATCCGTTAGTGATCTACAGGTTAAGTTGTTGCATTGAAAGCGTGATGGATTTTGCAAAATTCCAGAACTTGCTACCCTAGGGACTACAAAGCGCGTGTGAGTAGGAGTATCATACGCCTAATTCTTACTAAAACACTCAGGTATCCCCTGACGGAGCTGGTTTCCATGATTACTATTTCCGATGCGGCTCAGGCCCATTTTGTAAAGTTGTTAGCCGATCAACCTGAAGGCACTCATATTCGCGTATTTGTGATCAGTCCAGGTACCGCACAAGCCGAGTGTGGCGTGTCTTACTGCCCGCCTGACGCCGTTGAAAGCGATGATATTGAATTAGAATTCAATGGCTTTAGCGCTATGGTTGACGAGAAGAGTGCGCCTTTCTTAGAAGAAGCCTCAATCGACTTCGTGACCGATCAATTAGGTTCGCAATTAACCCTTAAAGCCCCTAACGCAAAAATGCGTAAAGTGGCTTCAGATGCGCCTTTAGCAGAGCGTGTTGAGTATGTGATCCAATCTGAAATCAACCCACAACTGGCAAGCCATGGTGGTAACATCATGCTGGTTGAAATCACCCAAGAAGGCGTAGCAGTACTGCAGTTTGGCGGTGGATGTAACGGTTGTTCGCAAGTTGATATCACCCTAAAAGATGGTATCGAGAAGCAGCTACTCGATATGTTCCCAGGTGAACTCTCTGGTGTGAGCGATGTGACCGATCACCAACACGGAGCGCATTCTTACGCTTAAGCTGGTGTCGAACTGAATAAAAAAACGCGACCTGTGAGTCGCGTTTTTTTATGGCGTTTTGTGGCTATAGTTGGGTTTTCAGATTGTCGGCTAAAAACTTATCGAGCGCCTTAAAGGTGGTTAGCCTATGGTCATTGTTACTTAAATAATGGTCGCCATTTTCGAGCTCAATATATTCGACGTTTTTCTTACGTGATTTCAGTTCGTCGAACATTTCGCGGCTATGTTGCACCTTAACCACTCGGTCCTTATCGCCATGCAGTAGTAATACCGGGATAGTGATCTTATCGGCTTTACTAACGGGTGAGCGTTCATAGAGGGCGCTAAAATCATCGCCAATTTGTTCTTTAACGACTTCATAATTGGTAAAACGACGACTGGATTTTACTAGGTAAGCCACATCTGTTACACCAGCCACACTGACCGCGCAGCGGTACAGATCAGGTGTCATCGCCGCGCCCATTAAGGCGGCATAACCACCATAACTCGCGCCGACGATACAGATACGCTGTGGATCGCTAATCCCTTGATTGATTAAGTAACGTGTACCATCTTCCACATCGTTTTGCATTTCGAGTCCCCAGCTTTTGAGGCCGGCCTTCATAAACTCATAGCCGTAGCCTGCCGAGCCCCTAAAGTTCATTCGAAATACCGCGTAGCCACGGTTAGCGAAAAACTGCGACCAATAATCGAAGTCGTTACTGTCGTAACTAATCGGCCCGCCGTGGGGGAAGATAATGGTGGGGAGTTGCTTGGCTTCGAGGCCCTTTGGCACTGTCAGGTAAGCATCGATTTTGAGTTTATCCCGCGCTTCGTAGCTCAGATATTGAGTGTCGGCGAGTTGCTCGCTGCTTAGTTGGCTATATCTATCGGCAATCGGAAACAGCGCTTTTTCATCCCTATCGCCGAAGTAATAGGTGCCAGGTTGAGTCGAACTGGTGGAGTAGACGATATAGCGGCGTTCATCCGCGCTAAATTGGGTGATGTAGTTATGGGCATTGGGCAATACCGCTTTCAACCCATTTTGCAGACCCGCATACTCAGGATCCCAGAAGGTATATTCTTCGCCGTCGCCTTCACTGATCCCAATGACTTTTTTCTTGAGTTCTGAATAGATGAGATTGCCTTCAACATCGGTATCTTCGTTGGCGTATACCAGTTCCTTGGTGAGCTTAGGATCGGTTAAATTCACCTTGAAGATAGCTTCAAAGCCTTGGTGGTAGGCGCGTACGAATAAGATGTTGGGGTCGGCATCGAAGCCCAGTGGCCAGACGCTCTCGTCGGAGAAGGCTTTAAAGGTCCAGAGTAAGCGTGGCTCTGCCTTTTGTTCGGGTTGCTCGTAGATCCTATATTCAGTGTCATCGTTATAGATGGAGATACGGACCTTATGTTGTCTGTCGGTTATCCAGCCGATGATTTTACGTTTAGAGTTTTGAATAAACGCGGATTTCCCCTGAGAGAGATTGACTCTCAGCACGCTGTCTTCACCCACTTCTTCGCCCATACCATCGAGGGAGAGCAAGATATTATCGGGATCATCCGGCATCATATCGATAATCTGTCCCTGATGTTGGGGGATCCAACTGAGTCGGTCGATGACGCTACGGGCGAGTACGCTCGTGGTTTTTCGTGTAGTTAAATCGTACTTCACCAACCGAGTTTCGGTAGTCGGTGTACCATAGCGGTTTGCCGGAAACTTAGCGCTGATCAGCAAAGTAGTGTCATTTGCCCACTGTAATGACAGCAGGACAAACTTCTGGTTATCGGTGTGAATCGCGTAGTCTTTGTTGCCCGTTTCTAAATCGAGAATACTGACCACAGTGCCCTTAAGTTTGGGCTGGTCGACCCGAACGATAGAGGCAATTTTTTTGCCATCGGGCGACAGTTGGACTGAGCTGACATCGGGAATACTGGCAAAAGCCTCGACCGGAAGCTGTGGTACCGTTTGGGCAAGCAGTGGCAGACTTAGCCACAGGAGTAACAAAGGTAAAATCCTTTTCATAGCGCATCACAATTTCATTACAACAATGCCGCGTATCTTAATGGGATAACCTTAAGTAAGCTACTGTCTTTACAGAACTAATTAAGAATAAATGCCTTGCTAAAGCGGTAATGTGTCGCTAGGGTGAGGCTGCGCGTTAGCATAAAGGCCGTCATGGCCGCCCACAGAGCATGGTTAGCTTGTTCGGAAGGCAACAGCGATTGCAGTAAATACCATGTCGGGAAGAAGGCGCCAAATGTTGCGATAATCATACTGTTACGCATCACTTTGCCCTTAGCTGCGCCAATATAAACCCCATCAAACAGATAGGAACTAAAAGACCAAAGCGGCAGTAATATCAGCCAAGGCAGATAAATTTGCGCTGTGGTTCTCACCTCATCAATATTGGTTAGCAGCCCGATGATATGGTCTCCAAAAAGATAAAATATCAGGCTAAAACCTAGGGCTGTGATGGCTGACCAACACCAGGCGAGGAGCACGGCTTCACGCAGTGGTTGTGTGCGTTGTTGCCCGTAGGCTTTGCCCACTTCCGCCTCGGCATAATAGGCTATGCCATCGAGGGCGTAGGCGATTAATAACAGTAAATTCAATAAGACCGCATTGGCTGCGACCGTATTATCCCCAAGGCCTGCACCGTGAAAAGTCATAAAGGCGAAAGCGGTTTGCAGGCATAGGCTGCGGATAAAAATATCGGTATTGAGCCTTAGCAGCTGGCCGTAACCCGACAAGTTCAGGTGAACTCTGATATCGGCAAATTGGAATCGAGGTATTAACTTAAGCTGTTGTAATACCATGTATAACGCAACGCTAAAGGCGGTGATATCCGCACATACCGAGGCAAGTGCAGCCCCTTTAACTCCCCAGCCTAAACCTAAGACGAAGAGCACATCGAGGATAATATTGGCTAAGTTGGCGAAGATGAGCTGCCACATGGCCGCCTTAGGTTGTTGTCTGCCAAGTAGCCAGCCGAGCATCACTAAATTAAGCAGGGCGAATGGCGTCGACCAGACTCGGACCTGAAAATATTCTCGGCAATAACGCTCGACTTCCACACTCGCCTCGGAGAGACCGAGCGCTAAATTCAGTATCGGGATCTGTAATAGGATCACCGCGATACCCAGCCCAGTCGCCAACATGGCGCCTTGGACCAGCAACTTTAATTGGCGCGCGGTATCGTTTGCGCCATAGGCCTGTGCGACCAATCCGGTGGTCGCCATCCGTAAAAAGCCTAATAACCAAATGATTAATGTGATAATCGTTGACCCGAGTGCGACGCCCCCTAAATAATAGGCGTCACTTAAATGCCCGATGACGGCCGTATCGACCAATCCCAACAGCGGAACCGTGATATTGGAGAGGATCATCGGCAGGGCAAGCGCGAGCAGCTGGCGATTCTTGGTGCCATTCAACAGGAGCGCGAGTGCGGTGGATTTTGCGGTAGTCATTGATTCAGAGGTATTCACATTATGGTTAAACGTGCGTTATTGGCACTCTTAGGGCTGATGACTTTCTCGGCCCATGCTGTGGTCATTTTACAGTATCACCATGTGTCAGAAACCACGCCGGCGGCGACGAGCGTCACGCCTGCACAATTTCGTGAGCAAATGCAGTTTCTGGCGGACGATGGTTTTAAGGTTATTCCCTTATCCCAAGTGGTTGAGGCGATCAAAAACAAGCAAGATTTACCCGCAAAAACGGTGGCGATCACCTTCGATGATGGTTATCGCAGCATTGCGACCACAGCGCACCCTATCCTAAAGGAATTTGGTTTTCCCTACACCCTATTTGTGGCGATTGAGCCGATTAAACAAAAGTTTACCGAGATGATGACCTGGGAAGATCTGATTAAGCTCTCCAAGGAAGGGGCCGACATTGCTAACCACAGCTGGGCCCATGAGCATCTGATCCGCAAACTTGACAATGAATCCCCAAGCCAATGGCTGGCACGAATTAAAGCAAATATTCAGGACACCGAAAACGCGATTCGTGAGGCGACGGGGCAGAGCTTTAAAATGCTGGCCTATCCCTATGGCGAATACAATCAGGCGATTCAAGATATGTTGACCGAAAATGGCTTCGTTGCCTTTGGCCAGCAGTCTGGGGCGGCGGGGCCGTACTCACCACTCACGGCGCTGCCGCGCTTCCCTGTAGCGGGGCAATATGCGGATCTAAAGAGCCTAAAAGCCAAGTTATACAGCCTCAATATGCCAGTGCTTGAGCAAACGCCTAGCGATCCAGAGCTTAAGGGTGGGCATTGGCGCCCAGAGCTTAAGGTTAAGCTGGATATGAGTGACATTTCGGCCAAGCAAGTCATGTGTTATATCCAAGGGCAAGGCGCTAAAACACCAACTTGGAGCAGTGACAATGAATTTAGCATTCAAGCCGATTTAGCCCTGCCAGCGGGTCGCTCGCGCTACAATTGCACGGCACCAAGCAAGACGCGCAACGGCTATTACTGGTTTTCGCAGGCATGGGTGAGACCCAAAGACGACGGCACTTGGGTTAAAGAGTAATACGTCAGCGACGGCTATTTAGGTTTGTAGCTTTTGACGATTTTATCGAAGTCGCTGATCAAGGCCTGATTGAGTACTTGAGGAGCTTTACCTAAGGCTGCCGTGGGTTTAAATACCGCGACCCGCGTGCCTTGGGGAGAAACCAGTACATAGCCAGCACTATGATCGACTTGATAATTATCCCCTTCGCCTACCATGGCATAGGTGAGCCCTAGGCTGCGGGTGAGGGGGAATATTTGGGTTGGCTCACCCGTCACCGCCTTAAACTCAGGATTAAAGAAATTCACGTAGGTGAGGAGTTTCTCTGGGGTGTCCCGCTTCGGATCTACGGATAAAAACACGATTTGAATGGGGGCAATTTTTTTCAGCTCAGGATAGGCGGCGGCGAGCTTGTTTAAGGTGGTCGGACAGACATCGGGGCAATAGGTGAAGCCGATAAAGAATAGGCTCCATTGATCCTTCAAATTGGCATTAGTAAAGGGTTTCTGCTGTTGATCGACAAGCTCAAAGGGCGCTAGCTCGAACGCCTCGGGAAACAAAAAACCACTCTCTAACTCAACGGGCTTAGGTGGATTGAACTTCACTGCAAATAGTCCACCCAATCCTATTAACAGAATCGCTATCACTAAGATCTTGTTGGAGATTCTTGCTTGCATATTTTGTCCTTTGACCATGCTCGCCCCATCGCTCGTTGCACATTAAGCCCAAAGATAGTGATCGAGCAGTAATGCCATGAATAACAACATTAAATGATAAATCGAAAAACGAAACACCTGCATCGCCAGCCATTCACTATCCTGATACTTTAACTGCCACGCTTTATAAATAAACCCCGTGCTGAGCAAGCTTGAGCACACAAAGTAGAGCGGTCCACTCATCCCGACTAACACGGGCAATAGACAAGCTATCGCCAGCAAAATCGTGTAGAGCAAGATACAGGTCTTAGTAAATTCTACCCCATGGGTCACGGGCAGCATGGGAATATCCACTTTGGCATATTCTGCGCGTCTGTGAATCGCCAGTGCCCAAAAATGCGGCGGCGTCCACAGGAATATGATGATGACGAGCAATAGCGCATGACCATGGAATTGATTCGTCACCGCCGTCCAGCCCAAGAGTGGCGGCATTGCGCCCGCTAAACCGCCAATGACAATGTTTTGTGGTGTGGCCCGTTTTAAATAGGCGGTATAAATCAAGGCGTAACCAATCAAGCTGGCAAAGGTCAGCCAAGCGGTGAGCGGATTAGTAAAAACATAGAGGATCACAAAACCTAGGCTGCCTAAGAGTGCCGCGAACAACAACGCCCTCGTTGCTGAGACTCGGCCCTTGGGCAGCGGACGGTTATAAGTGCGTGCCATCATGCCGTCGATTCGCCTATCAATCAGATGGTTTAAGGCGGCGGCCGACCCCGCCATCATGGCGATGCCGAGTAAGCCGGCCACTAAAGGTTTGACTGGCAGTATGGTGGGCATAGCTAAACACATGCCGACTAAGACGGTGAGCAGCATTAAAGCCACAACCTTAGGTTTGGTCATCTCGAAATAGGCACGCCAAGCCAAATGGACACTGGGGTGACTGCTGATAGAGAGTGGTTTTGCCATGATAAATCCCCCGATGATTAAGGTGCCCTGCGCCAAAGGAAATAGTTAATCGCGACTAAGGTGAGTAGTAACAGCGCCGCGCCGCCATTGTGGGAAACGGCAATCCCCAGTGGTAAATGCATCACCACGTTTGAAATCCCTAAACTCACCTGCAGTATCACTAAGGCGACCAGCAATAGGCTTAGGGCCTTGAGCTGGGTGCTGAAAAATAACCGATAGGCGAGCAACAACAATAGACTGGCGGTAATAATGGCGCCAACGCGGTGAGCGATATGAATGGTCATGCGGGCATGGTAATCCAATACGCCAAATTCAAAGCTTGGGTGTTGCCCTTGGAAAGGGGAAAACGCATCGGCAATGGCGAGATTATCCATCCAATTACCTTCACAAATCGGCAAAGCCGTGCAAGCGAGTGCGGCATAGTTGGAGGAGGTCCATGCGCCGAGCATGATCTGACCTATCAGCACCAGCAGACTCAACAGCGCCAGTTTCGGCAAATGTTTACTCTGGCCGAGAAATTTAAGGCTCGTGCCTATCCGCGAACCATGGGCGCCATTAAATCCTACGCCCGCACCACGCTGACTGTGAATATCAGCGGTTTCGAAAATTCGCCTCGGACGTGTTCGCAGATACAGTAATAGCAGGAGCGAGAGCAAGCTAAAGCCGCCAATTAAATGGGACATCACGACAATCGGCATTAGCTTCATCGTCACAGTCCACATCCCCAACGCCGCCTGAAAGATGATGAGTAACACTATGGCTAAGGGCAGCTTTTTGGGGGCTTGGGATGTTTTCAAGCAAAGGATCAAAATCAGTAACACTAGTATGCCCAAGGCGCCCGCGATATACCTGTGGATCATCTCGAGCCAAGCTTTCTCGGGATGGATATCGTGGTCTGGAAATAGGGTTTGGGCATGGGAGATCTCATGGTCGTGGGTGGGCACTTTGATATGGCCGTAGCAACCGGGCCAATCTGGGCAGCCAAGTCCTGTCCGACAGCCGAGTGTAAGCCCCCATTAAAATCACTAACAGGGTAAAGACTATGGTGACGCGTAGGAGCCAAGTCAGTTGCATTAGTCTACCCTCGATAGTTTCAATAACTTACGCAGATCCGCGACCAAGGCCTTACCCTGAGCTAAATGTGCCGCCTTGCCTTGCACTTGGGGGTAACGCAGCACGAGTGCGCCGAGTGGATCGACAATAATCAGCTGTTGTTGGTCAAGCCATTGACTGAGGCTTTGGCTGGCGGGCTGAGTGTTGAAGTTAAAGCTGGTTAATGCGTTTAAGTCACTGTCTGGATTCACAAGAATAAGCGGTTCGACGCGAGCCTGATCTGGCCCTAAGGCGGTATGACTCTGACGCAGGATATACAAGCGTTCGCGGCAAGCTTCATCGCACTTTGCGGGCAATAAATACAGCAGTTGCCATTCCTTAGGCTGAGGATTGTTAAGGCCAAGACTGGTATAGCTGGTTTCTGGGCTGATGAGCTCACCGTAGTTGGTGGAGCCGCCTTGATACCAATGCATGCTCAGCACTAACTTAGCGATGACCACAGGCGCGATAAAGGCCAGTAGTAATAACCCCAATGCGCGGTATTTGGCTGTTTGTTGGGAGTCCATATTTGCTCCTCTTATTGTCCCTAATGCTTTGTTTTATTGTTTTTTATTAACATCTTGCTGATATCTGTCACTCGGTCTTAGTCGCCTCCTTATCGGCTTGATGCCGTTGTCGTGATGTTTTGAGGTATTTCATTGTTTGCCAACCCATCAGCCCCGCAAACACAGTTGCCATGGCAAACCATTGCAATGCATAACCCCAATGTTTTTGGGCCGAGAGGGGGAAAGGCTGCCAAGGGTGGGGTAAGGCCTGCGCGGGTTGTAATTGGGGTAAGGCATCGGGTTGTAACACCGCGGGTAGGATAGGATGTCCTAACATTTGTGCCATTTCGGGTAGATTAAGATTTTGAAACCGAATCCGTTCGCCTTGTTCCGTGGTGAAGGGTTCTGCTAATAAATGATGGCTCAAGGGATTAATCTGTTTTTGATAGAGGCGGCCTGTAAGAGCCAGTTCACCGACTATGTGGCTGACTTCGGGTAAGGCATCTCGGTGGGATTTCGCGGCGATAAAGCCGAGTTCGAGTAACAACCAAGGCTGCTCGGCATTACTTGCCTGATTTGCTGACGTTATTTGCAGTAATTGAAAGGCGAGATAGCCCACTTGCCCTTGATAGACCTGATTGTCGAGCAACCAGATTTGTGGATTCGCGGGTTTTGCTTGAACTTGTAAGCGGTAGCCCGTGACGCTGCCTTTAGCCAATTCAGCGATGAGTTGTTCAGGATTGAGTGTGGCAGCGGATTGTCTGGCCTCCATTTGTGCGAGTAGTTCGGTTTTTTCAACTGCCCTATCCATTTGCCACAAACCTAGCTTGACCAAAACCACGAATACCACCACAGTCAATATCAGTAGTAACGACACTGCCCTACGCAACCAAATATATCTTGGTAACCAAATCAATTTGGTCAGCAAAACATAAGGATAGCGTATGAACATCCCGCTCATTTTTAAGTGTGTTTTAGTACTGCTGTTGCTGTTTATCATTTTTAACCTAGGCAGAGCCTTAATTATTATGGTTAAAGGTGACGACCAAACCGCTGAACACCCGGTGCCAATGAGCCGCTATTTGGGCCGTAGGGTGATATTTTCTGTACTGGTTATCCTGCTCTTGCTGGTGGCTTTAGGGACTGGACTGCTTGGTCTCAATCCCACGCCTTAAGTTTTCAACTTATTGTTTCAACGAATATTTAAAGCACATAAACAAAGATAAACAGGCAGAGCCAAACCACATCGACAAAGTGCCAGTACCAACTGCCTGCTTGGAAGGCAAAATGCTTATCCGCACTAAAGTGGCCTTTTAACACTCTGAAAAACAAGACTAATAGAAAGATAGTGCCCAAGGTGACATGCATGCCGTGGAAACCCGTCAGCAGGAAAAAGGTGTTGCCATACACGCCCGAGGTGAGCGTTAGCCCCATCTCATGGTAGGCATGGCTATATTCCTCCGCCTGCAAAGCAAGGAAGCTAATTCCCAGTAAAATCGTGAGCCCCAGCCAGAGGGTGATGGCCGAACGCTTACCCTTTTCTAAGCTGATATGGGCAAAATGCAGCGTGACTGAGGAAGTCAGCAGCACAATCGTGTTGATTAGCGGCAGTCCATTCCATGGCATGGCTTCGGTTTTGGTGCCATCTGGTGTGGTGACGAGTGGCCAAACGGCCTCGAAGTGTGGCCACAGGACTTCGTGGGTCATGGCATTGTTGGACGCGCCGCCGAGCCAGGGCACTGCGATCATGCGGGCGTAAAATAAGGCGCCGAAGAAGGCGGCAAAGAACATCACCTCGGAGAAAATAAACCAGCTCATGCCTTGGCGAAACGATCTATCCATTTGATGGGAATAGAGGCCTGTCATCGATTCTTGGATTACAGTTCTAAACCAGCCAACCAGCATAAACAGGATGACGGCTATGCCTGCCAGTAGAATATAGCCGCCATCCGAAGCGCCAGATTTGAGTTGATGTACAAAATGTCCTGCCCCAAAGGCGATTAAAAACAAGCCGATAGCACCAACAATCGGCCAAGCACTCTGGGCGGGTACGTAGTAAGTCTCATGTTTAGTGGTCATTTTGCAGCTCCTTGCTCTATGGCAGACGCTAACTGCTTGTCGGTAATGTCGTAGAGGGTGTAAGAGAGGGTTAAGGTGTGGATAGACTCGGGTAATTGAGGATCCACAAAGAAGATCAACGGTAGCTCGGCGCGACTCGCGGCGGCTAAGTGTTGTTGGTTAAAACAAAAACATTCGGTTTTATTGAAATAAGCCGCGCCTTGTCCGGGCGAAATAGAAGGAATCGCCTGGCCCACGATCGCTCTGTTAGAGACATTTTGCGCCAGGAATGCCGTGTGAATGAGTTCTCCCGGATGCACTTCGAGCCGTTTCGTTTGTGGCTCAAATTTCCACGGCATGCCCGTCTGCACCTGCGAGATAAACTCCACCGTTACCACCCGGTTCTTGTCCACAGTGATCGCTTGATAACTGCTGGCAGTATTGGAGGTTTTGCCATTAATCCCCAGTTTTTCGCACAACACATCGTAGAGCGGCACTAAGGCGAACCCAAAGCCAAACATCCCAAGGCAGCCCAGCACCAGCAGGCTGATGAGCTTACGGTTGGACTTGATGTTGGGCTGATGGGGTTGGCCTTGCATGTTATTTCACCTCGGGTGGCGTGGTGAAAGAGTGGTAGGGGGCAGGGCTGGGTAGGGTCCACTCTAAGCCTTCGCTGCCTTCCCAAGGTTTGGCGGGCGCCTTTTCGCCGCCCCGAATGCACTTAATCACCAACACGAGGAAAATCAGCTGAGAAAGACCAAAGGCAAAACCCCCAATCGACACGATTTGGTTTACATCGGCAAATTGAATCGAGTAATCGGGGATACGCCTTGGCATACCCGCAAGACCTAAGAAATGCATCGGGAAAAACAACACGTTAACCGAAATCACCGAGCACCAGAAATGCCACTGGCCGAGCTTTTCGCTGTACATATGGCCGGTCCATTTTGGCAACCAGTAATAGGCCGCCGCCATGATGGAGAAAATCGCACCAGTGACTAACACATAGTGAAAGTGGGCCACCACAAAGTAAGTATCGTGGTATTGGAAGTCGGCCGGTGTGATGGCGAGCATCAGGCCAGAGAAGCCGCCAATAGTGAACAGGATAATAAAGGCCACCGCGAACAACATTGGGGTTTCAAAACTCAATGAGCCGCGCCACATGGTCGCTACCCAGTTAAACACTTTCACCCCAGTCGGCACAGCAATCAGCATAGTGCAGTACATAAAAAACAACTCAGCAAACACAGGCATACCGGTGGTGAACATATGGTGCGCCCACACGAGGAAGGACAAAATCGCAATACTCGCCGTGGCATACACCATGGATGAATAGCCGAATAATGGTTTACGGCTGAAAGCTGGAACAATGGCGGAGATAATGCCGAAGGAAGGCAGAATCATGATGTAGACTTCGGGGTGACCGAAGAACCAGAAGATATGCTGGAACATCACAGGATCACCACCACCTGCCGCCTCGAAGAAGCTAGTACCGAAAAACTTATCGGTTAACACCATAGTGACGGCGCCCGCGAGCACAGGCATCACGGCGATCAGCAAGAAAGCGGTAATCAGCCAAGTCCAAACGAACAGCGGTAACTTCATCCAGGTCATGCCGGGAGCGCGTAGGTTGACTATGGTGACGATCACGTTGATGGCGCCCATGATCGAACTTATCCCCATGATATGAATAGAGAATACAAATAATGCTGTGCTGTCAGGGCTATAAGTGGTCGAGAGTGGTGCGTAGAAGGTCCAACCGAAGTTAGGGCCGCCGCCTTCCATAAACAGTGAGCTCAGTAAAATAGTAAAGGCGAAGGGCAGGATCCAGAAACTCCAGTTGTTCATCCGAGGAAGTGCCATATCAGGCGCGCCAATCATCATCGGGATCAGCCAGTTAGCCAGTCCTGTAAAGGCTGGCATCACGGCGCCGAATACCATGATTAACCCATGCACTGTGGTCATTTGGTTGAAGAAGTTAGGCTCAACGAGTTGTAATCCGGGCTGAAAGAGTTCGGCACGGATCACCATGGCCATCGCACCACCGGTTAAAAACATTATGAAACTAAACCATAGGTACAGGGTGCCAATGTCCTTGTGGTTAGTGGTGAGTAACCAGCGCATGATGCCTTTAGGTGCACCGTGATGGTGTTCATCATGGGCGGCAATTTGGTCTTGAGTCAGTGTGCTCATCTTAATCCCCTACTGTCCATGGCGAGCAATATCAGCGGGTTGCACTGTATCGCCAGTATTATTGCCCCACGCATTGCGCTCATAGGTAATGATGGCGGCAAGCTGTTGTGGCGTGAGTTGTGTGCCAAATGCCTGCATCGCCGTGCCCGGTTTACCGTGCATCACAATGTCGATGTGATTGGCGACCGGACCCGTTGCGATAGCGCTGCCAGCAAGGGCGGGGAAGGCGGGAGGCATACCGGCACCCGTTAGCTGGTGGCAGGCGGCGCAAATCGTGGCATAGGTCTTTTCCCCTTCGGCCATCAGTTCATCATGGCTAAGCGTGGGAAGACTCGCGGGGTCGACACTGGCGGCGGGTTCTGTCGCAGGCTTTGGCGCATCGGTGGTTGCTGGGGGCGGAGTCGTTGCTACTGGTTCGCTATTGGTGCCACCTGATTTATGGGCATCAACGTCTTTGGCTTGCACCGCATCCCCCGTGTTATTGCCCCACGCATTACGCTCATAGGTAATCACGGCGGCAATCTCTTGGGTCGTTAATTGTTTGCCAAAGGCTTGCATGGCCGTACCCGTTTTACCATTGAGCACGATTTCAAGATGGCCGCTCAGTGGTCCGGTCGCAATGGGGCTGCCTTTGAGGTGCGGGAATACTCCTTGTAGACCTTCACCGTTGGGTTGGTGACAGGCCGCGCAGTGACCGAGGTAAACTTGCTCACCCTGAGCCATCAGCTCTTCTTTAGTCAGTGTTTGTGATAACGCGGCTTGTGCGGCTTGCGCTGCGGCATTGGCGGCTTGTTTTTGTTCTACAACCCAAGCATCGAACTCGGCTTCGGGCAATGCCTGTACCACTATCGGCATAAAACCATGGTCTTTACCGCAAAGCTCGGCACATTGGCCACGGTAAATGCCGGGTTTGTCGATACGGGTCCACGCCTCGTTGATAAAACCTGGGTTAGCGTCTTTTTTTACCGCAAAGGCGGGCATCCACCATGAGTGGATGACATCCTCTGAGGTCATCAAGAAGCGGATTTTACGATTGATGGGTAATACTAGGGGTTTATCGACCTCGAGTAAGTAGTGCTCTCCCTTGGCTTCACTACCTTCGATTTGAGGTCTTGGAGTTGCGAGAATACTGTAAAAATCAATATCTTGATCGAAGTAGCTATAATGCCATTTCCATTGAGAACCTGTGACTTTTACCGTGAGATCGGCATTGCTGGGATCTTCCATGGCAATCAGAGTTTTCGTGGCGGGAATCGCCATTAAGATCAGAATGACAAAAGGAATAATCGTCCACGCGATTTCGACTTTTGTGCTCTCATGGAAGTGAGACGCGACCGCGCCCTTAGATTTTCTGTGGTTGATCATGGCATAAATCATCACGCCAAAAACCACTAGGCCTATCGCGCAGCAGATATACAGAATCGTCATGTGTAAGTGATAAACCTTGCCACTGATTTCTGTTACGCCGGGGGTCATGTTGAACCGCATGTCCGCTGCGGCCAACGGTGGGGCGAATAGCACCACGAGTAAACAATACAACCATTGCTTCACAAGACTTCTCCTCTGCCAATTGCGAATAGCAACCACAAAGAAGAGCAACACAGTAAGTCTCAACTCTATGCAAACTCTTCAGTTCCCAAAAAAGCTTCTCTGACTTCAACGTGCGTTGGCGGCTTACTTTTGATTAAGTATTGTTACTGCTGGTATTAGCCACACTGGCACATACTGCTGAATAAACCCATTATTCTCGATTTTTGTGTGCAAGAGATATTCGATAAATCGTCGATATTTTTTGCCTAAATGGGCGATATATTATGCTCGCCTGAATCAAACATACTTGCTGTTTAAAAATTGATCAAGATCACTTCTTTTTCTAATTGTCTGAAAAATTGCCAAAAAAAAAGCCCCACATTCACAGGTGAGGCGGCTTTCAAG
This sequence comes from Shewanella sp. Koi 1, assembly GCF_052907445.1. Classification (NCBI taxonomy): domain Bacteria; kingdom Pseudomonadati; phylum Pseudomonadota; class Gammaproteobacteria; order Alteromonadales; family Shewanellaceae; genus Shewanella; species Shewanella sp. Koi 1. The sequence continues at coordinate 4,677,685 of NZ_JBREJM010000001.1, read as the reverse complement.
GCTAAATACGCAGTGCAAAAATTTTAATGAACAGAGCTAAAAAAACTACCTTGGGCAAAGTGAGCAGGTTGCTTGAGTGTCGCGTCCGTAGGTGAGTGATTTACGACATCTTCTAGCACGATTCCCATGGCGCGGGCGCTCTTGGCCACAATTTGCAAACGACGATTGTCGCGGGCATCGAGTGAGTGGATCCAAGTAATTACTGCGCTGGAAGTGCCGCTAGTTAAGGCTTTTTCCATGGCCCACAGGGTTTCCACTTCATCTTTCGCATGGACTAAGAGTACGCGATCCATACGCACGCCGGCGCTGGCCAGTAACTGCTTGTAGCCAATACTGGGTGGGTTGATGAGCACGACCCAGCGGCCTTGTTGGCTCAATTGTGCCAATTGTTTGCTAAGTTGCATTAGCTCTTGGCGCCCTTGGCTCTCGGTGGGCATAGTGATGATAGGCGTATGCTGCCAGTCTGTATCGGTTTCGCGTACCGCATCGAGCCATAAACCGGGGTGACGCGGGGCATTACCTAGTAGTTTGTTCATAGCCAATCTCCATTGCGGATCACCCCTACGGCGAGCCCTTCAATTGTTAGACTTTGGAAACTTAAATCGACTTTAATCGGGGAGTAATCTTCATTTTCAGCATGTAGATAAACGAGATTCCCTTTCTTTTCAAAGCGTTTAACTGTTACATCATCGTCAACGCGAGCAACAACTACTTGGCCATTGCGCGCTTGCTGTACCTTATGAACGGCGAGCAGATCCCCTTCGAGGATACCGATGTTCTTCATACTGTCGCCTCTGACGCGCAGCAAGAAATCAGCGGCTGGGTGGAACATGCTGGGGTCGACTTGGTAATACTGTTCGACATGCTCTTGGGCGAGGATAGGTTCGCCCGCAGCCACTTGACCAATCAGTGGTAAGCCAGATTCGCTGTTATCTTCTTCCTCAACTGGGAGGCGGATCCCGCGGGAAGTGCCAGGCATGATCTCGATGCAGCCTTTTTTTGCCAATGCCTTAAGGTGTTCCTCGGCGGCATTTGCACTTTTAAAACCCAAACGGGTGGCGATTTCGGCCCGGGTGGGTGGCATGCCAGTCTCGGCAATATTACGTTTAATCAGCTCTAAAATTTCGGCTTGGCGTGGCGTCAACGGTCTCATGTTCTTTCCTGTTTTTCTATACAGTTACTGTTAGTATATACAGTATTGTTCGTAGTGCAAGTATTAACCACTTTTTAACGCGATTGGAGAGTATTAGCGAATATTCCCTAGAATCTGGTATTCTATGGGGCTAATGAACGTACTTACATTGCATAAGAATAATGCCTAAACAAGACTCTCTTTGGTTGAAATCATTACGCTGGATCCAAAAACACTTAGTGCACACTATTGTTGTGCCGCAGGATCCCTTTGCCGATCTGAATCTGGACGCGTCCAGACCGCTTGCTTATGTAATGAAAACAGAATCCCTGAGTGATATTGCTGCGTTAAGCGAAATCACCACTAAGCTGGGTTTGCCAAGCCCCTACGAGCCGCTCGTGGTCAATGGTGTTGTCGCGCCCCGCGTCGTTTGCCTCGAAGGCCGTAAGCCTTTGTTTGGCGAGCGTGCCAGTAATGAGCCATTTCTCGAATGTTTTATGCGCCTGTTGGCCGTCCATAAGGAAAAGCCAGAGTTAGATATTCAGCTGGTGCCTGTGAGTCTGTATTGGGGCCGTACTCCGGGTAAAGAAGACGACACCATGAAGGCGGCTGTGCTTGAGCGCGAGAACCCAACTTGGTTACGTAAGTGCTTGATGATCTTATTTTTAGGTCGTCACAACTTTGTGCAGTTTTCTAATGCGGTATCGCTGCGTTACATGGCCGACGAACACGGCACCGATATGGGGATTGCCCATAAACTGGCGCGGGTGGCTAGAGTACATTTCCGCCGCCAACGCAAAGTGATGACAGGGCCTGTGCTGCCTAATCGTCAGGCAATGTTCCACTCCCTGCTGAAATCCGAATCCTTACGCAAGGCGATTCAGGAAGAAGCGGCGAGTAAGAAGATTTCCGAAACCCAAGCCCGTGAAACAGCAATTGAATATCTTGATGAAATTGCAGCAAATTATTCCGACAGCCTAGTGCGTATTGCAGAGCGTTTCCTAACTTGGTTATGGAACAAGCTCTACAGCGGTATCAACATCAAAGGTGCTGAACAAATCCGCCAGCTGCACCATGATGGTCACGAGATTGTTTATGTACCTTGCCATCGCAGCCATATGGATTACCTGCTGTTATCCTACATTCTGTATTACCAAGGCATGGTGCCACCGCATATTGCGGCGGGGATTAACCTAAACTTCTGGCCTGCGGGGCCGCTATTCCGCCGTGGCGGCGCTTTCTTTATTCGCCGTAGTTTTAACGGCAATAAACTCTATACGGCAGTGTTCCGTGAATACCTCGATCAGCTGTTTGCTAAGGGATATTCGGTTGAGTATTTCTCTGAGGGAGGCCGTTCTCGCACCGGTCGTCTATTGGCGCCGAAAACGGGCATGATCGCCATGACGATCAACAGTGTGCTGCGTGGTATCGAACGCCCTGTCACCTTAGTGCCTGTGTATTTAGGCTACGATCACGTGATGGAAGTGGCGACTTACCACAAAGAGCTGAGCGGTAAGAAAAAGCAGAAAGAATCTGTATGGCAAGTCTTTGGTGCTATTCGTAAATTAGGTAATTTTGGCCAAGGTTATGTCAACTTTGGTGAGCCGATTACACTGCAAAACTTCTTGAATGAAACGGCGCCTAACTGGCGCACTGAAGTGGCCGACGATCCCGAGCAAAAACCGACTTGGTTAACCCCTGCGGTGAACGTGTTAGCAAATCGTGTGATGACCCGCATTAACGATGCTGCCGCCGCCAGTTCAATCACCTTGACCAGCTTAGTGCTGTTGGCGTCGGAGCAAAATGCCCTAGAGCGTTGCTTGCTCGAGCGTCAGTTAGATTTGTACCTGACGCTGCTTAAGCGTGTGCCTTACACTTCGTTTACGTCGGTGGCCGAAGGTGATGGCAAGCACTTAGTGCAGCAAGGTTTAGAGCTGAATAAGTTCTCCATCAATGCCGATCCTCTGGGTGAGATAGTATCTATTGACGCGAATCAAGCGATTTCAATGACTTACTATCGTAATAATATCATCCACTTGTTTATCATTCCGTCGTTGATTGCTAGCTGCTTAACCAACAATAAGCAGATTTCACGAGCCCATATCCTAGGGATTGTGAGTGACTTCTATCCGCTACTGAAGGCGGAGTTATTCATGGGTATCAAGGACCTCCCAAGTTATGTGAATCAAGTGCTGGATCTGTTTATTGAGCAGGGGCTTGTGCAGGAAAGCGATACGCTGTCGGTGGTGACCGAGCACACCAGTCAAATGTTGTTGCTGGCCGGAAGCGTTAGCGAAACCTTGCAACGTTATGCGATTATCTTCAATCTGCTGGCCCACAGACCTAAGATGGAGCGTTCGGAGCTGGAGTCTGAAAGCCATCTACTAGCCCAACGTTTAGGGGCGCTGCATGGAATTACCGCACCAGAATTCTACGACAAGAAACTCTATAACACCTTGAGTGTTAAGCTTAAAGAGTTGGGTTATTTCTCCGAGAAGGAAGATAAATCCGACGTTGAGCGCATTCGCGATCAAGCCAATAGCTTACTCAGAGCCTCAGTGAGACAAACCATAGTTGCGAGCGTGACCGCGGAGCATATCGTTTAATGGCTAACCATATGAATGCGGCGAAGAATAAGCCGGTGGGTAAGTCTTTGCTCGGTGGTGCCATGATTATTGCCGGTACCACAGTCGGGGCGGGGATGTTTTCTTTGCCCGTTGTGGGCGCTGGCATGTGGTTTGGCTACTCGGTACTGATGTTACTCGGTATTTGGTTTTGCATGTTGATGTCGGGACTGTTACTGCTCGAAACCAACCTGCATTTCGAACCGGGAGCGAGTTTCGATACCCTGACCAAGGAAACCCTAGGCCAGTTTTGGCGGATCGTGAATGGGGTATCGATTGCCTTCGTGCTTTACATCTTAACCTACGCCTACATCAGTGGCGGCGGCTCGATTGTTAACCATAGCCTACAGGGTATGGGTATTGAGTTACCCCAGAGTGTTGCTGGATTAGTATTTGCGGTTGTGCTGGCTTGTATCGTGTTGATCAGCACCAAGGCGGTGGACCGTATTACGACCATAATGCTCGGCGGTATGATTATTACTTTCTTCCTCGCGATTGGTAATTTACTGATCGAGATTGATGTGACTAAGTTGCTCGAACCGGATGGCAATCAAAGCTTTGTGCCTTATCTGTGGGCTGCTTTGCCCTTTGGCTTGGCAAGTTTTGGCTACCATGGCAATGTGCCGAGTCTGGTGAAGTACTATGGCAAAGATTCATCGACCATCATCAAAGCGATTTTCGTCGGCACTTTCATCGCACTGATCATTTATGCCTGCTGGTTAGTCGCCACTATGGGCAACATTCCCCGCAGCCAATTTAGTGAGATTATTGCCCAAGGTGGCAATATGGGTGTGTTAGTAGGCGCCTTGTCGAAAGTGATGGAAAGTAGCTGGTTAAACAGCATGTTAACTCTATTTGCTAACTTGGCAGTGGCGTCTTCTTTCCTTGGCGTGACCTTAGGCTTATTCGATTATTTGGCCGATTTATTCGGGTTCGACGATACACGCTCGGGGCGGATGAAAACGGCAGTTGTCACCTTTGTGCCACCCACCATTTTAGGTTTGTTGTTCCCCGATGGCTTTTTGGTTGCCATTGGTTTCGCAGCCTTAGCGGCAACTGTTTGGGCCGTCATAGTGCCCGCTCTGATGGCCTATAAATCGAGACAGCAGTTCCCTAACCATCAAGGTTTTAGAGTCTTTGGTGGCACGCCCTTAATTATCCTTGTGGTGTTATATGGCGTGGTGACAGGGGCTTGTCATCTACTAGCGATGGCGAATTTATTGCCGCAGTTTTCCTAAGTATTTCGCCTACGAATCAAGCCCTCAAATTGAGGGCTTTTTCTTTATATTCATCTTTTTATCGCCAAAACTGGACAGTTGCTCAAACTCCAGCTTAACTCGAACACATTATCTGTTTGATTGGAGTCTGCAATGAGGATTACTCAGTACGCACAGGGACAGGCTTGTTGGGTCGAACTGGCGAGCCATGACTGGCAGGGCGCACAGGCGTTTTACCACGCACTGTTTGGTTGGAATGCGGTGGAAATGGCGATTCCTAATGGTCATTTTTCGCTGTTTAATCTGGAGGGAGACGATTTAGGGGCCATGTATCAAATCCCTGAGTCGGAACCACAGATCCCTAGCCATTGGCGGATCTATTTTGCGGTTAAGGATATCGAAGCGACGGTTGCCGCCATCCTGGCTGCGGGTGGGCAATTACACATGGGACCGCATGTGGTGGGGGATGCGGGCGTGATGGCGCAGGTCAGCGACCCCGAAGGCGCACGTTTTGCCCTGTGGCAAGCGAAAAATCACTCTGGCTCGCGTCGCCAAGGTGAAGAAAATACCCTGTGTTGGGTGGAGCTGGCCTGTCTCGAGCCTAGCGCCGAAGCCAGTTTTTACACTCAAGTGTTTCCTTGGACCGCACTCCCCAGTCATGTGCCCGGCATCGATTACACCGAGTGGCAAATCGACGGTCAGTCTATGGGGGGCATGATGAAAATGATACCGGAATGGGGCGAGATCCCCGCCCATTGGATGCCTTATTTTGTGGTGGCGGATTGTGATGCCTTTGCCGCTAAGGCGCAGGGGCTGGGCGCACAGCTATGCGTGCCGCCAAGCGATATCCCCGATGTGGGACGTTTTTCGGTGATTGCCGACGCGCAAGGGGCAACCTTCGCGGTCATCAAGTTAAATGCGCTATCTTAAACTGGCGAGGAGATATTTCGGCATAAGTGATTATAAAAACTAGGTTTATTGAAGTCGTACCTAGGTTCTATATGGTCTTATGTCGAAACGCTTATTTTTTATCCGCTACTGGCTACACCTTAAACTCACTCACTAAACCATCCAGCTGTTGACCTATCCCCAGCAAGCCATTAGCAGAGCTGGCAGCCTGTTTAACCCCTGTCAGAGTACGGTTGGCGCTGTCATTCACGCTGTTGATCGACATATTAATTTCTTCCACCACGGTCGACTGCTGCTCGGCAGCGTGGGCCATTTGCGAGACCGAGTGGGTGATCGACATGACCATTTCGGTGATAGTCGAGAGAGCCGATTCCACTTGGGTCACTTGCTCGACCGTGCTGTTGGTGGCTTCTCGGCTTTGTCCCATCATGGTCGCCGCTGAGCCCGATCTATCCTGCAGTGTTTGGATGATTTGCTGGATTTGCTTGGTCGATTCTTGCGTTCTGCTGGCAAGTGAACGTACTTCATCGGCCACCACGGCAAAGCCACGTCCTTGCTCGCCCGCCCGCGCCGCTTCGATGGCCGCGTTGAGCGCCAACAGATTGGTTTGCTCGGCAATGGCGCGGATCACATCCAACACGGCACCAATCTTATCGCTGTCGTTACGTAACTGTTCTATGGTCGTGGCCGAGGCTTCGACTTTGCTCGCCAGTTCCCTCATCGAATGGGTGGCGCGAGTGACTGTCTCGCGGCCGAGGAGGGCTTGCGCTTTGGCATCCTCCGAGAGCTTATTGGCAGTATCGGCACTGGCAGCGACTTCGACGGCACTGGCGGCCATTTCAGTGATGGCCGAGGCGACGAGTTGGGTTTCATTTTGCTGCGAACTCATATCTTGGGTCGCGCTGTGAGTCACACTGTTGAGCTGGGTTGATGCGCTAACCATTTGAACTGTCGTGTCTTTAACTTCGGCCACTAACTGCTGGATCCGCAGCACAAAGCGGTTAAAGTTTTTGGCAAGTTGGGTCAGTTCGTCATGGCCGTTTACGGGGAGGCGCTGAGTGAGATCGGCCTCGCCATCGGCGATTTCATTCAGTAGCGCCACTACTTCACGTATGGTGCGCAGCAGGCTTTGGGTCACTATCACGGTAATAAAGGCGGAAAGCAGAATCGCGATCAGCAGGATAATGTTGATAAAGATGATTTTTTGGCTGACTTCCTTGGCGGCGATATCGCCCGCTTCAGAGAGGAACTTCATGGTATTGTCTTGCAGATCTGAGGTTATCTGCGCCATTTCGATGCCGATATTATCGAGCTGCACTATGGCTTGATTGCGGTTGTTAATCGCCTCAAAAACCCCGTTGGCCGCTTGTTCATACTCGCTGAGCAGTCCGGCGGCTTGCTTGACTTGTGATTGATAGCTCAAGTTATCGAGCGCGGCGGCAAGCTCATCCATAGTGGTATGAGTGTTGACGATTTCATCCCGAAAACGCTGAGCCTGATCGGCTTGGTTATCGAGGAGAAACTTGCTGACATAGAGACGAGCCAAGAGCAGTTCACGCAGATTTTTACCGGCGAAGAAGGCGCCCTGAACATCGCCATCGGTAAAAGAAGACTGCATGATCTGGGAGATAATTTTCTCGATTTCGGGCCCTTTGACATCGAGTATGCCGGTGACTAGCTTGGCTCTTTGCTGCTGATTAGTCACGACTTGGCGATTAAAAATATCCACATACTCTTTTTCATGGGCAATGATCTGCTCAAGCATTTGAGTTCGCTCAGGATTATCTATATGGGCTTTGGCCTTTGCCAATATGTCGCGGGTTTTGCTGTCTTGGGCGCTAAATTCGGCTGCCGTCTCGCTGGAGCCGGTTTTGACATAGGTTTTTACCGTGAGGCGCAGGCGATAAATTTCCTGTAACAGGCTACTGGTGAGATCGCTTTCTGGGGCAAGATCTTCAGTAACGGCGCGCATCCGATTATCAATGTCGGTCAGGGCAAAGTAGCTTAATACCCCTAAAGTGATAAGCATGGCAACGAGAAAGACAGGAACGATTGCAAGCTTTTTAGTGAGCGTTAACTGATTGATAGAAAACATAGTTACCTCAGAGTGAACTTGTCTTCCATGGCTTGGATTAAAGCGCTAGCTCCTGTACTAGGCACGGCTTGTTTGAGTATAGGAGACATATCCTGAGGAAAAGGGACAGCTTAAATGAAGTTTCGTTAATATTGGACGAGGCGTTTGCGAGGGATAACCGTTTTTAGCCTCTTGGTTTATAAGCGGTTGCCAGTGGCGATATACCTCACCACTGGCTGTATGCGGTTAGTTTGGATTGTCGATAAACAGTGTGGCCGGGCAATTGGTTTTTTTCGCCTTCGGCGCCTTCGCGAGCAGACTCGGCAAAGAGTCGGAATTGTTGATGACTTGAGGCAGGTTGATGCGGATTTCATTCAAGAGTCCTTTGGCGCAGTCTAGGGTGACTTTAGTGTGCGCACCTTGGCCAAAGCTGGCATCAAAGCTCTGATTTAGCTCCTGTTGAGTCACTTTTTTACCGATTCTTTCATGGATAAATTGTTGCACCCATGCCGAGGCATTCACTTCCTGTGTCAGCTGAGTCGCGAGTAAGAAGTAGTCATTAGGGTCTTGGTTGCGACAGGTGCCATGTTTCCACCATTCATGGCGCTCTAAACAGCTGCCGTAGCGGGCGCTTGGCATCACTTCCTCGAGATTTTTTTGAACGGAGGCATTGAGAGGCACCTCGGGATAATCACAAAAATCACTCGGTTGTTGTTTCACGCTGCTGCAAAAGCCGTAACGGGTGCCACATTGCTGACGATTCGGCCAGAGGCCATGCAGGCTAAAGTGTTGCCACTGAGGCGCATCACTGTTCTGGCTCAAGGCGCGGCACTCAGGTTTACGGCTGCCATAGAGTTCGCAAAAGGTGCTCTGCCAACTCAGGGCGAGCACATTGGAGTCGTAGTTATCTTCGATTTGGCACACATTGCCTTGGCGCTTCTCTGGCGTGCCTCGTTCTTGCGGGGTTTCACTCTTAACCGCCGTGCTCTCGCTAGTGAGGCTTGTTTGCGCTGGCTCGACATTAGCGGTGGGTTGAGCGGTCGCAATGGATTCGGCGGGGGCTGTAGCTGCGGCATTGTATTGTCCGCAATCACCTTTTATCCAACGTAGTGGCGAGCTGTTGGCATTGGTTCGCACCCTGAGCCAATCGGGGTTGGCACTGTTACCTAAAATTTCGGCAACGGGATAACGTTCGCCAATATTGCTCTGCCAATCATCGGGATTGGTTTGTTTATTTTTAGACTGAAACAGTTCACAGCGCTTGTTGGCGACAAACTCTCCCGAGGCAGGGGCCGCCTGAAGTGCGATGGGCGTAAAACCTATCAACAACAGCCCCAGCAAGCCAAAGCTATGGCGATAAATACCTGCGCGGTTGTGGATGGGAAGAGAAAATAAAGCTGTCATTCGCTGGCGTCCTTTCTGCTAAGGCGGTGGTACAAACACATGATGTTGCAAGCTGCTATTGTGCAGTGAAATTACCGAATACGCGAATAGGATATGGACTGAAAAGCTACTTCGAATTCAAAAAACATAACCCCTAGCGTTAATCTCGCTAGGGGTTATGGTGAGTTAAAGCAAAGGGTTATTCTGCTTTATTGATTTGGCGAGCGTAGATCAACAGATACAGTGCAGGCAGAACAAACAGCGACAATATCGGCGCTGTCACCATACCGCCGACCATAGGTGCGGCGATTTTTTGCATTACATCGTTACCCGAACCTGCGCCCCACATGATGGGCAAGAGGCCGAAGAAGATGGTTGCTACTGTCATCGCCTTTGGACGGATCCGCATGACCGCACCTTCAATCAAGGCTTCTTTTAAGTCCTCGACCGTGTGGTAGGTGTTTTTCTCTTGCCTATGCTTAATGGCGTTATTGAGGTACACCAACATCACCACCCCGAATTCGGCGGCGACCCCCGCAAGGGCAATCATCCCCACGGCCACGGCGACCGAGATGTTGTAGTCGAGTAGATACAACAGCCAAGTGCTACCCACGAGGGCGAAGGGAAGACTGAGCATAATAATGCTGGCCTGCATGGTCGAGCCAAAGGTCATCATCAGTAGGATAAAGATCACCCCGAGTGCCATGGGGATCACTTGCTTAAGCTTGGCATCGACCCGCTGCATGTACTCGTACTGACCCGCAAAGCTGTAGCTGTAACGGGCAGGAACCACGAGTTCCTCATCCAAGGCTGTTTTGGCAGCCGCGATATATTCACCAATTGAAGTGCCTTCGATATCGATAAACACCCACGAAATTAAGCGGCCGTTTTCACTCTTAAGCATAGGCGCGCCATCGGTAATTTCGATATCGGCCAAGTTACGCAGTGGCAAATAATGGCCAGATTTAGTGATCACCGGCAGTTCGCGCAGTTTCTCGATATTGTCACGCAGTTCGCGTGGGTAACGCAGGTTGATGGGGTAGCGCTCTGAGCCCTGCACCGACTCGCCAATATCCATACCGCCAATCGCGTAACGTACTACATCTTGGATATCCTGTAGTGTCATGCCATAGCGGGCGGCTACATCGAGTTTGGGGCTGATATCAATATAGCGACCGCCACCACTGCGTTCGGCGTAGGCCGATTTGGTGTGCGGCACTTTACTTAAGATAGCCTCAATCTTAGCGCCTAGGGTTTGTAACTCATTGACATCGGCGCCAGTGATCTTAATCCCCACGGGGGTTTTAATCCCTGTCGACAGCATATCGATACGAGTTTTAATCGGTTGTACCCAAGCGTTGGTTAAACCAGGCACTTTCACCGTTTGCTGTAGCTGATTAATGATGCCGTCTAAGGTCATGCCCTCACGCCATTCGTCATGGGGTTTGAGCATAATCGTGGTTTCGAGCATGGTCAGCGGCGCGGGATCGGTTGCGGTTTCGGCGCGGCCGACTTTACCGAATACGCGGGCGACTTCAGGGACGGTTTTAATCAAACGGTCGGTCTGTTGCAGCACTTCGGCGGCTTTACTGGCGCTGATCCCAGGCAGTGCCGTTGGCATATAGAGTAAATCCCCCTCCTCGAGGGCGGGCATAAACTCACTGCCCATGCGCGTCATAGGATACCAAGCGCTCGCCAATGCCACTAAGGCAAGCACTATGGTGACTTTAGGGAACTTAAGCACCAGTTTTAATGCCGGTTGATACAGGGCAATCAGCACGCGACTGATGGGGTTGCTGCGCTCGCTTGGGATTTTCCCACGGATAAAGTAACCCATGAGAATGGGCACTAAGGTGATAGATAAAAACGCGGCCGCCGCCATGGCAAAGGTTTTGGTGTAGGCGAGCGGTGCGAATAAGCGTCCTTCCTGCGCCTCTAGCGCGAAGACGGGCACAAAGCTTAAGGTGATGATAATCAGCGAGAAAAATAGTGCTGGGCCGACTTCAATCGAAGCCTCGGTCACAATGCGCCAATGCTCTTTTACCGAAGGCTCACGGTCGTGCTCGGCTTTAAAATGCTCCAAATGTTTGTGCAGGTTTTCGATCATCACTATGGCACCGTCGACGACCGCACCGATAGCAATGGCGATACCGCCAAGGCTCATGATGTTGGCATTCACGCCCATTTTGTTCATCACGATAAAGGCGATGAGAATCGATAGCGGCAAGGTGATAACAGCCACTAAGGTTGAGCGCGCATGCAGCAAAAACAGCAGACACACTAAGCCCACGACCAGCATTTCTTCGACCACTTTGCTGAATAGGTTATCCACGGACTTTTGGATCAGTTGCGAACGGTCATAGGTTGGAATGATTTCCACGCCGTCAGGCAGACCGGTTTTTAACTCTTCAAGTTTGGCTTTAACCGCATCGATAGTTGCGAGGGCGTTTTCACCGTAACGCATGACCACAATGCCGCCCACGACTTCACCTTCGCCATCTAGCTCGGCAATACCGCGGCGAGAAGCCGGGCCTTTACGGACGGTCGCAACATCCTTAAGCAATAAACCTGTGCCGGATGGGCTAGTGATCCCTAAAGGAATCTCACGGAAATCCTCTAAGGTTTGGCGATAACCCTTAGCGCGCACCATGTATTCGGCTTCGGCCATTTCGACCACAGAACCACCGGCCTCGCTGTTGGCTTTATCGATCGCTTGTTTAACGGCGGCGATATCGAGCTTATAAATCGCCATCTTGTCTGGCTCAAGCACGATCTGATAGGTTTGTTCCATGCCGCCAACGGTCGCAACTTCGGAGATGCCGGCAACACTTTGTAGCTCGAGTTTGAGATACCAGTCTTGCAAGCTCTTGAGCTGAGACAGGTCTAAGTTGCCGGAGCGATCGACCAGTGCGTACTCAAATACCCAACCCACGCCTGAGGCATCGGGGCCGAGTGAGGGTTGTACCCCTTGAGGTAAGCGACTGCTGATCTGGCTTAAATACTCCAACACCCGCGAGCGCGCCCAATAGATGTCGGTGCCATCTTCGAAGATCACATACACATAAGAGTCACCAAACATCGAGAAACCCCGCACGGTTTTTGCACCGGGCACGGCTAACATGGCGGTTGAGAGTGGGTAAGTTACTTGTTCTTCAACCAATTTTGGCGCTTGACCCGGATAAGGAGTCTTAATAATCACCTGTACGTCGGATAAGTCCGGCAGGGCATCGAGCGGCGTTTTACGCAGCTCCTGTATCCCCCAGACAGTGATCATCATGGCGATAATCAACACCATGAGCCTTTGTCTGATAGAGGACTCGATAATATATTTCAACATAATCCGCTCCTAGTGCTGATGGCCGCTGCTTAAACGCATTAAGCTGCCCTTGAGGCTGGCCTCGGAGTCGAGTAGGAATTGTCCCGATGTCACCACGCGTTCACCTTCACTGAGACCCGAGACTATCTCGGCCTTACCTTGGCTCATCATGCCGACCGTCACGGCCTTAGCGGTAAAGCTGTCATCGGCCTGTTTCACTATCACGCGGTTTTCTTTACCCGTTTGGATCAGGGCTTCCTGCGGGATCACTAACACATCTTTATTGGGCCCGCCGAAGAGCGAGACCTTGGCAAGCGTCTTAGGTCTGAGGGAGACATCGGTATTATTCAGCACCACACGCACTCTTAAGCTGCGGGTGATGGGGTCAAGCTCTGGGTAGATATAGTCAATGGTGCCTTCGATACCGCTGATATTCATGGCGGGAACAGAGACTTCGGCTTTCTGCCCTAGGGCAATCCAGCTTTGCTCGTTTTCAAACACATCGGCGATCACCCACACTTTGGAAAGGTCGACAACCGACATCACCTCAGTAGAGGGTTGGATATACATGCCATCGCGCACATCGAGTGCTTTGACAATGCCATCTTGCAGGGCATAGAAAGGCACGCGGTACTGGGTCTGACGTGAGTCTGCAAGTTGTTGAATTTGCTTTTCATTCATCCCAAGTAGTGACAAGCGTAATCCCGCTTTACGGACTAAATCCTGATAACGGCTACCATTACCCGCAGACTTAGCGGTATCGAGCGCTAATAGATAGTCATCCTGGGCGTTAATCAGATCGGGTGAATAGATCTCGTATAACAGCTGGCCTTTTTTGACTGAGTCGCCAACGGATTTGATCATCAACTTCTCAATCCAGCCAGTAACACGGGCGTGCACATGGTTGATTTGGCTCTCGTCGTAGTCGATTTGGCCGACGGTTTCGACAAACTTCCATAGGGTATCGCGTTTAACCTCGGCCACTTTCAGTGCAAGCGCCTGTTGCATGCTGCCCGAGACATTGAGGTTGATTTCTTGGGTATTACCGCCGGTTTCAACCTTTTCTAAATTCATGCCGCAGATAGGGCAAGTGCCTGGCACATCGCTAATAATGTGGGCGTGCATAGGGCAGACGTATTTTATGGTTGCCCCTGAACTTTGATTTTTGACTAAGCTATTGGCTTTAGGCGTTGGTGTATCAAAGACTTGCGCCGCATTTTGGCTTGCGCCACTGGCTTGATGATCCGCATGTTGGCCGGCAGTGCTTGCCTCTTCCTCTTCTTCCTTCTCAACGAGGAACATATTGCACTTAGGGCAACGGCCGGGTTCGTGACTTTCGACCTCAGGGTGCATTGGGCAAGTGTAGGTTTTGACTTGATTTGCGCTGTTAGTATCGCGCGCATGTTCGTGGCCCGCTTCAGCTTGTGTTGCAGCATTAACGAGCTGTGCTTGGGTTAACCAAGGCGTTCCCATCAGTAGGCTGCTGAGTATCAATACAGCCTTAGGGCCCGGCTTTTTTACTTTATTAAATTGCTTCATATGCCTCATCTCCAGCCTAGCTTAGTGGTGCGCGTGGTCTTTGTGCATTGCACCGTCAGCCATTTTTTCTTCAGTCGCTTTTGGCTCTAAATTCATGCCACATTTAGGGCAAGTGTCACCTTTGTTACCTGTCACTTCTGGGTGCATAGGGCAAACATAGGTTTGAGCTTGTTCCTGTGGCGCAGCATTGTCATGGTGGTGCTCATGGGGCGTTGCCGTAGCAAACACACTGGTGCTGGTCATTAAAAATGCAACTAAGGCAAGATTAGTTAAGGTTTTCATATTGTTCACTCCATCGGGTTTGGTAGCCGAATATGAGTGCATAAAACGTGACTGGTATTATTCTGCGCCGATAACCTGCGCGAATAGGGCTGCCATAGCGGTCAGCGGGATCAGTACTACGCTTTTGCTTTACTCTGGGTGCTGAGTTGTTGGTGCACCACAATAAACGGCGAAATAAATTGTTAGCGTTGTTCGCCCTGAAAAAGGGCACAATCAGGCTAGGCTATCGGCGGTTTGAAGGCCGAAGACAGGGAGATAGAGTGGAAATGAGGCATAGGAGTGGCCACTGGGGTATCACTCAGTCCAACACTGGGCCAAAGGTGTGGGCTGAAAAGAGTGCCGGCAACTGAAATCGTTAAACAATGTCCACAGTCATTAAGACAAGATGTGGTGCCATCACAGCAGTGCTGCTTCGCGCCGGGAAGCATTTGATCGTTACAGCAATCTGTACTGGCCATTGCACCTGAATCAGCTCGGTTCTCTGTGTTCATCTGCATCATGGCGGCATGGTCCATTCCTTGGCTGGAAGGGTTATGAACCATAGCGCTCATTTCCATAGAGCGCATCACCATCGCGTGACCATTAGACGCAACACTTTGCCCGACGAGTGCGAGTAAAGTGAATATGACTAATAGTGAACGACCTAGTGTGTGATGCATAAATATTCCAAATAATGAACGGCTCGATTTTAGCATAGAGGCATTATCCTGCAATGAGTTAACTCACATTTCAGTTAATGCCCCTGTTTATAAACTCCTACGGTTTAATTATTTTGAGGGATGGTTTTCCAACATATCCGCCATTAATTGGCTGTGGTTTTGCAATGGCTGTGGCTGTGGCGTCGCATCATCCACACTTAATTGAATGCTGGGATTTTTAATAAAACGTCTCGCATCCGCCTCACTGATTAATTTAGGCGTGCTAATTTGGTAATTAGACTGAGATGCAACATCTAAGGTAAAGAATAAAGGTTCTGACTTCACCCAAGTGCCGCTGTCGTCCGCACGGTAGTTGAATACATCTTGATATTTAACTTCAACCAGTACTTTACCTTCGGGCAGTTCAACGGGTTTAAACGCTTTAGTGGCTTGACCATTAATGCTGACAACATTGAGGGTTTCTGTACCTTTTAGGGTTGCTGCGTTAGCCGTCATGCTAATCGCCAGAGTGCTCATGATTAAAGTCGCGCCAACTAAGGTTTTGTTGATTAAAGTGGTTTTCATAATAAACTCCAAAAATTTGCTATATCGCGTGAGCGCGCAATCGTGGCGTCATCATCGCGGAATATTGAATCGATTTAATTGCTAAAACTTAAAACAGATCGGTTACAGCAAATTGGAGTTGGGAGGGGGTGTGGTTACCCCGAGATCGGCCGTTTGAATCGCCCAGCTTTGGACTGCAATACGCTTACTCGCATGGTTCATCAGTGCGAGTTGGGGTTGTGACGTAGAGAGATAAAGTTGTGCGAGACAATGGGTTTTACAGTGGTTGGTGAGGGAGTCTTGGCAATGCAGCATGCATTCGTCCGAAGGACAATCGGGCATAGTACACTTCATCTTGCCATCGACCATCTGCATGCTGGGCGTATCGTGGAAGTCATTCATCGCTGAAGTTGGCATAGCATTCACCATCGCCGATTGGGCGATAAGTGAAAATAACAGTGCTATGGTGATCCAAAACTTAGCCATAAAAACTCACTTAAAATAATGTCTACCTCTAATGACCATTAAAGTTGGTGAAAAGTTTCATACTCATTTTGTTTTTTTATGTATCACACTGTGGCTTTGCAGGTTAAATGTCGTCTTGATCACATTTTTGTATTCTAAAAATGATTTCATTGCCTTAGCTTCATAAGGTAGTACTTAATCATTGGTCGCTTAGCATAATGATTAATGTATTAGCGTGAGTTGAAGTACCCTCAAGCTCTGCTAAGCTGGGTTGAGTGAGTTATGTATTAAGAGTTAGACCTAAGTCTCATTTTGCACTTTTAAGTTTAAATTAATGGGCATTTTTAGGCTTAAAATCAAATTTCTAATAAATGAAAAAATATAAAATAGTCTTATAAAAACTAATTTTGACAATATTTTTTGGAGATAGAGTGATGAACTGGCGTGCACTATTTAAACCAAGCGCAAAATATTCCATCCTGGCGCTGATCGTCGTCGGTATTGTTGTCGGTGTTGTGGGCTACTTTGCAACCCAGCAAACCTTACATGCGACAAGTGAAGACGCATTCTGTATGAGCTGCCATAGCAACCACTCATTGAA
Source organism: Shewanella sp. Koi 1 (assembly GCF_052907445.1). NCBI lineage: Bacteria > Pseudomonadati > Pseudomonadota > Gammaproteobacteria > Alteromonadales > Shewanellaceae > Shewanella > Shewanella sp. Koi 1. The sequence continues at coordinate 4,660,941 of NZ_JBREJM010000001.1, read as the reverse complement.
AGATGAAGTGTTAGCTTCTGCCCACGGCGGTGGTCGTGCGGGTGTGACTGTGCAGTGTCAAGACTGCCACTTACCACACGGTCCAGTGGATTACCTAATTAAGAAGATCATCGTATCTAAAGACTTATACGGTTTCTTAACGATCGATGGCTTTAACACTCAAGCTTGGTTAGACGAAAACCGCAAAGAGCAAGCAGACAAAGCATTGGCTTACTTCCGTGGTAATGACTCTGCAAACTGCCAACACTGCCATACTCGTATTTACGAGAACCAGCCTGACACTATGAAGCCAATGGCTGTGAGAATGCACAGCAACAACTTCAAGAAAGATCCTGAAGCAAGAAAGACCTGTGTGGATTGTCACAAAGGTGTCGCTCACCCCTATCCAAAAGGATAAGGTTTAGCACTTCAATAGCTTGATATTAAAATTAAAAGCCCTCGAAAGAGGGCTTTTTGCTTGCCGAGCATTAATTGGATTGGGATAAAACCTGTTTGCGAAAAGCCAAAAGGCTAAATACGCCGAAGATAAACACTTGCAGATAATCTTGCTTGCGTAGTGTCAGCAGGTTTTTAAACAGCATATGGAAGATGGCAACTTGGAAGCAATGCATCAAGCAAGTAATGCCGAGCAAGATATTGAGAATAATGCCGATATTGCCTGCAAAAGGCATAACAAGGTTATAAGCCATCATCAGCCACGCGATTAAGGTAATGGCTTTGCCCATATTGATCAGAAACGACATGCTATTCCTCGGAGTTAGCCTGAGAGTCTTCGGCTTGGTATTGATATAAGCGATAGCTGACTTGCCCTGCTGTCTTGTCTTTGAGCGGTTGCCAAGTCGCAGGTACTGCCATTTGAGTTAATTCCGACTCAATCTCCACATAAATTAGCGCGCCATCATTAAGCCAACCTTGGCTGTCCAATAGTTGAATGGTTTTTTCTGCCAAGCCTTTACGGAAAGGCGGATCGATAAACACCACGTCAAACCCTTGGTCGCAGCCATTTTGCAGCACGACTAGAGTATCGGCGTTGAGTACCTCGGCATTGTCGCACTTGAGGGTATTGAGATTCGCTTTAAGTTGCATGGCGGCAGGACGTTGTAACTCGATAATCTTGGCGTAACTGGCATAGCGTGAGAGAGACTCAAGCGCCAGGGCGCCGCTGCCACCAAAGCAGTCGAGCACCCTTGCGTGGGCTATATCATTGGCAAGCCAGTTAAATAGGGTTTCGCGGACTCTATCTGTGGTCGGCCGCAGGCCGTCTAAATCATGGATGGGCAGTTTGCGCGAACGCCATTGCCCGGCAATGATCCGCACTTGCCCACTACCGGCTTTCTTGTTGGCCGTTTGACTCTTGGTCACTTGCTTGTTGTTTGCACGATTATTAGCCAAAGTGCCCCCGTGATTTTGCCTGAAGAAAGAAAGTGGTAGACTATGCCACCTTTATAAAGGCCACTATTTTATATCAAACTCCTAGTAAAAGGTGAGAAGGCTGATAGAGCAGAACTAATTGCCGACTTTTTGGGCGTAATTGCCGCGGTAATCTGGTATAACGGCAGGGTCTTATTTTAAATTCAACACTGAAGTAGAGCGCTGGAATTACACATGGCAAAGAAAGGTTTTTTCTCCTGGTTTCGTAAAGATAAATCACAAGATGAGGTTGTCGAGCAAACCCCAGTCTCTACTCCATCGCAAACCGAGCAAGCCGAAGCATTAGCAAAGCAGCAAGCTGAAGAAGCCCGTCTCGCGGCTGAAAAGGCGGCCGCCGAACAGGCTTTAGCCGACAAATTAGCGGCCGAAAAAGCAGAAGCGGAAGCCCAGCGTGTTGCTGAAGAGCAAGCTGCACGTTTAGCCGAACAACAAGCGGCCGAAGCCGCGCGGTTAGCGGCGGAGCAAGCGCAGGCAGAGCTGTTAGCCGCTGAACAAGTAGAAGCCGAAAGAGTTGCTGCAGAACAAGCGGCAGAAGCAGAAGCAGAAGCCCTGCGCATTGCTGAAGAGCAAGCTGCACGTTTAGTCGAACAACAGGCCGCCGAAGCCGCGCGTTTAGCGGCGGAGCAAGCTCAAGCAGAAGCAGAAGCCCTGCGCATTGCCGAAGAGCAAGCTGCACGTTTAGCCGAACAACAAGCCGCCGAAGCCGCGCGTTTAGCGGCGGAGCAAGCTCAGGCTGAGCAGTTAGCCGCTGAACAAGAAGAAGCCGAAAGAGTTGCTGCAGAAGCCCAAGCAGAGCGAGCTGCTGCTGAACAGGTCCAAGCTGAACAACCCCTTGAGCAACAACCCGAACCTCAGGCAAAACCCGCCAAAGAAAGTTTCTTCGCGCGGTTAAAGCGCGGCTTGATGCGCACTAGCGAAAATATTGGTAGCGGTTTCATCGGGTTATTCCGTGGTAAAAAAATCGATGATGATCTGTTTGAAGAGCTGGAAGAGCAGCTATTAATCGCCGACGTGGGGGTTGAAACCACTTCACGCCTTATCCAGAGCCTGACCGAACACGCGTCTCGCAAGCAACTAAAAGATGCCGAAGCACTCTATGATTTGCTGCGTGATGAAATGCAGAAGACGCTCGATCCTGTCGCTATCCCTTTAGTGCCTGAAAATGCTAACGGCCCTTATGTGATTCTAATGGTCGGTGTTAACGGTGTGGGTAAAACCACCACAATCGGTAAACTGGCGAAGCAATATCAGCGTCAGGGTAAGTCTGTGATGTTAGCGGCGGGCGATACCTTCCGTGCTGCAGCGGTTGAGCAATTACAGGTTTGGGGTCAACGCAATAATATTCCCGTGGTGGCTCAGCATACGGGCGCAGACAGTGCCTCGGTACTCTTCGATGCGCTGCAAGCGGCCAAGGCCCGAAAGATTGATATCTTGATTGCCGACACTGCGGGTCGTCTGCAAAACAAATCGCACCTGATGGAAGAGTTAAAGAAAGTGGTGCGGGTGATGAAGAAACTCGACCCAGAGGCGCCGCACGAAGTGATGCTGACCTTAGATGCGAGCACGGGCCAAAATGCCATTAGCCAAGCGCAGCTATTCCAAGAGGCTGTTGGCGTTACCGGCATGACCATCAGCAAGCTCGACGGTACCGCCAAGGGCGGCGTGGTGTTTGCGATTGCCGACAAGTTTAAAATCCCGCTACGTTATATTGGCGTGGGTGAGCAAATTGATGATTTGCGTACCTTTAATTCTAAAGAATTTATTGATGCCTTGTTCACTCAAGAGAAAGCGGATAGCTAATTTATGATTGATTTTCAGCAGGTCAGTAAGATTTATCCTGGTGGCCAAATGGCACTGGAAGAGGTGAATTTTCATCTACAAAAAGGTGAAATGGCATTCTTAACCGGCCATTCGGGCGCGGGTAAGAGTACCCTGTTGAAATTAATCACAGTGATCGAGCGTGCCACCACTGGCCGGGTGGCGATTAATGGCCACGATATTGCCAAAATCAGTCCTAAACACGTGCCCTATTTGCGCCGCAATATTGGGATGATTTTCCAAAACCACCATTTATTGATGGACAGAAGCGTATTCGACAACGTGGCCTTACCGTTAGTGATTGAAGGTTTTTCCCACGGTGAGATTCGCAAACGTGTCGCTGGCGCGTTGGATATGGTGGGTTTGTATGGCAAAGAGCGCCATAACCCCATTATGTTATCCGGTGGTGAGCAGCAACGTGTCGGTATCGCCCGCGCTATTGTGAATAAACCGCCATTATTGCTGGCCGACGAACCGACGGGCAACTTGGACCCTAAGTTGTCGATGGATATCTTGCGCTTATTCGAAACCTTTAACGATGCAGGCACTAGCGTGCTTATCGCTACCCACGATTTGGGGCTGATTGCGCGGATGAAGTACCGCACTTTTACCCTGAAACAAGGGCGTATGCTCGGCGCACAGGAATTACACCATGGACACGCGACTGCTCGAGGTGATGCGCAATGAGTGACAACGCTAAATTAACGCGCAGCAAGTTGCCCATTTCGGGGCGTATCGTGATGTTTTTTATTCGTCATGTGCAGCAAGCCATGGCGAGTATGGGTGAGTTGTGGCGCAGCCCAGTTTCTTCTCTGATGACCATGGCGGTTCTCGGAGTGAGTTTAAGCTTACCTGCGGCGCTGCAAGTATTAGTGAAAAATGCCGAGACCATTACTAGCTCTTGGAACAGCGCGGCGGAGATTTCACTGTTTATCGATGAAAATCGCAGCGAGCAGACAATTCAAAGTTTGCTGACCCGTATCCGAGCCTATGCCGAAGTCGAAAAGGTGCAGTATATCGACCGCAATCAGGCGCTTGAGGAATTTCAGCGCCTTTCGGGGTTTGGTGAAGCGTTAGCCTATCTTGATAAAAACCCGCTGCCAGCGGTGATTACTGTGACGCCCACTCAGCGTTATTCGACCCCAGTGGGTGCCCGTGAGTTGTTGTCTAAGTTGGAGCGTGAACCAGAAATCAGTTTTGGCCGCTTAGATATCGAATGGCTAGAGCGTCTGCAAGCCGTGGTGCGCTTACTCGAACGTACCGTGATGGCGATTGCTGCCTTACTGGTGCTCGCCGTGGTGTTGGTGATAGGTAACACCATTCGCTTGGCGATTATGAACCGCCGCACCGAAATTGAAGTGATGAAGCTGGTTGGCGCCACTGAGTCCTTTATTCAACGCCCCTTCCTTTATACGGGCATTTGGTACGGGGTCATTGGGGGTGTATTGGCTTGGCTTATCATTAACTTATTGGTTTGGTACCTAGATTCTGCCCTCGCTGAGTTGCTCGGTTTGTACGGCAGTCAGTTAGAGATGAAATCTCTGACTTTTACCGAACTACTACAATTAGTGGGCTTAGCCTCCTTCTTAGGTTGGCTGGGGTCTTACCTTTCGGTAAGGCAACATTTAAGAGCGATTGAACCCTCTTAATGATCAATCATTTATCGTTTAAAAATACGAGTAGATAAGGCAAGCGATGAACTTTTGTTCACTTGCAATGTCTATTCAACGGGGTTAAAAGTAACACCCCAGACGAGCGAAGGTTGACATACTCTGTCAATTAGCCGATAGTTCGTCAGCTCATCCTCAAGGTGTTTTGAGTTAAACCACAGGATGAAATCGACTTATATTTGATAAGTAGTAAGAGAGTAGGAGCGCGAATGACCTTTCAAACGCAATCAATGGCACTAACAGTCCCTCAGGGCAGCAGTAGTTTAGAAGCTTATATCCATTCAGTGACTAGCATGACAATGTTAGACGCTGAGACTGAGTATGAGTTAGCCAAGCGTTTGCAGGAAACGGGTGATCTGCAAGCGGCGAAGCAACTGATTATGTCGCACTTACGCTTTGTGGTGCATGTTGCCAAGGGCTATTCAGGTTACGGTCTGCCACAGGCGGATTTGATCCAAGAAGGCAACATCGGTCTGATGAAAGCGGTTAAGCGCTTCGATCCCGATGTGGGCGTCCGTCTAGTGTCTTTTGCTGTGCACTGGATTAAAGCCGAAATTCACGAATATGTGCTGAAGAACTGGCGCATTGTTAAAGTCGCTACCACCAAAGCACAACGTAAGTTGTTCTTTAATATCCGTAAAGCGAAAACTCGCCTCGGTTGGTTTAGCGATGATGAAGTCGCAATGGTGGCAGAAAACTTAGGTGTATCTAAGGCCGATGTGACTGAGATGGAATCACGTATGGCGGCGCAGGATCCTGCGTTTGACCTCAGCAGTGATAACGATGATGAGCAGGATTTTGCTCCTGTGCATTATCTTGAAGATCATTCGTCGGATTTAGCCGAAAATATCGAAAACGATAACTGGGAATCCAATGCCCAAGGTCGTTTATTATCGGCCATCAAAACCTTAGACGAGCGTAGCCAGCACATTCTGCGTGCCCGTTGGTTAGACGATGATAAAACCACACTGCAGGAATTGGCAGAAACCTATCAAGTCTCGGCTGAGCGCATTCGCCAGTTAGAGAAAAACGCCATGAACAAGCTTAAGGCTTGTATGGAAGCCTAATTAGGCTCGGCGTGAGAACATAAAAAAACCTGCTGCGGCAGGTTTTTTTATGGCCGAATTTATCAAGAGTTATCAAGATTCGGATTGAATAGCGGCAATAAGTTGTTTGCGATTCACTTTTAAACCCGTTTGCTCGGTATGCTCAGGCCAGGGGTAATAGCGGCGTGGTCGTTTAAAGCGGGCGATTTTATCGGCGAGAAAGACTTCAAGCTCGGCCTCTATTGCACTCATTTCTTGGCTTGTGTTGCTGCTGACAGTTCCGCTGCGGACTATGTCACCACGAATAATGGCGGCGGGGAGTTGGCCGAAGGTGACGTCAGGCTGAGGGAAGACGATTGCTTCATCAATTAGCGGATGCAGTTTTAGCGCCGCTTCAATTTCCTCAGGCTGAATGTTTTCGCCACCACTGATAAACATATTATCGACGCGGCCCAAGATCTTAAGATTGCCGTTAGCATCCCATTCGCCCCAGTCTTTGGTATAAAACCAACCCTCGGCATCGAGTAGTTTTTCAATACCATTATCCGTGAGATAACCCATAAATAGGCAATCTCCTCGCACCCAAATCACCCCATCGATAATTTTGAGCTCACGCCCTGGGAGTAATTTGCCACTGGTGCCATCGCTTAGCGCTGGGCCTGTGGTGATTTGCGAGCCCATTTCTGTCATGCCGTAACTGGTAAAGCTGGCAATATGCCGCTGTTCGAGCTGTTTAAGCAAATCGACAGAAATTGCACCGCCGCCGAGTAGCAGGGCTTTAATGCTCTTGAGTGAAGCCTGTTTGTCGGCGAGTAGATTGAGTAACTGTGTCGGCACGAGGGAAGCATGGGTTAAGCCGTCGCGCTCGATTTGCGCCTCCAGCGGGAGAGCGGGATCCGGCAGCACTACCGTCGCCGCCACTAGGGCGCAGCGGTTGAGAATGGCGAGGCCGCCAATATGAAACAGGGGTAACGACAACAACCAAGCATCACCTGTGACCAGCGGGATAAGACTGCGAGCACCCTCGGCATTGGCAATGTGATTCGCAAGATTGTGCACGGCCGCCTTAGGAAAACCGCTGGAGCCAGAGGTTAAAATCACATTGCTTGGGCGATAAAGATCAAAAGCTATCGCTGCTTGCTCATTGTTTGGACTCACATCGAGGCTAAAATCCAGCGTGAGTTGATGACTGCCTGACAAGGCCAACTCCGCTTCGCTCCAATAGAAAGGGATTTGGTGGCTATCGATAAGCCCTTGAACTTGCGCCAGCGGAAAACGCGGCGAGATAGGAAAGAAAATTGCGCCAATATCCACACAGGCCCAATACAGGCAAATCATCTCTAAATTATTGCGGCTGATGCATGCCAATGGTTGCCCTTGGCCAACACCAATGCGCATGAGCTGTTCTCCCAAGCCCTGCACCATATGGCTTAAGCGGGCGTAGCTGATGTCATGCCCATTGAACTTAACCGCCGTTTGTGTGGGCGAGTTGAGCGCGGCGCTATGTAATGGCGAAATACCTTGCTGTGAAACGGATTGGGATGGAGCCAATGCTTGAGATTCGGACATCGGCAATTAATCCGGCTGTGTACTGGCGACAAGCTTAAGTTGATGAGGCTTCAAGCATTGTGGCTTGTTGCTTGGCACGATTAAGTCTTGGCTAAAGGCGCTCAAAGTATCGAGCCCTGGAATTTCATCGGGCGTCAGTATGGCGGCTAAATGGGCCAAGTCATTGATGCCTAAGCTGGCCTCAAGGCTTGAGCTTAAGATGCAGCGCACGCCATGGCTATGGGCCTCATCGATAAGGCGCTGAAGTTTTTCAATACTGCCCAGTAGCATGGGTTTGATGATGAGCGCCGTGAGCCCCTCATGCATCACAAATTGATAATCCGGATCATTGAGGGATTCATCTAAGGCGAAGGGCAGAGGAATAGCGCGATACAGGGTTTGATTATCCTGCGGATGCTGACAAGGTTCCTCAATATATTCAATGCTCTCTAGCGGTAAACAGGCTGCAAAGTCGAGGGCCTGCTCTAAGCTAAAGCCACGGTTGGCATCTAAGCGCAGCTTAAGATCGGGTCTCTGGCCTAAGATGGCATAAATCAGGCCCAACTCATCTTCCATTGAGGTTTGTGCGACTTTCACTTTGACTGAGTGTACGCCGCTATCGAGACTCGCAATTCTTGCTATTAATTCGGATTTTGGCGCATCCGCCGGCTGATAAATCAACGGCACTATGTTGGTAACTGGGCGCACTGACTCGAGTTTTCCGCTGAGTTTGGCATGCAATAGACTCAAGCCAAAGGCAATAGACGGATAAGAGCTCGCTTCGGCCTGCTCAAGCAAGCTATCGATAGACTGGTTTTGCAGGCTGGGCAATAACGCCACTAAGGCCTGCTGTACTTCATCTAGGCTCTCGCGGCTAAAACCGGACAACGGCTGTTGGTCGATATCAATCCCTGAGAGCGGCGCGATTTCAACCAGTTGCTCGCTTTCTTCACCCTCTGCTCGTGCTTTTGCCTGCAACACTAAGCCCGTTCTATGGTCGATACGCTGTTTCCCCACGGGTAAAAAGCGGTCTAAGGGCAGGCGATATAAGGACAAGCTGAGCGAAGTTAAGATCATATTTTCCCTAAATTATCTGTTTCAAGTCATCGATTTTTTAAGCTTGAGTGCGCTTAAGCAGGCGACTAACGCCGCGGGATTGGCTTGATGTATGTTATGCCCAGCCTGTTCAATCTGGTGCAAGATGATGGGTTGTTGTGCTTGCCAATCCTTTGCTATTGCAGTGAATTTCGCATCTTGGCTGCCAGCAAAAAAATGGCTCTCGCAAGCAAGGCTTGCTGGTACATCCCAGAGAGAGGCTTGGTGAGCCAGTGATGTGGCTAAAAAAATCTGTTTTAGAGTTTGCTTGGGATGTTGGTCGAGCAGCGCCGCGCGCTTGGCTATCAATGCATGCCGCGCCTTGTCGGACATATCGGCAAATACTGCCTGTTGATACCAAAGCTGTAAAAAATCTCGACTGCTTAAGCTGTGCAAGCGCTTGGCCCACAGGTTGTCGTTTTTACTGCGTGCGGCTTGCTCTGCGGTATCGGTTAGCCCTGGATGGCATGACTCTAGCCATAAGCTCAAAATGCGCTGCGGATACGCCTTGGCAAGGTGCAGCGCGATGCGGCCGCCGAGGGAGTAACCGTAAAGAAAAAACGATTCAACACCCAGGCGGTCGAGGCGGCTGATAATGTCTTGAACACAATAGTCGAAACCATTGGCGAGCGTCGATGGCGGCTCTTGCTGATTGTCGCCGTGTCCGGGTAAATCGAGGCAGATACAATGAAAATGCTGGCTCAGTTCGGGGATAAGCGGTAGCCAATCGGCCTTAGTCCCTAAAAAGCCGTGTAGCAGGACTAGGTTTGGCTGCGAGACTTCCCCGTAACGGGCCACGGTTGGCATTAGCTTTGTTTCACCCATAAATTCAGCGCGGCGATCTGCTCGCTGGCTTGATGTTGGCTCACACTGACTTCGATCACTGAGGCGCCCTGATAATCGAGCGCTTCGTGATAACAGCTTTGGAAGTCTGCTAAATTATCCACTTGATTATATGGCAGATTAAACATAGCAGCTGCGTAACCAAACTCTAAACCATGGCTTAAGCGGTAGTAATCACTGCGCAGCTCTTCGTTGGGAACGGGCAAGAGATTAAAGATATTGCCGCCATCGTTATTGAGAATAATGATCACCAGCGGACTGGTTAAGCTGCGGGCAATGGCAAAAGAGTTGAGATCATGCAGCTGGGATAAGTCCCCAATAATCAAGCTTGTGGGTTTACCTTGGTGTGCGGCAATGCCGCAAGCGGTCGCCAGTAAGCCATCGATCCCCGAGGCGCCGCGATTAGTGTAAGTGGTGGCAGTGCAGCAGCTCACTGGCGCGTACATATCGTACAAACGTACCGGCAGGCTATTGCCGATAAACAATTGCTGCTCCAGCGGCCGTGTATTGGCAATTGCACGGATAACCTGGGCTTCGCCAAACTCACCTTGATCGATATTACGCACAAATAAGTGATGCAATTCATCATTATAGGTGATTAGGGTGTTAGCCCAATTCGCCGACGAAGAGCGATACCAATTGAGTTGAGCAAATTGCGCGGCATTGGCATGCCAGATGTGTTTAGCATTATGGCTTGGGTCGAGCCTGTCCTGCTGTGGCAGCACTTGCCAGTAACTGTGCCAGTTTTGCTCGGCAAGGTAAGCAATCAAACGCTTAGACAATAAGCGTCCACCAAACACCAGCACTCGGTCAGCCTCTTGCAACAGATTGCGCGCCTTGGGATGTTGCAGTAGTTGGTCAATATTGCCTATCGCCGCCGGATGTTGCCGCAGCTGCGACTGGGCATCGGTCAGCAAGGGCCAACCAATCTTTTGCGAGAGGGCGATAAGCTGCTGTGGATCTTGCTCCGGCGTGAGCGTACCCGCGATGATGACGCCCTTACCGTGGACGAAACGCATAATGGCGTCATCGCTCGGGCTGCTGAGTTGTTCACTCTTACCGTATTGAGTGAACGGCCTAGCGTGTTGCAACCAAGTTTGCAGTGGCCTCAAATAAGACGATTCGCTATCGAGAATGCTGCCACTCATCTCACTCGGATATAAAGGTTCACGGTACATGCAGTTGATATGCACTGGACGTGTTTGGTTTGCCACCGCCTCATCGAGGGTTGTGAGCAACATCTGCGGTGCAATGTGCGCATCCGGCGTGGGCAGGTTTACCTGCTGGGCATAATTGGCAAAAATTGCCGGTTGCACTATGGCTTGGTTGGCGCCACAACCGAGTAACTCTGGCGGTCTGTCACCGCTTAAGACAATCAAAGGCACATGGGTGAGCCAAGCTTCGACTATCGCAGGATACAGGTTGGCGACGGCCGTGCCTGAGGTGGTGATAATTGCCACCGGGGCGCAGCTGGCTTTGGCTAATCCGAGGGCCATAAAACCTAAGCCGCGCTCATCGAAGTGCAAGTGACGTTTCAGCTTAGTTTGCTGAGCCGCGGCTAAGGTTAACGGTGTCGAGCGTGAGCCCGGCGCCATGCAGACATGCTGCACACCAAGACGTGCTAATTCTTCCAGAATCAGTGCGCCCCACATTAGGTTCAGTGTGGCTGTGTTTTCGGTTCGCATAGCAAGATCAATCAGGATAAAGATGGGCTTAGTGTAACGTGTTTGGCGGCTAAGATGTATGTCTGGCTTAACAAAAGGTAGGACAGGTTAGGTATTAAGCTTTTGAGTTAATGGTGTGCGTCGTGCGTATTTCGAACTGAAAAAAGGGGCCCGCACTGATGAGGATGCGAACCCCGCAGGGAACAGGTTTATTTTAATTGTTGATATTGTTGCATATGCATCATTGCGGGTAAGTTGTCAGGAGTGGCGTGACACTTGCCGCATTCTTTTTGAAGCGTTTCCTGGCTTGGTAATATAGGAGGTAAATCATCGCCCTCTTTCCATTGATGGCAATCAGGGCAAGCAACAATATCGATATGATGCTCTGTTTCAATCCATATATGTGCTGGAGTGGATTGCCATTTTTCATCATGGCAGCCATTGCAGCCATCAATGGCATAGACGACATTTGACAGCAAGCAAAATAGAAATACTGATAATAAAATACGCGCCATGATATTCTGCCTTGTATGTTTTTTTAGATTGTATGCATTAATAAATAAATGGCTTAGCCTTAGTGTTCATAAATGAGTCATTACGCATGACTTTCTATTTATGAAATATTCATTTTCAGATTTAAGTAATCTAGATGGTTTATCATTTGGAAATTAACCAGTAATGAGGCTTTTTATATGCAAGATTGCGATGTAAGGATTTTTTACATATTTAAATCCCTTTATGATAGCGGTAGTGCAACATTTGTGTCACAGCAACATTCTGTATCCCCCTCAAAAGTGAGTCGTTATATTGCCGAAATGAGAGAAGTCTATAATGACTCGCTTTTTATTAGGAAGAAAACTCACTTTATTCCAACAAAGAAAGCGAAAGAAATTTATCCTAAAATTTGTGAGATTATAGGGCTGATTGAAAGTTTAAGCGCCAATAGGCATGAACTTGAAGTAAAGAGAGAGTGTGTGATTGCTGTGCCTGCAACGTTGTGCGTAGGGCTTCCTGAACATCTAAACCGTGTTATAAAACAAGAGGGTTTGGATATCAGTTTAAAAGTCATTTCCTCGCATAGGGAAATCTGTACAACAGTCATCAGTGGTGAAATATGTATTGCGATTACTAATCGTGCCTGTACACAAACCATGGATTGTAATCCAAAATATTCAAATTTACTGCATGTTGAACCCATTAGCGTGGGTGAACATGTCTATGTCGTTTCAGCTGCAACTAGTGCCATTTGGCAAGAAAGCATTTCGCTCGATAATATTGCGAAATATCCATTTGTTGTTACTCAAGTTTCTGGTTTTAATGATGAAAAAGATCCCTTCGAGGTCTATTGCGAGCAGCGCGGACTTGCTTTAAATGTCTTTTTAAAAACACAAAACTTAGCCTCAATGATTGAAGCATTAATGTCTGAAAATACTATTAGCTTTATTGGGCCTAATAGTGCCGCCGCTTTCATCGCTAAGGTTCCTTCATTGAGGGTGGAAAAATTAGCAAATTGTGAATACCAAAGGTTACATGAGACAATGCATAAGCCCACATATTCCATGATTTACCTTAAGCGTAATATTGATGACATTCCCCCGTTGATTAAAAGTGAGGTTTTGCGTTTTATTTCTGATTCGGTTTGTGAAATTTAAAATTTAGAAATTTGAAAGTATAAATTTGTGAGCTAGTTAGAATTAGTGTTGGCTAATCTCAAGCCTAAAGAAAAACAATTTATAAACATTTTATTAACTTGCCGGTTGTTGGTAGTTATTTTATTTTAATGTTTTTCAGTGTGTTATATTGTTTGTGAGAATGATTTTCTTTTATTAAAATCCGTGATTTAAAGCGTGTTTTTAGTGTTTTTTAGCTGTAAATAGGTTTGTTGCTTATTCATTATTAACAATCGTTAACCTTTGATGTTTTGTGGTTATTATGGTTATGGATTTTTCATTGCTAAGTCATGTTAACCATAAGGCATTAAATATGAGATGGCGTAAAATTAAAACTCTGATAATGGGGGCTAGCCTGCTCCTTATATTATCTCCATCTGTTAAAGCGCAAGATATTCCATCAACTCATGAAACGGGAGAACAAATAGAAAAGGTACTCACAGATAAGTTTGCTGAAGGGAAATATTCCGCTAAAGGCGCTGATACTTGTTTAATGTGCCATCGTAAAAATAACACCGTTATGGCTATTTTTGATGGAGTGCATGGCGATATCAATAATAGCAAATCCCCAATGGCTGGATTGCAATGTGAGGCATGCCATGGGCCGCTTGGGCAGCATAATAAAGGAGGCAAGGAGCCAATGATTAGCTTTGGTTCTGGCAGTCCATTGTCAGCACCGAGCCAAAATACCGTTTGTTTAGGTTGCCATCAAAAAACTGAGCAAAGTGGCTGGCATAGCAGCTTACATAACATGGAAGAAATTGCCTGTGCTGATTGCCATAAAGTCCATGTAGCTAAAGACCCGGTGCTACAAAAGCAGCAGGTGAGCCAAGTGTGTACTTCTTGTCATACTCGGCAGAAATCCGATATGAATAAGCGTTCATCTCACCCATTAAAGTGGAATGACATGACCTGCATCGATTGTCATAACCCCCACGGCTCATTTAACGAGAGCGCCTTAAAAAAGACCTCGGTCAATGACACTTGTTATAGCTGTCATGCGGAAAAGCGCGGTCCTTTCCTGTGGGAACATGCCCCGGTGACCGAAAACTGCTCCACTTGCCATAACCCCCACGGTAGCGTGAATGATGCCCTCGTCAAGCAGCGAGTCCCTCAACTTTGCCAACAATGTCATGCCGATGATGGACATGCTAGTCGGGTGGTGACTCAGCCGGGGGCTGACGCGTTTGGTGCTGGTATGGGGTGCCTTAATTGTCATAGCCAAATCCATGGCTCCAACCACCCTAGCGGCAGCAATTTTGCCCGTTGATTAAGGAGTCTGCCATGTCTTTTAAACTTAATATCATTACCTTGGGATTACTTGCTGCTACCAGTGGTGTGAGTGCTGCAGACTTTTCTGTGCACAAAGCTAATCTGCAAGGGCTAAAGTTGGATGCTTATCAGTGTAAAAGCTGCATAGGAGAGAAGCGCTACCAAGGTGAGCTGCAGTTAAGTGCAGGCTGGGCCGAGAATGATGATATTCATGCGGGTAATGCCTTTGGCGATGCCAGCGATGGATTGCGCGCGGCTATGGATGCGGACGTACGTTATCGCAATGCGGGTTATCAAGCTAATGTTCAAGCATATCAATTGGGACTAGAGAACAGCTATGCCCACCTTGATGCGGGTCGGTCTGGACTGTATGCCCTGAACCTTGATTATCAATTATTAACTCGATACGACAGCCGGGCGCAAACGCAATTGTGGCACAACAATGGCGTGCTATTGCCAGACACTGCGACTCGAGATGTCGATTTACAGCTGGAACGCGAAAAGGTGGGCTTGGGATTAGCCGCGCAATATGGCGTCATGCAGGCGTTTATTAACTACGACCACGAACAAAAAACGGGTAATCGTCGCAGTAGTTTAGTAACTCCTCGCCCTGTTAACTTTGCACTGCCTATTGATGCTAACACTGAAAACCTTAATGCGGGCCTGAATATTTCGGGTGAAAATTGGTTAAGCGAGCTGGCTTACCATGGCAGTTTTTACCGAAATAATATTGATAACTTAAGCTTACCTTATTTGCCCGATGTGTATGCTGCTACGCCTGATAATGATGCCCATCAAGTGTCGTTATCTGGGCAATATATGCTTGGACGTGGCAACGTCAATGGTCGTGTCGCTGCTGGACGGATGCTACAAGATGGCGATTTAATCCAAGTCACTGGTAATCCGTTACAGAGCTGGGATGGTCAGGTTGATACCTTAGATGCGCGGCTTGGCTTCAGCAATATGTTAAGCCCGCGATGGCGTGTTAACGGTCAGGTTGACTATAGCGAACGCGATAATAAAAGCTCTGTATGGGAGTTTGCGCAATTAGAGTTTGATAATGTCAGCGGTGCGTTTAAGCAAAATGTTCCCATGGACATCGAAAGGCTGACATACAAACTCCACAGTAGTTACCGTTTTAACAGTGAGTATCGCCTCATGGGAGGCTACGACCGTAAAGAGGTTGAACGCAGTTACCTTGAGCGAGAACAAACCCATGATGACGCATTTTGGGCCAAGCTGAATATCAGATCCTTGGCAAACACTGTGATTGATTTTGGTGGGCGTTACGAGAACCGCAGCGGCTCGGTCTACAACGCTGTCGAAAATACCTCGATTGAAGAAAATCCACTATTACGTAAGTTTTACCTCGCAGACCGTGAGCGTCAGGCGGTTGATCTAAAGGTGAATTATGTACCACTTTCGTGGTTGACTCTTGATTTAAATGGATATTATGCCAAGGATGATTACGCTAAAACCATTATAGGCCTCACTGAATCGACCGATTATGGTTATGACCTGCAGCTGGGGATGCAACTCTCTGAACAATTGCACCTCTATGCCTCAGCAAGCCATCAATGGATAGACTCCGCGATAGCGGGTAGCCAATCGTTTTCCTCACCAGACTGGTATAGCGATGTTGCCGATGAGTTCATCAATTTAGGTGTGGGATTTACCTATAGCGGTCTATTGGATGACAGGCTGACACTTGGTGGGAATTATCTATTCTCCAACTCCGCAAGCGATACCTTAATCACCTATAACGAGGTCCAGCCATACGGTGATTACTACTCCTATAACCACAGTGTCGAGCTCTATGGGCGCTACGCCTTGAGTGAGCGTATGGGGCTCAAGTTAAGTTATCAGTACGAGCGTTATTACGACACCGACTATAGCCAATCCGCAGTCAATAGCATTCCTGGGTTAATCACCCTAGGCGACTTAAACCATAACTACAACGCGCACTTGCTGATGTTTACCTTCAGCTACCTGCTGCCTTGATTGATAAGAGGTAAAGACAATGGAACGCAGAAGTTTTCTAAAAATGAGTGCAGCTATGGGCTGTGCAGCAACGGTCACTGGCTGTAATACCGGTTCAAGTGATGTGAATGTGGTGCCACCTAAGCCGCCAGTAGGCGATGAAGTACAAACTTGGTCATCTTGTTTGGTTAACTGTGGTTCAAATTGCCCCATCAAAGTATTTAGTCGTGATGGCATCATTACCCGTATTGAAGCAGATCATGAAACTAGCGATGAATACGGCAACCACCAGATCCGAGCGTGTGCCCGAGGACGTTCGCTGCGTAGCCGTACTTATGCTCCTGATCGTTTACGTACACCTATGAAGCGTGTTGGTAAGCGTGGAGAAGCGAAGTTTGTGCCAATATCATGGGATGAAGCTGCTTCAACGATTGCGAGTGAAATTCAACGTATCGCAAGTAGTTACGGTAATAAGTCGATTTTGAAACACTACGGAACAGGGGCTTATTATGGGTTTGCTAGCTCAGCGTGTTTTGATCGTGTGCTCAATCTGAATGGGGGATTCCTGAAGATTTATGGTAACTATTCTTGGGCACAGCAAAATGAAGCGGCCGCAGCAACTGGATTTGGTAGCACATCGGGTTCTTCTTTAACGGCGTTATACGATAGTGACCTGTTCCTCGGTATTGGCTACAACCCAAGTGAAATGCGTCAAAGTGGGTCGGGTGAAGGATATGATTTCTTAAAAGCACTTGAGGCGAATGCGAACCTTGAAGTGATTATGGTGGACCCACGTTATACGGACTCAATGGCGGGTAAAGAAAGCCAATGGTTACCGATTAGACCTGGTACCGATGCGGCATTTGCAGAAGCGATTGCCTATGAAATGATTAGCTCTGGATGGGTTGATACGCATTCCAAGGCTTTTTTAGATAAGTACTGCGTTGGATTTGACAAGGCCTCTCTTGAAAAGCTTGTTGCTGAATTTACCGCAAGTGGCGATCCTAAAAAGACTCAATATTTGCCTTATATCGATGTTGAAGACAACTATCGCAACTACATTCTTGGTGAAGGTAAGTTTGTCGATAATGGCCCAAGAACCCCAGCTTGGGCAGCTAAAATCTGCGGAATATCAGAAGCAAATATTAAATCTGTTGCTAGCAAGATTATGAATGCTAAAGCACCGTTTATTGTTACCGGTGCAGGCGTAAACCGTCATGCTAATGGTGAACAAGCCATGCGTGCTTGCTATATGCTTTCATTTCTAACCGGAAAAGTAGGGCAGCCAGGCGTAAGCAACGGCGCACTACCTTATCAAGGCAGTTTAAACCGTGCAGGTATGAGCGGTGGTAGTAATCCTGTTAAAGAATCAATTTCCTTCTTTACTTGGGCTGAAGCGATTGAGCGTGGCCATGAAATGACCGCCCGTAAAGATGGGATCCGTGGTACTGCTGACTTAGATACTCCGCTTGGCGCAGATATTAAAGCGGTATTTGCAATTAACAGTAACGCATTAATTAACCAACATTCCGACTGTAACGGTACCGCTAAAATCCTCGAAGATGACACCAAGTGTGAGCTTATTGTCGTGTGTGATTGCTGGATGACACCGAGCGCACGTTATGCAGACATCTTACTGCCCGATACCACTTGGTTAGAGTCGAATGACCTAGTCAATGATAGCTACGCATCCGGGATCATGGGTTATCTCGTTGCCATGAAGGCAGCTGTTAAGCCAATGTGGGAAAGCATTTCAATGTTTGAAATGGGACGCTTAATTGCTGCCAAAATGGGTAAAGAAGCTGAGTACACAGAAGGTAAAGATGAAGCTGCTTGGTTAGAAGAGCTCTATCAAAAGACTCGAACAAACAGTGCGAATACCAATGCTCAGCCTGCCTTCCCAAATAGTTACGCTGAAGCGCAAAAGATTGGCGTGTTCCGAGCGTTTAGTAAGACGCCTGTACTTGCACTCGATAGCTATATCAATGGTGGTAAAGCGGTGAGCACACCGTCAGGTAAGGTAGAGATCTACTCACTATCGATGGCGCAAAAGGGTAAAGACTGGATCTTTAATCCTAATGTTAAAGGCGACTACATCACTGCAATCCCTATGTATCAACCCACATGGGAAGGTTATGACGATGAAGATACTAAGGATGATTATCCTCTGCAATTAATGGGTTATCACACCAAGGGGCGTACACACTCAAGTTATCATAATGTGCCGTGGCTGCGCGAAGCCGCAGAAGATGCAGTATGGATGAACCCAACCGATGCCATAGGTCGTGGTTTAAGAAGTGGCGATAAAGTACAGATGTGGAATGATCGTGGCACAGTTGAGTTACCTGTACGGATTACCCCAAGGGTTGCCCCAGGTGTTGTGGCTTTAGGTCAGGGGGCTTGGTATCAACCTGATATCGCTCGGATTGGAAGGAGCGGGCACCCAATTGATGTTGGTGGCTGTATTAATACGTTAACTCGTTACCAGCCAAGCCCTTTCGCAAAGGGAAACCCACAACACACCAATCGCGTGCAGATCGTCAAGGCATAAGGGGTAGATGAAAATGACTCAACAAACACAATATGGTTTCTATTTCGATAGCAGCAAATGTACTGGCTGTAAAACCTGTCATATTGCCTGTAAGGACCGCATGACTGGCTTGGTTCGCGCAAAAGATGATGTGATGAATAATGGTGTCGCTAATTTGCCCGGTATTATTTGGCGTCGTGTTTATGAATATGGTGGTGGTAATTGGTCGCAAAACGTCGATGGTAGTTTTGAGCAAAATGTCTTTGCTTACTACATGTCTATTGGTTGCAACCATTGCAGTGAGCCTGTTTGTGTTAAAGCCTGTCCAACAGGTGCAATGCATAAGCGCCGTGAAGATGGATTAGTCCAAGTTGCCACTGAACTTTGTATTGGTTGTGAAAGTTGCGCGAGAGCCTGCCCATATGATGCTCCACAGCTGGATATCGAGCGTAAGGTAATGACCAAATGTGATGGTTGTAGCGATAGACTCGCTGAAGGTAAAAAGCCTATTTGCGTTGATTCTTGTCCTTTACGGGCACTCGACTTTGACACTATGGATAATTTACGAGCGAAATATGGAGAGGGTGATGGTCATATTGCACCCTTACCATCGCCCTCAATTACTTCACCAAACTTGATTATTAAGGCCAATCGAAATGGTCAACCAGTTGGTGGTAGTGGGCAATTATTAAACCCCGCTGAAGTGTAATAGTAAGAATGGGGGGCTTAGCCCCCTCATTTTTCTTCGTTTGTAAAAGGAACACTATGTCAATAATCAACATGAGTGATTACCAAACATGGGGTGCAATTGCCAAAGTGCTGCATAACATCTTGTACTCGTACCCTAATATGCCATTACTGACACAATTTAAGCGAGATGAGTTAGCAAGCCAGTGGCCAGAGCTTGAACTCTCGACAGGTGAACAGTCAGGAAAAGCTTTGCTAAGTAGCTATTTGACTCAATGGCAGGACGATGAATCGCAATTAATCGAGCTTCAATTAGATTATGGGCAGCTATTTTTTGGCCCTGGCGATCCTAAAGCTGCCCTCTGGGGATCGGTATACACCAGTGAGGGACAGTTACTGAATGAGGCTTCGACTCAAAATCTGGTTAGCTTTTATAACACCCATGGTATCGAGTTATCTCTGACGCGAAATGAACCCGTAGACCATTTAGGCTTGATTTTATTAGTGTTGCAATACTTGTTTGATGAATTAGCGTTAAACCCCAATGAAACACAAAAGGTGAGAGTCTGCACGCTATTGCTGCAACAACATACTTTACCTTGGGCGGGACGCTGTTTGGCGTTAGCTGAACTTCATGCAAAAACGGATTTTTATCGTGGTATATCTATGCTTGCTCAAGTGTTTTTTGCACATTTAGGTACGAAGTTTAACGTGATACCTCAAACCGTAAAACTCTATCGCTAAAGGTTAGCTCATGACGTTTGTGACAGCAGTGAGTCATCAATGGTTAAAAGCCCAGCTTGCCTATCGACTTCAATTGAGTTTGACCGCTTGTGAAAATATTCACGACTTATGTTGTGGCGGTACGTCATTAGCGTCGGTCACTAATATGATGTCTGCGGTTATTTTTATTGAAGGTCAGCCGCAATGGCTAGTTCTCGATAAAGCAATGAGCGAGCAGAAACTGCCTGATAATATGGTGCTGCATTGTTTTTTTGAGTGCTGTAGAGTTTTGTTTGTAAAACAAGTATCTAATCAGTCTTTAGGGCAAGCCGAGCAACTGATTTTTACTTTAGCCGAACAATGGCGTAAGCAGTATACCAATGCAGCAAACACAGATCCGCTAGCGCAATCGATGTGTTTGATGCTTGAGCGCTTGTCAAATCAACTGATTGCGCTTCGTCTAACCCAGCGACAACACACGCGTAATATGGGGGGGTAATTACTCCCCCATATTATTTATCCACTCGCTCATCACCACATGGGTTTTGATTTTAATGATGTCCGTGTGGGTATCGATATATTCACGGATCTCGTGCAAGCGGCGCATCGAAGGGGCGTGGACATACACCAGTAAATCCATATCGCCAGAGATACCGCGACAGGTAATTACTTCGGGGATGGCATGGAATACATGCACCACATCGGCGCAACGCGGGCATTTATGCTGGATTTCGAAATAGGCCGAGACTCCTTCCTTTTGCGATTCACTCAGTAAAACCTGATAGCCGCGGATCACCCCAGTTTGCTCGAGTTTTTTGATCCGCTCGGCAACGGCGCTACGGGAAAGGTTCACCTGCTCGGCAATACTGGAGACGCTCTGGCGAGCATCTTGGCGCAGGCTGTTAATGATGGCGGTATCAAACTTATCCAACTTGGGCTCCGATAAAAACGGGTTGTAAAAAAGCGCGAGGCACATCGCCAAGGCAAGCTAATATCAGTTAAGCACCCAGTGCTGGGGCTGCGCCGTCATTTTGCCGGAAATATGCATTTTTGCCGTCATTTTGCCGATGTTTGCCACTAAGAACACTGAGATTAACGGCAGATTGCGGCGTAGAATCTCACTATACTGACGGCTTCAAAACCACTGAATTTTAACAGATGAACTCACATAGCGGAACTATAGGACGTTGGCAAGGCGCAGGCTTGATGGCCACCACTTTGCTGGGCACAGGGGTGTTTATTCTCCCACAAATGACAATCGACAAAGCCCATGCTGGCGCGCTTATCGCGTGGTCACTCCTGACCTTAGCCATTATTCCAGTAGCATTGATTTTTGGTCGACTGGCGAGCGTCTTTCCCCATGCTGCGGGTCCCGCTTATTTTGTGGAAAAGGCCTTTGGTCGAACCGCAGGTCGTACTATCGGACTCATTTTTTTGTTGGTTGTGCCGATGGGCGCGCCCGCCGCGATTTTGATGACCTTCCAATTTGTTAATGCACTCATCCCCTTGGATGGCTGGTACAAGGTGGGCGCTGAGGTATTAGTGATTTTCGGCTTATTCCTGCTTAATCTGCGTGGCATTCAAGTCTCGGCCAAACTGCAATTTGGCTTAACGCTTTGTATTGTGGCGATTGTGGTGCTGTTATTCGGGGCGAGCAGTGTGCAACCTGGGCACTTAACTTCATTAGCAAGCTATGGCACGCCAGAAATCCCCACCATTATGATTGCCGCAGGTATCGCCTTTTGGAGCTTCTTGGGGATTGAGGCCATGACTCACCTCGCCGATGATTTTCGCCGTCCACAGCAGGATATGATCCCAGCGATGATGATGGGCACTGTGCTGGTGGGCATTATTTATGTGGCCTGTACCTTGATTTTACTGTTAGTGCCGACCGATAAAAGCGTGGCCATGATCGGTGTGTTCGATACGCTCTTGGGCGGCTATGGCGCTCAAGTGATTGGTGTGCTGGGGATTGCCAGCTCTTGCCACGGTTAACGTGTATGCCGCCAGTGCTGCGCGTCTTATCTGGAGCTTTAGTAACGAAGGGATTTTGCCGCGCTGCTTTGCGGTAAAGAATGGCTACGGTGTGCCAATTCGCGCTTTGGCGGCGTTACTTAGCGTTATGGCGAGTGTGATAGTGCTAACTCACATCACAGGTCAAGAGCTGGAGCATCTTATTGCTTGGAGTAATGGGGTATTTGTGGTGATTTACTTAATGGCGATGTTAGCCGCAGCTAAATTATTGCCCCGCAGCAACTTACCCTTAGTGGTATTAGGTTGTGGCTTCTGTTTGGCCTTAGGTATCGCGCTTGGGGCTAGCATGACCTACGTGCTGGTATTGATTTTGTTCGTTGCGCCGTTCCTGTGGTGGCAGAAGACGCATATCAGTCGCAAACAGAGCTTAGCGGTAAATAAAGTGTCTTAGTGGCCGAGGTTTTGAACGATTAATCACTGAATGTAACACCAGAACGCCAACCAGCGCGCGTTCTGGTCTCTTGCGCTTATATTTTCTGATCCAGTTTAAAGTCGAGCTGCACCTGTTGATTCAGCTGTGGCACGGCCTTGCCCGAATCAAACTTAGGTTTGTATTTCCAGTTTTGCACCGCTGACAGCGCGGCCTTATCAAACACCCGCTTGGGGTTGGCATCGAGCACTCGCACGTTGCTGACAGTACCATCCACGGTAATATCAAAGCCTACGACTACATAACCTTCCTTACCATTTTGTGCCGCATCAATGGGGTAGCGAGGGGACACTTGTACCACGGGTAAGGCCTCTGCCGTCATTGCCGATGGGTTAAATAACGCTGTTTGCGTTGGCATTTCGGGAGTAAAAGTCTTAGGGCTAAAGTCGACCACTTCAGTACTTTCGCCCGGAGTCGTCACCCGCTCCCTCGCTGGAATGGGTTTTGGTGGTTCGGGTTTGCGACTTTCCTTCGGTGGAATTGGTGTTCGCTCGCTCATCGAAATATTGATTTGCGGCGCATCTGACGCTTGTCCGCTCAATGGCTGCGGATTATGGATAAGTTGCGCCATAAACACGAACAAACCTAAGGTGATCAGAGCGCTAACAATAATAATCCCGGTGCGATTAACGAGTGCATTTTGGTCCATAGTGCTTCCTTACAATTGATGAACAAGATTTAATCTATATCACCCATTACTTAATTTTAGAAATATTTATTTACAAATAAGACTATTTATTGAGTGATTTTGTTGCTGTTCCTCATCAATCAAAGAGTGAATTTATCAGGTTCATTAGGCATTGCAGGGGTATTTTGATATTGAGTCAGAGTATTTTGGGCCAAGATAATGATTGCTGAATGCTGGCGTAAAAGCTTTACACCCTATTGATAAGTCATCATATCTTTCAGAGCGAGGCGAGATTTTGTGTTCTATATTTTGATCATTCGTTTAGAAGGAGAATAAATATGGATTCCGCCGCGCTACTGAGTCGAGTCGATGAGTTACCCCGTTTACCTAAAGCGATTAGCGAGCTACTTGATGTCGTAAATGATGACAATGCAACGGTAAAAACCATTGCGACTAAGGTGTCCCACGATCCCTTAATCAGTGCCAAGGTTCTTAGGTTGGCTAACTGTGCATATTATGGACATAGCAGAGAGGTCGGTAGTATTGATGAGGCCGTAGTACGTCTAGGGATGCAGACGCTACGAACTTTAGTCTTAGCCTCCGCTGTTATGGGGTCTATGCCTAAATGTAATGGTGTGGATCTGGCTCAATTTTGGGGGCAAACCTTTGAAATTGCACTTTATAGCCAAGAAATGGCTAGACGGTGCGGAGTACAGCCGGAAGAGGCCTTTACTTGCGGGATTCTCCATCGGATTGGTGATTTATTAATTGCGGCGATTTCTCCTGAAGACGCTGAAAAAATTAACGAAGCTGTCGCACAGGGTAAAGATAAGCATGCATTTGAGCGCGAACTCCTTGGTTATGATTCCCCCGATATTGGTGCATTGTTAGCTCAAAACTGGAAATTTACTCCCGCGCTGGTGCAGGGCATTCTGTTTCAAGATCACCCTAAGGATTCTAATCCCTTCTCAAAGCTTGCGGCGTTATTGTGTTTATCTCACAAAGTGTTAGCTGATTGGGATAGTATTGAAGATGACGATAAAACCAGTTGGTTATCGCAATTGGCGACTAAGAAAGGCTTAAAGATGGAAATGGGTGGATTGCGAGCCAAATTAACTGAGCTGAGAGGTGCAGGCTTCGAGATTGGTAAGGCACTTGCCTAAGACTGTTTGAGCCGCAAACTTAAAACGTTAACTAAAAGCATGAATAGCGTTACTGCGATTCATGCTTTTTTGTTGTTTGATCTTAGTTTAGTGCGTCGATAGCCTGATTACGCATCTGGATCAGTTCGCTGTGCTTAAGGTATAGCAAATCAGCGGTGCGGCGAATGATTTGATCTTCATATTGGGAGAGTTGTCCATCCGCATAGGCAAGTTGCCACATGGCTAATAGCAATTGCTGTTTTTGCTCCACGCTAAACTCGGCATTGATGGTATTGGTAAACTCAAATAACGATGTTGCATTACCTTGGGCTTTTTTAGCCTCTTCAATCAGTTCCTTGGCTTCCTCCTCCGGCATAGACAGTGTTTCCGTCAGCAATGTCGGCAGTAACGCCATTTCTTCCGCCGCGAGGGTTTCATCGGCAAATACCACTTCGAGCAACATGCTCGCTGCCGCTAACTTTAACTGGTGGGCTTTCTCCTCGGGAGAGATAGCTTGGGTGTGGGATTGAAGAAATCGTTTCAGCTTAGCAATCATAAAAGGGCACTGCTCTGGCAAGAAGAGATAATTTAATAGAGCGATTTACGGCGCTAAAGTTCACCCTAAGCTTATGGGCTTAGGGTGATGGGCAAGATTACAGTAGGGCGTTTAGGCCTTTCATCAGCAGATCTGAGCTGCCTTCGGCACCATTTGTCTCAAGGTAAGACTTGGCGATATTGATCATCGGCATGGCTAACTCTTTAGAAATACCTAATTTTTCAAAGGCATCTAACACCATTGCGCTACCCTGTAGAGAAGAGCCAATATTACCCGCCTTAGAGAGCAAACCAGATACCCCTGAATTGCCATCGAGTTTAGGGACTGCAGCTAATAGGCTGTCTGCATTCGGAATGCTGGCGGCTAATTTGGTGTAATCATTCGTACCTAAGCTTGATTGTGCAAGGCCTAACAGGCTGCCTAAACCACCTTCGGCTTGGGCTTGGCTTAAGCCGAGTTGCGACATCACGCTGCCAACTAACTCGTTGGATTGGGTTACAGTAGCTGTGGTCGCTTTCTCCGTTTTTGCTTGTGTACCGGCAAGGTTATCTAACCAACCTGCACTGGCGGGAGTAGCGAGAAGACAGGCGCTAATCAGAATAGAGAGAGTGAAAGTGTGTTTCATAGAGTGGCATCCTTTGACGGTTTGCGCGCAATAAAGTGGACAGTGTAACGGCTTTGCGACTTTTGTTGCAGCCCTTTTCTGTGATTTACGGTTCACTCAGACGATTTGTGTTGTGCATTGGAGCAGGATTTTGGGTATCCTTAGCGGCAATTCACGGTGTTAATTTACTTCAATTATTTTTGGAAAGGCGCATGTCACTATCCGCAATTTTGACCGAAGCTTATAACTTTTTCCGTAATCATCTCACTCAGCTTGCCATGCTGACGGTACCATTGCTATTAGTGCAAGTGGGGATCCAGCTGTGGCTAGGGACAGAGATGAGCAAAGTAGATCTGGAAAACCCGCAGTTTGGCGCGCCGCATATGATTGCCATGATGCTATTGCTGTTGATTTTTTCGGTGCTGATTGCCGCGTTAACACTGTTTTTAGAGTTGAGATCCCAAGGGCACAATCCCTCGGCGGGTATGGTATTAAAAGCCAGCTTACCCTTTGTACCGCCCTTACTGCTGGCGGGTGTATTTTCAGGTCTCGCAATTCTAGCGCCTGTGATGTTATTCGCCGCGTTTGGGCCAATGTGGTTGGTTGGGCTTGTGATCAGTTTTTACCTGTTTGCCCGCCTAGCCTATGTGAACTTTATGGTGGTGGTTGAGCGTCTAACGCCGCTGGAAGCCATTAAGGCAAGCTTTAGCTTTAGTGGGCCTATCGTACTGAAAACCATCGCCTTATTGATGCTTTACCTGCCGCTTTCTGTCGTGGGCGCTCAGCTCTCTGGCGCTGCTTCCCTGGGCGGCCTGCCAGTGCAAATGTTGGCGGATACCTTGATGGCATTTATCGGTCTATTCGTGAACTTAGCGCTGTTCCGCCTGTATATGGTGACGAAAAAGCCCAGCGCAGAATAACATTCACTGAGTATATTCGAGTTGAGGTAAGAACGTATGGGGACTGGGGCTGAGTTACTGGATAGCGAATTTATCCAAGGCTTTTCGGCCGCGCTCCTCGATGATTACCTCAACGCCAAAAACTATGTGCAGGATGTGCCCACTCAGTCACTGTTGCATATCCGCAGTTTTACCCACAGGCTGACCGAACTGCTTGGTCAGGATAAAGCCGTCTCCTTCACCAGTCCTAATCTCTATGACCGTATCGAGCTGTTAAACCAAAGGCGGCTGATCGATGTGAAGACGACACGAGCCTTACATCGTCTGCGTGGCGATGGTAATCGTGGCGCCCATCCTGAAAAATACCATTTAACCCAAGAACAATTGCTCGCCTTGGCCCAAAAGGCCATCAAGGATGTGTTGGCCTTAATTGAGCACTTGTATCCTAAGGTGCTCGGGCGTGCTGCTCCCGCTTATCGTTACCAAGCCAGTGACGCCGTTACCATCAAAGATCTCTGTTACCGCGCTGTGATGGAAGACGACCCTAACGCGCAATATCTTGTGGGGATCTCTTTTAAAACCAAAGCATTAATGCTTAAAGAGCAAGAGCTTGCCTTGGTTGATCAATCCTATGGTAATGAAGATGAAAATGGCCCAGCAGTGAAGGAAGTGGCGCAAAAAGCCCGTGATACCTTTGCCAAAGCCGCCTATTGGTTTGCCCTTGCGGCGCCAAAACATTCCGATGCCCTCTATGAACATGGGGTCGGGCTTATTCATGGTTACCAAGGACAGGCCGATGCAATTCTGGGCGAAGCTGCGATTGCCAAGGCTGCTGAGGCGGGTGTCGTCAATGCGATGGCGTTACTCGGGTATTTTTATCTGGTGGGCAGCGAGTCATTTAAGCCGGATTTAGTGCAGGCGAAGCATTATTTACAACTGGCGGCCGAGGGTGAGCAGACTGAAGCCATGGCGAATTTAGGTGTGCTCTATTATCAGACCAAAGATCTGACCCAAGCCTATCATTTTATTAATAAAGCGGCGCAAGCGGGTTATCCCCATGCCCAGTATCATTTAGCCTTAATGCTCGCCAACGGCGATGGTTGTAAGCGCGATCCTATCGTGAGTGAGTATTGGATGGCCGAAGCGGCCGAGCAAGGTCAGCTGGATGCCATGCTTACCCGCGCGCAACATATGCTAAACGACGAAAGTGGTTTGGGTGGCGATGTGAGTCAGGCGGAGCGTTATCTACGTGAAGTGATTAAATACGGTCACAGCGTGCCAGCCATGATTGAACTGAGCATGGCACTCGCGGACGGTATTTTAGGGCGTATCGATGTGGTGGGTTCTGCAGCGCTACTCAACCTGGCGCGCCGACATGCCAATAGCAAAGAGGCTGAGATTATCGAGCCTCTGTGGCAATCACTCGCATTGCAGGTTGATACTGTGCTGGAGATGACCCAAGATCCCGGTGAGATTCAAACCCTGAAGCGCGCCAAGGATCTGCTAAGCGTTTAGGGATTAGCCTTCATCATTTTGATGTTCAAAGGTGCGACCAGTGTGGTGTTTTGCATGGGGTTCACGCACCACATTCGTGGAACGATAAAACTCGGTCTCTTGGCTCGCCGCTTCCCTTGCTTGTGCTTGGGCACGATTAAACTTACTCATTTGGCGCGCCACGTAAATGCGACTAAATAGCACTAAGCAGCCGAGCGCAATAGCGCCAAATAAAAGCACAAAAGGCAATAAAAACAGTGATAAACAGATTAGGCTGACACTAACGGCCATGGCTAACCAAGCCCGTGCTCCTGAAATGCGTGGCTGAAATGGGCTCTGTTGAAATTGTTGATAGATCATAAGAACTCCTAATCAAAATGGGGCGAGGCGTAAGGTAAATCATCTAAGGATTTGCCATATTGGCATCATCGAGAGGCCTCTTTCCCAATGCTATGGAGAGTCAGTGTGCAATAAATAAACGGATTGGGTCACGTTAATTTGGGTTAATTTACGTTGTTTTACGTCTGGAAGCTTACATTGTTGTGTAATCTGAGGTGTCTGTGATCTTTTAGTTATCATTAGGTTTTTAATGATTTGATTAAAGTTATCCTTATGTTTTTGCTTAATTATTTATTAATTTGATGATAAGTGATTCTTTGTTTGTTGTGCGAGATGTGCGAAAATTTAACCGATATTTTGATTGGTCATGGCTAAATCTGTAAATTTATTACAGTGAGTGATGACCATTCGTCCAATACCTTCCTTCAGTGCTGTGTAAATCGTAGATACCAAAATGAACTCATATTCACTTAAACAAAAGATCCTGATTTCGGTCGTGATCGCCTTGTCCCTCGTGATCAGCTTGCTGTCTTGGCAAAGCTACTCCAGTCAAAAATCATTGTTATTGCAAAATAGCCTAGAGCAGGTGCAGCGCTTGGGTGAACAACAGGCCGAACGCATTCAAGAATGGCTGGCTGGACGCCAAGATATCGTGGGCGCATTGGTATCTAAGGTAGAAGGTAACAGTTTAAGTGCATTGCAACAGGCACAGGCCTCTGGACGATTCCAGCTGACTTATTTTGGTACCGAGACAGGGCAGATGTTGGACTCAGATCCAAGTATCGACCGCACGGGTTACGATCCGAGAACGCGCCCTTGGTATAAACAGGCGATGAATGAGCGCGGTCTTATCCTGACAAAACCCTATGTTGACGTGGCCTATAACGTGTTAGTGGTCACTATGGCGCAGCCGACTTCTCAAGGTGTAGTGGGGGGCGATCTCTCGATTGCGAGCTTAGTCGAGAGCGTGAATCGCATGACGCTCCCCGCCAATGGTTATGCGATCATGATGCACAAAGACGGCACCGTGATTGCCTACAAAGATGCCTCTAAGGCGATGAAGCCCGTCGGCCAAATCGACAATGATTTGAATCATGATTTACCGCAGCAGAGCCGCCAAGCGGGAGCCTTGCTGCCCATGTATTTTGAGAATGAGGGCCGTGATAAGTTAGTCTGGGGCGTCGATATTCCCAATACCGATTGGGAGTTGGTGATAGTGCTGGATAAGGAGACTCTTGAGGCGCCGTTAACCGATCTTCTGTTAACGCAATTTGGACTCGCTGCCGTAGTGTTACTCCTGAGCGTGTTGGCGATTTCCTGGTTGGTAAATCTACTGCTAGGCCCACTTGGACGCGTGTCTCAGGCGCTGGCACGCATTGCCGACGGCAATGGCGATTTAACTCAACGCATAGAGGTCGACACACAGGATGAAGTAGGCGTATTGGCCGATAGCTTTAACCGTTTTGTCGGCAGCCAGCATCAACTTATCAGCCATATTCGTCAGTTAGCCAGCGAGCTAGATGCGGATGCAGAGCGCAGTCTTAAAACCAACCATATTGCCGTGGCAGAGTTGCAACGTCAGCAGCAGGAAGTGGCCATGGTGGCAACGGCGGTGACCGAAATGGCGAGCGCGACCAATGAAATTGCCGCCAATGCGGAAAACACTGCAACAGCGGCGCAGCAGTCGGCCGCGAGTAGTTTTCAAGGCAAAGAGCTGGTCAATAAAACCCGCAGTTCGATCAATTCCCTAGCCAATGAAGTCACTCAGGCAACAGACGTGATTGAAGATTTAAGTCGCCATGCCCAGTCGATTTCTAGCATTTTAGCGACAATTCAAGGAATTGCTGAGCAGACTAACCTATTAGCGCTCAACGCAGCGATTGAAGCCGCCCGCGCGGGTGAGCAGGGTCGTGGTTTTGCCGTGGTCGCCGATGAGGTGCGGGTATTGTCGCGTCGGACGCAGGATTCGACCCAAGAAGTGCATGCGACCATTGAAACCTTGCAACGCACTACAGCTAAAGCGGTTAGTTTGATGGAAAGCAGTC
This sequence comes from Shewanella sp. Koi 1, assembly GCF_052907445.1. Classification (NCBI taxonomy): domain Bacteria; kingdom Pseudomonadati; phylum Pseudomonadota; class Gammaproteobacteria; order Alteromonadales; family Shewanellaceae; genus Shewanella; species Shewanella sp. Koi 1. Next base: position 4,630,793 of record NZ_JBREJM010000001.1, on the reverse strand, counting down.
AAATGCTTGCGGGCAACAGCGTGGAAGATGCCAATGCTGCGGCCAAGGCGCTGGAGGAAATCACCCAAGCTGTGAATGTTATTTCGGATATGGCAGGCCAAATTGCCACTGCCGCCGAAGAGCAAACACAGGTCACGGGGGAAATCACCCAAAATACTGTAGCGATTAAAGATATTACCGACGAAATCACCGAGGCCGCAAAGTCGGATCTGACGCAAGCGCAAGCATTAAAGGCGCGTGCGAACGATCTCAATGCTCAGGTTGCGACCTTTATTCTGTAAGCTTGATGACGGCATAAGCCCAGCGTAGGTAAATACTCTGGGCTTTTTATTTGCTCGAATTCTGCGGCAGCATCAGTTTTTCAACACTTTGACAGATGGTATCGCGCATCCATTTATGACCTTGGTCTTCATCGTTGCGCTGGTGCCAGAGCAGCACATAGGCCATAGGGATAAATTCAAAGGGCAGAGGCAACAGCCTCAGTGGATACAGCTTGCATGCGTGCAGTGCAAAGCTCGATGGTAAGGTAAAAATCAAATCACTGTGGGCACAGATGCTGGCCGCGCCATAAAAATCGGGCACAGTTGTGCTGATTTTACGCCTGTGGCCAAGGTCTGCTAGAAAGTAATCCAGCGCCCACCAATCACTCCCTTCACAACGCACCTGCACATGTGCCATATCCAAATACAAATTTAAATCCCATTGTGGTGAGGTGAGAGCGGCCATCAAAGGATGATCTTGGCGCACCAAACACACTTGCCTGTCGGTAAACAGGGTTTGGCAGCTAATGCCATCTGGGAGTCTGTCCGTTTGCGAGTCTGACAGCGGGTGTAAATCCCGCCCCGAGATCCCAAAGTCAATTTGCCCCTGCTGCAAATCGTGCATCGATTTCTCGGTCCACACATAGGAGTCGAGCTTCAGATTCGGTGCAGTGCTTAACAATGGGCCGATAAAATAGGGAATTAAGGTTTCGTAGGCGCTTTCAACCATGGCAAAGGAAAACTGCCTGTTACTGCTGGCCGGTGTAAACGTCGGTGGCTGAGTGAGTTGATATAAGTCCTGCAAAATATTCGGCAACTTCAGCCCGATATTGAGCGCATGGGCAGTGGGTTTAAGCCCATGTGCAGTGCGTTGGAACAGGGGATCATCTAAGGTTTCTCGCAGACGATTCAAGCTCTTGCTCAAGGCAGACTGGCTAATATGCAATCGACTCGCCGCTCGGGTGACGCTCTGCTCTTCGAGCAAAACCTTCAATATCACCAGTAGGTTGAGATCGATTCTGGCTAAGTTGTCGAGATTCATAGATATTCCTCAGGGGAAATTCACTTTGGAAATTATACCATTTCTGTTCATACCTTGAGTTATTTAAAATAGCGCCCACTGAAATACTTTTTACTGTTTAACCGAGATAAGTTTTATGCGGCGCAATCTGTTACCTATTTTGATGTCTTTGGTGCTACTTAGCCCTCTGGCAATTGATATTTACCTCCCTTCTATGCCCACTATGGCGGCAGAGTTCGCCGTGTCTGCCAGCGAAGTACAGTCCACATTAGTACTGTTTTTATTTGCTATGGGTGTGGGTCAAATTTTGATTGGTCCCTTAGCCGACCGGTACGGACGTCGACCTGTGGCACTCTTTGGCGTGCTGCTCTATGGTGCCAGCAGTTTGCTTGCCGCTGCTGCGATTGAATTCCATTGGTTACAAATTGCCCGCGTGCTACAAGGATTAGCGGCCTGTTCGACCTCAATTGTGGTATTTAGTGCGGTGCGCGATTGTTATTCGCCGAAGGAAGGCGCCAAGATTTACAGTTACTTAAATGGGGCTATCTGCGTTATTCCGGCATTGGCACCCACCCTTGGTGGTCTGTTGGCTATGCAGTTTGGCTGGCGTTCAACCTTTGTGTTTATGACCTTGTACGCGATTTTGATGATGCTATTGGTGGGCTATCGTTTACCTGAAACTCGTCCGGCCAATACGGTTAGCACAGGTCCACTGTACCGTTGGAGCCGTTATAAACCCGTACTGAGCAATACCCATTTCTTGTTCTATGCCTTTGCTTGCATGTCGGCAATGGCGGCGATTTTAAGTTATGTGTCTTACTCTCCCGTATGGCTTATCGGCCATCTAGGGGTATCCGAGCTGGCTTTTAGCGGTTTATTTGGATTGAATGCTTTGGTCAATATCGGTGCTTGTTTTGCTGCACCAGTGGTGATCCGCAAGTTAGGCAATCGTCCAACCGCGATCTTAGCATTAGCACTACTTGTACTGTCGGCGATATTGATTGTTATGGCACAGGCCTTTGGCCCGAGTGCGGGTATGGCTGCTGCTTTTGCCTTTATGTTGCCTATGATGTTGTTATGTATTGGTTTTGCATTCCTGTTAGGCCCAGCAACCAGTATGGCACTGTCTGCCTTTGGCGAGCGTGCAGGAACCGCAACGGCAATGTTAGGTTTTATCCAAATGAGTGGCGCATCCGTTATCGCAGGCTTAGTGCAGCAAACAAACCTGACCGCCCCCTATGCGGTGGCGTTAGTCATGGGATTTTTCTCTATCGGATTACTTTCAATGATGGCGCTCAGCCGATTTGACCACTGGCACCAAGAGCAGTTAGTCGCCGAGCATTAATAGGCCCTAAACGGCTAACTTAAGATACACCCTTTGCCCGTAGCTTATTTGACCATAGCTACGGGCATTTTTTAGAAGCGACCGTTGATGCCTAGGGCTAAAAACACGCCATCCTCATCGGGTTCGAAAGATTTAGTGGCGCGGGCAATAGCGCTGAATGAGTCAGTGAGTCGCCAGTGGTAGGCCGTGCTAATGCCATAGGGATCGGTATCTTCTTGAACGCTATAGTTAGCACCCACTGACCAAGCGCGGGTGAGATACCAATCTGCGGACAGCATGAGCGCAGTGGCATTGTTGCTATCGCTCATATCGCCACCATAGGGGCTGTTTTTCACGCTGTAATCAGATTGGCTAAAAAATAGCTGTGCGGTTAAATCGACACCTGCAGTGGTTTGCAATGGCAGAAAACTGCGCAGACCAAGGTTAAAGGTGTCAAGGTCTGCGTTCGCTTTGGCACCAAAACCAATATCATAGTCTTGGTCATTTTTGCTATAGCCTAAGTACACACTCGAGGTGGAATTGAAGTAATAACCCACTGAGACGCCATAGGTATCACTGTCAAATAAGTCTGCACCAAGATTTTGGTAATTCGCGCCTATAAACCATTTCGAGGCAAACACGTATTGACCATTCACCCCATAAGCATCTAAATCACCTTCGAAACCCGCATAGTTAGCACCCAAATTCGATGTTTGTGCTAAAAATCCGCTAAGTGCATAGGGAACATTATCTTGGCTAACGGGGGTGAAGTAATAGCGATAATTAGTATTCCAGGTGCCATCGTCGAATGCTTCACTTGAGCCTGCATACTCTAGTGATGCATCGTGTTGATAGGTGTTATCTGTTGCAGCGAAGGTTGTGGTGCTGGTAAGGGCAAATAATAGCGCGAGATTGAGTCGATTAATGAGCATTGCTGTTCCTTTTGTTATTAATGACGAATAACAACCTCACCATAGCTATATAGAGGCGTTATCAGCCGTTACGTCCTAGTGAGCGAAAGATACACTTTGTTAATAAGATGTCAATAATGCTTTTGATTCAACAACTAAACAGAATGTCATGCTGAGCGAGTTGAGCTGTTATACTGCTGGCTAAATGTTTTATAGAGAGTTTGCTTTGAGTCGCCACTATTGTCCTATTTGCTGTTATCCGATGAATGCGTGCCTCTGCTCCCATGTGCAGCCGATACAGCCGCAAACGCAGCTAGTGATATTGCAGCATCCCTCGGAAGTCGAGCATAAAAAGAATAGCGTCAAGGTGTTAAGTCTAGTAATCCCCAACACCCAAGTGTATGTGGGGGAGACTGAAGCGGATTTTGCCTTATTGCGCGAACAATTGATGAATGGCGGACGCCCGGTCTATCTTGTTTATCCCTCTGAGCAGAGTGTGAGTGTCGAACAACAGAAGTTTTGTGCCGATCGTGTGCTGTTGTTGATCGATGGCACCTGGCGCAAAGCCTTTAAAATTTTGCAGCTCAATCCATGGTTAGCTCAATTGCCGGCGGTGCACTTGGCCGAAGGTTATGCATCAAGATACAAGATCCGCAAATCGAGTCGCAGCGACAGTTTATCAACCTTAGAGGCGAGTGCTTATATGCTAAAAGCACTCGAGCTGGATTTAGATGTGTCGCCTCTATTGAATGCCTTCGATGCTATGGTGGATATGCGCATTCGGGCGATGCCAGCTCAAGTAAGGCTGCGTTATCAGGGCGGAGAATAAGTGTTTTTAAATTCTTACGTTTTTGAGACCCCGTACGAATTAAAATAGTTAAAATCTTATTCAGATCACGCTAACGTAACGTAAAACAAGGTTTAATAGCGGTGATTCATTTGCTGCGCAAATGATGAGATAGCTTTGCCAGCCAATTGCTTTGCAGGGGAGTGATTCCATTCTTAATGGTGTGCTGGCAGGGCTATCGAGCCAATGAGTCAATTCGTAAAAATCCACCCATAAACCAGTCAATTATCACCGCGTTGCAGCTCAACCTTAAGCGATACACCTTTCGGCTAAAAAGGCTTGGGTAAACTGCTCAACCGAACTGGGATAGCCAAACAAAAAGCCTTGTGCAAAACCTTGCCCCATATGGGTAATGATGTCTTTTTGCTGCTGCGTTTCAATGCCTTCAGCCACAAAGTGAATATCGAGAGCCTGCGCTAATTGCACTATGGCATGGCAAAGTTTTTGTCCTGAGGCATCATGTAAACGCAGAGCAAATTCAGCATCAATTTTGACACTGTCTATCGGTAAGGTTCCTAAGCGGCTGAGTGATGAGAGACCCGTACCAAAGTCGTCAATGGCGATGCCGACACCTAAGGCTTTGATGCGCTCAAGGGTTTGGCGAGCTAACTCGGGTTGACGTAACAGTGCTGACTCGGTGATTTCTAAAATCAGCGCTTCGGCGGGCAGAGCGACCATTTCTAGGGCGCTAATCACTTGGCCGACAAAATCCACATGCTCCAACTGTAAGGGCGATACGTTAACCGACACTTTAAAATCAGGCTGATAACTCGCGCGCCATATGGCGGCCTGCTTACAGGCTTGCTCCAGTGCCCATTGCCCAATGGTAATAATCAGCCCTGTTTCCTCGAGTAAAGGGACGAATTCGGCCGCTTCATAATGCTCGTTGGGGGATTTTTGCCAACGCAACAGCGCCTCGGCACCTATGGGCTTATTGGTGTGTAAATCCACAATCGCCTGATAGGCAAGATTGAACTGCTTGAGGCTATGGGCATGCCTTAGGTTGTTGATAAGCTTTAATTTAAGCTCGGCAGCTTGGCTCATCGCCTTGTCATAAAAGACTAAGTGCGGCTGATTTTTCTTCGCGCTATACATGGCGGTATCGGCCAAGCTAATCAGCTGTCCCGCTTGATCGCTGTGGGTTGGGAACAGCGCGATACCAATACTGGTACCGAGGAAGAACTTTTGCCCTTCGATTTCAAATGGACTGTCGAACAGACTCAGTATTTGCTCGGCAAATAATTGAATTTCCTCCTTACAGCTGCAGTCTTGCAACACTAAGGTAAATTCATCGCCCCCCATACGGGCGATATCGGCCTTCTCAATGCAGCCCGCTTCTAAACGCGCGGCCACCAGTTGTAACACCCTGTCACCCATGGAATGACCAAAGCTGTCATTGATGTTCTTAAAACCATTGAGGTCTAAAAACATCAGTGCGCCGAGGGCGGAAGGATCATCCTTCAGTTTGTCGAGGGCGCTATTGAGTATTTGCTTGAGATGATAACGGTTCGGCAACCCCGTTAATGTGTCGTACATAGCACGGGCGGTGAGCTGCGTTTCGAGCAGTTTTTTGGTGCTGATATCGCTGAAAATATTCACATGATATAGGGCGTTGTCATCGGTCTCGATTCGGCGACTGCTCTGCCATGCGGGAAAGTGACTCCCGTCAGATCGCTGTTTAAGCGTCTCGCCATGCCAAAATCCCCGAAGTTTCATGGCGGCTTGGCAATCGGTTTCTTGCCCTGGAGGCAGGAGTTTGGCCTCTAAAAACTCAGGGGTTTTACCGATCAATTGCTCGGCACTGTAACCGCAGATACGGCACATAGCCTTGTTTACGGCCAATATGCGATTATCAGCATCGGTGATGTAAACGGCCTCGGCACTCTCTTCAAGTGTGGTCGCCATAATTTCCCGTGGGATATGGGCAAAGCCATCGGAGATCGACGGCCGAACTTGAGTTCGACGGTTGAGGGCTTGTAGCTCAACGAGCACTACGGCTTGTTGCTGTAAATAACAAGGGTAGAGTCTTACCTTGGTGGGGAGTTCTTTACCCTGTTGGCTCAGGTGGAGCCAACTAAATTCGACATGGTTCCCCGATGCCGCCTCAATAATCATTTCCCGTGCAAATTCAACGCTATTGCGTCCGGAGGATTGGATCCTAGGTGAAAAGTCATAGGGCGTGGTATTCACTAAGGCATCGTATTCGGTGCCAAAGTAATCGAGGGTGGCGCTATTTGCGCTAATAAAACTAAAGCCTTGGATCAGGGCGAGGGGAGTCTGGTGCGGATCGGCTTGCCAGCATGACAGCTTATCTTGCAATACAGGGTCATCTGTACTGAGTTTATTGAGCAAGTGTTGCCATCTGATCATTTAGGATACTCCCTTGTGACGCAAATTAAGGTCACATCCTATAGCTAGGTACTTCGTTTATAACGAAATTAATTCAAATAGTACATCATTCCAGCGAGGTTAAAATAAACATAATCGAGGTTTTGCTCAAATAACAACTAAAAACTGACAGTCTAAGATAGCTGATTTTCAGTGTCTTACATGAAAATCATTCTAACTCATCACTGCAAAATACGGTTTTATGCTATGTTTTGCCCTGAATACTCAGTTTGCCGTGTCAATCAGCCGAGGAAGGACTCTAAGGAATATCGGATGCAAAAACTTATCCCCACTATCGCATTAAGTGTCGTTGTCGGCCTAGTATTACCTACCGCGCACGCGGCTGAACAGCCGAAACCACGGCTGACCTTAGAGCAAAGGGCCGATAAGGCGCGCATCGACTCGCAGCGTATCGAGCAGGCGCAGCTTGAAAAGGCCCGCCGAGCCGCCCAAGAGACCTCGGCACGGGAAGAAAAAATCCGCCAACAGTCCAATCCGCAGGATTGGGAAGCCCAACAAAAGCTTAAGGCTCAAAAGCAGTTCGATGAAAGGGAAAGCCGCGAGCAAAAATATCTGCAAGAAGCAAAGGAAGCCGCTGCCAAAGAGCGTAAAATCCCCAAACCTTAATCTTTTTAGTTAAAGGCAATATCCGCCGTTTGCCTTACGACTCTTTAGGAAACTGCTGTTGAATACCTGTCCCCTCTGCCATAGTGCCGATTTAGTTGCCTATCACCAAGATAAACGCCGTCATTACCAACAGTGCCTGCACTGTGCCTTAGTGAGCGTGCCTGCTGAGTTTTATCTGAGCCCTGAAGCGGAAAAAGCCGAATATGATAAGCACGAGAATCACCCGCAGGATCTCGGTTATCAGCAGTTTCTAGACAGAACCCTCGCCCCCTTATTGGCGCGTTTTGAATTCACAGCATTGGGACTGGATTTTGGTTGTGGTGAGGGCAAAGCATTAAGTCTGATGGCGCAAACTCGGGGTTATCGGGTCGAGAACTACGATCTCTATTATGCCAATCACCCCGAGTTACTCACGCGGCAATACGATTTTATTACCCTTACCGAAGTGATTGAGCATGTGAGTGATGCCGATGCGTTACTGACCTTATTAAACACCTTACTGAAACCCAAGGGCATTTTGGCCGTGATGACCAAGCGAGTGCTTAATCCCACAGCATTTAGCACTTGGCACTATAAAAATGATCCTACCCATATTAACTTTTACTCCGAAGCCACCTTTCAATGGCTCGCCGAGCATTACGGCTGGCGGCTGGAAATCATCGACAAAGACGTGGTGTTTTTGCATCAAACTAATTAACCCAAGCTCTGGTTAATTAATGCGTTGGAGGCTTTTGTTGGCGCAAATAGGTCGGGATTTGTAAATTATCCACATCGTATTTAGTTTGCAGCGGTTCTGGCACATGTAGGGCTGGACGCTTAATAAAGTCATGCACATTGATATAACTATCATCAACAATCTGCGCTGGGCCAGGCTTTGCTGTCTGCTCTAATCCAATTCCTGTGGCAATCACCATGATTTCGAGCTCCGACTCGAGATCTGGATTGATGGTTAACCCAATAATCACCAAGGCATCTTTGGGTAATTGCTCATGCACCGTGGCACCGATTTGGTTGTATTGACTGAGTTCGATGGTGTCTTTGGCTACCACACTGACAATCGCAGCTTGCGCTTGATTTAGCTGGATATTATCGAGCAGGGGATGTTGCATGGCGCGTTTAACGGCTGAGATAAGATCCTCATCCGCCTTAAGGTTACTCACGCCCATGGCCGCACGGCCTTGGCGACTGATGACGGAAATAAAGTCATTTAAATCAATATTGATAAGCCCAGCTTGGCTGATGGTATTGGCAAGCCCCAGTAACACATCCTGTAAAATTTTATTGCTCTCTTTGAATGCATTAAGCAGGGTCACTTTGGCGCCAAGCACCTCGGCAAGCTTATCGTTGGGGAGAACGATAACGGCATTGGCGCTCTCAAATAATTCCTGCAGTCCGGCTTCGGCATTGGTCTTTCTGTGCTGGCCCTCAAAGCTAAAAGGCATGGTCACAACGGCGATAACAGGTTTGGTTAACTCTCGAGCGAGCTTTGCCACCTGCGGTAGCGCGCCCGTACCTGTGCCGCCGCCTAATCCCGCGGTGAGAAACACGATATCGCTATGCTGCATTTGTTCAGTTAATGCCTGCGCCGACTCAATCGCTGCTGCGCAGCCGACATCGGGCTTGGCGCCTGCGCCTAAGCCTTTCGTCGTTTGTGGACCAATTTGAATGCGGTAATGGCTGCTGGTGGCTGCCATGGCTTGGGCATCGGTATTGACGGAAATTAATTCTACGCTGGATGGCAGATTGACTTGGCTGAGTTGATTAATGGTATTACAACCACAACCTCCGACGCCGAATACCGTTAATTTGGGCATGGCGCCAGTGGCGGTTTCATGAATTAGTTCAAACATAGCGACTCTCACAGTTAGCAATGGTAAAGCAAGACTAACCTTGAGTTGCGACTCAGCTTGTCGCATCAATGCGATAAACGGTTTAACGGTATTTCGCCGCCATTTTTTGGCTGAGTGCGACAAAGTGCTCCCGCAGTTTTACCGGTGCCAGCACTTCCACGGTATCGGCCATTTCCCACAATGCTGCGCGCAGTTTTGGGGTGTCAGTGACTTCTGCTACTACATAAAAGCGGCCATCCTCGCGTAATTGCATGGTCTGGTTATCGCTAAACTTGGCTTCGCGCATGATAAAACTCGCCTTATCGGAGAGCAGCAGTTCGAGACGCATCTTCTCGCCACGCGAGCCCTGTGCGGTTTTATTGATATCAAAATCGGCACTCTTAACCGCCGCGCTGGGCAATAGCTGCGCGTTACGCAGTAAGCCAATCGGTTTGTGGTGGCGGCGCTTATCAAAGCTGCCAATGGTAAAGGCGAGTAGCGCCACCCCATCGCGGATCAAAATACCTTGTGGATTAATGGGGTTGTAATGCAGCCAATGCATTTTGCCATTGATCCATTTTTTGATATCGCAGCGAATTTGTTTCTTATCCAAAATAGCTTGCTGTATGACCTCTAAGGACTGAGGTTGGTGCTGCGGCAGGATAAAGGGGTAAGGCTCGGGAAGCTGTGCGACTCGGCACGCCCAATAGAGCCAAGGGTTTTCGGGATCGCTAGCCAGCACCTGATCGGCCCTGTCGAAGTAGGGCTGTAGTTGTTGCAAGCTTTGTGGTGGCATCAACTGACTGGCACTGCGCTTTAAGGTGGTTAAAGCCAGCGCCATATGTTGGTCCATTAGATCTAGGTTCAACCCGCGCCAGCAGGACTCAATCGACCAACCATAGGGCTTGTTTCTATCATCGAGGCGCAAGCCAAAGGTGCCCATTTCATACATCGCCTTGAGATCTCGCTGCACTGAACGCTTACTGATATCTTGTGTGCGGTTTGCCAGTCGCTCGACTAATTCATTCACCGAAATTTTGCGCGGAGCCCGCGGGATTAAGCTGAGTAAGGTCACTTGACGCTGAAAATTAGGCTGCATATTAATTGATAAGTTACAGGCTTAGGTTCGAATATCCGTATATTAATCAATAGCAGCGACAAAAGCTGTCGTAGCTTTTGAGCTTTGGCCTATAAATGATGCTTAAAAGTGATGGAGAGTTAAAAGCAGTGAAGCTGAATCGTCTAACTTTGTTTACCCGCCAAATATTGCTATTTGGCATTGACAGTTAGCTAACGCAGTTTTGCCCCTTTGCGTTTCATCGCAAACACTCTGTGCGAATCGTTGCACTGAGTTTTGTCTTACTATTCCTAATAGTAATCTATCGAGCGGAAATGCTCATTGGTGCTAAAACGATCAGTAGTAGGTCAATTTCTTACAATTATTTCTGTTGTTGATTGGATATGTTGAAAAGCTAAGGATTTGAGTTGAAGATGCTATCCAACCAACTATCAGAACTGTAAAAATGGCAGCTAAGAAAAGTAACGTAATCGAGTCAGCAAATTACCATCACAATCAAGAGCTTGGTGGAATTGAAATGCTTAATGCTAGCTATCACAAGCAGTGCTTTTCTCGCCATAGTCATGAAGGATACACTTTCGGCATTATTGAAAAAGGAGCGCAAAAGTTCTTCAGAACAGGGGCTAATAACGTAGCGCCTACTGGAAGTATTATTTTGATAAACGCTGATGATATCCACAACGGTGAGGCTAATACAGAAGAAGGCTGGGCATACAAAGCACTCTATCCTCTGCCTGAACAATTCGAGCAAATCAGTCGGGAAATTGGTGGAAATAATACGCTTTCTCCATACTTTCCTGATGCTGTTATCCATGATGAAGAACTTGCAGCGCAGTTCCGTTTGGTCTATCAAGTTTTGATAGAGTCAGATAATAAACTGCTCAGAGAGTCTCTTCTCTACTCATTGCTTGTCAAACTGATGTCAAAGCATGGAAAAAGCAGAATTAATTTTGGCGTGGACAAGACGGCGAGTAAGCAAGTTACCATTGTAAAAGATTTTCTGGACGACCTTCCTGATGCGAATGTCTCTCTTAATGAGCTTGCGCAGTTAGTGTCATTAAACCCTTACTACCTTGTTCGTCTGTTTAAAAAGGAGTTTGGATTACCTCCTCATGCTTATCAGATTCAGTCACGTCTACGTTACGCTACCAGACTAATAAAAGAGGGTAACAAGTTAGCCGATGTAGCCATTCAATGTGGTTTTCATGATCAAAGCCATTTCATCAAGCACTTCAAGAAAGCCATGGGTGTTACTCCTCGACAATACGCAAAGCACTTTATGTCGTAGTCAAAAACTTACTATAATTTCCTTGTTCAATGCCATCTAATGCTATTACTCCATTCAATGTAAAAGGGTAATAGATGAAAACGATTGGCTTACTAGGTGGTATGAGCTGGGAGTCCACGCTCAGCTACTACAAATCTATTAACGAAGGTGTAAAAGAGAAACTTGGAGGCTTGAATTCCGCCAAGATTTGCATGTATAGCGTAAATTTTGAGGAAATCGAAAAGCTCCAACATTCGGGTCATTGGGACGAGACGGCTAGGATATTATCTGATGCTGCTGTTTTTGTCGAAAAAGGTGGTGCTGATTTTATCCTAATTTGCACCAACACCATGCATAAAGTAGCTCCTGAAATCGAAGCAAATATCAACATCCCGATTTTGCACATCGCGGATGCAACCGCAGAGAAACTGCTTGAAAGTGGTATTAAGAAGGTTGGACTTCTGGGCACTAATTTCACAATGGAGCAGGACTTTTATAAAGGGCGACTGACGGAGAAGTTCGGTATTGAAGTCGTTGTGCCAGAGAAAAATGACAGATTGAAGGTTCACGAGATTATTTATCAAGAGCTTTGCCGAGGCAAAATCAAGGATGACTCAAGAACTGTCTATACCCAAATCATCGATAAATTAAGAAATCAAGGAGCCGATGCAGTTATTCTTGGATGTACTGAAATTGCATTGCTTGTACAGCAGCAACATACAGTTGTACCGCTGTTTGATACAACGGCCATTCATGCAGAAGCTGCTGTGCGTTTAGCGACAAATAAAGATTAAACAATCGCTTTAGTCTTTGAGTGTTAATCCTATATACTGGATATCATTATGATTATTTAAAAGTCATTGACTATGGACGCTCTCGTTGAATGAGCATTGATGTTCAAAAGCATCTTGGGAGTAGACATACGAACAGCCTCACAGAATTAGGTAAAGTTAGCCTACTTACCTTATTGCTTTGTTTCTTTCAAAATCGGCATCTCATGAAGTGGTGCAGTTCTGCAATTTGCGATACAAAAAGTTATCCGAAAGCTAGAAAGTGCCTGTATTGGCTAACTCGAAAATGTCCAAAAGCTTGCCCAGCCTGAAAGCTGGCGATTAGCCCTCTTAATAATTGCTATTTTAAAGCGAGCAAAAAGATAAGTGGGATATCTAGCCTTGCCGCCCAAGCGTGTTCACTATGCTCGGCACCTTCGAATGTTAAGCTTTGCCAATTCTGACTTGTATAGCCTTTCGCTTTAATGATCTTATCTGCTTGAGCTTGTAATGGTGGATACCAGGCATCTAAAGTGGCCGTTCCATGGTCAAAGTAGAGTTTATGTGTCGAAGGATCGGGGAGTTTTTGCTGCATATAGTTAAAAAATGCAGTCGGAATAGGGTTGTTTTGCTGCTCAAACGTACCTGGCCAGTGAGTTGATAGACAAGCCGCACCACCAAAAATATGAGGATATTCGCTGATCGCATACAGTGAAATTAATCCGCCCATACTCGATCCCATAACAAAGGTGTGGGCGGCATCTGTATAAACAGAGTAATGACTATCGATATAGGGCTTAAGTTCTGTCACTAGAAATTTAAGATAGCGATCTGAATATACCTGCTGGCTAAATAGCGCTTGGTTTTTAGTGCGTTGTAATTGATAGAGTGCAGTTTGTTGTGCTTGGGACAGATTTTCAAAGGGTTGCTGTGGAAAGTATTCGCTATGGCGATTTTCGCCTGCGTTATCGATTCCAACCACGATAAAAGGTTGAGTTTTTCCTGCTTTGATTAGTCTCGATGCCACCTCGTCAATTTGCCACTCCTGTTTGTTCCAACTTGTTGTCGCATCAAATAGCATTTGACCATCATGCATATATAGCACTGCATAACGTTGCTGTTTATCGTAATCCGCGGGTAACCAAATATCGATATTTCGAGGAGGGACAAATGCCGAAGGGTAACTGGTGAGTCGCTCAATGCTGCCAGCGCTTACTTGCGGTAATTGCGCATATACATTGAAACTTGAGCTTAACAGTATAAATAAAATGCCGAGTAATCTCATCATATTGGTTTTTTAGTGTGATGGTGATTGAGATCAGCTTAGCGTATTTAATCTTGCTTAAAAGTTTAAATACGATTGCAATCAGGCAGCATGAGAAAGGCCAAGGTGAATAATCTATATTTGACAGAATGAATGGCTAAAAATTATCTATAGCTTAATCGAGTGTTATCTCGTTTTTAATGCTCATTTTAATGTCAGTGGCGCTATATCTTCCGTAGTAAATCCAAACATCACTTAAAGTAGCAAACTTAAAAGGCGTTTTGCGGGAGCACTGATTTGGTTTTTAAGCATTACCACACTAAAAAATACGTTTAGTTTAGGCATATCGATGGGGGTTATTACTCGTACCGCATGCTTAATATCATCATCAAATAAGGTGATTTGTGGTGTTAATGCGACAATTTGAGAGTGTAATAGGGCGCCTTTTATCGGTGGGAAAGAATCGTAATGTAATAATCCCGAAAAGTCATTGCGATATTTATTAAACAGATCGCCAAATTGTTCACTGACGCCATAAGGTAAGTTTTTGGGTATGGCGAGTGGATATTTACGAATATCTTCTAGGGTTAAGCGATCTAAATACGTCAACGGATGTCCAGCTCTGGTACAAAAAACCGCTTCAAAAGAAGGTAAATTAAAGGATTGTATCGAGCTTTCGTGGCCAATAATCTCACCTTCAACATCAGTAATTAATAGTGTGAGTTCTCCGCGTAGCAATTTTTCCAGTTGTTGTTGCCAGGTACCAACTTCGAGATCGATATGAATGTCTGGGTATTGCTCAAAAAAACGTCCGAGAATCGGCCCTAGAATGGTATTTGCCGGTACAGGGCTTGCACCTATTGATAAATAGCCACTGCTCTTACCCTGCATATAGTGTAATTCTTTTCGAAGGGCTTCGACGTTTTGCAAAATATGCTGACTATGGCTGAGAACGAGCTCCCCAGCAGGGGTTAAAGAAGTTGATTGATTTCCCCTCAGCAACAGCTCTGTACCGAGTATATGTTCGAGTCGTTGAATGCTTCGGCTTAATGAAGGTTGAGCAAGATTTAATTTTTGGGCAGCTTTTTGAAAATTACGTTCTTTGGCTAAAATCTGGAAATTTTTAAGATGCTTAAACTCAATCACAAGTTATTTGTCAAGTAATTACAATATGTGTGCAACATACCCTTGTGGCTCAGTATCGACAAGTAGACGTTGGTGACAATTTGTATCTTTATCTTCATATGAATAATTAACAATTATGAGTAAGTGTTTGTTTTGATTTTTTAATTATTTGGCTCTGTTCTCGTATAGTTTTTTGTCATCAACTGATACGTAAAATGCATTGGCTTTAAAGTATTGCTGACGGTAACTATTCATTCTGCAAATAACAAATTTGCAGCATAAATCTAACAAGGAATGAGTAATGAAATTGAAGAAGATCAGCATAATGACCTTTGCGGCGCTATATGCGACCGGAATAGGGACGTTAGTTGCCAATCCTTTAGATAGGAACCAAGCCGAGCAAAAACTTATTGGTATCAAGCTGGCACCCGAACAAATATTAGCCAATAAAAATAAACCAACCCATCCGGCTTTGAATCGCGCTAATAGACCGGGTCAAATTGGTATGAACGTCCATCGCGCTGTAAATGGGAGTAGCCACAAGGCGCCATTCGCATGGGAAAAGGGCATTGATGGAACGCATACCTATATTATTCAATTAATGGATGCTCCTGTTTCACTCTATCAGGGTGATAGACCTGAGTTTGCCGCCACGTCGCCTCGTAGCAATCAGCCCGCAATACGTTCTAATGAGCGTTTTGGGACAATCGATTTAAAGAGCAAAACCGTTAAAAACTACCAAGCTTTTTTAACGCGCTCTCAGAATGAAACCGCTAGCCAAATCAAGCGTGTTGCTCCAGATGCTGAAATAAAGCGTCGCTTTAATGTGGCACTAAACGGTATGACCATGGTGTTAACCCAGGAGCAAGCCGCTGAAGTAGCTAAGCTGCCCAATGTTAAAGCGGTGACTCGAGCGAAGGAATATCAATTATTCACCGATGTCGGCCCTAAGCATATTGGCGCTGATATGATTTGGCAGGGCACGAGCACTCCCGACGGCGTTGCGATGCGTGGTGAGGGCATTATTGCCGGTATTATCGACACTGGGATTAACTCAGATCACCCGTCTTTTGCCGCAGTTTCGGCAGACGGTTATAAGCACGTCAACCCATTAGGCGAAGGCAATTATCTGGGCGACTGCCAAGAATATCCTTTGATGTGTAACAGCAAGCTTATTGGTGTTCGTTCTTACGATATTATTACCGATACCTATAAAGATCCGATTTTCCAACCCGATCTGCCGCCATGGGAAGTGGATTATAAACGTCCACCAAACGGTGAAGATTACAACGGCCATGGTTCACACACTGCCAGTACAGTTGCGGGTAACGTGCTCTACAATGTGCCCTTTAAACTCAATGGAACTGATGAAAAATCAGATGGTTTTGATACCTCTTTAGTCTTCCCCGAAATTTCAGGCGTTGCCCCAAGGGCCAACATTATTGCCTATCAAGTGTGCTATCCCGGTGGCGGCTCTTACGGCGAAAACTACGGTGGTTGTCCTGGCGATGCCTTAGTCGCTGCGATTGAAGATGCCATTATCGACGGCGTTGATGTGATCAACTTCTCCATCGGTGGGCTTGAACATCTACCTTGGTACGATGCGGTTGAAATGGCGTTTTTAGCGGCCCGCGAATCAGGGATCTCTGTTGCCGCCTCCGCGGGTAACTGGGGACGTTACGGGCCAGGTTATATCGACCATGTATCACCTTGGTTAACATCCGTTGCCGCCAGTACCCATGGACGCCAAATTGAACCTGTTGAAGGCAAACTGTCTTTTGTGGGGGAAAATGCTCCTGAAGATATGATTGGTTATGCCGTAACAGGTGATATCACAGGTAACTTAGTTGATGCAGCGGCTCACAATGATCCTCTCTGCTTGCAACCCTTCCCCGCAGGCACCTTTAAAAGTGATGATGTTGTCATCTGTAAGCGTGGAGAAAATGGCCGAGTACAAAAAGGGGTTAACGTTGCAGCAGGTGGCGCGGGCGGGATTATCCTGTATAACGCCGTTTCATTTGATGATGGTACTGGCGCTAATAGCCTAAATTTAAACCCTTTCCCTATCCCTGGAATGCATATTGATGCGGCATCAGGTAATCAGCTAGTGGAATGGGTCGCCAACGCTACCGCGCCAACAGTAACCATTACTGCAGGTAAGATTATCACCACAGAGCGTGAAGCCGATGTGTTAGCCGACTTTTCCTCCCGTGGCCCTAGCCATACCAACCCCAATGTGATGGTGCCTAACGTGTCTGCCCCTGGGGTGGATGTGTTTGCTGCCTACTCAGATGAAATGCCCTTCAATCTGTATCCATCGCCCAGCGATTATGTGGCAATCAGCGGTACTTCCATGTCAGGCCCCCATGTTGCAGGTGCATTAGCACTGCTTACTCAGGCGCACCCACAGTGGACGCCTGCGATGATCCAGTCAGCACTGATGACCACCGCCGTGTTAGGTAAAGCCCCAACATACGAGAATCCACCAAAATTAGTGGATGCGACTTTCTACGATATGGGTAGCGGGGTGATTAACGTTGCCAGAGCCGTAAAAGCGGGTCTGGTGATGGATGAAAACGGTGATAATTACCGCGCCGCCAACCCGATGGAAGGTGGCGATGTGACCGCGTTAAACGTGCCTTACTTAGTCAATGCGGAATGTAAAAGTAGCTGCACTTGGATGCGTACCTTTACTGCTACGACTGACGGTGAGTGGAACGTGAGTGCGACCGAAATCACCACAGAAGGCGCGCCTTTCCTTGAGCTAAGTGTTTATCCGCAAACGATTAAGTTAAAAGCGGGTGAGCAGCAAAGTATTATGGTGACGGCGAAAATCCTTGATGTGACCTCAGTCAACGCTAACTCTTCCTCAAACGAAGTGTTTGGTAAAATTGACCTGAAACCAACGGATGCCAGTTTGCCAGCTCAATACTTACCCGTTATGGCACGTTTTACTGGCTCTAGCTTGCCAGAAATTGTCTCGGGTAAAATTCACCGCGATACCGGCACCATGCTGACACCTGAGTTGATGACCAAAGAAATCAGCGAGCTTAATGTCAAAGTGAGCGGCTTAACGGCTGGTAAAGTCACTGAGCACAAGCTTAGCGCTGCCTATGTGAAGTTCCGCGATCCAGAAACCTTGGCCAATAGCCCTGGGGTTGCATTACAGTTCTTTGATGTGCCAGAAGGTACTCGCCGCATTGTTTGGGAAGAGGTATCAGCTGATAAATCAGCAGCGACGTCGTTAGATATTGGTATGGATCTCAATAATAACGGCAAAGTGGAATGGTATGACGAGGCGATTTGTTACTCTTATACCGATGTTACCGACTATTGCGCGATTAATGATCCAACGCCTGGTCGTTATTGGGTGATGTTAGGCAACTTTAAGCGCCCATGGGGAGACGAAATTGATACCAAAGACAACATTAAAGCGAGTCTTGCGATCATTTCCGACACCGATACTAAGCAACTTAATGTGACTGGGCCTGCCAGTACCAACGGTATCGATCCTTACCAATTACAAATGAACTGGTCTGCTACAGGCAGTAAAGCGGGTGATCGCTTATACGGTTTGGTTGAAGTGGGTAATGGCGCGCAAAACGTAGGTAGCATTGGCAAAATGGCCGTGCATTTAGTGCATGAGGGCGATGATGTCAGTATCACGACCAGCCAACAACAGGCCAAAGAAGGCGATGTTGTTGAGGTTAAGATGCTGATGGCGCCAAACCTACTCGGATTAGAGCGCGATGTGAATATTGCCTTAACGCTGCCTGAAGGTTTGCAATTATTGCCTGACACGCTAAAAGCGAACAGCAATAACCAAGATCTTAAAGCTGGCCTCACTGTTGCTGCGCAGCAAATCACCCTGAAAGCGATGCAACAGGCGAGTAATGCGCAAAAACGTCAATACACCTTTACCACTAGCGAGACCGATGAGAGCTGTCGAATTCCTATCGGTTCAAATCCTTATTATTTGGATTTATTTACTGAGGCTGGCATTCAGTCTGAAACTGCGATTGCTGGTCGGGTGAATGAAACGGTAACCGTGCCATTAAGTACCTTTGGTATTGATCGTATCCCGCTGTATAACAACCCAGAAGAATACTCACACAAAGATACCTTAAGTATTTCTCCTGGTGGCTTTATTCAGCTCGATCAACTACCGCTGTTCTGGGCTGCTCATTACCCAATGGAAGAGCAATATTTCCCAGATACTGTGATTGCACCATTATGGCGTGGAGATGGGTTAACTATTCCAGAATATAATATGGATAGCGAAAGCTTTGATGGTGTATCCCTCGCCGTGACAAACGACCGTCGTTACCTGATTGTTGAATGGGACAATATGCGTCAGGATTTTGCCTTTGGTATTAACCATGATCCTGATTACGATGCCCGTTACAGTTTTGAGCTATTAGCCTCTACTCAGCTTAATTTTGCCCCTGGTGAACATGAGTTTATTTTTGCCTATGACAAATTAACGGGTAACAAAGCGCACTTAGGTTCAATTGGTTTACATGGTTACTATGGACCGCGTGGCACCTTTGGCCCTGCGTATGGTTATATCGGTGATGGCTTTGCCTTTAACGATCTGGATAAGAAAATTGCAGAAGGCTTAGTGGTCTGTGCTAACTACACTGGACCGGAAGCAACGGCAATTGAAGTATCATTCTCAGCCCGTGTTGGCGCCAAAGCGGTAGGTCAAGATCTGCAGATTATTGCTAAAAGTGATTACACTGGCAGCAATAGTATGACCTCTAGCGGAAGCATCAAAGTGCCTTCAAACCTTGCAATCGGTGCTTTAGGCGATATGTCTGTTGCCGAAAACACCAGCATCAGTTTTGAGGTGCTAGTGCAAGATAAAGAAAATACCGCTAATGGTATCCAAGTCACAGGCGCGCACATCACCTCTGTCGTTAATGGCAACCAAGTCACCATCACTCCCGAAAAAGATTGGCACGGCACAACCACTGTCACAGTGAAAGCCTTTGATATGGTTTATCAAAATGACATGGTACAAACGAGCTTCAACTTAGTCGTGAACTCTGATGGTGTGGAGCCAACGCCGCCGACTCCACCTACGCCTCCAACGCCTCCGGTTGAAGAAACCAAAGATAACAGTGGCGGTAGTTTGGGTTGGCTTGCGGTCTTGATGCTTGGATTGATGGCAGTATCACGTCAAAAATGGAATGTTAATAAGTAAACTTCACCTTTAAATTTAAGTAGTTCCTTGTCTTTGGGCCTTCTAACGAAGGCCCTTTTTTATGCGTCCAAGTGTGGATTGTCATCGGCCATAAATGATGTGTTTATCCCACAATAATTCTTCGTTACAAGCCTTACTATTAAATCTATTAACAATTCTCTGATGTGCGTGTAGTTTAGATAGCTTATAAAAACAACAATAGGTTATCGCTATGACTGTATCCTCGGTATCGCGCGCTTTATCAACGTCCTCTGTAGCCACATCCTTTGCACCTTATGTGAGTTCATTCGGTGTGAGTACATCAAAACTGACCAAGAGCTTACTGGCTTCCATCGTCACTTTGAGTTTAATGGGTGTAGGCTTAAGTTCTGCCTATGCGGCGCAGCCCGATGCGGCTAAGTTGGCGGCGAGTGTGGAGCAAAAGGTGATCGACTGGCGCCGTGATTTGCACCAGCATCCTGAGTTATCTAACCGCGAGTTTCGCACTAGCAAAATTATCGAAAAGCATCTGAAATCCCTCGGACTAGAAGTACAAACGGGTATCGCCCATACTGGCGTTGTTGCTATCTTGAAAGGCGGAAAGTTAAAGGGCGGTAAACCCGGTCCCTTGATTGCGATTCGCGCTGATATGGATGCCTTGCCCGTGACCGAAGTCGTCGATGTGCCCTTTGCCTCTAAAGCGACGGATACCTATCGCGGTCAAACCGTTGGGGTGATGCATGCCTGTGGCCATGATACCCATGTGGCTATGTTGATGGGCGTGGCCGAGAACTTAGTGAAAGTGAAGGATAGCCTTGCCGGCGATGTGATGTTTATCTTCCAGCCTGCTGAAGAAGGTGCGCCAGATGGCGAGGAGGGCGGCGCCGAATTAATGCTCAAACAAGGACTGTTTGCCAAGCGTAAACCCGACCAAGTGTTTGGCATGCATGTGACCTCGAGTATGCCAAGCGGCATGATTGGGGTGCGCAGCGGCCCTGCTATGGCGAGTGAAGATTCCTTTACGATCAAAGTGAAAGGTCGCCAAACCCATGGCTCGCGTCCGTGGAATGGCGTCGACCCTATTGTCGCCGCGGCGCAAATTATTACCAATGTGCAAACTATTGTCAGTCGTCAGGTGGATATTACCAAAGCGCCCGCCGTGGTGAGTTTTGGCGCGGTCAATGGCGGAATTCGCTCGAATATTATTCCCGATGAAGTGGAACTGATTGGCACCATCCGTACCTTTGACCAGCCTATGCGTGCCGATATTAAGGTGCGCTTGGCCGAAATCGCCGAATTATCGGCAAAAACCTTAGGTGCCACCGCGACAACCGAAATCCATCAAGGTTATCCCGTGGTGGTGAACAATCCCGAATTGGTCGCCAGTATGCGCCCCGTGCTTGCCAGCGTGGTCGGCGATAAGATGCTGATTGAGCCAGGATTAATCACAGGTGCCGAGGACTTTTCCTTCTATGCTTTGGAGTCTCCTGGGATGTTTTTCTTCCTTGGGGTAACGCCAAAGGGCACAGATCCTGAAACGGCGGCCAGTAACCATTCGCCCGCATTTTATGTGGATGAAAGCGCGTTAAAAGTTGGTGTTGAGGCCATGACTAAGGTTGCCCTTACGGCACTGAAGGCGCAATAAACCGCTTAAGCCTTATTCCGTCAGCTTTTCGGTATAACTTGAGCTTACAAAAAATTGGGCGGGAAGATCTTTTCGCCCTTGATTTGTTAATCAATATGCCCTCTTATGTGAATTTTTACAGCAAGGAGCGAACAAGATGAAGCGCACGCTATCGGCGCTGGTATTGGCGATGGGACTCTTTAATCCCCTAAGCCAAGCACAGGCCACCACGGCAGAAGATATTAAGAGTTTCACGCTAGATAACGGCATGAAAATCATGGTGCTAGAGGACTCTTCTATTCCCAATGCCAACATGTATCTATTTTGGAAAGTCGGTTCCCGTAACGAAGTCCCGGGGATTACCGGTATTTCACACTTTTTCGAACATATGATGTTTAATGGCTCGAAAAAATACGGCCCTAAGATGTTCGACCGTACCATGGAAGCCGCAGGCGGGGCTAACAATGCCTACACCACAGAGGATATGACGGTTTACACCGACTGGTTCCCAGCCAATGCGCTGGAAACCATGTTCGACCTCGAGGCTGACCGTATCGCCAACTTAGATATCAATCCCGCTATGGTGGAAAGCGAACGTGGCGTAGTGCAGTCGGAGCGTTCAACTGGGCTTGAAAACTCCAACTGGAATACCCTTGAAGGCGAAGTTAAAGGCGTAGCCTTTTTAGCGCATCCCTATTCTTGGTCAGTGATTGGTCATGAATCGGATATCGCCGCTTGGACCTTGGAAGATTTAGTGCAATACCATAAGACCTATTACGCGCCAAACAATGCGGTCGTGGTGATTGCGGGTGATGTGAAGCTTGCCCAAGTTAAAGCCTTGGCCGACAAGTACTTTGCGCCTATTCCTGCGCAAACACCGCCAAAGGCCGTGCGTACCGTGGAGCCTGAGCAAAAGGGTGAGCGCCGTACTTTCGTTCAAAAAGCCTCGGTCAGTACGCCTAATGTGATGCTGGCTTACCATATTCCGGCAGCGACTCACGCAGATTTTTATGCGCTGGATTTATTAAGTTCGATTTTAAGCCAAGGCAATAGCTCGCGTTTATATCAAGCGCTGGTGGATAAACAAGTGGCCTTAGAAGCGCAAACCTATATGCCGATGTCGGTCGATCCCAATCTCTTTTACGTCATGGGTGTAGCTACGCCAGAGGTGAAAGCATCGACGCTAGAGCGGGCGCTGATTGAACAAATCGATGCCATTGCGACCAATGGCGTTAGCCAGCAAGAGCTAGATAAAGTTAAAAATATCAAGTTGATGGATTTTTACCGCGCGATGGAAACCATTAATGGTAAGGCCAACACTATCGGCACCTATGAAATGTATTTTGGCAGTTACGACAAGTTATTTAATGCGCCAGAGGCCTATAACAAGGTAACGCCTGCGGATATCCAACGTGTTGCCCAAACCTATTTACGCAAATCGAATCGCACTGTTGCGGTATTGGCGGCAAACGAGGAGTCCTCTCAATGAAATCGATGGCAATGAAGCTCTCCTTTGTAAAATCACCCTTTGTAAGTTCATCCTTGATCAAATCATCTTGGCAGCCCACTAAATTAATGGTTGCATTGGCTTTAGGGACCAGCTTGGCCTTATCAGGCTGTGCTGTAACCTCGGCGCCCAAACGTGTCGATACTGGCAGTTTTGCTATGCCAAGTTACGATAAGTTGGTGCTGGATAATGGCCTCACAGTATATTTAATGCCACAGCGCGAAGTACCGCTTGTGACCTTAAATGCAGTGGTGCGTGCGGGTGCGGTGAATGACACCACTGCAGGTATCGCCCAAATGACCGCCCAAGGTTTGCTCCTTGGTGCGGCGGGTAAATCCAAGGCCGAGATTGAGCAGCAAGTGGATTTTCTTGGCGCTAGCTTAATCGCTGAAGCCGATAAAGAAGGCAGTTATCTGGCCGCCGATTTTATGGCGAAAGATACCGATGTGATGCTTGGCCTATTCAGCGCCGCGCTATTAAACCCCGATTTTGATTCGGCCGAGTTTGATAAGCTTAAACAGCGGGCCATTGCGGGTTTGCAGCAGGATAAAGAAAGCCCGCGCGCCGTGATTGGTCGCTACTTCGATAAACTGGTGTTCGGCGCTCATCCTTACGGTAATGCGGCCTCAGGTAATCGCGAGTCACTTGAGCAAGTCACAGTGTCGCAGCTACGCGCCTTCCATAAGAGCTACTATCAACCTGCCAATACCGCATTAACTGTGGTGGGGGATTTTGATGTGGCGGCGATGAAGGCCAAGCTAACCCAGACTTTTGGTCAGTGGAAAGGCAGCGAAAAACTGATCCAGCCTGACTTAAACCAAGGTTTACCTAAGTTAACTGAGGCCAAAGTGCTGCTGGTGGATAAGCTAGATGCAATGGAAACCACCTTTGTTATCGGTGGTTTAGGCATTAGCCGTGATAACCCAGACTATGTGGGGCTAACGGTAGTAAACACCATTTTAGGTGGTCGCTTTACCTCTTGGCTGAACGATGAACTGCGGGTGAATGCGGGGCTAACCTATGGCGCGCGCTCCGGCTTTAGTCCTTATACTGACTCTGGCGTGTTTACCATTAGCACCTTCACTAAGACGGAAACCACTCAAGAGGCGATTGATTTAGCCCTAAAAACCTATGCTCGTTTATGGGTAAAAGGCGTCGACCAAGCGACTCTTGATTCGGCCAAAGCCTATGTTAAAGGCCAGTTCCCGCCTAAGTTTGAAACCTCGGGCCAATTGGCTGGACTCTTATCTGGCATGTATCTCTACGGCTTCGATGATAAGTTTATCAACGAGTTCCAAGCCAAAGTGGACGGCTTAACCTTAGAAGAAACCCAAAGGTTAGTGAAAACTTACTTCCCACAAAAAGACCTGCAGTTTGTGCTGATTGGCAACGCCAGCAAGATTGCGCCGATAGCCGCCAAGTATGGCCAAGTGCAAACCGTCGATATTAATGCAGTGGGTTTTGGTCAATAACCACTGGCGTTAGCTTTATTTCGCCCAATAAAAAGGTCTGCAGAGTGCAGACCTTTTGTTTTTCTGTTCTAGGTTCTAGGTTCTAGGTTCTAGGTTCTAGGTTCTAGGTTCTAGGTGCTAGGTGCTATTGCGCACCTGGCTTAGCGTAGTGAGCTATCCAATCTTTCACTTGGTTATACCAATAGATGGAGTTGTTAGGCTTCACAATCCAATGGTTTTCATCGGGGAAATAAATCATCCGCGATTCCACATTACGGGTTTGTAGGGTGCGGAACAGCTCAAAACCTTGGCCGACGGGCACACGGTAATCGAGTTGGCCATGGCTGACTAAGGTTGGAGTGTTAAAGTTCGCCGCAAAGTAATGGGGCGAAATGGCTTTATACAGCTCAGGATTATCCCAGTAGTTACCAAAGCGGGTGCTGTGGACGGCAAAGTCGGCCGACATTTGTGCGTACATGTCGTACACCGCGGCATGGATCAGCAGGGCTTTGAAGGGGTGCGGCTGGCCTAAAATAATCGAGGTTAAGTAGCCACCATAGCTGGCGCCACCGGCAACCATACGATCGCTATCGATCCAGCTTTGTTGCTTAAACCAGTCTGCCGCTTTGAGCACGTCCTCGAGGGATTTGTTTTTCCAATCTGGGTTAATGGCATCGGCAAACTCTTGTCCGAAACCGCTAGAGCCGTGGAAGTTTGGCCATGCGGTAACATAACCCCAAGAGGCAAAGGTGTGTGCATTCCAGCGGTAATGGAAACCATCGCTAATGGCGTTGTGTGGGCCACCGTGGATCAACATAAACAGCGGATACTTTTTGCTGCGATCGAACCCGGGTGGATAATGCACCCACATTTGAATGTCTTGGCCTTGGTAACCTTTGTAGGTGACGGACTCATAGGAGCCTAAATCGACATCCTTTAAAATATCGTCGTTAAACTGCTCTAAGCGCTCAGTTTTACCATTGCGTGGGTTGATGCTGACTAAACGCGCTGGGTACAAAAAGCTTTGATTAGTCGCAATCAACTGGCCATCTTTAGCGATAGCAGGTTGGCTAAAGTCGGTGGCTTGAGTGATGGCCTTGGCCTTACCGCTCTTGGCATCGATATGATAAATACGGTTTGTCGCCGCATCATCAATGCTGGCATAGAAGCCCTTGCTGTCGGGTGTCCATTCAAATTGAGATACTGAGCGATCCCAGTCTGCGGTGAGCGTGGTGAGTTTGCGACTGCTCACATCCAGCAGCATCAACCTTGCGGTATCGGCATAAAATCCGGGAATTTTTTGGCGAGTAAAGGCCAAGGTTTTACCGTTAGACTAAATGTTGGGTTCAGATCCGGCGCTGGATTTTCTGGAGTGATATTTTCAGCCTTGCTGCCGCCAATGGTGGCGAGGAACAAGTCTAACTTAGGGTCGACGCGATTATCCGAACCATAGGCGCTAAAGGCGATTAAGCGTTCATCGGGGGAAATATCATAACTTGAACTGCTTTGGCTTGAGCGTGGCAGTTCATGGCCTAAAGGCTGAGTCACGGCTTCAACCGCGCCGCCTGTGGCTGGGATCCTAAATACATGGGCCTGACGGCGCTCATCTAACCAATGATCGAACTGCGAATAGGGCAGCGCATTCCACTGGCGGGCGGAGACTTTATTATCTTTATCTGTCTTAAGCTGGGCCTTCATTTGCTCCCAATTCTGCTCAGGGAAGATATTGCTGATAAAATACAAATGCTTGCCAACCCACTTGATGCCATTGACGCCGGTGGGAATGTCCGTGAGTTTGCTGGCTTCACCCGGGCCATCCATAGGTAACAGGTAAATTTGGCCCGCGTCGTCATCGTTACGTTCGCTGATAAAGGCTAAGGTTTTGCCGTCTGGCGAGAACACTGGCTCGCTGACTTTTAAGCCTTTGGCGGTAATCGCCCGGTTATTTTTACCTTCACCGTCGAAGCGCCACAGTTGGGTTGAACCTTTGTCTTCCTTAAGGTCGTATTCAGTCACTGGCGCAATAATGTGCTCGCCCGTGGAGGACACCACTGGGCTACCTATGCGCTTGAGTTGCCAAAGTAATTCGACTGAGAGTGGTTTGCTGGCTTCTGCAAATGCCGTACTGAGGGGCATTAGCAGACTCAGCAGTATAATTCCTGCCTTCTTCACTAGATGTCTCCTTATCATTCAGAGTGTTATCGTTATTTTTCCCATTAAACCCCAAAGTATAAAAACCGAGCATGAAATCAAGCTGAGTCAGTGAAGGTTGAGGCGGACTTTTATGTAAGTAACTGTAACCACAGGCCACATTTTGATGACGAGGTATGACTGGCATGGCGCAAACTGTCGTAGCGTATTTGTGGCTGAGGGGTTTTAACGCTAATGTATTGGAAGATTGAAATAGGACTCGAATATGGCGTTAATCATCCCGCAAAGACTGAGCAAGCTATTGATCAAAAATGTATTGATACTCGCCTTGGGCAGCTTAGCTATCTTTCCTGCGCAAGCCGCTAAGATCAGTTTTAAGGCTTTTTGCCCGCAAATGGTGGGACAGTGGCAGGGCAATGCCGCTAAGGTGGGGGAAATCCCGAAGCAAGTGATAGTCAACGGCTTTTGCTCCCATGATCAGCGCCAGTTGATCCTCTCCGTAAGTGTCGGAACGCGAGCTCCCTACAGCGAGACTTGGTGGTTTCGGGAGCAAGGCGAGCAAGTACTGTTAACCTACTACGACGGTGTCTCACAGGAAAAGCAGCAACTCTTTAGTTTATATCAACAAAATGATGATTATTCCCTGCTGGGCGAGGGGGTTGTGAATGCTCGCGCCGCCTTAATCCAACTGTTATTCGAAACTAAATCGCCCCAAGGCGCATGGCAGTGGACGCAAAATATCCAATATTTAGACGATGATATCGACCGCTATCAGCTCTTTCGTGGGATAGAGATGGCGCCTGTCGCACCATCGCATTAAGCCAACTCATTGATACCCGAATGGGCAGTTTTGAGTATGTCATGCGACTTAATCGTAAAAGCTCGGCTCGAAAACTTACGCAACTCACTTCGGGACAGAAGGACGCTAAATATAGAAGGGCTAATAACACTAAATGATTTATTGCTTGGTCATTTAATGCAAAGCTCATATTGAAGGGCGAGCCATGGTATTTGCTCACCGACACGCAGCAAGTCCATCCGTGGATGCTCGACCGCCCCGTCCATGGGGCGGACGGTCGTCTCGCTAATCACCATGGTTCACCTTTTTAGCATCGGTGTAGCTTGCAGGTTTTAAAGAAACACACAGCATGCTTTGGGACAAAAGCGTGTCAAAACCTCGGCTGCATCAGGCGAATTTCGGATAAAAATTTCTATGGCGATAACGCCGCGCTTTGCGGCAAATTTGGAGCGAAGCGGAAAATTTGTCCGACAACAGCGCCTTGTTAGGCATTTTGCAGCTCCTGATAGAGTGTTGATGCTGTGCTTTTGGGTAAGCCACTTAGCATTAAGCCTTGAACAATGTGCTTTTCGCTTTTGCAGGCATCAGAGGTATTGCCAAAAACGCCCATTCTAACTAACTCTTCACACATCCATGTGACATTTGCATATAGCATGCGAATGCCAAAGTAACTATTGATTTGGTACATATGATAAATCTTCGAGCTCATACGCAACCAAATTAGCAATCGTTGATCTTTTATTTGATCAAGAGTTTTTGCAACTTTTAAGGCTGATGGAGTTAAGTCGGGAGATACAATATTGAAGATTTGATAACTCAGATCAATAAGATTTTCACAGCTTTCTCTGACCTGACAGCTTCCCCGCTCACAATATTGTAACTCGCACTTAAATTCCGCCACCTCAACCCTAAACCAATCTTCGTTGTATTGGCCAAAACTGGGCCAAGAAGACGTTTTGTACGGGAGCTTCTTGGCAAGATCACGCAATGCTCGTTCGTAAGCATCCACTGTCTTTATTGATACCAGTGAAGAAAAATCAGTATACGGAACACAGCCTTTTGTTAATGGCATCTCATCCGTAATGACTGAAAGCAATTTAGATTCGTAGTTTTCCATACTGATGCCTAACATTTTATTCGTGCGCATGCGCGTTTACCTCGTTGGACCAGTAAAAACGCGCACGGTTAACTATCTGTATGCAAAGAAATTATCAGCTTTCTGCCAAATACACTATCTGGAAAAACGCGCATGCGCGTTTTTCAAACCTATTAACTAAAACTCGGTCATTATAATTATTTGATTTTATAGAGTTTTATTTGCTGCAGATGGAATTAATGCGCACTGATATTGTCTTAAAATCACACCAAAGTATCTAAATTTAAATATGACTGTATAGCCATACAATATTAGCCACTTCGCGGTAGGGCCAAACATAGGTAACTAGATGAGAATTTGTATGGCAACAAGAGTAGGTATTTTCGATTGAGATAACGAGCCGAAACACACTTTGGGGCATTAGCCTTTTAGTCGGATGAGCAGTTCAATGGTCGTCAAAATTGTCACTATTGCAACAGTGACCGTTGGCGGCATGGATGCCGCCGTCGAGCCTATAGGGATATATTCACGGCGTGTCACTGGGGAAACAGTGGCAATGTATATTACGCAATATCCGATTCAGCCGCCTTGCTTTGGGGAATATCTTTTTAGTTGAACAAACAGCTAGAGGGCAGCGAGGATTGGCATTGTTGTACCGACGATCTTCTAAAGCAGGAATGTTTTAGTAGAGCCTTCATGGATACTTCTTGTGAAATAAGGCAGCTTATCACTGGGAAAGAAATCTTTCAGAGCTGATGGCTGAATGATTTGGCTTAGTGATTGGAAAATTGGCTGGTTAAGTCCAGCCAATTTAAATCAGTATTCCTACCTATTAAATAGCGCCTTCAAACCCGAGCTGACGCCAGGCTTCGTAGCTGATAATCGCCACGGCATTGGAGAGGTTGAGGCTGCGACTGGTGGCCGCCATCGGAATGCGTAATCGCTGCTCGGTTGGGATCGACTCGATTATTGGCATAGGTAGACCACGGGTTTCTGGGCCAAATAATAGCACGTCATCCTTAGCAAAACTGAGTTCAGTGTGAGGGCGGCTGCCCTTAGTGGTACAGGCCATAATGCGTTTGCCTGCCATGGCTTCGAGGAAGGCATCGAAGTTTTTATGGCGAGTCACATTGGTTAAATCGGCATAATCTAGGCCCGCGCGGCGCAGTTTTTTCTCTTCAAAATCAAACCCTAGTGGCTCAATTAGATGCAGTTGGCTGCCGTTGTTTGCGCAAAGGCGAATGATATTACCCGTGTTGGGTGCGATTTCTGGCTCATAGAGTGCGATATGGAACATGCTTGCCCGCCTGTAAAAAATGACGCCCGATTATACGGCAAACAAGCCTTAAGCGCAGCTCTGCGTGCGCATATCTAAAGCAGTATAAACGCGAGTCCATTTTTCTTTTCTCCCTATTAACCTTATCTCAGCACTTGCCTGTTTTATTCTCTCAAAGTAATATATCTCAACATCAAGATGCTTTTTGAGAAGTCATTATGCCGTTTGTGATTGCGTTACTCGCCCCAGTGTTTTGGGGGACCACCTATGCGCTGGTGAGTCTTTATTTACAGGATATGTCGCCCTACTGGGTGGCGGTTTGGCGCGCGCTGCCTGCGGGCATATTGTTGCTGATGCTGCGCCCACGTTTGCCGACACTGGCATGGTCTAAATTAAGCTTGCTGGCGTTTTGTAATATCGGCGCCTTCTTTGCGCTGCTGTTTATTGGCGCCTATCGGCTACCGGGTGCCGTCGCGGGCACGCTGGGGGCGACATTGCCATTAATCTTTTTGATCCTCGCTTGGCTGATTGATAAAAAACGCCCGGGGATGAAGTGGCTACTGCTCGGCTTAATTGGTCTCGGTGGCGTGATTTTATTGCTTAATCCCTCGGCGGATCTCGACCCGATTGGTGTCCTGTGTATGCTGAGCGCGACGACTCTGATTGCCTTTTCTTCCCGCTGGATGCAGCGTTGGGATGTGGGCGACTTTTTAGTGCTCACCGCTTGGCAATTACTCTTGGGGGGATTGATGTTGATCCCGCTGGCTTGGTTTATGGCGGGACCGCCACAGATCCCGAGTATGGATGTGGTTCCCTCATTAATCTGGCTAGTTACCGCTAATACCGCAGTGGCTTATTGGGCTTGGCTCTGGTCAATGCGAAATTTAGGACCAGAAATCATGGGGATGGTGGCTTTAGTCAATCCCGTGGTTGCCGTATCATTAGGCGTATTGATTGTGGGTGAAGCCTTAGATATGCGCCAGTGGGCAGGGATTTTAGTGATTTTACTGTCGCTACTGCTGATGAAGTTGCCGCAAAACTTGAGGTGGAATCCCTTAAAAGCGAGGGGTTAGATGCTAAAACACTTAGACTTAAACTTACTGCCCGTACTGGAAATTCTCCTCGAGGAGCAGAGTGTCACGGCCGCGGCGGCGCGGCTGCATTTAAGTCAGTCGGCGGTGAGCAAGCAATTGACTCGCCTGCGCGAAGTGTTTGATGATCCCTTATTCGAGCGCACCGCTTACGGCCTTAAGCCGACGCCCAAGGCGCTGTCGCTGGCGCCCGATTTACGCCAATGCTTACAGCAATTAGCGCAATTTACTCGGCCAGACAGTTTTGAACCCGCCTTAAGTCAGCGCCAGTTTCGGATGCATCTGGTCGAGACGACCTACTCGCTGACCTTTCCACACTTTATGCCTTCGCTATTGGCGCAGGCGCCCGGTGTGAGCATTAATTGCCAAACCTGGCGGTTGGATACCATGGACAGACTCCTGCGCTGCGATATCGATCTCGCCATAGGTTGCCGCGAATGGGATGAACGTTCGCCCATGCATGTAAACCATATTCCGGATGATATCCATTATGTTGAATTGGTTCAGGATTACACAGTTTGCCTGATGCGCCGTGAGCATCCTGCACTTTCGCAGGAATGGGATCTCGATACCTTTTTAAGCTATCGCCAGTTACAGGTCGCCTTTGGTGGCTTGGAATATTGGTTGTTAGACGATGTGCTGCAAATCCAAGGGCGTAAACGGGATATTGCGGTCAATATGACGGACTTTCAGAGTGCGCTGGCCCTGTGTGAGCAGAGTGATTTGATTCTCTGCGCTCCTTCCCGTTATGCCTTAGCGATGATGAAGTCGTTTGATCTTAAGTATTTACCCTCGCCGATTAAACTGATCCCCGGTGCTTATCTGCTGATGTGGCATAAGCATTTCGAACACGATCTCAGCCATAAATGGCTGCGGGAGCTGATTATTAACAAAGTCAGCGCCTCGCTTCCTAACTGATCTCTGCTCCAGTGTTTAGCCAAGCTTGTAACTTGGGCAAAATCGCCTGCCCATCGGCCAGCCCTTGGCGATATACGGCGGTCACTTTATCGATATTGCGGTCAAGTCGCGAGAGATTAAGTGGCGCAGCAGGGCGGATCACAAAGGTATGGCCGCTGGCAACACTCTGGGCGAGTTCCTCGAGGGATTGGTTATAACGTTGGTGGCGTATTTTGAGCGCGGCGGCCACTGCCGGATAAGCTTGATAACGCTTGCGTGCTAACCAGTTGAACTTCATCGGCGATTTTCGATAGTTTGCGTCCTGAGTCAGGATCACCACCTGCCGCTTATAGCCCTCTTGCTGCGCCTTCGTTACCGGAATGGGCGCGGCGATACCGCCGTCGAGGTAGGTATGGTGGTTTATCCGATAGGGATTGGCCATAAAAGGCAGGCTAGAGGAGGCGATAAGCACGTCGAGCAATTTGTCGTGCTCCTGAAAATCGGCCATGCCAAAGTAATCGGTTTGTCCTGTTTGGCAGTTAAACGCCCCGACCTTAAACTCGGTTCCGCTGCCTAAAAAGGTTTTAAAATCAAAAGGCAGTAACTCATAGGCCATGCGCTTATAGGTAAAGTCGGTGTTGACATAATTGCCCGTGGCTAACCAGTGGCGTAGCCCCATGTAGCGCTTATCCCGCAGATATTGCTGCTGAATTTGTAAATTGCGGCCAAATTGGCGTGAAACATAAGAAGCGGGATAAATCGCCCCTGCCGAAACACCAATCACATAGGGGAAGTGCAATTGTTGCTGCAAAAAGGCATCTAATACGCCGGCGGTATAGATTGCCCTCAGGCCGCCGCCCTCTAACACTAAGGCCACATCTTGCATTGAGTTACTACTGTTTAATCGAATGGATAGAACAGCATACTCTAACTCCACAGAGAAATGAAACGCGTGTCTACAAGGGGTAGGCGGGCATGGCTAATCTTGGCGTGTGCTCGCAGGCGTTGGGTTGAGTCAGTAATGCTGGGTTCGGACTAAAATCCATCTGGCTAAAATATTGGCTGAGCGCAGTGATGGCTTCTTTAACCTTGGCGGGCTGTTTATCCCGCGCCGAGGTCACGCTGTAAACGCTGTAGGTGCGTAGCGACCAGTCGGGCAAAAGTGTCACCAATTGGCCAGATGCAAGGTATTGATGCACTTCTGGCTCTGGCAATACGGCATAGCCTAATCCATCGAGGGTGAGTTGGATAAGCGTCTGCATATTATTGACGTTGATGCGCTGGGCAGGGAGTTCTATTCGCGCTTGAGTCTGTGAATGGGTTAAGAACTCGGGCTTAGCATAGCTGTGGCTAATACGGTTGAATCCTTGTAACTCGTCAGGATGCTGTAGGTGTTGATGCTGGGGAATATAGTTAGGGGCGACGCACAACAACATGCGCCAATCCGCCAAGGGGCGAGCGATAAGGTTCGAATCCGATAGAGGGCCGATGCAAATCGCCAGATCTATTCCTTCGTTAACTATATCGATTGGACCGTCCTGTAATTGCAGATTGAGGCTGATCTGTGGATGGGCGGCCAACAGGTGCGCTAATGGTTGGCTGAGTAAACCGCTACCAAAGCCGACTGGGGCGGCGATTTTAAGCTCCCCCGAAGGTGTGCCCTTTAATGCGTGCAGCTGATGTTCGGCACTTTCTACTATTTTTATGATTTTAATGCAGTTTTCATAAAATAATGTGCCCGCCTCTGTGAGTGTCAGGTGGCGGGTATTACGGTGAAACAGACTAATTCCCATATCCATTTCAAGCTTTGCGACTTGTTGGCTCACCGCCGATGAACTCAGATTAAGCTGTGTTGCCGCAGCACTCATCGAGCCTTTTTCCGCGATGGCGGCAAACACGATCATGCCCTTGACCATATTTCTATTCATTCTTAAGCAACTCTTACAAGTGATTACTCAAAGTCTAACTTGAGCCGATTGTAACATAGGGATACATTGCCGTATTGAAAATTATTATCATTTGCAAAGAGTCAAGGGAGATTCGTTGGTTATGTTGTTACGTCGTAAAAAGATCCTCGCACAGCTGGTATCTACAGCTTTATTGCTACCAGCCACTCAGGCTTTGGCGGATACCGCCCCCGAGCAAGACAAGATGATGGAAAGGATTGTCGTCACCGCATCGGGTTTTGAGCAGCAAGTACGTGACGCGCCCGCATCGATTAGCGTGATTACCCGTGAGGATCTCGATACACGTTTTTACCGTGACTTAACCGATGCTATGTTAGAAGTCCCCGGCGTGGTGGTAACTGGTGGTGCCGACCGTCGGGACATTAGTCTGCGGGGGATGGGCAGCCAATACACGCTGATCCTCGTCGATGGTAAGCGTCAGTCTTCTCGCGAGACCCGCACCAACAGTGATGGTCCTGGTGTTGAAGGCGCTTGGACGCCGCCGCTCGCCGCAATCGATAGGATTGAAATTGTCCGTGGCCCCATGTCATCCCTTTATGGCTCCGATGCTATCGGTGGGGTGATCAACATCATCACCCGTAAAGTGCCCAATGAGTGGCAGGGGGAACTGCGCCTCGACACCACGCTGCAGGAGAAGTCGGACTCGGGCAATGTGTATCAGGGCAACTTTTTTGTGAACGGTGGCTTGATTAAAGACCTGCTCGGCGTGCAGTTATATGGCCAATATACCCAGCGTGAAGAAGATAATATCTACGGCGGTTACCGAGGTCGCGATGCGGATAATCTCACCGCCAGATTTGCCCTCACGCCTAACCAAGACCATGACATCATGTTGGAAGTTGGCATCGCTAACCAAGAGTTGGATAGCACCTTAGGGAAAACCGTTGCGCCATTAGCGCCGGGAGCCAGTTGTGGCCGCAGCGGTTGCCCTGCATCGTCGACAACCGAATATGAAAACAGCACCATTTCGCTATCGCATACCGGGCGTTGGGACTTTGGCACCTCGGATACTTATATCAAGCACGAAGTGTACGATAACAAGTCCCGCAAGATGAAAATCAAGAATACCGATGCTCAAACCAGCCTGATCGCTACCTTAGGTGAAAGCCATACCGCTACGTTCGGCGCGGCCTTCAATAAGCAAGATCTCACCGATGAAACAGGCAATCAGGTCAGCGAGTTAACCGATATTAGTCGCCGCCAATGGTCGGTGTTCTCAGAGGATGAATGGCGTATCGTCGATAATTTTGCCTTAACCTTAGGCCTGCGTTTAGACGATGATGAAAACTTTGGCGACCACCTCAGTCCACGGATTTACGGGGTATGGGGGCTGACTGAGCACACTACCTTAAAAGGTGGTGTGTCGACGGGCTTTAGGGCGCCTAGCCTGAGGCAAACCGTGCCCGATTGGGGGCAGGTGAGCCGAGGCGGCAATATGTACGGTAACCCCGATTTACAACCCGAAACCTCAGTGAACTATGAGTTAGGGATTTATACCGACCTTACCGATTCCATCACCACCAGTGCTGGCGTGTTTTATAACGAGTTTGAGGAAGATCACCCGTGTCGCTTGCCCTGCGACTCAATGTACCGATGGGCCGAATCAGTTTGGTTCTGACCCCACCACCTATGTGAATATCGATGAGGCGGTCACCCAAGGGGTTGAGTTCAGTATCGACTATAAAATCTTGAGCAACTTGGCATTAACCGGCAACTACACTTATACCGACTCGGAGCAGAAGACGGGCGCCTATAAAGGTAGTCCATTGAATCAGTTACCTAAACATCTGGTGCAATTGTCGGTTAACTATGAGCCGATAGATAAGTTAAGCACTTGGCTGCGGGTCAACTACCGTGGCGAAGAGAGCCAACCAACCACTGGGCCTTCCTCAAGCAGCTTGATTGCGCCTTCCTATACGTTGTTAGATTTAGGGGCGAACTATCGCGTTAATGACAGCATTAAGTTCAGCGCGGGCATCTATAACGCCTTCGATAAGGACATCACGGAAGAAGAATACGGTTATATCGAAGACGGCCGTCGTTACTGGTTAGGTATGACCTATAGCTTTTAATCGCGTAAAAATTAGTCGCTTAATACAAAAAGCCAGCATGTAGCTGGCTTTTTCGATTATTCATAATTCGGTTTACGGATAAATAGGATGCTGAGATCCTGCGTTGGGGTGAATTGTTTTTGCTGAAACTCAAAGGTGAGTGGGTCGATTTTTTTTAGCTCGCCATCAAAACACAAGCTAATGAGATCTGTGGGTTTGGATTTTTTCAGCGTCAGTTTGAAGTCCTTAATCGCCCCTTGCCAGTTATTGGCCGTCACCAAAATATAGCTAAGATGGCTCCACTCGACGCCAATCTCCTGATCTTCACCGTCTTGTTTAACGATAAGGTTTCGCTTACGAATGCCTTGCTTGGCGCTTTCATCTAAACAGGCCAGTTCAGTGTAAGTGTCGATAATACTGCTGGCGGTATCGGGCACGCCCGTTGAGAGGCTCGGGGTGTAACTGTGGCTGATGGCAACGGTTTTGCCTGCGGGAAAGGTTTGCTGCCACACAAAGTAGTCACTCAGGGTAAAGGCGATTTGCTGGTCCTCATCCAACCATTCCTTGGGGAGCGCGGGCTTGCCCTTGGGGACTTCGCCATATTCGGCAAAATAGGCGACTTCTTCTACGCCCCAGCCGAGATTTTTAAGCTCTCGTGAAATATCCGTCTTATCGGCAAGTTGGGCAACGAGCCTGTGTTCGGTTGGTTGGGGGCTGCCATTTACTTTGAGGGTAAAGTTATCGATGCTGCTGTGATCGGCTGAGCCAAAAAACATCGGCGGCATAGGGAAGGCGATGGGGACGGTAAGATCCTGCGAGCTGGTGTTGGTAAACAGATAATCGACCCTGACTTCGGCCTCGCTGATAAAGAGCGACTCCTTGTCCATACTGATATGTGGCTGATATTTAAGGGTGATAGAACCATTAGCATCACCAAAACTGCTGTCATTGGCGAAGGCTGCCGTGCTCAGCAGCGCGAGTAAACCGCCCATTAGGGCGCGAATATGGATTGACATAAACATCTCAAAAGATAGCAATAAAGGATTAGGCGCGGCGGGCAAGCTCAATGGCTGCGGCGATGGCGTTGCGAGCCTGTGGGCTGTTTTTCCAACAAGTGGTGCGTAGCATGCTGGCGACGAGATTGGCGATATCTTCGACCTCATGCTCGGCCAACTGCGCGAGTGAGCTAATACCGATTTCTTCAAAACGTTTAATGACCGTCGGGCCAACGCCCTTAACGGCGAGTAGTGCTTGTCTTTCTTGCTCATTAAAACCCATAACGAATACTCCTTTATTACTGGGCGACAGACTCATGCGTGAGTGGTGGCAAGCGTAGCCTGAAATGGCGCTAACAAAAAGGCCCATCATGGGCCTTTTGTGGTTCAACCGATATTTACATATCGCAGGGCTTGAGTGGCTTACGCAATTGGGCGCGCACGTTATCCATGCCGGCGTAGAACTCTTTCATCATTAACAGGCCCATCATCTTACCGTTATCTGTGATGATCAGATTATCGGGATCGGTAGGGTCGTTCTTGATGGCACCAATCAGCTTCATCGAGGTCATTTCCTTAAACAGGGCTGTGTCTAAGTTAACGCCAAAGGTTTCGCGGAAGTATTTGCGCGATAGACGGCCAGAGAACATCCCCAGCAGGAAGCGATACTGCATCACGTCCTTTTTGCTGTAGTTTTTCTGTTGCTCTACGCCCATCTTGCCGGCGGCGATCCGCTCTTGGTATTTACGCAGCGAGAAAGTGTTGACGTATAAAGTGTCATTCAAGAAGCTAAATGAGCCTGAGCCCACCCCTAAATACTCATCGTAATCGATAACATATTCGTCGAAGCCTTCGTCATTCGCCTTACCAAAGGCCCATGCAGACAACTGATTATATTGACCATTTAAACGGTTTAAGATCTGGCGATATTGGTTGGCCATATCTGCCTGTGGCGCTGCCAGTTTACCTTTAACACTCTTACGCGTTTGGTGCGTGATCATCAGCGGATAGGTGGTGATCTGTCTGGGGTCGAGGCGTGAGGCCATGTCTAAGTCGTGCTGGATCACTTCATCGGTTTGACCGCGGAAGCCAAAAATCAGGTCGACGTTGATAATGGGGAACAGCTCTTTGGCCGCCATGATCTTGTCGAAGGTTTGCTGACCTGTGCCGAATTTTTCGAGGCGGTCGGTCATTTTTAAAATGTCATCGTTAAAGCTTTGTACGCCGATGGACATACGATCCACTAAGCCCTTGAGTTGCTTAAAGCCTGGGCTGTCTAAATGCTGTGGATCCGACTCGCAAGACACTTCTTTAATGCTTGGGAATAGGGTCTTGGCATGCTCAATGGTACGGGCGAGTTCATCTTCTAATACTGTGGTGGTGCCGCCGCCAATGTACATAGATTCAAAGTCATAGCCTAAGGCTTTGACCATCTCCATCTCTTTACGTAGGGAGATAAAGTAAGCGCGCGCCTTGTCTTCCTTAAACATAAAACGGTGGAAGGTACAGTAAGAACACAAGGTATGGCAGAAGGGCACATGGGCATAAAGCATGTACTTTTTACCTTCGACCGGAGCGGGCATGATGTCGGCGGAGAGCGTATCGAGGCGAAGATTCTTATCGACATAATACTGCATGACTCGTTCCATCGAGCTGAGCATCCAGTTAGGGACGGTAATATTCGCTTGATAAGGCGTTGCGATCGCGCCATTGAGCGTTTGAATAACTGAAGACATAACGATTCCTATCTGAGAGTGCTAACCGTAAACACCGAAATTGCTTTAGGTAATTCACGACCACCTAGCGCAATTAGACTACCTCGTATGGAGTAAGCAAAACGTGAACTGGTTATAAGTTACGGTTTCCTAACAAGGAAATCACTGGCTTTTTGTTAAGCAGATCATGTTTTAGTAAACATAGATGCATATTTACTGAGGTTTTTGGCTGTTTGTTATTGAATTTGAGCGATTAACTTCAGTGCTCAATCGAAAGTCTGAAATGATAAAAAGTTGAGCTTCTTACTTGTGGGCATTTTGACTTGTACTGAGGGTATCTGGCTGTCATTATCCCTGCGGACATTGCTTAATCTCCCCAAACTGCCTGAAATCTTGGAGGATCCCCATTGGTTAATATCAACCGCTTTTTTCCGCTATTTGCCTTACTTGGGGCGGGTACGGCGTATTTGATGCCCGCATGGTTTAGCGGATTGAAAACCAGCATAGTGCCGTTGCTGGTGGTGATTATGTTATCTATGGGGCTGACCTTAGATGTGCGGGATTTTGCCAATGCATTCAAACAGAAACGTGCCGTTATCACTGGCTTAATCTTGCAATTTACCCTGATGCCCTTAAGCGCCTTAGCCATTAGTTTGCTATTAGGACTCAATCGGGAATTGACCATAGGCATGGTGCTGGTGGGGAGTGTGGCGGGAGGTACGGCATCGAACGTGATTTGCTATTTGGCCAAGGGC
Source organism: Shewanella sp. Koi 1 (assembly GCF_052907445.1). Classification (NCBI taxonomy): domain Bacteria; kingdom Pseudomonadati; phylum Pseudomonadota; class Gammaproteobacteria; order Alteromonadales; family Shewanellaceae; genus Shewanella; species Shewanella sp. Koi 1. The sequence continues at coordinate 4,591,522 of NZ_JBREJM010000001.1, read as the reverse complement.
GATGTCGCCTTATCTATCACTATGACTGCGCTATCTACCTTAGCGGGTGTGGTACTCACACCCTTGATTATTGAGCTATTAATCGGTGAGATGGTCGCTATTCCTTTAATGGATATGCTAGTCAGCCTCGTTAAAATCGTGCTTATCCCTGTGACTGTGGGCGTGGTGTTGAATCACTTCTTTAAACCGCAGGTGGCTAAACTTGCCCCCGCATTGCCCATCATTTCTATCGTGGCGATTGTACTGGCCATCAGCATTATTGTGGCCCTAAATGCAGGGCAATTTTCGCAGGTGGGGCCTGTGATTTTACTCGCGGTGTTTCTACATAATGGTTTGGGACTCGCCTTGGGTTATACCTGCTGCCGTTTGCTCGGCTTTAACCATACAGTGTGTAAAACCATTTCGATTGAGGTAGGGTTGCAAAACTCAGGCCTTGCGACCGCATTATGCATCAAGTTTTTTAGCCCGCTCTCCGCCGTCCCTAGCGCGATTTTCTCGATTTGGCATAACCTTTCTGGCGCCCTGCTGGCAGGATATTGGGCGAGCTTAGAGCAAGATCCGGATGGTGTGAAAACCACCACCAAATAGTGAGAAACGATAGCAGCTTATTAATAAGCTGAAGTAACGTATATCTTAATATCGTAAATGAAATATATGAGTGTTTTATGGATAAGTGAGTATGTGGTCACTCGCTCATAAATGCGCATCACTTAATTAGCATCAACTTATGCCAGCCGATTAACTTGTTGTTAAATTATAGATACTTGTTGTTAACTTTTATTAATTCGGTAAAGTAGCTGGCAAATTAAAAATATGATCTGTTTTTGCTAGTTTAGGGAACGAATATGACCGCAAAAGGAATCTGTCTATTACTTGGCAGTACACTAGTCTTATCTGCTTGTGGCGGGGGCGGTGGCGACTCTACAACGCCCACATCACCCACCAATCCTCCTCCGACAACAACTTTTAAAGTTACTGATTACCCGACGGAAGTTGCTGTCACTTCGCTATCGTTAGCGGAGAGTGTGTTGCAAGTTGGTTTTTTTGCTAATGACATCTTACGCAATTTTGATATCGAGGCTAATGGCGCTGAAAAGTCGTGCTCTAATGGCGGTTTAGCGACGATTGAGTTGATTGATAAGGATGACTCAAAAGGCATTTCTGTTGGCGATAGTCTTAATATGTCCTATCGTGATTGTTACATTCAAGCACTCGACAGTACAGTGAATGGCAAAGGTTCATTAACGTTATCTGAATATCAACAGGGCACTAAGGCAAAAGGGTCGATTGATATTTCTAATCTGCAGGTTAATGGAGATGATAACTTCAATTTGGTTGGTCAAATGTTGTTCGAAAATAACATTTCACCGTTGCAAAGACAGTTGAACATTCAAAGCAAAAGCACTGTTAAATTAGTTGTAAATAGTAATTCGGAGTTAAGTTTTACTAATCTCTCTTTAACGAGAGTGGAAAACTTTTCCGATGCAACTTATGCGATTAGTGGTAAAGGCCAGATTTCGGTCGCACAATTTAATAATGGCTTTGGTTTTGAGTTTACTAAACCATTGAAAGGACATTTTAACGAATTTCCCCATGAAGGCTCGATTGTCGCCAGTACATCAGCTCAGGACTCAGTTCAAATGACGAGTAACTTCGTTACTGACTCTAAAATGCTCAATGTGAATACAGCTAAAGAAGCTTACATGGTTTATTGGAGTCAAATTGTTGAGGGAAGTTTGTGGCATCTTGAAGGTGGAAAATCCAACTCATCATTTGAGTTTCGCTCTGACAACTTTAACTATGTAGGCATGATTGAAGACCAGGATTTACAAGCATTTCCTGTGTCCGGCGGGACGATTCGATTACTCATGTCACGCCCTATCAAAGACCAAGTTTACGAAAGTTCTTTTGATGAGGATTCATGGCCATACCGAAAAGTTGCAGCCAAAATTAGCGTGAATGGTGCGATATTAAACATCACGCCAGAGACAGATTTAAAGGCGAATACGGTATATCGCTTTAATGGTGTTTTGCTTGAAAGCAAATTTGGTGCAGTGGCGAATACCATGTGGTCTGAACGTTTTAAAACCAGCGATGCAATCATTATCGATGTAGCTGCAAGTAGCTATTTATATAAAGCCAACGACACGCCAAAGCTCGATGCCTCACAAACCGTCATGAATAAAGGTAGTGCGCTGACATTTAAGTGGGTAGATGTGAATAATGTCGGCATTGTTTTTTCAAATCCGACTAGTGCCAAGACAGGTTTTACCGTTCCAAATGAAGTGACATCTGATGTCGCGATAAAGTTAGAAGTGTCCAATGGACAGGGATACCAAGTATTCCGAACTTTAACGATGCACTATTATGCTGGCAGTGACACATTCATGCACTATGTGAGCCCGCAAGGTGACTACATTGGTGGTGGGAAAACAGTGATTATGGATTCGAGCAGTGCAGTGTTCACGCCAACGAATTACGACAACAGCTTAAATGCAATCACCTTATCTATTGACGGAAATACTTGGTGGAGCTTTGATATTGCAGCACCCGCTGGTGAAAACCTGCAAGTGAAGAAATATATCAATGCTACTCGTTATCCGTTCCAAGGCCCCTTGACGGCAGGTTTGTCATTTACGGGTGATGGCCGTGGCTGCAATCAAAGTATCGGAGATTTTGAGGTGCTTGAGTTGAGTTATAATGCTGATAAATCTGTTAAATCTCTAGCAGTTAACTTTAATCAGCGTTGTGAAAATACCATGCCGCCTTTAAATGGTGTGATTCGTTATCACTCTTCGGTGGGAATTAACCACTAATCGATTATAAAGGCATCTTAGGGTGCCTTTATTTTTTTGATGTATTTAATGGCTCATTATGAATGAAGTGTATGAGCGCTGAGATTGTGATGTTGTCGCCAATAGTTGTTCGCCCTTAATCAAAAATGGCCTAACATCTTGCGATATTAGGCCATTGTAACGACTTAGCTGACTCGAGTTAGAGTCTAAAATGCGAGACTACGCCTGTTAACTGTTCTTTCGTGGCGGCCAAGGAGGTCGCGCTATTGAGGGTCGCTTTACCACTTTGATTTAATTCTTCAACCATTTCGCGAATGGTATTCAAGTTACGATTAATCTCTTCACTCACGGCGCTTTGTTCTTCGGCGGCGGTGGCGATTTGATTGCTCAATCCGTTGATATCAAATACATAGGTTGTTAAGGTTTCAAGGCTTTCAGTCACCAGCGTGGTGGTGTCCGCTGCATCTTGGCAACTCTGTTTAGTCTCATCCATCGCATTAACGGCGCTGTTAGCACCCGTGCGCAGGCGTTCCAGCATTTGATTGATTTCGGCCGTGCTCGCTTGGGTGCGAGCGGCGAGGGCGCGTACTTCGTCGGCGACGACGGCAAAGCCTCGGCCTTGTTCACCGGCGCGGGCGGCTTCGATGGCGGCGTTAAGGGCGAGTAAGTTGGTTTGGTCGGCGATATCTCCAATCACATCTAAGATGGTGGCGATATGGCGGGTGTTTTCATTCATTTCCGCTATGGTGTGAGCGGCGGTATCGACCTTACCAACTAAGGCAACAACAGTATTTGCCGCCTGTTCGACAGCCTTTTTCGACTTATCAGCCTGTTCATTTGCCTGTTGGGTAAAGCGTGCGGCAGAGGCGGCATCACCAGCAACGTTATGGGCAGTTGCACTCATTTCGGTCATGGCCGTCACCACTTGGTCGGTTTCTACCGCGTGGGTTTGCAATGCATGGGTATTGGCATTGGACTGCACATTCAACTGACCAATTTGATCCGACATATGTTCAGAGGCCTGGGCAATATCGGAAATCATATGGCGCAAGTGGTCAATCACTCGGTCAAGATCGGCACCGAGCGCACAGAGTTCGTTTTGCCCGCTGATTTGAGTTTTCTGGGTGAGATCGCCATCGGCAAGGTGCTCTACAACCCGCTTGATTTGATTAACGATATTGACTAAACGTCTGCTCATAAACAGGGCGCTTAGCAGGGATGCGACAATGGCAACTAGGATTAGGCCAAGGAGCAGCGCTTCGGTGGCATTGACTTTGTCTTCTGCCTGTTTGCCTAGTTCATGGTTGCGTTGGGTGATCAACTTTACTAATTGATTGATCTCATCGCTAACTTTTGGCCCAAGTGCGCCACGTTCTGGCGTGAGTTCGGGGTCGGTGCCAGTTTGTTTGGCGTAGGCTAACTCCTGCTGATAGAGACGCACATATTGCTCGATTTGCGGCAGTAGTGTGCGGATCGTTCTAGCATCTTGCCCCATAAAATCGGTGTTAAATCCTGCGAGTTGCTCGACAAGCTGCTGCACATTGCGTTGCTGCAAGCTGATGGCGTCGCTGTTATGGACTAATGTGGCTAAGCGCAACTCGAAGAAAGCTTCACGCACATTGGTGAAGGTTTCGGCGAGTTGGGTGTTGTTAACTAGCCTGCTGCTGGTGTTATTGAGTTCAGCAAAGCCCCGATAGGAGGAAATGCCGATAATGATCAATAAAATACTCGCAAACACTGAAGGCAGCGCCGTCAATGTGCTGGTTTTTGCATTGTTAAACATGGTGGCCTACTGGGGTATTAATCAAGACGGGGTGTAATTAAATTACACATTGAGGCTATTTTAACGCTTGGATTTAGGCTGCTGCAAGGCGACATTTTGAGCGTTTTAGCTATAGTGGTATGTTTTAAAAGGGATTGTTTTTGCTGTGTTAATTGGGAATGGTGCAGTGGTTGCCAGATGTTATGTAAGTAAAAATCAAAGTATTCTCAGTTGATTGATTTTCATGGTGAAAATAAAGTGATGTAGCAGTCACTCTACAGCCTATTAACAGTGCAAAAAGCGATTGTGAGGCAGATCGCAAAACTTACAAATGTTTATAAGTGTATCCATGGTGCTATCGCACGTTGGGGCTGAACAACCAAACACCACGAGCTTTCGCTCGAATCAAAGCCCGCCAAATCGCTGCAAAAAACTGAGGCGTCAATGCGTCCTAGTCTGTCAAAGCGAGTGACAATTGTTCCTTGCTCAATTGTTTATCTCTCATTCCTACGAATTTGCGTTCGGTCACAAAGTCATAAGTAGAATGTAAATGATATTGGTTATCATTTGGATTTAAGGTTGTTTTAATGTAGATTGTCGGCATTTCAAGCTAACACCGTTTATCAATGAGTGCCGTCGAGGTTTTTATGGAATGCAGGGCGTTTAAGAAAAGTGCAATTGCAGTAATGGTTTCGAGTTTAGTGATGTCCTCAGCTTACGCTGCTGTGGACGCAGAATCTTCTGAACCGATTGAAAAAATTACTGTTTATGGTGAGAAAATCGAGCGTAGCCTTAAGGATACGACTTCCTCTATTTCGGTTATCGATAAAGACGCGCTCGACAGCGGTCAATATCAATCCACCTCGAGTGCCTTATCTGAAGTGCCTAACGTGGTGGTGCTTACGGGATCTGTACCGGATATCCGTGGGGTTTCTGGTAATGGTTCTGCCTCGGGATTTAACTCTTTTACCGGCGGTGCTCGGGCGCGGGTTTCCACCTTAGTCGATGGCGTTGCCGAACCTTTTGTGGCCGATCTTACTGGTGATACTGGCCTGTGGGATATCCAACAAATTGAGGTGTACCGCGGTCCGCAATCGACGATTAACGGTCGTAACAGCATTGGCGGTACAGTGTTTATTAAAACGGAAGACCCCACTTTCGATTGGCAAGGTGCGGCTCGTGTTGGTTATCGCAATCAAGATAACTTTATCGATAGCGCCGTTATGCTCTCAGGCCCGATTCTCGATGATGAGTTGGCGTTTAGGGTGAGCGGACAAAATGTGACAGGGAATACCTTCAATAAAGGCTTGGAATATGAGACAAATCCTGCCCCATTTGACCTCAATGAACTGATCACCAATCGCTGGCGCGGTAAATTCCTGTGGCAGCCGAGTGCGATTGAAGATCTCAAAGTGCTCTATAGCTTTTCATACAATGATGAGAAAGGTGACTCTGGGCGTAACTATTTTACTGGCGATGATCCTTGGGCGTTTAAGCCTATTTTCCAACGTTATATCGAGACTAAATCTACGACTCATTCAGTGAAAGTCGATTATGACCTCGGTGAAGGCCGCGCCTTCGATCTCATCGTCGCTTATATGGATTATGACTGGGGCTTTGAATCCTATGAAGCCCTCGCCACGGCGCAGCAATATGTGGATATGAACGACCAGAGCTACACAGTCGATGGTAAGTACAGTTTTGGTCTAAAAGATAAAGATTTCAACGGTTTTGTGGGTTTAGCCTATTTTAAACGCGATCAAGATTTTGGCAGTACTGGCAGCTCTGTTTACAGTGGAGACGACAGCACAGAGTCCAGCTCCATTTATGGTGAGATGACCTATGGCCTTGCCGAATCACTCTGGATCACATTCGGCGGCCGCGTGATGCGTGAGGAGCAATTGCGTAACTTCAATATGCTCTATCAAGGCAGTCAATTGCAGGAGAAACTCGATAATGCCAATACCGTTACCCTGCCGAAGTTAGTGCTGCAATATGCGCTGAATGACAGCACAACTTTGGCGGCCAGTGTACGTCGCGGTTATAACTCGGGTGGCGGTGCGTTGTCGTTAGCTGAAAGTGAGTATTACTACTACGACGAAGAGTACGTAAATACCTATGAAATCAGCAGTCGCAGCGCGTTTATGGATGGCGATGTTAACTTTAGTGCCAACCTCTTCTACAACGATTTCGACGGTTATCAAGCCTCTAACAGCGCCCGCAAAATTACCAATATCGATAAAGCGGTCAGTTACGGTATTGAGGCTGAATTCAGCGCCATGCTTACCGAAAACCTGCAGTTTATTTCGGGCGTAGGGTTACTCGATAGTGAAATCAAGCAAGCGGATCCTAGCTATGGCGACATTATCGGCAATCAGCTGAACTCTGCGCCGCATGTGACCGCCAATGCGGGCTTAAAATATTGGTTGGGCGATGCGTTTTCTTTCGGTCTTTCAGGTAACTACGTAGGTGTGTATTATGCGGATATCAATAATACCGAATCACGGGTGGCTGGCGATTATGTTGTTGCCCGCTTAAGCCTCGATTATCAAACCGATAGCTGGAGAATCAGCGGCTTTGTAAACAACCTGTTCGATGAGCAAGCGTTGACGGTAAATGAACCCGCCAGCCGCAGTTATCCCGATGGTTATGCGGCGATTATCGACCCCAGAAATCTGGGTGTATCTGTGATGTACCGCTTCTAAGCGTTCGATTTAACGCACTTATTTTACCGATAAAAAAACCTCCACAGCATGCTGTGGAGGTTTTTTGTTTTCAGCGACTTTTACTCTTTATATTTCAAAGTGCCGTTAGCTTTGATTTCGTCGTACCACAGGTTGTGGTGTTGGGTTGCCCAGTTTTCATCACAATAACCAGACACCATACACTCCATACCACCTTCAGACATTACCGTTGCCATGAAGATATGCACGATAGAGAAGGCGCAGATCACGATAGCGCTCACTGAGTGCAATACCAGCGCGATTAAGCTTAAGGTGCGGCTAGGTTCGAAAAGATTTGGGAACAGTAACAACATACCTGAGGCTGAAATCACTAATCCAAACAGGGCAAAGGCCCAGAACCACATTTTTTCACCGGCGTTAGCAAAACCTGCGTCAGGGTGCTTACCTTTGAAGGGACCAAAGTTGATGTAACCACCCACAACGAGGAACCACTTCACGTCGTACATTTTTGGCAGCTGGTTCTTCGCCCATAACACTGTCATCAATGCCCAGCCGATCATAAACGGAATCGCCATCACATCGTGGATTTGCTTGGCGCCATAAACGATGGCTTCCCAGATGCCTTCGCCCAACCAAGGTTGGAAGAAGAAACGACCCGCTAATAAGGTTAAGCCCGTTAAAATCAACATTAAGCACGGAATCGCACCTAACCAGTGGATTGAAACGTCAAACTTTGACCAGCGATACACGAGCTTGCCCGAAAAACCATGGTGTAGCTTGGAGATGCCGTTCACCTTGATAAATAAGACAAAGATAATGATCATGCCGAATAACGCCGCCATTAAGGCCGGCGCTAACCAGTCGCTACGCAGCTCCAGTACACGCAGATCATAGGTATTGATCGGTTGGGCGTGGAACTCGCTTTGGGAGGTAGTGTATCCCGTGGCGCCATCCTTCAGCTGTGCCCAAATTTGGGCATCAGAGGCTTGAGGTTGGAGCGCTTGTTCATCACCACCATTGGCTAGACACACGGCACTAAAGAGCAGTGCTATGGCTAAGCCTATGTGTTTGAACCATTTGTTCATCATATATCCTCTCTCCCTTAGTGGCGCCCGCAAGCAGGCGCCAAGCTAAGTCTGTGGACAGATCCTGTGACCTGAATTAATTCCAAGCCGCGTTTTTAGCACCACGGTAAGCCACACGCTCACGGAAGATGCTAGAAACGACTTCAGCATCACCCGCTAACAGGGCTTTAGTGGCACACAGTTCTGCACACATAGGCAGTTTGCCTTCGGCAATACGGTTTGAGCCGTACTTCTGGCGCTCTGCCTCTGAGTGGTTTTCTTCTGGGCCGCCGGCACAGAAGGTACATTTGTCCATCTTACCGCGGCTACCAAAGGCACCTTTTTTCGGGAACTGAGGTGCGCCAAATGGGCAGGCGTACAGGCAGTAACCACAACCAATACAGGCATCTTTGTCGTGTAGCACTATGCCATCTTCAGTCTTGTAGAAGCAGTTTGCTGGGCAAACCGCCATACAAGGTGCGTCTGAGCAATGCATACAGGCGACAGAGATTGACGCCTCGCCGGGTTGACCATCGTTGATGGTGACTACGCGGCGACGTTGGATACCCCACTCGAGGGCGGAGTCGTTTTCGTTTTTACAGGCGGTGACACAACCGTTACATTCGATGCAGCGCTTGGTATCACACAAAAATTTCATTGTAGCCATAATGGCAATTCTCCTAGCTTAAGCTGCACTTATGCTTTAACGATCTGACAGATAGAGGCTTTGGTTTCCTGCATTTGTGTCACAGGATCATAACCATAGGTCAGTGCGGTGTTACAGGATTCACCGATAACATAAGGTACTGTGCCCTCAGGGTAGTTAGGCGCTAAGCTCTCACCGTGCATCACACCCGCAAAGTGGAATGGCATCCAAGTTACACCAGGCTGTACTCTTGGTGTGACGAGTGCTTTTATTTTAATGCGACCACCTTCACCGCCTTCGAGCCACACATCGTCACCATTACGAATACCGCGGTCGACTGCATCGCCTGGGTTGATTTCAACAAACATTTCCTGTTGAAGTTCTGCTAACCAAGGGTTAGAGCGCGTTTCTTCACCGCCGCCTTCGTATTCCACTAGACGGCCAGATGACAGCGCTAATGGATATTGCTGGCTAAGATCTTTTTCTTGTAGCGTTTTGTACAATGTTGGTAGGCGATGTACTTGCATATCATCATAGGTTGGGTATTTAGCAACAAGATCTCGACGAGTGGTATAAATGGGCTCGCGATGAACTGGCACTTGGTCTGGGAAGGTCCAAACAATGCAGCGGGCCTTAGCGTTACCAAAGGGAATACAACCGTGTTTCATTGCAACACGTTGAATACCGCCAGAAATGTCGGTTTTCCAGTTTTTGCCTTCGGCTTTGATTTTTTCCTCTGCAGTGAGGTCATCCCACCAACCCAATTGTTTGAGCATATCGGCAGTAAACTCTGGGTAACCGTCTTGGATCTCAGCATCTTTAGAGAAAGAACCTTCTGCCAATAGGTTTTTTCCTTTGTATTCAACACCGTAACGGGCACGGAAGTTACCACCACCCTGGAGAACGTGGCGATTCGTGTTATAAAGAATTTGTGTGCCAGGATGTTTTTGCTCTGGCGTACCCCAGCATGGCCAAGGTAGACCATAGGTTTCACCCTTTGCTGGGCCGCCTACGGCTTCGAGCGTCTTGTTGCTGAAGGTGCCCCAGTTTTGGGTGTGTAACTTGATACGCTCAGGGCTTTGACCTGTGTATCCAACGGTCCACATACCGCGGTTAAATTCTCGGGTGATATCTTCAATCACGGGTAAATCGTTTTCTTTGGCAATATGCTTAGTATATTCTTCTGAGAATCCCAGTTTTTGCGCCAAACGATACATGATTTCGATGTCGGTTTTTGACTCGAATAACGGTTGGATGACCTGCTCACGCCATTGAAGTGAACGACCAGAGTTTGTGACTGAACCATAGGTTTCAAACTGTGTTGCCGCAGGGAGCAGATACACACCATTCTTACGACGGTGCATAACACCCGCCATGGTTGGGAATGGGTCGACAACAACAATGGTATCCATCTTGTCTAGCGCATCACGTACTTCACGCTGACGGGTTTCAGTGTTGACCGATTGGCCCCAGAATAAGGCCATACGGATATTATCTTTTTGATACTTTTTAACATTTTCATCTAGCACGCCATCATGCCAGCGAGAGCAAGGGATCCCTGGTTTTGTCATGGCATCGGGACCAAAAAATGTTTGATCGAAGCGGCCTTTTATCCACTCCATATCGAGATCCCACACATTCGCCCAATGCGCCCATGATGCTGATGTCAGGCCATAATAGCCGGGTAGGCTGTCGAAGAGTAGGCCAAAGTCGGTTGAGCCTTGTACGTTATCGTGACCACGGAAAATGTTTGTACCGCCGCCTGATACACCCATATTGCCTAAAGCCAATTGCAGGAGACAGTAAGCGCGGGTGTTAGCGTTGCCTACATGGTGCTGCGTCCCCCCCATAGACCACACCACACAACCAGGGCGATTGTCGGCCATCAGTTTAGCGGCTTGATAGATTTTTTCTTCGCTCACGCCGGTGATATTCGCCACTTCTTTAGGTGGATATTTTTTTACTTCTTCGCGGATAGTTTCCATTTCGAATACGCGTTGCTGGATAAAGGTTTTATCTTCCCAACCGTTTTCGAAAATGTGCCATAACATACCGTAGATAAATGGAATATCTGTGCCAGGACGAATTGCGCAGTGCAGATCTGCGTGCGCTGCTGTGCGGGAAAAGCGAGGTTCAACGACGATGATTTTCGCGTTGTTTTTCTCTTTGGCAGTCAGAATATGCTGCATAGAAACCGGATGCGCTTCCGCAGGATTAGCTCCGATAATGAAAATGGCATTGGAATTCTGAATGTCGTTGAATGAGTTAGTTTGCGCACCGTAACCCCAAGTGTTAGCAACACCGGCTACCGTGGTAGAGTGACAAATACGAGCCGAGTGGTCGATGTTGTTTGTGCCCCACATGGCCGCCAATTTACGGTACATATAGCAGCCCTCGTTAGAGAACTTAGCGCTACCCATGAAGAACACTGAATCTGGGCCAGACTCTTTACGAATGTTGAGCATTTGGTCGCCCACTTCGTTAATCGCATTTTCCCAAGAGATTTTTTTCCACTTGCCATCAACCAATTTCATTGGATATTTCAGGCGTTTTTCACCGTGACCATGTTCACGCAGAGCGGCGCCTTTAGCACAGTGACCGCCGGCATTGAATGGGTGATCGAATGCGGGTTCTTGTCCCGTCCACACGCCATTTTGTACTTCGGCATACAGACCACAACCGACAGCGCAGTGTGTACAAATCGTACGTTTAACTTCGATTGGCGTATCGTGTGGCATGTCTTTGGCTTCGACGCGGCGCATCATACCTGTGCCCATTAAGGATGCCGCAGCGATACCTCCGGTAGCAATACCGGCTTGCTTCATAAATTGACGACGGCTAATGCCTAACGTCGGTTTGTCGGCCACTTGGGCGACATCAGACTTGCGAGTTAACTTCATCGCGACTTCTCCTCGATTAGCTACGCAGGCTATTGTAATAGCTGTTGATATGCGCAGTTTTATGGTAACCAGATGACGATTCTTTGGTGGTTTCCTTGCTGCTTTCACTCGCTTGCACTGTACCTGTAGCCACAATAGCGGCACCCGCTACGCTGCCAACAGTGAGTGCTTTGAGCAAAGATCGGCGAGATAAATCGCTAGGTTGTTGCTTCATGCTGACTCCTGAAATTAGGGTTTAGTTTTTGAGAACGCACGGCTTTTTGTGGGATTCATCTTGTTATCAAAAAGTGAAGATTAGCGGTGAAAAAGATAATGAAATCATCTTGTTTACCATCAATCATCGCGCGTGACGGCAATATAGCAGGAAAGGGTTGAGTAGGAATTGATCTAGGACAGTTTGCAGCCCTGAAATCGGCGGCCGTTCTCTTAAAGCGTTAACTCGCTCATAGTTTAGTGAACTACTGGGGAAGAGGGCGTTGGCGGATTTTTGTATCTCGCTGTTTCAGTTGTTAATTTTTTGTACTATTGAATTAATGCGATGGGTATCAGTGCGAATAAAAAACACCCCGCGATGCGGGGTGTTTTGAGGATGTAAAAGCTGCGGTTTAACTTAGTCTTTATACTTTAAGCTGCCGTTGGCCTTGATTTCGTCATACCAGAGATTATGGTGCTGGATTGCCCAGTTTTCATCACAATAGCCTGACTTCATACACTCCATACCGCCTTCGCTCAATACGGTCGCCATCCAAATATGCACTATAGTAAAGGCAATCAAGATAATGGCGCTGATAGAGTGGATCAGCAGCGCGCCCATAGAGGCTTCGCGGGGTAAATCCAAGCCTGGCAATACCAACATGATGCCAGATACGCTGATGAATAAACCAAACAACATCAGGGTCCAGAACCACATTTTTTCACCGGCGTTAGCGAAACCACTGTCAGGGTGCTTACCTTTGAAGGGACCAAAGTTAATATAGCCACCTACCACTAAAAACCATTTCAAATCATACATCTTGAAGGTTTGTAACGGCATCCATTTCACTACACATACAGCCCAAGCCGCGATAAAAATGGGGCCTGCCCAATCGTGGATTGTTTTGCTGCCATAGATCAATGGCGCCCAAAGGTCGGGGCCTAACATTGGCTGTATGACATGCTTACCTAACATTATGGTTAGACCGGTAAACATCAGTGCCAGACAGCTGCTCGCCATGATCCAATGGATCCACAGATCCGCCTTGGACCAGCGCGAAACCATCTTGCCTGAAAAGCCATGACTCAGTTTTGATGGACCATTCACCAGATAAAACAATAAGAAAGCACCAAACACACCTACCACGGCTAGCGCCATGACTGGGGTTAAGTATTCATTTCTCAGTTCTTTACCTTGGTTACCGGCAACGTTAATCAACACCCCAGTATCTATCCCTTTGGCAGTGGTGTAGCCGGCATCGCCTGCTTTTACCGCTCGCCAAAGATCGGCATCGCTGGTTTGCGCTTTCGCCTGTTGTTGACTCGATTGCTGATCACTTGCGTGTACTGGGTTTGAGCTCATGACTGAACCTAATCCCAATCCCATCACGAGTACCATCAGAGCAAACAGACTGCGCAGTGATTTGTTGAACTGTTTGTTTAACATTGTCACTCCTTGCCAGAGGTTAGGGATCACTCCCTAACCCTCGCTCTGCTTAGTTAATCTCACCTGTTTTGGGGTTGTAGCCCCAAATCACGTTAGGATTGCCTCGAGAGGCCATACGTTGACGGTAAATGTTTGATACCACTTCCGCATCACCCGCAAGCAGTGCTTTGGTTGCGCAAAGCTCCGCACACATAGGTAACTTACCTTCGGCAATACGGTTGGCACCGTATTTTTTATGCTCGGCTTCGGAGAAGGTTTCTTCTGGGCCACCGGCACAGAAAGTACACTTATCCATTTTGCCGCGACTACCAAAGGCGGTCTTTTTCGGAAATTGTGGTGCGCCAAACGGGCAAGCATAGAAGCAATAACCACAACCGATACAGGTATCTTTGTTGTGCAGCACTATGCCATCGTCGGTGCGGTAGAAACAATCTGCCGGACATACGGCCATGCAAGGAGCGTCGGTACAGTGCATACATGCCACTGAAATCGAGGCTTCACCGGGTTGACCATCGTTAATCGTCACCACGCGGCGACGTTGGATACCCCACTCGAGAGCGGAGTCGTTTTCGTTTTTACATGCAGTGACGCAACCGTTACACTCGATGCAGCGTTTGGTGTCACATAGAAATTTCATGACTGCCATAATGGCTTATCTCCTCATCAAGTAGGTTAGGCTTTGCTGATTTGGCAGAGGCTGGACTTAGTTTCTTGCATCTGAGTCACAACATCATAGCCGTAGGTAAGAACTGTGTTTGCTGACTCGCCTATCACGTAAGGCACTGTACCTTCTGGATAGTTTTTCGCGAGACTTTCGCCTTCAAACACCCCAGCAAAGTGGTATGGCATAAAACATTCACCGGCAATAACGCGCGGTGTCACCATAGCCTTAACCGTGATTTTGGCGCCTTCTGGACCATGAACAAAAACATTGTCACCGTCGCGAATACCGCGATCCGCTGCATCAGCAGGGTTCATTTCGATGAACATTTCTTGTTGTAGTTCAGCTAACCAAGGGTTAGAGCGGGATTCTTCACCACCACCTTCATATTCCACTAGGCGGCCTGATGTGAGTGCCAATGGGAAGTCTTTAGCAAAATCCTTGTCTTGAATTGACTTATACAGTGTCGGTAAACGTGCAACCATACGATCTTCGTAGGTGGGGTATTTAGCGACTAAGTCACGACGAGGCGTGTAAAGTGGTTCGCGATGGCGTGGAATATCGTCTGGGAAGGTCCATACGATACAACGAGCCTTAGCGTTACCAAAAGGGATACAGCCGTGTTTGATCGCAACCCGTTGGATACCGCCGGAAATGTCAGTTTTCCAGTTTTTGCCTTCGGCCAGTTTCTTTTCGTCTTCGGTTAAGTCATCCCACCAACCCAATTGCTTGAGCATGTCAGCGGTAAACTCAGGATAACCATCTTGAATTTCACTGCCTTTAGAGAATGAACCGTCGGCAAGAATGCTAACGCCATTGTGTTCAACACCATAACGGGCACGGAAAGTACCGCCGCCGTCTTTCACTTCTTTAGATTGATCGTAAAGAATTTGGGTACCAGGGTGTTTCATTTCTGGTGTACCCCAACATGGCCAAGGTAAGCCGTAGACTTCGCCTTTAGCTGGGCCGCCCGGTGCGGTCAGGCTGTTTACATCGAAAGTGCCCCAGTTTTCTTGGTGCATTTTCAAACGTTCTGGGCTTTGACCTGTGTAACCGACGGTCCACATACCTTTGTTGAACTCGCGAGTTACATCTTCAATCAATGGCTCTTCGCCATTGACTTGGATGTGCTTACAGAATTCTTTTTCGATACCCAGTTTTTTCGCCAGTTTGTACATGATCACGTGGTCAGGCAGAGACTCAAACAGTGGCTCGATGACTTTAGAGCGCCATTGAATCGAACGGTTAGTGGCAGACACTGAGCCGTAGGTTTCAAATTGAGTCGCCGCAGGGAGTAGATATACCCCATCTTTACGCTGGTGCATTACACCGGCCATAGTTGGGATTGGGTCAACAACGACCACAGTATCTAACTTGTTCAGCGCTTCACGCACTTCACGGCCACGGGTTTCGGTGTTAACTGATTGACCCCAGAAGAACGCCAGACGGATATTGTCCTTCTGCGCGATCTTGGTTTTATCTTCGAGTACACCATCGTGCCAGCGAGAGCAGGGGATACCCGTTGAGGTTTGTGGGGTTTGACCTAAGTATTCGCCTTGGTCGAAACGGCCTGCAACCCATTTTGGATCTAAGTCCCAAACGCCAGACCAGTGAGCCCAAGCGCCTGAGGTTAAGCCGTAGTAACCGGGTAAGTTGTCGAATAACAGACCAAAGTCCGTTGCACCTTGCACGTTATCGTGACCGCGGAAAATGTTGGTACCGCCGCCAGACACGCCCATGTTGCCCAGCGCTAACTGTAAAATACAGTATGAACGGGTGTTGGCGTTACCGACGTGGTGCTGAGTACCGCCCATACACCATACGATAGTGCCTGGTTTGGTCTCTGCTAACATTTTTGCGATACGGTACATTTGCGCCTTAGGTACGCCTGCAACGTTTTCGACTTCTTCAGGGGTATATTTTTTCACCTCATCGCGAATACGTTCCATGCCGTAAACACGTTGATTGATGAACTCTTTATCTTCCCAGCCGTTTTCAAAAATGTGCCATAACAGGCCATAGATGAAGGGGATATCGGTACCGGGGCGGATATGCACGTACTCGTCAGACTTAGCTGCAGTACGGGTGAAACGTGGGTCAACAACGATAATCTTAGCGCCGCGCTCTTTTGCCACCAGAATGTGTTGCATGGCGACAGGGTGTGCTTCACTTGGGTTTGAACCCACGAACATGATGCACTTAGAGTTGCGGATATCGTTTAACGAGTTGGTTTGCGCACCGTAGCCCCAAGTGTTAGCAACACCGGCTACCGTGGTAGAGTGACAAATACGGGCTGAGTGGTCGACGTTGTTTGTGCCCCACAGTGCCGCGAGTTTGCGATATAAATAAGCCTGTTCGTTAGAGAACTTGGCACTACCCATAAAGTAGATAGAGTCTGGACCCGATTCTTGACGAATCGCAGTCATTTTATCGCCCACTTCATTGATGGCTTGATCCCAAGAGATCTTCTTCCACTTACCGCCTTCTAACTTCATTGGGTATTTCAGGCGTTTTTCACCGTGGCCGTGTTCACGCAGTGCAGCCCCTTTCGCGCAGTGGCCGCCTTGGTTAAATGGATGATCGAACGCGGGTTCTTGACCTGTCCACACACCGTTTTGCACTTCAGCATAGATACCACAACCCACAGCGCAGTGAGAGCAAATGGTACGTTTGACTTCAGTCGGTGCATTATGGGGGATATGTTCCTGCGCCTGTGCTTTACGCATCATACCTGTGCCAAGCATAGACGCGGCGGCGATACCACCAGTGGCAAGACCTGCAGATTTTAAGAATTGGCGACGATTAAGACCGAGGGCGGGCACTTTAGGCTCGACGACTTGGTCTGTTTTGCGGGTTAATCGCATCACACACACTCCTCTGGTTAGTTGTTTAACGACGCATAGTAGTTACGGATATGGTCGGTTTCGCGGTAGTTGTCACTCTTAGTTTCGCTTGGGGCAACTGTTGGGGTCGCAGCCAGAGCTTGGCTACTGACAGTCGCAACCGCGCCAGCCGCACTGCCGAGTGCCAATGCTTTGAGCAATTGACGACGGCCCATGTCGGAAGCTTGCTTCTTCATAGTGTCTCCTTGTGTTACTGGGTGAGGTGATGCATACCACGACCACCTCGGTTACTGTGGAAGCCTAAGCTTCCTTTTTGTGGCAAAGGTGAACCTTAAGTCCACCTTTGCCTATCAAACTAAAACGCGACAGGCACTGAATCTGCGTATCGCTTACCGTTTTAAGTTTAGTTCATTAATTCCACTTGTTTTTCTAAATCGCTGGCGGCGGGTTGTAGCTCCGCACTCCCGGGGCAATTGACGGGAATGTCTAAACTCAGTTGTTCAAATTCGGTGGCTTCCATCTCGAAAAACGCCTTCGCAAGATGGGCAACCGTGGCATAAAACGCTGCGCTCGGGGCTTTGCTGACGGCGTCGCAGAAGCGCTGAATCCAACTGCCCATGTGGCGTTGATAGAACGCCAGCTGGCGGTAGCCTGGGGCTTCGAGGATAAGCGTACCCATGACTTCGCACAGAGCGGCCACATGATCTTCAGGTTCTTTGACGTTTTCTTCGCGTTCAAAACCGAGTTGCATTAAGTCTTGGCGTAGCAGAGCCAGGGGCTTATCCATCAGTGAGCCAGTCATAAACCAGCTGCCATAGGGCAGGATTTCGCCACAACCCACACCGAGGAACAGGGCAAAATACTCATCTTCTAATTGTTCACTGCTGAACTGCTGCGCCGCTAATTGCAGGGATAACCAAGCCTTGGTCATCTCATTGTCTTCATTGGCATCGATTTCAAGATTGGCCAAAAATTGCAGTAGTTCAGGGCTTGGATGGCGACGCAACAGGGCGGCCAACAGTTGATAGATATCGGCTCTCAACTGATCGTTTTCTGATACTTGTCTTACTGATTCGGTCATAGCGGATCTCTTATCGCAGTTGCTTTTCAGGATCTTGAAGAATGTCTTCAAACATGTCTTTTACCCGGCAATCGCCACACATTTTCAGTCGTTCAATATTGGCTGAGAATGCGCTGTGCGCGCCGACCATATCCAGCATCCGATGCACCATAGATTGGGTCGCAAAAGGAGAGCCGCAGCGAATACATTCGAACGGGGCTTCTTCTTTCAGGGTTTGTAATTGCTGACGAGCAGCTTTATCAAAGTTAATTTGTGGCGTCAGGCTGATGACCTTTTCAGGGCAGGCTGCCTCACACAAGCCACATTGCACACAGTTTTGCTCAATAAAGTGTAGTGCAGGTTTGTCGCCACCATCTTGCAATGCCATGGTGGGGCAAATTGCCACACAGGACATACACAGGGTACATTTCTCGACATTGACGCTGATGTTGCCGTAGGGAACGTTGTTGATACTCAAACAACTGTTGATTTCACCTGCTTGGCTGTTTAGATGGTCAATCGCATCAAACAGAGTGTTACGTTTGCTGGTGGACGCAAAAGCGCCTGGCACAATCACCGGCCAATCGAGGCTGATGTCGAGCAGAGGCTCCAAATTCGCCAGCATGCTTGGGTCGATAAGACTCAAGCGCTGCGGTTGGCCCATTTCATCTAAAATGCTGTTGGCTAAAGCCAGTTCACCTTTCAACATTTGTGTGAGTGTAGGGGCGGTTGCCTCGGTATTGAGGATTAACACTTGGCGAGCGCCCCAAGCCAGTGAAGCTAACCAATGGTCAATGCTGGCAACGGTGATTTCTTCGAGGGCGACAGGGAGTACATCCCCGGCTAAGTCGTCACCTATCAAGCTCGCGCCAACCGCGTTGTCGTGGAACAGGATCACGGGGGCGGTTTGAGCCTGTTCGCGGTAACGGTTGATAATTTTGTTCAGGTAAGAATGCAATGCCTGTGGCGTCGGTAAGTCATAACCAATCGCACCCGTTGGGCAGGCGCTCGCACAGCTGCCTGCGCCGTGGCAGAGGTAAGGATCGACCTCAATTTTCTTGGCGACACTGCTAATCGCATCGGCTGGACAGAAGTTGAGGCAACGGTTACAGCCGTTGATGCCATTACGGTCATGGGCGCACAGGTCGGCATTGATTTTTACGTAACGGGGTTTATCAAATTGCCCCACCAGTTCTGGCAGTTGCTCCAGCGCATCGGCCAGTTTGGCTTCGTCTTGACCGACATAGAAATAACCCGGTGGCAGCATCTCTAAATTCAAGCAAGGCGTGCTGCTTAAATCGAGGATCAAATCGAAATGAGGTTTACGAATGGCGACAACACTCAATTCCGCCGCGCCATTTTGATGTTCAACGCTGACCTGGAATTGACCTAAAAATCCTTTAATGCCAATGAGTTTGTTGTAGTAGCTTTCAACATCCGTCGCCGCAGCCATCACCTTTTCAAGGTGGGTTTCATCTTGGCTGGTAATCGCTTCGTTAGCCAAAATCACACGGCTCGCCATAGTGGACAATTTGTCCGCCGCGAGGCGTGCCAGATCCTCTGGGCCAATAATTAGCACTGTGCCTTCAGTGGTGTAGCTCACTGTTGGCGGGATCAGATTCTGTAAAATCTGCGTTTGGGCTAACACATTTTGCCGCGCTTGTTTTAGCGCAAGCTGGGTTTGATTGGTCATCAAATGAGTGCTCACATTGCGTTCCTGAACAGTACTTTGGCTGCTCTTTTATAGCTGTTTTGCTGCAGAGTTAGGCGGTAATTTGAGACTAAGTCATTGCCTTTTCTGCTTTTATCTAAGTTTTTATCCCTTAGTGCAGCAATTCACATACCAAAGTTATGGACATAAAAATTAGCTAAACTGACATTAAACAACTGGCTTTTGCATCTGAGCGGTAGGCTCTGGTGCATTTTGGGGTAGGTCATCAGTCTCCCCATCCAAATTGTCCGTGATCTGAGTGTTTGCTAATTCGGTTTCGACATCACTGTTTTTTGATTCCATTGCATTTTCTGTATTCACCACCGCATCGCTAGGGATTGAGGCCAGATCTTCGTCTGACTCTTCATTCTCTTTGGTGATAAAACGGAATACTTTTTGGGCTAACTCAGCGGATACTTCAGGCGTCAGCTTTGGCTGATTACTGTAGTCGAGCGCATATTCCAACAGACCATCTATCTCATTGAAATGAGGCTGTTTCCACAAGGCTCGTAGCGCTGCTGTTTTGGCCGCGGGGTCAACATTGGCTCCCATAAACTTAGCAAAGCTGCCGCCAATCTCAATTTCTTCGGGATTGGGCAGTTCCTCCGCGGTGAGGAGACGGTTGGGATCCTCCTCGGTTTTTGGGAGGGCATCTTGAGGTTCAGAAGTCGTCGCGGCAGGCTCTGCCGTGGTGTCAGGCTTTACTTCTGCAAGATTTTCGGCCGTAGTTTGGGCTGCAAGTGCGGCTTCTTCGGCTGCGACTTGCTCACGGCGCTGGCTCCAACGGCTAAAAAAGCCGTTAGCCTTTGGGGTTGAGTCAGTCATTAGTCCCTCCGCAATGGGTCGCGGCTAGGGCCTTGGTTTTTACGGTGGTCGACATGCTTGCGACGATAAGCGGCGATTTCAACTTCGCCGTATTGGGTGATAAAGGCTTCAATCCAGCAGGCTATGGCCTCGGGCATCAGCATGTTGATAACGGGAGTATTGCCTTCAAGGCAGCCTGCCGCCACGTTTTGATCCGCCGAGAGTAGCGCGGGGACCCAAGTGCCATCTGCCATTTCATCGCAGACCAAATACAGCATGGCGTTGTCCATGTCGAGGTTGATGCGATAACTGGCGCGTTCATCTTTGTGCAGTTCGAGCAGCACTAAGGTCGCGCCTTCGGGGGCGTCGTGGGTGGCGGGCA
Source organism: Shewanella sp. Koi 1 (assembly GCF_052907445.1). Classification (NCBI taxonomy): domain Bacteria; kingdom Pseudomonadati; phylum Pseudomonadota; class Gammaproteobacteria; order Alteromonadales; family Shewanellaceae; genus Shewanella; species Shewanella sp. Koi 1. The sequence goes on along the minus strand of NZ_JBREJM010000001.1, from coordinate 4,570,571 downwards.
GCAGATGATCGATTTCCCATTGTACCGAGGTCCAACGGCCCATTTGTTTCTCTACTTTTTTGAGCGAAACGTACATTGGCCAAACACTAGTAGTATGTTGCATTGTCTCTCCGTTTCAGCCGAGAGGGGACGAACCTGAGCTAACGGTTCTCTTTCCCCTACTGATTGCGATAAAAGGTCACTGCAATATTAATGCCATTAAACAGGGGGTATTTGTTTGAGGTGGATCATCAAAATAAGGGTGAATTTAGGACATTTTGTCTAGTTGGACATTTTGTCTGGGACATTTACGCCCAGTGAAATATTCAGAATTGCGACGGATCACGCATTTAGCCCAGAGTTTCATACCTAGGTATAAATATTGCTATGCTGATGCCATCACACGTAACGCGGTAACATTATGATTTCTGATAATAGTTCTAATATTGCTCAGCAAGCACAGCCCAATGACCCACTATCGCCAGCGAAGCCTGCCTTCACATTTGTGAAAACACAGGCAGAAGTACCGTTAACGATCGCAGTCAAAGCCGTTGATGAGTCGGGCGAGGTGATTGATAAGCATGTTGCCTGTGAGAGACCCTTAACGGTTTACCTGAACTGGCGCCCGATTGTGACTTTGATGACCTTAGGGGCAAAACCCGAGTCGCTGGCGTTAGGCTATCTTAAAAATCAGGGCTTTATTTCAGATGTCAGCCAGTTAGACTCTGTAATTGTCGACTGGGATGTGAACTCTGCCGCCGTATTAACCCGTGAACAAACTGCTGATATCGAGCAAAAATTATCGGAAAAAACCGTGACTTCAGGCTGTGGTCAAGGAACTGTATATGGCAGTTTTATGCAGGATTTAGATGATATCCAGCTCCCCACGCCAAACCTTAAGCAAAGTACACTCTACAGTTTGCTTAAAAATATCAATGAATATAATGACACTTATAAGAATGCCGGCGCCGTTCATGGCTGCGGTGTCTGCGAGAACGACCAGATCCTTGCCTTTGTGGAAGATGTGGGACGCCACAATGCCGTGGATACCTTAGCGGGTGATATGTGGTTGGCACAGGATCGGGGCGATAACAAAATTTTCTACACTACGGGACGACTCACCTCGGAGATGGTGATTAAGGTCGCCAAAATGGGGATCCCCGTATTGCTGTCGCGCAGTGGCGTGACACAAATGGGTTTAGAACTGGCTCAACAGCTGGGCATCACTATTATTGCCCGAGCGAAAGGGCGCCACTTTTTGATCTATCACGGTAGTGAAAATCTCGAATTTGATGTGAATACCCCGTCAGGCAACTAATGCCGCGATAAATGGTATTGCTTGAACTCAGAGAGACAGGACGACAAGGACATAAGATGACATCCGCCAGTGAATTGATTTACATGAGCGCGAAGCAGGTTGCTGAGTATTTAGATCTGAACGAGAAGAAGGTCTACGCCATGGCGAATGACCGAATTCTGCCAGCAACGAAAATCACCGGTAAATGGCTATTCCCTAAGGTGCTAATTGATCGCTGGGTGATGGACTCCTGCCACAGCGGCATGTTAACCGATCGACTCTTGATCACTGGCAGTGATGATCCCCTGCTATCTATGTTAGTGGCGCGTTTGATGGCGCAGGTTGGTAGTCGTGAGCTGATCAGCTACAGCGCAACAGGCTCGCGCCTCGGGTTAGAGCTTTTAGCAAAGGGATATGCTGATGTTTGTACTCTGCACTGGGGCAGCATGGAGGATAGAAATATCCGCCATCCAGCCTTACTCAAAGGTTATCAGAACCATCAGCAATGGATCATGGTCCATGGCTATTCTCGCCAGCAAGGCTTGATCATGCGAACCGATATGCACCACAGATGCCAAGAAGAGGATAAGGTACTCACCTTACCCTGGCGCTGGGTCAGTCGCCAAGGTGGCGCAGGGAGCCAACAACATTTAGAACAATGGCTATCAAAGCAAGGGGCACGTTTAGATCAACTCAATGTGGTGCTAACAGCCTACAGCGAGCGTGAACTTGCAGGATATATAGCACGGGGTGATGCCGACATTGGTTTTGGGTGCCAATCCGTAGCCTTGGAAAGTGGTTTAAGCTTCGTGCCACTCGTCAAAGAGTCCTTCGACTTTGTTATGCCACAAAGCATCTACTTCCGCAGACAACTGCAACAACTCTTTACTATGTTAAGCAGCGGGCATACACGCCAAATGGCGGCGTTGTTAGGTGGGTACGATCTTACCGATTGCGGCCAGTTATTGTGGAGTGCTAACTAACGCCACAAGTGAGCCGCGTTGCACGGCCTTATACTTTTATGTAGCTATATAAGTATAAGGTCGCGACTTCCTCTATTTACCGTTCCTATCCTCATTGCCGAATTTCATCTTTATTCCTTCTTTAATATTGCAACTTGCGTCTGTATTGAGTGATAAATCGTTTCACTTAGGGGATTTTTGATGGCATGTGATGGTGAAAAATACCGCGATTGTGGATAACTCTGGGAATAACTCGTGGGTAGCTTGTGCCTAGTTTGGGTGTAAAAAGCGATTTGAAAAATAATGCAAAAAACTTCCAAAAAGCCCTTGCACAAAAAGTTCTGCTGCCTATAATGCGCATCCACTGACACGGCAGACAGCGAAAGCAAGCGCGGTGTGAGTCAGAATCGAATGCAAAATGTGCAGTTGATTCGAAAGCGCCAAGAAGTTTGCAAAAACGCCTTGACGCGACAAGGGAAATGCGTAGAATACGCAGCCCTGACCCGCTGAGCGGTAGCGCGAAGTGAATGGTCAAATGCTCTTTAACAATCTAAACAAGAAATCTGTGTGGACACTCACAGGTGTTGAGTTAATCGAAATTACTCTGCCGTTTGGCGAGTAATCAAAATTTACATCAATGAATGAGTGTTCATAGCAATATGTACAACGACTTATTAAGTTAAGTCGATTCAGAATTCATTGAGCCGAATCTTCGGATTCACAAAACTTTTAATTGAAGAGTTTGATCATGGCTCAGATTGAACGCTGGCGGCAGGCCTAACACATGCAAGTCGAGCGGCAGCACAAGGGAGTTTACTCCTGAGGTGGCGAGCGGCGGACGGGTGAGTATGCCTAGGGATCTGCCCAGTCGAGGGGGATAACAGTTGGAAACGACTGCTAATACCGCATACGCCCTACGGGGGAAAGAGGGGGACTTTCGGGCCTCTCGCGATTGGATGAACCTAGGTGGGATTAGCTAGTTGGTGAGGTAATGGCTCACCAAGGCGACGATCCCTAGCTGTTCTGAGAGGATGATCAGCCACACTGGGACTGAGACACGGCCCAGACTCCTACGGGAGGCAGCAGTGGGGAATATTGCACAATGGGGGAAACCCTGATGCAGCCATGCCGCGTGTGTGAAGAAGGCCTTCGGGTTGTAAAGCACTTTCAGTAGGGAGGAAAGGTTGTAAGTTAATACCTTGCAGCTGTGACGTTACCTACAGAAGAAGGACCGGCTAACTCCGTGCCAGCAGCCGCGGTAATACGGAGGGTCCAAGCGTTAATCGGAATTACTGGGCGTAAAGCGTGCGCAGGCGGTTTGTTAAGCGAGATGTGAAAGCCCCGGGCTCAACCTGGGAATTGCATTTCGAACTGGCAAACTAGAGTCTTGTAGAGGGGGGTAGAATTCCAGGTGTAGCGGTGAAATGCGTAGAGATCTGGAGGAATACCGGTGGCGAAGGCGGCCCCCTGGACAAAGACTGACGCTCAGGCACGAAAGCGTGGGGAGCAAACAGGATTAGATACCCTGGTAGTCCACGCCGTAAACGATGTCTACTCGGAGTTTGGTGTCTTGAACACTGGGCTCTCAAGCTAACGCATTAAGTAGACCGCCTGGGGAGTACGGCCGCAAGGTTAAAACTCAAATGAATTGACGGGGGCCCGCACAAGCGGTGGAGCATGTGGTTTAATTCGATGCAACGCGAAGAACCTTACCTACTCTTGACATCCAGAGAATTCGCTAGAGATAGCTTAGTGCCTTCGGGAACTCTGAGACAGGTGCTGCATGGCTGTCGTCAGCTCGTGTTGTGAAATGTTGGGTTAAGTCCCGCAACGAGCGCAACCCCTATCCTTATTTGCCAGCGCGTAATGGCGGGAACTCTAGGGAGACTGCCGGTGATAAACCGGAGGAAGGTGGGGACGACGTCAAGTCATCATGGCCCTTACGAGTAGGGCTACACACGTGCTACAATGGCGAGTACAGAGGGTTGCAAAGCCGCGAGGTGGAGCTAATCTCACAAAGCTCGTCGTAGTCCGGATTGGAGTCTGCAACTCGACTCCATGAAGTCGGAATCGCTAGTAATCGTGGATCAGAATGCCACGGTGAATACGTTCCCGGGCCTTGTACACACCGCCCGTCACACCATGGGAGTGGGCTGCAAAAGAAGTGGGTAGCTTAACCTTCGGGAGGGCGCTCACCACTTTGTGGTTCATGACTGGGGTGAAGTCGTAACAAGGTAGCCCTAGGGGAACCTGGGGCTGGATCACCTCCTTACCTATACGACTAACTCGATGTTTGGTTGGTAAGAAACTGCTCCATGCGTTTCTTACACACGGCACATCCATGTGCCTGAGTGTTCACACAGATGGCTTGTTGAACTTCTCGAAAGAGGAGGGAGAGCGAAATGTGCCGCGAGCCGGTAAGCATTGTTCTTTAACAATTTGGAAAGCTGATAGTAATTAATACAATGATGTCTGTCGTTGTGTTAATACGAAAAAAATTGAGTTCTTAAAACACTTTTTAAGTGTCTTGAATATTCAAGTCTAAGGCGAGTCCATCTTCTTGGTCGAAGATGAGACAAGTAAAACCAGCTGGTCGCAACAATTCAAGTGAAACTCATTTGGGTTGTATGGTTAAGCGACTAAGCGTATACGGTGGATGCCTTGGCAGTCAGAGGCGATGAAGGACGTAGTAACTTGCGAAAAGCGTTGGCGAGCTAGTAACAAGCATTTGAGCTAACGATGTCCGAATGGGGGAACCCAGCAGCATAAGCTGTTATCACTGCATGAATACATAGTGTAGTGAGGCAAACGAGGGGAACTGAAACATCTAAGTACCCTTAGGAAAAGAAATCAACCGAGATTCCCCTAGTAGCGGCGAGCGAACGGGGATTAGCCCTTAAGTCAGAGGGGTGTTAGTGGAATGGTCTGGAAAGTCCAGCGGCACAGGGTGATAGCCCCGTACACGAAAACTAACCTTTGATGAAAACGAGTAAGGCGGGACACGTGATATCCTGTTTGAATATGGGGGGACCATCCTCCAAGGCTAAATACTCCTGACTGACCGATAGTGAACCAGTACCGTGAGGGAAAGGCGAAAAGAACCCCTGTGAGGGGAGTGAAATAGAACCTGAAACCGTATACGTACAAGCAGTGGGAGCGGTACTTGAGACCGTGACTGCGTACCTTTTGTATAATGGGTCAGCGACTTACGTTTTGTAGCGAGGTTAAGCGAATAGCGGAGCCGTAGGGAAACCGAGTGTTAACTGCGCGTTTAGTTGCAAGGCGTAGACCCGAAACCCGGTGATCTAGCCATGGGCAGGTTGAAGGTTGAGTAACATCAACTGGAGGACCGAACCGACTAATGTTGAAAAATTAGCGGATGACTTGTGGCTGGGGGTGAAAGGCCAATCAAACCGGGAGATATCTGGTTCTCCTCGAAAGCTATTTAGGTAGCGCCTCGGACGAACACCTTTGGGGGTAGAGCACTGTTAAGGCTAGGGGGTCATCCCGACTTACCAACCCTTTGCAAACTCCGAATACCAAAGAGTGCTATCCGGGAGACAGACGGCGGGTGCTAACGTCCGTCGTCAAAAGGGAAACAACCCAGACCGTCAGCTAAGGTCCCAAAGTGTATGTTAAGTGGGAAACGATGTGGGAAGGCTTAGACAGCTAGGATGTTGGCTTAGAAGCAGCCATCATTTAAAGAAAGCGTAATAGCTCACTAGTCGAGTCGGCCTGCGCGGAAGATGTAACGGGGCTAAACATACCACCGAAGCTACGGGTGCAATCCATTAGGGTTGCGCGGTAGAGGAGCGTTCTGTAAGCCGTTGAAGGTGAAGGGGTAACCCACGCTGGAGGTATCAGAAGTGCGAATGCTGACATGAGTAACGATAAAGGGGGTGAAAAACCCCCTCGCCGAAAGACCAAGGGTTCCTGTCCAACGTTAATCGGGGCAGGGTGAGTCGACCCCTAAGGCGAGGCCGAAAGGCGTAGTCGATGGGAAACAGATTAATATTTCTGTACTTCCGCTAACTGCGATGGAGAGACGGAGAAGGCTAGGCTAGCGCGGCGTTGGTAGTCCGCGTTTAAGGTGGTAGGTGGAATGCTTAGGCAAATCCGGGCGTTCTTAACACTGAGAGCTGATGACGAGTCCCCAAGGGGATGAAGTAGTTGATGCCATGCTTCCAGGAAAATCTTCTAAGCTTCAGGTTAGCGGGAATCGTACCCCAAACCGACACAGGTGGTCGGGTAGAGAATACCAAGGCGCTTGAGAGAACTCGGCTGAAGGAACTAGGCAAAATGGTACCGTAACTTCGGGAGAAGGTACGCTGCTGTTGGTGATGGGACTTGCTCCCTAAGCTGACGGCAGTCGCAGATACCAGGTGGCTGCAACTGTTTATCAAAAACACAGCACTGTGCAAACTCGCAAGAGGAAGTATACGGTGTGACGCCTGCCCGGTGCCGGAAGGTTAATTGATTGGGTTATCGCAAGAGAAGCTCATGATCGAAGCCCCGGTAAACGGCGGCCGTAACTATAACGGTCCTAAGGTAGCGAAATTCCTTGTCGGGTAAGTTCCGACCTGCACGAATGGCGTAATGATGGCCACGCTGTCTCCAGCCGAGACTCAGTGAAGTTGAAATTGCGGTGAAGATGCCGTATACCCGCGGCTAGACGGAAAGACCCCGTGAACCTTTACTATAGCTTGGCACTGAACATTGACCCTACATGTGTAGGATAGGTGGGAGACTTTGAAGCGGGAACGCTAGTTCTCGTGGAGTCGTCCTTGAAATACCACCCTTGTAGTGTTGATGTTCTAACTTGGGCCCCTAATCGGGGTTAAGGACAGTGCCTGGTGGGTAGTTTGACTGGGGCGGTCTCCTCCCAAAGAGTAACGGAGGAGCACGAAGGTTGGCTAAGTACGGTCGGACATCGTACGGTTAGTGCAATGGCATAAGCCAGCTTAACTGCGAGACAGACACGTCGAGCAGGTACGAAAGTAGGTCATAGTGATCCGGTGGTTCTGAATGGAAGGGCCATCGCTCAACGGATAAAAGGTACTCCGGGGATAACAGGCTGATACCGCCCAAGAGTTCATATCGACGGCGGTGTTTGGCACCTCGATGTCGGCTCATCACATCCTGGGGCTGAAGTCGGTCCCAAGGGTATGGCTGTTCGCCATTTAAAGTGGTACGCGAGCTGGGTTCAGAACGTCGTGAGACAGTTCGGTCCCTATCTGCCGTGGGCGTTGGATGATTGAGGGGAGTTGCTCCTAGTACGAGAGGACCGGAGTGAACGAACCGCTGGTGTTCGGGTTGTCATGCCAATGGCATTGCCCGGTAGCTATGTTCGGAATCGATAACCGCTGAAAGCATCTAAGCGGGAAGCGAGCCCCAAGATGAGTCATCCCTTGGACTTTAAGTCCACTAAAGAGCCGTTCGAGACTAGGACGTTGATAGGTCAGGTGTGTAAGCGTTGTGAGGCGTTGAGCTAACTGATACTAATGACTCGAGAGGCTTAACCATACAACCCAGATGGGTTTTACTCAGTAATCCTTAGACGAATACAAACACTTAAGAAGTGGTACTCAATCCAGCTTTCTAAATTAACAAATAAAGGTTAATTACGCAGGTAATTGTACGGCAGACAAAGCCGTGACAAGCGAAGGGCGGAGTGTACAGTAGTACATGAGCACTGGAGTGAGGAAACAATGCCGTCAGACGTAGAATTAACCAGTAAGAATTTGCTTGGTGACAATAGCATTGTGGTCCCACCTGATCCCATCCCGAACTCAGAAGTGAAACGCAATCGCGCCGATGGTAGTGTGGGGTCTCCCCATGTGAGAGTAGGTCATCGCCAAGCGCCTAATTTAGCTTAATGTGCAAACGTTAAGTTAAAGGAGCGGTAGTTCAGTTGGTTAGAATACCGGCCTGTCACGCCGGGGGTCGCGGGTTCGAGTCCCGTCCGCTCCGCCAACATTCATGAAGCCCAAGCTTATTAATAGCTTGGGCTTTTTGATTTTTACGCTTTCTACTTACTCATATCGCGGTTTGTGACCGTGACCAATCCGTGACCATTCGGTGACCCGCCCCCAGTTTTGGCCGAGTGTCATACCAATCGTATTAAATATCTGTTCATTCAGCGGGAGTTAAACGCGCTTTAGACAAGGCGAAGGCTTGAAGGCATAGTGGCGCTCTGTCGAAAGCCTTAAACGTAGTATAAAGCACGTTCAACCCCGCCCTTCGGGAGCCTCACAGGCATCTCACTCCTGTGTTACATTGACTTAAAAGGGAATAACCATTTCTTCGTCAATGCGCCTTGGATTGAAATGCCTGTGAGGCTCTGGACTGATTAGATATTTAATGTGATTGGTATGAGACGTGAACACGATATTTTGAGCGGCTTAGCATCAAACATGGTTTATCGCGACACCAGTAGAAGCATTGCTCTGTATCCTTAATCGGTAAAATGAGTAATGAGCAAGGTATGTGCGGTTTATGTTTGGATCAGGGGGTTGTTTTTAGCTTAGTTACCGAGAGTTTCGATGCTATTGAGAAGGTAGACCGGGAGTTGCCGTATTACTGATACGAGTTTTGTGATGATTGGGATGTCATTGTTGAACGATTCAAGAAGCAAGCTGACTCTGCTCTGGACAATCGGGTGTTGTGGGCTAGGCTGTTTGTTACTTGGATAACGAGCCGGTATTTTTACTCGCTGATAATCTAGCCCCCCACTATGTATACGCCTCGGGTTCTCGTAATTGGCGTGGGCGATCTTGGTTGTTACATTGGCGCAAGTCTGGTTAAGCAAAATCACACCGAAGTGGATGGGCTTTTGGTCAGCCGTAAGTCAAGCCTGCTGAGTACCATCGACTATGCCAACAACCTTTTGGTTAACTCTGACGGGCTGCAGAATAATGGTGAAGCGACATTTGATGAACATGGACTTAATGATGCAAAAGAACTCATCAAAGAATCGGACTTGGTGTTGTTGGTTGGTGCCCTTGGCGGTAGTTCAGGTGCGCCGCTGATTGCCGGGATAAATACCCCAAATGCTTACGGGTGTCTTGATTCACTTTTCTGTACCTGAAGATTTTTCACTGCGATTAATGCACGAATTTTTGGATGCGCTGCACCACGCTCGCCCCAAACTTCAGCTGGATCTGAGCAGCGTTACTGTCACGACGAAAGATGTCATAAGCGTTCTACTGATAGCTTCGTCCGCTCCGCCAGCGTCTTACTAAGCACCACAGTACTAGATACCCATTTCATTGAGGAATGAAATGTCAATGTTACCGACACGGCATTAACCCAAATGCTTCTTAACGGCTTCTAAGCCCTTCCTAGTTAAAGTAGTGTTACGGTGCTCAATCACTGCCTCTATGGACTAGTTTCACGTAATGATTCATAGTAAGTCATTATAATTTAGTAGGTTACATAAGGATTTTTTAATATGGCAAGACATCAAAATGCAACTCGGGCAATTTTGGTTTTGGAAGCACCTTGGGAAATCGACTCCGAAGACTCTAATCGCACCAGTGTGCTGCCGTTTGTGGATGGTGTAGCGAAATTAGCAGGTGACACAGAAGTGTATCTGGCAAATTTTTATGATAAAAGCAGCTTCGGTAAAGCGCTCGACTGTCTTTGTAAAACAAAATTCCTGAATACCATTGTTTACATCGCTGCTCATGGCTATAAGGATAAAGTTCAAGGAATAAAACTATTAGATGCGCTCAGCGCTGTAGCCAGTAAATCGAGAGCATACAATATAACTGGGGTTTTGTTGGGGTCTTGTTACGTTGGAGAAAACGTGACCGCTATGCAAGCATGCATCGAGGATTCCAACCTCAGGTGGTGCGTTGGTTACTCATCTACCTCCTATTGGTTGTCCGGCACAATGATTGATACAGCTATTCTCGCGAAAATGTCCCAGCTGGATAATGATGATTTTAAAAGTCGGGATTTAATAGTTGAGCATTTTGCTGAGGCACTGAGCCCGTTTTCACTTACATTCCCAATAGGCGAGGATTACGAAAGATCTCAAGTCCAACTACAGGACTCAATCAAGTTTGTAGTACAGCCATCAGGGCAGGGAAAGCAATCCAAGGATGTTTCAGCAGATGTCTTCCGGGAGTACAAGAATTTTCAGCTGATTGAAGATGATGCCTAGAAGACCTGTAAAACACGGAACGTTATGAAAAACATCCTCTTAGCAACAATAGGGGCCAGTCCTCAGGTTCTTACAGAAACCCTGTATGCCATCCACCAGAGCGGCAAGCCGTTCCCGGAGGAGGTGTTTGTCATCACTACGCTTTCAGCTAAGCCGTTGCTGATGAATGGTCTGTTTCGCGATGGTCATTTACAGGCACTAAAAGACGAATATCAGCTTCCCGATTTTCGTTTCGATGAGTCCCATATCTGGTTGATTGAAGATGATGACGGTAATCAGGTTGATGATGCTAAAACCGTTGACGACCAAAGCCTTATGGCAGACTTCATTACCAAGACACTCTTCAGGTTAACCAGTGATCCCAACATTGCGCTTCATACATCACTCGCGGGTGGGCGCAAGACCATGGCATTTTACACTGGCTATGCCATGTCGCTCCTTGGTCGGCATCAAGACACGTTAAGCCATGTGTTTGTCGATGATGACTTTGAGTTTGTGCGTGATTTTTGGTTTCCTACAAAGTCAACCAAATGGGTCACGGGTAAGAATGGACAAGGCGAGATAGATGTCAGTAAAGCCCAAGTTACTTTGGCGGAAATTCCGTTTGTTAGAATGCGACACTCCATTGACCCTAGCCTGCTGGCTTCGATGGAAAACCTATCATTCAGCCAAACTGTAGCCTTGTTGAATGCCGGACAAAGCCAAACTTTGTCAATAAAAGTCAATCTTAAAGCCAAAAGCATAGAAACCTTGGGCGTCGAGATTAAGCTCACCGCAAAGGAATTGGCTTTCTACCTGTGGCTTTACCAAAAGGGTGAGTCAGGGCTGCTGGTAGACCGCTACTTTGATGATGACCCCTCCCACAGCCAAGCTTTTTTAACCCAGTTCTCGACTTTGTCCCAAGACCCTCGAGTGTTCGAGAGCTTCGGCATTACTCCTGAGGATTTTAAAGCCCATGAACTGCAAAAGCTCAAAGGGATGGAGAGGGCATTTTTGCAACCTATATGTAGCACGATCAATAGCAAGTTAAAGAGAGCTGTACTAGCTCAGACCTGATCTGACAGTTACCCATTTTTTAGGGTGCTACTGTCAGCTTAGATTTGAGCTAAATTCTTTTCAGCCCAAAACCGTTTCCCATCTATTAATGTGGCCAGTGGTGTTCTGCCGCAGCACATTTTACCTTGATGGGTTCGTTCATTGTTGTAATAAGCCAGCCATTCGTCCAGATCTTTTTGTAGTTCCTCCATGTTAGCGTACAGTTTTTTTCGGAAAGTAACCTGATAAAACTCATTCAAAATAGTTTTATGGAACCGTTCGCAGATCCCATTCGTTTGCGGGTGTCGCGCCTTCGTCTTAGTGTGTTCTATATCGTTAATTGCTAAATACAGCTGATAGTCGTGCTGTTCCACTTTGCCACAGTATTCGGTTCCTCTGTCAGTTAAAATGCGCAACATGGGCAGCGCCTGTGTTTCAAAGAACGGTAATACTCTGTCGTTGAGTAAATCGGCCGAGGTGATTGGGGTTTTCGTGGTATACAGTTTCGCGAAAGCAACTTTGCTGTAAGTATCGACAAAGGTTTGCTGATAAATCCTGCCTACGCCCTTAAGACTACCAACGTAAAAGGTATCTTGTGAGCCGAGATAACCTGGATGATGCGTTTCAATTTCACCACATGCTTCATCGTCTTGCTGCTTACGCTCAAGGGCGGCAACTTGTTCATCCGAAAGGATTATCCCTTCTAGCTCGACTTTGGCTTCGAGGGCTTTTAATCGCTTTTTGAAGTTCTCTAAGCCATGCCGTAACCAAATGGAGCGCACGCCACTGGCGGAGACAAATATCCCTTGTTTTCGAAGCTCGTTACTAGAGCGAGACTGCCCATGGGCAGGAAATGCGATAGCATGTGTTAAGACGGCATTTTCAGTTACATCATCAACACGATTCTTGAGGTTAGGTGTTCTTCTGGACTGATTAATCAACGACTCAACACCGCCGTTTTCAACCAGCTCTTGATAGCGATAGAAAGTATCACGGGAAAGCCCCATGACTTTACAAGCTCTAGACACGTTTCCCAATTCTTCAGCGAGATTGAGTAAACCAGCTTTGTGTTTAATGATGGGATTGTTAGTATGAAGCATGAGAGTTACCTTTTTGCTTTGATTAAGTTTCGACACCTTTATCAAAACGGGTAACTCTCATCTTTTCAAGATGATGTGTCAGATCTAGTCTGAACTAATACAGATAACTGCATAATGCCGAGTTTTTCGGTCAGACACTTATGCTGTATAGCCCGTACAGCTCTTGAGGATGGGGAAGGAGTTGTTTTTAGTTTATTCGTTAAGGGATTATCTTCAATACGAAATGTTCGACCGGCTGTTACCGATATTGCCTCATCTCGTTCTTGAGCGGTCGTCGGTTTTGTGGATGCAACACATAGTTCTTTAACCTCAAGGCCTGCGTCTTCAAATGCATCAACGGGATTAAGTTCGATGAAGGTGTCAGGGTCTGAAATAGGAGGTATTCTAATTCTTCTTCGTCGTCTTTTGCTCCCTGATACTGCTTCTCTAAGCACTAGCTCCAAGTAGCCAAGGCCGTATTCTTGCGGGGCAGGATATTTTTCCTTTCGTAGTTCTTTAAGTTTTGACACCAGTAGTTCAACTGATGATGCGTCATCCAATTCTGGCAGTATATCTAATAGTTTTCGATGCTTGGGGTCCATTGCTACCAGACGTAGCTCGCGTAATGCATTTTCATTTCCTGAGGTTGCGAGTTGCTGGCTATGGGTATAGCGGATGAAACAACAGATAAGAACAATCGATTGGTATGCCGTGTATTTCGTTCTCCATTGTGGTGTGGCATTGGGGGGTAACACTGCACAAATGGTGGCAGCAAATGGGTATGATGTAAGATGCTTATTTTTCTTTAAAATTCCAAATATTTCAGTGTTACTGACAGAGCCTGAAGGCATTTTTGTTATCAGAATTTTTACTAGTCTATCTATTAGTTCGAATTGTTCCCAATAGCCTGCTGGAAATGCTTGAATACTATAGGCTAGTTGCATTAACAGCGTTTGCTTGAGCTCTGGATTTAAATGCTCTGGCGCAAAATATTGGCTTAAAAATTCCTTTAATTTTTTGCTGGTGTTGCGTGCAGGAGGAGTCATTATTTGGGCTCCCATGGCTTCGTTAATTCGGCGAGAATATCGACATAGTCAGATGTTGGGCATTTAGGAAACTGGCGCTGGCGCTGCTGAACCAGAGTGCCTCTCAAGATAGATAACAAATCACAAAATAGCTGGTCAGGTAGTGTATTCTTCCCAAAGAGTTCTCGTGAAAACTGCTCTGGCAGGCCTTGACGCCAGTCATCAATAAAGGCGGAAACATATTTAGAATTGATGGATAGACTGAGCAGTTGCAATAGTGATAGCCATGCTTTTTTCTCGACGCTTTCAGGCGTCAATTGATCTTGAGTATTTGTTTCTAAAACCAGAAGAGTACCTTCTGGTGGGCGACCATTTTCCCAAAAAAGTGCTGCCCAGATAGGACTATAAAACTGAAATGTTCTGGTATGGTGGTTTGCTTTATTGATGCTGGCTTTCGAATCTTTGAGCTCCAAACAATATATTGTTTGGGAGGCAAATTCAGACCTGATAATTGCAGGTAAGGCATGCAGATTACATAACCCAGGTAATGATTGAATTACATCGAAAGCTTTTTTCGCTGCTGGATGTAAGTTCACCTGATGCTTCTTTTGGAGCTTTAAAATTATTTTGGCCATCAGAATTCCATTTCCTGTGATTGCGTCCTTCCTTTAATATAGGGCTCACTTTTTAACCTCCCAAGTGTGTTCAAAAGTTGATCAGTAAAAAGATCGATTTTTGTGATCGTGATCGGTTTTTCCATAATCGCATTTATGAACAAGCTCATGAAATTGTTAAAGGATTGAGCTGAAAATGATTTTCAGCATTCCTAGCTCTGCAAGCTGGTTTAAATCCTTAATCATGGCGTGCGTTGTATGCTACTTCTTTATTCATTAATTATCTCGATAACAAGCATGGGGGGGGCATCACTGATTTTTGAATCGTTAGTGTAAGCATTTGGATAATGTGGCAGCTAAAGCACGTAAGCAAGGTTTGGTTTGCAAGTCTATGCTGTTATTTGCGATTAATTTCTCTCCCATGATGAGCGCCCTGTGAGCTATAAAACGGTAGTGCATTTCCCCTGTCTGACAAACTGTACGAAAGAGCAGACTAAAGCTTATATGTGGCCGCATTAAGCTATTGGTGTTCGCTATTACAAGATAAGCGTAAGTTTGATTGATTTAGCGAGCGAAAAACATAGCCAATTAGACTTGTTCAATCCGCCAACAGCAAAGCCAGCGCTAATCCTTACACCCGATCACATTAACCAATGCTATGGCAGTGATACCCTGTTTTTGCGACTAAAGGCATAGAGCAAAAATGGGCAATGCGGAGAGGCTTATTGACACCTAAATACACAATTAGTTGGCGAAGTGTAGTGTGTATTAAGAGCTAACTAGCTTATGCCCCAAAATAGTTTAAAGTTAAAAATTCATTAGCAATTTACCACCAAGAATTTTTTTACTGAAATTTATTCTGTATTTAGAAGATTTTAATATAGTCTAACTTTTGTGGGCTAACTAGCTTATATATCGTACATTTAAGATGTAGATGTTACGCCATAACTCTAATGTTATAAAATAGATATCAGCTTAAATAATTTGATATTTAAATAATTAAAAGCCAAGTAAAAACCCTGCTTGGCTTTGGCATGTTATTTTTGTGTTTTGGGATACAAGATTATTAAACTCATAATACCAAGTAAGACTGCGGCAAACACGGAAGTAAAGCGAACAAGATCATCCGAGATAGCACTGATGCTCGTTGACGTAATTCCGTAGAACACCAAAACGACATAACTGGAATACATCAATTGAATCGAGTTATAACTGGCTTTCTTCGAAACGGCATTAATCCCCATAAATAATGCGCTAACCAATGCAACGCCCAAGGTTCCCACAAGATTGACTTGCATTAAACTCATCACTAAAGGGGGAATTGCATACAATACGCTAGCGTATGTTGTCAGTAATCTTCTTAAACCGTAATCTTTACCAATGCTTGGGTCGGGGTCCTTGATGATTAACGCGACAATGATAGTAATAATCGTACTTTGCTCCAAATCCAGCTGGATAGTACATACCATCATGGTCATAACAATGATGGCTTTGAGCAGCGTTTGCCAATCGAGCAAATATTTAGTTGTTGATGCAACAGAGACGATATTCGTCGAAAGTGGCTCACCACCAGGAAATAAGAAATAAGCCAAATATGCAGTAAAACCTGCGATAAAAATATTTTCTAGCAGAGCAATCGGAATTTGCTCAACGTTTATCCCCTTTTGTTGGGTAAATATTGCAATCATCGTCGTAGACACTATCAGTAAGATTGCAAACACGTCTTGCGAATTCTTCTTGGTTCGCTCCATGCACCAGTAAAAGACTCCAAACAAGAAGAGGTAATAGAGGTGAGCATAATCGCTCAACAACTCACTCATTAACGCTTGAAACCAAGCGGTAACGAACAGAATACCGCCCATAATAAACACCATAATAACAGGTGGAGGTTCATGAGTCGTGGTCAGAAAAACCGCACACATCGCAGGTGCTAATAAGGGCAAATCTGTTCCAAAAACGTATTGCCAGAACAGCAATAGCACAGGGAATACCGCAACCCTTATGATTGGATTTGCTGCACTACGATACATAGCTAATGTAACTCCATGCCCAGATCCACAAATCTTGCAGTCTTTCACCTAGGTAGTTTTCATTAGGATAGAAACCAACAACTGCGCGGCCACCATATCTTAACTCAAGATCTTCAGGTAATTTGGTGAACTCAATATTAACGGGGAAACGTTGTGCTTTTGAGCTGCTTGTTGGTGAGGTCATTAATCCATTACTGGTATCTTGTGCAAGGCTACCATTACCGCTGCTTCCCCAACCGATAGAAGAGATTTGCCCTTCATATACATCGCCAGGATAGGCATCGAACACAATTTTAACTTTATCGCCTAACTTCAAGTGAGCAAGAGAATTCTCTCTCACCATGGCGGTCAACCACAGGTTATTGTTATTGATAAACGTGAGAACAGGTTGCCCAGTACTTGCATAATCGCCAACGGCAATATGCATATTAGTAATTACACCATCAGCAGGAGCAAGAAGTTTAGTGCGATTGAGGTCGAGTAGGGCTTGCTCCTGTCGGTTAAGAACAGATTGTATTTCTGGGTTCTCTATTCCTCTGGGACCAAACTCTTGTTTGGCTTTTTCTAATGCAGATGACGCTTGAGCTAACCCCGCTTGCGCAGTCTCCAATTCAGCAATGATGTCGTCCATCGAAGCTTGGCTGATAGTACCTTTTTCTGCCAAAACGCGATTACGTTCTACGTTTTTCTTCGCATTATCAACCTTAACCCGAGCTGCAACTTCATTCGCCTGAGCGACACTGATAGCTGCTGAATCGGCTTCATAAGATTGCGCAGCTTGTTGCAAATCAAACTTTGCAGCTTTAACAGCTAATTCAAATGGGCGTGGATCAATAGTAACAAGCGCATCTCCCGCCTTTACTGAACTATTATTGACAATATGGACTTCTGAAATAGGGCCCGAGACTTCAGGAATAATACGGATCAATTGACCATTCACTCGAGCTTGGTCTGTCATAGGAGTGATTCGATCAGCCCATAGAGTGTAAAGCCAAAGAACGGCAAATAAGGCAAAAATGTAGTATGTGAATGAACGAGCTTGATTGATTTTTTTATCGTCTTGCTCTGAACTCGTTTGGCTATTATTTTCTGACATTTTGTGTTCCTTTACACATGTACTCTTATTGTTGTTCCAGTAAATTGACCTTTTTATAGATGATGCTTTTCTTAGTTCTGACTTCTACAGCAATTGTGATGATGAAGGCAAATAGGCCAACTAGTCCAACAGCTGTCGAAGAAGAGACAGACACTTCACCTACATATTTGGTCCAGATAACCGCAAGTGCGACAAACCAACCAAATAGTGCAGCGGCCTGCGTTACTGCAATAGGAACAAGGTGAGACCAAAAACCGCTTTGTAGCTTATTGATATGCTGTGGGTGGGATTTTTTTAGTTGATGAAAAAAAATCTTTGAAGTAATAAGCGATAAAATAATCCCTAAACCAAATGTAAGAGACACTGCTTGCCCCCATACTGTCACCTCAGTATTGGTTATCATGTTTAGCGATATGGGGACACTATCCATTCCCTTAAAATGGTAACTGGCGATGTAGCCATTGATGGCTCCGTTAATTCCCGCTCCAAATAAGGAATCCTTCACTTTGATATCCACGTTTAGCACCTGAATGTTGTTTCATGACCTATTGTTAAGTATAACGATAACATGCTAATTAATATATGTTAAAAATCACATATTTCCTGATATTATTCAATAAAACATACCAATACATAATGATCAAAGCGAAAGGATGAAAGCGATGAAGCTCAGCAGAACTACGCAAAAAATAAGTCAGAAAAATAACTTTATCTACTTAACACTAGCGTTAATCATGCTGTTAATCTCCGCCTCTCTAGTGCAGTTGTTGCGAGATAATATAATGGAATATGTGATGCGGGGCATAATCATTATTATCTTTATAGTTTGTTTTGTTAGCTTGCAGTTTGACCGAAAGTGGACGCATTTTTTAAGAGGGCTGGTAGTTACATGGATAGGTGCGACAGTGATTCAGTATGCACTTAATGTTCAAGAGACGAACCTACTGATGCTTGCTCTGACCTTGATATTTTTCTGTGGCACCTTCCAATCATTAGTTAGGCAAATTTTATTCTCAGGTAAAATCGATGACAATAAGCTTATTGGTTCAGTCGCATTATTTTTATTACTAGGATTAATGTGGGCGGTGGCCTACCTGATTTTAGTCGAATTAGATCCACTATCTTTTCATGGATTGGAAGCAATTAAGTGGGAAGATAATTTCTCTAATAGCGCTTATTTTAGCTTCGTCACATTAACTACTCTTGGCTATGGCGATATCAGTCCTGTTACTCCGATCGCGAAGACCTTAGTATACTTAGAGTCAATCGTTGGCGTTTTTTACATGGCGGTTGTGGTTTCTAGTTTAGTTAGCTCTAATTTAGTGCGTGAGAAGTAGGACGTAGAAGCTATCAACTGTTTACTGATTATTGACTTACTTGTAGTTGACGAAATAGATCAAGTTATTCCAAACGACAAATGTGCTTCATTTAGTGGCAATTAGTAGCAATGTCAAATTGCTGCCAAGTTAGAATATTTCACTTTAAAAATTAGCACTAACTCGCCACTAAGGCTACGCCATTTTACTCGTGTTTCACAGAGCAATGCCTAAGTTCGGACATATTGAGATGATGATGCAAAAATTTCAAAGATGTTGTTGACTTGCACATTCTTCACTTACTCTATATTCGCCTTTGCAAAATGAAATTTCGCAGATCTTATTCTGGCTGAACCAGAAATAGATTATGGTTTGAGGAAGTTTAAGCATTTCCTTAAAACTGTTTACCCAGAAACAAGTAAAAGCTGCTATCACCAGTATCTGCGTGACCAAAAGCCAATGCAGCGGGGCCTAGACCAGTCTCCATGCCGATAAACACACTTCCAGCATAGATGAGGTCGTTCATCGAAACATCATCCCGAAGCAGCCACACATTTCCAGCCTCAAGCGAAGCGCCCAAGTAAAAGGGGGAGGAAATACCGAGTATTTCTCGGCCTAAGTCATAGGTATAAATCCCCCCAAACAATAATTTATGACTGCCAAACAAGCTGTCTTTTGAAAAGCCCGACAAGTTCAAGAATCCGCCGATAGAGTTTAGCCGCGCCAATGTAAGCAGATCCTCACTGAGCATCTCAAACTCCGACTTCACGATAAAATTGTGCGGGCCAAAGTGTGTCGCTGCCATCCACTCCAAGTCAAAGGCATAGAATTTGCTTCGCCGCCAAGGCGCACTGTCAAATATCAAGTTGCTGCTGCTGTTGAGATGGCTAACTTGAGCGAACAAACGCTGCCCGCGACTGGGAAACATTGGTTGATCAAGTGAATCATAACCAAAGACCAATTCCGGCCCATAGAACCAGTAATCGCCTAATTTATCCAGAGTGTTGGTTGCAACGGCGCTGTAGTTTCCATCTTCATATCGGTAGACCATCTTTAGTTGGGCGTTTCGTCCGATATTAATGCCTCCACCTAACGCCGCGCTATAGCGATTCCGTTCAATTCGGACAAAAGGAAACGATTCGATTTGCTCAAACGCATTCCACTCTTTGCGCTCAGCTTCCGCTTCAACGACAACAAAGTAGTGCTGCAGATCATCAATCGGTTGGTACCACTCGGTGCCTAAACGCTTGATGCTGCCTATATCAGCTTCAAGTCGCAATTGTCCGCCAGCATCAAATAGATCGTTCACCGTCAGGGCCGCATCAATAGCCAAATCAAGCTGTTGCTCTAGGTTATCCTCAATGCGCAACCCCATGTCGAACACGTTAGGCCCCCAGTTTTTACCCCGGGTTTTTACCACCAGTTCTGGACCCTGTTCCCCTTGTGCTAGGAAGGCATCAACCCGTTCAAAGTGATTTAGTGAGTACAGTCGAGCGATGGCTTGCTCTATCTCATTGTCATTGATCACATCACCCGGCTTAACCGCAAGCACATCGCGAATCACATCATCTCTCACCCAGCTTTGATTGTTAAGCTTGACCGCTACCACCGGGGGCTGTGTACTAATCCAGTTGGCACGATTAATCTGCTTAGCCAAGTAATAGTTACGATAGGTATCTTCATCTAGACGATAACGCAGCAAAGCAGCAAGATGGTTCCTAGCTGCGCGTTCACCTTCTGGGATCAGGCTTGGCATGGAATCAAAATCACTGGTGCCTATCCCTTTGACGTTGGGCTGGATCAGTATGTCATTTTCTGTCATCAGGGCGACCTGCTGGTCTCTGGACAGGTTAGTCAGATAGCCGCTGAGCTGATCCAGAACATCAAACACGGATTTTAGTTCATCTTTTTCTTTCAGTGGCGCGCCAATATCTACGGCAATCACGATATCCGCGCCCATACTTTTAACGACCGAGACTGGCATATTATTGACCATACCGCCATCAACCAAAAGTTTTCCGTCGCGCTCAATTGGTGCCAAGGCTCCTGGAACGGTCATACTGGCCTGCATCGCTTCTAAAAGGTTACCGCTTCGCAATACCACTTCGCTGCGGTCGGTTAGGTCTGTCGCAACAAAGCGCACGGGGATTGGCAGTAAATCGAAGTCAGACACTTCCGAGACTGTGCCAATGGAGCGCCGAAGCAATGACGCCATACTTTGGCCTAGCAGTGCGCCTTTGGCAAAGCGCAATTCACTATCGCGAAAGCCGATTTTAAGTTCAATGGGATAGCTGTCGGAGAACTGCTTGTCACGATAATTGAGATCGTTGCGGGGAATGTCATCGGAAAATCCGGTGTTGAAGTCCAGTGACAGCATAATCGATTCAATCTGGTCAGCACTGTAGCCCAACGCGTATAAACCTGCTACGTATGCTCCCATTGATGTGCCGGCAATGTAATCTATCGGAATACGGTTTTGCTCGAGAACTTTCAGCACACCCACGTGAGCGGCGCCTTTGGCTCCACCACCGGACAGGGCCAGACCAATTTTGGGGCGCTCGGTCGCTGATATTGAGCAAACCGTCATGACGCTCATAAGCAGCGCCAAGATCCAAAACTGTCTGGTGACCATACGTTTTTCCTTCGACATTATGAACTTAACTCATGCATTAAAGGTTGTTCAGTCAAGTT
The DNA here is from genome assembly GCF_052907445.1 of Shewanella sp. Koi 1. Classification (NCBI taxonomy): domain Bacteria; kingdom Pseudomonadati; phylum Pseudomonadota; class Gammaproteobacteria; order Alteromonadales; family Shewanellaceae; genus Shewanella; species Shewanella sp. Koi 1. The sequence continues at coordinate 4,549,280 of NZ_JBREJM010000001.1, read as the reverse complement.
CCTGCAAACCTCCGCCTGAGACAGTCAATACCTGCCCACTGATCCAGCTTGCTGCTGGCGAGCAAAGAAATAATGCCGCGTTAGCCATGTCCTGCGGTTCACCAAGACGCTTTAGCGGAGTCCCTTTCAGCATCAACTGTTCAATCTCAGGGGTTAGGACTGATTTTAACGCCGCAGTTTTTGTGGCACCTGGAGCAATCGCATTGACCCGGATATTCATCGGCCCTAGGTCATAGGCGATGTTACGCGTCAAATGACTCTCGGCGGCTTTCGAGGATGCATAGGACGCCATCCGCTTGTTGCGGTTATCGCCGGACATCGAGGTAATGTTTAAAATAGCTCCACCGCCGTTTTTATCCATATGTGGTGCAGCAAGTTGACAGAGTCTAAACACGGAAAACACGTTCAGTTCAAACGCGCGATGCATTTCAGACATGGGCATATCGAAAGGTTTGGGACCACCACCGCCGGCATTATTGACGAGAATTGTCAGCCCCCCGAATTCTTCGACGGTTCGATCAACGGCTGCGGCCAGATCAGATTCTTCCATTACGTTGCAAGCGACACCAATTGCATTACCACCGCGATCGACAATACCTTTTGCCACAGCTTCGGCATCATTAGCGTTTAGATCGGTAACACACACGGCTGCACCAGCCCCAGCAAAAGTTTCAGCAATACTACGACCTATCCCAGATCCGGCTCCAGTAACTAGTGCTATCGAACCATCTAACCTAAAATATTTTCCATCGTACATTGGGCTCTCCATCCACTTTAAAATGCTCTAAATTTATAACAGCCCGCAGAAGAAAAAGCTATATCCACAAGAATTTACACGAAAAAAGAGAGGGCTGCGGAAAAACCGTATAGTAGTCTCATGAAACAGGAGACGCTGCGCTCCCAAACGGGCTACAGCTATAAGAGAAGGGAAGGTCATTATGTGGCGAAACCCTAATCGCGGTTCCAAATACTCTAAATAGGTATTTTGACGTTTAGGAGCCCACTCGAGCCTGAGTAACAGATCTTGGATCTACCGCAAGTAGCAGAGCAGACGTAACAAGTCCATCTTTTAAATAGAATTATTCTGCGAGCTCATGAAAGCGTTCACAAGCCCTACATCCTGGGCAACTGTCAGCTCAAGCCTAAGCTAGTACACCTAACCGAAAACAAGTAACTTCACCACTTTTCGATATGGGCATACCCTTATTACAGCTTTCTATTGCATCATCAAGATCGAATCCTGAACTGCGCCAGCATCTTGTTTCTTATGCACTAAACTTTTCTTTGATTCATTTTGAGGCATCTTTCAAATAAAAATCCCGCGCTATTCCAATCTGAAATATCTTCTGCGCTAAATCCTGCTAACTTCAAAGCAGATATGAATTTCATCTCAGACCAATCTTTGGGAACCGAACTTAAATTAGCAGGCTCGAACAGATTTTCAGCATAATGTCTCCTCAAGGGGCGGTTAACACAAGCGCCTTTTCAACAGCTTAATCATTGTCATTTGCAATGGCTGAGGCGACACCGATAATTGCAGCGCCAACAATCACGCCGCCTAAAATATCGTTGTCGTCATTCCATCTGTCACGGCGAGCTTCACGCAATTCACGGCGGATCTCGTACCGGGCTTCACGTTTCTCTCTGCTGACCTCACGGTAACCTTCGCGAATTTCACGTCTGGCGCATTCCCTAGTTTTACAGCGCATCAGTTCGCGTTTGGCTTCTCGCTTTTCACGTTCTACTTCTCTGATGCCTTCACGGATTTCCTGACGAACCTCCCACCGGCCGGCACTTGCAAGAGGCGACCAGCCGCTGGAACATAGTGCCAACGCCAGTAAGAGCAGAATGACCTTAGTCTTCATGGTTATGCTCCTTTTCCTTTACGAAAGGACGCAATCCGTTCTTCATAACGCTTCAGGACTTCGACACACTCGTCCACTTTGAGCTCGATATTGCTGCCATAGCCAAAACTTGCTGCAAATAAAAAGGCACGGTCACCGCCAAGTGTGCGAGAGATTTCGTTGTTAATGTCCATTGCTTCACGTTCCAGAGCAGCCTTTTGCTCAGACGCCACACAACCGAGTGCAAGACCTGTCATATAGCCGAATTTCTTCAGTCCATCGTCAACTTCTGCTTCCGCTTTCAACGGATCGACAGCGGTATCATCCGCATATGTCAGCGGCAGAAATATCGCCATTACCAAAGTTGCTGCCTTTATCATTCTTTGCACCATATAAGCTCCATCTCTTCTGAAGGTCCGATTTAACCAAGAGTTAAGCGTAGCACAGGGCAAAAAGTGCGCAATAATGAATATTGTGACAGCTTCCTATAATCACTGCGCGCATAACGTCTGGAATGCTGGATCAGTTAGCAACTCTTTCACGCCATTAATCATAAATTGCATTCCCATACTGATAAGCAAAAAGCCCATTATTCGTGTTAGAGCATCTATCCCTGCTTTCCCCATAAACCGGCAAACAGGTTGTGCCATTCGTAACACAACCCAGCTAGTAAGGCTTATCAAAGCAAAGGCAGCCACCATACCGGCATAAATCGGTGTTCTGTCGTAATCATTCGGAATATCAGAAATCTGCGCAGCACCACTAATTACTAACGCCATGGTGCCGGGCCCACACATGCTGGGGATGGTTAACGGTACAAACGCAATACCGTCATGGACTTGCTGACCTGTATCGGCAGCTGGTGATGGAAATAGCATACGAAACCCTATAACCCCGATAATTAATCCACCTGCTAATCTCAGACCCGGGATAGAAATCCCAAAGGTGTTCAAAATTGATGAGCCAATAAAAAAGGTGACGCATAGCGTTACAAATAGCCAAATAGACGCCATATTTACCTGTTGCCGAACATAGGCTGGATCCCGACCATTGGTTAAGCCAAGCAGTAAAGTTGCCGTTGTTGGAGGGTTAACCATTGGCAGCAATGCAGTAAATGCTAGTAATGTGACTTGTAAAAACATTGCAAAATAACTCCCAGATAAAACAAAAAGAGGGCTTAATCACCCTCTTTATATTACAGAGGTAAGCCAGCGCGCTGCTGGCGTGTTTCAGCGCGTTGGTGCCTGTATCTGCAGCAAGACGGCGTACAACAGCGGGATCACAATCAATGTCAGGGCTGTGGCAAACAGCAAACCAAACATAATAGTTACCGCCATGCTCTTGAAGAAGGGATCCATAATCAGCGGCGCAACCCCGAGTATGGTGGTCAGGGCACCGAGTACCACAGGGCGGGCGCGGCTGACCGAGGCCTGCACTAACCCGTCCAGTGGCGCAGCGCCGGCGCGGATATCGCTGTCGGCCTGATCCACCAGCACAATCGCGTTTTTCACCATCATGCCAATCAGGCTCAAAAAGCCGAGAATAGCCATAAACTCAAACGCGGTGTTAAACAGCACCAGCCCCACCACCACGCCTATCACCGCCAAGGGCACAGTGAGCCAGATAACCAGCGGCTGTCTGAGCGCATTGAACATAAACACCACGGCCAAGATCATCGCGGCAAAGCCAAACGGCGCTGACGAGGCCAAGCCTTCGTTGGCATCGTTGGAGGCCTTGTACTCACCATACCAGGTCAGCCGATAACCCGGTGGCAGCGCAATGGCTTCAATCTCAGGGCGAACTCGGTTAAACGCTTCGTTAGTGAGCACGCCCGGCGCCGGATCGGCCTGCACCAGAATGGTGGGCTGGCGATCGATGCGGCGCACAATGGCATCCTGCCACTCGACGGCGATGTCGCTGGTCATTTCACTGAGCGGTACCTGACGACCGGCAACCGGGCTGTAAACCTGCAGGCTTTCAATGGCGCGCTCAAAGCGGCGTTCGCTCTCGGGCGCGCGCACCACCATCGGAATGAGGTCATCCCCTTCGCGGTACGAGCCAATCGTGGTGCCACTGAGCATTTGTGCCAGCGCCTGATTCAGCTCCACACTGGTCAGCCCCAGTTGCTGCACCACCGCCTGATTGTATTTGGGCACCAGCACAGGCACCTGCTGGCGCCAGTCATCCTGCACCGCAATCAGCTGAGGATTTTGCAACATCAGCGCCTTGGCCTGCTCTGCCAGTTCGCGCAGTACCCTTGGGTCCGGGCCACTGAAACCCGCCTCGATTTTCTTACCGCCGCCGCGGCCAAGCATAAACTTCCACACCTTGATGGAGGCATCAGGATAGTTTTCAGAGAGTTGCTGCTGCAGTTTTACCACCAATGCCGCAATGTTCTGATAATCATCCACATCTATCAGCAGTTGGCCATAGGCCGGGTTACGCGGCTCGGGGGAGTAAGTCAGCATAAATCGAAGACCGCCGCCGCCGGTAAAGCTGGTAATGCCGGTCACAGCCGCCTCTTTGGCGACCTCATCGCTGATGCGGCCAACCACGGTATGGGTGTAGTTGATGTCGGTACCCTGAGGTAAATACACATCCACCACAAACTGCGGCCGCTGTGATTCGGGCATAAAGCCCGGCGGAACCAGACGCATGCCAAACAGTGCCAGCGCCAACAGGCCAATCAACCCCAGTCCGGTCAGGATGCGGTTGCCAAGCACCCACATCAGCATGGCGCGATAGGCGCCGAGCACCTTGCCCTCGTTCTGACCGGCAGCTTGTTGCTTAACCTGCAAAAACTGATGGCACAGCAGCGGAGTAATGGTGACCGAAAACACCCAGCTAAGCAGCATCGAATAGAGGATGACCCAAAACAGCGAACCGGCATATTCACCCATGTCGCTCGGCGACAGGCCGATGGCGCTGAACGCGAGAATGCCCACCAAAGTGCCGCCAAGCAGCGGCCATACGGTGGCATTAACCACCTCGCTGATGGCTTTTTCACGCTCTTCACCCTGCTGCAGTTTTACCAGCACGCCGTCGGTCACCACGATGGCGTTATCCACCAGCATCCCCAGAGCGATGATGAGCGCGCCAAGGGAAATGCGCTGCATGGCAATGTCGTCCATCAGCATGATAATCAACGTGCCGGCCACGGTAAGAAGCAGCACAAAGCCAATAATCACCCCGGAGCGCACTCCCATAAACAGCAGCAGTACCACAAACACAATCACCACGGCGGCGATGAGATTGTCGACAAAGTTGGCCACCGAGGCTTTGACCGAATCGGATTGCATAGAGACGACATTCAGCTCCATGCCGATGGGGCGCTGATTTTCAAGCTCGGCCAGCCGCGCCTTGACCGCGTCGCCCATGTTGACCACGTTGCCGCCGCTGATGTTGGAAATACCCAGCCCGATAGCCCGTTCGCCGTTGTAGGTCATCATCAGGCTCATGGGCTCTTTATAGCCGCGCACCACGTTGGCCACATCACTGAGGCGCAGAACCTGGCCCTGATTGCCAAGACCAAGGGGCAGGTTTTTGAGTGCATCCAGGCTGCTAACCGCCGATTGAGGGATCACCGGCAGGCGCATATTGCCAGCTGGCAGCTCACCCGCAACCGTAACCAGATTCTGCTTTTGCAGTACCGAGAAGATTTGCTGGGCATTCATGCCAAGGGCGGCGAGGCGCTCAGCCGAGAACTCGAGATAAATTTCTTCCTGGCGGTTGGCCATGATGGCGGTTTTGGCCACCCCGTCCACCAAAGCCAGCTCTTTACTCAGAAAGTCGACATAGTCATACAGCTGCTTATCACTGTAGCCGGGGCCGGTGACGGCATAAAACAGGGCGTAAACGTCAGAAAAGTCGTCGTTAACTATCGCAGGCCCCGCCCCCTTGGGCAGTTGCCGTTGGGCATCGCCAATTTTTCGCCTCAGCTTATCCCACACCTGATCGAGTTCTCCCTTGGAGCGGGCAAACTGCAGGTCGATTTCAACTGTCACTTCCGACATGCCCTGCTTGGAGACCGACTTAACTTCTTTCACTTCCTGCAGCGCCTGCACTGCCGACTCAATCACATCGGTGACTTCGTCGGCCACCTCTTTGGCGGTGGCGCCGGGATAAGGGGTGATCACCACCGCCTGACGGATGACAAATTCAGGGTCTTCAAAGCGCCCCAGTTGTTGATAGCTAAGGTAGCCCCCAAGCAGCAGCAAACAGATGATCACCCAAACGCTGGTGCGTTTGGCAATCGAATAACGGGCGATATCCATCAGTTAGACTCCCCCGACTGCATTGGGTGAACCTTCATTCCTTCTGCCAGTGCGTGAACGCCTGCCACCACAATTTTATCGCCCGGGCTTAAACCCTCGGTCACCTGAATTTGGTTACCCAAAATATTGCCAACACTGATGCTGCGCTTGGCAACACTGCTGTCGGCATTCACCAACCAGACAAACTGGCTGCCGGTATTGGAAGGCACCACCGCATCCACAGGCACCAGCAGATGCTGATTTTGCGCGGCGCTGTCCATCACCGGATACACCTTGGCGTTCATGCCCGGCAACAGATTGGCGGCGCTTGGGTCATCAAAGCCCAGCACCACCTGATAGGTTTGCGATACCGGATCGGCATCGGCGGCGTAGTAGCGATAGGTCAGGCCAAAACGCTGCCCGGCCAGGCCTTCGATTTCTGCCACCGCCCGCTGGCCAGCATTGGGCTCAAGAAACAGTTTGCCGGGCACATTGATCATCACCTCCAGATTGGCGGGATTGTGCATAACGTAAACCGGCTGATTGGGCTGCACCGTGGCAAAGTTATTCACCAGCTTTTGTGCCACAGTGCCATCAAAGGGGGCGTTAAGACTGGCGTTGGCCAAATCCTGCTGCGCCTTGGCAACCTTGTTGGCGGCCAGATCGCGCTTAACTTTAAGCTGATCCAAATCGCTGCGCGAAATCGCCTGACTGGTCGAGAAAATTTTATTGCCACGGTCGAAATCGGTTTGCGCCTGCTTAAATTCAACATTGGCAGAATTGAGCGCGGTTTTCAGCTCCGCATCATCCAGTGTGGCCAGAGTTTGGCCCCGGCTGACTTTATCACCTTCCTGCACCGTCATGCTGGCTAGCTTGCCCGACTGCTTAAAGGCCAGCTCCGCCCGCTCGGCACTGCGGACTACGCCGGTAAACTGGGTTTGCGATATGCCCTGAGGCTGCAATGTAACTATCATGGCTGGCCGCGAGATGTCGCCTGTTGCTTTGACTTCAATGGGCGCCTGTTCGCAGCCAAGTAGAGCTAAGGTGATGGCGCTAAAAAAGATGGCAAACTGACAACCTTGTCGCAGTATCATTCTATGTTCCTCTTATAAGTGACGATTGATTGTGGTCGAAGCGCAATGGATACAGCTACTATAGCCAGTGGCATAAATTGTTGTTATTTACCATAAAGCAGTTAAATCCAGTATAGATTAAGCTTCTAAAAATAAAAACAAATTGTATTGTTCGCTTCAGCTAAACCGTTTGATAGACCAATTAAATATGCCTCAGAGTTTGCTTTCGATAGTGTCTGCCGCTGCCAGTAAAGGTTTTAGACCACTATTTAGTTAAGGCTATTCAATCATTCCATCGCTGCCTTGTTCATCGAACACTATTGCCATGCCAGATATTCTGAGACAGCTCTTTGTAATACCATGCAAGAGTCGAATTCATCATGGCCGGGATGCGTCCGCTAATTCCCTCTGGAGCGGGTTAGCTGAGATTATCTCGTCGTTTTAATCAGTAGAATCGTTTTCGGTGTGCCTTGTGCCGCATTGGCGGCACCAACTTAAGTGACTTGCGGATTTGGTTAACCGCTTCCGTTAGCATTTTGGCTTCATGGAGGCGATCAAATGCGATTTGCCTCTCTGCATTTGGTAATGCTTTCTTTACCGCTGTCCAGTAAGTTGCAGGAGAAAGTCATTACACTGGTAAAAAACGAGACATTTAAAACATTTTGGCTACAGAGTGTCATTTCGTGTGAGTACATATTTGCTTTAAATCTGAAGTTAACATTATTTTTGACATAAAAACTGATCAGAAATTGATCAGCGAAAAGACAGGTTTTTGTGACCGTGACCACCACATTGTCGTTAATGGTCATAAATATTCAGTCCGATTGTCATTCGAATAATGATAATTAAATCAATTGACAACAATTTAGGCAAAATAGGGAACGCGCAAAAATCCATATCTGCACGGCCTGTCACGCCGGGGGTCGCGGGTTCGAGTCCCGTCCGCTCCGCCAACACAAAGAGATAAGCCTCATCGAAAGATGAGGCTTTTTTCGTTTATGCGTTGAATAAATCTACTCTCCAGCTCAGTTTGATACCCATTAGCGCTGATGTTTTAGCGAATAGTGAAATAAATCTTTATCTCGCCTTGTTGAAATCGCCTCTTTTGCCCCAAGATAATCCGAAGTGCTGCAATCTGGTGGCGTTTATCACAGGAGTTTATGTCATGCTTTATGATTTAACGGCTGTTCAATTTAGCAAGATGCTGAAAAATTTGAGCCTTATTCTGGAGAAGGGTGAGGTTTTTGCCAATTTGAAGAAGGTGGATATGGCGGTGTTATTGAATTCCCGCTTAGCCCCCGATCAATTTAATCTGATCCGTCAGATCCAGATTGCCTGTGATACCGCTAAGATTGGGGTCGCGCGTCTGACGGGGAATTTAGAAACTGTACCTAAGCATGATGATACTGAAACGACGCTACCTGAGCTGCAGGCGCGTATTGCTTCTGTTATCGAGTACTTAGCTCAATTTACCGAGGCAGATTTTGCCGATGCGGCGACTATCCATGTTTCTCAACCGCGTTGGGAAGGTAAGTATTTGACAGGGTACGAGTTTGCGATTGAGCATGCTATCCCGAACTTATATTTCCATGTGACGACGGCCTATGCGATTCTGCGCCACAACGGTGTGGATGTGGGTAAGAAAGATTATCTTGGTCCTATGCCTTACAAGTCGTAATCCCCACCGCACAGCAGAGTGTTTGCTTTGCTGTGCGCTTAATGCGGCTGAGGTAATATCACGCTAACCTTTAGCCCGCCAAGAGCTGAATGTGTAAAGCTAAGTTCCCCCTGATAACTCTCGACAATATCTTTACAAATCGATAGGCCTAAGCCATGGCCTTGAGTGCTCTCATCGAGCCGAATCCCACGCTCCGTGATCAACGTTAAATCGCTATCCAATACTCCTTCGCCATCGTCGCTGACCTCAATCAGATACGCTCGATTGCTGGTATTCGTCTGCTTAATACAAAGCTGTATCTGTCGACGCGCATGCTTGCAGGCGTTATCGAGCAGATTGCCAAGCAGTTCCAGCAAGTCGTCCCGATCGAAGGGCAGCACAAGTTTCTTATCAAACTGACAATCAATTTGACGTTTTGGATAGATGCGCTGCATCACTTGGATAAGTGGCGGTAGATCGTCATTGAGCACGGTGAAACGTCCAGGGGTTGAAAGCCCGACGATTTTAGTGCGTTTAAGCTCTCGCTCAATAATATGGTGCAGATCCGCGAGTACCTTGCTGCCTTCGCGTCTTTGCTCTGGCGCTAGGCTCTCGAGGTAGGATTGTAGCCCTTGCAGAGGGCGTTTCATTTCGTGGGCAAGATTACCCAAGGCATTGCGTGAACGTTGCACCCTTTGCCCGAGTTGATTCATGAGGCGTTCGATTTCCTCAATCAAAGGGCTAATCTCTGTTGGCGTGTGCTGGGTATCGATTTCTTGCCCCTGGAGTCGCAGCTGCCTGATGGCATCTGGCATTTGCTCCAGCGGTTTAAAGCCCCGTTTGAGCAACAGATGTTGGGCAAATAACAGGATCATAATGGTCAGCAGTACCACTACCGCGGCAAAGCCTAAAAAGCGTAATTGGGTTTGCTCGAGTGAGCTAATGTCTTCCGTCACCCAGAGGATAATGGTTTGCTCATTCTTGGCGATTGCCTGACTGAGCATCAGCCAATGATGGTGGCCAACATATTGAGTTGCGAGTTGTTGTTCACCAACCTTTAGTGTTGGCAGGGTGACGTTATGATCGAAAAGCGATCGAGAGCGGAGTTGTTGCTCATCGATTTTAATCGCAAAGTAGTGGCCCGAATTGACCCTGTGATACACATTGGGAAGCCTGTCTGTACTTAGCGACCAAGTGCCATCGGCTTGCGGCTCTAGGGCGGAGATCAGGCTATCGGCATCGTGTTGCAGGCGTGAGGCGACAAAGTCTTGGGTCAAAATTTGAATGCCTTGAAATAGCAAATACAACAATAGTGCCATGGCGCAGGTGAGGGTGATAAGCAGATTACGGGTGAGATAGGCTTTGAGTGAATACACGCTTAGGCATCCTTGAGTCGATAACCTTGGCCGCGTCGCGTTTCGATATAGTCTTTGCCTAGGCGTTGGCGGAGTCGGTTGACGTACACTTCAATCACATTGCTGTCTTTGATTTGTTCCTCTTCGTAAATGCGCTCGCTCAACTCGGATTTGGACACAATCTTAGTCGGGTTGGCCATTAAATAATGCAGCAGGCGATACTCAATCTTAGTCAGCTCGATAACGTCTCCTTCGGCATTGGTCACTGCTTGTTTATCCACATCGAGGGAGACGCCCGCATGTTGCAGCAGATTATCGGCGCGGCCAAAGTGGCGGCGGATCAGCGCTTCTAATCTGGCGAGCAGCTCCTCAACATGGAAAGGTTTACCGAGATAATCGTCGGCGCCGGCCTTAAGGCCATCGACGCGTTCGTGCCAAGCATCGCGTGCCGTAAGAATTAACACAGGCATCAGCAAACCCTTTTGGCGCCATTGGCTCAGTACGCTTAAGCCCGGCTTACCGGGCAAGCCTAAATCGAGGATCACCGCTTCGAAGGCTTCTTCCTCACCGAGAAAGGCGCCATCGATGCCGTTATTGGCATGTTCAACGGTATAGCCCGCCTTGTTAAGGGCGGGAATGAGGCGAGCTACTAAGTCGGCATCATCTTCAATCAAGAGTAAGCGCATTAGTCGACCTTTTCCTTAAGCCATTCACCCGTTTTGGCATCGATCTTAATCTCATAGACAATGCCATCGTCGCGCAGGATTTCGAGTTCATAGATGATGCGCCCGTGTTTTTGCTCGACTTCAAGGTCGAGCAAACGTCCCTTTAGCCGTGATTCATAGCGTTGCATGATGGTGTCGAAGGGTAATACTTTACCCTCCTTCACCCATTCGACCACTTTGTTAGAGAGGTCGTCATCATGGGCTAGACAGCTTGGGCTGTTAATCATCCCAGCGGCCAAAGCCAGGAATATTAACGGTATCTTCATCGAATATGCCCTTCTCTGCGAGGTTGTGGCAATTGCTACATTGGCTGAATGAGCCGACTTTGGGGTTATCTTGCACCATGCGCCTTGGGATCTCATCGTGCTTACGGATAAAAAATGCCTGCTCGGTAATTTTTTGTGGCCCCATATCAGCAATTAAAGGTTTGCTATTTTTCATCACCTTACCATTTTGCGCGGCATGTTGAACGAGATATTGCTCAATTCTAGCTGTTGCTTCAGGCGTCAGGCTGGCATCATCACCAAAGTGATTGCTTAGGTTGTTGGTAATTGCCTGCCACTTGTCTGCGGGCAGTAAATTTGCGGGATACGCCATATGGCAACTACCGCATTCTGCCGAATACTCTGCATTTTGTGGGATGGCTTGATTCAGCGCGCGACCATCGTCGGCATAACCCGTGCTGGTAAAGGTTAAGCTGAGCCCTACGACGCCTATCGCCAGGGCGAGGGCAGTAAGTGTGGAGCCAGCAATCCAGCTTAGGGGATGGGCTTGTTTAGTCATGGTATTTCCTTACGTTTTGCTTACTAAAATGGATGTGGATAACGCCGTTATTGCAAACTTAGCCACAGCAGTACGTCGCCTTTTTCTTGAGGCGTGCACTCGCGTTTAAAGGTCCAGTTACAGTTGCGGGCAAACCATTTCTCAATCTTGGCCGCATCGGTTAAACGGTTGCTGGTGAGCGATGGCGCCATGGCCTCGATGGGCTTTCGTGTGTTTTGATGCATACCTGGGTCTGTCACTTTGGCGGTGTGACAGCTGGCACAGCTGCGATCCTCACTCTGCTGTAGCCACAGCGCTTGTCCTGCATCTGCGCTAAAGGGGCCTGCACCTTGTGCTTGATATTGTTGCAGTTGTAAGCCAATTCGCTCGGCACTGAGTGGCAAGCTGGCGACCTTGGTATTGGCGGCACTGGCATTAACACTGCTGAGTAGTAGCGCAGTGATTGCTAGTCCGATGCTGTGTTTATTCACGTAGTTCATTTCTGACTCCTTTGAACGGTCGAGTTACGGCGGTTATTGATGTTCATCTTGTTGGATCAGCGGGCGCTGCTTTTTACCTGTCAGCATGGCTCTGACGAGGTTTTCCTTATGCAGCAGGCTGCTGACAATCACGCCGCCGATATGGGTGACGATAAGAAACAGGCTGAAGTTGGCGAAAAACTCATGCACTTCTTTCAGTGCGCCCTCGGGCCAAGAGGCGAAAAAGCTTGTGGCTAGTGGACCTTGGCCATCGGTGGCATAAAGCGCCATACCGGAGAAGCCCGTGAACCCTATGCTGAGGATCAGGGCGACTATCATCAGCGCGCCTGCGGGATTGTGGCCGATGTAATCTTTAGCCTTGCCCGTGAAGAGTTCCTTCAGGTAAGTCCATGCGATGCTCGGACGGGTAACAAAGTTGATAAAACGCGCATGGTGAGTGCCAATCACGCCCCATAACAGGCGAAATACCAGCAGGGTTAAGATGCTGTAGCCAGCGTAACTGTGGATGTTCATCCATTCGTCTTCACCTTCGGTGAGGTAGGCTAAGGTAAAAAAGCCCACCAATGACCAGTGAAAGATACGGATCAAGGGATCCCAGACTTTGATGTTTTGCTGCATATTTGAGGACATGATCTGTTGCTCCTAAGGTGGTGTGCTTGCAGGCTACTAAAGCCAAACTTAAACGGCGCTTAAATTTTGCGGAGTGACTTGCCCGCTGTTCTGGTGAGTGAAATGGGTAAATAGGAGATAAATCCATCGAACTAAGCTTGTTAAGGTATTGGTTTTAAGATAGATTTTGCCGCTTCATCTTCGAGAGGTAAGGGAGCAACCTGTTTATGCCAGTCCATCTTTTTAGCCGTCAGCCCGATCGAAAATCTTTTTTAATTTATGCGGTGCTGCTGTTTATCATCGAAGTGTTGATCGCGCGTTTTGTGCCTTCGGGGTTTATTCGCGGTTTTGTAGGTGACGTGTTAGTGGTGATCCTGTTGTTTTGCATGGCGCGCACGCTAGTGCCCGTGGTGAATGCAAAAGGGGAGTCAATCAATCGGTTTTGGCAAACGCCATGGTTGGCGCTGGCTGTGCTGTTGTTTGCCTTCGGTATCGAATTTGGTCAGTATTGGGGCTTAGTGGACAAGCTGGGGTTGGGCGGAAATCGTTTAGCGCGAATCGTGATTGGTAGCCATTTCGACCCACTCGACTTGCTGGCGTATTTTGTGGGATACCTGATATTGATGGGTTTGTATTGGAAGCGAAATTAGCTATTTCAGGGCAAAGGAAGGATACCGCATGCAGCCGATAACAGCCTTCACACTGCGAGTGTCCGATACCGAGGCGCTCACTCAGCCTTTGTATTTCAATGAGCAAGCTACAGGGGCCAAGATTGCGGGAAGGCAGCTTGAGGCCCAGTACTGCTGCACTTTACCCAATGGCACCCAAGGCTATTTACTGCTGACCTCCTACGATTGCCCCTTTGAAGAATCGACCGAGTGCAGCCTGCTCGATGCAAATTTTAAATTAGTGGCGAGTCGCTCCCTCTCGCAGAGTTATCATTCATTTTTACTCTATGCCCATTGGCCTGTTGCGGATAATGGCTTGCGGCTGCATTACTACGATCAGTTAGTTTGGGATTTGCATATTATGCCAAGCCGTTTAGGTCGGTTCGGCGGGCCGCGTCTCGAATTTAACCCAGTAGCCACCCCTGAGTGCGATCCCCGCACGGCAAGCTCGATAGCAGAACTGTCGCAGCGGTTAGCGAATATCGAAACTGACCGTTAACGCGATACTAAAAAAGGCGTCAGTAACTCAGTTAACCAAGCCATAAATACCTGAAGGCGCTTTGAAAGATGGCGTCTATGGGGATAGAGCAAGCTCACTGGCATAGAGGGCGCAGGGTAATCTGGCAAGATCTCTATCAGTTCGCCAGTTTGGAGATATTTTGCCACCCCAATATTCGGCGCTTGAATAATTCCTAAACCCGCCAGACAGGCCGCGCTGTAGGCATCGGCATTATTGACTGTGATTAGCTTAGGTAAGGCTAGGGCGCATAATTCGTGATTATCTTGGCTTAGATACTCAAATCCTGAATCGCTGCCGCCTAATTGGCCAACGTAATGAATAAGCTTATGCCCTTGGCTAAGCTCTTCTAAACTCGATGGTTTACCGTATTTTGCGATATAGCTTGGGCTAACGCAGTTCAGCATCTTAAAGTGGCCAATCTTCTTTGCGATAACGCCTTCTTGCTGCACGCTACCAACGCGGATCACGCAGTCAAAACCTTCGGCGACGATATCGACCTTGCGGTCGGTACTGCTTAGCTCCAACTCAATTTGGGGATATTGCTCAATAAAGTCAGGAAGATGAGGAAGCACTAAGTTTCGCGCAATCCCTGTGGACATATCGACTCTTAAGCGACCGGAAACTTGCGCCGCCTGTAGCTGGAAAAGGCTTTCTAATTCTTGATAGTCGGTGAGCAAGTTTTTGCAACGCTCATAACAACTTATACCATCTTGAGTGAGGCGCACTGTGCGAGTGGTACGTTGTAGTAAACGTGCACCTAACGCGGTTTCGAACTGAGCTACGACATTCGACACATGGGTTTTCGACAGACCTAGGCTGATACTGGCTTGAGTAAAACTCTCTAATTCAGCCACCCGCATAAAAATTTGCATGGCTTGTAGTCTATCTTGCATCGCAATTGTTCTCTAATAGCTAACAGTCTTGCCATTTATAGTGTGTTTACCCCTCTTTGTGCAAGTAATAAGCTTTGTGCTGTGGAATCGCCATGCTGTGCGGCGGCATTAACATAGATGAATGAAGAGGATACACAATGAACACAACTCCCATCGCGCTGATCACCGGTGCAAGTCGTGGCTTAGGTAAAAATGCGGCCCTGACTTTAGCCGCACAAGGTGTTGATATTATTATAACTTACCAAAGTAATGCCGCTGCCGCCGCCGAGGTGGTTGCGGAAATTGAATGGCACGGACGCAAGGCTGTCGCGTTACCGTTAGATGTGGGTGATAGCCAGTCCTTTAGTGATTTTTCTCAACGCGTTAAAACCGCACTCGAACAGACTTGGCAGCGGGATAGTTTTAACTATCTAGTTAATAATGCTGGGATTGGTATCCATGTGCCCATGGCTGAAACCAGTATGGAGCAGTTCGATACTTTGATGAATATTCATGTCAAAGGACCTTTCTTCTTAACTCAGGCGTTGCTGCCTCTGCTTGCCGATAATGGCAGTATCATCAATGTCTCTACGGGGTTAACGCGCTTTGCTGTTCCGGGATTTGGTGCCTACGCCACTATGAAAGGCGCGGTCGAAACCATGACCAAATACTGGGCGAAGGAGCTTGGTCCACGCGGCATTCGCGTTAATGTGCTGGCTCCCGGTGCAATCGAAACGGACTTTGGTGGTGGTGCCGTCCGGGATAACCGACAGATGAATGAGTTTTTAGCGCAGCAAACGGCGTTGGGGCGGGTGGGATTACCCGAAGATATTGGCGGAGCAATCAGTGTCTTGTTGTCACCCGCCGCGGCGTGGATAAACGCACAACGTATCGAGGCATCTGGCGGTATGTTCTTATAGTTCAACGCGATAAAAATAAAGAAAGGGCCAGTGGCCCTTTCTTGTTATCAAGGTAAATTTCAGCTCGGTTAGAAGAACCCGAGCGGATTGATATCGTAACTCACCAATAGGTTTTTGGTGTTTTGATAGTGATTGAGCATCATCTTGTGGGTTTCACGGCCGATACCCGACTTCTTATAACCGCCAAAGGCAGCGTGGGCAGGATAGGCGTGGTAGCAGTTAATCCAAACGCGACCCGCTTGAATGCCTCGTCCTAGACGCTGGGCACGGTTCATATCCCGCGTCCATACACCCGCACCAAGGCCGTATTCGGTATCGTTGGCAATTGCCAAGGCTTCGGCCTCATCCTTGAAGGTGGTCACCGAAATAACCGGACCGAAGATTTCCTCTTGGAAAATCCGCATCTTATTATGGCCTTTCATGATCGTTGGGCTGATGTAATAGCCTTTGCTTTGCTCGCCTTCAAGTTGGCAGAGTGAGCCGCCTAAGAGCACCTGCGCGCCTTCATCTTTACCAATCGCGAGATAGCTTAAAATCTTATCGAACTGTTCTTGGGAGGCCTGTGCGCCCACTTGGGTGGCGGTATCCAGCGGGTTGCCCTGCTTGATGGTTTGCGCACGGGCGAGCACTTTTTCGATGAAGCGATCGTAAATTGACTCTTGGATTAACACCCTTGATGGGCAAGTACAGACTTCACCTTGGTTGAAGAAGGCCAGTAACATGCCTTCGACGGCCTTATCTAAATACTCGTCTTCGTGGTCCATCACATCGGCGAAATACAGGTTAGGCGATTTACCGCCGAGTTCGACGGTCGATGGGATCAGTGATTCGGCGGCACATTTTAAGATGTGGTAACCGACTTCGGTGGAGCCGGTAAAGGCCAGTTTAGCGATGCGTTTGCTGCTGGCGAGGGCTTGGCCCGCTTCGGCGCCAAAACCGTTGACGACGTTGAGGATGCCGGGCGGCAGCAAATCTTCAATCAGTTCGAGTAGTACAAGGATAGATACCGGCGTTTGCTCGGCGGGTTTGAGTACCACGCAGTTGCCTGCGGCGAGTGCAGGGGCGATTTTCCATGCCGCCATCAATAGCGGGAAGTTCCACGGAATGATTTGCCCGACGACACCTAATGGCTCTGGGAAGTGATAGCTGACGGTATTGCCATCGATGTCCGCGGCGCTGCCTTCCTGTGCTCGAATGCAGCCAGCGAAGTAACGAAAATGGTCGACAAACAGAGGCAAGTCGGCGTTGAGGGTTTCGCGTACCGCTTTGCCGTTTTCCCAAGTTTCGGCAACGGCTAAGTATTCGAGATTTTGCTCAACGCGATCGGCGATACGCAGCAGTAAATTCGCACGCTCGGTGACTGAGGTTTTGCCCCAGGCATCTTTAGCGGCGTGGGCTGCATCGAGCGCCAGTTCGATATCGCGGTAGTCGGAGCGGGGAATTTTACAGAAGTTTTGACCATTGACGGGGGAGCGATTATCGAAGTATTCGCCGTTGACTGGGGCGACCCATTTACCACCGATAAAGTTGGCGTATTTTTCTTTAAAGTTAACGATGGCACCAGCGGTTCCGGGTTGAGCATAGATCATAGTGTTTTCCTTCTGTGACTGCCGAATACGCTAAATGTGCAGCGTCTCAGCAAAGGGTCTTGTTGAAATAGGTTTTAGCACTGTTGTTATTTTTATCCTTTGCCAATCGAGTTGACTGACAAAGCTATTGATTAAGTTGCTGTTCTCTTACGCAACACTTTAGTACTGCGTACAAATGGATATCGCAAGGACAGTGCCAAACTGGCAAGAGTTGTACACTTGTTGAGCTAACAGTATGATGAAAAGCTAATTTTGCAGATCCCAAATAATAGGGCGCTCACGGAAGGAAAGGTGCCCTGTGGTCATTTTGTCATCCAACGACACACCGTGAGTGTGCCGGAATGGAACAGCGCTCGGGGAGCATGGCTATGACAGTAAAACCGCATTTCCCAACCACACAGGCATGGTTAGCTGATTCATGGCAGCGCAGCTTAGGTGCTGGTTTATCAGAGTTTCGTGCTGGTGAGGATCTCAGACTCACTCGCGCGGAGCTCAAACATAAACATGAGCAATATCAGCAGCTCATCGAATTAGTACAATCCCATGCCTTACCGCTGTTTAATCAACTGATGGCGCACTCCAATAGTCGATTATTGCTCTCCGATGCCGACGGTTATGTGCTGAAACATTGGGGGGTGAGCCGCTATTCCAGTAAGCTGGCGGATGTGGCGCTCGATATTGGGGTCAACTGGCTCGAAAAGTATAAGGGCACCAATGCAATAGGCACGGCGCTCACGGCCAAGCAGGCGGTATCAGTGGTTGGCGAGCAGCATTTTATTCGCCAAAACCGTTTTATGAGTTGCACCGCTTGCCCGATTTTTTCGCCCCAAGGCGAGATGCTCGGAGTGCTCGATATTACCAGTGAGCAGCAGCGGCATTCGCAGCAAACCTTGATGCTAGTGTCGAGTCTGGCGCAGCAGGTCGAAACGGCGCTGCTGTGTCATCTGCCCGATAGTCATTATCGAATCGATTTCGCGGCGCAGCCGAGTCTATTAAATTCCGGTTGGCAAGGCATAGTTATCGCCAGCAGTGACGGGCGAATTGTGGGCTGTAATCCCATGGCGAAACAGCTGCTGAGCCAAGCCAAGTTGGGTGACAGTTTAGATCAACACCTCGGCGACAATTGGGCGCTAGCGGGGGGCTTTCACCGCGATTCGGCGCTGCATGTGCAGACGCAAGCGCTGGCACTGAGGCAGACGAAAAGTACCAGAACCCTTCAAGACAAACCATTGAACCAATTGGTGGTCAGGTTTCGCGATCCACTGCTTGAGCGTGCTTGGCAGCAGGCGAATAAGGTGATCACTAAGCAAATCCCCCTACTGGTGCTTGGCGAAACGGGTGTCGGCAAGGAGCAATTTGTGAAAAAGCTCCACGCCCAGAGTGCCCGCCGCGCGCAGCCCTTGGTGGCGGTGAACTGCGCCGCCTTGCCTGCGGAGTTGGTTGAGTCAGAGTTATTTGGTTATCAGGCGGGGGCTTTTACCGGTGCCAATCGAACCGGTTTTATCGGTAAGATCCGCCAAGCCCACGGTGGCTTTTTGTTCCTCGATGAAATTGGTGAGATGCCGCTGGCGGCGCAGAGCCGTTTACTCCGGGTGTTACAGGAGCGTGAGGTCGTTCCCGTCGGCAGTAATCAAAGTTTTAAGGTCGATATTCAGATCATCGCCGCGACACATATGGATTTAGAATCGCTGGTGGCGCAGGGATTGTTTCGTCAGGACTTGTTTTATCGCCTAAATGGATTGCAGGTGCGGCTGCCTGCACTACGTGAGCGGCAGGATATTGAGCGCATCATCCATAAATTGCACCGCCGTCACCGCAGCAGCCCACAAACCTTGTGTACTGAGTTGTTGGCGCAGCTAATGCGTTACGATTGGCCCGGCAACCTAAGGGAGCTGGATAACCTCATGCAGGTGGCGTGTTTGATGGCTGAGGGTGAGGCCGTACTCGAGATAAATCATCTCCCCGATTACCAGGCTCAAAAGCTCATGAATCTGGCGTTTGAGCCCCAAACTTTAACTGAGGTTGTCGACGCCAAAACCACGGCGCATCCGTACGAACTGTCCGAGTCTAGCTCCACCACCATAGACTCGCTCCACGGAACCATAAATCTGAACGTGTTACAGGCTTATCGTGCCTGCGAGGGCAATGTGAGCCAGTGCGCAAAGCGTTTGGGGATTAGCCGTAATGCCTTGTATCGCAAGTTAAAACAGCTAGGGATTAAGGACTAACGGCAGTTGACTGTTGATGATATAAGCCCCGTTAACTGTGTTAGCGGGGCTTATGTTTTTAGGTCGGTAAACTGATATTGACTTCGAGGCCGTGGGGCTGACGATTCTCGGCTCTGATTTTTCCTTTATGGGCGCTAATGGCCGCTTCGGTAATGGCGAGTCCTAGGCCCCAGCCACCGCTTTCCCGCTGCCTTGCCGAATCGGGGCGATAGAAGGGTTTGAAAATCGCCTCAAGCTCAGCAGGATCAATCCCCGGACCATCGTCTTTAATGGTGATCTGTACTTGGCCGTTGGTTTGGCTCGCGCGCAGGTGGATATCGCTCTGGGCATAACGAATGGCGTTGCGCAGTAGGTTTTCTATCGCACGGGACAGGGATTTCGGATAATGGCTGAGCTCGATGGCTTCATCGATGTCGATGGTGATCTTTTTGCCCTGTTGATCGGCCTCAAACTCGGCGTCATCTAGCACTTGGCTGAGGGACTCGGCTAATCCGAGGCGCACTTTAGTTTCATTAGTGCTGAGTTTGACCCGCGATAACTCCAGCAGCTCTGCGATCAATTTTTCTAATTGCTCGGCCTCGTAGGCGATACGGTCGGTTTCAGTGGTCTGTTGGCCTTTCTTGCGTGCCAGTGCCAGTGACAATTGTAGACGGGTCAGTGGGGTACGAAGTTCATGGGAAATGTCCCCCATCAAACGTTGCTGATTCTTCACCATGGCCTCAATAGAGTCCGCCATGCTATTAAACGCGGTGGCGAGCTGACCGATTTCATCGTTACGTTGAGTGGTCGCCTTATCGACGCGGTTACTGAGATCGCCTTCGGCGAGGGCATCGGCACTTTTCTTTAGCGAGCTTAATGGCTTACCTAAATGCCATGCGAGAATGGCACACAGTAGCCCCGAGAGCACTATGGCTAAACTGAGAGTGAGCAGCTTATTTTCGATAAAGAAGAAGAACCATGGGCGAGGGTGAATATCCGGCAAGCGACCATAGAGGTAATAGGTTTCACCTTCGAGGCTAAATTGGTAGGGGCCAAACACCAACTCATCTTTAAATTGATGACTAATGGGTTGTTTTTCCTCATCTGTCATCAGCATAAAACTGCGTACGCCACGACTCACTCGGCTGGTGTTAATCACTTGGCCTTGGCTGTTCGCCAGATAGAGTCGCAGGGGTTTACCTTCCATATCGCCACGCCTTTCCCAGCGGCGCAGAAAGTCGGACTTTATCAGCTCAGGGTTGGCTTGAATTCGCTGGGCTACGGTCGCGAGCATTTTTTGCATATGGGGCGGAATAGGCGCGCGGTCGTGATTTTGCTGCAGCAAAGGTAGCAAGCCGACTAAGGCGATAATCAGCGAGCTACAGATCCAAAATCCGAGCAGTAATTTGATAAATAAACGATTAGGCACAGTTGTTCCCGCCGTTATGGTAGCCAGATATAGCCTTTGCCACGGATGGTTTTCACCCTAGGTCTGCCATCGCTGCGCTCGGGGAGCTTTTTGCGTAGATTCGACAGGTGCATATCTAGGCTGCGATCGAAGGGCATGAGTTTTTTGCCGAGCACAATTTCATTGAGCTCTTCTTTATTCATCAATTCTCCCGCATGCAGTGCCAGTGTGTGCAGCAGGGTAAACTCAGTCCCTGTGAGTATGATGAGTTGCTCATTGCAGTAAGCCTCTTGGCGTGAGGGATCTAAGCGTAAATCACCAAACTCCTGCGCCGGTGTCGCATGGATTTCTTGGGCGGTTAAGTGTGAGCGGCGAATGATGGCGCGAATACGGGCGATAAGCTCCCTGTCATTGAAGGGCTTAGGTAAATAGTCATCGGCACCGATCTCAAGCCCTACCACTCGGTCAATCTCATCGCCTCTGGCGGTGAGCATCAATACCGGTGTTTGTTTGTGTTGGCGCAGGGCGCGTAGCACTTCAAAACCGTTTAATTTAGGCAGCATCACGTCGAGTAAGATCAGATCGTAATCCCCCGCGAGGGCCAGTTCTAGGCCTTGCTTGCCATCGTAGGCGAGGGTGAGTTTAAACCCTTCGAGTTCGAGTAATTGTCCGAGAAGTTCTGATAAACCAAGATCATCATCGATTAATAATATCCGACTCATAGTGTTCCTTAATCTGGGTGAACTGGTGCGAAAGACTCAAAGCGATGTGCTAAACCACAGACGGTTTGAGTATTTTGCCTGAGTATACCTCTTTTGATGTCAATTGCTGTGTAGCAATGTAAGCCAAAGTAAAGAATAGGGAATTTGTATGCTCAAGCGGCTCTCAATACACGAGTTTCAGCATCTTAAGATTGTTTTGGGATAGTTCTTATCGCAACTTTACACTGATTTACTCAGGTCACGACCTCACTTACATAGGGTGCTTTAGACTGTAATCGTCGAAAGTGATTCGGCTTTTAAAAGGGTCGTCACTGTATACAACATAAGTTGAATATTGAGGTTAACATGATGAAAACATTATCTCCTTTAAAAGCTGGCCTATTTGCCATCTTAGCAAGCTCAGCAGTATTTGCGACGACAGTCAGTGCCGAACCAAGCCAGGGCTGCGATCATCCACGTAGTGAGTTCCACAAACACGGCGACCGTATGGGCCATGACGGTATGCACAGAATGTTTGAAGGTTTGGATTTAACCGATGCACAAAAGGCTGATATTAAGAAACTGTTCGCCGAGCAACGTGCCGCCCGCAGCGATGATAGACCAACCAAGGAAGAGCGTTTAGCGCACCGCGCCGAGATGCATGCGCTGATCACTGCGGCCAACTTTGATGAGGCGCAAGCTAAGGCATTAATGAGTGCCCAACAGGAAAAACGCCAAACTCAAGCGATTGAACGGATGAAGATGCAGAATCAAATCTACAACCTGCTAACGCCTGAGCAACAAGCAAAATTTAAAGCGCGATTTGAAGCACAAGCTGGTAAAGAACCTCGCGGTTAAGCTTGTAAGCTGATATACAATAGAGTCATAGCTTCCCGATATAGACCCCTATGACTCAAACTTCCCAATACGATTTTTGGGTCAAACTGGCTAGTCGCGCTTCCGTGGCTACCGCTTTGACCCTTATTATTATCAAGCTGTTAGCTTGGTTATATTCAGGCTCGGCCAGTATGCTGGCGTCCTTAACGGACTCCTTTGCCGATGCGCTCGCCTCGATCATCAACTTTATTGCCATTCGTTATGCTATCGTTCCTGCCGACCATGACCACAGATACGGTCACGGTAAAGCCGAGCCGTTAGCGTCGCTGGCACAATCGGCCTTTATCATGGGCTCGGCATTCCTGCTGCTGTTTTATGGCGGAGAACGCTTACTCAATCCTGCTCCCGTTGAATATGCTACCTTAGGTGTGGTGGTGTCTGTCGTTGCTATCGTGCTGACATTGGCGTTAGTGGCGTTACAAAAGCGGGCGCTGGCGGCAACCAAGAGCACTGTGGTCGAAGCCGATTCGTTGCACTACAAGTCGGATTTATTCCTCAATGGCGCCGTGTTACTCGCACTTCTTTTGTCCCAGTATGGCTGGTGGTGGGCCGATGGGGTCTTTGCTGTGCTTATCGCCTGCTACATCGGTCAACAGGCCTTTGATTTAGGTTACCGCTCTATTCAAGCGCTGCTTGACCGTGAGTTGGATGAAGAGACGCGTCAGCAAATTAAGCAAATCGCCAAGCAAGATCCTAGAGTGCAAGGGCTACATGATTTACGCACGCGCCAAGCGGGTAAAACCATCTTTATTCAATTCCATTTAGAGTTAGATGGTAACCTAAGCCTGAACGAAGCCCACAGTATCGCCGATACTACAGGGCTCAGAGTAAAAGCCGCCTTTGAAGATGCCGAGGTGATTATTCACCAAGATCCTGTGCAGGTGGAACCCAGTATAGGGGTTTAGCCCTCAATCACGAGTAACAACCAAAGGAATGGTTATGTCATGGATACAGCAGCAGGTTCATCCCTTGGCCGAACAGACTCGGCTCATCTGCCGTTATCATAAATTTTCGACCCGCTTCGAGTTGATTGCTGAACATGCCCCCGCCGCGAGCGCGGGGCCTGATTCAAAACTCCCTGAACCGTATTTAGTCAATCCTCCTACGGGCGTTTGGAGCGAGCTTATCCTGCGCCAATCTTTATATTATTGGCCGAGAACGATCTCATTCAATATCGCGCAGCGGGGCTACCGACTGCATATTTGGCCCTTGTTGATGTGGCGCAGCCGTGTTACATGCGCGCAGTCAGGAAAGGTCATGATTATTGAATGCCTTGATGAACGAAAACGCCGTTCGATAATTCGTTGGTGTTATTTTGGTATCATGAATTTATTGCGAATAGTCAGTTAATACTTATTGTTTAATATTGAGTATGTTATTTAATACTTAAGTGCATCTAGTTTGTTATTGTTTAATTTAAAGCTGAATGCTTCCTGTATAAAGCGCATTTAGTTTTTACAAACTGTCACCCTTATTATTTGTTTGTTGTAATATCCGCAGCGTTTACTACTCAAGTTAACTCATTAGGGAAATATAATGAAAAAACTATCTTTAGTTGCGGTATCTTTATTATCTGCATTAGTGGCCGGCCAAGCTTCAGCGGCTGCCGATACTACTGGTTTCTATGTGGGTGGCGCACTAAACCGCGTAGCTGTGGATGTTTTTGATGATTCAGATACTGGCACAGGTTTCGGTGTTTACGGTGGTTACAACTTCAACGAGTGGTTTGGTTTAGAAGCCAATTTATTTGCGACGGCCAATTTGGGCGACCGCGATACGGATGTCACTGCGGGCGCATTAACTTTTACGCCTAAGTTTACTCTGCAAATCAATGATATGTTCTCGGCTTATGCAAAAATTGGTGTTGCATCTATGGCTATGAATTTTGACGGTTTTGGTTTCGATGAAGATTTCACAGGCTTTGGTTGGACGTACGGCGTAGGTATTAATGCTGCCGTGACCGAGCATTTAAATGTGCGCTTTAGCTACGATGTCACCACAGGTGATTTAGATGCTGACCACAGCTATTTAAATGTGAACGATATCGACACCGATATGAAGCAACTGGCAATTGGTGTTCATTATCAGTTCTAATGATTTAGATTAAATCTAAATAATAAAAAAGGGATAGTTATATCCCTTTTTTGCTTTTTAATGGATGGTTAATCCATAGACAATTCTTTGAGTTTTCGCGTTAAGGTATTTCTTCCCCAACCTAAACGTTTTGCCGCTTCTTGTTTATGCCCTTGGGTATGGCGTAATGCAGTTTCGAGCAAAATACGCTCAAAGGCCGGCTGAACCTCAGTTAATAAATCGCTATTTCCCTCAGACAGTTTTTGGTCAATCCACTCTGTGAGTGCCGATTGCCAATCTTGGCTGCCTTTTGCCATGGGATTTATACTGGCGGGCTCTTTAAGTAACTCTGGGGGTAAATCTTGGGGCAGGATTTCTTGCCCTGAGGCCATTACCGTGAGCCAGCGACAGGTATTCTCGAGTTGTCTGACGTTCCCTGGCCAAGGCAGTTGCGATAGCTTGGCGGCGGTCTCTTTGGTGAGGATTTTTGCCTCGACACCAATCTCCTTCGCGGCGGAGGCTAAAAAGTGGGTTGCCAATTGGGGAATATCCTCACGACGTTGTGACAGCGGCGGCAAGTGGACGCGGATAACATTGAGCCGATGGAATAGGTCTTCCCTAAATCCCCCTTTGAGTACGAGTTGCTCCAGATCTTGGTGAGTAGCGGCAATAATGCGCACATCCACTTGGACGGCGCTATGGCCGCCGACGCGATAAAATTGCCCATCGGCGAGCACTCGCAGCAGGCGAGTTTGCACATCCAGCGGCATATCGCCTATTTCATCTAAAAACAGGGTGCCGCCATTGGCTTGCTCGAAGCGTCCTTGGCGCACGTTTGCCGCGCCGGTGAAGGCGCCTTTTTCATGGCCGAAGAGTTCTGATTCGATTAAGTCTTTGGGAATTGCCGCCATATTCAAGGCAATAAAGGGCTTATCCTTACGTGGGCTGTGTTTGTGCAATGCGCCTGCAACCAGCTCTTTACCTGTACCCGATTGGCCGTTGATCAGCACGCTGATTGAGGAGCGTGATAATCGGCCGATGGCGCGAAACACCTCCTGCATAGCGGGCGCTTCACCTATGATTTCGGGCGTTTTGACTTGCGTCTCCTGCGCCGCAGGTGCGGGGCTTTGCTCGGTCGCATGGGTTAAGGCGCGCTCGACTAAGGATATCGCCTCATCAATATCGAAGGGCTTGGGTAAATACTCAAATGCCCCCGCCTGATAGGCGCTGACGGCACTGTCTAAATCCGAATGTGCAGTCATGATGATGACGGGTATATGCGGGTAGTGGATTTGCAGCCTTTCTAACAGGGTTAAGCCATCGGTGCCCGGCATACGAATATCTGAGACTATGACCCGTGGCTGGGAAATCTCTAATGCTTGCCAAAGTGATTCGGCCGCGGCAAAGCTGGCTGTGCTGAGTTTCGCGCCTTGTAGCGCCTTTTCGAGCACCCAACGTATCGAACTGTCATCGTCGAGGATCCACACTTGTTCACTCATTCGCATTTTGCTTCCTCATACGGTATGTGTTGGTTTGTCTTGATTATTTGGCGCTTAAAATCGGTAACGAAATGATAAATTCGGTATGCCCAGGGCTGGATACACAATCGATTCTGCCCGAGTGTAATCTGGCAATGTTATGGGCAATCGATAGGCCGAGTCCCGAACCTTGCTCACGACTGGTGACCATGGGATAAAACAGCGTGTCCATCAGCTCTGGTGGTATACCTGGGCCATTGTCGATAATGGACAGGGTCAGCACGAGCTTGTGGCGCTGCGAACCGATAGTGACCTGATGTTGTGTGCGGGTGCGGATCAGGATTTCGCCACCAGTATGCTCAAGGGCTTGCACCGCATTTTGCAAAATATTCAGCACGGCTTGTTGCATTTGGTCGGGATCCATCTCGATATCGGGAATCGAAGGATCGTAGTCGCGTTTTAGCTGAATATTGGCGGGCAGAGCCATTTCCACCAGTTTATAAACCTTCTGCACCACTTGATGAATGTTGTGCAGGCTATGTTGGGTCGGTCGCTGCGGGCCGAGCAATCTGTCCACTAGGCTGCGCAGGCGGTCGGCCTGCTCAATGATCAGATTGGTAAATTCCTTTTGTGCCGGATCCTCTAATTCCCGCGAGAGCAATTGTGCCGCGCCACGCAGGCCACCCAGAGGATTTTTGATCTCGTGGGCCAAATTTCGCACCAGAAATTGCGCCGCCTGTTGCTGGGCATCTTGGCTGAGTTGCTGGTGGATCCGGCGTTGCTGGTCCACCTGTCTCAGTTCAAGCAGGCTCAATTGTGCTTCGTCTTCGAGCGGGATCAGCGTTAGGTCGACGGTATGATGCTGGGCATCTAAGGTCACTAAGGTCGCCGTGTTAACTGTGAGGCCTTGGCCAGCTTTCACCGCATCACTCAGTAATTGGGCATCAACGCCAAGGACTTGATAATGCTCCGGCAGGGCTTGCTCGACTAACCTATGGCTACCGACACCTAATAGTTGCTCTGCTGCGGCGTTGGCATAACAAGGCTTAAGATCCTTATCGATGACAAGTACCGCGGTGACTAAATGATTAAGCAGAGTCTCTTTATCCATCTACCGTTCCTGAAAATGGGGTTGCACCATTATGTTGCACCGATTTGGTGCATGCTGCAACTCGACTTCATCAAACGGCTAGATTGAATAAAAACGACCTAATCAATTGTTATTAAATGGTTTAATTAGATTTCGGTTGTTTTTTCGGGACTGGATTCATCGCCGCTTGATGAAGAAATATCTTTCGTGGGGAGCTAGATGCAAAGACTTTGCCGTTTTGAGTCATGGCATCGACAACAATGGTATGTTCACCTCGGTCGATGTTCTTAAGTTGGAAGATGCCGCCCACTTGAGGCTGGCCGACCGTTTGACCGTCGAGTTTTAGTGCCATCAGATACTGGCTTTTGATCTCCGGGGTGACAGTGGCCGTGACCTGAAAGTCGCCGTTATTGTCCCTCACGGTTTCCTCTTCTTCTGGGGAGGTGATGACGACTTGATACTGGATTTGCTGGATCACTTGCGAATCATCCGCGTCATTTTTTACGGGGGGCAGTGCAATTTGATTGAGGGTTTTCTCTTTTAACTCAACAACCTCGGCATTGGGATGCGGCTCATCTGAATAATGGACTTTTCCATCCTTATCGACCCATTTATACACTGTTGCCTGAGCGAACAGGCTGAGCAGCAATAAGCTGATGAGGGTGAATGCACGCATGCGAAAGTCCTTTTGCCTTGGAGATGAAGTTCTACAAGATTAGTCGTTTTTTCACCAAAAATCATGGTGTTTATTCAGCTCGGTTGCGGTTTAGTGTGGGAATAAACGCGGGGTTGATTTTATGCCTGCAACTTTGTAGCGAGCATGGTTATAGCGGCAAATATCTTGTGGAGTGAAGGTGAGAGCGGTTTGGATGTTGAGGCGCAGCCGAGTTTGCCTCTTTTAGGGGAGTGTCAACGCACCACTATGGTGCGTTGACTACAGTGACGAAAGCTTAGAGCGCCAAGGTTAAAATATCGCGGCTCATAGCGGGATCGATATTGCCATGTTCGCCTAGGGCAACCATGCCATGCTGCTCAAGCTGAGTGACGACAGCATCGACAGCTTCTTTACCTAAATCGTAGGCAGATAAGTGGGTTGCAATGCCCATGGATTCGAAGAAGGCTTGGGTTTTCGCAATCGCGGCCTCAATACGTTCATCTTCCGAGCCGGTGTTGATGTGCCACACTCTGTCAGCAAACTGCAGTAACTTCTCGCGCTTAGCGGCCTTAGTGCAGCGTAATAATGCTGGCAATACAATGGCTAAGGTGCGGGCATGGTCAATATCATATAAGGCCGTTAGCTCATGGCCGATCATGTGTGTTGCCCAGTCGTGCGGCACACCTGTCGCAATCGTGCCATTGAGTGCCATAGTCGCGACCCACATTAAGTTGGCGCGGATATCGTAATCTTCTGGCTGTGTGAGTGCCTGTGGCCCTAGTTCAATCAAAATTTGCAGCAAGCCTTCGGCGAATCTGTCCTGCACCGCCGCATTGACCGGGTAGGTGAGGTACTGCTCTGTGATATGCACAAAGGCATCGACAACGCCGTTCGCCACTTGTCTTTCTGGCAGGGTGAAGGTCTTAGTTGGGTCGAGGATTGAGAATTGCGGATAAACTAAGTCGTTACGGAACGGCAGTTTAGCTTTCAACGACTTACGGGTCACCACGCTGGCGTTGTTCATCTCTGAACCCGTCGCAGGCAAGGTTAATACCGAGCCAAATGGTATGGCTTTAGTCACATTCGCGCCCCAGTTGGTGAGGATATCCCAAGGCTCGCCTTCAAATACCGCTGCCGCCGCAACAAACTTAGTTCCATCGATCACAGAACCGCCGCCGACTGCGAGTAAAAAGTCGATGTTTAATTCACGAACTTGCTCGACAGCCTGCATCAGGGTTTCGTAGGTTGGGTTAGGTTCGATTCCCTCGAACTCGACCACGAAACGATTTCCAAGCGCTTGTTTTACTTCGGCTAAGGTGCCTGTTCTTCTGGCGCTGCTGCCGCCAAATAACACCATGACTCTAGCATCGCGAGGCACTAAGGTGTCGATTTCAGCTATGGTGTTTTTACCAAAGTGGATTCGGGTTGGGTTGTAGTAGGCGAAATTGAACATACTGCTATGTGTCCTATGGTTGGAAAATGATTTTAGTAGACCAGTCGTCTAGGTTTGTTTGGCTACTAAATGATAAATCAAGCCGAAGAGGCGATATTTCATTGTTCATTAACGGGTTGCGGATTAATTGGTGTGCCAGTGTTGCTGGCATTAACCCATGGTTTTGGTCTTTAAAATAGATTCGGTCATTGCAAGGGCGCGCTCTAAAGCGGCATGGCTGTGGCCGAGTTTATTCATCAAACTGGCACCGAGCCACATGTGATACAGCAGCTCTGCTGTTGCCTGGGCATCCTGTTCACAGATGGATTTATCGGCAATCCCCACTTGAATGCACTGGGTTAAGCGCTCAATGATGCCAGCCGACCCCTTTAAAAGCACAAGGCGCATGGCCTCAGAGAGATCCGCCACCTCAGCACTTAACTTAACGACTAGGCATTTTTGATCGACACAGCCGTCCTGCTGCACGTGCAACCACCTTTGCCAGTATTGCATTTGGCGCTCAAAGCCTGAGAGTTGAGTCTCGTTAAACAGGCAATCAAGCTCAGCTTGGTATTGCTCGAAATACCCCGCCAACAAGGCCTCACCGAATTGCTCTTTGGATTTAAAATAATGATAAAACGAGCCTTTAGGGACTTGGGCAGCCTTGAGTAATTGGGCTAAGCCTAGGCACGAAAAGCCTTGTTTGAGGATCAGTGAGTATCCAACGTCGAGAATATGCTGACGTGTCGATTGGGTTTCAGATTTCATGGCGAAGGATTATAAAGTATATTAGACCAGTCGTCTAGTGGTCTAATTTGCATCAACACAAAAGCGCTAACGATTCAGGAATGCCTAAGCTGGTTAAGCATTCCTCGGTAAGGGTCTTACAGGTAGCTACAGCAATACTCGGCTATCGCACTGTTGCGGATTTTAAAGCTGACGTTGGCCGCGAGCTCAAATTGACTGCCTTCGCTAAAGGTTTGCCAGGTTGTGTTATTTGGCAGTAACACCTCGAAACTGCCGCTGGTAACCTGCATGATTTCCCCTTGAGAGGTGGAAAACTCATATTCTCCAGGGAGGACCACGCCTAAGGTCTTTTTGCTGCCATCGCTGAAAAATACACTGCGGCTGGCTACTTTACCCTCAAAGTAAATATTGGCTTTTTTCGCGACTGAGACTTGCTCGATTAACTCCATGTTACGCTCCCATTTGTATGGATGTGAATTTGTATTCAATTTGATGTGATTTCTATTCTTTCGTCAATGTGAAAATTTTCATCGTCAACGTTATGTATCACTTAATAACGCTATTTCCATTGCCTCTTATACATTTCAAGGAAATATGCATAAAAGTGCCTGAGCAAGGTTAATGGTTATTCAATTAGCGAGTTGCGTACTGAATAAAAAAATGGCCTCACTTGGTTGAGGTTTCAATCTTCACCTATAGTTTTAACGGTAGTTGTTTTGCCAGTAATTATGGAATCTTGAGTGCGACAAGGAGTGTCTCCATGGGATTTACGCGTAAAATTCAACTGATTAGTCTGTTAATCGTTCTGTTACCTCTGATCCTATCGACAGCGATAGTGACCTATCTTGCCAAAAATGAGTTATTTGCAGAGGCTCAATCCCGTTTGGTGGCCGTTAGAGAGTTAGAGAGATTAAACAACGGCAGATCAACGGTATGTTTCAAGATTTCTCAGATAACTTACAGTCCGTTAGCGCTGTGATTGCCAGCCAGCCGAATCTAGAAACCTTGAGCGATTTAGACTCAACGCTCAAATCCCTCAACAAACTGCTGGGTTTTTACGATCTGTTTATCATCACCGATGACGGTACGGTTTTTTATACTGTGGCGAAAGAGCCTGATTACGGGACCAATTTGCGTACTGGGCCCTATCGTTCTTCAGGGCTTGCACAACTCTTTGATAAGGCGCTCGCGACATCGGACACTGTGTTTTTACAGGATTTTTCTGCCTATGCACCATCAAACGGACAAGCAGCCGCCTTTATTGGCCAAGGCATTCAATATCATGGGCAGCATATTGTGGTGGCGGCACAGGTTTCTATCGAGCGGATCAACCGCGTGATGCAGATCCGCGAAGGGATGGGGGATTCGGGGGAAACCTATCTCATCGGCCCCGATAATCGAATGCGTTCTGACTCTTTTCTTGACCCCATCAATCGCACCGTATCTGCCTCCTTTGCAGGCTCGGTCGCTAAAAATGGTGTCGACACTCTGGCGGTGACAGCTGCGTTAGCTGGCAAAGAGGGGGTTATGCAGGTTTATGATTACAATCATAATCTGGTTATCTCAGCCTACTCGCCAGTCATTGAAATGGGGCTCAAATGGGGCTTAATGGCCGAGATTGATGTGAGTGAAATCGCCGCGCCTGCCTACCATATGATGTATATCGGGCTGATGGTGTGTGCCTTGTCTGTGGTGCTGGCGATCGCGGCCGCAAAACTGGTGACCAGCTTTGTGCTTAAACCTCTGGGTGGTGAGCCCGAGGATATGTGCCATTTGACTAGCCTTATCGCCTCCGGGGACTTAACCCATAGTCTCTCCCACGCCCATGTCGATAATCACTTAATGAGCTGGCTGGCGCGGATGCAGACCAAATTAAAGGAAATTATTAGCCAATTGGTGGGGATGGGCCACGAGCTAGAGTCTGCCGCAGAGCAAAATTCTGCGGCTATGTGTCAGGCCGATTGCAGCATTCAATTGCAGGCGAAAGAGACCGATATGTTAGCCACGGCCGTAGAGGAAATGAGTTATGCCGCCGCCGAAATCAGTACCAATACACTGAAATCCTCCGATGAGGTGGCCTCTTGTACTCAATCGAGTGGCATTCTTTCACAAAATCTTGCGAGTACTCGCCAAAGCTTACAGGTGACGCTAGCAAGTTTTGCCGCCATTCATCAGCAGGTCGGAAATCTTGAGGCAGATAGCCAGAAAATCGGCAGCGTTCTGGATGTGATTAATGCGATTGCCGAGCAAACCAATCTGTTAGCCCTCAATGCGGCGATTGAAGCTGCCCGAGCAGGCGAGCATGGGCGTGGATTTGCGGTGGTAGCCGATGAAGTGCGGCAACTTGCGGTGAAGGTACAAGAGGCGACGCAGGATATTGGAAAGGTATTGCAGGGGATCCAGCAGCAATCGGGTGTGCTGGCGCAGCATAGTGTGACTTGTTCGTCTGAGGCATCTAAAACGGCTGAGGATGCCGAAGGCATGCAAGCGGCGGTGGATGATATTGCTATGCGGCTTGAAACACTTAAAGCCTTAATGATCCAAACGGCAATGGCCGCAGAGGAACAAACCACAGTGTCGGCGACGATAGCCCAAGGCATTGCAGGGCTCAGCGCGGCGGCGGAGGAAAATAGCGCGGCCATCAGCCAAGTGGCGGCGAGCACCCGCAGCCTGTTAGGGCTTGCAAACCAACTTGGTTTAACAACGGCTCAGTTTAAGGTCTAGGACGCAGTGCCAAGCATAGGTAAGCAATGCCGAGCATTCGTCGTTCTTGCAACTGGATGACTATTATTGCTGTGCCGTTTGTCATGCGTCCACCAGAAAGGATTATCTGGCGGATTTTTCTTTAGGGCGACTATTAATCTTGAAAACTAACGCTTACGCCAGATCGTCATTTCTGAAATCGAATGCTGGAATTTACGCTTGGTTTCGCGGATAACGAAGGGGATTTCTTTCACCGCGACGAGTTCAAATTGGCCTATCAAGGTTTCGGTTAACCCATCTAAAGTAGTGAAGTTCTCCCCTTTGACTTTAATCCCCCCAAGCCATTTATCCTTTGGCGTGTAGTCTTCGAGCCAAGTATAGGGCGAGGCGATAACCAGATATCCTCCTTGATTGATGCGTTGCCCAATACTGGTGAGGAAATGATGAGGGTCGTTCAATCTGTCGATTAGATTTGAGGCATAGACCAAATCGTATCCTGTGTAGATTGGTTTGAGATTACAGGCATCCCCTTGGATAAAATTGACTTTTTTGGCTTCGCCAAGATATCCCAGTTTAGCAAGGCTGGCACTCTTGAATTCCTGTAAGTCTCCCTCGGTGCGAATGGTGTAGCGTTTTTCGCCTTGTTCGGTCAGAGCGTAAGCCTGCTGGATAAAGCGCGCCGAAAAGTCGATGCCATCCACGTGGTCGAACACTTTGGCTAACTCAAAACTGGCGCGTCCGACTGAGCAACCTATATCTAAGGCTTTGGTGGTGTGCTCGAGTTGGATCTCGTTGAGTGCTTGTTGTACCCCATTAACACAAAAATTAGGCACACCAAAGTACTCGGCGCCATAGTGGAATTCTAAATACTGGGAAATCAGTTCATCGGTTTCGTACACATTGACCTCGGCCATTTGTTCTGGATTTTGCAACGACTCGACGTAACGGAATCCAGCATGTTGATAAAAGTGACGCCTGAAGGCATAGCGTGAAGCGGCAATGGCTTCATTGCCCGTTGAAATCCACGAGCCGCCCTTAATCAGATTGTGCTTGCCATCGAAGGTGGGCGTCGAAAAATCATCGTAGAGTGGATGTACTGCAAAACCATTAAAACCGTCGATAGCGGTTTCAGTCCATTGCCAGACATTGCCGACAATGTCATAAAAATCATTGTGTTTAAAGCGGTTCACTGGGCAGGAAGAGGCGTAATAAGCCAGCGAGATATTGCCTGGAACTTCATGCCAGTCGGGGGCATCGCTCGGTACATTTTCCCGCAAGATATACCACTCGGCCTCGGTGAGCAGGCGAATATTGCTATGGCTTTGGCGCGCCTTCCAATTACAAAAGGCCTTAGCTTCGAGTTGATTGACTTCGACGGGCCAATTGAGCGGCAAAGGGATTTCGCTGGTGAGGTTACGTTGCCACCATTTATCATCGCGGCGACGCCAAAAGCGCGGCATTTGGGCTTGGGTATACGTCAGCCAAGCTTGGCCTTCCTCATTCCAATAGTCTTGCGTTTGATAGCCTCCCGCTTCGACAAAGGCGAGGTATTCTTGATTGCTCACTAAGTACTTTGAGGCTTTAAAGTCGGCGACTTTAAAGCTCTTATTACCGTATTCGTTATCCCAGCCATAGGTGTTGTCTTGCTCTTTTTTACCTAAGGTGATTTTTTTACCCGCTACGGTAAGCAGTTGATTGGGTTCGGCGCTACCAACATCCTGACATTCTGGCCACTGGGCATTGGCACTCACATCCTCTAATGGAAGCTGGCGAATAATGGCGGAAGAGGTCTCTAAGTGAATGCGCTCGTGTTCTATGCCCATCAAGATGACCCAAGCGGGACTGTCTTGGCTGATCGGCAGAGTGATTGGCATGGTATCAATCAGTTGATTGACGACCTGTTTGACTTGATCCCGATAAGTCTTTACCTCTGCGACACTTGGCCATTGATAGTGGGTTTCGTCGAGGTCATCCCAAGACATTTCGTCTACACCGATGGCAAACATAGATTCAAAGTGATCATTCACTCGTTCATCGAGATACTTACCCAGCTTGAGTTTATTGATATAGAAAGTGGCGGTATGGCCAAAGTAAAAAATCAGCGGATGGCGCAGCGGTTCGGCTTTAACGTAATAAGCCTCATCGTGCTTTATCAACTCGAAGAGGGATTCGTAGAGTGCCCAAGTTTGATTGAAGTATTGTTTAAGCTCTTGACGTTTCAGCGCCTCATTCTCACCCGTAAGTTTGAGTGTTTGCAAAACTGGCATATTCGATTTCTCCATAGGGCAAGCTGGTGCCATAGTGGTGGCTATGGGTTGTCAGGCTCAATACGTGGCGCGGGTTTATTGGATCACTCTATCAACAAAATGTGGCAGTTATTGAGCTGTTTTTTCAAGCTAACAGAAAGTCCGCATGGCTCCAATCATTAACTCGAAGTACAGCATATGACCTTATCGGCATCATTTTTATTGCAGTTATGTGGGTTACAGTCTGAGGGGAATTGTCTGCAGAAGGTTAAAATTATTTTATCCCTGACCAGTATTTTATCTGCCAAGGTTAAGGCAGAATGTTCTCGTCCGTAAAATTATTATGCAGGATATAACGGGATGGCAATGAACGCATTATGGATACCCGCTTGGTATGAGCTTGATCCGTCGATCGTTGTGGGCGTGACTGAAGAGTTTGTATTTCATAAACCCGCTACCAATGAGGCACTGAGATTTTACAGCGGCGCGAAAGAAGCTGATGCAGTGAAAGCGACTGGCGCAATTTCAAGCATTCATCACAAAGTCTTGGGGGATATTGAAAGTGTTGATGCTCAAGGGCTTGATTATACGGTTGTGTTAAAAGATGGTCGTCGTTTATTGGTGAACGCAGAGGAAGATCCTGGCCTTATTTACGAATGGGTGGATGACAGTTGGCAACCTTCGGAGATGGTGATCCAAGATTGGCAACTGGATGTAAAGTTTACCTCGCTTTCTCCCTTTAAGATGATCGATTAACCAACATCCTATTGTTCGGAGCAGTTAGGCTCAAAGTGTTGAACCGACTGCTCCTCAAATAACGCCTTTAATAACTGATATTCATGCTGTATCTTGGCGACATAGGCGTCATGAAACTCCAACTCGCTAAACTCTTCTAAACATTGTCGATAACGACGCAGTTGCTCTTGTCCATCAATATCTTGATGTATCCAGTCGATAAGCATACGAATTCCTTTCGTCTTTCATCCTTGAAGCGCCAGCTTAACCTTTTTCTAATCTAGTGTTGGATGGCATTTGATGACACTTTTATGAATAAATGTCTAAAAATCACATGCTTGAGAATATTTCTATTATTTATCAATATATTGCACGATTTTATTTAACGTTTAAGGTACCTGGTAGGCTGTCTCGCTGAATTCAAATATGGATAAAGTCTTACAGCAAAAACTGCTATTGGCTGCCGTGATGGGGTTCAACACCTTGATAGCTGCGATTGTGTCACCTGAGGTTTTGGTCTAGATTGAGGGCTCTTTTAACCGAGTCTTCGCCGAGAGTTAGCGCGGTCTGTTGTTTCATTATGGAGTTCTGTCATGGCAAATATTTTGCTGGTGGCCAATCTTAACTGTGACCGAGTGTTGATCCTTGATAAACCATTGAAAACGGGCGGACGCTTTCATTACCAAGATGGCGGACAAAGGCTAGGTGGTGGTGGCGCCAATACTGGGCTCGGACTGGTATGGGCGGGCCATAGAGTTGCACTGGTGAGCCAAGTCGGGCGGGATGAAATGGGCGACTGGGTCATCGCTGAGGCGAGTACTCAAGGGCTCGATTGTCGTTTAGTGCAGCGCCGCGCGGGAAATACCTGCGAAATGTTACTGGTGATGACGCCCGATGGTGAGCGCACCATCATTCGTCCGCAGCGGCCAGTTTTTGAATTATCAGTGCCACCCAAATGGCAGCATTGGGATGCGTTGTATTTTAATACCTCGGCTGAGGGTACGGTTAGTTGGGCGAAAACCGCACTGGATCATTGCCTTGTGATCGCACAACTGGCGAAGGATGACAGGCCGCGCCCTTGCCACGTGTTACTGGCTTCCGTGAGTGATATGCAAGGTCGCTGTGATGTCGCTTCTTGGGATTATGGCGTGAGCATTGGCGGAGAATCATTACGTTATTTTGTCGTCACCGACGGTGTGCGTGGCGCTAAGGTGTATACCCGAGACTATGTGCAGCATGTCCCGGCTGTGCCTGCTGAGGTTGTCGATACCACAGGGGCGGGAGATGCCTATGCCGCAGGGCTTATCCATGGCTTATGTGCGGGAAAAACTATTACCGAAGCCATGGCCGAAGGCGCGATTTGGGCGGCATTTGCCGTGGCCACCGACAGCTCGATCCCAGGTGAAGCATTGAAACACTATTTAGAAGGTTAGAATGGCTGATTAGCCTCAACGTGACGTGCAAGGGAAGTCATCTTTCTGTCACATGGGCTTGCTAGAGTGTGTTCAGTGACGAATAGCTCTTGTCCCTTAACGTTTTCTTGTGCTTTTCTCCCATTTTGTTGGTTCGCATGTTTGCCCCGTTTCCCCAACGGGGCATTTTTTTAGCTCGAATAATGTTATTCCGTTACCGAACGTTCATATTGTGGAAATATTGTGCGGTTGGCGAGGGTTTACGTTAACATTCAGGCAACGCATCTCGTTGAAATAGAATAATAAGCCTGCCGTTGTTGGAGTTGGAAATGGGCAATCACGTTTGGAATGATAAAAAGAAGTTTATTTGGTTGCTGTCAGTATTGTTACTGGTGGCCTTTTTAGTCACCAGTGGCATTAGTTATAAAGTGGCCCATGACTCCTTGAGTCAGCAGATTGAGAGCAATACTTTACCCCTAACCAGCGACAATATTTATTCTGAAATTCAACAGGATCTGCTTCGTCCCATCTTTATCTCCTCGCTTATGGCGCAGGATACCTTTGTGCGTGACTGGATGTTAAACCACGAACAAGAACCCGAAAAACTGATCCGTTACCTCAAAGAAATCCAAGATAAATACGATACCGTCACCAGCTTTTTTGTCTCGGAGCAGAGCCGTAATTACTACCACTCTTCGGGAGTTTTAAAGAAAATCCAAGATATCGACCCAAACGATGCCTGGTATTTTCGCGTGCGCTCGTTACCCGAGTCAGAACATTACGAGATTAATATCGATGCCGATACGGCGGATCGGACTAAGACAACCGTATTTGTTAACTACAAGGTTTTTGATTTTGAAGGTAAGTTTATTGGTGTCACCGGTGTTGGCCTTGCGGTTGAAAAGGTCAAGGCGTTGATCGAGCTCTATCAGAAACGTTACAACCGCCGGGTATTTTTCACCGACAGGCAGGGCAACGTTACCCTCCATGGGGATGAATATGATGGTGCCGATTCTTTGCAGACTACCGCCGGACTTGAGTTGCTGGCCACGCGGATTTTAACCAGCCCGAGCGCGGCCTTTAGTTATCAACGCAATGGTAAAACGGTTCACTTAAACAGTCGTCTCGTCCCTGAATTCAAATGGTATCTTATCGTTGAGCAGGAAGATGTGCCGCAGGAGCAAGAGCTGCTGAATACCTTTTGGGGTAACTTGGGCTTAAGTTTATTGGTGACAATTGGGATTTTACTGATTTCAAACATGACCTTAGGTCGTTATCAGCGCAAACTGGAGGTCATGGCCTCAACCGATAAACTCACTGGCGCCGCTAATCGCCAAGTGTTTGAAGAGTATTTCCATCAGGCATTAGAGAAGGCAAAGCTGTCCAAGCAAGCGATTTCAATCCTGCTTGTCGATATCGACCACTTTAAAAAAGTGAACGATAGCTATGGTCACAGCATTGGTGACTTAGTATTAAAAACCGTCACTAACCTGCTGCGTAGTCAGTTAAAAGAGCAGGATGTACTTTGCCGTTGGGGCGGCGAGGAATTTATCGTGTTATTGCCTGAGATGGATCTTAGTCATGCCGCTGAATTGGCGGAGCATTTCCGGGATTTAATTTTCCAGCGCGAATTAAAAGTCAATGGCGTGCACATCGCTATCACTGTGAGTATTGGGGTTGCCGAATACCAAAAACTTGAGCCCGCGGAAGATTTGATTAAACGAGCGGATCTCGCCTTGTATCAGGCGAAAGAAGCGGGGCGCAATCAAGTGGTTCTCAATCAGTAGTATGCTGTTATGATGGCCAAATCTGCTAAAGGGATTGTTTGGCTCAACGCTGCGTTTAGTGGCTGAGCCGTGCGGGCAGAGTTCGGTGACGGATAGCGATGAAGTAGGAGTAATAAATGTCGACCTTGTTGGTAAATAGATTATCGGGTTTGTATTTAGGGGCGGTTCTGCAAGAGATTGACGGTGTTTCTACTGGCATCGACGGTAAAAAATCGGCGCAGCAGTTGCGAGTGAATGTCGATCATGTCGAAGGCGATACGCAGGCCGATCCTAAGCACCATGGCGGACTCGACCGAGTGCTGCATCATTTTCCCCGCGAGCATTATGGTCAGTACCGTCGCTGGGATTTAATCACCCAACTTGAAGATGCGCCGAGCATGGGTGAAAACATCAGCACTGTTGGTTTGAATGAAACCGAGGTCAATATCGGCGATATCCTGCAAATCGGTGCCGTCACAGTGCAGGTGACTCAGCCGCGCTCACCTTGCTTTAAATTGAACCTGCAATTTGGCCATAGAGACTTTGCCCTCGCCATGCAGCAGAGTCAGCTATGCGGTTGGTTTTACAGAGTATTAACCCCAGGTGTGATTCAGCTAAACGACAGGATAGAATTAGTCGAGCGTAAAACCGATATCAGTGTCGCCGAGGCCATGGCGTTGTACTTCTCACCCGAATACGATGCCAAAGCCTATGATAGACTCGCCTCCTGTGAAGGGTTGGCACAAAGCTGGGTGAATAGTCTGCAGCGACGCTTAGCGACACAGCAAGTCGAAGATTGGCAGATGCGCTTATATGGGCCAAAAGGTAAATAAACTTTATTTTTCAAACGATAATACAGGGAAAGTGTAATGATAGAGTCAGTGACTAAGAGTGAAAGAGATTTTGGCTTACTTGTGTATGCCTCCAGTTTAATCGGTTATTTAGTGCCATTAGGCTCGATTCTCGGACCACTGATTATGTGGTTAATGAAACGTGAAGAGTCGGCTTTTGTCGACCAATGCGGCCGTAGTTGCTTGAACTTTAAATTAAGCCTGTTGATCTATGTGATTATCAGCGGGCTGTTAGCCTTTGTGGGCATTGGTTTTATCTTCTTGATCATCCTCGGTATCCTCGACTTAGTTTGCACTATTCTTGGGATCATCAAGGCGAGCGAAGGTCAAGTGTATCGTTATCCGCTGACGATTAAGTTCCTTTCCGATAACTAATTGCTTTTAAAGCGATTCAATAAAAAACGCCTTAGGGAGGGACTCGCTAAGGCGTTTTTGTTTGGTTTCAATCCCTCTTGGGCTTACACCTTAAATTTCGCCACTAAGGTGTCTAAGCGGTGGGCGAGTTGATTTAGCGCTAAGCTCGCCTGTGCTGCAGCTTGTGCCGTGCTGGCAGTGCGCTGGGTGATCTCGTTAATTTCGGTCACGTTGCGGTTGATATCTTCCACCACGGTCGATTGCTCTTCCGTCGCTGCAGCCACCTGAATGTTCATATCGCTGATCAGGCCAATACGGTCACTAATGCCTACCAGAGATTGGCTCGCCTCATCGACGGCGGCAACCCCTTCGTGGGAGCGCGCACGGCTTTGGGCCATGGCATTCACCGCTCGGCTGGCCTCGGATTGCAACTTGTCGATCATACCTTGGACTTCGTTGGTCGATGCGGCGGTGCGCGATGCCAGATTACGGACTTCATCGGCTACCACGGCAAAGCCTCGTCCCGCTTCACCTGCACGTGCGGCTTCAATCGCGGCGTTCAGCGCTAACAGGTTAGTTTGCTCCGAAATCGCGCGGATCACATCGAGAATGCCGCCGATAGACTTGGTATGAGTCGCGAGGGATTCAATCACTTCACCAACTTGCTCTACATCTTGGGAGAGCTGATTGATGGTATCTCGAGCACGGGTCACCACCACTTGGCCGCTATTGGATTCGGTATCGGCATCTTTTGCCGCAACAGCGGCTTGGGCGGCATTGCTGGCGATTTCATTCACCGTGGCACCCATCTCATTGATGGCGGTTACGACCATCATAGTGCGGTCTTTTTGCTCATGGCTGTCTTCAAGGGTTTGCTGCGCCTGATTAGACACATCCTTCGCTGAGAAGCCGAGTTGTTCGCTGGTTTGGGCTACTTCAATCACTGAGTCTTGGATTTTGCTGATAAAGCTATTAAATCCTTGCGCTAGTTGGGCAATCTCATCTTCACCTTTAACGGGGAGGCGCTGACGTAAATCGCCTTCACCTTCACCGATATCACGGAACATTGCCGCGACTTGTGCGATAGGGCGGCTTACTGAACCTGCCACCACAATCGCCAGCATAATAAAGCCTGCGGCAATGATTAAGGTCCAAATTAAGATCTGGTAGGCGGCATCCGTCAGCAGGGCGAACACTTCGGCTTCGGGCACTTGTGCCACTAGATACCAATCCATGGAGGGAATATAGCTGCTGGCTACGAAGGTGTTTTCACCTTGGATTTTGGTATCGATCAGGTTGAAATCATTACGATTAAGTAATGAGCTGATATTCGCGCCTGAGTACAAGCTCTTGAGGCTGCTCTTGCCAATTTGGCTGGCGTCGGGGTGCAGTTTTATCTCGCCTTTGGCATCGACTAAGTAAACAAAGCCAGTTTCTTCAATCTTAAAGGAGCCCAGTAGGCGCACCATATCATCGAGGGATTTGGCGAGGCCAACGAGTCCGCGACCATTAGGTTGCTGATAGTTGATAAATAGTTTTACCTCGCCATTGGCTTCGGTAAAGACGTTAAGCATCCGCTCTTGGCCGCTGTCGCGATAACCAAAAAACCAACCGTCCTGCGCGGGGGTGAGTACACGTAAAAAACCATCCTGAGTGTAGTAGGCGGCGGTTTGTCTATCGGCGTATGAGGCTTGAGCCAAATGATATTGGCGGGTGATATCCTTCAGCTGGGCAACGACTTGCGGTTCTTGCTCCTGTGGACGACCGTTTTCAAGCCATTGCAGCAACATACGGCTGCTCGCGAGTTGTTCGGCGGCATTCATTAAGCTCGAAATATCTAGCTCAATCTTGTTGCGGATCTGCATCATTAGGCTGGGCATTTCCGACCCGAGCATACGCTGCTGTACCACGCTTTTTGCACTACGTTGGCTGAGGACGCCCACGAGTATGGTCGACAGCAGCACAGCAAATGTCACTGTCAGCAGGATTTTCTGCTTAATAGTAAGGTTATTCAATATCATAAATATCAATATGCCTGTGTTAGACGTTTAGAAATATCGGTCGACGTTTTCTAGCCAATAACAAGTATCGGACAGAAATGTTAAAAGTTAACCTCTGTTTAGGTCGAATGCCGAATAAAACAGCGTACAAGACATTTATTGGGCCTAACCTGTTGCTCTTGCGGTAGATCTTGTTATGTAGAGTATAGATGGAAATGAGTTGCTGATTTGGAGCATGTGATTTTTATGGCGCAATTGTGACCAAAGTGTGGCGTGAAGGCAAGCAAAAATAAGGCGCTCAATGAGCGCCTTATTCCGGTTGAGTTACATATTTGGGTAGTTTGGACCACCGCCGCCCTCGGGCGTCACCCAAGTAATGTTTTGGCTCGGGTCTTTAATGTCGCAGGTTTTGCAGTGGATGCAGTTTTGCGCATTGATGACAAACTTAGGTTGTCCTGCTTCTTCAACGATTTCGTATACGCCGGCAGGGCAGTAACGCTGGGCCGGCTCGTTAAATTGCGTCAGGTTTATCCCGAGCGGGATGCTGTTGTCTTTTAAGCGCAGATGGCAAGGCTGGTCTTCCTCATGATAAGTGCTCGACAGGTAGACTGAAGAGAGCTTATCGAAGCTGAGTTTGCCATCGGGCTTGGGATAATCAATCTTGCTGTAGGCGCTGACTGGGGCCATTTGTGCATAGTCTGGGTGCTCATCACGCAGGGTGATAGGGAACTTACCGCCGAACCAGTTTTGATCTATGTAGTTAAATGCGCCGCCGAGGAAAGTGCCAAACTTGTGCATTGCTGGGCCAAAGTTGCGCGACTTATTTAACTCTTCGTGTAACCAGCTTTCTTCCAGATGGGTTTGGAAACAATCCAGATCTTTACCGCCTTCGACCTCGGCCAGCATCGCTTTAGCTAAGGTTTCGGCCGCGACAATGCCGCTCTTCATGGCGGTGTGGGTGCCTTTGATTTTGGCAAAGTTTAAGGTACCTGCATCGCAGCCAATCAGCAGACCGCCGGGGAAACTCATCTTCGGCAGTGAGTTCAGGCCGCCCTTAGTGATTGCGCGAGCCCCATAGGTCAAACGCTCACCGCCAGTTAAGTATTTGGCGATGACCGGGTGAGTCTTATAACGTTGGAACTCATCGAACGGGCTTAAGTGTGGGTTCTTGTAGTTGAGGTCGATAATCAACCCCACGGCAATTTGGTTGTCTTCCATATGGTAGAGGAAGCCGCCACCCGATGCGCCATCGGTTAATGGCCAACCACCTGTGTGCACCACTTTACCTTGTTCGTGTTGTTCGGCGGGGACTTTCCAGATTTCTTTAAAGCCTAATCCGTAATGTTGTGGTGTCTTGCCATTATCTAAGTGGTATTTCGCGATCAGCTGTTTGCCTAAGTGACCACGGCAACCTTCTGAGAACACGGTATATTTGGCGTGTAGTTCCATGCCGGGCATAAAGCTGTCTTTCGGCTGACCGTCGGCACCGACGCCCATGTCACCAATCAGGATGCCTTTCACGCTGTTATCTTCATTGAAGAGTAATTCGCTGGCGGCAAAGCCAGGGAAGATTTCTACGCCGAGCGCTTCGGCGCGGGTCGCGAGCCAACGGCAGAGGTTACCTACACTGACAATATAGTTGCCTTCGTTGTGCATGGTTTTAGGCACAAACGCATTGGGCATCAGCTTGCTGTCGGTGGCGGAATTGAGTAGATAGATTTCATCGTGGGTCACGGCTGTAGTGACGGGAGCGCCTGAATCGCGCCAGTCGCTGAATAGCTCATCTAACACTCGTGGTTCGAATACGGCGCCAGAGAGAATGTGCGCGCCCACTTCGGAGCCTTTTTCTACCACGCAGACGGTAATTTCTTTGCCTGAACTCTGTGATATCTGCATCAACCGACACGCAGTGGCCAAGCCAGCTGGGCCTGCGCCGACGATAACAACATCGAATTCCATTGATTCGCGTTCCATCAGTTCACCTCTTCCTTCGCATATCC
Organism: Shewanella sp. Koi 1; assembly: GCF_052907445.1. NCBI lineage: Bacteria > Pseudomonadati > Pseudomonadota > Gammaproteobacteria > Alteromonadales > Shewanellaceae > Shewanella > Shewanella sp. Koi 1. The sequence continues at coordinate 4,505,178 of NZ_JBREJM010000001.1, read as the reverse complement.
CCGATTTTTACCGGGTGTTGTAGTTTGTTTGTAAACGGGCGTTTTATTGCTGATGTCCACCTTACCTCAAAATCACCGCAGGGCACAGGGGCTAAGCGGGCTGTTTAGCCTAAATAATGACAAATCTTTGGGTGAGGGCTGTCACAGATTGTTCACGCCCACTTGAAGCGGATCAAGAAATACCTGTTTGGGGGTATAGCTAGGCAATACTTTCGGCTTATAATCACGGTTGACGGTTCTCCGAGCTTGCCTACCTAAGTCAACAGATATGGGGGTGTAGCCGTGGCAATAAGGCCACTGGGGTGAGTAAAGAAATGCACTCGCCTCCCACACTTGGAAAGGTGATCATGTCTCAATTACAAGACAATTTTGGTCGTAAATTTCATTACTTACGAATGTCAGTCACTGACGTTTGTAACTTCAAATGCAGTTATTGCCTCCCAGATGGTTATCATCCGAATGGCAAACAACAGTTTTTATCTCTCAGTGAGATAGAAAACCTTGTGTCCGCATTTAGCCAGGTTGGCACTCAAAAAATCCGTATCACTGGCGGCGAACCCACGCTGCGTAAAGATTTTACCGATATCATTCGAGTGGTTGCCGACAACCCACGTATTCATACCGTAGCTACTACCACTAATGGGTATAGGCTCGAGAAGCATGCCCAAGAGTGGTTCGACGCAGGGCTGCGCCGTATCAATGTGTCGGTAGACAGCTTAGATCCTAAGATGTTTTACCAGATCACCGGCGAAAATAAGTTCGACGAGGTGATGCGTGGTATCGATGCCGCCTTATCCGCGGGTTTTGAGCGCGTAAAGGTCAATGCGGTATTGCTCAAGGGTATGAACGATAAAGATTTACCGCGCTTTTTGAATTGGATTAAGCACACGCCCATCGATCTGCGTTTTATTGAGCTGATGGAAACAGGCCTTGGCCGCGAGTATTTCCAAGCTCACCATTTGGCGGGCGCCGATATTAAAGCGCAGCTGCAAGCGGAGGGCTGGCAATTAGATACGCCTCGTGCCGACGATGGCCCTGCGCAAAACTTCAGCCACAGTGACTTTAAGGGCCGTATCGGCTTGATCATGCCCTACGCCACTAACTTCTGCGCGAGCTGTAATCGTTTGCGGGTCTCGGCCAAGGGTAAGTTGCACTTATGCCTCTTTACCGAGTCTGGCATCGATTTGCGTGATCTAATGCAACACCCGAGTCAGCAAGCGGAATTAATCGAGCGGTTACACGGTCAACTGGCGCAGAAGAAGGAAACCCATTATCTGCATCAGGGCATTACTGGCGTGACGCAACATCTGGCCTCGATTGGCGGTTAATCTAACTTAGGTCTTAGTCTGCTTATCGCGTTATCTTTCATTAGGTTAGATTTCGCGATGGCACTTAACTTCCCTATGCTTGAATTTGGCATCAGTTTAAAGGATCGCTTCAATGAGCAATGTATTTACCCATATTAACGCCGACGGCAATGCCCATATGGTCGATGTGACCGAAAAAGCCGTGACCGAGCGCGAGGCCCGTGCCGAAGCCTTTATTGAGATGGCGAGCACGACCCTCGAGATGATCATGAGCGGCAGCCACCATAAGGGCGATGTGTTTGCCACCGCGCGTATCGCGGGGATCCAAGCGGCGAAAAAGACTTCAGATTTAATTCCGTTATGCCATCCACTAATGCTAACTAAGGTCGAAGTCGAGCTTGAGGCTCAGCCTGAGCACAATCGCGTGCGCATCACTAGCCTGTGTAAATTATCCGGTAAAACCGGTGTCGAAATGGAGGCGCTCACGGCGGCCTCTGTCGCGGCGCTGACGATTTACGACATGTGTAAAGCCGTGCAAAAAGACATGGTGATTTCACAGGTGCGCCTGCTCGAAAAACGCGGTGGCAAGTCGGGACACTTTAAAGCTGAATAACGTAAAGCGAGATAAGAATATGATTAACGTGTTGTTTTTTGCCCAAGTTCGTGAGCTTTTAGGAACTGCCCAACTGAGTGTTGAAGCGAGTGAGCAGACACAAACCGCAGAAGGATTACGCGCAACACTCGCGGCCACCGACGATAAATGGGCCAAAGTGTTAGCCTCGGACAAATTGCTGGTGGCGGTGAATCAAACCATTAGTCAATGGGATACCCGAGTGAGCGATGGTGATGAAGTCGCCTTCTTCCCGCCTGTGACCGGAGGTTGATATGCGTTTACTGCCAAATGTGCGGGTGCAAACCGTCGATTTTAATGTGGCCGATGAGTACCACCAATTAGCCCAAGACAATAGCGATGGCGCCGTTGTCACCTTTGTGGGCAAGGTGCGCGACTTTAACGACGGTTCAGTGGTGACTGACCTGACTTTAGAGCACTATCCCGGTATGACGGAGCGTGTTCTTGAGCAAATCGTTGCCGAGGCGCGTGAGCGTTGGCAGCTCAATAACGTTACGGTTATCCACCGTGTCGGCACGATGGCGCTGGGTGAGCAAATTGTGTTTATCGGTGTCACCAGCGCTCATCGCAAAGCGGCCTTTGCTGCCTGCGAATTCTTAATCGACTTTTTGAAGACCAAAGCCCCTTTCTGGAAATTAGAAGCAGGGCACAATGGCAAGAATTGGGTCGAGGCCAAGGATGCCGACGAGCAAGCGGCGCAAGTGTGGCAACACAAGGGTTAATGGATTGCAAAAGGCAGTTATAGGATAAATTTATGCGGAGTGTGAGTCGGTTAGGCAAGGTATTGGGCTTAGTGCTGTCTTGCTGTGTGGTATTCATGTCTTTTATCAGCCGCGCTGATACTGTGCCTGCGATTGCAGCAGCCTCTGATTTACGTTTTGCCTTAGATGAGATTAGCCAAAAATTTACCAATGACACGGGATTGAAAGTTAAAATTTCCTATGGGTCATCGGGAAATTTTGCTGCTCAAATTCAAAATGGGGCACCCTTTGAGCTATTTTTATCTGCGGATGAAAAGTATATTCAGCAATTGCATCGCTCTGGTGTTGCCCGAGATGCTGGTGTTCTTTATGCCCAAGGGCAACTCGCTATTGTTGTACCGAAAGCAGGAAGTTTGTCAGTTGACTCTGAGTTAAAGGGGTTAAGTGAGGCGCTAGCAGCAGGAAGAATTACCCGCTTTGCGATTGCCAATCCTGATCATGCTCCCTATGGCGAGAAGGCAAAAGAGGCGTTGCAGTTTATGCAGTTATGGGATCCCATTCAGCCTAAATTGATTCTTGGCGAAAATGTGTCCCAAGCGGGTCAGTTTGCCATAAGCGGTTCAACTCAAGGAGGCATTATTGCGCTTTCTTTAGCCATGTCGCCTACGTTTTCCAAGCTCAGTGATTACGCAATACTACCAGCCAAAACGCATAGTCCATTATTTCAGCGTATGGCCTTAATGTCGAATGCAGGGGAGGTTGCTCAGCGTTTTTACGATTATCTCAGAGCCGATAGTGCACGCCACATTTTGGCCAGTTATGGTTTTTCATTACCAGAGCAACAATAATGGATTGGCAGGCGCTTTGGTTATCGGTCAAACTCAGTAGCATCACAGTCTTGGTGCTGATCCCCCTATCGATTCTTGCTGGGCGCGCCTTGGCTTATCGGCAGTTTATCGGTAAGTCTTGGGTTGAAGCGCTCATCATGGTGCCCTTAGTCTTACCGCCGACTGTGATTGGTTATTACTTGCTGGTGGGGCTTGGCAGCCAAAGCTGGTTAGGCCAATGGTTAGAGCGCCTAACCGGGCAGCAATTAGTGTTTCATTTCTCGGGGTTAGTGCTGGCGTCCGTGCTGGTCAATATTCCGTTTGCGTTGCAACCGATACAGCGCGCCTTTGAAGCGGTTCCCCACGATGTACGCGATGCTGCGGCCTGTTGCGGCATGAGCAAACTTAAAATTCTACTTAAAATTGAATTGCCTATGGTCTGGCCGGGGGTGTTGACCGCCATAGTGCTGTGTTTCTCCCATGTGCTGGGTGAGTTTGGGGTGGTGCTGATGATGGGCGGCAATATCGCTGGCGAAACCAAGACGATATCGATCTCCATTTATGACAGCGTGCAGGCCTTCGATTTTGGCGCAGCAGGTACTATGTCTCTGGTATTGCTGTTATTTGCTATTACTGCATTGGCTCTAACTACCAGTTTGTCACGGCGTTTAGGAGGTCAGGGTGGCGCAAATCATCGCTGATCTGCATTGCCAGATCCAAAACCATAAGCATATAAAACTGAGTGCCGAATTTAGCTGCAAGGCGGGTGAGGTGTTAGCGGTCGTAGGGCCTTCGGGCGGCGGTAAGACGACGTTACTGCGGATGATCGCAGGGCTTAATCATCCCGACACGGGCAGTATTGTGTTTGGTGAAACGCCATGGTTCGACAATAAAAGCTGCACCGCGCTAACGCCGCAGCAGCGCCATATTGGCTATATGCCACAGCATTTTGGCTTATTTCCCAATCTTACCGCGCTCGAGAACGTGGTTGCAGGGCTTGACCATATTCCCAAGTCGGAGCGAGTTGCTAGGGCGAAGGATTGGTTAGAACGGGTTAATTTACATGGTTTACCCGATAGACTGCCTATGCACCTCTCTGGGGGGCAGCGCCAGCGGGTTGCGCTTGCTCGCGCCCTTGCCCGTGAACCTTCAGTGCTACTGCTCGATGAGCCATTTTCAGCGGTGGATAGAGAAACCCGCGAGCGTTTGTATCTCGAACTTGCTCGACTCAAAGAGCAACTGCTTTGCCCCGTGATTATGGTGACCCACGATTTAAACGAAGCACTGCTGCTGGCCGATTCGATGATCCTGATTAGCCAAGGCCAGATGTTACAGCAGGGTGCGCCGTTTGAGGTGTTATCGCGGCCACGTAACGAGGCTGTTGCGCGGCAGATGGGCTTAAGGAATATTTTCGATGGCGAAGTGATGTTCCAAGACCGCACTAAAGACATCACCTGGCTCAAATTTGGTGAGCAGCTGATTGCCAGCGATTTTGGCAAAGACCGCAGTGTTGGCAGTAAAGTTCGCTGGGTCATCCCCAATCAGGGTATTCGATTTAACGCCATTTCAAATGGACGTTTATGCCGTAGTTTTAATAAGTTAGATGTGACAATCGACTCTTTACTTGTGATGGGCGAGTCGGTGCGGGTCGTCTGTTATGCTACTGGGACTAAACTACAGCTTAATACGGAAGTGTCGCTTCATCTCGCACAGAAGCTTGGCCTAACCAAGGGGATGCAAACCACGGTTGCGCTCAAATCTGAGCAAATTCATATTTTAGAGTAACTAAGTTTTTTGCCTCATTTCGCGAAATCTATTCTCCATTAACGAATAACTCAGCTTGATTTGCGAAGCTGCGCTGCCGTTAAATCCCTAGATGATCAAAGCTTAATCTTGTTTCCATCGGTGTTTCAGTAGGTATTAGGTAAACTCAATACATTCGTCAGTGCTTGCCGAGCCTGAATCAATCGGATTGAGCAATCCACATGGGTGATGAACTAGGCGCCATCATGGGCAAACAGGGATAAAAACGATGGGGTTTTAGCACGCCATCGACATCTAACTGATTGTCTCATAAGATACAAACTTAGCCGATTTTTATGGAGGAGCCATGAGACTATGGTTGCTAGGATTCATGTTGGTATCTGGGATTGCCACCGCAGCCCAGAGCATGTATTCGATGCTTTCGAGCGGTGAGTATCAGCCGCCGTTAAGTGTGATGCAGCAAATTGAGAAGGATTTTCCTGGCGTGATTGCCGAGTTTGAAATGGAAATGCAGGAAGGCGAATTGGTCTACCAGTTTGAGTTGATTAATCCGCTGGCGAATGCGATTACCCGTTTCGAATATCGGGCGCGAGATGGTAAGTTATTGAAACAAAAAGCGGGCAAAGTCACTGCCGACGATGTTGGTGAAGTGGAAGCCGCGCGCCTTATCAGCACTAAACATCAAACCTTCTCTGGCATTATTGCGATGGCGACTAAGGACCATAAGGCCTTTTTGACCGACGCAAAGTTAGATCATGACTTAGGTATCAGTTACTTAGAGTTAAAGTTGCTGGATGATACTGGTAAGTATAAATTGGCATTCGATATTGAAAATTTACGGCAACTACCTTTACTTAAGTGGGATTAGCACTGAGCATCACCGCTAAGCGAAGACAGGGGAGCGCAGCATACAGATGAAAATACTTTTGGTTGAAGATGATGCGACAACGATCGACTACATCGTTAAAGGATTTCTTGAGCAGGGGCATAATATTGAGACCGCCAGCGATGGTCATCAAGGCCTGCTGCAAGCCACGAGTGGTCAGTACGACCTCTTGATTCTCGACCGCATGTTGCCCCAACTCGATGGTTTGAAACTGCTGGCCGCCCTCAGAGCCACGGGTAACCAAACCCCGGTGCTTATCCTGTCGGCGCTGGCCCATGTGGATGAAAGAGTGAAAGGCCTGCGTGCGGGCGGCGATGATTACATGACTAAGCCCTTTGCCTTTTCGGAGCTGCTCGTGCGTGCCGAAAAGTTGATGCAACGGGGTCAATCCGTCCCTATTACCACTGATTTAGTGGTCGGCGGCTTAAAAATGGAGCTGCTCACCCGCAATGTGACTTTAGATGGTCACGATTTAATGCTGCAACCGAAAGAATTCCAACTGCTTAAGTATCTGATGGAACACGCCAATCAGGTCATTAGTCGCACGCTATTATTCGAAGCAGTATGGGATTATCACTTCGATCCCCGCACCAATGTGATCGACGTGCATATCGCCAAGTTACGCCGTAAGTTTGAAGAGTTGGGCCACGGTGAATTGATTGAAACCGTAAGGGGAGCGGGTTATCGCTTACGCCAAAGGCATTAAGCCTTACCAAAGCAGCGCCTGGCGCATCACTATTATCTTCTCGACCTTAGTGACTGTGATCATAGGCGCTTTGCTGTTTGCCCTTTATCGGCAACTCATTATCGAACAGCAGTACCAAGTGACTCAGTATCTCGAGTCAGAAACCCAACGCTATCAGCAGCTTGCTCTTACTGTGGACCGTCGTAGTTTTGCGGCGCAAATCCGTGCCGCCGATCCGCAGACTGCGCTCATCGCTTGGCGCAACAGTTATGACATGGTTGGTGCCTTAAGCTTTATGCCAGAAGGTATGCCCATGCTGCCGCAAACTCGGGATTTCCCGATTTTAACTGGCGGTCCTGATAAGCTGCATATCCTTACCGGCGGCCTAGTGATGACCCGCTATGGCCCTGTGCTCATTGCCACCCGTACCGATAACTTAGCCACCTTGATCGATAAATTTATCAGTGCTGCGGCCACGGCCGTGATGTTGACCATAGTGTTAACCTTAGCGTTGGGCTATTTGTTTTCTAAGGCGATTTTGCGCCGCTTAGTGCAGTACAACCGCTTGAGTGAGCAAATTGAGCGGGGGCATTACGATACGCGTCTGCCGCTCAGTTGGCGTCAGGACGAGTTCGATATGCTGGCGCTGCAGTTTAATAACGTGCTGGATATTCTTGAGAATAACCTGATGGCGGTGCGCGGGGTGACAGATAACATTGCCCACGATTTGCGCACGCCTCTATCGCATATTCGCATTGGTCTTGAGGAGTTAGCGGCCAAATCCCCCGATGAAATCAGCGAAGGTTGCGCGATTTTGACCGAAGAGCTCGACCACTGTCTTGCGACCTTCGATGCCATGCTCTCGTTAACACGCATCGAGGAAGGGCAGCAAACCTTAGACTTGCAGGAGCTGAGTTTGGCGCAGCTATGTACCGATTTGTTGGACATGGCCGACGCGGTCGCCGAGTCGAATGAGCAAACCTTGAGTCTATCGCTCCTATCAGACCATAAGATTTATGGTGACAAGTATTTGTTGTTCCAGGCCTTATATAACTTGGTCGACAATGCGATGAAGTACTCAGGCCAAGGTGCTCGCATCGATATTATTCAATCCGGCGCCCAAATTAAGATTTGCGATAACGGCCCAGGGATCCCCGATGACAGCAAGGAAAGGGTGTTTGAGCGATTAGTGCGTCTCGACCCAAGCCGCCATTTGCAGGGCACGGGTTTAGGATTATCTATGGTCAAAGCGATCATGTCGCGGCACAATGCGCAAATTACTCTTTCGGATAATCATCCAGGCCTAGTGGTGACCATTCAGTTTTAGGCCAATATCCGCGTGACAGTGTTGAGAACCCCATGTACCGAATCATAGCCGACGAGGCTGATTTTCTTGTTATTTCTAAATCGCCGAATGTGCATTTTCACAGCCAAGATGGCACTGCGGGTGTCGTTGCGCAGCTGGAGCAGGATTTAGGGATAAAACTCTTTGCCGTGCATCGGCTCGATACGCCGACCTCAGGGCTGTTACTGTTAGCCAAACATCCGGCGGCGGCGCGGCAGTTGACTGAGCTTTTTAGCGCCCATCAAGTGCAGAAATACTATCTTGCGCTCGCCAAAGGCAAGCCGAAGAAGAAGCAAGGCTGGGTGATTGGCGATATGGCTAAATCCCGCCGCAGCATGTTTAAGTTGCTGCGAACCAAAGAAAATCCCGCGATAACCCAATTCTTCTCCACCAGTGTTGGCGAAGGGCTTAGGCTTTACTTACTCAAACCCCACTCGGGGAAAACCCACCAGTTACGAGTCGCGCTTGCAAGCCTTGGGGTACCGATTTTAGGCGATGCCCTCTATGGCTCGGATGTCGCCGACCGCTGTTATCTACACGCCTATTGCCTGCATTTTCGTTATCAACATGAGGATGGTCACAGGCAGGACTATGCGTATCTTGATATGCCCGAGCAGGGCGAGGTCTTTACCTTGCAGGGTGTGACTGAAGCGCTTAAACAGTGGCAAGCCCCCGAGTCATTAGACTGGCCAGAGCGTTAGGCTTGTGGTGTTAGGGCTTGGCAGATCCTGTCTCGCCCCTCTGATTTGGCGCGATACATGGCATGGTCGGCTTCGATTAAGAGTTTGTCTGGCTCACAGCCTCGGTAAATGGTGGCGTAACCAATGCTGGCATAGAGTTGGATCTCTTGCCCTTGGCATTGAAGCGGATTTTCCCTCAACACCCTATGTAACTTATCTGCGACGGTTCTGGCGGCGGACGCGCTGGTGGCGGGCAGTAATACCAGAAATTCTTCTCCACCTTGGCGGCATAGGACGTCATGTTCCCTCAATACAGTGCTAAATAGTCTTGCAGCCGTAAGTAGGGCAAGATCGCCTACGGCGTGGCCATATTGATCGTTGATTTGTTTGAAATGATCGAGATCGAGCAGTATCAGGCTGTAGGGCTCAGCATTTTTTTGCCAGCGTTGATGGATAACCGTAAGCCGCTTTTGCATCGCCCGCCGATTCCACAGCCCCGTCAGTTGGTCTCGCTCGGCTAACACTCTGATTTTGCTGACAAGGCGTGTTATCGCATTGCCAATCATGACTATGTTGATGATAAGGGCGAGGACAACATAAAACCACAGCACGGGCGTTGCCTCCTCGCGATAGATGGCGATAAAGACATGGTTTTCGTTTGATGAAAGCAGGGCGATTAAGAAGCGAAGAGTGAAGATAATGACCATGGCGACTAATGGCAGCACCATTGCCGTGGCGACTTTGCTGCCAGCATCTGGCTTGATGGCAATAAAATTATCTCGAGTCAGCATCACAAAGGTAAGGGCGGCATTGGCTGAAAACAGCATGGCCAGCACTGGCTCTGAGTGTGAGCTCGGGGGAACCGTTAACATCAATACTGCGGTGATAGTAAGAATGGTTAGATCGAACTTAGTGCTGTGCTTCAAGCGAAAGAGATACTGGGTCCCCCAACGTAGCATGATAAATCCCAACAAGATGATGATATCCGAGCAAAACCAATAGAGATAACTGTTTGATTCTGTCCGTTGGGTATTGAGTATGATGCCAAACAGTACAAAAAGGTTGGCGAGGGAAAACCGCATGCTGGCTAAGGTGGCGATTTTTAACGGTTGAGCGATTAATCCCCAAGCAATAGCGGCGGTGCCCGTGAGCAGGCAGATAAACTTAATCAGTAAAAGGGCTTGAGGATCCATGGTTAGGGTTCATTTTTTCCTTTAACTATAGATGGCTTTTTCAGTTTATGCGGACGTATATACGACTCAAACAAAACTGTGGACGATGAAAAAGTTGCAAACCTGCACACTAACTGCGAAGTTAGTTAAAGATATGGTCAATTAAGGACAGCCTGCTATGGATACAAACAAATTACTCTTAGTCATCATTGCGATTCTATTACCTCCAGTCGCGGTATTTTTAAAGGCGGGTGCGGGCAAGGACTTATTAATCAACATAGTGTTGTGTTTATTTTTCTGGTTCCCCGGTTTGTTGCATGCACTCTGGGTGGTGACGAAAGATTAGTGAATCCCCAATAAAAAAGCGCAACCTAGGTTGCGCTTTTTTATACGGTAAATTGGGCGTGCTAATTAGAAAGCCACGGTATAACCGAGTGTTGCGGTGCGACCCATGCCTTTGAAATAACGATCATTAGTACCCATAGTTTGTGAGTAGTAGTTGAAATAATCCTTATTAAACAGGTTTTGTACGCCTAAGGTTAAGGTGCCAGTGTAGAGCGGCATAGAGAATGACGCATCAACAGTGGTGTAGCCATTAAACTCGGCATATTTCTCGCCTGTGGCATCTTCGAAATCACGGTCCATAAAGTAGTTTGCCTGTACGCGCGTCGACATTTCGTTATCGAAATTATGGGTCCAGAACAGGTTGATACGATTCGGTGAAATGTTGGCACCATCGAGATCGGTATCCGTTTTGTTGTCATCATTCGAATCGTATTCACCGCGCTGAATCGCTAGATTCATGCCCAGATCGTCGTTGCTGGTCAGGTAGGCGGTGATATTGGCTTCGATACCGTCAATGACGCTCTTCTCACGTTTAACGTCGTAGAAGCCGTCGCTGTTTAAGGCTAAACGGGCGCCATAATCGGTGGCCGAACGGTAGTAAGCAATCTTAGCGCTCAAGAATTCACCTTGGTAATCGGCGCCAAACTCCACGTTATCCGTCACAATCGGTGCAAGGGATAGAGAGTCGCTGATACTTGGGTTCGCTCCAGGGAAGCTGTTACCGTCGCGCAGAATACGGCCGATATCTGGCATACCAAAGCCTTGGTTATAGCTAGTGTAAACGCGGATATCTGGAGTGATCTTGTAGGAGACTCCTATGTTGAATAGGGTCTCGTCAAAACTCGCTTCGCCCCCTTCGATTTGTTTATTTCCCGCGCCGTAGAGCGTCTTATAGTCATCGACATTGAGTTTAGCGTGCTCGTAGCGTACGCCGGTCGATAGGGTTAGATCGGTAATTAAATCATAATCTAACTGCAAATAGGGCGCGAAGTTGTCATAGGTGCTTTCAGGCACCCATGACAGACCCGTCTGCACTAAATCCTGCTCTGTGGTATCGCGGAATAGGTCGATACCATAGGCGGCGTCGATACCCGTATCGGCAATATTTTTGGCAATTAACGAGGTCTTTAATCCCCATTTGACTGAAGAGTTACGCGATTGCTCATAGTACCAACTCTCGCCTTTAGGGCCTTCGCATTGTACTAGATTGTCGTTATTGGCAAATGCAGGATCGTAGAAAGTCTTGTTACAGCCACCGCCATACACGGCCTCAAAATCTTGATTAAACAACTGAATACTCAGCTGTTGACCAGCAATATTCTCGTGGGTGTAAGTGAGGCTAGTCGTCGTGACTTGGTTGTTGGCCGCTTCCCAAGGTTGTTTTTCTTCGATTGCGCCCGTTGGTTTGCCAGTGGTGATATCGCCTTTCACCGGCATCCAATCGCCATTGTTCTCCATGTTGTAATGGTTAACCATCAGCTCTAAGCGCGACTCGGCAAAGTTATGGCCGAGTTTGATAAAGAAGTCTTTGCTCTGGCTGTCCATGGACTCGCCTTGCGTCGTGTCCACGCCAATCACATCGTGGTTTGCATCGTAGTACACGCCGTTATTGCGATAGCTCACCGAACCCAACATATCGATCAGCTCGGATTCGCCCGAAAACGCATAGCTGGCACCAAAACTTACACCGTTCGATTTGAGCGAGTCGGGCACAGTAACATCGAAACTGACGACGTGTTGGTTATCGCCCGTTGGTTTTTTGGTGATGTAGTTGATGATACCGCCCTGTGCGCCTAAGCCGTGCATCGCATTGGCACCATGGATAATTTCGATACGCTCGATCATCGCAGGGTCGATAGTTTGTCCCGAACGACCACCACTACGCAGCGGGTTGGATTGGGGGACGCCATCGATCATGATTAAGGGTGGGCGGCCACGCAGGGTTTCGCCCGTGTTGCTCATCTTCTGGCGGCTGGGTGAAAAGCTAGGTGCTAAGTTACCGATAATCGTCGACAAATCTTTAGTGGTGCGGAACTGCTCTTCGAGTTGCACGCGGTCGATAATGGTCACTGTATTGGGAATGGAGCTTGGCGATTTATCCATGCGGCTCGCAGTGACAGTGATTTTTTCGATGTCTTTATTCTTATTCGTTCCCGTATCTGGGGCTTCTTGAGCCACTGCGGATTGGGTGAGGGCGGCAAATACGGCGAGGGCAACAAACGAGGTTTTGAACGTCATATAACTTCCTGCTAAGGGCGAGTGAATTTGCTACACCGATATCCTTGGCATCAGACTATTCCGTTAAACAACATTGCAAATGATAACGATTTTTATTGCGGCTGATTTTAAGGAAGTGAATTGGGCTTGTCTAGTCGAGTTGTAAATAAAATGCGTGGAAAAAGTGGCACTTTCTTGAACTTGTGACTCGGTTATCAATATAGGTGCATTTAGATTGAGGGTTTGCACGTAGGCTGAACCGCCGATTTGTTGCCGAGTCGAAGGAAGAATATAATGGCGGCCTTTTTCTCGCCTTGGTGCCGATATGAACCGTAAAAAGAAGATTAACCAAACGCTTAAACAGAAGGCGAAAAAAGCCAATGCCAAGTTGCATAGCAGCAATAAGCCTAAATACGTTTCTAAAGCCGAGCGAGCGGCGCAGGCTATCGCGGCAGAAACCGAGGTGACTCAACCCGTTGAACAACCCGCTGAAGTCGTTGCCAACGGGAATGCTTAACCGACCAACCTTTTACTTAGGGTCTAAATAGTCGATTGGATTTAAGTAAAACGCCTTTTTATATCCTTGGGTTGAAGTGTCGATTAACCAAGGTCTGGGTAACATGCTCAAAATGGAATAGTGCAAATGGGGCGGTTTGCCTTGGGCGTTCCCCGTTGTGCCGACAGTACCGAGCACATCCTCGCGTCCCGCAAATAACCCTGTCGATGCGTTAAGGCTATCGAGGTGGGCAAAATAGTGGATTTGCCATTTGGGACCAAGTCCTACCACCACCTTGCCACCCTTAAAAAACTCCCCTTTATACAGAAGTAACAACGGCGTTGGTGCGATTACGGGCGTATTGGCCGCGGCAAATATATCAATGCCTTTGTGGGTGCCTGAGCTGCCCCAGGGTTCATACCAAAAGGTTTGGCTATTCCAATCCTTATTGCTGGCGCCTTTGACTGGGATGACGGGCTGTTCTGGCACTAGGCACCCTGCAAGAATAAAAAGCAGCATGGCGAGCGTGATAAATTTGAGCTTCATTTTGACCTCCGTTTAACGCTGCTAGTGGAACTCACTGAATTCATGCCAATTCGCGGGGTATTGACTGCGCTCGGCCTCACTGAGTGATAACCAGTAGGGCCGCCAAAACGTATCGCACCAAAACTCAATATTGCCCTGCAGACTCCCGAGTGTATCAGGATCGACATCGGGAAAGCTTTCCCATGGCGCTGGTGGCGCAGCCTTAAAGCCGATTAGCCGTTGCAGCAGTGCGATATCATTGCTGATGAGTAGCACGCAGAACCCTGCAAAATCAGCATATTGATGTAGAAAAACATGGCTTTGCCCTTGGGCATGGTGCAACAGCTTACTCGATGCTGCATCCTTTTCAACAACAGGCGCGAATGCCATCTCGGTGAGCAGGGCATTGAGTCGTTGTATATCTTGGTTACTCAACAAGCAATGTATTTGATAGGCGGCGAGATCGGACTGCATCGCGGGGGTGACGGTGGGATAAACTTGATAGCTGGGCAAAAGCAGGTGAGGTAAGGGCTCATTAAAAATCGCTTGGAGATCCGCTGCCTGTGAGTCTATATTCGCCTTAGGGCCGAGGTGTCGTTTTAGCCAGTCGAGTAGTCCCATTTTTGTCATCCTAATCTTAGCGTTTAAGTGGAGTCGCTTGTTGGTTTGCTTGGGTATTTCCCTCAGTACCTCCTTCAACACTCTCCCCAACGCTCTCCTCAACCTCTCCCGCGATAATCATGGTCGCAGGAGCTTCCCAGCGTAGCCAACCCTTGGTGCGAGGGGCATCGATATACCACAGACCTTCACGTTGCACTAAGGGGAAAATCTCCCGTGAGGGCGCAAAAGGACCGGGGTTCTGCTGGGCAATTTCGATACTGGTCTCTGTGACGCTGGCGACAATCGCGACATGGCCGTAGGGATTAAACATCCATGGCGCGAATACCAGTAAATCATCGGCCATAGGTTTGCTTTGGCTGCCATTAGTATATTGCCGTAGGGCGCGTTTTTCATTCCAGCTCGCATCGGGCAACAGGTCGTTGAAGAAGTCTTTGGCGTGACCGAAACTGTCGGGCATTTTGTGTTGATAACGCAGGTAAAAGTAACGTTTAACGAACTCTACGCATTGGTATTTGATACCTAGGTTATAGCCGTCGAGGGAGAGGTTGCGCCCCTCGTTAGTGTTGACGCCGCCGTTATAATAAATCTCGACGCCATTGAGTGAGTCGAGCACATCACCCACTTGGTAGTCCGTATTTAAGTTATAACGAGTCAGCCCGTGGTAGCCGAGATAACCAAGGCCGCAGACTAGGCTCGCTGCGAGTATCAATAAACGAAAACCTTTCACCATCTTTAGTACGACATTCTCAAAAGATAAATTGATTCAGCAGGATACAAGATCGGATTGTATGCTGATGTCGCTAAAAACGTCTAGGCGTACTGACTGTTAGCCGGGAGCTTAATGCTTTCGTTGTACTTGGGGTGGGGAGGAACCTTAGCGGCGCACTGATTAAGCGCCGCTAAGGAAATTACTCTGTGACTATTTATTGGAGGCGAGTTTGACTGGAACTACTTCAAACTCGGGTCTGTCTTTGGGTAAGTATGACTTCCACCACCCTTGATTGAGCGCTGGGCTGTGGGCTAGATCATTGAGGTTAATCCCCTGACCAAACTCAGGGGTCAGCAGGGGGACGGCATAGGCTTTCGCCGCCGCGGCAATTCGCTCTAAGGGTTCGTACCAACTGTGCAGCGCTAAGTCGAAACTGCTGTTGTGGATTGGGATAAGGTATTGACCTTGAAGATCTAAATGCGCCCGCAGCGATTGCTCAGGTTGCATATGGATATCGGCCCACATCTCATCGTAGGCACCGGTTTCGACTAAGGTGAGGTCGAAGGGGCCAAGTTTATCGCCAATCTTTTTAAAGCCATCAAAATAGCCTGAGTCGCCACTGAAAAAGATATTTAATTGAGGGGATTGAATAGCCCAAGAGGCCCACAGGGTTTGATTTCTGTCTCTCAGTCCTCGGCCCGAAAAATGTTGTGCGGGCGTGGCGGTAAAGCGCACACCTTGATGTTCGGTTGCTTGCCACCAGTTGAGGGCGATAATTTTTTCCTTCGGTATCCCCCAAGCAATCAAATGTTTATCGACACCCAGTGGCACAATAAACTTCTGAGTGCGCGAAGCGAGCGCCACTACGCTTTGCTTGTCTAAGTGATCATAATGATCGTGGGACAAGATAATCCCAGCGAGCGGCGGAATATTTTCGAGCTCAATGGGCAGAGCGTGAAAACGTTTTGGACCAAACCACTGGCTGGGTGAGGCGCGCTTTGAAAACACAGGATCGGTTAACCAATACTGGCCGTTTAGCTGTAACATCACAGTCGAGTGGCTGATTTTATACAGCATAGGCGTTGTCCCCGCGGTGGCGGACAGTTGCATGGGCTGAATAGGTAGCGCTTGGCTCGGACTCTTATCGGGAATGCGTTCAGTGACATAACGCCATAAAATAGCAGGTAAATTACCTTCACCACTGTGAGCGTTTGGCGCTTCATTACGAAAGCGTTGATCCTGAGTTGGGGCAGTTTGAATGGTGTTGGGATCTAAGGTCATAATAACACTCCCGAGTAACAGTATGGCCAAGGTGATTTTGAGTCGCATCGTAAACTTGATAAAAGTAAACTACACAGTGTAGTTTACTCATGGCTGTGCAAAAGTAAACTCAATAGTGTAAAATATCGGCAAATATTTTGATGGCATACCACAATGGCAGAAAAAGCAGTAAAACTGACACATTCCCAACTGAAGCGTTTGGCGATCCTCGACGCGTCACAGGAAGAATTTATGGTCAATGGTTTTGCCGGCGCCAGCATGGATAGAATTGCCCAGCGTGCCAATGTCTCCAAGCGCACTGTTTACAACCATTTCCCCAGCAAAGAAGTGTTATTCGAGGCGACAACTAGCGACTTATGGGCGCGCACTAAAGAAGCGGCCACCTTAGCATTTAATCCTGAGCAGAGCCTCGAATCACAATTGCAGCACATTGCGCGCCGCTGCTGGGAGCTGTATCAGCAACCGGATTTCCTACGAGTGGCAAGGGTAGTGATGGCCGAGTTTATTCGTTCACCGGTTCAAGCGACCGAGGCCATGGAACGATTAGCTAAGCAAGAAGGTGGATTAGAGGCGTGGCTTGCCGGAGCCGTGGCTCATAAGGCATTAAAAATCGATAATATTCCGCTGGCAGCAACCCAGTTTTGGGGCATGTTTAAGGCCTTCGCCTTTTGGCCGAAATTGTTCCATATGAAGAATCATGACGAGCAAAGGCAAGAGATCATTGATGCCAACATCCGTATGTTTCTCGCCATGTATCGCGCTTAGCTTTCACTTGTTTCAACAATAAGGCCGATAACGCTTTCACGTTATCGGCCTTATGTGTTTTATCGCTTCAAATCGTGCTTACAGTAAGGTGGTTGCCAGCAGATAACCGACGGTCGATGCTGTGCCCACGCCTATCAATCCTGGAATAATAAAGCTGTGGTTAATGATGAACTTACCAATTTTTGTGGTACCTGTTCGGTCGAAGCCGATACAGGCCAAATCGCTTGGATATGTGGGGAGTACAAAGTAGCCATAGCTCGCGGGTAAAAAGGCAATCAACAACTTAGGATCGACGCCTAAGGCTAAGCCCATGGGGGCGATAGCCGTGAGTGCCGCCGCTTGGCTATTGACCAGTTTTGAGATTAAAAACAGTACTAAGGCATAGGTCCAAGGTTGGTTTTGCACCACATGGGAGAGGTTTTCCTTCAGTACATCCATATGGCTGATAAAGTAAGTATCACTCATCCAAGCCACGCCAAATACTGAGAAAATCGCTACCATGCCGGCCTTAAATACTGGGCCGTTAGCAATTTCTGTGGGTTTGACTTTGCAGCTCATTAAGATAAAAGCGCCAGCGATCAACATCATCATCTGGATCACTAAGTTCATCGATAGCGGCGCCAGTTTGCCCTTCACCTCAAACACTGGGCGCAGTTCGCTAAAGGAGCCGAGTAACACCACGGCGGCGATAGCGGTAAAGAAAATCCCCGTCGCCCAATAGGCTTCCTTAGGAAAGGTTTGATCCAGCAGAGTCTCGCTCTTGTCGTAGATAAACGCCCTTTGTTCGGGATCTTTAATTCGCGCCTGAAACTCTTCGTCCTTATCTAAATCTTTACCACGACGCAGGCTCCAGAGGGCCGCCACTAACACGCCGCAAAGGGAAGCTGGTACAGACACCATTAAAATTTCTAGCATGCTGTAGGCATGGCCGACGCCATGCTGCGCCGCCAAAATCGATACCATAGAAACCACGGCGACCGATACCGGAGAGGCGCAGATCGCCATTTGCGAGGCGACTGAGGCCACCGCCATGGGGCGTTCTGGACGAATGTTTTTCTTCAGGGCGATATCGGAGATGATCGGGAACATGGTGTAAACCACATGGCCAGTTCCGCATAAAAAGGTTAAGGTCCAGGTGGTGAGCGGTGCCAGAATGGTGATGTATTGTGGATGGCGGCGCAGTAAACGCTCGGCAAACTGCATCATCACATTTAAACCACCTGCGGTTTGTAACACCGAGGCACAGCCTATCACCGCAAGAATGGTGAGCATCACCTGTACGGGTGGTTGTCCGGGGGCGAGACCAAACACAAACGTCAGTAAAAATAAGCCGATACCACTTATCAGCCCTAGTCCCATACCACCATAGCGAGTACCGAGCAGTAAACAGCCGAGTACGACAATAAATTCCATTAAAATCATTTGATTCACCCCTGCGGAACCTGCCGCGCGATTTGCATTAGGACTAGCTTTATTTGGCGCTATTGTGCGAGGGGAATGGATTTGAGAACTTGCGCTGGCGCAAGGTGTAAATAAAAAGTGGCATTGGATTTTTCATAAATTTGAGCTAGCGCTAGAAACGCGCGAGTAGAAGTTGCATTCTTGTTAACTCGGATACGCTAAAGACGCCTGTAGCCAAGTAAAAACGCGTCTATCAGTACTTGCTCCGGTAAAAATAACCATAACAATTTTCAAGGATGTCCAAGTGAAACCTGCCACCTATAACACCGAAGCTTTCGATGAGTGGATCCGCAGTCGCTTTGTGGAACTCAACTCTCAGCTCGAACAGCTTTATTACCAGCAGACAGACCGCGCCAATGTGCAAGATATCGGCACCGAGCTTAAGCAAACATTAGAAAGTGAAGGGCGTGAGCTGATTAAGGCGCTGCTTGATGAAGGCAATACCGATGAAGGCTTCGACAGTGCCTTCGATCTACTAGGGAATGTCGGCCTGTATATGGCCGCCTGTCGTCGCCATGAGATTACCGAGCCGACGCGGGAAACCACTTCACCACTGGTCGAGGCTTCGGCGCTCGCTATGCATATCGGCGCCTCCATCGGTGTGACGCCACGCTTTGCTACTGCTCATTTGACCACCCATAACCGTGCCCACAATGGTATCTACAAACGCTTTACCGATCTGCCCGACGAAAAGCTGTTTGTGGATTACAACACTAAGGGCATCTTGGCTTATAAGCGCGCCAGCGATGCCTTATTAAAAATTCAGCCCTTGGGGATCTCTCATCCTATTAGCCACGATTTACTGCGGGTGGCCAAGCAGGCATTGCAGGACGTGATTGAGTCAAACCAGCAGTTATTCAAACGTTTAGATACCGACCGTTTCTTCTATTGCGTGCGCCCCTATTACAAACCCTATCGGGTTGGCTCTGTGGTGTATCGCGGCGCCAATGCTGGCGACTTTGCCGGAATTAACGTTATCGATTTAACCCTAGGTCTCTGCTTTGCCAACGAATCGGCCTATTCGCAAATGCTGGTGGATAAGTTTTTATACATGATGCCAGAGGATCAACAAATCCTGCGGGAGTGTATGCGCCGTCCGAATTTGATGGATGACTTTTTACAATCAAAGGCCAGCGTGCAACAGGATTGGTATCAGGAAAACCTCAAACTGTTTATCGAAGTCTGTGAATTACATGGCGAAACCGCCATTCAACACCACAATGAGTTGGTGACTAAATACATTGCCGAGCCTTCGGTAAATATGGAGCAGCAACATTTAGCCAAGGTCACCGCCAGCGGTCCACCATTGCACGTACTGCTTGGCTCCCTCGAGCGCTTAAGGGATAGACGCGCGGCGGTGTTGCGACACGATATTCGTACCCGTTATCACGATCTGAAAAAACTCAAAGACAGTTTAAGGTAAGGTCATGCTGCTAAATGTAAAACAAGACTTTTACCTCGCTGGCCCTGGTTATCTGCTCAACCATTCCGTGGGGCGTCCACTCAAATCGACCGAGCAGGCGTTTAAGCAGGCATTTTTTGCGCCTTGGCAGGAGTCTGGCCGCGAGCCTTGGGGCCAATGGTTGGGCGTCATCGATAACTTTACCGCGGCGCTGGCGAGCCTATTCAATGGTCAGCCACAGGATTTTTGCCCGCAGGTAAACCTATCGAGCGCTTTGACCAAAATTGTGATGTCCCTCGATAGATTAACGCGGGATGGCGGCGCCGTGGTGCTGATGAGCGAGATTGATTTTCCCAGCATGGGGTTTGCCCTGAAAAAGGCATTACCCGCAAGCTGTGAACTGCGCTTTATTCCCAAGGGCTTAGATGTCACCGACCCCAATGTGTGGGACGCGCATATTTGTGCCGATGTCGATTTAGTCTTTGTCAGCCATGCCTATTCTAATACTGGTCAGCAGGCGCCATTGGCGCAGATCATTCCCCTTGCCCGTGAGCGTGGCTGCTTGAGTCTCGTGGATGTGGCGCAATCGGCTGGGATTTTGCCGCTGGATTTAACCAAGCTACAGCCGGACTTTATGATTGGTTCGAGTGTGAAATGGTTATGCTCAGGCCCAGGGGCTGCGTATCTGTGGGTCAATCCGGCTATTTTGCCCCAGTGTCAGCCGCAGGATGTGGGTTGGTTTAGTCATGAGAATCCCTTCGAGTTTGATATCCATGATTTCCGCTATCACCCAACTGCGCTACGGTTTTGGGGCGGTACGCCTTCTATCGCGCCCTATGCGATTGCCGCTCACAGCATTGAATATTTTGCCAATATTGGCTCACAGGCGATGCGTGAACATAACTTGCGGTTGATGGATACAGTCGTCCAGATATTGGAATGTGAGTTGGTCTCGCCACGGGAAGTCGATAAGCGCAGTGGCACCTTGATCCTGCAATTTGGCGAGCGCCAAGCACCCATCATGGCGGCGTTGGCGGAGGCGAATATCAGTGTCGATGCCCGCAGTTTAGGAATACGCGTATCGCCGCATATCTATAACGATGAGGCCGATATCGCGAAGTTGCTGGAGGTGATAAAAGCCCATCGTTAACGGATTGAACAGGGCTTGCTCGGAACGGCTATGAATGGGGTGCGCTAAGGCGACCTAGTTGCACCCCTATGCTTAAATACTGTAGTTATAGCGGCAGAACATAGACCGTGGGGTGCGAAGTTCAGGATTGCTTGGGGTGATAGCCAAATCGACGGGTAGCATCACTGCATCGACTACCAGTGAGCCGCCCATATCCACCAGTGTCAGTGGGACTGTAAACAGCAGTAGAGGCGGAGCGGATATCGCGGATATCACCACACACTCCTCGCCATTATCGACAGCCGTTTGCACACTCGAAAAAGAGTGACCCCAGGTTGAATCTGCTCCCATTCTCGACGTTACCGCTGCGCATCCGCTGAGATACCCGCATACAACTAACCAAGCCAACCAACGCATAACCACTCCATTGTTTATGTTTGAAAAAACGCATCGCTTCCATATGGCTGACTCGTTTGCTCGACTCAGCTTTTTGGTACTGCGGTAGCATAGCGGATTTTACTCGGCACAAATGTGCTCTGTTTCAATGGTTTGGCATTCTAATCAGATGAGTTTCGTTGTCAATTATTCGGCAATTGCAGCCCTATGGCTCAAGCCTTTTGCGATTGAGGCGTTCAACAATTTGGCTGGCATTTAGATCGTGGACGACGTTTATCACGGTGGAAGGTGCGTCGGTAATGGCGCCTATCACCACTAGAATGGGGATGGTTTCCATCGGTAATCCTAAGGTGGTGACGATAAAAATCTCCCCGAGGAAGGCGCCGCCAGGCACGCCACCAATGATGAAGGCGGACAGGACGGAGATGAGTATGGTCACCATAAACACATCGACCGTAAAATCTAACCCGAGCAGAGAGTAGATAAACACAATCTTCAGTGCGGTGATAATGGATGCGCCACCCTTATTCAAATTCACCAGCAGCGGTAGGCTGATATCGGCGATTTCGGGTTTTATCCCCATCTTCAGCGCCGCCCTTAAGGTAACGGGCAGAGTCGCGAGGGAGGAAGTCGTGCCTAATGCGGTCACTGCGGGTTCGAGGGCGTGGCGCCAAAATTGTCTAATCCCGTGCATGCCGCCGCCAAGCCAGGCATAAAAGGTGGAGCCGACGGTGAGGTAGATAAAACAGGCTACTAAAAATAATCCCACGGCGCGGGCAAAGGTCACCACAAGCTGCGGATCTTGACTCGCCATGGTGGAGGCAAAGTAAGCGCCAAGGCCGACGGGGGCGGCAAGCATAATAATGGCGACTATCTTCATGATGACGGTATTAAAACTGTCGAGCAGTGCCGAGACTTTACGGCCATCTTCACCCGATTGACCTATAGCGATTCCGGCAATCACCGACATGATGATAAGCGCCAAGATATTGGATTTGGAGAGTAATCCAGAAAAGTCATTGGTGGTCAGCAGCGCCACAAAATCCATCTTCCCCGAGGTGTCGCTAACGGTTTGATTAAGATCGAGGGTCACGCCTTGTGCAGGATCAAACATCAGTGCCAGTAAGGTGATGCCGACGGCGGGAATAATCGCCATCAGAATCGAGACACCCATAATTGACACTAAAATCGCCCCAAGCTTTTTTAAGTCCGTCATGCGGGCTATCGAAGAGGTCACGCTGATCGCCACTAAGGGCACGATAATCATAAACAACAGATTTAAAAAGATTTGCCCTAGAGGCTTGAGCTTGAGCGCCAAGGATGGCCAATAGATGCCGATAATGCCGCCAAGTAATAATGCGCTGAGCAGCACAATAGAGTCTTGATAGGGTTTGAGTTTTTGCCACATAGCTAAGCGCCTATTGTTATTTTTATCATTGTGTTGGTGAGTCATTAGGAGCGCCCAAATGAAAGAGGTCAATCATGCAGCATGGACATGCTCAAGCTAGCGAGTCATTCACATAAGTGCAAGAAGGGATTGGAAATAAACTCTTTTTGGGTTTGGAGTAACGGGTAACAAGCGTGCTTGAGTTTCTTCTTCATCTGATTTCGGGTGATGTGACTCTTACTAACGCGGTGGCTTCTGTTTAGGTGTATTAGCCGCACGGCGAGAGCACGTCAGTAGAAAGGAGTATTTACCTAGTTAGGCTCGTTTGTAGCGTTGTGCCACGTTCGTTTATTGATTAGCTTACGCAGTCTGGGTTTTATGCAAACACCCAAGGCCAAAATTACTAGTTAATCAGGATGAATCAAATGCTAAAAAAATGGATTGCGATACTGTTACCCGTTGCCGTATTAGGTTTGAGTGGCTGCGCCTCGGTCAGTGATACTGATACCGATTCGACGGTAGCAAGCAGCGCCGAGAAGAAAGTCACCAAAAAAGATTGCAACAAAGTCACAACTACGGGTTCGCGCCTTGGTCGTTGCAAATAATCAGCTTGCTCCTGTATGCATATGCATAAAAAACGGTCCACTTGGGGACCGTTTTTTTGTTTGTAACGCTTGCTTAACCCGCCTTAAGGGAAGGCTGAACACAAGCGATTAATGCCTTTTAGCCTGTGATCACCAACTCAGTTGATAATTGAGGGCAAAGGTGCGACCGCGGCCATGGTAGTCGAACATAGACTCAGGACCGTAGGTCGGACTGTAGAAGTACACCGCTCTTTGGCCCCACAGGGTGCTGTAGTCTTTATCGAGCAGGTTTTCGATGCCGTAGCTCAAGGTGCCGACCGGTAAATCGATAGAGCCCAGTAAATCCAGCGTCGTGTAGCTATCAAGCTCACTCGCTAGGCCATCGTTGGTTTTGAAGCGATAGTCAGATTCGGCGCTAAAACTGTGCTCAGCCTGTAAACGGATCTTCTGTGTGTCGCCGCGCCAGCCAATAAAGGCAGTGACCTTAGAGGGCGAAGCATAAGTGACGGTTTCATCGACCCAATTATTCTCATCCTTCACTTCACTGCGCACCAGATGCAGGTTGGTGCCGACTTGCCAGTCTGAGCTGATATCAAAGTTCAGTTGTGCCTCTAGGCCATAGCTGCGCTTATCTTGGTCTTTGACATTGATGGTCAGATCTTTGCTGTTGACCTCAATGACCTTGTCAGACACGGCATAATAGACGCTGGCTTGCGCCTGCCAACGGTCTGCAAGATAACGCCATCCCAGCTCCATGGAGTCGGTCTTGATCCCATCAAGGCGCGTATCATTGATATTGATGCTGTTTTGCAGCTGTAAGTAACCGTCGGCATCGGCCTTGTAGGTGCCGCGGCCATAGTATTTCGATAGGTCTGGCAGTTCAAAGCCTTGGGAATAGGCAAGCCAGAGTTGTTGGTCTTGGCTTAATTTAGCCACCAAGCCGAGATTGACTAACCCTATGTTATAGTCGGTGCTGCCGCCTTTAATGGCATCGGCTCCCTTGGCCTTGCCAGAGGCGATCGCCACCTGTTGGTTATAACCGATAAAATCATCAACGCTGTTTTCCATGTGTTGATAACGATAGCCTGCGTTTAACACCAAAAAGCTACTCATCTCCCAACTGCTTTGGACAAATGCAGCAATGGATTCGACCGAAAAGTCGACATAACGGCCGGTAGTGAACAGCTCGCGCATCACTAAGCCGCCGTGTTGGTTGGCGGCATCGAGGTCGAAGCTCATTTGGCTCGAATCAAAACTTTCTTTATCCCAATCCAGTCCCCAAGTGAGAGTGAGGCTATCGACGGGCTTGGATTCCACGACTGCCTTCAAACCATAGATGCTGGTGTTTTGGGCCGATGCAGAGAAGTTGTAGACGCCGCTGGTTTCATTGACATAGGGGAACGGGTGGAAATCCAGATTCTCTTTGCGATAAAAGCCTTGTAAATACAGGCTTTGACCAAGAAACTCATTCTGGGAGTAGGACAGATTCAGCAAAGTGCGCTCGGTGGCGGGGCTGCGGTCAGCGTCTAATCCCTTACGGGTTTCGAGCACTGAGGCATCGCCAGTGACGCCTGAGAAGTTCTCACCCATATACAGACCATGTTCATCGTCTGAACCGTTGCGATAGTATTGCGCCATGGCGCTGAGGTTGGCGTCATTGGCAAGCTGCCAATCCATATTCGCCATTAAATCATAACCTTGGGTGTACTGCATTCCGGTTTGGGTAATGTCCAGCATCACAGGGTTGCTACTGCCATCAAACCATTGGCCGTTTTCCTGCCAAGCGGCACTAAAGCGCCCTTTAAGCGAATCGCTGCCCCCGGTCACCGCCAGCGCGGTGTGGTAATCTAAATCATCACTGCTATTAAAGCCGGACTTGAATCCCGCTTCGGCTTCGAAGGTATCACTGCTGTCAGCCGCTTTTTTAGTGACAATATTAATGGCACCGCCCAGTGCGCCACCGCCATAGATAGCCGACGCGCCAGCGAGTACTTCGATGCGGGCAATATTGAATGGATCGATACTGTCGAGCTGGCGGCTGATACTGCGGGAGGTGTTCATCGACACGCCATCGATTAGGACCACCATGGCGCGACCGCGAATATTTTGGCCAAAGTTGGTGCGCCCTTGGCTGGACACGTCCATCGACGGCACTAAGGCGGCGAGCATTTCCTTAATACCTTTGCCGCTATCGGTTTGCTCGCGAATGCTGGCTTCATCAATGATCCACACAGTGCTGGAGAGATCGCTGATTTGGGTCGGTGAGCGGGTGGCGGAGACCACCATGCGCTCCATATCGGTTTCTGCGGCTGTTGCCACATTAACAAGCCCCAGTTGGCAGATAACTGCGGCGGCGACTAGGCTTATCGGCCCCATAGACTTAGGCATAGTATTCTCCATCAAAAACAATAGGTACATGAGAAGCCAAAAGGACTGCACTGTGGTGCCTTTCCTTGCGACCCAGAAAGCGTTTTTAATGGTTTGAATTCAATGCGCTAACTGAATATGAATGGAGAGTATTCCGTGTTTGGCTCCAAAAAAGACGCATTATTATAGTTGTAATCGAGAATCGTTCTTAATTGAATTTACAAAGCCTTTACTTTTTTATGCACCCAAAATCACGAGGCGACAACAAATGGACAGAAAACAACGAGAGGTCAGAGTGTATGTGTGTAGAGGTGTTGAATAGGCTGGGGAATACTTGGGAGTCACTGTGCGATAGAGACAAAAAAGCCCCGACAGAAGACTGTCGGGGCTGTTAGATTTTGTGCAGCTAATTGATGCCGTTAGCCATTACAGGCTGTAGTACATCTCGAACTCTAATGGGTGAGTTGTACGGCTTACACGCTCAGCTTCTGCAGATTTCAGTGCAATGTAAGATTGGATGAAATCTTCGCTGAATACACCGCCGCGAGTTAAGAACTCGTGGTCAGCTTGCAGGTTTTCAAGCGCGTTTTCTAATGAAGTCGCTACTTGTGGGATTTCAGCCGCTTCTTCAGCTGGCAGATCGTACAAGTCTTTATCCATCGCTTCGCCTGGATGGATCTTGTTTTGGATACCATCGATACCCGCCATCAGCAGTGCTGCGAAACCTAAGTATGGGTTTGCATGTGGATCTGGGAAGCGAGTTTCGATACGACGGCCTTTAGGGCTTGGTACCACTGGAATACGGATTGAAGCGCTGCGGTTACGTGCTGAGTAAGCTAACATCACTGGCGCTTCGAAGTGTGGTACTAAACGCTTGTAAGAGTTAGTGCTTGGGTTAGTGAAAGCGTTCAGCGCGCGAGCGTGCTTGATGATACCACCGATGTAGTACAGTGCAGTTTCACTTAAACCAGCGTATTTGTCGCCTGCGAACAGGTTCACACCGTCTTTAGACAGAGATTGGTGAACGTGCATACCGCTACCGTTGTCGCCAACGATTGGCTTAGGCATGAAAGTCGCAGTCTTACCGTAGGCGTGAGCCATGTTGTGTACTACGTACTTCAGAATTTGGATTTCGTCCGCTTTCTTAGTCAGAGTGTTGAAGCGAGTTGCGATTTCGTTTTGACCCGCAGTCGCTACTTCGTGGTGGTGAGCTTCAACGACTTGACCCATTTCTTCGAGCACTAAACACATAGCGCTACGTAAGTCTTGTGATGAGTCAACAGGAGCTACTGGGAAGTAACCGCCTTTCACGAATGGACGGTGACCAGTGTTGCCACCTTCGTAGCTAGTGCCAGAGTTCCATGCCGCTTCTTTAGCGTCGATTTTCACGAAACAACCAGACATGTCAGTACCGAAACGTACGTCGTCGAACAGGAAGAATTCTGGTTCTGGTCCAACTAATACAGTGTCAGCGATACCGGTAGAGCGTAAGTATTCTTCCGCTTTTTTCGCGATAGAACGTGGGTCGCGGTCATAACCAGTCATAGTGCCTGGCTCGAGAATGTCACAGCGGATCAGGGCAGTGGTTTCTTCGGTGAATGGGTCTAATACAAACGTGGTTGGGTCTGGCATCAGCACCATGTCTGATTCGTTAATGCCTTTCCAGCCAGCGATTGACGAACCGTCAAACATTTTGCCGTCTTCGAAGAAATCAGCGTCTACCTGATGAGCAGGGATAGATACGTGCTGCTCTTTACCTTTGGTGTCGGTAAAACGTAAATCAACAAACTTAACTTCTAATTCTTCAAGTTGCTTTAAAACTGATTCAACTGACATTCTCAAGTCTCCGGTAGGGTAAAGGGATGTCCCTTCTATAATCTTTTAACTCAAGTCGCGCTTGAGCCAAACTTACAAGCTATATAGCGATATCTATGCCAACAATTTAAGGTGTTGATAATCAAAGGCTATATATTTTAGTGCACAACAATTCACTTCGCGTTGCACTATGTTGGTGCGTTTGCATGTGGCATTTTGGTGCATTAATCCATTTTGGTGCGCACCGTCACAACACCATTTTAGTGCAAGCAACTTGAGTGCAATCTCGCAACGCCCACTTATCCCGAACTCGTCGGCCCATTAAGCTCAGAGGCAAGCCGGATTGATATCTCAATTCTGGCTTTTGACAAGATTCGAAACCAAACAAAGCACAACGAATTTAGCACATTAGTGAGGCGAGATAACCGTGCAAGCTCACTATTTCAATCGTCCGCAATAATGTCACAAAACCGTGGCAACCTAAGCTGTTTTTCGCGGGGCGGTTATAGCTGGTTATATTGAATAATGCTTAATTATCAGGTTATTAAAGTCGTTGTTCGCAATGTGGAATAGAGTTTGTTGAAACTGAGGCCAAAGGCATCCGCAGAAACCGCTAACTGGTACCTACTGCGCTTATTTTTATGGCTCACTCTGGCGCGTCACGGCTGGATTGCGTGGATTGACTATACTTATGGCGGCTTTGAGCCGAGCAGCAAAAGCTGCACTGAGTGAAAAATAGTGAATTCAGCTGCTTAGCTTGGTTGATGACAAGATAAACTGGTGAATCGCCTGCGCATTAACGGTGCATTTAGGCTATTTGACTCGGGCAAGAGAGTACCTTTTGAGCACAGTGCTCAAAAAATTGTTTTATAAGTGTTCAAAAATAATCCTGTGCGGCGAGGCCGCTCTGGAGTAGAATGTCACGCTTTTTTATGGCGACTCAACGTAGATTGCTATAACGAATATTGAAATATCCCTATTTTTGTTTGATGGTAAGAGGTTTATCCGTGCTAGAGAATTTACGTAACATCGCCATTATTGCGCACGTTGACCATGGCAAAACGACCCTGGTTGACAAGCTGCTGTCGCAATCAGGAACCCTTGCAACCCGGGGAGAAGCTACTGAGCGGGTGATGGACTCCAACGATCTTGAAAAGGAACGTGGGATCACGATTCTGGCAAAGAATACTGCCATCAAGTGGAACGACTACCGCATTAACATCGTAGACACCCCAGGCCACGCCGACTTCGGTGGTGAGGTTGAGCGCGTATTGTCTATGGTGGACTCAGTATTACTGCTGGTTGACGCCGTTGACGGTCCAATGCCACAGACTCGCTTCGTAACCAAGAAAGCGTTCGCCCAAGGCTTAAAGCCAATCGTTGTTATCAACAAGATTGACCGTCCTGGTGCTCGCCCTGATTGGGTTATCGACCAAGTATTCGACCTGTTCGACAACTTAGGTGCGACTGACGAGCAATTAGATTTCCCTGTTGTTTACGCTTCTGCGTTAAACGGCTTCGCAACGTTAGATCCGGATGAAGTTGGCACAGATATGACGCCACTGTTCCAAACTATCGTTGAAAAAGTATCTTCACCTGCAGCTGACGCTGAAGGTCCATTCCAGATGCAAATTTCTCAGCTCGATTACAACTCATACGTGGGTGTTATCGGTGTTGGCCGCATCAAGCGTGGTACATCAAGACTAACCAACAAGTGACCGTGATCGGCGCTGATGGTAAGACTCGTAACGGTAAAATGGGCCAAGTATTAGGTTACATGGGCTTAGAGCGTACCGAAGTTGACGTAGCAAACGCTGGCGACATCGTGGCTATTACCGGTTTAGGCGAGCTGAAAATTTCTGACACTGTGTGTGCTGCAGGTAATGTTGAAGCGCTGCCACCACTGTCAGTTGACGAACCAACACTGACTATGACTTTCCAAGTCAACACTTCACCTTTTGCAGGTAAAGAAGGTAAGTACGTGACTTCACGTAACATTCTTGAGCGTCTGCAACAGGAATTAGTGCACAACGTGGCACTGCGTGTTGAAGAAACTGACAGCCCAGACCGTTTCGCGGTATCTGGCCGTGGTGAATTACACTTATCTATCCTGATCGAAAACATGCGTCGTGAAGGTTACGAGTTAGCAGTTTCTCGCCCAGAAGTTATCTTAAAAACCATCGATGGTGAACTGTGTGAGCCATACGAGACCCTGACCGTTGACGTTGAAGAAGAACATCAAGGTACAGTTATCGAGAAGCTGGGTGTACGTAAAGCTGAGATGAAAGACATGCAGCTTGACGGTAAAGGCCGCGTGCGCGTTGACTTTATCATCCCAAGCCGTGGCTTAATCGGTTTCCAAACTGAGTTCTTAACTGCAACTTCTGGTACTGGTCTGATTTACCACTCATTCGATCACTACGGTCCGCACAAAGGTGGCGATATCGGTCAACGCGCTAACGGCGTATTGATCTCTAACGCGACTGGTAAGGCGCTGACATTCGCACTGTTCGGTCTGCAGGACCGCGGTCGTCTGTTTATCGGTCACGCTGCCGAAGTTTACGAAGGTCAAGTAGTGGGTATCCACTCACGTTCTAACGACCTGACAGTTAACTGTCTGAAAGGTAAGCAGCTGACTAACATGCGTGCTTCTGGTACTGACGAAGCTCAAGTACTGACTACGCCAATCACCTTAACTCTTGAGCAAGCGCTTGAGTTTATCGATGATGACGAATTAGTTGAAGTAACACCTAAGAGCATCCGTGTTCGTAAGAAACACTTAACTGAAAACGACCGTAAGCGCGCTAGCCGCGGCTAATGGTGGTTGTGTGGTCGCCGATAAAGTGACTGCACAGTGAATGAATAAGGCCCCGCTAAGGCAACTTAGCGGGGCTTTTTTTATCAACCTTCAATCCTCAATTTGTCCCTTACGATACTGCTGTTGCCATTGTTTTGGGGAAAATCCTGTCCAAGTTTTAAAGTGGCGACTAAACACGGCGACTTCGGCATACCCAAGTTGCAGTGCGAGTTCGGTGATGGTTTGCGTGCCATAACTGAGTTGCTGCTGGGCGATGTTTTGCCTGACATCCTGTAGCAATTGTCGATAGCTTTGCCCCGTCTCTTTCAGCCTCGTTTGTAGGGTGCGTTCGTGTAAACCCAGCGCCGTCGATACCCGTTCGATACAACACTCTCCCGTGGGGAGCAACCGATGGATTAAGTCCCGTGCTTGGTCGGCAAGGTTGTCGGGGTAGCGGCTCTGTAAATATTGTAGGTGTGACTGGAGGTGGCGGTTAAGTGCCTCTTCATCGTGATAGTTACGCCCCAAGAGTTGTGAGGTTTTGAGCACCACGCCATCAAAGGCTTCGCGAAAACGCACTGGCTGGATAAAGCGCTGTAGCTCAGAACCGCTAGGTTTGTTCTGGCACAAATACAGAGGAATGTTGCTGATATTCATATTGAGCAGGCTCGAGACAAACATTGCCAGCTGCGCCACGCTCATTTGCATCAGTTGTTCTATGCCGCTAGGGCTGTGGACATTGATCGACAGCGCCAGTCGCACAATGTCAGTCTGTGGCTGTAGCTGCAATGACACCCCTGAGGCGTGTAAATACAGATAGTCATTCACTCGGGCAAGGGCATCGGCCACTGTGGCCGTGTGCGACACCAACATCGGCAGATCCCCAAGTACATGCAAGGTTTGTCGCTGTGCCAACATTAAGCCAAACAAGGGCTGCTGGCAGCGCTGTGCGGCAATTTCTAATAATTCGGCTAAGCGTGGATAGGCGATATAGGTATTGGGATCGCGAAACTGCGCCTGTCGCAGCCCCGCTTGCTGGATCATTTCGATGGGGTTTTGCCCCAATTCTAGGACTAATTGCTCAAATTGAGCGACGGCACCACTTCGGACTAGGTACATGGGACGCTTAGTTCACTTTGTTATAAGACTCGTAAAATATCAAATTTGGCTCGTAAAAAGTCAAGATGCTGAGTAATTAAGCGTCTAAATTAACATCGTCTTAATAATTAAATGTATAAATACAAACAGAGGACAGCTATGCGTTTATTACATAAAACCGCCGTGGTGACGGGGGCATAGGGCAGGCCATTATTCGTAAACTGCTTGCCGAAGGGGCTAGGGTTGTCGCCGCCGATTTGTCCGTCGATGCGCTCAAGGTGTTTAACGATGTCCCCAGCGACAAGCTCGTCACTTTTAGTGTCGATGTGACTGATTACAGCCAAGTTGAGGCCATGGTCAAGCAGGCGGCCAAGCAGTTTGGCCAGCTCGATATTCTGATCAATAACGCCGGCATCGGTTTGGCTAAACCGCTGTTACAGCATGATCCTATTAATGATTTTGAACCTGTCACCAATGTGAACCAAAAGGGCGTGTACCACGGCATCCTCGCCGGTGGCCGTCAATTCCAAGCCCAAGGCACTCGGGGCGTGATTTTAAATACCTCGTCAGTTTACGCGCAGCTCGCCTCAGAAATGACCTTTACCTACAACGTCAGTAAAGCGGCCGTCGACATGATGACCAAATGCGCCGCGCTAGAGTATGCGCCGCTTGGTGTGCGGGTCTGCGCCGTGGCACCGGGCCGTGTCGATACGCCTATGCTGCGCCAATACGAAGCGCTCGGGCTGTGGGAACACATTCGTAAAGAACAAATGCGCCAAGAATTTACCCAACCGAATGAAATTGCCGATGTGGTGGCATTTCTCGTCAGTGACGAGGCCAACTGCATCAATGGCTGCACAGTGAACGCCTCCGACGGCTTTGAAAACTTTAAATATCCACTGCTGGGGTAGTGGTAGCTCGACCCAACAACACAATAACAACAATGAGGAATGCAAACATGGCTCTACCAGAAGTGATTAATCATCAAGACTTTTTATTAACCCTCAACACCAACGAAGAACAGATCATCAAAGATGCCTTACCGGGTGTCGATGTGTACCCGTTATTTTTAGACCCTGAAAACGGGGTTTGGGTGATCCGCGCTAAGTTTAAGCCGGGAACTACCTTACCTAAGCATTTCCACACGGGTGTGGTGCATTTCTATACCTTAGCGGGTCGCTGGAACTACCTAGAATATCCAGATCAACCGCAAACCGCGGGTAGTTACTTGTATGAGCCAGGCGGTTCTATCCACACTTTCCATTGCCCAGCGGATTCTGAAGGCGCCGATGGGGTGATGGTGATTACCGGGGTGAACGTTAACTTCGATGCCGATGGTAACTTCATGTTTATTATGGATGCAGGCTGGATTGAGCAGGCGCTCTTGGCGGCTGCAAAAGCGCAGGGAATTAAGCCGCGTTATATCAAACCCGGAGCCTTAGCCCGCATGAGCGATGCAGAATAGGAGCCCGCTATGAGCATGATGAATGCCATTGTGATGCAGGATGGCGACGTCAGCCTGCAACGGGTCGAGCTACCTAAACCACAGGCGGGCCAAGTGTTAGTGCGTAGCCTCGCCTGTGGGATCTGTGGTTCGGACATTCATATCACTCGTCACTACAGCGAAGTGTTTGATTTTTATCGTAAGCTTGGGGTAATGCCCGAAGGTGTTGATAATCATGCCGCCGTGATGCTCGGCCATGAGTTTTGTGCCGAAATTGTCGAGTTTGGTCCACAGACTCATCAAGCCTTAGCGCTTGGCACTCGGGTGACGTCTGTTCCCATTCTGATGAGCCAAAATGGTGCGGGAGTGGGAGTCACTCCTGGGGTGAATGGGGCCTATTCTGAATATTTCATTCTCGATGAAGCCCTATTGATGCCTGTGCCTGAACATTTGCCGCCGGAGGCCGTGGCACTGACTGAACCCTTAGCCGTGGGATTGCATGCGGTGAATCGGGGCGATATGCAGGCCGAGGATGTGGCGCTGGTTGTGGGCTGCGGTCCTATTGGTCTGGCGGCGATCTCCGCGCTGCACTTACAAGGCGTGACGAAGATAGTGGCGGCGGATTTGCAGGGCGATAAATTGCAATTAGCCCGTGAATTTGGGGCGACTCATACGGTGAACCCCAGTGAGCAGGACGAAGTCGCCTTCGCCGCCGAGCTTGCGGCGGGTAAGCGATTGGTGATATTCGAATGTGTCGGGATCCATAGGCTTATCGAAGGCTTTGTGCAGCGTGCACCCGCCAAGGCGACGATAGTGGTGACAGGCATTCACACTGCCAATGCTAATATCAATTACGCCTATGCCACGGTCAAAGAATTGGATATGCGCTTCTCCTACTATTATCAGCCGGCGGAATTTGCCACCTGTTTAGCGGAACTAGCCCAGGGCACTATTCCTTGGCGTAAGCTGCTCACGGGTAAAGTGGGTATGGATGGGGTATCGGGGGCATTCAAGCAATTAATGCAACCGAATCCACACATTAAAGTTGTGATAGAGCCTTGGCGAAATGGCGAGCTAGAGACGCTCAGCTAATCGCTCGACACTTAATCAAATAAAGCCGTACATTAATGTGCGGCTTTTTTGTTCATTGTTAGCGTTTTTGATATCCTCAATTGGCTAATTTTTAATCCTGCATGGGCTCACAAAATAGCGACTTTTAGCCTATTTCGATTGTGTTTTAGCGAATGTAGCCTAGGGTTAATTGTTAGGCCAATCCCTAGTGATGGCATTGTCTTTGTTACCAAATTTGTATTTTCTGCTGTCACAAGATTGCCAATAAGCCTTGGCAAACTGTGAAGGCTCTCGTTTCGACCGTAGTGTGTCTAGCAAGAGTTTTAGGGCGCGCTACTCCCGTTAGTGCAAGCTAAGTAAAGGAATATTCAATGGACAAGACTCAAAGCTCCCAAGGTAAATGCCCCGTGATGCATGGGGCAAATTCAGCGGTCGCCAGCAACAATATGGATTGGTGGCCTAAGGCACTTAACCTCGATATTTTGCACCAGCACGATAAGAAGACGGATCCTATGGATCCTAAGTTTAACTATCGCGAAGCCTTCAACAGCTTAGATCTCGCCTCGGTGAAGCGCGACCTCAATGCCTTAATGACCGATAGCCAAGATTGGTGGCCCGCCGACTGGGGACACTATGGTGGCCTGATGATCCGTATGGCATGGCACTCGGCCGGGACCTATAGAGTTGCCGATGGCCGTGGCGGCGCGGGAACGGGCAATCAACGCTTTGCTCCACTCAATAGCTGGCCCGATAACGCCAACTTAGACAAGGCGCGCCGTTTACTCTGGCCGATTAAGAAAAAATACGGCAATAAACTCTCATGGGCGGATTTGATGATCCTCGCGGGCAATGTGGCCTACGAGTCTATGGGCCTAAAAACCTATGGTTTTGCCGGTGGTCGAGAGGATATTTGGCACCCAGAGAAGGACATTTATTGGGGCTCTGAAAAACAATGGTTAGCGCCGACGGAAAATCCCAACAGCCGTTATTCGGGCGAGCGTGACCTTGAAAACCCCTTGGCCGCCGTGATGATGGGACTGATCTATGTGAATCCAGAAGGGGTTGATGGTAAACCCGACCCCCTACGTACCGCCCAAGATGTGCGTGTCACCTTTGCACGAATGGCGATGAATGATGAAGAAACAGTGGCCTTAACCGCGGGTGGCCACACTGTGGGTAAGTGCCATGGTAATGGCAAGGCGCAGGATCTTGGCCCCGAGCCTGAGGGCGAAGATCTTGAGGCTCAAGGTTTAGGCTGGCTCAACAAAAAAGGCCCAGGCATTGGCGCAAATGCCGTGACCAGTGGCCTAGAAGGCGCTTGGACGACTCATCCCACTCAATGGGATAACGGTTATTTTCACCTACTGTTAACTTACGATTGGGAATTGAAAAAAAGCCCTGCGGGCGCCTCGCAGTGGGAACCGATTAATATCAAAGAGGAAGATAAAGTCGTCTCTGTGGGCGATCCCAATCGCAAGTTTAATCCCATCATGACGGATGCGGATATGGCGATGAAGATGGACCCCGAGTATCGCAAAATCTCCGAGAAGTTTTATCAAGACCCCGCCTATTTTTCCGAGGTATTTGCCCGCGCTTGGTTTAAGTTAACCCATCGCGATCTGGGCCCTAAGAGCCGCTACTTGGGGCCAGAAGTGCCGAGTGAAGAGCTGATTTGGCAAGACCCCATCCCAACCGTTGATTATCGTTTAGATGCCAGTGAGATTGTCGAGTTGAAGGCGAAATTATTAGCCTCGGGGCTCAGCGTATCCGAATTGGTCGCAACCGCGTGGGACAGCGCGCGCACCTTCCGTGGCTCTGATTTCCGCGGTGGCGCCAATGGCGCAAGGATCCGCTTAGCACCGCAAAAGGATTGGCAGGCTAACGAACCCGAGCGGCTGCAAAAAGTGCTTAATGTATTGACCGAATTGCAGGCAAGCCTGAGTAAAAAAGTCAGCATCGCCGACTTAATCGTGCTGGGCGGCGCTGCTGCGATTGAAAAGGCCGCCCACGAGGCGGGAGTGAAAGTGACTGTGCCCTTTATTCCCGGCCGTGGCGATGCGACGCAGGAAATGACCGATGTGGAATCCTTTGCCGTGCTTGAGCCCTTGCACGATGCGTATCGTAACTGGCAGAAAAAGGATTATGTGGTTCAGCCCGAGGAGATGATGCTCGATCGTACTCAATTGATGGGGTTAACTGCCCATGAGATGACAGTACTGGTTGGCGGAATGCGGGTGTTAGGCACTAACTATGGCGGCACGCATCATGGCGTGTTTACCGACAAAGTGGGTGTGTTAACCAATGATTTCTTTGTGAATCTCACCGACATGGCCTACAACTGGAAGCCTGCGGGCAGCAATCTTTATCAGATAGTCGAGCGCAAAACTGGCGCTGTGAAGTGGACCGCTACCCGCGTCGATCTGGTGTTTGGTTCTAACTCGATTTTGCGTGCCTATGCCGAGGTCTATGCGCAGGATGATGCCAAAGAGAAGTTTGTGCATGACTTTGTGGCGGCTTGGACTAAGGTAATGAATGCTGACAGATTCGATCTGGCTTAGTCACTGGCACTCAAGCTTATCGTGACCATAAAAGGTGCAGCTTAGACTGCACCTTTTTTATGTCTCTTATTAACAAATCAGAGAGTTAATGGCCCACTCGGTCAATCACTTGGATAAGTTCCATGCGGATAGCGTCCGGTGTTTGGCTATGCCAGAACCCGGCTAAATAAGCGCCGAGTGGCAGGAGGAAGAGCGCCAATAATAACAAGACTAACAATCCTTTATGGCTAACTCTGTGACCCGATTTAAGGCCAAAACCGAGTGCCGCCGATTTAGGGCAGGCCGCCACACAGCGCATACAGGCTTGGCATTCGTCGCTGCGAACCGTGGTTTTGGTATGCACTATGATGTTGGCTGGGCAGGCGCGGGTGCATTTGTCGCACTTCATACCCTTGGCTTCGATCAG
This sequence comes from Shewanella sp. Koi 1, assembly GCF_052907445.1. Lineage (NCBI taxonomy): Bacteria > Pseudomonadati > Pseudomonadota > Gammaproteobacteria > Alteromonadales > Shewanellaceae > Shewanella > Shewanella sp. Koi 1. The sequence goes on along the minus strand of NZ_JBREJM010000001.1, from coordinate 4,468,306 downwards.
GCAATGCTGAGTATCGCGGCGGATTTTGAGTGGGCTGGCAAAACTTAACAGTCCGAGCATGGCACCATAGGGACACAAGTAGCGGCAAAAACCTTGGCGACGCCATGCGGCGAGGACGAGGATAAGTGCAAAGCAGGCTAAGGTAATAAGCCCTGGTGTGACAAAAAACAGTGCCATCTTAAGGTCGGCAATTTTGTGGTAATTGCCTTGCAGATAATAGGGAATCGATTCACTAGGCATACCGATAACGATGTAAAACAGCCCCAGCAGCAATAAGTATTTCAGCATCCGCAGTGGCCAGTCTAACCATGCGGGCGGCGCCAGTTCGGCCTTGATAAAGTGCTTGCGTAAGGCGTAGAGATATTCGCCGGCAAGCCCTAATGGGCAGGCCCAGCCACAAAAGGCGCGTTTACAGAGTAAGCCCGTGAGTAGCACGGCGGCGAGCATGACGGCTGCGGCGGGATGGGTTTGGTCCCACAGGTTGAGCGTCACTATGGCTTTTAGCTCAATGCCACCCGCGATAGGTAAGAAGGCATCGACGACATCTGGGCGCATCAACCAAGGCACTATACCTTGTTTAAGCTGGATAGCATTGATGCAGTATTGGATGGCGACGATAAATAGTGAGAGCGCGAGCAGATGTTGGCAGCCTTCACGCAGGGTGTTGATTTTTATCTCGCCCTTTAATTCCTCAGGGGCAAACTTGTTGGCAATCAGGCACAGCGGCAAGGCAATGGCTAGGGCGAGCGCCAAAGGCCAGTAGAGGCTAATCGCCACGGCGCCAACACTCAGGAGTAAGGTGGCCACCGCCCCCCATTTTTTACCGCTCCAATAGCTTAGAGACGCGATATACATCAGGGCCAACATCAGGGTGAGAGATTCAATAAAAGTCATGTTAATACTGCAAATAGAATACACGTATTCAGTCTGAGTCGAACTGACGGGATAAGTTTTTGAGCTAAAAGCGAAATTGTGCGGCAGATCCGATATTTACAGCATGCCGTGATAAAAGCGAGCGATAGCTCACAAAGCCGCTGGTTTACCCTATAGACCGAGTGAGCTTTGTAGAGTAGGTGATCTTGTTAGCTCTAGCTGCACAGGGTCAGTTAATACCTTCTTGCATCTCCAACAGATTGATTTTGCAGGATTGCACATTGTTACGGCCCTGATGTTTGGCGCGATACAGAGCATCGTCCGCCCGTTTGATTGTGTGCTCTAGGGGATGGGTAAAATCAACGGCCGCCACCCCAAGACTGAGGGTGACAGTAAACACTTCTTGCGTCTCTGCCATAAAGTTTAACGCGGCGACGGCGATGCGGATCCGCTCGGCACATTGGTGTGCTTCGGTGAGGGACACGTCATGCAGCAACATAATAAATTCTTCACCACCATAACGCGCCACAAGATCGCACTTACGCGCATGCTGTTTGAGGGTGGTGGCAATTTCGATAATGACCTGATCGCCCATTAGGTGACCGTATTGGTCGTTGACCCGTTTGAAGAGGTCGATATCACAGATAATCACCGCCATCGGCTGTTTGGCAATGCTGGCCTGCATGTAGACCAGCTGCGCTTCCTTGTGGAAATGGCCTCGATTAAATAGCTGGGTGAGCGAATCTGTCGCCGCTTGATGCTTAAGCTCTTCCTGCGAGGCTTTGATTTCTTCGAGCAAACGAATGCGATAGGCGATGATGAGGGCAAGCACTAGCGCCTCGAGCATAATGCCCACGCCAACACCGTGACTGGATAAATAATTAAACTCGGCGCGCCCTTTGTAAAACATCACCGCGAGACCACTAAAGCCGACGAACAGGCTGTGGCCGAGAAGAAAATATTTAGCGATGGGATGCCGTTTTATCACCAGCGAAATCGTGACCGAGAGGGTGGTAAACATCATCAAGGCGGCTAAGCTGCTGGAATAATGCAACGCGCCAGTGATGTTGACGACACCATAACAAAACTCGGCCACTAACAGGGCGAGCACAAACACGAGGGCGTAATGCTCAAACCGATAATGTTGCCGGGTCTCGAAAATATCCATCATAAATAAAATCAAAAAGATGGGCATAGTCATCAGGGTGAGGTGCCAATAGAGGCTCGCCGAGCCATAAAACTCGAATACTTCGGCGACCAGCCCGTAGGAGAGTGCAATCCAGATCCCGCCCGAGATTAAGTAGCAGGCGTAAAACAGGTTGTCTCGCTGGCGGGAATACATAAATAACAATAGGTTGTAGATAATCAGCGCCAGTAGCATGCCCACCATAACGGCAATATCGGTAAAGCTGCCAAGCAGCGCCCGTTGTGAGTGTTCCTTGTTGTATAAATCGATAGAAAACCATTGGTGAGAAAAGGATACGCTCTCGACGTATAAGGTTTTCTGTTGCAGTGGCGCGAGAGTAATCTCAAATACCGCAGCACCGCCATAGAGCCAGCCATAGGTGCTGGGGTCGTCGAGGTCGAGTATTCGCTGCTGCGTTTCTTGACCATCGACCATCTCGTACAGGCCAACCTGGCGGTTATGATAGGCGTAAGGATGGTGCAGATACAGGGTTTGCGGGCTATCGCTGGTGTTGACTAAGGGGATTTTGGCCCAAGTTTTGATGGCCGCCGTGCCGAGGGATACGCTATTGGGGGAGTCGATAAAGGGCTGTTGAATCACTTCGGCAAAGGGCATGTTCTCCGAGGTATCGATAAAATACCCCATACGAAACTGAGTAAGGCTGGCCGTATTATCCTGCCATTCAATCTGGGTCGGCAGCGCTTTGGCCGTGAATGTCACCCAAGTGAGCAGCAAGGCCCCCAATGTGATTAAACGCATCCATGTCCCACGGCCCATACTGATTCTCTTTATTAACGTTGAGCTAACAAGTATGCCATAAAGTATCAGTGGCGTGCCGATAATGAAAAAAATCAGCGAGGTTTGGGGATGTTATCGGGTTGAATAAAGCGGGATCAGATGGCGATGGATAAGAGTGGAAGTCGTGGCAAAGCAAGCGGCCAGCAGCAGGCGTAATGAAAGGTTTAGGAGGGTATCGACCTTGCCAGCCTTTGGGGCTGACAAGGCAAGATGACGGCGAGCATTAACCTTTCGAGTTTTCGAGGGCCTCGATAAACTTGGTCGACTCGTTGATCGACTTGTTCATCTCTTTGATAAGCCCAGAGATATCTGTCTGTAGGCTCGCAAATTCCCCTTTAATCGCGCCAATCGCTTGAGCATTCAAGTTATGCTTTAAATACAGCATGTTGTCTTTCATGGCGGTGAGAATGGGCGGCATTTTAGATTCAGCGCGGCGCATGGTTTTCATCAGTTGCTCGTAGGAACGGCGAGTTTCCTTGAGCTTGGTTTCACTGTTGCGGCGCAGGCTGGCTTTGCTGATCTCGCCGATTTCGGCTTGCCATTCATCGAATAGCGCCTCGGCGACATCTTCGACTTTATTGATGCGGTTACTTACGTCATCGGCGGCAGTTTGGGCTGACTCGTATTCATCTTTGGCCTTGTTGTAGGCCTTTTCGAGGTTGCCACCATCGTGGTTGAGCAGGGCTTGCATCTCCTCGAGTGCTGAACTGAACTCTTTTTGGGCATCCTCTTGGGATTCTTTTGCGGCCTTCACTCTGTCGACCATGATGTCGCGCTTGTGGTAGCCCACTTTTTCCATGGCGCCGTAATAGGCACTCTGGCAGCCCGTCAGCAATAGCGTTGCCGCCATCAGGCTTGAGGTGATCAATCTTTTCATTGGGTATTCCGTCACTGAGTCAAATGAAGTTAGTCGGCCTTAAAACGCGCCGCATCGATAATGCTCCAGAGGTGAAAGATAGCACCTCTTACAGCAGGGACCACTAACCACCAGAGGGCATAGCCAACCACAGTGACCACGAAAAACAGCAATGCAGCCAAAATTCGCCCCTGAACCAGTTGACCTAGGCCGGGAAAGAACAGACTAGCGATAGCGGCGATAACATTGCCCGCAGATCCTTGTTGTGACATCAATTCACTCCTTAGACTTGTAAATTAAGTGTTTATTGTACGAAGATAACGAGTCAATACCAACAGAATCAAGAGAAACCCGTGACTAAGAAGATAGAACTGGCACAAATTCAAGTCTTATTCCTCGGGATCTGGCGCTTCCTGCTGCATTTACGCCAGCGTTTAGTGGAAGATCAAATCAATATTCGCGCCGGCCACTTAGCCTATGTCACCCTGTTATCCCTTGTGCCTATGGTGGCCGTGACTATGTCTATGCTGTCGGCTTTTCCTGTTTTTAAGGGGATCCGTGGCCAAATCGAAGCCTTCGTGTACGAGAATTTTCTGCCGGCGGCTGGCGATACGGTACAAGTCTATATCAATGAATTTGTTGGCAATGCCTCTAAGGGGACGGCGGTGGGGATCGCGGCTCTCGTGGTGGTAGCGATTATGCTGATCTCCGCCATCGATAAATCGTTGAATAATATTTGGCGTACTAAGGAAAAGCGTTCTGTGGTGGTGGCCTTTTCCATGTATTGGATGGTGATTACTTTAGGCCCAGTGCTGGTGGGCGCGAGCCTAGTGGCGACTTCCTACGTAGTGTCATTAAAACTGTTTGAGGGCGACGCCTTATCTGGGGTGATGCCATTGTTTATCGAGCGCTTGCCTATGTTGTTTTCGGTGGCGGCGTTTTTGCTGCTCTATATGGTGGTGCCGAATCAAAAGGTGAAGTTTTGGCATGCGCTATTAGGCGCGGTAGTGGCGGCCTTGCTGTTCGAGTTGGGGAAAAAAGGCTTTGCCCTGTATGTGACTAAATTCCCAAGTTATGAAGCCATTTACGGCGCTCTGGCGACCATTCCTATTCTGTTCGTTTGGGTGTATTTATCTTGGATGATAGTGCTGCTGGGTGCCGAAATTACCGCGGCCATGCCCGAGTATTTGGACTATGAGTCCAGTTGCGATATCAACGAAACTAACCTCGATGGTCAGCCTTTAGCGGCGCAGGATACACCCGCCGCGCAGCCAGAAACCACATCCGCCCAATCAGGCCAAGTGCTTGAGACGACAGGCGAACTCACTGCAACCGCGCCGCAATCGTCTACACTGGATAAGCCATAGCTAAGTTCTAGTCATAGCTAAGTTGTCATCCACCAAGACATTCAGCGAGCCTTGTCCCACCTATGATCACTGACGCCCATCAGCTTGCCCCTTTTATCCGCCGTGATTGGTTGATGATGGGCAATGGGCAGCAGTTGCATCTTGCCCAATATGGTAATCCGCAGGGGATCCCACTGCTGTATTTACATGGCGGCCCTGGCGCAGGCGCTAGTACAAGTGAACTGAGTTTATTTAACCCCGAGCACTACTGGATTTTACTGCTAGATCAACGTGGTGCGGGGCAATCACTGCCTGCTGGCGAGTTGGAGTATAATCATTTAAATGGACTTATCAGCGATATTGAGGCGATTCGCATTCACTTAGGCATAGAGCGTTGGTGCCTCGCGGGGGGCTCATTTGGCGCCACCTTAGCCTTAATTTACAGTGGGTTATTTCCCCATCGAGTGATTGCCCAAGTGCTGTGGGCAGTGTTTATTCCCTCAAAGGCGGGTATTGAATGGCTCTATGCCCCCTCGGGCGCAGCGCAGTTATATCCACAGGCATACCGTGAATTTGCTGCACCTTCTATTGGATTGGCGGATTTATTTACGCACTATCAGCTAGGATTTAACGCCCTAGATGAGCAAACTCGTCATGAATTTGCCCGCCGTTGGATCCAATGGGAATTAACCCTAGCGGGCGTACTAACAGGCTTACCGAAGCGGCTTGCGTCACAGCTATTGGCCTTAGCTCAAATCGAGCTGCACTATGCAAAAAACGATTACTTCAATATGTTCAGTGTATTACAACGGGTGACATCTCAAGTCACAGCGCGTACCCTGCTATTACAAGGCACGCAGGATGCCGTCTGTCCGGCACGCTTATTAGCCGCATTTTTGGCAAAAATCGACAACCCTAGGATACAAATTCATACCATTGTCGATGGTGGGCATTCGCTGAATAGTGACATACTCTCACTTGCCGTCACACTCGAGATCCAAGCCATGTGGACTTGGATAAAGCGACAGGAGCTAGCATGAAATTAGCCGTTATCATTGCCGCCATTTTGGGATTAACTGCCTGCGCGGCCACCTCATCTTCCACCCCAGAGTCTCAATCCTCATCTTCAGTGGTCGAGTCCTCTGAGGTGCGCGCTCCTGTGGCACCTAAAGTGGTGCAATTGGCGGGAATGACCAACGAGGCCGCCGCCGATACCTTGTATCAGGCCTTGCTCAATGCCAACTATTTAGCCACCAAAGTCGGGGCGGATAAGGTTGCGGTGCAGTTTGGCAATAATGACTTTATGCTCGAACCCAGTATGAATGCAGCGGGGATTGACCGTATTCTGATGAATCGTTTTTATGCGGTGCATCCACAGTTGCAGGCTAATCCAGAACTGCCCGCGGTGATTGGTGAGCTGAATGCCAAGCTCAATTTTGCTAAATTCGTGCTGCGTGAGCAGGGCGCAGTGATCCAAATCCAAGGCACTGTGACCTTTGCCGATAAGGTCGAAATCGAGGAACTTCGCCGCTTTATGCTGTGGACCGATGGCGGTTTAGCGGAAATTGCCCAGTCATTACCCGAAGGTGTGGAACAGTATCTGCGTCCTATCCCCTTGATGCCCCTCGTTAAGTCTTAATTTAAAGGAAAAGTTGTGATCGCGTTAATTCAAAGAGTGAGCCGCGCCAGCGTGGTGGTGGACAATCAAACCATAGGTGCAATCGATAAGGGCTTGTTAGTTTTACTTGGGGTTGAGCGGGAAGATAACCGCGAAAAGATGGAAAAATTAGCCACTAAGGTGATGAGTTATCGAGTGTTTTCCGATGAAAATGGCAAGATGAACCTCAACTTAACTCAGGCGGGTGGCTCGCTTTTAGTGGTTTCGCAATTTACCTTGGCCGCCGACACAGGTCGTGGTCTGCGCCCGAGCTTTTCGGGGGCGGGTACGCCTGAGCAAGCGCTTGGCCTGTATGAAGACTTTGTCGCATTTTGCCGCGCGCAGGGCGTGACCACAGAAACGGGACAATTTGGCGCCGACATGAAGGTTGAGCTGGTCAACGATGGTCCTGTGACCTTCCATTTACAGGTTTAACCTACAGGACAGTGTGCCAACGGCAGTAAGGACATGCACATGGATGAATTATTAAATCAATTGCGCCAGACCTGGCACAGCACCATTCCCGTCAGCGAGTTTATGCAGATAGCGCCAGTTTCCTTTGTCGAAGGGGAGCTGCGCGTGAGTGCGCCACTGGCGCCGAATATCAACCTGCACAACACTATGTTTGCGGGCAGTATTTATACCCTTATGACCCTCACAGGCTGGGGCATGGTGTGGCTGCAACAGCAGCTTCAACGGGTGGATGGCGACATAGTGTTAGCCGATGCCCATATCCGCTACATGGCGCCCGTGACCTGTGCGCCCGAGGTCAAAGTGCGTTGGCCTGAAACGGATTTAAGCCCGCTGCAACGGGGGCGTAAAGCCAAAGTCAAACTCGAAGTACAACTTTTTTGTGACGACAAACTCTGCGCACAATTCGATGGTTTGTATGTCAGTGTGCCTAAAATGTAAAACCTTTCTAAAAAATCGAAATTAATCTCAAATTTTATCCGCTTTTTTTCTTTTTTATGGGCTAATAAACTAAGTCCATAGAGTCGAGAGCAAGTTGAAAGACTCTTAAGAATTTCAATTTTCGGAGCAGATTATGTCTAAAGTCCTAGTGTTAAAATCCAGTATTCTTGGCGGTTATTCACAATCTGCCTTGTTAGTTGACCACCTGATCGGTAAATGGGAAGACCAAGGCGCGACCATCACAGTTCGCGATTTAGCGGGTAAAGATGTGTTGCCAATGGTTGATGGTGAAATTGCCTCTGGCCTACGTGGCGGCGCTGAGTTAACCGCACGTCAGCAAGAGATGCTCGACCTGTCTAACGCCTTAGTTGAAGAGTTAAAAGCAAACGACACTATCGTGATCACTGCGCCTATGTACAACTTCAACATTCCAACTCAGCTGAAAAACTGGATTGATTTTGTGGCCCGTGCAGGTGTGACTTTCACTTATACCGAAAACGGTCCTAAAGGCTTAGTGGAAGGTAAACGCGCCGTGTTGATCACCACCCGTGGTGGTGCTCATAAAGATGGTCCAACGGATCACATTGTACCTTTCTTAAAAACTTTCCTCGGTTTTATCGGTATCACCGACGTGGAAGTGGTTTATGGCGAAGCGCTGAACATGGGCCCAGAAGCTAACCAAAAAGGGATCAGCGAAGCTAAAGCCAGTATCGATAAGTTAGCGGTTTAATCGTAAAGATAATAAAAAATGCCAGCGTAAATGCTGGCATTTTTGTTTGTGCAGAACACAATTATTCGCACAGTTTGCAGCCAAGGGAGATGGCGCTGGTTTCGATATAGCGAACCTTAGTGCTTGCTTGGCCACGGTTACGGCTCACGCTGTAGCGGGTTTCGCGAACCACTTTGGGCTTAGGCAGTTGTTCGCCGCTAGTTGGGCGTGGGCACTTTGTTGTCATCTGCACCTCCTCACGCATAGTTGATCTGCTTGGCTTAGGTTTTAGCTTGGCTGGCAACAGACTAAATCTTTTAGCGAACCACCGTTCACCACACATTCAAAACCATTAGCTTTTAAAATATCGCAGCCCTTTTGGGCACGGATACCCGCGCCGCAGTAAAGCACAAAGGGATGCTGTTTATTGTCAACCTGATGTAACCATTGGTCGAGCGTTGGCAGCGGCACGTTGATGGCCTGAGGCAAATGACCCGAGGCAAACTCCTCCGGTGAGCGCACATCGATAACGCGCGCACCTTGATCAATCAATTGCCAACATTTTTCACCGTTGCTGCTACCAGATAATTTAGCCAGTAAAGATTGAAACATAGCTTTGCCTCTATGATTAGAAAATTTTCAATAAGTTTATTCTAATGGATTGGCGGGCGCAAGCCGCAATCTGTTGGCGCTTGGCTTGTCGGCGTTACTCGGTGGCTGGCGCTGCTCTGTGGTAGTGGATTAGATCATGAAACACCACGGGTTGATCGCTTAAGTTACGGTAACCATGGGGTTTATCGGCGGCAAAGCGCACGGCTTCCCCCTGCTGTAATGGTTGCCACTGGCCATCGACTAACACTTCCATTGTGCCGCTCAGTACGATCACATGCTCGGTCACACCCGCCTCATGGGGCTCTGAGAGGCGCTCATAATGCGGCAACAGGGTGAGTTCAAACATTTCAAAACCAAAGCGTGGTTCAAAGGGAAATAGCGACGCCACTAACATGCCGTCGGTTGCAGGTTTTTGGCGTAATGCATCGGCGTTACGAAAGACCGCGCCTTGGCTCTCGGGTGTCGGCTCCAGAAAAGTTGAGAGTGAGATATTAAAACCGCTAGCGATTTTCCACAGGGTAGCAATGGTGGGGCTAGATTCGCCGCGCTCAATCTGGCCTATCATGGCCTTGCTTACGCCTGTCTCGAGTGCCGCTTTATCTAAACTCCAACCCTTTTGGCTGCGCAGTTGTTTTAGGGTCGCGGCAAGATAGCTGTTGATGGTCTGCATGAGGTTATGACGCTTAAAAAAATTATTTGTACGTTATAACGCACAGGTGCTATCTTGTCCATCTCGTGCGTTATAGCGCACAAATAATTAATGGTGCGATGATCAAGGCAAGGGTAGGAATAGGAGTAGGGATGATGTGGCGCGAGGCTTTAGGACTATCAAAAATATCGGCGGGCTTTATTGCTGTGCTGGTGGGCTACAGCAGTTCGGCGGTGATTATCCTGCAGGCGGCGGATGCCGTGGGCGCGACATCGGCACAGATGAGTTCATGGCTGTGGGCCTTAGGTGTTGGCATGGGGCTCACCAGTATTGGCCTGTCTCTCTACTATAAAAATCCGGTGCTTACGGCATGGTCGACCCCCGGGGCGGCGCTGATGGTCACTAGCCTTGCGGGATTAAGTATCAACGAAGCCGTCGGCGCCTTCCTGATTAGCTCTTTGTTGATCACCCTATGCGGCTTGGCGGGTTGGATGGATAAGCTTATTCGTATCATGCCGCAGTCAGTCGCGTCGGCCATGTTAGCGGGGATTTTACTGCAGTTTGGTTTAGGACTGTTTCAAGCAATGCAGACTCAACTGAGCTTAATCCTATTGATGTTATTAGTGTTTGTTGTGCTTAAGCCCTGGGCGCCGCGCTACATTATGTTACTCACCCTCGTCGTGGGGATAGGGATGAGTTATCAATTGGAGCTACTGCAACTCGATAAGCTTGAGTTGCAATTCGCGGCTCCCGTATGGATAGCGCCTGCGTTTTCTGTCACCAGCGTAGTGGGTGTGGCGCTGCCCTTATTTGTGGTGACTATGGCCTCACAAAATATGCCTGGGGTAGCAGCGCTCCACGGCCATGGTTATCGTCCGCCTATCTCGCCATTAATTACCGTGACGGGTCTGATGGGGGTATTGTTTGCCCCCCTTGGCGGCTTTGCCTTTAACTTATCCGCCATTACAGCGGCGATTTGCATGGGTAAAGAAGCTGACCCAAATCCCGCGACCCGTTACTGGGCGGCTGTGTGGGGCGGCGTGTTTTACTTTATCACTGGCTTACTTGGCGCCACTGTAGTTGGCCTCTTCGCCGCATTTCCGAAGGAGTTGGTGCTTGCGATTGCAGGATTAGCTCTGCTTGGCACCATAGGTAACAGTCTAACCGCCGCGCTTGCGGATAACGACGAACGAGAAGTGGCGGTGATTACGTTTCTTGTCACCGCATCGGGTGTGAGTGTATTGGGGATTGGCAGCGCCTTCTGGGGATTATTACTCGGATTTTTAATGCATTACTGGCACAAGCATCGCGCCTTAACCACAACTAAACAGGCAAAAACTTAGCTGTGGCTAGGTCTAGACTGAGGTTCGCTACCTTAGTGGATTGATGTGTGCAGAGGCCTAGAGCCTTTTGGTCATAAACAGGCTATTGGGGTCGAGCACGTAATCGGCAAAGGGGCCGCACAGCTCGAATCCAAATTTGGCATACAGGTTACGGGCAGGCTGGAAAAAGGCCATCGAACCTGTCTCTAGGCTCAGGCGCTGCACACCTGCGGCTTTGGCATCATTGATCAAGTGCTGCAATACCTTAGAAGCGATCCCTTGTTGTTTGTAGGTGGTGGCGGTACGCATCGATTTGATCTCCGCATGCTCGGCATCTAACCATTTTAGTGCACCGCAGCCCGCCAGATTGCGGCCATCCCACAGTGTCCAAAAGCGAATATTGGGTTGGCGCAGGCCATCAAGGTCTAGTGCGTGCACACTTTCTGGTGGCGAGGTTGCCCGCATATCTTCAAGGTGCTCAGTTAAAAGTGCTGCAATTTCAGGCCCTTTTAGATCATCTAGTATTATTTTCATTGTTGCTCTCAAGATTAAAATTCCCTGTGTTGGCGCTTATCCATCATTGCGTTATCGCGTTTGGTTGTTTTTAGGGGTAAAACGCTGCGGTGATTAAGCAAAGGGTAGGCCAAGAGTTTTGATACGAGTTGGCGATTCAAAATACTAATCTTGGAATTGCGCCACTAATTTATAATCTTTAGGTTTCGCGCTTTTAAACTTATCTAATACTACAGAGGCTGATAATTCTTCCATACAGATTACTTCGATGAACCTGAAAACACGTAACAATTTTTATTGTGCATGCGCACATAATCTTTCCTCTGGCTATTTGGTAAAATAATGTTCAACTAACTGATTTATATTTGGTTTATACGTTAGTAAAAATAATTTTTAGCCAGAATTATGCATTCGTATGATTTTTCTGGGTTTTTAAACGCATTTTTCATTGGTAAATTGAAAATTCATAATGTTTGTTACGTTAGTTTTAGAGCCATCACGAATATCGATAGATATCCAATTTCCAGCTTCAAGGTATGATCGTAGCAGAGGTTCATTACAGACTTTACTCTGAGAGATCCCCTCATAATTTCCCCAAAACGTAACCATGTGTGAATAGATTTTGAGTAAGCAGGGTTGCAGCCACGAGTGAGTCTTCCCTTGTTATTGTGTAGCCAGAATGCCGCAAAACTTCCATGCCTAAGCGAACTGTTGAGAGTACGTTTCGATTTCTGACTGTGTTAGCCTGGAAGTGCTTGTCCCAACCTTGTTTCTGAGCATGAACGCCCGCAAGCCAACATGTTAGTTGAAGCATCAGGGCGATTAGCAGCATGATATCAAAACGCTCTGAGCTGCTCGTTCGGCTATGGCGTAGGCCTAGTCCGTAGGCAGGACTTTTCAAGTCTCGGAAGGTTTCTTCAATCTGCATTCGCTTCGAATAGATATTAACAAGTTGTTTGGGTGTTCGAATTTCAACAGGTAAGTTAGTTGCTAGAATCCATGGCTCCTTTGCCGACGCTGAGTAGATTTTAGGTGACGGGTGGTGACAATGAGTCCGTGTCGAGCGCTGATTTTTTCGGCCTTTAGAGCGAGATTTATACAATAGAATTTGGCATGAGATTGGATTGCTTTTAGTCAGCCTCTTATAGCCTAAAGTCTTTGAGTGACTAGATGACATATCATGTAAGTTGCTGATAGGTTTCCAGTTTTCCGCTCCTAGGTCTGCATATTGTACTTTTCCTCTTACTCGACTTAACCAGTACCAACCCAGCTTCTCAACGGATTTATACCATGGCACTTTAAAGCCAGCATCACTGACAATGAGCGGTGTGGTGTTACTCGGTAGAATGCTCGCAAGGTCGGCTAGAAATTGGTCATGAGCTTTCTGAACATTGCTCTGAAAGCGGGAACGCTTTCTCATAAAGAGTAACAGAACGACCGTGTAGTGCGACTGAAGCTCGCAATACCATAAGCCGTTTTTGCTCACGGATATCAGACCAGTCAACAAGTACAATGGGCATCGTATTGCCCGAACAGATAAAGCTAGCATGCCAACGGTATACAGCGAGTCGCTCTTTGTGGAGGTGACGATTACCTAACAATCGGTCGATTCGTTTGATGTTATGTTTTGTTCTCGCTTTGGTTGGCAGGTTACGGCCAAGTTCGGTAAGAGTGAGAGTTTTACAGTCAAGTAAGGCGTGGCAAGCCAACGTTAAGCTGTTGAGTCGTTTTAAGTGTAATTCGGGGCAGAATTGGTAAAGAGAGTCGTGTAAAATATCGAGTTCGCACATTTTGTTGTCTGATTATTGATTTTTGGCGAAACCATTTGATCATATGACAAGATGTGTATCTACCTTAACTTAATGATTTTGATAAAAATCATTAGGGATTCATCAGGACTTTACTATTAATAATAGATTTGGAATTAGACTTTATCTTTTCTATATCAACATTGGGTTGATCCATTCCTTGTATTTCTAGTGCCAAGGATATTCCTGATGCGCTAGTTCTGAACCATGTCATTTTTATCTTTTCGTCATCGTCAGTAAAATACACTCGCATCCTTTCTTCTAAGCTTTTTTCAGGTTGTTCTTTTAAATATTCGACGTAATACATCCAGCCAAGGTTTAGTGTAAATGCCACAAAAATTAAGGTTTTTAGGGGGTTATTAAATTTCACAGCGTTCGACCGAGTGTATATGACATTTGCATAGTGCACATAAGCTCACATCCTATGATTTAGCAGAAAAACTTTCAACCAACTGATTTAAATATAATTTATTCGGTGCAAAGAATCATTATGGGGAGAACGGGTTCACTAGCATGATTTCAGAACATTTTTATACGTGTTAGTCATATGGCAAGCAGATTAGGTTAAGGCTTGAAAGGTAAATTATGGGAATTGGCGAGACGACTGTCCGTCCCATGACTTGCCTACAAATGAGATCAAAAAGCCGAGATGATTCTCGGCTTGTTGTTAACGCTTTTACTCATCCAAAGATGATTAGTAGTACTTCTTCAGATAGCTCTCGGCGTAGCTTTTAAGCTTTTTGTTTGGGTTGTTGTTGGCAATATTTTCAATGACTTCGCGGTATTGCGTATTGCCCGATGCGGCGAGGGCCTTGGCCATATTGGCGTAGGTATCGATGGCTAACTTATCGTTGCTCATTAGGCGTGGATTTTTCAACTCAACGCTCAGACGCTCTAACAGAAAATCATCATAGTTTTGATCGTCCATCATGCGTTTAGCGGCAAGGCGCATTAGCTCTAAATCGTCGCTCTTTAACGCATTGGCATAGGCATTGTTTTTAGGGCTTTGTTCGGCCACATATTGGCTCTTGTCCGCTAAAATGGCGTTCCATTTTTTGTATTTATCTAGGTTCTCAAGCGCTTGAGTCGCGTACTTTTTCAGTTTTTTATGAAAGTTGCCACGCACTATGCTGTTGATAGTTTCGCTGTACTTATCGTTACCCGAGTAGGCTAAGCCTTTGACTAACCAAGCGCTGTAGTCGATGGCATTTTTCTCGGTGGCGAGGGGCAGCGATTCGATCAATTTGGCCTCTAACACATCGTAAATGGCGGGATCGGATAATCCGGCAATCGTCAGGGTTTCGATGGCTTGTTTTTGCTTAAATTGATTGTCGCCTTTAAAAATTTCTTGATAGGTTTCAACCGTATATTCCTGCGCCCACACAGGAGAGCCCAGTAAGCTAATGCCGAGTAAAATGCTTGCAACTAATGGTTTCATTGATATGTCCTTATGTCGTTTTCCAGCGTTTAAAAATCAGTGAGGTGTTGATGCCGCCAAAGGCGAAGTTATTGCTCATCACATAGTCGGTGTCGAGCGTACGTGGCTCGCCGCGAATGTAATCGAGCGTGGCACATTCTGGATCGATATTGTCGAGATTAAGCGTAGGGGCAAACCAGCCCGCATTCATCATTTCGATACTGACCCATGCCTCTAACGCGCCGCAGGCACCTAAGGTATGGCCTGTGTAGCTTTTCAGGGATGAAATCGGCATATCCGCACCGAATACGGCATGGGTCGCATGGGTTTCGGCAACGTCACCGCGATCGGTCGCAGTGCCGTGGGCATTCACATAACCAATGGCATCTGGCGTGAGCGCCGCATCCTTAAGGGCTAAACGAATGGCGATTTCCATGGTATCGCTATTGGGCTGAGTGACATGCTGACCATCGGAATTAGTGCCAAAACCGACGATCTCGGCGTAAATTTTCGCGCCGCGCGCTATGGCGTGTTCTAACTCTTCAAGCACCAGCGTACAAGCGCCTTCGCCAATCACTAAGCCATCACGCTGGGTATCAAAAGGGCGTGGCGATAATTCTGGCGTCGTGTTTTTCGTGCTGGTGGCAAACAGCGTATCAAATACCACGGCCTCGGTGGCGCAGAGTTCTTCACCGCCACCCGCGAGCATTAAGGTCTGTTGCCCGTATTTAATGGCCTCATAGGCGTAGCCTATGCCTTGGCTGCCCGAAGTACAGGCGCTGCTGGTGGTGTGAATGCGTCCCTTAAGGCCAAAGAATACCCCCACGTTTACCGCTGTAGTGTGGGCCATCATGCGGATATAGCTGGTGGCGGTGACGCCTGACATATCGCCATGTTTGAGCATATCGCCAAAGGCGATCAGCGGATCGGTACTGCCGGTGGAAGAACCATAGGCAATCCCCATTTCCCCCGAGGTGACGATAGGGTCGTCCAAGAGTCCTGCATCCATCAGTGCAAGCTCGCTGGCGCGAGTCGCCATAATCGAGACGCGCCCCATGGAGCGGATCTTTTTGCGTGAATAGTGGCTCGGCACTTCAAAGTCAGTCACAGGTGCGGCGAGGCGAGTGTTTAGTCCGTCGTATTTATCCCATTCCGCCATCGTCACGACACAGTTTTTTTGTGCCTTAAGGCTGCTTGCGATACTCGGCCAGTCATGGCCTAGGGCACTGATGCCACCGATACCAGTAACGACGACTCGTCTGCCTAGGGGATTGTGCTGCGTCATTTAGATCATGCCTCCATTCACCGAAATCACTTGGCGCGTGATATAGGCGGCATCGTCCGACATTAAAAAGGCGGCTAAGGCGGCGATTTCATTGGGTTTACCCATGCGGCGCATCGGCACTAACTGCTCGACCATATCCTTAGGAATATCCGCCACCATATCGGTTTCGATTAAACCTGGTGCAATGCAGTTGACGGTGATCTTACGTTTGGCTAGCTCTAAGGACAGCGCCTTAGTGGCACCAATCAGCCCAGCTTTGGAGGCGCTGTAATTGACCTGACCACGGTTACCCGCGATACCTGAAACGGAAGCCAAGGTGATAATTCGTCCGCCCTTGCGCGCTTGTACCATAGGCATAACGCAGGGGTGAATGACATTGTAAAAACCATCGAGGTTAGTGTGGATTACGCTATCCCATTCGGTTTCGCTCATCGCTGGAAAGGCATTGTCGCGATTGATGCCCGCATTGAGTATCACGCCATAGTAGGCGCCATTGGCCTCGATATCGGCCTCAATGGCGGCTTTTACCGCGGCTCGGTCGGCAACATCAAACTTCAATAGGCTGACGTTCACCCCAAGGGCGCTAAGTTCTGCGGCGCTGGCATCGGCTGCGGCCTGATTGCTGTGATAATGCAGCGCGATATCGTAGCCCCCCGCGGCCAGTTTCAGGGCGATGGCTTTGCCAATACCGCGGCTCGAACCTGTGACTAATACTCTGTTATTCATCTTTATTTCTCCACCCGTGATGCTTGATGATGAGTTGTTTATGCATCAAAGGGCTAAATCCTTTTGTAGTGCGACTGACGTTGCGTCGGTTTAAAGCTTGGCGCTTGTGAGCGCCAATTCAGGTATTAAGCCTGACTGGAGGCGATATACGCTTGGGTGTCCTGGGGTTGGAACACGTTCACATTGGCCTCGGCCACGAGTTGTGGTGCTTGCTCCGCTCCCGCCTCGGGCAACAGATAAATCTGACAATCGAATACTGCCAGTCCCGACTCTTCCTGATAGAGGCGTTTGACCTGAGTGCGGTAGCGACGGTTCAGCTCGTACTGCGCTGTGTGTAAGGCTAATTTACGCGATCCCAATAAAAAACCCACTCGGATTTTATCGTGGCGCAGTTTGGCCTCTACACCGGCGAGGGCAGCGATGCTCTGCGCCATGTATTCTATGCCCACATAATTGGGGACAGCCTGACGTTGCTCGTCAAAATAAGCACTCTGAGGGCTGATCTGCACTTCAGTTTCGAGTGCATCCTGCTGATAGTGAATAATCTTATCAATCAAGATCATCGGCGCGCGGTGCGGAATAAAATCGGCAATATTCTGCTCGGCTAATTGTTGCAGCCACATCGGCTCGGCGGGTGCCATTGCAGTGTCAGTAGAACTGGACATAAAACTTAAGCCCCTTTACGGCAAAAAATCAGGCTGGCATTGCTGCCACCAAAGGCGAAGGAGTTGCTCATCACATAGTTAAGCTTGCCATGCTCGGCGCATTGCTTGGGCGCGACTAAGGCTATGCTGGGATCCTGTGGATCTGGCTGCCCATCAAATCTGTGGGGAGGCAGGGCAAGATGGTGATTATGGGGTGAGAGCAATAAATAACAAAATGCGGCTTCAATCGCGCCCGCGGCCCCTAAGGTATGGCCAACCAGAGGTTTAGTTGAGCTTGCGGGTGGCGGCGCTTCGCCAAATACCGAGAGTACGGCGCGGCTTTCCATCGCATCATTTTTAGGCGTTGCTGTGCCATGTAAGTTTATATAATCAATCTGTTGCGCCGAAATGTGTGCATCATCAAGCGCGGCCTGCATGGCGGCAATTGCCCCCGCACCTTCGGGGTGCGGCGCCGACATATGGTGCGCATCGCTCGACTCGCCTATGCCTGCAAGCAATACATTCGCTTGCGTTGAGCCGAGTGTTTCGTTTTCCGCTAGGGTCAGGGTAAACAGCGCGGCGCCTTCACCGATATTGATGCCATCACGATTGGCGCTGAAGGGATTGCAATGCCCCTTGGAAACCGACTCTAAGGCGTGAAACCCGTTGACTGTCAGTTGGCACAGGCTGTCGATACCGCCAACGATCACCATATCGCACAGCTTGGCCTCGAGTAGGCGTTTGGCGCTGGCAAACACCTTAGCGCTGGATGAGCAGGCGGTCGAAATGGTGTAGCAGGGGCCTTGGAGTGCAAATAACTGGCGTAAAAAATCGCTGGTGCTGCCGAGTTCCTGTTGGAAGTAATGGTAATCGGCGGGGAAGTGGCCGTGTTGATTGCGATAGGCCAAGGCGGCTTCGCCCTTCGAAATCCCCGAGGTGCTGGTGCCTAAGACTACGCCGATGCGGTCGGTGCCAAAGTCACTTTTAGCTTGCTCTACGGCGTCGCGAATTTGCAGTGCGGCAGCAAGGAGTAATTGATTATTGCGACAATCGAATTGCGCCAGTGCGGCAGGTATCGTCGGTAACGGCTCAGTGACGGGCGCGACCAGTGTCGACTCCCCAAATAGCAGGGTGTCACTGGTTTGCATGGCACTGGTATCGCCTGCAATCAAGCGGGCTAACACCTGTTCGGGCGTTTGCCCTAACGGGGTACACAATCCAATCTGTGTAATGGCGACTCTGTTGTTCATTGCTGCTTGCTATACCTATGGCCTTTGATGCGAGCAATGCTAAAAGCTCATATCGATTGGCTGTTAACGGGTGCCTATGGCATGGTCAAAAGACGATTAAATGGGTTGTATCTCTAACTCAAATTTTGCCTGTGGCATGGTCAAATTAATGTGTGCCTGCCAGAGTGCATCATCGCTCTGTTGCTGATAACGAATTTGTATCACTTGAGTCTGATTATCACTGCGACTGATCAGCGTGTCTTGGCTATAAAACTGGCGACAGGGAATTGCGTCACACAGTCCTGTCACTAACTCGCCGCCCTCTAAATGGCTTTTAATACTCTGCTCCGGCCAATAGATGAGTTGCATCATCGCCATCAGGTATTCGGCCTTAAACTCATCCCCTAACAACAGACTCTGTTCACTGCTGAGTGTATTCCCATCGTAAACCAAGGTAAACAATGCCTGTCCAAGGGGCGCGAGCCCGACCAGCGTCATCCGTTCCCCTTCGAGTTCGAGCTGGGTGAGTAGCTCGTGGGTGTTATCGCCTACCTTAATGCTCACCTTCTGACTAAAGGACTGGGGTGAGGATACCCCAGCTTTGCTGTCGTTTTGCTGACTCTGGCTTTGAATCTGGCTTTGGGGCGCATTTGCCTGAGGCTTAGTGAGCGGTTTCTCGATCGCCGGGCCAAAATCGTGGGGGAGTGGCGCTAAGCAGTAACGCATATCTTTCGCCAAACCGACACAGGTTTGCCGATAGAGCAGCTCGCTGCATCCCATCAAGCCTAGGCTGATCAGGAGCAAGCAAAACGTCGCAATGGCTTTGTGGCGACCTTTGGCGTTAAGGCTTAAGCGCATCGAATTACACCTCGGCTAATTCGCTAATAGCTGGCTCGGCGCTGAGTTCGGCTTCCTGCCGACATAGCTCGACCACCATATTCAGGCGTCGCTCGGAATCTTTTACAAAGGGATTTTGCACATCCCAAGCATAGCCTGCCAAAATCGAGCAAATCATTTGCTTGATTTTAGGATTCGGATTTTCATAAAAAATCACATCCTGGAAGCGGCCATCGTACCAAGCCTGCACATAGGTGCGGAAGGTGTTCACCCCTTGCATTAACGGTGCTGAGTACTCGGTAGGCCAATCTACCGTGTCGCCATTTAGCTGTTTAAGCACGCATTTTGCCGCCATCGATGCCGATTGCATGGCGATAGTCACCCCCGATGAGAATACCGGATCGAGAAACTCGCCCGCGTTGCCCAGCAGGGCAAACTTGTCGGTGGCGAGACGCGATACGTTGGCAGAGTAACCCTTGAGTGTTGCACAGGGCTGGGCGACCTTGGCATTGGCCAGCAATGCTTTCAGGCCGGGTTCTTCTTTGACTATGGTCAGTAGCTGCTGCTCTAAATCGCCTTCGAGGCGCGCGAGTAATTGCGGCTCTGCCACTACGCCGAGCGAGCAGCGACCGTTGCTGAAGGGAATCAACCAGTACCAAATATCCTGATGCTGCGGGTGCACGCTAATTAAAATCTTATTCCGGTCGAAGTTGGGATCGCTGATGTTATCTTCCACATGGGTGAAGATGGCGCTGCGGGTCGGCAGTGAAGAAGGCGTTTCGAGGTCGAGCAGTCGTGGTAATACGCGGCCAAAACCGCTGGCATCGAGCACATATTTGGCCTCGACTTGGTAAAGTTCTCCCTGCTCGTTACGCACAGTTAAACGAGGTGCGGCAGTTAACTCTATTGCCTCAACGGTTTCACCGTAACGGATCTCCACCCCAAAACTTGCCGCAGTATCTGCGAGTAATTTATCGAAGTTTCCCCGTTGTACTTGAAAGGTTGTTCCCGGCCCTGGGGTAAATTTGTCGGTAAAGTCGAAGGTGGTATACACCCCATCGCGACGGAAGGCGGCGCCATTTTTATATTGGAATCCCGCCGCATTCAGCGCCTCTAACATGCCCGCTTCTTCAATAAATTGCATGCAGCAGGGCAGCAGGCTCTCGCCGATAGAAAAGCGTGGAAAGTGTTGTTTTTCTAGCACTAATACCCGTTTGCCTTGCTTATGCAATAGGCTAGCGGCAATCGAGCCCGAGGGGCCTGCGCCAATAATGGCCACATCGACGGAAAGGGAGTGGGACTGTGCGGAGCTTGCAGCGGTAGATGTGGACATTTAAATAACATTCCTTGTAGGTATCGAGACCTTGTTGGTGGTTAAAACCTGACTGGTGGTCAAAATCAATGGCGAAAGTACAAAGGTAAACCCTATGCCGAGGGACAGGGTTAATCCAAAATAATGAATAGCTTGGGTTTGGCTAAAGGCGAGTAAGCCAAAGGCCAATAGGGTCGAGCAGGCGGACATAAACACCGCCATCATCACAGCCTTGCCATGTTGCTGGGCGGAGGCAAAGAACAAACTGTAATCTATCCCAATCCCGAAGACTAAAATCAGCGCCAGCGCATGAAACAAGCTTAAGGGCGAGCCGACTAAGCCTAAAATGGCCAAGGTGAGTAAGGCGGCCAGCGCGGGTACGGCGACCACTAATGCGGCTCTTTTAACGCCAAAGCTCAGGCTAAATAGTAAGAGGGCGATAACGAGCGCCAGCCCTAATAACTTGAGGGTAAGCAGGCGATAGTAGCCCATCACCGTAGAGATATCCGCGACTTTATCAATAAGCTGCACCTGCGCATCGTTAGCAAAGCGTGCCTTGAGGGCTGCAATATCTTCAATACCACCAAGCAGCACTATGGCGCCGTGGCTATCGTTCCCTTGGTTGGCATTATCGGGGCTGGTCGTTGGTTCTGTTGAGTGCTCAAGCGGCGCTAATCCCTGTGGTGCAAGCCAGAGTGGGGCTAACTGTTTGCCTAGGCCCAGCTCGAAAAAATCCGCCGGGGTGATATAGCTATCCTTAGCGGCAAGATAGG
Source organism: Shewanella sp. Koi 1 (assembly GCF_052907445.1). Classification (NCBI taxonomy): domain Bacteria; kingdom Pseudomonadati; phylum Pseudomonadota; class Gammaproteobacteria; order Alteromonadales; family Shewanellaceae; genus Shewanella; species Shewanella sp. Koi 1. The sequence continues at coordinate 4,446,842 of NZ_JBREJM010000001.1, read as the reverse complement.
CGGCAGAAAGGTCAGGTGCTAGGTTGTCATCGAGGCCAATGTTGTTTAGCACTGTGGTTAATTGCGATTGGTAAATCTTGCCCTGTAATTGATACGCTGCATCCTGCTTTTGCTTGCTTGGCAGATAACGGCTGAGGCTGACATAGTTGCCCAGCTCTTGCTCTTTAATGGCGGCATCGAGCTGCGGACTTAGGGCTTCGAGTCGTTGCAGTAAGGCTTCTTCGCTGGAGGCGCGCACCAATAAAAACTGATTATCCGTGCCGCCACTGAGTAATTTTCTGAGCTTGTCTTCAGGCTCCGTCACGCTCGCAGGGCTTTGCTGTAAATGGCGAATATCATCGTCGACGTTAAGCTTGCTGATCCCCAGCAGGCAAACTGCCACGAGCACTAAGGCAAACAGACTCAATCCCCATGGCGAGACCAGTTTATTGGAGAATCCAGTGAGTTTTGCAAGATAAGCCTGTGCCAGAGTTAACGGACGTTCTCCCGAAGGCAACTTGCTGCCCGCCAATAATGGATAGGCGAGCACTAACGTCAGGTAGGCGCCGAGTAAGCCCGAGGCGCAGAAAATTGCCACCTGCTGCATGCCGGGAAACGGCGCTAAACCGATACCAACATAGGCCAAGGCGCTGGTGATAAAGGCCAGTGACACTGTGGGGAAGATATAGGCCACGGTCGCCTGCGCGCTACGCTCATTATCGCTTAACCGCTCGCAGTAAAAATGGAAACTGTAGTCGATGGCAATCCCAATCAGGCTAGTGCCAAAGACGAGAGTGAGTAAATGCAGTTCTCCGAACACGCTTAAGGTAAAGGTCACCGCCAGCAGCAGGCCGCTGCCAATGGTTACCATCGCCAGCAAGAGTGGCATCACGGAGCGAAACGCCAGCCAAACCAATAACACTACGCCGAGCAAAGAGGCGAGGCCGAGGACAGAGATTTCACTCTTCGCGGTATTGGTAGCCTCTATGGCATGGAACAGCGCGCCCGCCTGTAACACTTTAACGCTGGCATATTGGGTGCTGACGGCATTCAGCGCTTGAGTGAGTGCCGCTTGCTGGCGTAACTGTGCATTAGGGTTAAAGGCGCTTTCGGTGCCTTTTGCCATCACAATGGCGGCCACGCCTTCACTGTTATCAACACCTTTTTGGGTATCAACACCTTGGTTGGGATGGGCAAGTAAAATCCCTTGGCTAGCGCCCAGCTTCGAACTAGGCGCAAGGGCGAGCAAATTGTCGGGAAACAACAGCAAAGGATCTTGGGTCAAGAGTTGGCTATTGGCATAACTAAAGGCGTTGTAGAGCTGCTGAGTGGCCGAGGCGATTAAGTGCTCGAGGCCATCATGGCTTAATGCTTGGGTTTGTTCAGGCGTGAGCAGTTTAAAGCGATAGGGGAAATAAAATTGCCCTAGGGCTTCACCCATCTGCAGATCGGCGCTACGAATATCGGTAAAAGCGGTATGTTGAGTCTTAAGCTGCTCCATCAGGAGTGTTGCCGCCGCAATCGCCTGAGATTCATCCTCGGCAATCAGGGCGAGATACACTTGATCGGCGAGTGTCGATTCCACTTGTTCGAGGGCGCGCGCCGTGAGTGCATCCTGCTGCAGATGGGGCAACATGGCGAGAATATCGCTTTGAACCTTTGCCCCATTTTGCCACAGTTGCAGCGTCCACAGGCTTGCCGCCAGCATCAAACACAACCAAATAGCGAAGCGCCATTTAGTCGAGGTTTGCATCAGGCTATGGCCAATACGCGTGGCAATCTTGGGCGCCATGATTCTGCCTACTCCCTTGAACCCGCGTCTTTAGAACTCGTCTGGCTGATGGCATATTGGGCTAACTCAGCCTCACTCAGTGGACCTTGGCGCAGCTCGCTAAAATCGATACGGGTGATATCCTGCGGACTCACACTCGGCTTGGCGCTGAGTAGCACTAAGGCATGTAGAGTATCGCTGCCTTCGAGCACCATGTGGGCGATGGCCTTCTTCATCAGCGGATCTTTTGGGGTTAATCCCAACTGCCAGTTTGCGCCGCCTGAACTTGAGCTTTCTTGTGACGACTTGTCTTGCGCTAAGGCTTCTTGGGCTAAAAAGTGCAGTTCGAAGTTTGCACTTAAGCCCGAAATATCGCCGCCCAGCATGGCATTCACTAGACTCGGTAACAAATCTCCCATGGCCGCCGCGCTTGCCGAAGCATCGGCTTGGCTGATTTGCACTCGCCCTTGGCTATCTTTTTGGATCAGTTGCTTATCTTTTAAAATCAGCAAGGACTCAAAGGGGCTAAGTTGATGCCAGATCAGCCCTTGTGCCTTGTCGAACACAAACTGGCCTTGGCTCACGAGGGGCTTTTTCAGTACTTTAAGCTGGCGTGATTGCACAAAGTGGCCGCGCACCGTCTCGCCAAGGTTAAGTTTTTGGCTGAGGGCGAGCAATGCAGCGTTATCTGCGCCTTGGGCAAATAGCGTTTGATATTGGCTCGAACTTGTGAGGTTCGAATCGGTGAGGCTCTGCGCCTGTACCGAGCCAAACAGCAGTGTGCAGATTATTAGTAGGCTTTGGCAGAACCCTAGCCACCACTTAGTTCGTGCGAGGAGGGTAATCATTCGCTATCCGCCTTTGCAAGCAGCGGGGCTATTTTGCTGCGGAATATCTCTGGCGTCACAAAGCACATTTCTTGGCTCGTCATATCCACCGCCGCCTGAATGGTATAGCCCTTGGTAATACGCTCACCCGTTGCCGTATCACGGATTTGATAATTGATTTTTAGGCGATTTTCCCACTCGACCAACTCGGCTCGCACGGTAATGTTTTGCTCGAAGGTGCTGGCCTTAACGTATTTGATCTGCAAATCAATAATCGGCCATGCATAGTTCGAGGCCTGCATTTGGCGATAGTTGTAGCCTAACTCGTCGAGTAATTTGCAGCGGGCAATCTCGAAATAACGCAGGTAATTACCATGCCAAGTGATCCCCATCGAATCCACATCGTGGAAGGGGATCTGCATGTCCATTTCTATGCTGAGCAAGGCTTTCATCGGCACACTTCCCATTCGCCGGCTTGGATTTTCGCAACGGTTTGGCGCAGCACGGCTTCGAGCGGTCTGTCTTCGACTAATGGCTCAAAATCGGCGCGCACTTGGGCGAGCGTGGTCGCCAGCGAAGGGGTCAGCGAAGCTTCGTCTAACTCATTCTGTTTGATACGCAGACCAATGCCTTGAGTCATGGCGAGTAGGGCTGCGGCGGCGACTTGTTCTGTCAGCTGTAATACGCGCATACAGTCACGGGCGGCGATAGTGCCCATGCTGACTTTGTCCTGGTTATGGCATTCGGTTGAGCGAGAGAAAACGCTCGCGGGCATAGTGTGCTTGAGCGCCTCTGCCGTCCAAGCCGAAACGCCGATTTGCACCGCCTTAAAGCCATGGTTGATGGCGCGGCGTGGCCCAGTTGAACCCGAAAGGTTAGCGGGTAAACCGTTGTTAAACTTAGGGTCCATCACTAATGCCATTTGGCGGTCGATGAGATCGGCGATGTTGGCGATAGTGTTTTTCAAGGAATCCATCGTAAAGGCAATGTGTCCGCCGTAGAAATGGCCGCCGTGGAGAATATGTTCGCCTTCACCATCGACTATGGGGTTATCATTGGCGCTGTTAACTTCGGTTTCGATAAATTGGCGCATAAAGGGCAGCGCATCCTGCAATACGCCAATGATGTGCGGCGCGCAGCGGATGGAATATCTGTCCTGCAGACGATCTGAATTGCGGGGGTGAACATGGTGGTTCAAATCTTCCCTGATCCAAGCCGCGATTTGGTTTTGTCCCGGATGGGGTTTGGCGGCAAACAGAATATCGTCGAAATGGTTGGAGTTACCTTTGAGGGTTAACGACGCCATGGCGGTAATGCGGCTGGCTAAACGCGCTAAATATTGTGCACGATCAAAGGCTAAACAGGCTAATGCCGTCATCACCGCCGTGCCATTCATCAGGGCTAAGCCTTCCTTGGGGCGCAGCACATGGGGCGTGATGTTCAGCTCGCGGTAAACCTCTTGGGTGGCTCTGCGCTCGTTGTTATAAATCACTTCGCGCTCGCCAACTAGCACGGCGGCGAGATAAGACAATGGCGTTAAGTCACCGCTGGCGCCGACCGAACCTTCCTCTGGGATCACTGGCACTATATTGAGATTAAGCAAGGTTTCGATGCGCTTTAATAGCTCGTAGGTCACGCCGGATTTACCAATCGCGAGGGAGTTTAAACGGCAAGCCATCACGGCGCGCGCCTGCATCACGCTCAAGACTTCGCCTAGGCCACAGCCATGGAAGCGGGATAAGTGCAGTGGCAACTCATGGACTAAGTCGAGACTCACATTCACTGTGCAAGAGTCGCCATAGCCGGTGGTGACGCCGTAGACCACACCTTCTTCGTGCAGCAGGCTATCGATAAAGCGGGCGCCCTTTTGGATATATGCTTGGTAATCGGCATCATCACAGAGTTTGACTTTAGCACCCTTAGCAACGGCGACGACTTGCTCTAATGTGAGTAACTGACGGCCAAATTCGATTGGCGACTCAGCGGTTGTCGTGTGAGTAACTGCGTGGCTCATAAATGCTCTGTCCTGTCTGTAGTGCGCTCCTGCTCCGGGAGTGCTGCTGTTGTTTGTGTGGCGGATGTTGCGCGCTTAACCTTGCTATCGTCCCGCCAAAAATCAAAAAAGTTAAACCACTGCAAAGGCTCACGCCTTGCGTAGTGTTCGAGGCGCTCGCTGTAGTTATGCACCGCCTGTTGTAGTCTTTCCATTCGCCCTGCTCGTGGCCCTTTGAGACTGTTGCTAAAGTGCTCTAAATGCACGCGATATCGCCCTTGTTCGCGCAGGCAGAACATCAAGTACACAGGGCAATCCAAGAGACCGGCCAGAATAAATGGCCCCTGCGGGAAGGCTGCCTCTTCACCCATAAATGGCGCGTATACCACGCGTCCTTGGGAGTGGGATGAGGTTCTATCGCCAGCAATCACCACTAACTCACCGTCTTCAATCTTTTGCTGCAGCAGCATAGAGGTGGCGGGGTTTAGCTCGGTTACTTGGATCAAATTCAGCGTGCTATCGGGGTTTAATTGCTTGAGTACATTATTAAAGTTTTCGGCATGGCTAGTTAACACCATGACATTCACTTTGACCTTACGCTGGTGGATTGAAATCGCGCGGCACAGTTCGAGATTGCCCAAGTGAGAAACCAATAACACCGCGCCTTTACCGCTTTCTAGCTGATCGGCCAGCACTTGGCGGTCGGGAAAATCCACTTGGCTTAATTGAATGCGGTCGCACCAGGCATCGATTCTATCGAGCGCCGCATTACCAAAGGCGAGAAAGTGGTTCAGGCTATCGCGCCAGCCAACGGGCTGATTCAATTGGGGATGTTGCGGCTCGAGGCGTTGCACGCGGCACAGAAAATCCAACGAGGCCTCGCGGCTGACTTTGCCCGTCAGGAAGAAATAGCAAATCACCGGATACATAATGGCGCGGCACAACCAATGGCCGCCGAAACGGTAGCTTTCGACCAACAGTTTTATGCCCCAATAACTGCCGCGCTCTTTCATCCCCGACCAATGGGTTGAAGATTTATCGTTCTGGGGTGATTGAGCCTTCTGTTTACGGCGCAGCAGTTGTGGCAGGCGTTTTAACATGCCGAAAAATAACCGGGTGTGCAGCTTAGTGATGCGCACATTATCGGCCACGCCTTGGAAGTGACTGACACCGTTTTCGGGATAAATGACTTTAGTGGGGTGAAACAGAATTTCCACCCCTTGCCAGTAGAGTTTGACGAGGATTTCGATATCAAAATCCATCCGCTCCGTGAGGGCGTGCTGGCTTAATAGACGCTCGGTGGCGGCTAAGGGATACACCCTAAATCCGCACATCGAATCTTGAATATCAAAGCTTAAGGTTTCGACCCATACCCAAAAGTGGGTGAGGTAACGGCCATAGAGTCGCCCCTTGGGGACGGACTCGTCGTACTCGGGCTTGCCCGAGATCAGCGCATCCGGCTTGGCCTGCGCCTTGGCGAGCATGGCGGGAATATCGCTCAAATTATGCTGGCCATCGGCATCGACCTGTAACACATGGGTAAAGCCATCGCGATAGGCGCGGCGAAGCCCTGTCATCACCGCCGCACCCTTACCGCGGTTGTAGGGGTGTTGCAGCAGGGTCACCCAATCGTGTTGCTCCGCCAAGGATTGCAGCAGATAACGGGTCTCATCGTTGCTGCCATCGTCAATCAAATAGCAGGGCAGATTGAGGGCGGCGAGCTCGGCTAAGGTCTGGGCGATCGCGGCGCTATGATTGTAATTGGGGATCACCAGCGCCAGCTTGATTGGCGCCGTGCCCATTAAATCACTCGGCGGGACTAACAATGTGTCGCTCATACCGTCGCTCACAGGGATGCTCCATCATCTTGCTGACTAGCAAAGCTGATACGCCCGGAGGCATAGCGGTGGTCGCCATCGCTGTAGGCAAAGGTTAACTTCTCTTTGGCGGCATTATGGCTAATGACTAAGGTGACTTCCTGCCCTGGCAGAATAAGCTGTTGAAACTTTAACACTTCTAAATTAGCGACCGCAGCGTTGTAACCAAAATGCTCGCAACCTAAGCGCACGGCCCAATCGAGTTGGGTCACGCCGGGGAGCACGGCTTGCTCGGGAAAATGGCCGTTAAAATATTCGAGATCGGCGGCGACAAAGAGGCGCAGTTCAATACTTTCTGGGCCGATCTCTGATGCGAGGATCGGCGGTAAACTCGACTTAATCATGGTCAAATAACTCAACTAGCTGGGCGACGACGCGCTTGCCCTGAGTGTTTAACGGTAAGGTTTCGGGGTAACGCCAGCGGCGCGGTAAAGTCACGCGCTCGAACTGAGTCAGTAGATGCGCTTTTAACGCGTTGTTGATACTCAGTTTTCCCTGCTCTTGGTGCACACTTCTGCCTAATGGCGACAGGGTGATCACCGCCCCTAACTGGGATTTAAACTGGGGTAATACGACCAAGGCGGCCTGCTCGACATAGGCATGGCTACAGAGCAAGGTCTCCATTTGTGCCAGTGAAAGACGTTTTTCTTCAATCTTAACGATGCGGTCGAGTCTTCCCTTGAGCCTGAATTGGCCATTGGCCGTCGGCTCGATTTTATCTTCACAACGTAACCACTGATCGTCGGCCAAGTAGGGCGACTTAAGCAGCAGGGCGCCATCGTCAGCGTCTTGGTCTATGGTAATTTGTTCAAACACTTGCCAAGGTTCGTCGGCCTCCTGTTGGCGACGATAGGCGATACCGCCGGTTTCGGTGCTGCCGAATATCTCTATGGGTAAATGGCCATAGCACTGGGCAACCCCTTGGGCGGCGGTGAAACTTAACGGCCCGCCGGAGCTGAAGACTAAGCTAGGTGATCGCAGTTGGCGTTCGTGTTCTAGCGCCTTAGGCAAACGGGATAATTGCGCAGGGCTACTGATGAGGCACAGATTCGGCAACAATGCGGTGTAGTAGCTTAAGGTCTCTGGGTATTCGATCTGCTCGCTTAAAAAAGGGCGACTGGCGGCTAAGGGCCAGAGGATTTTAAACAACAAGCCGTAGATATGTTGATGGGAAACGGTCGAGACCACACTGCAATGGGGCAAATGCTCGGCGAAGGTGTGCTCGAGCACAGTCACTTCGGCATCGAGCTGCCTTAGGCTCTTGCGAATCGCCTTGGGCTCACCACTGCTGCCCGAGGTAAAGAGCACTAGTTCACCGAAGCTGTCGCTCTCTGGCCAAGGTTTGGTGGGCAGGCTCAGCTCTTTATTCAGCAGGATAAAGGCGTGACTCTCGCACAGCGGTTTGTCCGACAATATGCCTTCAAACTGATGGGTCAGTTCACTCAAGGTGCCGGTTTGGGTGTTGGGCGGCAGAATAATTTCCTTGCCCGCCAACAGTGCTGCACACAGACCTACTGCAAACAGATCGCTGGTATCACTCGCCAGTAACCATTTTTGTTCAGGCGCTTGGCGCAGCTGCTCGTAAAAATGCGCAACCTGATTGGTAAACAGGGCACCTGTGACTATGTCATGGTGATTAAAGCTGATCAGTTGTTGGGCGAATGGCCCTTGGGTTAACCAGTTTTTGAGTAGTTGTGTCATGTCTTCTTCAACCAAAAGCTGCGATATAACCATTCCCCACCGAGGAGCAGTCCCATGAGTACGTATGCAATCAAACCGTTATACAAGGTCCAAGTTGCTAGGCTGGTAAACGCGGCGGTATAGGCCGCCACTGTGCCGTTTAGGATAAATAAGCCACACCAAAGCAGGGTGACTTTTTTAAGATAACCTATGGCTTCATCCGGCAAGTCGGGCTCTTTGAGCCGTGCGAGCCGTTCAATCATGCTCGGGCCTTGGTATAGCGAGTAGCTAAACAGGGCTAACATGGTGAGATTTATCACCACGGGGTAATACAAGAGCCAGTCGCTGCGTTTGGCGACAAAACTGCCCGCTGTGAGCGCAATCCCAACAAGCAAAGGCAAAACTAAGGTTTTAACCTTTTGCTTTTGCAGCATTAAACGCACTACCAACAAGAGGCATAGCACTAGGGCTATGGTGCCTGCTGGCAGATAATTCAGTCCTAAATACACGGCGACTGGATAAGCAATCAGCGCGAGTGCGGTTAGTACTTGTAGCAGGACACGCATTAGTCTTTAACTAGGCCTTCAATGGCGTTAACGACATCGTTGACTGTGCGCACAGATTTAAACTCGTCGGGCTGAATTTTCTTGCCCGTGAGCTGCTGCAGCTTTATCACTAAGTCGACGGCATCGATGCTATCCAGATCTAACTCTTGATAGAGATTCGCCTCTGGCGTAATCGCATCAGCATCGATTTCAAACTCATCCACCAAAATCGTGGTCAACATAGCGAGGATTTGTTCGCGGTTTTGCATCTTCCTCTCCTATGGACGTTGTGATTCGATGAAGTTAGCTAGGCTGGCGACGCTGTAAAAATGCGCCTTAGTGCTATCCGAGTTCGCTTCGATTTTCACATCAAATTTTTTCTTGATGGCTAAACCAAGCTCGAGCGCGTCGATCGAGTCGAGTCCGAGTCCCTCACCAAATAGCGGTGCATCTGTGTCGATATCATCAATACTGACGTCTTCTAAGTCGAGGCAGTCGATGATCAACTGTTTAATTTCGTTATGTAAAGTCATAATTATTTTCGAGTTGTTGTTGATAATATTGTTCAAGGTCTCGGGTTAATTGCCGAGCCATTTTCGCATGCTCACCCAAAGGGGCTTGGTAGCCTTGGTGAGAAATTGTGTTGCCGATTTCGACGGCCATTCCCATGGTTTGCCTTGGGATCTCATACCAAGGTTGTTCCTTTGTCAAACCACGCACATTAGTGCGCAAAACCACAGGTAAAATATCGGCTTGGGTGCGAATGGCGATATTGGCAGCACCGCGGGCAAATTCGTTAATGCTTGCACCAAATACGGTGCGCGTGCCTTCGGGAAAGATAATCAGGTTCGTGCCGCGGGCAAGGACTTCTCGGCAATCTTCGAGCATGAGTTCGGCACCGCGATTGGGAATGTATCCCGCGCAGGAGACGACGCCACGTAAGAAGGGGTTGCGCCATAGGCCCTGTTTAACGATACAGCCCGCATTGGGCATCAAGCTGATTAATACCACCACATCGACTAGGCTCGGGTGATTGGCAATCACTATCACGCCCTTGGCATTTTGCAGCAGCTCGGCATTATGGGTGCTGACTCGGATAACTCCCGCCCAAGTCAACATGGCCACAAAGCCTTTAAACATAGTGTGCACGGCTTTTTGCACGCGGATAATCCGCGCCTCGGGCGTGCCCGGCCAAAAACGCAGCAGAGGCAAGATGGTTAACGAGCTTAACAGTCCACCGAGACCAAAGGCGATGTAGCAACTGACGCCGCCGAGCCAACGGGGAATATAGTTGATTCCCGCGCGGCGTTTTTCAGGCAGCGTATAAGCGACATTAAATTCGGCATTGTGTGGCACTGGATTAGGCATGCGTTAGGCTCCAGTGCCAGTGTGACAAGCAGCCGTCAATATCCTGTGAGGTTGCCAGCGCATGAATCAACATGCCATAGGATAGCGGCGTGGCGTTTTGTTGCTGCTCTGCTGTCAGTTGGCTTAGGGTGAGGGTGACGGTTGCACTCTCATCTGCAGGCGCTAGGGTCAATCCTAGGGCTAAGGGCAACTCAAACTCTTGAGTAAATTCATCATAGACTGGTGGGACGGGATCGTCGCCAAACACCAACAACAGTGGCTCGGGCGATTGGTGCAGCTGGGCGAACGCTTCTACCATGGCTTGGGAAAGGGTTTCTGTGCCCGCGGCAATCGAGGTCGAAGGGGCGGTGTTATTGGCTAAAATGCCAAAAATACCACTGCCAGTGTTATGCACCGACTGACTAAAACCTAAGGGGGAAAGCGGTTGTTTTTCAATAATATCTTCGAGCAGGCCAATAGTGCGGTGAAGCTCGCCGTGGCGAGAAGCAAATATCGAGCGACAGTTAGACGCGGCCTCACATTGGAAGCTGACATCCAGCATCATCTTGGTTAAACGGCTAAAACGTCTGCGCTGCATGGCGGGGACTTGGGAAAGGGCTGGGGAAATCCCCTCGAGGTCATTTTCTTTGCTTGTGTCAGCCGAGTGCTTGCACCAAGTTTGCCAGTCATCACGCTGTGGATACTTTGGCGCCCATGCGCCCCAAGAAAGGATGCTGAATCTGAGTTGCACTACTTTGCCTCGACACTATTTAAAGCTGTCTTAGTTATCCCTAACTAAGCGAAAATTTTAATGAATTGATTGGCTTATCGCTATTTTCTCGCTGGATTGACGAGCACAATTCCCCCCGTATATTGAGTGGCTTATTCTACACTAAGTCCTTAGTTTTAATGAAGCCATTTGCATTGTGATGGTTAACAAAATGCAATCAAGTTCGAATTTATCACCCAAGAGTAACATTCGTTGCAGCTGAGTTATTGGGAGGATAGAGGATAAAACCTTGGACTGAACCTGAGTTGAACAAGTCGATAGGTAGTATTTTTAAGATACAAAAAAGGCGCACTAGGCGCCTTTTTAGACAAGCTTTGGGCATTACTGGGCGAGTTGGTTTTCCAATTTACGCAGCGCCGCTTTGACTTTACGGGTGTTTTCAGGCCCCATGCGGATCATCAGTTTTTGCGCGCTCGGTAAGGCCTCTAAATTAGGATCTACAAAGCGGTAGTTCACGCTGATTGAGCTCAGCTCGATAGGCTCTTCGATAATAGGCGCGGCAAGCATGATCTTAATGGCTTGCAGCATTCGGTCATTGAACTTGGCATTGCTGTAACCTAACTCGGCAAAGGCCTCATCAAACAGCGGTGTGAGCTGTTTGTAAGTGTGCATTAAGCTTGCTTCATCCATGCTGGCAAGTACAGTCGCGTAGGCATCGTATCTGTGGTAACTCTCTGGATTTAAATACACTTTGCTAGTGATTTCAGACACAGTGAACAGCTTTTCTGGGCCTTTGACTGGGCTGACTTTGCGGGCGAGATCGCCTTGGGCCAAGTTGTCCACAAACACCACAAACTGACGGGCCAAATCTTGGTTCACTAAAGAGGAACCGACCACGTTGTTATTGATGATCGCTAGCGCTTTTTGATGCACAAAGGCATCGCTCTCAGGCAGGCTAGGGACGACTTCTTCAGGAATCGCAGGCTCGGTTGGCGTGACGACGGTTTCGGTTTCCGGCGTGGTCACTGCTGGTGCTTCATTTTCCACCGGCGCAGTTTCAGGCTCAGTGCCTGTCTCGAGCGTCATAGGTTCAGATGAAGGTGGCTCAGGCAGCACTATCGGCGCATTGGGGATGAGCTTGGGTGAGTCATCTTTCGTGTAGTAATAATAACCTCCTGCAGAGAGCAGCACGACGAGCACAATCGCAATCAAAGCAAAGCGATTACTGCTTGAAGAGGTTTCTTGAGGTGTAATTCTATCATCTTGATTAACTTGCATTTTACATCCTTCGCTTAAGTGTCAAGGTAACGGGGTGAATACATGCAGCTAACATTTAAAGTGCAAGTGCCAACGAGTTGTCGGTGGCAGGTTCATTGTGCAAGTTTCCACGCGCTTGTCCATAGCGGTGAGCTGAACAGGCTGAATTTATTTTACCTTGAAGGGGTTAGCTTAAGGTTTAGGCCTGAACGTATTGTTGCCTGTGTCCAAGCCAACGATGAATAATGGCATCGACCGATTCTGGTGCCTGTGACATCACATGGCTCGCCAGTTTTTGGATATGTGGAATAAGCGCCTGATCGCGGACAAGGTCGGCGATTTTCAGCTCGGCCAGTCCCGTTTGCTTAGTGCCCAGTACTTCGCCCGGCCCACGGATCTCTAAGTCTTTCTGTGCAATCACAAAACCATCATTACTTTGCCTGAGCACATTTAACCGCTGGCTCGCGGTTTGGCTCAATGGCGCCTTGTAGAGTAACACACAATGGCTCGCCACGGCACCGCGCCCTACGCGGCCCCGCAGCTGGTGCAACTGTGCAAGGCCCAGTCGCTCAGGGTTTTCGATAATCATCAAGCTGGAGTTGGGGACGTCGACACCGACTTCAATCACTGTGGTTGCCACCAAGAGATGTATGCTTCCCGCCTTGAAGTCGGCCATAATTTTTTGCTTTTCAGCACTTTTCATTCGGCCGTGAACTAAACCTATGCTCAGTTCCGGCAGCGCTTGGCGCAGCTCTTCGGCGGTATCTTCCGCCGCTTGGCACTCGAGAACTTCGGATTCTTCAATCAGAGTACAGACCCAATAGGCTTGGCGTTTATCAGTGACTACGCTGTTGCGGACGCGCTCAAGCACTTCATTGCGACGCGAATCGGGAATGGCGACTGTGGTCACGGGCGTGCGGCCGGGCGGCAACTCATCGATAATCGAGGTGTCCAAATCGGCGTAGGCCGTCATGGCTAAGGTTCGTGGGATCGGCGTTGCCGTCATAATTAACTGGTGTGGATGAAAGCCTTGGTTAATGCCTTTTTCCCTGAGTCCCATCCGTTGGTGAACCCCGAACCTGTGCTGCTCGTCAATGATGATCAAGGCCAGTTTGTTAAAGGTTACCTGTTGCTGGAAGATGGCGTGGGTACCTATCACCATTTGCGCCGCGCCCGATTCAATATCGGCTAAGGATTGCGCCCGCGCCTTGCCTTTAAGTTTGCCCGCCAGCCATCCGACTTTTAATCCCAGAGGCTCAAACCAGGCTGCAAAGTTTGCTGCATGCTGCTCGGCGAGTAATTCGGTAGGCGCCATCATCGCCACTTGGTAACCATTTTCGATGGCCTGCAGCGCGGCGAGGGCGGCGACTAAGGTTTTACCCGAACCCACATCACCTTGAACTAAGCGCATCATGGGGTGCGGTTGCTCTAAATCTTTACCTATCTCGGCGACGACCCGCTGCTGGGCGCCCGTCGGTTTAAAGGGCAATGAGGCGAGAAAGGGATTCAATAGCTGGCCGCTGGCGTGCATGGTCACGGCGGCGTCGAGATTGCTGCGCTGCCTGAGTCGGAGCATGCTGAGGTTATGGGCGAGCAGTTCTTCCTGCACTAGCCGTTGCTGCGCCGGATGCTGGCCGAGCTCTAAGTCAAATTGTGATATTCCAGCGTGGGGGCGATGCAGGGTTTGCAGCGCTTGTTTTAAGCTCATGCTGTTGGGCTGCAAATTGGCGGGTAATAACTCGGTCAAACCGCCGTCTTCTAATAATTCGAGGGCTTGCTCGGTGAGCTTGATCCAACTCGCCTGCTTGAGTCCTTCCGTCGTGGGATAAATCGGCGTAAGGGTATCGCTTAAGTGAATGTCTTCTCCGGGATACACAATTTTGTACTCGGGATGGACGATTTCTGCTTGATGATTACCACGGCGAATTTCACCGTAGGCGCGGATCATTAACCCATTTTGCATCGCATTGCGTTGCGCCATCGAAAAGTTAAAAAAGCGCAGGCTCATGCTGCCGGTATTATCCCGTACATTGCACACCAGCATGCGTTTGCGGCCTTGAATGATTTGCGTCGACTGGATTTCGGCTTCAATGGTGCCGTAATTTCCCGGCATTAAGGCGGCAATAGGATAAATTTGAGTGCGGTCTTCGTAGCGCAGGGGTAAGTGAAACAGCAGATCTTGTACTGTTGTGATGCCGAGCTTGGCGAGTTTTTCCGCCACCCTTTTGGCGACGCCTTTGAGGTCGGTGATCGGAACAAGATCCAATTGCTGCAAGTCGTTAGCGCTCAATCACTGTGAATTTATACATATACTAACAGAGTATAAGCGTAAGGCAATCTTAGGCTTGGCGCTGGCCAAAGGATAAATGGCGATGGGTTAACTGGCGGGGAGGCGTTACACCAAAAGAATGAACTTAGCCGTTAACATTTAAGTTATCTTATTAAAATTAAAATGAATATCCTATAATTGGTTGCGCTGAACTTAGGCAAAAATAAATATTCTTAGTTACCAAGTTCACTTTTTATTATTTTGTGGTTTAATCAAATAATTGGTTACCAGCGACATGCTTTGGTAATTATGCGGTAACAAGGTTGTGAATCGAAATAATAAAGTGACCTCCAGTGACGGAACACATTTGGGGAAACACCGTCGAGGAGAACTCGCTTTTGCGTCTATGGTATTTGAGTTGTTTATTTATAGGCCTGCTGTGTTCCACATCGCCTGCATGGGCCAAATTAGAAGTGGCTTTTTTTAACCCCGGCGCCGCAACGGATAGCTTTTGGGGTGATGTCGATAAATTAATGCAAGTGGCTGCCACTCAACTCGATATTAATTTACAAATAACCCATTCAGACCGTAATCATTTTAAAATGATTAACCAATTAGAGGTATTATTAAGCTCTACCTCATCCATCCCTAGCCATATTATTTTGGTAAATGAGAAGCAGTCAGCAATAAAAATGTTGCAGTTGCTCTACCACTATCCCATATATGTGCAGCTGATATTGAATGATATTTCAGTGGCCGAGCGAGAAACCTTATTAGCGGATCCACATTGGCAAACCTATTTATTACCAGCCATTATTCCCGATAATTACGCGATTGGTGCCGAAACGGCCAAAACCCTATTAAGTGGTTTAAAGGATGAAAACGCGAAGGTTTTATTAATTTCGGGCGATAAGTCGACGCCTGCCTCAGTGCTGCGCACCCAAGGCGCCAATGACTACTTTTTTATGCAGCACAATGCCACTGTGACTCAAACCGTCTATGGCCAGTGGAGCCAAGATATTGCCTATGGGCAAACCTTAACTTTGCTTTCCCGCTATCCCGATTTAAATCTGATTTGGACGGCCAGCGATAATATGGCTATTGGAGTACTAAAAGCCTTGCGGGAAAAAGGACTTCAGCCCGGGCGTGATGTGTTGGTGAGTTCAGTGAATACCTCCGCAGAGATTTTACAGCTTCGCCAATCACAGCAAGTCACTACATTGGGCGGCGGGCACTTTTTAGCGGGCGCTTTGGGATTAGTACAGCTGAAGCGTTATCAAGCAACTTCGCAATATTATCCCTATGCGGATATACAACTTTTTAGTGTCCTTAATCCAGATTCGGAGTTTTATCGGCTGTTAGTCGCTAGGGATTGGGCGGGGATTTTTAAGACACAGATTTTGGATAAGTTGCCACAATCATAAATAGGTATCCATGAAGCATCGTAATCATTCCATCAGTCACAGAATGACGCTCACAATTATTGGGGTGAGTTCGTTTTTTGCTGTCCTGACTATGTTGGTACAGTTGATATGGAACTATCAAGAGAGCATAGATAAAACCACGGCGGATATTCGTGAATACTCCGAATCCATCTTACCCAGTGTGGCTAAGTCGCTGTGGGATGTTGACCATAGTCTGTTATCGGATTTGCTATCGGGCCTTGGGATGATGCCCATGGTGGCGAGCGTTAATCTAGAGAGTATCGACGGCGTTGCTATGCAACTGGGTAAGTCGATTCATTTAGATAGTAGTCGGCAAACTCTGTTTCGCTATCCCATTAACTATCAAGATCAGCAGATTGGCATGCTAACGGTCGGTTTAGATACGGACACGCTCTATTACGAGTTGTGGCAGCAATTGATCATCATAGTATTAGGCAACGGGCTGAAAACGCTGTTGATGATTTACTTGATCCTCTCTTTGGTGCGCCTGTTAGTCACCAATCGCCTCTCGGCGCTGGAGCGGTTTGCCAATCAAATTAATCTACAGTCCCTGCCTAAGCTCAATGTGCCCATGAGTGTGATGCAAAGCTCCGATGAGATTGGTCATGTCGCCCAGTCGCTACAGGCCATGTATCAACGGATCCGCAACGATTTGGCCATCAATAAACGCCAGCAACGGGCGCTGCAACAACAGCAAAACCAGTTGGCGAAGCTGGTCGATGAGCGGACTCAAGAACTTAATTGGCAATCCAAGGCAAACCAGTTGCTAGCCGAGATGTCGTTGCAATTTTTAACGACAGACACCACCCGATTAGATGAGTCCTTAGCCGAAGTCTGTGGCCGCATTGGTTGCCTATTTGATGTTGAACGGGTGAGCATTATTGAATTTACCCAGCAGCACGCCCGTTATCGGAGTTTTTGGAGCTGCGAGTCGCAGGCGGGCAAGATCCAAGATATTTCCATCGACAGTGTGGCTGTGCTGGCACAAAAATTTACCTCAGAGTCGACCTTAGTCATTGAGTCGGTTGCTGAACTGGCGGATGAATCACCAAAGGAATATCAAGCCTTGTGCTCGGTCGGCATCTGTTCCATTGCCGCCTATGCGATTAAAAATAGTAATCAACTCTTGGGATTGCTCTCGCTTTCTATGGTCAGTCGTCCATTAAACTGGAGCGTGCAAAAGAAGGTAATGCTGACGCAATTTGCCGCGGCACTGAACGAATTATTACTACGTGAGGAAAAAGAGCGACAGATGCTCAGCCTGCAACAGGCTTTAGTGTCGGTGAATGCTCAGCTGCGGGTGATGGCCGACACCGATGAATTAACCGGATTAAGCAACCGCCGCCCCTTCACTCAAACCCTAGAAACCTTGCTCCAGCAAGACACTTCCTTCGGCCTGCTCATGTTGGATGTCGATTACTTCAAGAGTTACAACGATACCTACGGCCACCTCGAGGGCGATGCGGCGCTTAAGCGAGTGGCGCAGGCGTTAACTCAGTGTGGTATTTTGCCGCAGGAGAGTTTACTTGCCCGTATTGGTGGTGAGGAATTCGCGATTGTTCTGCAACAGATTTCACCCATCCAATTGGAGGCGATAGCCAACCAGCTCTGCTACCAAGTGGCCGCCTTGGAGATCCCCCATAAAAGCTCCCCAAAGGGCAAGATCACCCTGAGTATTGGTGGGGTGTATTTTCCTAAGGAAAGCCAGGATGGCTTAACGTTGTCGGAGGTGCTGCGCCGAACCGATATTTGTCTGTATCGCGCTAAAGATCAGGGGCGCAATACCGTGGTGATTGATTCGAACCATAAGTGACTGTAATAGGAGCGCGGCGCCGATTTATTTCTGCTTTTGGCCTGCTATAATTGCCGTCCTTTAATTTCTAACTCTAGGTTCTGGCGTGTCAAAACGGGGCAAAAATACGGCAAGTGCGGTGTCGATTTTCAATATCGATGATTTGTCCACTTGGCAAAAATATCGCAAAGGCTTGTGTGATAGCTGCCATGCAACCTGCTGCACCTTGCCCGTAGAAGTCACTGTGAGCGACTTAGTGCGCATGGCCTTAGTGGACGAGTTTGAAGCCGAGGGCGATCTCAAGGCCATCGCCAAACGTCTGCAAAAAGCGCGCATCATCGACAACTTCAACCACAAAACCGCCATTTTTACCTTGGCCCGCATGGCGAACGATGATTGCCTGTACCTCGACAGCAAAACCCGTCGTTGCACCATTTATCATCAACGTCCCGAAACTTGCCGCAATCATCCGCAAATCGGCCCTAAAGCGAATCACTGCCCTTATCGTCCCCGTGAGTAAGCTTTTGGATATGAAATTGGTACAGGGCTTCGAGTTGATGGCTGTCCCGCATCGCTTGTACCTGCCGATTAAACTCGTGCGCAATCAAGTCTTTATTGGCTGAACGTTTTGAGATCAGCATATAAAAAGGCTCCTGCTGGGTGTTGGGGGATACCTTAGAGGTGAGCGTTTTAGGCAGTTCGCCCGACTGAGTTAAAGCGAGGCTACCAGCTAAAATCTCCTTACGGGCGATGAAGAATTTACATCTGTGTTTCAACAACATTTCTGGGAGATGTTGCAGAGAATTGATTTCGCTGATGGGCGTTTCTTTGCGCCAGCCAAAGTTATCGTAATTGAAGCCTTTAATGCCGCAAACCGTGCCAAAATCAGCCAACTGATTGATATCATTTATATGAAATTGCGGGTCTAGTTCGGCTTTCAAATAAAAATAACTGGGGGTGAGGTAATAATAAGCAATAGATGGGATATAATCAGTCGCCCTTTGTCGGTTGAGCGATGCGCTCATTGCGGCATCTATGCTGCCATTTTGAACGTCCTTTAAACAGCGTAACCAAGGCAAAGCCTGCACTTCATAATCAATTCCAATGGGTTTAAAGGTGCGTTCTAGCAGGTCGATATCGTAGCCGCTAAGCGTGGAAGTCTTAATGCCATCTTGCCGAATAAAATAATTAAACGGTGGATATTCAGTCTCTTCGACACAAAAGCGTAACCTTAATGGGGAAAGCTCGTCGGCGCCATAGGCAGCAGGCGAGAGCAGAATCACGCATAACAAGGCGATTAGCGGATATAATAAACGCATCATACTTTTTAAGCGCAGTGGCGATTTTTTTAAAGTGTAGCAAAGGGCTTAGCGGCAGCAGGGTTCTTTATTGCCACAGGCTAGAGCCGCTTTATTGGGCAAAATTCAACTGATCCGCGAAAATCACTGCGCGGGTTGGTGCAAGTAAGTCTAGTGTGAAACAAAAGGTGTTACATGAGTCTCTTAGATAACGTGATGATTATATTGTGCTTAATTGCCGCGAGTTGTTTCTTTTCCATGTCAGAAATTGCTTTGGCCGCATCACGGAAAATCCGTTTACGTCAGTTAGCCGATGAAGGCGATGCCAGAGCTGAAAAGGTGCTGCATTTACAGTCGTATCCCGGCAGCTTTTTTACTGTGGTGCAAATTGGCCTGAATGCCGTCGCCATCATGGGCGGTATTGTGGGTGAATCTGCATTTCGTCCGTATTTTTATCAATTCCTTTCACCTTGGTTAGCCGATCCTTGGTTGGGTCAGGTGAGCTTTTTGATGTCGTTTTTACTCGTTACCAGTGCCTTTATTTTGGTGGCCGATTTAATGCCTAAGCGTATTGCGATGGCGATGCCTGAGCAAGTTGCCTTGGCTGTCGTTGGCCCTATGAGTTTCTGTATCGCGATCCTGCGTCCATTGGTGTGGTTTTTCAATGGCATGGCTAGCGGTATCTTCAAGTTGCTGCAAATCCCCACGGCCCGAAATGATGAAATTACTTCCGATGATATTTACGCGGTCATGAATGCGGGGGCAGAAGCTGGGGTGCTCGATAAGGGAGAACAACAGATGATGGAGAACGTGTTTGAAATGCAAACCGTTTCAGTCACTTCTGCCATGACGGCCCGCGAGAGCTTAGTGTATTTCCTGCTGCAGGACAGCGAGGAGGATATCAAGCGGAAGATTGCCGAAGATCCTCACACTAAGTTTTTAGTCTGCGACGGCCAATTGGATATGGTCAAAGGTTTTGTAGATGCGAAGGAGCTGCTGATCCGTGTGATCAACGGCGAGAACATCACCTTAAAGGACAACAGTCTTGTGCATACCTCGCTGATTATTCCCGATACCTTGAGCTTGTCTGAGGCGATGGAATACTTCAAAAACAGCCGCGCCGATTTCGCGGTGGTGATGAACGAATATGCCCTGGTTGTCGGGATTGTCACCACCAACGATCTGCAACGGGCAGTGATGGGGGCTTGGTCGTTACACGAGAGCGAAGAGCAGATTATCGCCCGTGATGGTAATTCTTGGTTAGTCGATGGGGTCACGCCGATTACCGACGTAATGCGCGCCTTCGATATTGAAGAGTTCCCTCACAGTCAAAATTATGAAACCATCGCCGGTTTTATGATGTACATGCTGCGTAAAATTCCTAAGCGTACCGACTTTGTAAACTATGCCGGTTACAAGTTTGAAGTGGTGGATATCGACGCCTACAAGGTCGATCAACTGCTGGTAACTCGTATCGATGGCAACGATAAGTTAATGTCGCCAGATACCTAATCTTATCAACATCATAAAAAACGGGACTCAGTCCCGTTTTTTATATCGCAACTAAAATTTAGATCGCTTCTAAAAACGCATTCACTATCGGATCGTCCAAGCGTTTGACCTTGCAACAACAACCCAGCTCGAAGGGGGCAATGCTCACGGGGGAGGCTAATAGCTGGATCCTATCCCGCACTGGGCTGTTATTGATCACTACCTCTGGAGTGATACTCACGCCACATCCGAGCGCCACCATGGACGCAATCGCTTCCTGCCCCGACACCTGCGCATAAATATTGGGGCTGATTCCCATCTGTTTGAACCAATGATCGGCTCGGCGTCTTCCCGGTCCGTGGTCGGGAATGATAAAAGGCACCCGCGACCAGTCGATGGGGGCTTGGCTTATCTGTTGCTGCACCGAGCAGCGCATGGTTGGCGCGATTAAGGACAAAGGCACATCGTCAATCTTGGCGAAATGCAAGGTGACAGGAAAGGGATCCGGCAGCGCGGCAATGGCAATGTCGGCGCGATTTTGTTGCACTTCGGCCAGTGCATTGGCGGCATCCCCTGTGGTCAGGGCTATCTCAACAAAGGGATGCTCCTGCCGAAAACGTTCCAGCAATTGCGGTAAATGGCTGTAGGCGGCAGTTACTGAGCAATAGAGATTTAAGGTGCCGCGCAGTACATCCTGTTTAAGATCGATACTGTGTCGCAGGTTGCGCCAATGGTGCAGGGTCTGCTCGGCGAACAATTTAAACTCGCGCCCCGCATGGGTTAAGGTCACGCTGCGATTATCCCGTTCGAATAACTTGGCGTTCACTTCTTCTTCGAGCCGCTGCAAGGCGCGACTTAAGGTCGAGGGACTGACGTGCATCTGCTCCGCCGTCTTGGCGAAGTGCAAACTGTCACATAAGTGCAGGTACAATTTGAGGGTGCGTATGTCCATAACCTCGTCCTATTGGCCGCTTATCAAGGCTGTTGTAACCGAAAATGACATTGCATAAAACGCAATGTGAGGTTTCGAATATATCATTTTAAGCAACGATAGCCATAGGTTATAGTGATTTCAATCACAACCAGTTATTAACAAAAAGTTGATATTGGTTGAGTCCCAAATTCCCGACTGAAAGGTGGTATCTCAGATGGCTAACTATTTTAACTCTCTGAATTTACGTCAACAATTAGCACAGCTTGGCCAATGTCGTTTCATGGACCGTTCTGAATTCAGCGATGGCTGCAATTACATCAAAGATTGGAATATTGTTATTTTAGGTTGTGGTGCTCAGGGTCTTAACCAAGGTCTGAACATGCGTGACTCGGGGCTGAATATTGCCTACGCCCTGCGCCCAGAAGCCATTGCTCAAAAACGTGCCTCATGGCAAAAAGCCACAGACAACGGTTTTAAAGTGGGCACCTTTGAAGAGCTGATCCCAACGGCGGATTTGGTACTGAACTTAACGCCCGATAAGCAGCACTCCAATGTGGTTAGCGCTGTGATGCCGCTGATGAAGCAGGGTGCAACGCTGTCTTATTCCCACGGTTTTAACATCGTTGAAGAAGGCATGCAGATCCGCCCCGATATCACAGTGGTGATGGTGGCGCCTAAATGCCCTGGCACTGAAGTGCGTGAAGAATACAAGCGTGGTTTTGGTGTTCCAACACTGATTGCCGTGCACCCAGAAAACGATCCTAATGGCGATGGTTTAGAGATTGCCAAAGCCTATGCGAGTGCCACTGGTGGTGACCGCGCTGGCGTATTGCAATCTTCCTTTATCGCCGAAGTAAAATCGGATCTGATGGGCGAGCAAACCATTCTATGCGGTATGTTGCAGACGGGCGCTATCTTAGGTTACGACAAGATGGTGGCCGATGGTGTTGAACCTGGCTATGCCGCTAAGTTAATCCAACAAGGTTGGGAAACCGTGACCGAGGCGCTTAAGCACGGCGGTATCACCAACATGATGGATAGACTGTCTAATCCAGCCAAGATTAAAGCGTTTGAAATTGCAGAAGATTTAAAAGAAATTCTGCAACCCTTATTCGAAAAACATATGGATGACATCATCAGCGGCGAGTTCTCCCGCACTATGATGCAAGACTGGGCCAATGACGATGCTAATCTGCTGCGTTGGCGCGCCGAAACCGCAGAAACGGGCTTCGAAAATGCCCCAGTTTCGAGCGAGTATATCGACGAGCAAACCTATTTCGACAAGGGGATTTTCCTAGTTGCGATGATCAAAGCCGGTGTCGAATTAGCCTTCGATACTATGGTGTCGGCGGGTATTGTTGAAGAGTCAGCCTATTACGAATCACTGCACGAAACGCCGCTGATCGCTAACACCATCGCCCGTAAACGTCTGTACGAGATGAACGTGGTGATCTCGGATACCGCAGAATACGGTTGTTATCTGTTCAACCATGCTGCAGTGCCAATGCTGCGTGACTATGTAAATGCCATGTCGCCAGAGTATTTAGGTGCGGGTCTGAAGGACAGTTCTAACAACGTCGATAACCTGCAGTTAATCGCCATCAATGATGCGATTCGCCACACCTCAGTTGAGTATATCGGTGCGGAACTTCGTGGTTATATGACTGATATGAAAAGTATTGTTGGAGCTTAATTGATAAAGGCTGGGCCCCTAAGGATGTGGGGCTCGGCGTGACAAATTTATTCCTGCTTCGTAGGTTGTCGAGCGGGCAAAACCGACATGGGTTAGTTGGCGATAAGGTTCACTAACGCGCGTTTGTTAACGTTTCACTTTGTTGTTTTGCATTGTCTCGGCAGGGAAGCTGAATTTTTTTGACATTAGATAATTTTTTATTGTGTTTGGCTGTCGCTTTATGGTAAAGCTAATAGCTCGCGGCGGGGTAAGGTTCCCAAAGCAAGCATCGCTCAGGCTTAAAAGTGAGGAGCGATAAGAATTTCAGCGATACACATACAGAACACCGATTAGGGACCCATATTGATGTTTAACCAAGCTGCCAAGCTCATTCTCGTGATTATTACCGTAGTGATTATTAAATCACAGCGGGGGCGGCGCATGGCAAACTGGTAGACCTAAAAGGTTAAAAGTTTCGAAAGAACCCCCCGCTCCGAAAGGACCGGGGGGTTCTTCGTTTTCAGGCCCTAGGTTTTGGAAATGAGGTTTCGAAATAGCACAAATTACGAGTCGATTTTCGGCAATTTAGGATCAAGGTAGCGAGAGAGAATATGGAACCAGGGCAGATGATTAGAGGCGCAGACGCAGTCATAAAAGTGTTGGCAGCACATGGTGTTACCACAGTATTTGGTTACCCAGGTGGTGCCATTATGCCAATCTACGATGCCCTCTATGGAAGCCCTGTCGAACATCTCTTAAGCCGCCACGAACAAGGCGCCGCCTTTGCCGCCGTAGGTTACGCCAGAGCCAGTGGTAAAACCGGCGTGTGCTTTGCCACCTCTGGCCCGGGTGCGACCAACTTAATCACTTCGCTTGCCGATGCGTTATTGGATTCTGTGCCTGTTGTCGCTATCACGGGTCAGGTCTCTACCGCAGTTATTGGCACCGATGCGTTTCAAGAAATCGATGTATTGGGCATGTCCTTAAGCTGCACTAAGCACAGTTTTATGGTGACGGATGTAAACGATCTGATCCCGACCCTGTATCAAGCCTTCGAAATCGCGGCATCGGGTCGACCCGGCCCAGTGCTGGTGGATATCCCTAAAGATATCCAAATCGCACAACTGGAATATCGCACTCCCTTGCTGGCGGTGACCAATGAACCACAGGCGAGCGCCAGTGAGATTGAGGCGGCACGCGACCTGTTAGCAGCAGCAAAGCAACCTATGCTGTACGTGGGCGGCGGTGTGGGGATGGCGGGGGCGGTCGATCAGTTGCGGGATTTTATCAAAGCCACGGGTATGCCATCGGTCGCGACGTTAAAAGGCTTAGGCAGTATTGCCCATGGCACTCCAGGTTATTTAGGCATGTTAGGTATGCACGGCGGTAAGGCGGCCAACCTAGCGGTGCAGAATTGTGATTTATTAGTGGTTGCCGGTGCGCGCTTCGATGACAGGGTCACAGGCCGTTTAGCGACTTTTGCCAACAAGGCCAAAGTCATTCATTTAGATATCGACGCCGCCGAGCTGGGCAAATTGCGCCAGCCCGATGTGGCCATCGCCGGTGATTTACGCCAGATTTTCCCTGCTTTAGCTATGGCACTGAACATCACGCCTTGGCAAGCAGAAGTTGAACATCTTGCCCGTAAACATCAATGGGATTATCAACATCCCGGCAGCTTAATCTACGCTCCTGCCATGCTGCGCCGGCTTGCTAACAAACTGCCCGAAGACAGCGTAGTGTGCTGCGATGTGGGCCAACATCAAATGTGGGTCGCCCAACATATGTGGTTCCGTCGCCCTGAAGATCATTTATCCAGCGCAGGGTTAGGCACTATGGGCTTTGGTTTACCCGCCGCTATCGGCGCCCAAGTCGCCCGCCCCGATGCAACTGTGGTCACAGTGTCTGGTGATGGCTCTTTTATGATGAACGTGCAGGAGCTGACCACCATCAAGCGCCGCAAATTACCGGTGAAGATCCTACTAATCGACAACCAAAAACTGGGGATGGTGAAGCAGTGGCAACAGCTATTCTTCGAAGAGCGCTACAGCGAAACCGATCTGTCAGACAACCCCGATTTTGTGCAACTCGCTTCGGCCTTCGATATTCCTGGCCGCACGATTTTCTCTTCCGACGAAGTGGAAGAGGCCTTAACCGAAATGTTAGCGGCTAAGGGCCCCTATTTGTTACACGTAGCAATCGACGATGCTTTTAACGTTTGGCCACTGGTGCCCCCCGGCGCATCAAACAGCGATATGATGGACGAAATGGAGAAACAAACATGATCCACTCCCTAGAATTAACGGTTCAACAACGCCCAGAAGTGATAGAACGTGTACTACGTGTGACTCGTCACCGTGGTTTTACGGTCACCCAAATGCAAATGCGGATGAACGACGATGCGAGTCTGTCGCTGGATATGGAAGTGGACAGCGAGCGCGCCATCGAGCTGCTCAGCAATCAACTGAATAAATTGATTGATGTCACTCAATGCAAGGTCTTGTTACCGCTAAACTTGCAACAGCAAAAAGTACACGCATAAGCATCCAGTGGCTGCGGGAATTAGCACTGCAGCAATGCCCTAAGGGCACGATTTTCGATTTGAGATAAGGGATAGAGTCAATGCCAAAGTTACGTTCAGCAACCAGTACCGAAGGCCGCAATATGGCGGGTGCCCGTGCGCTATGGCGCGCCACAGGGGTGAAAGACAATGATTTTGGTAAGCCGATTATTGCAATTGCCAACTCCTTTACTCAGTTTGTTCCCGGCCATGTGCATTTAAAGGATATGGGTTCTCTGGTGGCGGGCGCCATCGAAGAAGCGGGCGGTATCGCCAAGGAATTCAACACCATCGCCGTCGATGATGGTATCGCCATGGGCCACGATGGCATGCTCTACAGTCTGCCTTCGCGGGAGCTTATCGCCGATAGCGTCGAGTATATGGTCAATGCCCACTGCGCCGATGCGCTGGTTTGTATCTCTAACTGCGACAAAATCACCCCCGGCATGTTGATGGCGGCGCTGCGCCTCAATATTCCCGTGGTGTTTGTGTCGGGCGGGCCGATGGAGGCGGGTAAAACCAAACTGTCGGACAAGCTTATCAAACTCGATTTAGTCGATGCCATGGTGGCGGCGGCAGACTCGAGTGTGAGCGACGAAGATAGCGCTAAAATCGAACGCAGTGCTTGCCCAACATGTGGTTCCTGTTCGGGCATGTTTACCGCTAACTCGATGAACTGTTTAACCGAAGCTTTAGGACTGTCGCTGCCGGGCAACGGCTCCATGCTCGCGACCCATGCCGATCGCCGCGAACTGTTTTTAGAAGCGGGCCGCCGCGTAATGGCGCTGACCAAACGTTACTACGAACAAGATGATGCCTCGGCACTGCCACGCAATATCGCCAGCTTTAAAGCCTTTGAGAACGCCATGGCGCTGGATATCGCCATGGGCGGTTCGTCTAATACTGTGTTGCACTTATTGGCTGCGGCGCAGGAGGCGGACGTGGCATTCACTATGGACGATATCGACCGTATGTCGCGCCAAGTGCCGCACCTATGTAAGGTGGCGCCGTCGACCGCTAATTACCATATGGAAGATGTGCACCGCGCCGGTGGTGTGATGGGCATCTTAGGCGAGCTAGACCGCGCCGGATTGCTGCATACCGATGTGCCACACGTTGCCGCCGATGCGGGGGGCAATCTCAAGTCGGTGCTCGCCAAGTACGATGTCATGCAAACCCAAGATGACAAAGTAAAACAATTCTTTATGGCGGGACCTGCGGGCATTCCCACCACTAAAGCCTTTAGCCAAGACTGCCGCTGGCCATCGCTGGACGATGACAGGCGAGAAGGTTGTATCCGTAGCCGCGAGTTTGCCTTCAGCCAAGAGGGCGGTCTGGCCGTGTTATCGGGCAATCTGGCCGACAATGGCTGTATCGTTAAAACTGCCGGTGTGGATGAGTCTAACCTGACCTTTATCGGCAGTGCTCGGGTGTACGAAAGCCAAGATGATGCAGTCGCTGGCATTTTAGGTGGCGAAGTAGTGGCGGGTGATGTGGTGGTGATTCGTTACGAAGGGCCAAAAGGCGGCCCAGGCATGCAAGAAATGTTGTACCCCACCAGTTACTTAAAATCCCGCGGCTTAGGCAAGGCCTGCGCGCTGATCACCGACGGACGTTTCTCTGGTGGAACTTCCGGTTTATCCATCGGCCATGTGTCGCCTGAGGCGGCGGCGGGCGGCACGATTGCCTTGATTGAAAACGGCGATCGCATTGAAATCGATATTCCTAAGCGCAGTATCAAGCTTGCGGTGAGTGATGCCGAGTTAGCGGCGCGCCGTGAAACCATGCTCGCCCGTGGACCAATGGCGTGGAAACCACTTTCGCGTCAGCGTTATGTGTCGATGGCACTTAAAGCCTACGCCATGCTTGCCACCAGTGCCGACAAGGGCGCGGTGCGCGATCGCAGTAAGTTGGAGGACTGATATGTTATCTCTCGCATCGTCGCAAACGGAGCAGGCTGAGGCGCAGGCCTCTCAGTCGAAGCCGGGCACTTCTGCCTTAGAAAAGAGTCAGCTTGCGCAAAGCTACCTGCAAAAAATCCTGCTGTCGTCGGTTTATGACGTTGCGAAAGTGACGCCACTCTCGAGCTTGAATAAACTCTCTGCGCGTTTGGGCTGCCAAGTATTTTTAAAGCGTGAGGATATGCAGCCTGTGCATTCCTTCAAGCTGCGCGGCGCCTATAACCGTATCGCCCAGTTAAGCCAAGCCGAATGTCAACGCGGCGTGGTGTGCGCCTCGGCGGGCAACCATGCCCAAGGCGTGGCCATGTCGGCGGCCAGTCGTGGTGTGGATGCAGTGATTGTTATGCCCGAAACTACGCCTGATATTAAAGTCGATGCGGTGCGTCGTTTGGGCGGTAACGTGGTGTTGCACGGTCAAGCCTTCGATCAGGCCAATGGCTTTGCGATGGAGATGGCACAGCAGGAAGGGCGGGTGTATATCGCCCCCTTCGATGACGAAGCCGTTATCGCCGGCCAAGGCACTATCGCCCAAGAAATGCTGCAACAGCAGCGCGACCTTGAAGTGGTATTTGTACCCGTGGGCGGCGGCGGATTAATTGCCGGGATTGCCGCCTATTACAAGGCGGTGATGCCACAGGTCAAAATTGTTGGAGTGGAGCCTGAAGATGCGGCCTGCTTAAAAGCGGCGATGGAGGCGGGCGAGCCTGTCACACTTGCGCAAGTCGGCTTGTTTGCCGATGGGGTCGCGGTTAAACGTATCGGCACTGAGCCATTTCGCTTAGCTAAGTGGTTTGTGGATGAAGTGGTGACGGTAACGTCCGACGAAATCTGCGCTGCTGTAAAAGATATTTTTGAGGATACCCGCGCCATTGCCGAACCTGCTGGCGCCTTATCTTTAGCTGGGCTTAAAAAATATGTCAGTACCAATGCCGCAGGCGAGAGTGGTAAGGGTGAAAAAGTCGCGGCGATTTTAAGTGGCGCGAATGTGAACTTCCACAGCCTGCGTTATGTGTCGGAGCGCTGCGAGCTGGGTGAGCAAAAAGAAGCTGTGTTGGCGGTTAAAGTGCCCGAGCGTCCCGGCAGCTTCCTGCGTTTTTGTGAGTTGCTCGAAAAGCGGGTGATGACCGAATTTAACTATCGCTTTAGCAGTCGCGATATGGCGGTGGTGTTTGCGGGTATTCGCCTGACCAAAGGCCATGGTGAATTAGAGCAGATCATCAATACCTTAGAAGATAATGGCTTCGAGGTGCAGGACTTATCCGGTGACGAAACCGCGAAATTGCATGTGCGTTATATGGTCGGTGGTCATCCGCCAGAGCCGTTAGAGGAGCGCCTATTTAGCTTCGAGTTTCCCGAACATCCCGGTGCGCTGCTGAAGTTTTTAACTACCCTGCAGAGCAAGTGGAATATCAGTTTATTCCATTACCGTAATCACGGCGCGGCCTTTGGCCGAGTGCTGGCGGGGTTTGAAGTGCCCGAGGGCGATGCCTTGCCGTTTCAGCAGTTTTTAACTGAGCTGGGATTTGTCTATCAAGAAGAGACGCAAAGCCCTGCTTATCAGCTGTTTTTGAATGCCGGAAAAGGAAAAAAGAACCTGCCTTTGTAATCACTTAGCTTTAGGTTACAACTTAGGCTAAAGGAGGGGCGCACAGGCGCCCCTTTTTGTGGTAGTTTGGTTTAACAAGTTAAGAGTGAATGCTCTAGTCACACAATAATCAGACCTCGACCCTACGCATTAAGGAGACATGATGTTACCTGCACCGCATTTTTCTGCCTTTAATCCGCCTCGCCGCATTTTGATGGGGCCAGGTCCATCAGATGTTTATCCTGAAGTATTAGCCGCACAGGCAAGGCCGACCGTTGGTCACCTAGATCCATTATTTGTCGGTATGATGGATGAGCTTAAGAGCCTGATCCAATATGCGTTTCAGACCAAAAATGAAATGACGATGGCAGTGTCGGCCCCCGGCAGTGCGGGCATGGAAACCTGTTTTGTAAACTTAGTCGAACCCGGCGAAAAGGTGATTGTGTGCCGCAATGGTGTGTTTGGTGAGCGTATGCGCCAAAACGTCGAGCGCGTCGGTGCGATTGCGGTGCTGGTGGATAACGAGTGGGGCACGCCAGTCGATCCTGCTGCCGTTGAAGCGGCGCTTAAGGCCAACCCCGATGCTAAATTCCTCGCCTTTGTGCATGCCGAAACCTCAACAGGTGCATTGAGTGATGCTAAAACCCTGTGCGCGCTGGCAAAACAATACGGCTGTTTATCGATTGTTGATGCGGTCACTTCCCTCGGCGGCGTGGAATTAAGAGTCGATGAATGGGGAATCGATGCTATTTATTCAGGCAGTCAGAAATGTCTCTCCTGCGTGCCGGGCTTATCGCCTGTGTCTTTCTCGCCCAATGCGGTGGAAAAGCTTAAAAACCGTAAGACGCCAGTGCAGAGCTGGTTCCTCGATCAAAGTTTGGTCATGGCCTATTGGACGAGCGCCGGTGGCAAGCGCAGTTATCACCATACCGCGCCCGTTAATGCACTTTATGCCCTGCACGAATCGCTGCGTTTATTGGCCGAAGAAGGTTTAGAAAATGCGTGGAAGCGTCATCAAGACATGCATTTAGTGCTGCGCGCCGGTCTTGAAAAACTCGGCCTGAAATTTGTGGTTGCTGAAGCTTCGCGCTTGCCGCAGCTAAATGCCATTTATATCCCTGAAGGCGTTGATGATGCCGCCGTGCGTGCGCGTCTACTCAAGGATTACAACCTTGAAATCGGTGCCGGTCTTGGTGCTCTAGCGGGTAAAGCTTGGCGCATCGGTTTAATGGGCTTTGGTGCCCGTCGTGAGAATGTCGCGCTCTGTTTGCGCGCCCTAGAAGAGGTGCTGAACTAATATGTCAGTTTCGCGTATAAGGATGTTACGCAGTGTGAGTTTGCGCTCAGTGAGTTCACGTTTATTGATTGGCGGTTTGATTCTGATCTTAAGTGGTTGCGCCTCCTCCAATATGAGCAATACCAGTTGTGATTTTGTGCGAGGTACAGCAGGCAATCAGAGTCAACGCGAGGCCAGCGGTGATGATAGCAATGCCCGGCAGATGGATGTGGGCATTGGGATTTTAACCGCGATCTTCGGCAGTATTAGCCGAGCGCTTTCTTCCGATGATAAATCGGATGAGAAGTGTGTTTAATCGGTGAGTTTTAGTCGTCTTTGATAGTTTATAAATCCCCCTAATGCGGGGATTTTTTATAAAGACAGTACCGTTCTTTAGTGCTGGGAATATTGATTAAGCACAGTCATTTCAGTGACACGCCGTGAATATGTCCCTATAGGCTCGACGGCGGCCTCCATGCCGCCAACGGCCACTTCCATGACAGTGCTTAATCCAGTTAAGGCTTTGCTATACCTGATAGTCTGTTATTTACAATTAGAGCATTCCGATAATTTAGGTTAGCAATCTATAGCTCGATTTCTTCCAACTCATCATCAAAGTCAAAATCGTAAGGGAAAAGGACAACCTCGTCTTCACTTATGATAGGTTCACAACTATTCAGAGTGTTTCTATTAACTATTGGTGTAGCTAAAGCCCCTGTCTTAAATGCTTCTTCGCTAATCCACGAAGACTCCCATAAATTGATATTAGGAACATTCGCTACAATGTTGCATAGAGCCTCATTGAATTGTAAATCAGGTTGAATTGGGTAAGATATACGCTGTAACCATATGTCTAATACCCCCGTTCCAAGTACAGACCTAAACTTATTTTTTATCTTAGTTAACAGTTCAATCTTTTCTTCGTCATCTTCGATAAACTTTAGAGTGTTGCTTAAAACTAATGCACATGATGGAAATGATCTTGGGTTAGTTAGCATTATGTCAGAAATGATACTAATAATTGGCTTAGGATCTTCCTTAAGCTGATTTTTACTCTCTAACTTTTACTTAGCCTAGCTAACTGCTTATCAATTTGCCCTGAATTAGGGTACTTACGAGAAAACATAACTAGCTTTAACAATGACTTTTGGATAGTTGCTTCCCACTGACTCTTACCAAAAGTAGATAGTGCAGCCCTTTTATCCTCTTTGATGGAACTAATTATGACATCTTCACTAATGCTCGTTTTAGATGCGTTTAATTGTAACCCTAATTCTTGAAGAGTTAGAGTAATCTGTCTTGCTATCGTCTCGCTGTCTTCTTTTGAGTTTGTAAATACGCGGTAGTCGTCTCGGTAACGAATAATATAGTAATCCTCAACACCAAGGGTGTTTAACTTTGACGTTAATTCAGAGTCTGCATAACCTAAGATCAATTCAGCAATAAAGTCCATCAAAACAGAGCCTTGAGG
This sequence comes from Shewanella sp. Koi 1, assembly GCF_052907445.1. Lineage (NCBI taxonomy): Bacteria > Pseudomonadati > Pseudomonadota > Gammaproteobacteria > Alteromonadales > Shewanellaceae > Shewanella > Shewanella sp. Koi 1. The sequence goes on along the minus strand of NZ_JBREJM010000001.1, from coordinate 4,415,082 downwards.
TATGCCATTTGTTTGGCCGTTTTGCATGTGCTGAAGAGTTTTATCAATTGCGACACCAATTAAGCTCATTCGGTTTCTATTTCGTTGCTCTTTCGCAATTGGTTTCGTGTGAACAGCCCAAGAAACCGAGTGGGTATAGATTGATGGGTAAAAATTCGAAATGTCAGTAGTGAAAAGGTATTTGAACTCAAGAGCTTTTATTAACGATTGTTGTTCAACATCATTCCACCATCCTTTGACAGCTTCCGCAGTATCTGAAGCACTATCCTCGCCAGCCTCTCTTGGAATTCCTGCATTTAATATTTTCTCATTAGCTTGAAAAAACTCAAATCTTTCTTGAATTAGCTGCCAATTGTCTTCTTCAGTTATCTTAGAAACTAGGTGGACATATAATGCAGGATGAATAAGTTGAAATGGTCTCCATGAATAATGACCATCTTTGTTAGTCTGTAACACATAGTTCACATCGTCATAGTCTGAAGCATCTTTTAAACCAATGTCACTCAAACCATTCTGCTTACTTGCAAGATGGTTCTTTACTTCTGATAGGAGAGTGGTGAAATCAAAATACGGAGGTAATGGGAAATTACAGTAACTCTTGTGCTTGAGTAAAAAAGCCTGAGCCTCTATAGCCGTCATGGATGTGATCAATTTCAATTTTTAAGCCCTTTTAAATTCTAATCTTTTGTAGCTGCCGACATAAACTCTGTGATTGCTAACGCCCACCTAAAGGGCTGGTAACGCACAACTACTAAACTACCCCCCCCCCGAGGCTCATTGGGACTGGAAACGCTACGCGTTGACAGTCCCTCTTGAGGCGTTTGTTGAACGAAGCCGCTTTGCGGAAGGAGCAAGATAAAACCATCCTTTTGCCCCTCATCCTAAATACTTGCTAGACGCGACCTGCTTCGGTCGCAAACCTAGGAGTCTCATCATGGATATTCACGAACAACAAAGCTTTGATTTACTTTATGAACAACATCTTACCAACTTAACCTTTCAATACAAGCGGCCTGCAACCATTATGCCTACAGCTGAGCTATACGCAGTATTGCGGCATATTTTTACTGCTGCCCCGATACCTTGGGCACGGATGATTTTAGGCGAATTAACGAACCACTAGTTGTTAAATTTACAGCGTGTACGCTTGTATGAAGGGGGCAGATTACGGTAAGGATTGCCAAGATTAAGCACTGGCATGTAAGTGACCACTGGCGTGGCGGCATGGCCGCTCTTTCACATCTGACCCATAAGGATATGGGAAATGTCGCTATGATGTCGGGAGCATAATTGACCATGTGATCGCGGCATTCGCACTTCCGTGTGCAGCAGATATATATCACCGTCGAGCACACAGGGATGTGCTTGCTGCGTGTCACTGGAATGACAGTGCTTAATCGTTTATTGGGGGAGTAATGGCAGAATATATGTGTTCCTTGATAAGCCCTTTATAAGTTATTAACAGGGAAATAGAATTCAATCTTAATGGTTTCTCGCTCAATTTTTTCTGGTGTTAAATGCACAAATTAATGTTGTTTCTCGTTTTTATCCTATCCATTCCTGCTGTGATTATTGGCGCATTTGTCTTCGAGGATATTGGCGGGCTGTTGTTAATCTCTTGGTTTTCTTTGGTGCTTGGGCTGATTGGGATTGGTGGGATATTAAGATTTAGGCAAGAGCAACTGTTAGCTTATGAGCTGGTTGAAGGGATAGTTGTTTCGCTGCAAGAGAATCATCGATATAGCGACGAGCCTGAGCACTTTAGGGAGCGGCAAGTGTTTATTAATCCGGTGATTGAATATTTTTGGCGAGGGCAGCGCTATACCTGTGGCGCGCTGATGAATTACAACGAGCATGCCTACAACCTCTTTGGGCCGAAGATAGGCGATAAGGTGAGCTTATCTGTGCCTATCCAACACCCTGAAGCCGCTATCGAACACAAGTTCCTCGCAAGATACAGTCATTTGATTATTGGTGTGATGGCGCTTTTTATATCAGCTGTCTTGGTCATATTGCTGTTAACGGATGTTGTGGCATTTACGCATAGCTGAAGTGATTGGTCGCTAAGGTTCATCCTAACAAAAACGGCATCTACATAAGTTGCAGATGCCGCCTGTCGCACTGAATTAGCCCTTGAGCTAGTTTTATGTTTTTGAACCGTCGGGCTGCTCTTTACTTCTTGGCCTGAACTTTTCCACTAAAAATATACTTAAGCTGCTAATGATGGCGGCGAGTACGGTGGAGAAGAGCACATCCTGCGGCCAGTGCATGCCGAGTAACATGCGGCTGAGGCCCATCAATAATCCCCAAGTAAATAACGCGTTGGCAAATAGCGGCAAACCCGCGAGTAGCAAGTAATAGCTGGCGGTGAGCACTAAGGTGACTGCGAAAATCGTGTGACCCGAGGGGAAGGAATAACCGATTTCATCCTCCCAATGTTGGTGAATGTTAGGGGCGAGTTTGACCTCGGGCTCCATGGTATGTAGCTCGGTTAGTGCCTCGGCGATGGCCTGTGAACGCTCAGGTTTGGCTAATTGATAAAAAGTGTGTGGATTGAGTTGTGCTTCCTCTGGGAGGCCTTGGTCGGACAGATACACTAGGTTCGGTCTTGGCTCTTTAAAAAAGGCTTTAAGGGTATGACTGGTGCTCAGGCTGATGACTTGGCTGAGGCTAATGGCTAAAAACAGGCTAATAAACAGCGCTTTTGGCATATAGCGATAGGCGAGTGCCAGTACCACTAACACGGTCGCCACTCCATAGGGCGCCGTGCCTGTGGTGGTGAGCCAATATAAGGCTTTGGCTAAGGGCGATTGCAGGTCGATCAGCGGAAATAATTGATTTTGAGTGAGTAACAGTAAGCTTGGAATGGTTGCCAACAGTAACCAGACAAGGGCTAAACGACGTAGAAGATAGGCTGGATGAGTCAAAATATTCGCCTCCGAGTAAACCACATAGGCTACATGCCACGTTTGGGCTTGCCAATAAAAAAATCCCGACAGCAAAAAGTGCGCTGTCGGGGGTCTTCAAGGGTGGAGCGGTAGGTGCTATTGCACCGTATTCTTGGGTTGATGGCGGGTCACGAACATCAAAATCAGTAACACTACCAGTAACAATCCAGTGCCCATCAGTAGGGCGTAATCTTCTAGTTGCAGTATTGAGTACAGCACCGCATACAAGCTCACCAGCATAGTGCCGACAATCGCGCCACGCTTAATGCTGGCGGTGGCACTGCCCACATAGGCGGATACCGACAACACTGGAATACAGGCGGCGATCAAATAGGCTTGCAGGAAGGCAAGGTGCTCCGAGAGTGATAATAACAGCAGGTAGAACAGGGCCATGGCGCTGCCAACCAGCATGTATTGCACTGTGCTCAGGCTGGTCTTTTGACCCAGCTCGAAGATAAATAACATGATAAAAGTCAGTACGATAAACAGCAGGCCGTATTTGACTGAGCGCTCAATCTTGCCGTAATGGGTCACAGGTTCAAACAGCATGGCATTGGCCACGACTTCTGTGAGTGTCGACTGGTTACTCTTAATAAATTCTTGCGGATAGTTACGGGTTAAGTGACTGATATTCCAGCTGGCAGTAAATCCATTAGCAGTGATTTCGCGCTCTGCCGGGAGTAAGCCTTTAAAACTCGGGTGTGGCCAGTCGGCATGGATATTCAGCAGGGTTTGTTCGCCTAATGGCAGGGCGCTAATCGACTGTGAGCCGCGCAGCGTCATGGCAAAGTTCACGCTAAAATCACTCGCTTCGCCGACTTGGATCCCTTGGTTAAAACCTTTCTCTAGACCGCCAGTCGTCAGGCCTGTGCCCGACATCAGTGAGCCAGAGAGTAAGACTGATTCGCCTGTCACCTCAATTTTTTCTACTTTATCAATTGCTTGATTCGATGACACCCCAAAGACTAAGCGGGCATTTTGATTATCGAAGGCAATAAGGTTAGGAATATCGTAACGGTTTAAGCGAAATTCAGCCTGCCCATTAAGTGCTGCGTTATATACCAGAGATTGGTAAATGCCGCGGGTGCGAAAATCATGTTTTAAATCTAAATCGAGGCTGAGTTTTTTCGGCAGGATCACCAGCTCGTCCTGATAGGTGCGTTTCACTTCGTGGCGAGTTTTACCGTCGTTACTGACTTCTTCCTGCATCACAAAATAGCTGTAGGGGATCACCAGCGCTGGGCCTGAGAGAGTTTGTTGCTCGCCCCATGAGCGGCCGATTTCATCGACCACACTGTGGTACAGGGCTTCGCGATCGGACGTCATGTCCATGATGATCCCAAGCGGTAGCAAGGCCACAATCGACAGTATGCCAATAGTTAAGGCTTTTAATAGCGTGGTGTTTTTCAATGCCGCTCCCTTTGCTGTGGCAGGCTGTTCCTGTGCTGACATATCGGTTCCTTGATCACGATTGAGTTTTTTAAGGAGTGCGCGCGCCACTAAATAGATAGCGCCGCCAAACAGCGCCAAACTCAGTAACGTGAGCACCCAGAAAATAATGTTAAACATGGATTTCATTCCCTATGAAATACGCGCGAGTCGCCATTGCATACTGTTGGGCTAACTCGATATTACGGCGGGTATTAAAGCAGATTTGCCCACGGAAGTTGCGGGCAAGTTGCTGATCAATAGTGGCAAAATTATGGCAATCGCCCAGATTCGAGCTAAATCCTAGGTCGCGGCTCGGGGCTTTTTGCCAAACTTGGGGTGTTTTGCCTCAAAGTCATCTTCCTTACGGATATGTTTGAGTAAGGTTTCAAGACATTCCTTAAAGATGTCGGTTTCTTCCGAATACACGGCTGCGTGGTGTGAAAACCATTGGTGTTTTTCACGCTCACGATTATTGGCGTCAGGCCAAATACGTAGCTCATACTCATCGCCAACCACAACAATCGCATAGTCGATGGCACCATTGGTAAAAGTAATGCATTGGGGTAGATATACAGGCGCTTCACCTTTGAATAGCTCGTACCAAATGGCTTCGTTACGCCAAGAGACTATGGGCAAAGGTGCTTTGATGGAGCAGCCAATCGATTGATGCTGGTTAAACAGGACTGCCTTAATATCCTCTATGGCAAAAGGTTGTAAATCGCCATTCTTTTCAGCGAGTGAGTACAGCATATTCATCAAAAATGGCAGCTTAGTGCCATTGCCAGTTTTGCGGCCGCAGAGTTTGGCTTCGCGGTAATAGATATTCATTCATCAATCCTTAATGAGGGGCTAACCTTGGAGAGTGCATCGCTCGCCTCGAGGTAAAGCGATAGCCCTTAGCCAGGAAATGCCTTATGTTAACCGAAGTTGTCGGCAAGCTGGCAAATTGGCGCCAAGTTTGCGAAATATACGACAAAAGTGAGACAGCTATCCCTTTGATATTTAGCCGATAAGGGGATCCATTTGAGATAGCTATTCGCTTTTAGTACCTTTGGAGAGTGCATGTCGAGCCCTTTTTCACCCCGCGAGTGGTTACAGCTGAATATGCAGCAGCAAGGTTTACTGCAACCTCACTCGTCGGTGAGCGAGCTGATTAGCCGCCTTGGTTATGTGCAAATTGACTCTATCAATGTGGTCGAGCGGGCACATCACCATGTGTTGCATAGCCGGATGCCGCAGTATCAACCGCAGATGCTAGATACTGCGCTGGCACAGGGGGAGATTTTTGAATACTGGTCCCATGCGGCGGCCTATTTACCCATCGCCGACTACCGTTTTAGTTTGCAGCGTAAACAGCTGCTACAAAATGGCGGCAAACATTGGTTCGAGCCAGACGATAAGGTGATGCAGGAAGTGTGCGCCCGCATTCGCGCCGAAGGGCCACTCAAGGCTAGTGACTTTGAACATACCGAAGGTAAAAACGGCGCCTGGTGGGACTGGAAACCCGCCAAAAAGGCGCTAGAGCAGTTGTTTATGCGCGGCGAGCTAATGGTGGTGAGGCGGGAGAAATTTCAAAAGTGCTATGATTTGACGGAACGTGTGTTGCCTAGTCATATCAATACCAAAGCACCGAGCGAGAGCGAATTTGCTCGCCACTTGATTGAGCGTTATCTCGATGCCCATGCCTTTGGTTCAGCGGCACAAATCGCTTATCTGCGCAAAGGTATAAAAGCGCACGTGTCTGAGCAATTAGCCGCTATGCAGTCTCAGGGTGAGTTGGCAAGCTTTAAGGCCGAAGGGCAATGGTATTTTTATCGCCCCGAGCTGCACATAACCGCTGCGATGCCCAACCGAGTCTGGCTACTCAATCCCTTCGATAATCTATTAATTCAGCGGCAACGATTAAAGCAATGGTTTGATTTTGATTATCAAATTGAAGTCTATGTGCCCGCCGAAAAACGCCAATATGGCTATTACTCCCTCGCAATTTTGTGGCGTGACCGCTTTGTTGGCCGTGTTGATGTGAAAGCCGAGCGGCAAAGCGGTTTACTGCTATTACAACAGCTGACCTTAGAAGAGGGATTTAGCGGCATGGATGATGACTTCTGTGCGGCATTTGAGGCGGCAGTCACTGAGTATGCGCGCTTTAATGGCTGTAGCCGTTGGAAACTGGTGAAGGCTAACCATAAGGCATTTAAACAAAAATACGCACGGCAGCAGAAGACCTAATCGGGAGCTTTGTTGTTATCTGAAGGCTTGTCTTTGGTTGGTACATCCATCCAGCGAAAGCACAGGTACAGCAATGCCAAAAAGATCAGTGGCAGGGCGGCATAACCTAAGGATAATGAACTGTTTTCCCCGCGCGCGAGCCAATAGCAGGGAATGTACACTAAGGGATAAGCTAGGGTTCCCCACAAAAAGCTTTTATTCATCAGTCGGTAAAACCAGTGCACTTTAATCGTGGTACGGCTGGCAAGCCCCATCAGGCTGGCGAGGACCACAAAGGGATAACTGAGCAGTGGCAGGCCGCCAAGGAGTAACAATCCCCAAAGCAGATAGTCCTGATAGAAAGTGGTGCTTGCGGTATCCATTGTCTTCTTCCCTGACGATTCGAACTCGAGCGCTTAAGTCTTGGCGCCCACAATTATTCTCACTCGGTAAGCCCTTGCTGCATTTTAAGCCAAAAGCCTTGTTGGCAGAGATTACTAAAGGACTTTTGCTGCGGCGAAATCGCCATATCGGCCGTCACGACGCGATAACTCAGCCAATAATCGGCACAAACCGTGTCTGACTCATCTGTCTGGGTATCTTGCTCGCTTAATAGGCTGACCACAACCCCATTGTCGAAGTGATACAGGGTTAAGGATTCGCAAATTTCAGCATTATCGTCCTGATAACTGTGCTGCTCTTGGCTATGGCTTATCACAGAAACCGGGCTTGGATAGCCTTGAATGGCGCGGATATAGCTGGCGAGTTGTTGCATGATTTCCCTAAGTGACTCAATGCTTGAAGTGTTAAAAACAAAAAAGCACAGCTGCGCTATCGCTAACTGTGCTCTTTCAAACATGCATTATACGTTAGTCCGCGGCGTTCAGCTTTTTCTCAAGCTCGTTAACTTGCGCCTGCAGAGCTTCTAACTTCTCGCGGGTTTTCAGTAGTACATGCTGCTGTACTTCAAATTCTTCACGGGAAACCAGATCTAACTTGAGCAATTGATTTTGCAGCACTTGCTTGCTGCGCTCTTCAAATTCACCGGCAAATTGCTTAAGACCGCTGGGCAAACTATCGCTCAGTTGCTTCGCCATTTCTTCGATTTTCTTTGGATTGATCATAATCTTGTCCGCCTCTTTGCTGAATGGATGAATTGTAACTCAGTACGTTAGCTTTCAAAAGTAAAGCCGCGGATTGGGCCGTGCTCATCGCCACGATTGCGCGCTTTGTCACGGCGGTGTGATAACGATTGCAAGGGGATTTGTTGGCCTTAAAACCTTAGCTTCTGATATGATCCCATCCCCCTTCTGAAGACTTGTTTGGATATTGCGCGACGATGAAACTCAATCCTGCCCAAAATGATGCCGTTCATTATGTTTCTGGGCCTTGCTTAGTATTAGCGGGCGCGGGCAGTGGCAAAACGCGGGTAATTATCAACAAGATTGCCTATCTAGTGCAAAAGTGTGGTTACAATGCCCGCAATATCGCCGCAGTGACGTTTACCAACAAAGCGGCGCGCGAGATGAAGGAGCGGGTCGCACAGTCTATGGGGCGTAAAGAGGCTAGAGGTTTATGGATTTCGACCTTCCATACCTTAGGTCTTGAGATTGTAAAACGTGAGCATAAAGTGCTGGGTTTAAAGCCTGGGTTCTCGTTATTCGATGACCAAGATACGCTTGCGCTCCTTAAAGAGCTGACTCAAAAAGAATTACAGGAAGATAAAGATTTACTCAAAGCTCTTGCGGGGGCAATTTCCAACTGGAAGGGTGGGCTGATTATTCCCGACCAAGCGCGCAAGCTGGCAAAGGATGAACAGCAGCAGTTGTTCGCCCTGTTATATCAACGCTATGCCCAGCATATGAAAGCTTATAACGCTTTGGATTTTGATGACTTAATTCTGCTGCCAACCCTATTGTTACGCCATCATGAAGAAGTGCGTACGCGCTGGCAAACCAAGATCCAATACCTGCTGGTGGACGAATATCAGGATACCAACACTTCCCAATTGAAATGGTCAAGCTACTGGTGGGCGAGCGCGCGCGTTTTACCGTGGTGGGGGACGATGACCAGTCCATCTATTCGTGGCGTGGTGCTAAGCCGCAGAACTTAGTGCTGTTGGGCAAAGACTTCCCAAAGCTTAAGTTGATTAAACTTGAGCAAAATTATCGTTCTAGCCAACGCATTTTGCGGGCGGCGAACATTCTTATCGCCAACAATCCCCATGTGTACGATAAGTCGCTATTTAGTGAATTAGCCTACGGCGAGCCGATGCGGGTGCTGTTTGCTGCCAATGAGGAACAAGAAGCCGAGCGCGTGGTCGCCGAAATCATTCGCCACAAATTTGTCGGCCGTACCCAATTTGGTGATTACGCAATTCTGTATCGCGGTAACCACCAGTCTCGCCTACTTGAGCGGGCGTTGATGACGAACCGTATCCCTTACAAGCTAAGCGGCGGCACTTCGTTTTTTGCCAGAGCCGAGATTAAAGACATCATGGGCTACCTTAAACTGGTGGTAAATCCCGACGATGATAACGCCTTTTTACGGGTGGTTAACTTGCCTAAACGGGGTATTGGTCCATCCACCTTGGAGCGTTTGGGTAACTTTGCCAACGAGAAACATATCTCCATGTTCGAGGCGATTTTTGACCCTGAGCTGAATCATCATTTACCACCTAATGCCATGTCGGCCTTGTATCAATTTGGCCGCTTTATTGTCGATACGGGCGAGCATGCCGAGCGGGGCGAACCGGTTGAAGCCGTAAAACAATTGATCCGTAAGATTAATTACGAAGACTATTTATACGAGACCAGTACCAGTGCTAAGGCTGCCGAAATGCGGATGAAAAATATTTCCGAGCTGTATCGCTGGGTGACGGAAATGCTCTCTGGGGATGAATTAGATGAACCTATGACCTTGCCGGAAGTGGTTAACCGCCTAACGCTTAGAGATATGATGGAGCGTAACAGCGAAGATGAAGGCGGCGATCAGGTGCAATTAATGACGCTGCATGCCTCTAAAGGGCTGGAATTCCCCTTCGTGTTTATGGTGGGGGTTGAGGAGCGCATTCTGCCGCATCAAACCAGCATAGATGAAGATAATGTTGATGAAGAACGTCGTCTTGCCTATGTGGGGATAACGCGGGCACAACGTGAGCTATGGTTCACCCTCTGTCGTGAGCGTCGCCAGTTTGGTGAAACTATGCGCTGCGAGCCGAGCCGCTTTCTGCATGAGTTACCGCAGGATGACCTTATTTGGGAAAACCGTAAGCCACAGCAAACAGAGCAAGAGCGAATGCAGACCGGGCGCAGCCATATCTCGAATTTAAGAGATATGTTTAAGAAGTCTTAATTAATCATGTAATTGCAGTTTTAGGCGCAAACCTGATGCAGGGTTTCCACTAAGGTAAAAGGGTGGGCTATGGCACTACCCTGGCCGAAGCGATAACCTAGTGCATTGAATATATTGATTTGCTCAGGGTGCTGAAGTCCGTCGACAAAGGTTTGTAAGTTTAAGGTTGAGGCCGCCTTCTGATAGGCAGACATCAGCTTTATGTGTTGTTCATCTTGCAGTTGTTTCGTGATATTCGCATCAAGCTTTAAGCCTTTTACAGGGAGGAATAACAAACTGTTTAACGCACTGTGGCCGCTTCCGTAGTGGCTAATCCCTAAGTTAACCCCCTGCTTATTTAATAATTCAAAGCCGCTTATGTGGTTCTCTGTTTCTTGAACTAAGGCTTTTTCATTAAAAAATAACCATAGCTGCGGGAGAGGAAGCTGAGTTTGTTTGAGCGCATTTTTAAGACCACGAAGTACATGCTTGTGTTTAAGATGTTGACTGGAAAGCATAAGGTGTAAATCAAGGTTATCTCCATGGCTCACAACGAGCTGGTGATAATGCTTATTCAGTAAGTTAATTGCATACTTATCCAACTCAACCATGAGGTTAGCTTGCTCAGCTAATTGGCTTAAAACTTCGTGCGGAATACTTCCCCATACGGGATGCTCCCAAATTAATCGACACTCAAAAGCATGGGGTTGTAGAGTCTGTAAATCAACAATTGGGAGAAGATTGAGTTGTAACTCCTCTGCTTGCAGCGCCTGTTTAAAATCATTCTCGAAGGCAATATCCTGGATTTTTTGCTGTGACGCGCTATCGTCAAAAATGACATAACAACCTTTGCCATTCGCCTTGGCTTGGTACATTGCGGTGTCGGCATTACGTAGCATGGACTCACTAGTATCCAGCTTATTACCGCTAATGGTGATCCCAATACTGGCTCCTGAATGGAATTCAACAGCACCTAATTTGTAGGATTGTGAGATTTTTTGAATGACCCGTTCGGCCACATCACGGGCATCGTTGATGCCATTGATGGTATCGAGCAGGATAACAAACTCATCGCCACCGAGTCTCGCCAAGGTATCGTTGCTACGGATGCAGCCGCGTAAGCGAGTGGCGGTTTCAATTAAGAATCTATCGCCCTCCAAATGCCCCATAGTATCGTTAATCTGCTTAAAGCGGTCGAGGTCGATAAACAGCAGGGCAAACTGTTCTAGGCTATGGCGGCGAACATGTTTGATAGCCTGATTGAGGCGTTCCATAAACATCGCACGATTTGGTAATCCTGTGAGCGCATCGTGCTTAGCATCATGGACAAGTTTGGCTTCCATATTGCGGCGCTGGCGGATTTCTTTTTCAAGATCCTTATTCAGCTCGGCGAGGGCAGTGGTCCTCGCCGCGACTTTTTCTTCCAGATCTTCGTAGCTACGGCGTAATGATTCCGCAGCAAGCTTTTTCTCAATGGCAGCCCCAATATGCTGCGAGACAAAGGTCAATAACTCCAAATCTTTAGTTTGGTAGTTTTGGGTCATGCTAAAACTATAAATCGTCAGCGCGCCGCGGACTTCATCATGGATAAACAGAGGTATACCAATCCATTGATGCATTGTCTGAGTGTGATTTAAGGCTGGCGCCTTAGCATAAATCTCTTTCGAGGCAATCAAGCCATTAATGTCATTTTGATCCAAGAGCAATGGGCGCTTGTGTTTAAGCACATACTCCGTCAGCCCATCTTGTAGTGGCCTAGTTCCTGGGTGTTGGTTGCCTAATTGGGAAACATAAAATGGGAAGGTTAAGTGGGTACCCGCTTCATTGAGCAGGGCGATATAACAGTTATTGGCTGGAATAAGATGGCGGATAACATTATGCAACTGAGCATAGAAATCAGGGTTATCAGAGCCAGAACTCGCCAGCTCGGCGATTTCAAATAATGATTTTTGCAGCCGCTCAGCTCTACGTCGCTCGTACACTTCTTGCTTGAGTTTATCGTAGGCTTGGCTGAGCTCCTTGGTACGTTGCTGAATGGCTTGTTCTAGTTGTTCTTGATGTTTAAGCCTTTCCATCACGCCGGCAATGTGGTGGCAAATAAAGGTCATTAACTCGACTTCGATATCGCCGTAACTGACATTAGTATCATAGGTTTGTACTACCAGTACGGCAGTGACTATGCCTTCATGCTTGATGGGCACTCCAAGCCAAAGGTGACAAGGAGAACCTAAATTGACGATTTCCTCTGCTTCGACCAACTCTTCAACCTTGGATTCATCGCATAGTAGGGTTTTTCCTGTGCGAAAAACGTAACCTGTTAATCCTTGTTGCAACAGCGTTGATAGGGATTGCTCGGGATAAAGCTGGGCAGGATGGGCATCTTTTTCATCGGCAAAGAAGGGAACCGAAATGGTGTTGGTATTGATATCGAGAGTAGCGATAAAAAAATTATCGGCAGAAATAAGCTTTTTTAGGTGGTGGTGAACCCCTAAATAGAATTCTTCGAGGGAAGGAACCTGAGTGGCAATATGGGATAATTCGAGTAACGCATTTTGAACGACTTCCGCCCGCTTGTACTTATGCGCCAAATATTTAAGGCGATTAAGTCTTTTTTTTAAGCGTTCAAGCTCAGAAGCTCGAGGTTGGGTAGTTTCATCTTCATCCCTAAACATGATACTCACTAATCAGTTCTGCGTTAATTGTTGCCAAACGTTATAATTAGCACGAAATACCGTAACATCCAAGTCATATTTTAACTGTGTTTTCGCTGAAAAAGCATGCTAATGTATCAAAACTTGAGCAGTCAGTAAAAAAAGTGCAAAACAGCTATAGACTCAAAGACTATTTGTCCATACTATATGCGGCGCTAACCAAGGCGAGCGCCCATAGCTCAGCTGGATAGAGCGCACCCCTCCGGAGGGTGAGGCCGAAGGTTCGAATCCTTTTGGGCGCACCATCTCTCCGAATGAGTTGTGAGCTTGAGGTTAGCAGTAAAGTGAAATTCAGTGGTGATTGTAGCTCAGTTGGTAGAGTCCCGGATTGTGATTCCGGTTGTCGTGGGTTCGAGCCCCATCAGTCACCCCATTTCATTTAACATCTCGGTGATTAGCGCAGTCCGGTAGCGCATCTGGTTTGGGACCAGAGGGTCAGAGGTTCGAATCCTCTATCACCGACCACATTCTTCGCATAACTAGCGCGCTTGATTTTTCAGGCAAATAGTTAACAGTTACGGTGATTAGCGCAGTCCGGTAGCGCATCTGGTTTGGGACCAGAGGGTCAGAGGTTCGAATCCTCTATCACCGACCAATTACATTGAAGCCTCAGAATTCCTTAGGAATCACTGGGGCTTTTTTGTATCTGTCTCTCTGCTGTATACCTCTGTTTAAGCCTTGCGAGCAGTCGTTATTGCACTTCATAGTTTGTGATGCCCCAAGTGATTCTCCCCGCTCAAATAATTAAGGCTCCCGTAGGAGCCTTAATACAAAGATATTCGACTTAGTCGATATTCTCTGGCGGAACGATAAAGCCTTGATAGGCGTCAGTTTTAAGCTCATCAAAGCGTTCTAACTGCGCTTTTTCTTGGATACCTGTCACTATCACCTGAATATCCAATCCTTTGGCGACATTGATAATGGCGCGGCAGAGCTCGCTATTATGTGAGGCCTCGTCATAGTAGGAGAAGGATTGGTCGAGCTTGACGTAACTTGGTCTGAGCTCTTGAAGGTACGACATTGAGCCAAATTGGCGACCAAAGTGGTCGATACCAAATTTAGCGCCATTATCACGAATAATATTGCATAACAGCACACAGGACTCTAAATCGCTGTAAACGCCTGCTTCGGGGATTTCAAAGCAGATGCGCTCGACCTGTGGCATGCTGCGCAGGAAGTGATTGAGCCAGTCATGGAACTGGGTATCGCTAATACTTTGATGTGTCAGGTTGATTGCCAGTGGCTCATAGTTACGCTCAAGTAGTTTTTGCTCATACACTGTCTCAATCAGGCACTTATCGAGCAGAGAGCCGAGAGATAGCAGTTCAATATAGGGCATAAACTGGCCAGCGTGGGCCACCTTATCACCCAACTCAAGTTGACAGTAAAGCTCTCGCTGGGCGACACCATCACCATTACAAAACTGGATAGGCTGCCAACGGAACTTAAACTTCTTATTGCTGATGGCATGGCTTAAGTTGTCGCGCCACTGTTCACGGGTAAACAGCTGTTGCTCTGTTGTTTCGAACCAATGGAAGGATTTATGTTCCTTCAGGGCTTTTTGCAGCGCGTTATCCGCCTGCGCCAGAATATCTGACACCTTCATCTGACCGATGCGTTCAGCGACACCGATGGCAAAGTTCTCATTGGGCTTACAGCCTGCTTTAGAGATTTCTTGGTTGATGGTGCGGATCAGGGTTTGCAGGTACTTACTGATTTGATCGTGCTCGACATCGGTAACGAGGAAAGCAAATTCAAACGCGGCAATACGCGCCACCACGGATGGGGTGATCTCATTGAGTTGCTGAACCAGTTTTTCGGCTAATAGGCGAATGGTTTCATCCCGAACTTGATAGCCATATTTGCTGTGTACTTCTTCGAGCCAGTCGAGCTTAGCTAAGAATAGGGCACCACTGCTCGGTTCGCTTAGCCAACCATTGAGGCGACTGACCACATATTGGCGATTAGGCAGCCCAGAGGCGGGATCGGTGAGGTTCTTTTTGCGTAAAGAGCCGACTTCTTCATCGAGTGATTGGAACAATTGCTTGAGCTGGGCTGACATGCTGTTGAATGCGGTAACCAAGTCCTTGAGTTCAGTGGTTTTAGGCAGCGGCATATCGGGGCCAAACTGGCGGGCGGCAATCTTTTTGGCATGATCAGATAAGGCATGCAGTGGTTTTAAGATCCAAGTTAAGCCCAATCTCGCGGTAAAAATGGCGACTAAAAAGAGTAATGAGAAGGCGATAATGGTATTAGACATAATTCGCCACAATTCATGGTAACCAAAACCTGGGTGCGCGGTAATTTCTAGCTGAGCGAGCTGTAACCATCCTGAGGTGATAGTGCTTTCTTTTTTGATGGTTTTAAATAGATTGAGATTGATGAACCATTGAGGCACGTCTTCAATTTTGAGTGGGTTGTTCCATTCTTGTTGTTTGCCATCAACCATCCAGGTCAGCTTAATGTTCTTGTAATAGCCGCCCTCAAAAATCACATTGACTAAGGTTTCGGCTGCGGCGGTATCGCCTGCTTGCAGTGCTGGAGTAAGCATGAGTCCAAGCGAGGTACTGGTATTGTTTAGATCCGATTCCATTTGCTTGGTCAAAAAGCTTTGTGTCTCAGTAAATTGCACATAGCCAAGGCTTGCAACAACCAGCAAGAACAGGCTAAAAAGCAGCGAATATATCTGTCTAAACAGTGTCATCTTTGGTGCTACTCCAGTTTTAATTTGGGCTGCCTGAGTCGGTCAACCCCTAACCTATGGTTAAGGTCATTCCATTTTTCGAGTCGTGTCGACGAGCCTGCTAACACACCTCGTCCCTGTTCTTTATTTAGCCATAACTGTTTACCGTTAAAGCTGTAAACAGGGATGAGATCTTTACGCTGAGTCGCAGGTTTAATGACATGGTCGAGGTTATCGAGAACTAAAGGGACTGACGAAGGGGTGTCATAGTAAGCCAACACCATATGATACTGATTCACGCTCGTGGCCTTAACCATAGTGATCCGCATCTTATCTTCGGGCACGCCTAATTGGAGTAGCGTGAAATATTTGGCAATGGAAAAGTCCTCACAGTCGCCACCATTTACGCCAATAAACTCCATTGGAGTCGCCCAGTAGTTTGATTCTCCCCATAACTTGATGTCATCGACGAAGCGGAATAAGTTAAAAAAGTTGTTCACTTTTAATAGTTTATCTTTTTCGTCGAGCGTGCTGGCTTCTGCCACCACTTTAAACCAAGCTCTTGCACGCATGCCCGCGCGCTCACCATAACGCTTCTCCAGCGTTGAGGTAATTTTGGCTTCATCCAGCTTTTGGGTCGGGCTGGCATATAAACAGCCGACCGCAAGCGCAGACGCGATTAGGCTTAAGCGACAGGCCCGCAAAAACGAATTGTAATCCCTTAGCCTGCCGTTCATAGCCTATTCTGTTAGCCTTTATTTAGTGGGTTCATCGACAGAGTAAATCGTCCATTTCATATCTGTCGTCGTATCATCACCAGTCACTTCCGCGACTACGCGGCGGTTACGGGTTTCAGCATCAGGCGTATGCTCGAGTACCAATGGGCGGCTAGAGCCGTAGCCAATGGCTGTGAGTCGAGCTCTGTCGATACTGAAGCGGTCTGCTAGCACAGCTGTTACGGCATCAGCACGTTCTTGAGAAAGTACGGCGTTTCTTTCATCTGTCCCCGTGCGGCTAGTGTGACCTTCGATGGTCACTTTAGTCGTGGGATATTGACGTAAAAACATCGCAATTTCTTCAATCTGTGGATAGTACTCAGGTGCAATATAAGCTGAGTCGTTTGGAAATAATACATTGATTTCCTTACGCTCATTAATCGCTTTTACTTGACCGCAACCATAATTATCCGTACCTGCGCCTTTGGCGGTGTCGTTGCAACGCTCACGTGCTTCAATCACGCCATCACCATCCTTGTCGGACAGATCATAGGCCTGAGTCGTGGTCATTTCTTCAATATTAACGGTATCCCGCATGGAACAACCAGCTAAAAGTGCCACGCTCATAAATAGGATTAGGGTTTTCATTGGTTAGCTCCTCCCTCGTAGTTGCGTTCACCACGCCATGCTTCTGGGCGAGTGACTTTTAAGGAGTCAAGCAAACGTCCAGTAGAGTTGAGTACGCGATATTTAGCAATGATTTCATCGTATTCGGCTTGTAAGTAATCTTTACGTGCCTCAAACAGCTCGTTTTCGGTATCGAGTAAGTCGAGTAAACTGCGTTGACCCAAGTTAAACTGTTGGGCGTAGGCAGATTGGGTATCTTTTGCAGCCATCACATGGTCGCGGATATATTGTTTCTGTGGGGCCAGCATTTCATAGGCGTTCCACGCTAAGTTCACGCCTTCAACCACTTCACGCTGCGCGCGTTGACGGATTTCTTTGGCCTCACCTAACTTGTAGGCTGTTTCTTTTTCGCGGGCGAGATCTTTACCGCCAGCGAACAGGTTGTATCTCACTCTCACCATAGCAACCAGATCGTTGTTGTAACCGCCAACGTTTTGGCTGGCTAACGCGCTAACGCCGTCTTCACCGCCCACATCGTTGTTCCAGTTACCATTTAACTCTAACGAGACTTGTGGATAATAACTTGCTTGCACCGACGAACGTTCGTTCTCGGCGGCACGAATATCATTGGCGGCGGATTTTAAAATCGGGTGGTTTTCCTGCGCGTCGGTAAGGCCCGAGTTAAGATCTTTCGGCAGTAAATCTGCATCCGGTACGGGTTGGATCAAATCAACAGGATCAGCCGCGATCACACGAATAAATTGTGCTTTGGCATCGAGTAGATTATTACGTGCAGAAATGACGTTCGCATTGGCACGGGCAAGACGGCCAGTGATTTGCGAGAGATCCGCAGTCGAGCCTAAACCTGAATCGGTACGTTGTTTGATTTGCTCATAAATATCTTTGTGGCTGTTGAGGTTTTTCTCAGCCAATTTGAGCACTTCATCGGTGCGCAGATAGTTGAGGTAGACCTTACTGACATCAAGTGCCATGTCTTCTGCTGCGGCAAGAAGCGCCCACTGGTCTGCGCTGGCTTCAAAGCTATAACGATCAACTTCACTGCTGGTATAAAAGCCATCAAATAGCATTTGCTTTAAGCTCACACCAAACTCACCACGGTTGAGTTCAGCAACCCCATCGCTATCAACATCACCCACGTTTGGACGTCGACGGGTTGATACGCTATCCGTCTGCTCGTAGCCATAGCCACCAGTGAGATCGACTGTTGGCATATAGCCAGCAATTGCCTGATTTACTTGCTCTTCTCTTGCTTTGAATCGGTTAAACGCCACTCGTAGATCTGGGTTGGTATCGAGCGTGTGCGCAACCGCTTGCTCAAGCGTTTGGCTTTGAGCCGATAGTGGAAGCAAGATAGCTGACAGCAGAACCGCTATTTTTGAACATTGAAATTGTCGTCTTACTAAAGTCTTCATTGCAAACCTCCCGGTTTATAACAGGCTTAACGCTCTCTGAGCGCTGTGTCCTTAGCCCTTAAAATTGGATTTAAAATGTACTCAAGAATGGATCTTTGTCCGGTGATAACGTCAACGCTAGTTAACATCCCCGGTATAATTGGCATCTCTGTGCCATCATCTTTTATCAAACTCGATTCTTCGGTTCTTACCTTTATAAGGTAGAAGCTATTTCCTTCTTCGTCCTGTGATGTATCGGCACTAATATGCTCTACTGTACCTTTAAGACCACCGTAACGGGTAAAGTCATAGGCAGTCACCTTAACTACTGCAGGTAAGCCTGTATGTAAAAACGCAATATCCTTAGGTAAGATCTTGGTTTCTATCAGTAACTGATCTTCAGATGGCACGATTTCAACTATATCAACTCCGGGTTGAACCACGCCTCCTAAGGTGTTGATATGCACAGTCTTAATGGTGCCGTTTACAGGGGAAGTTATAATCGCTTTGCTAACCTTATCTTGGGCTCCCACCTGTGCTTCGTTCATTCTGGATAAACGGGTTTGTGTTTCGTTAAGTTGTGCACGAAGATCTGCAGCGTAAACAAATACCGCTTCACGGCGCTTTAATATTGCTTCATCTAATGCTGCTTTCAGTTTCGGTCTAAGCAGTCTCAATGAGTTTAATTCCCCTTGGGCATCGTTCACTGCGCGTTCGAGTTTAAGTAATTCAACTTCGGGCACAATCCCTTTTTTAGCCAGAGGCCTCGTAAGCTCTAACTCCCTAGAAATCAACTGCATACTGGTTGTTAAGGTCGTCGTTTTTGAGGCAAGGTCATCGATTTCTTGTTGCCTTTGTTGTATCTGACGAACCAGAATCTCCAGTTGGTTGCTCAGATTATCTAAGCGACCGTTATATTCTTCCTGTTGTCTTTTCACTAGGGCGGGTTCTGCCTCATGAATACTATCGGGAAATACTAAAGCTTTTTTGGTAATTTTAACTTGTTCACGCCAGTCAGAAGTCATATCAGAGATAAGAATGCTATCTAATTCTGCGCGCATTCGGATGGCATTGGTTTTTAAGCCAAAGACCTCTTGCTCTTGCTGGGCAAAATCGGAGCGAAAGCGGGTATCATCAATCCTAACAAGGGGTTGCCCTTTAGTGACAATGTCTCCCTCTCTCACAAAGAGTTCTTGCATGATACCGCCGTCAAGACTTTGAATGACTTGAACTTGAGAAGAAGGGATAACTTTCCCAGAACCCGTTGTCACCTTATCCAGTTTGGCAAAACCTGCCCAAAGTAGAAAACACACAACCATGGCAGCTAATGCCCATATGATGAGCCTATGTCCACTTGGGGCATCGGTCATCATGGCACCGTAAACATCATCAACCATGTCTAAATCATTTGCCGTTAGATTTTTACTCATTGTCTGGAGCCTCCATTTACAAGGCCAAAATTGAGTTTTTCTAACACTTCAGCTTTAGGACCATCGGCAACAACATGTCCCCTTTCAAGCACAATAATACGGTCAACTAATTGTAATAAATGCATTTTATGAGTGATTAATAGCAAGGTTCGATCCTTGCTGACATTTTGCATTGAGCGAATAAACTGTTGTTCTGCTCTCGCATCTAAACTGGCTGTAGGCTCATCCATTAGCAATACTGGCGGATCGTTGAGAGTCGCCCGAGCTAGGGCAACGGTTTGTCTTTGTCCACGACTAAGAGACATACCACCTTCGCCGACTTGTTGATCTAGGCCTTCAGCCTCCAAATGGGTGAACTGACTGACACCTGAAAGCTGTACTGCACGGATAAGTTGATGCTCTGTCACTTGGCGAGTACCAAAGAGAATGTTATCTCTTATGGTGCCGTGGAAGAGGGTGACGTCCTGCGGTAAGTAACCAAAGTTACGGCGCAGATCGCTAGGATGAATTTGCGCCGAATCGACCCCATCGTAACGTAGGCTACCGGTTGTGGGTTGGAACAGTCCAACGAGAAGTTTGGCTAAGGTACTTTTACCTGAGCCATTACGACCGATAATTGCAACCCTTTCACCTGGGTTGATGGTTAATGAGAGCGGGTGAAGCACTGGCTTTTCTGAGCCGGGATAACTAAATCCAACATGGTCAGCATTAATTTTCCCGATTAAACGCTGCTTACTCACCAAGTGGCCTTTATTTTCAAACTCATCTTCCTGCACCATGAGCTCATTGAGTTGACGTAGTGCACTGGCTGTGTGGTTTGCGCGCGTCATCAGTCCTGCAAGTTGTGCCATTGGCGCTATTGCTCTACTCGATAACATCACCGCAGCGATAATCCCCCCCATAGAAATAGCGTTATCAGACACACGATAAACGCCTAAAATCACCACACATACAACGGAAAATTGCACAATAAAGTTAGCGAAATTTGAGACTGAGTTAGACAGTTTTTTGGATCTTAATTGCCAGTTAGCGCTATGGCCGATCATTTGTTGCCAACTTTTTTGGACAATACCTTCTGCGCCGTTGGCTTTTATTGACTCTAACGCCGAAAGACTTTCTATCAAATGCCCATGTTTTAAGCTGGAAAACTTATTACCTTCTTCAATCGCCGCTTTTAATTTAGGTTGGGTATAAAGTGTAAAGCCGATAATGATCAAGCCTCCCACGACAGGGATCACGGCTAAATCACCTGCAACAATATAAATCACGATAAGGAAAAAGAGTGCGAAAGGAAGATCGACAAGTGTTGTTATCGTTGCTGAAGTTAAAATTTCCCGAATATTGTCAAATTCTCCCAGTTGTTTTGCCATACCACCAATGCTTGGGGAACGTTTTTCCAATGGAATACCAATTGCTTTGGCAAATAGCTTCGACGAGACAATGATATCAACTTTTTTCCCTGCCACATCAATTAGGTAGCTTCTAAGTTGCCGCATAACAAGGTCAAATAAATAGGCAATTGATGCGCCAATCGCTAATACCCAAAGGGAGTCAAAAGCTAAATTAGGTACGACTTTGTCGTACACATTCATAATAAACAGGGGAGAAACTAAGGCAAATATGTTGACCAACACCGAGGCGATTAACGCATCTCGATAAATGGGCGCGGAGTCTTTTAAGGTTTGAACTAACCAGTGGGTTTTATTATCGTGCAAATAGACATCAAACCCCATGTCGCCACGATATTCTTGTTTGACTAAGAACAAATAGCCGACATACAAAGTTTCAAGTGACTCAATGGTGAGTTTTTCTTCACCGCCCGTTTCTGGCAGTTGGATGATTGCTCTATCTGATTCGAGGTCCAATTCCCGCAGAATACAGGCTTTCTTGTCTTTTAATAATAAAATACAGGGTAGCAGTATCGGCGAGATCTCATTTAAACCCTTACGAGATAATTTTGCTGCTAACCCTGCACGAGATGCTGCTTGAGGAAGCAGGTCGGGTGTTAATACCGCTCCAGACAAAGGCAAGCCTGCCGCAAGTGATTCACTTGAGCATGGATTACCAAAATGTTCAGTCAGAAGCACTAAACAATCTAGCAGTGGGTCAACAATTACCCGCTGTGATGCGGATATCGTCCACTGCTCAACTTTTTCAGACGCTGTAACAGGCACCTAATTATCTATCCTTTGATTTTTTATTTACTTATCAGAAGTATCGGTCATGATGGCCTATATTTCTATAGGCCATCCGAACTGATTTTTTATTAAGGAATGATATTGTTGTGTGGATCGGTCAGTGGTGTCACTCCTTGAGGTGCATCAGGTGTTACTGGTGGCGCTGTATCAATAATGAGTGGGCCATTACCATTGCTTCCGAGCAATCCATTAATAATACCCGCATTATCCGTTGCACCAAATTGGCTATAGAGGTTAACCCCATCAAGCACAATATGTTGATCGAACGTGCCATCCTTGTTTGCATCGATATCGATCACGGTTGAACCATTGTTTAAGCTAAAGCTTAGATAGCTTTCTAACGTATTCGCCGTTTCACCTTGGAGTAAGTCGCTTAGATCGAGCTTATCTTCACCGACCTTAAAGTCCATAATATGGTCAGTACCTTTGTCGGCATCAGCATAGCGCCATACGAAGGTGTCTGCGCCATTATCGCCACGTAGTACATCATCACCAAGGCCACCAATTAAGGTATCATTGCCTTCACCGCCGCGAAGCGCATCGTTATGGCTGCCGCCGTCAATATAATCATTTCCTGTATGACCATAGAGAATGTCAGAGCCGGATTGACCATAAATTCGGTCATCACCGCTGCCACCGTTCACAACATCAGCTCTTTGAGATGCAACATCATTGGCTAATAACAAGCCATCGTTATCAACGATGCTATTTGTACCGCTTAATGTGCCTGTCATTATATGGTGAGTTGATAGAGCATTCACTGATAACTCGAGTTGATCATCAGTTCCATAACCAATTGCACCAGTTTTGCCAGCGTATATAACGTCATCGCCCCTACCTGTTTCGATATGGTCGTTACCATCACCTCCACTTACAATTTGAGCATCAGTAGTGCTATAGCTCTTTTTGTTAGCTCCAGAAGAAACAATTTTTTGTTCACTGCTGTTTGTAATGATGCCACTTAAACCACCACCAAAAGTAACATTTAGACGATTGTGACTGGATGAGTTTTCACCATTTGTCACAACGATAGTATCATTCAAACTAGAACCTTGAGTTGTAAACGCATTGGCATCGACAAGGTTGACGCCATCAGCATTTACGGGGCTCACATTAATTTTTAGTGTTGCACTTGATCTATCTCCATCACCATCTTGCATAGTGTAGGTAAAGGTTTCTGTTGCACCAGAGGCTGGAATTAGATCTGCACTCGCAGTCAATTGATAGTGATAGGTTCCATCAGCATAAAGTATCAATGTGCCGTAAAGACCATTAATAGTTGTACCTACATGGCCCGATACGCCCGTATTTGTATGGTCACCATTAGCAACTCCAATGACTGTAACAGCAGTATCTGCACCAGTTGTATCATTGGTTAGTACATTGCCATCGGTATGCGGCAACGTATATCCATTACCCGCCACCATACGAACCACTAGTTGATAGCTAGTTGCATCATTTTCATTGGTATAAATCGAAGTAACTATATTGCCATTACTATCTTTAAAACCAATGACTTGCATTGTGTAAACTTGACCTTCGTAATTAAAGGTTACACTTGTTTGCCCTACAGTCACTATATCCCTAGGATCTGGACCATCGTTCGGCGTTTCATTATGGCTAAAGTTGAGTGTTAAAGTTACAGGTGTTGTAACACCATAGGCATCAGTCACATTAAAAGTGATTTGCATTGTTGCAGATGTGATAGATGTGCCTGAATCAATCGGGTAGTTATAGTGAGTGAAAGTACCAAGTACTATATCTTGGTTTAGTGATAATGAGCCATTTAGAGCGGCATCATTGTCAGCAAAACCATATCCCGATTGACTTCCATTATAGCTCGCAGGATCACCCCAGCGGACTTGATCTTTGCCGCTATCATTGTCAGGACCATCAAACTTCCTGACATCTGAGCCGCCGTTGATAGTTGTCCAATTTGCCACAATACCGGAGAAGTTAAAGGAGTCTAAAACTACTTCTAGTTGGTCAGTATCATTATGCGCAGTAGCAACATCATCATGGACGGTCGTTGTTATTGTCGTTGTCGCAAAATCGCCATCGGTGTCGATAGCCTTAACTTGGAAATTATCATTAAGCGTATCACTTCCTTGCGTAGAATGAGTTTGAGCATGGGTAAGAGTATAGGTGTATTGCAACTGACCATTGCTATAACCAGTAATGTAAAGCGTTCCATTAGCACCAGCAATAACAATTGGGGATGTTAATGATGCACTTAGTAGTGTTGCTAATGTTAAAGTTGAGGTTATGCCAACAGAGTTTGTAACTTCTATTCTATTTAACCCATCATTAGCCGTAATACTCATGCTGCCTTGAGCAGATGTTTGTCCTGTACTCGGATTACCGGTGCCATTTGCTAAAGCCGACTCATAAACATTTAATGGTCCAACCGTATTAATGATCGTCACTGGATCATCTGCGGGGGTGACCGTGATAGTCAGGGTCGCTATGGCACCAGTGTTGGTGGTGTACGTAATGACTGGAACTGCACCGTTCCAGTTGGCATTAGGTGTAAAGCTGTAGCTACCGTTGCTATTGAGCACTAAGGTGCCGCCTGTCAGCACGACGCTGCTGCCGGCGTTATGCACCACACTGCTGCCGGCGACGGTGAAGCTGACCACGCTGGTATTGCCCGCTTCATCGTTGGTTAACACGTTGCCGCTGGCGACGGTGTCCTCAACGACAGTTTTGCTGTCATTGGCCGCATCGGTGTTGTCTGGTGTGACCGTGATGGTCAGGGTCGCTATGGCACCGGTGTTGGTGGTGTACGTAATGACTGGAACTGCACCGTTCCAGTTGGCATTAGGTGTAAAGCTGTAGCTACCGTTGCTATTGAGCACTAAGGTGCCGCCTGTCAGCACGACGCTGCTGCCGGCGTTATGCACCACACTGCTGCCGGCGACGGTGAAGCTGACCACGCTGGTATTGCCCGCTTCATCGTTGGTTAACACGTTGCCGCTGGCGACGGTGTCCTCAACGACAGTTTTGCTGTCATTGGCCGCATCGGTGTTGTCTGGTGTGACCGTGATGGTCAGGGTCGCTATGGCACCGGTGTTGGTGGTGTACGTAATGACTGGAACTGCACCGTTCCAGTTGGCATTAGGTGTAAAGCTGTAGCTACCGTTGCTATTGAGCACTAAGGTGCCGCCTGTCAGCACGACGCTGCTGCCGGCGTTATGCACCACACTGCTGCCTGCGACGGTGAAGCTGACCACGCTGGTATTGCCCGCTTCATCGTTGGTTAACACGTTGCCGCTGGCGACGGTGTCCTCAACAACAGTTTTGCTGTCATTGGCCGCATCGGTGTTGTCTGGTGTGACCGTGATGGTCAGGGTCGCTATGGCACCGGTGTTGGTGGTGTACGTAATGACTGGAACTGCACCGTTCCAGTTGGCATTAGGTGTAAAGCTGTAGCTACCGTTGCTATTGAGCACTAAGGTGCCGCCTGTCAGCACGACGCTGCTGCCGGCGTTATGCACCACACTGCTGCCGGCGACGGTGAAGCTGACCACGCTGGTATTGCCCGCTTCATCGTTGGTTAACACGTTGCCGCTGGCGACGGTGTCCTCAACGACAGTTTTGCTGTCATTGGCCGCATCGGTGTTGTCTGGTGTGACCGTGATGGTCAGGGTCGCTATGGCACCGGTGTTGGTGGTGTACGTAATGACTGGAACTGCACCGTTCCAGTTGGCATTAGGTGTAAAGCTGTAGCTACCGTTGCTATTGAGCACTAAGGTGCCGCCTGTCAGCACGACGCTGCTGCCGGCGTTATGCACCACACTGCTGCCGGCGACGGTGAAGCTGACCACGCTGGTATTGCCCGCTTCATCGTTAGTTAACACGTTGCCGCTGGCGACGGTGTCCTCAACGACAGTTTTGCTGTCATCTGCTGAATCTGTCAGTCTGGCCTGATCTTGCCCAGAAGTGCTATTTCCTGCTTGATCTGTAACAACAGCCGTGATTACTAGATTAGTACCGATGGCTGGAGCGATGATTCCGAGTTGTAAGCCATTATTTAAAATTTCTTGAGTGACTAGCCCATAAAATAGGGTGTTACCCGCTTGATCTGTAACTATTAATAGATCACCGATCGAGGTGCCAAGCCCCACAGTAACGGTGATATTTACCGGTCCTGTTAATTCAGTAGGATTAATGAAGCCATCGTTATTTAAGTCTTCATCAATAGTAACTGTCGGTGCAGCGGCAGATTGAGTATCAATCACCACATCTTGGGTAACAGTTTTGCTGTTGCCGGCCACGTCGGTGACGGTGGCGCTGACAGGGTAAGTGCCGTCAGGCAGCACAGTACCGGTCAGGTCGACACTCCAGTTACCTTGCGCATCAATCACTAAGCCGTTGGCGGTGGTGTAAACCACACCATTGATGGTGACGGCTAAGGTGCTGTTGTCACCTAAATCGACGGTACCTTTGAAAATCAGAGTGTTGTCGTTGGTGATAAAGTCACTGCTGGAACTGCCGGTGTCTTGAGTGATGGCGGTGATGGCCACGGTGTTACCGTCGCCGTCTTGGTCAATCTTGGTGTCAATCACCACATCTTGGGTAACAGTTTTGCTGTTGCCGGCCACGTCGGTGACGGTGGCGCTGACAGGGTAAGTGCCGTCAGGCAGCACAGTACCGGTCAGGTCGACACTCCAGTTACCTTGCGCATCAATCACTAAGCCGTTGGCGGTGGTGTAAACCACACCATTGATGGTGACGGCTAAGGTGCTGTTGTCACCTAAATCGACGGTACCTTTGAAAATCAGAGTGTTGTCGTTGGTGATAAAGTCACTGCTGGAACTGCCGGTGTCTTGAGTGATGGCGGTGATGGCCACGGTGTTACCGTCGCCGTCTTGGTCAATCTTGGTGTCAATCACCACATCTTGGGTAACAGTTTTGCTGTTGCCGGCCACGTCGGTGACGGTGGCGCTGACAGGGTAAGTGCCGTCAGGCAGCACAGTACCGGTCAGGTCGACACTCCAGTTACCTTGCGCATCAATCACTAAGCCGTTGGCGGTGGTGTAAACCACACCATTAATGGTGACGGCTAAGGTGCTGTTGTCACCTAAATCGACGGTACCTTTGAAAATCAGAGTGTTGTCGTTGGTGATAAAGTCACTGCTGGAACTGCCGGTGTCTTGAGTGATGGCGGTGATGGCCACGGTGTTACCGTCGCCGTCTTGGTCAATCTTGGTGTCAATCACCACATCTTGGGTAACAGTTTTGCTATTGCCGGCCACGTCGGTGACGGTGGCGCTGACAGGGTAAGTGCCGTCAGGCAGCACAGTACCGGTCAGGTCGACACTCCAGTTACCTTGCGCATCAATCACTAAGCCGTTGGCGGTGGTGTAAACCACACCATTGATGGTGACGGCTAAGGTGCTGTTGTCACCTAAATCGACGGTACCTTTGAAAATCAGAGTGTTGTCGTTGGTGATAAAGTCACTGCTGGAACTGCCGGTGTCTTGAGTGATGGCGGTGATGGCCACGGTGTTACCGTCGCCGTCTTGGTCAATCTTGGTGTCAATCACCACATCTTGGGTAACAGTTTTGCTGTTGCCGGCCACGTCGGTGACGGTGGCGCTGACAGGGTAAGTGCCGTCAGGCAGCACAGTACCGGTCAGGTCGACACTCCAGTTACCTTGCGCATCAATCACTAAGCCGTTGGCGGTGGTGTAAACCACACCATTGATGGTGACGGCTAAGGTGCTGTTGTCACCTAAATCGACGGTACCTTTGAAAATCAGAGTGTTGTCGTTGGTGATAAAGTCACTGCTGGAACTGCCGGTGTCTTGAGTGATGGCGGTGATGGCCACGGTGTTACCGTCGCCGTCTTGGTCAATCTTAGTGTCAATCACCACATCTTGGGTAACAGTTTTGCTGTTGCCGGCCACGTCGGTGACGGTGGCGCTGACAGGGTAAGTGCCGTCAGGCAGCACAGTACCGGTCAGGTCGACACTCCAGTTACCTTGCGCATCAATCACTAAGCCGTTGGCGGTGGTGTAAACCACACCATTGATGGTGACGGCTAAGGTGCTGTTGTCACCTAAATCGACGGTACCTTTGAAAATCAGAGTGTTGTCGTTGGTGATAAAGTCACTGCTGGAACTGCCGGTGTCTTGAGTGATGGCGGTGATGGCCACGGTGTTACCGTCGCCGTCTTGGTCAATCTTGGTGTCAATCACCACATCTTGGGTAACAGTTTTGCTGTTGCCGGCCACGTCGGTGACGGTGGCGCTGACAGGGTAAGTGCCGTCAGGCAGCACAGTACCGGTCAGGTCGACACTCCAGTTACCTTGCGCATCAATCACTAAGCCGTTGGCGGTGGTGTAAACCACACCATTGATGGTGACGGCTAAGGTGCTGTTGTCACCTAAATCGACGGTACCTTTGAAAATCAGAGTGTTGTCGTTGGTGATAAAGTCACTGCTGGAACTGCCGGTGTCTTGAGTGATGGCGGTGATGGCCACGGTGTTACCGTCGCCGTCTTGGTCAATCTTGGTGTCAATCACCACATCTTGGGTAACAGTTTTGCTGTTGCCGGCCACGTCGGTGACGGTGGCGCTGACAGGGTAAGTGCCGTCAGGCAGCACAGTACCGGTCAGGTCGACACTCCAGTTACCTTGCGCATCAATCACTAAGCCGTTGGCGGTGGTGTAAACCACACCATTGATGGTGACGGCTAAGGTGCTGTTGTCACCTAAATCGACGGTACCTTTGAAAATCAGAGTGTTGTCGTTGGTGATAAAGTCACTGCTGGAACTGCCGGTGTCTTGAGTGATGGCGGTGATGGCCACGGTGTTACCGTCGCCGTCTTGGTCAATCTTGGTGTCAATCACCACATCTTGGGTAACAGTTTTGCTGTTGCCGGCCACGTCGGTGACGGTGGCGCTGACAGGGTAAGTGCCGTCAGGCAGCACAGTACCGGTCAGGTCGACACTCCAGTTACCTTGCGCATCAATCACTAAGCCGTTGGCGGTGGTGTAAACCACACCATTGATGGTGACGGCTAAGGTGCTGTTGTCACCTAAATCGACGGTACCTTTGAAAATCAGAGTGTTGTCGTTGGTGATAAAGTCACTGCTGGAACTGCCGGTGTCTTGAGTGATGGCGGTGATGGCCACGGTGTTACCGTCGCCGTCTTGGTCAATCTTGGTGTCAATCACCACATCTTGGGTAACAGTTTTGCTGTTGCCGGCCACGTCGGTGACGGTGGCGCTGACAGGGTAAGTGCCGTCAGGCAGCACAGTACCGGTCAGGTCGACACTCCAGTTACCTTGCGCATCAATCACTAAGCCGTTGGCGGTGGTGTAAACCACACCATTAATGGTGACGGCTAAGGTGCTGTTGTCACCTAAATCGACGGTACCTTTGAAAATCAGAGTGTTGTCGTTGGTGATAAAGTCACTGCTGGAACTGCCGGTGTCTTGAGTGATGGCGGTGATGGCCACGGTGTTACCGTCGCCGTCTTGGTCAATCTTGGTGTCAATCACCACATCTTGGGTAACAGTTTTGCTATTGCCGGCCACGTCGGTGACGGTGGCGCTGACAGGGTAAGTGCCGTCAGGCAGCACAGTACCGGTCAGGTCGACACTCCAGTTACCTTGCGCATCAATCACTAAGCCGTTGGCGGTGGTGTAAACCACACCATTGATGGTGACGGCTAAGGTGCTGTTGTCACCTAAATCGACGGTACCTTTGAAAATCAGAGTGTTGTCGTTGGTGATAAAGTCACTGCTGGAACTGCCGGTGTCTTGAGTGATGGCGGTGATGGCCACGGTGTTACCGTCGCCGTCTTGGTCAATCTTGGTGTCAATCACCACATCTTGGGTAACAGTTTTGCTGTTGCCGGCCACGTCGGTGACGGTGGCGCTGACAGGGTAAGTGCCGTCAGGCAGCACAGTACCGGTCAGGTCGACACTCCAGTTACCTTGCGCATCAATCACTAAGCCGTTGGCGGTGGTGTAAACCACACCATTAATGGTGACGGCTAAGGTGCTGTTGTCACCTAAATCGACGGTACCTTTGAAAATCAGAGTGTTGTCGTTGGTGATAAAGTCACTGCTGGAACTGCCGGTGTCTTGAGTGATGGCGGTGATGGCCACGGTGTTACCGTCGCCGTCTTGGTCAATCTTGGTGTCAATCACCACATCTTGGGTAACAGTTTTGCTATTGCCGGCCACGTCGGTGACGGTGGCGCTGACAGGGTAAGTGCCGTCAGGCAGCACAGTACCGGTCAGGTCGACACTCCAGTTACCTTGCGCATCAATCACTAAGCCGTTGGCGGTGGTGTAAACCACACCATTGATGGTGACGGCTAAGGTGCTGTTGTCACCTAAATCGACGGTACCTTTGAAAATCAGAGTGTTGTCGTTGGTGATAAAGTCACTGCTGGAACTGCCGGTGTCTTGAGTGATGGCGGTGATGGCCACGGTGTTACCGTCGCCGTCTTGGTCAATCTTGGTGTCAATCACCACATCTTGGGTAACAGTTTTGCTGTTGCCGGCCACGTCGGTGACGGTGGCGCTGACAGGGTAAGTGCCGTCAGGCAGCACAGTACCGGTCAGGTCGACACTCCAGTTACCTTGCGCATCAATCACTAAGCCGTTGGCGGTGGTGTAAACCACACCATTGATGGTGACGGCTAAGGTGCTGTTGTCACCTAAATCGACGGTACCTTTGAAAATCAGAGTGTTGTCGTTGGTGATAAAGTCACTGCTGGAACTGCCGGTGTCTTGAGTGATGGCGGTGATGGCCACGGTGTTACCGTCGCCGTCTTGGTCAATCTTAGTGTCAATCACCACATCTTGGGTAACAGTTTTGCTGTTGCCGGCCACGTCGGTGACGGTGGCGCTGACAGGGTAAGTGCCGTCAGGCAGCACAGTACCGGTCAGGTCGACACTCCAGTTACCTTGCGCATCAATCACTAAGCCGTTGGCGGTGGTGTAAACCACACCATTGATGGTGACGGCTAAGGTGCTGTTGTCACCTAAATCGACGGTACCTTTGAAAATCAGAGTGTTGTCGTTGGTGATAAAGTCACTGCTGGAACTGCCGGTGTCTTGAGTGATGGCGGTGATGGCCACGGTGTTACCGTCGCCGTCTTGGTCAATCTTGGTGTCAATCACCACATCTTGGGTAACAGTTTTGCTGTTGCCGGCCACGTCGGTGACGGTGGCGCTGACAGGGTAAGTGCCGTCAGGCAGCACAGTACCGGTCAGGTCGACACTCCAGTTACCTTGCGCATCAATCACTAAGCCGTTGGCGGTGGTGTAAACCACACCATTGATGGTGACGGCTAAGGTGCTGTTGTCACCTAAATCGACGGTACCTTTGAAAATCAGAGTGTTGTCGTTGGTGATAAAGTCACTGCTGGAACTGCCGGTGTCTTGAGTGATGGCGGTGATGGCCACGGTGTTACCGTCGCCGTCTTGGTCAATCTTGGTGTCAATCACCACATCTTGGGTAACAGTTTTGCTGTTGCCGGCCACGTCGGTGACGGTGGCGCTGACAGGGTAAGTGCCGTCAGGCAGCACAGTACCGGTCAGGTCGACACTCCAGTTACCTTGCGCATCAATCACTAAGCCGTTGGCGGTGGTGTAAACCACACCATTGATGGTGACGGCTAAGGTGCTGTTGTCACCTAAATCGACGGTACCTTTGAAAATCAGAGTGTTGTCGTTGGTGATAAAGTCACTGCTGGAACTGCCGGTGTCTTGAGTGATGGCGGTGATGGCCACGGTGTTACCGTCGCCGTCTTGGTCAATCTTGGTGTCAATCACCACATCTTGGGTAACAGTTTTGCTGTTGCCGGCCACGTCGGTGACGGTGGCGCTGACAGGGTAAGTGCCGTCAGGCAGCACAGTACCGGTCAGGTCGACACTCCAGTTACCTTGCGCATCAATCACTAAGCCGTTGGCGGTGGTGTAAACCACACCATTGATGGTGACGGCTAAGGTGCTGTTGTCACCTAAATCGACGGTACCTTTGAAAATCAGAGTGTTGTCGTTGGTGATAAAGTCACTGCTGGAACTGCCGGTGTCTTGAGTGATGGCGGTGATGGCCACGGTGTTACCGTCGCCGTCTTGGTCAATCTTGGTGTCAATCACCACATCTTGGGTAACAGTTTTGCTGTTGCCGGCCACGTCGGTGACGGTGGCGCTGACAGGGTAAGTGCCGTCAGGCAGCACAGTACCGGTCAGGTCGACACTCCAGTTACCTTGCGCATCAATCACTAAGCCGTTGGCGGTGGTGTAAACCACACCATTAATGGTGACGGCTAAGGTGCTGTTGTCACCTAAATCGACGGTACCTTTGAAAATCAGAGTGTTGTCGTTGGTGATAAAGTCACTGCTGGAACTGCCGGTGTCTTGAGTGATGGCGGTGATGGCCACGGTGTTACCGTCGCCGTCTTGGTCAATCTTGGTGTCAATCACCACATCTTGGGTAACAGTTTTGCTATTGCCGGCCACGTCGGTGACGGTGGCGCTGACAGGGTAAGTGCCGTCAGGCAGCACAGTACCGGTCAGGTCGACACTCCAGTTACCTTGCGCATCAATCACTAAGCCGTTGGCGGTGGTGTAAACCACACCATTGATGGTGACGGCTAAGGTGCTGTTGTCACCTAAATCGACGGTACCTTTGAAAATCAGAGTGTTGTCGTTGGTGATAAAGTCACTGCTGGAACTGCCGGTGTCTTGAGTGATGGCGGTGATGGCCACGGTGTTACCGTCGCCGTCCTCATCGATCTTGATATCGACATTACCATTATCAGTGGCATTGCCCGTATTGCCAGCTGGATCTGTCACTGTTGCGGTTGCAGTATAACCACCATGAGGAATTGGATTAATGACATCAACAGCATATGTACCGTCAGGATTCACCGTGGTGGTAAGAGTTTGCTGCACACCATTGCTGTCAGTAACAACAATAGTGATGACGCTACCAGGGGCGGCATCTGTTGTACCTGTGATGGTTGGCGTGGTATCTCGGGTATCATCAGGCGCGCTGACGGTAATAGTGGGGGCCGTCGTGTCGAGTAGCGCGGAATCACTGCCTTCAGGCGAAGTATTACCCGCTGGATCGGTAATGGTTGCAACTACAGTGATAGTTTCACCTTCAGCTGGCGCAGGAAGTGTTAAGTTTACATAACCATTATTGATATCTTCTTGTGTCAACACATAGTCAACACCATTCACTGTCAGGGTATCGCCTGCATTCGCACCTGTGCCGTCTAAGCCAATGGTCACACTGACGTCTGTTGCCCCGCCGAGCTCTGCATTACTGATAAAACCATCATCGTTTGTATCAGTGGTAATGGTAACGCTTGGTGCACCATCGGCCACAGGAGTGACATTAATGGTTAAGGTTGCAGTTGAGCCAGTATTGGTGGTGTAGGTAATTACTGGAACTTGGCCGTTCCAATCTGCATTAGGGGTAAAGCTGTAAGAGCCATCGGCATTGAGTACTAAGCTGCCACCTTCGAGAGCGACAGTTGTGCCTGCAGCAAAAGTGCTGCCCGATACTGTAAAGCTCACCACACTTAAGCTGGAATCGACATCGGTGTCGTTGTCGAGCACATTGCCTGTGGCGACGGTATCTTCAGCAACAGTATTAGTGTCGTTGGCTAATACCGATGGATCATCAACTGGGGTGACATTAATGGTTAAAGTTGCAGTTGAGCCGGTATTAGTGGTGTAGGTAATCACTGGAACTTGGCCGTTCCAGTTTTCATTTGGGGTAAAGCTGTAAGAGCCATCGGCATTGAGTACTAAGCTGCCGCCTTCGAGAGCGACAGTTGTGCCTGCAGCAAAGGTGCTGCCCGATACTGTAAAGCTCACCACACTTAAGCTGGAATCGACATCGGTGTCGTTGTCGAGCACATTGCCTGTGGCGACGGTATCTTCATCGACGGTATTGGTGTCGTTGGCTAATACCGATGGGTCATCAACTGGGGTGACATTAATGGTTAAGGTTGCAGTTGAGCCAGTATTGGTGGTGTAGGTAATTACTGGAACTTGGCCGTTCCAGTTTTCATTTGGGGTAAAGCTGTAAGAGCCATCGGCATTGAGTAGTAAGCTGCCGCCTTCGAGAGCGACGGTTGTGCCTGCAGCAAAGGTGCTGCCCGATACTGTAAAGCTCACCACACTTAAGCTGGAATCGACATCGGTGTCGTTGTCGAGCACATTGCCTGTGGCGACGGTATCTTCAGCGACGGTATTTGTGTCGTTGGCTAATACCGATGGGTCATCAACTGGGGTGACATTAATGGTTAAGGTTGCAGTCGAACCTGTATCGGTAGTGTAGGTAATAACAGGAACTTGGCCGTTCCAGTTTTCATTCGGGGTAAAGCTGTAAGAACCATCGGCATTGAGTATAAAGCTGCCACCTTCGAGCGTAACAACTGTGCCCGCCGCAAAGTCGGTTCCGTTGATATTAAATCCAACCACACTTAACACATTGTCGGCATCGCTGTCGTTATCGAGCACATTGCCAGAAGCAACAGTATCCTCATCGACCGTAATACTGTCGTTAACTAATACCGAAGGAGAGTCGGTTGCTAGGGTTTGCTCTGGTGCGGCTGTTGTGGCTGCGGTGAGCGTTTGTCCAGAGGTTGAATAACCAGATGTCGCCAAGGCTTCTGTGCCATCACGGGCTAAGGTGACATAGCCTGAGTTACCGTCACGGCCAGCTGGCGCATTACCAGCGGCGGTTTCTGGTAAGTTTTGGGTTGGGTCCTCACCCGATGCAATCAGATCTTGTAATGCTTGGATTTCGTCTTGGGTTGCTTGGCCGCCGGCGTTGGGGGTGGCAGCAATGCTAGGCTCAACCTCATTGGATAACTTAGTACCATCATCAAAGGTGATTTCGTAGGTCGCATTTTCACCGATATGAAGCACAGCACCTTTGGGGAGTTGCTCGCCATCCTTAGCGGGTTGATTTGAACCATTAACCTCGACTTCGATCTGCCCTTTGACCAGTTTGAGCAAACCTTTCTTTGTTGTAATGATCGATCCCATAATAAGCTCCCAACACCTGATTGTGTTAATCCAAAGATGCACAAATCCAACAAATGTGTTGGATAGTGATACAAGTGATGAAATTTTAGCTTGGTACTAATGGGAAGTCAATTTTTTGACGCGACGCGATAACTTGCTATGACTGGGTTTTACGGAGAGTGGTGCGAAAAATTGGCGTTTAAATCTGCCTTAACTAGATGTGGTATCTTAAAGCAGAATAGACGCTGCATCTAGTACCTTTGTTTTATATATAGAAACATATTTATAACAAATTGGTCTGTGTATAGAGATTAAAATTTTATGAATTCTGCTAAAACGGCGTTTAGGCGAGCTAAAAAGGAAGTGATTGGTTAGTTTTGAGGGGCCGCAACTCCGATAGAGGAGCTGCGGCTATAGCAAATTACAGGTTAACCGCCTGGCGATAGCTTTGATTTGCGTTACCTTGTTCGCCGAGTTGTTCTTGAATACGGGCAAGCGATAACCAAGACGCTTGGCTTGGGGCGAGACGACAAACATTCTGCCAGCAGGTTTTAGCTTCTTTCATATCGCGGGTTTGTTGATACAACAGCGCTAAGCACTTTTGGTAATCAGCATTATTCTCATGGGTGATTTCATGCTTGAGTAATTGCTTGCGGATCTCTTCGTCATGGGCGGTGACTATTTGTGGTATCACTTCTAACAGTGCCGACTCAGGCGAACTACGCAGCTTTTTCGAGAGTAATTTAAGCGCTTGGTCTTTACGATTAAAGCGGCATAAGCCCATGGCGTAAATCGCTAAAAACTCAGACTGATTACGTTCATCACGTGAAAGCCATTGCCAGCATTGCTCTAGGGCATCTTCCCCTTTAAGACTCGCTGCTTTTAACAGGGCGCAATGGGTTTCAACGCTTAGTGCATTTAGCTTGGCATCCTCTAAGATCTGCCGTTTCTTCAGTATTGGGAGCAACAGCTTAAGCGCCTCCCAGTCTTGTTGCGCCCGGTATAACTCTAGGGCGAGTTTTAGCACAGGTGCTTTACTCTTGCTGGTTGGGGCTAACTTATCAAGTTCCGCTCTGGCTAAGGCGAGTTCCCCTTGCTTGAGCAAGTAACGTGTACGAGTAGTCGCTACCGCATTGGCCGTCATAGGTTGGGCTTCTGCGCGGGCAAGATATTGATCTCGCTCGGCGATTTTATTTTGATGTTGAGCAGCACGTGCGGCGGCTAACAAATTCAATGCTGGCAGTTCACCGTTGTCAGCCCCTTTAATCATGGCGCGTTCAGCCGCTGGCCAATCCTCTTCGGCAATGGCGAGTGCGCCGATTAGGGTGTGTTTCTTGGCGGAGCGGCGACGCCAATGCTGCGGGATAAAACGGCTGCGAAGCAGCAAATTAATCACAGTGATCACTAGCCATTCCAACACTTGGAACAGGGCATAGAATACGATTAACATGATGATCCCAAAGACTAAACTGGTCTCAAGCTGATAATCGCCAGCGGCAATATACACATAGCCAGTATTGCCGACAATCCAAGGGCTGATACACAGGCCTATTAATATGATCCCAAGAAATATCAATGCCTTAATCATAGCTGTGGTTCCTCTGAAGAGGTGAGTTCACCATAGCTGGTTAACTGTAATAACAGTGGTTTAGCGGCAAAGGATTTCAGCGTAATAGGGTCAAGCTCTAATGTCGCCAGTTTGTCTATCTCGGCAATGGCTTCACTGGTTGGGTGGGCTTGAACATCAAAATAGGTTTGGATCCACTGGCGCGCCATCATCAGTGATTGATGATAAGCCGCTCTATCATAGCGATAGAGTGCCAGTTGGGATTGCAGCAGCTTATGGCGAATATTCTCGACTAAATACCATTGTTGCTCCGGCGCGAGCAGGGCAGGCGCATCGGCGGTTCTGTGGCGAATGGTAACAAAATCTTGGGTTAACGCCTTCCAGGTTTTACTTAGGTTACTTTGCCAATCATTCAGATCGCCAGAAATAGTAGTATCTTCAGGGGCGCTTGCGTCAGCATCCGCACGGCTGAGGGGCAACTTGTCGAGTTGGTCGATTAAGGTATCGAGAGCTAATACGCTGCCTTCAATATCTGCACTCTTAATATTGGTGGTCGCGGCAATATCCTTGGCCAGCGCCTTACGGATTGGCAGTAAAGCAGGGTTATTCATTGCGGCAATGGTTTCGTCGGCTGACTTTAGTAAGTCAGCTGCCGTGCGTGGATCTTTTTCGAGCCAAAGCTTACGCCCCGCCATATTCACTAAGTATTCGGCTTCCGAGGCCATCCAGTGGGTTGGGCTACGTTGGGCCAGCTTATTTAATCTGTCCTGCAACTGGCTTTGGTCTGTGGCGAGTTTGGCGAGCTCTTGGAAGGTTTTGGTATTTGACAGTTGTTGTTGCTCAAGCTGCGCAATGCGCTGATTCGGGGCGAGTAAGGCTTGTTGTAATTGATCCTGCAAGGCCTGATTTTTGTTGGTTTGCACTTGGATTTGCGCTTGAAGCTGTTGCTGCATTTGTTGATACAGCAAGTAGCCACCACCGAGGGTACATGCAGTTAAACCTAATGCTAACAGCACACCGAAACGAATGGCCCATGAGCTGCGATTCACTTGCACCACTTGGCGAGTTGCTTGGGTCGATTCGGGTTTGCTGGCTTGCGGCTTAGTGTCGGCAGGTTTGACGGCTTTATCTTCGAGCTGATTGACTTGCGGTTCAGTCGCTTCGGTCTTTGCTGCAGCGTCATCGGTATTGACCGACGGAGCGAGAACTGGGGTAGCCTGTGACTCTGGGCTTTGGGCGTCGTGCTTGTTGTTATCCATTTAACAGTCCTTAAAATCATGCTACTGCCGAAATTCGAGTAAAATCGGGCTAAATAGCGCTTAGAGTTTAAGGGCGTTTAGCACGGCTTTGCTGTTGGCGGCATTGGCATTGGTGACTTGGGTTATACCAAAGGCATGAGCTTGAGCTTCTACTCGGTTACTGGGGACTATGATATGACATGAGCGCAGCCATGCAAATAACTCTTTTGGCACTAGATTAATCAGATTATCCAGTACTTCACCACTCGTTATGACGATAGTATCTATCCCAAAGTCTCGCCATTGTTGGCTAACAGCGGCACCATCGAGCGGCGGGCAAGCGCGTTGATAGACTTCCCAATAGCGCACCTTCGCGCCTCTAGCATTCAGTTGCTCGGCGAGGGCTTCACGACCACCGACACCACGAATGATGGTGATGTGTTTGCCTTGGATATCTTGTAGCGCAGACAAGGTCAGCAAGCCTTCCGTTTGTTGGCAATCATCCGGTGCTTCGAGAGCCTCAATTCCCTTTTCTTGCAGCGCTTCCCAAGTCGCATGACCCACGGCGAAATAAGGCACGCTTGGCCAGTCTTTAACTTGGGCAGTATCGACTTTAAACGCAGCATCAGCAAAGCTCACCGCATTGGCGCTGATACAGATAACCATATCGACATCGGCTAGGGGATGTGAAGTGTCAGGTGGCAGCGGAGGCGTGGCCTCAACACAGAGTAGCGGGGTAACGCAGTGGTCGATACCCTTTTCAGTTAAGGCATCGACCATGGACTGATTGCGCCCCTCGGGGCGCGTCAGTAAGACTTTCATCGTCTTAGGCTTTTGCGTAAACAGCGTCGAGGATGCTTTTGGCGCCTTTGCTGAGTAGTTCTTCAGCCAGGGCCACACCGAGTTTCGTCGCTTCGGTCTTTGGACCTGTAATCACACCTTCGATGATTTCGCTACCATCTGGGTTACCAACGAGGCCGCGCAGTGTCATCTCATCACCGTGGATTTCGGCAAAAGCACCAATAGGTACTTGGCAGCCGCCTTCGAGGCGAGTATTCATGGCGCGCTCGGCGATCACGCGGTAGCGAGTCTCTAAGTGTTCTAAAGGTGCTAGGAGTGCTTTTACGCGTTCATCGTTAGTGCGGCACTCGATACCGACAGCACCTTGACCGTTGGCGGGTAAGGATTCTTCCGCAGAGATAAAGCTGGCGATACGCTCAGACAATTTCAGGCGGATTAAACCTGCAGCAGCCAGGATAATCGCATCGTATTCGCCGTTATCGAGTTTCGCGAGGCGAGTACCGACGTTGCCACGCAGATCTTTGATAATCAGGTCTGGGCGTGAGGCGCGCAGCTGGCACTGACGACGTAGGCTTGAGGTGCCGACTGTGGCGCCAAGTGGCAACTCACTGATTGACTTATAAAGGTTAGACACAAAGGCGTCGCGCGGATCTTCGCGCTCACAAATCACTTCCAGTCCTAAGCCTTCGGGGAAATCCACTGGCACGTCTTTCATCGAGTGCACAGCGATATCGGCTTGGTCTTCCAGCATGGCGACTTCGAGTTCTTTTACGAACAGGCCCTTACCACCAACCTTAGCTAATGGGGTGTCTAAGATAACATCGCCCTTAGTGCTCATTGGCAATAGCTCCACCACGATACCTGGGTGAACGCGTTCTAATTCTGCTTTAACAAATTCTGCTTGCCACATGGCCAGCGGACTCTTGCGGGTAGCGATACGTATGCGGTTTTCAGACATGCCTAGTTTCCATCCGAGATCTTAGTTGCGCCAATGCTAACATTGGCTATTCGTGAATGTAAGGAAGGCGTATCGATTCTTTGAAGTCGGCGGCGTTCTAAATTGGTTTAAAGTGTGACGAACTTCTCATTTGGTTGCTCAACTTTGCAAAAGTGTTAACATGAGCACACTTCTTACTCGTGCTTAAGTGTCGTGTTCTTGGATGGATCAGCAAGGTCAATTTCCTGATATTGCAGAAAGACTTAATCAAGTTCGTATCGCACGAGCTTTAGCCTTGTTGTCGCCACTTCAAAAGCATTTGTTCCGTTTGATCCCCTTTCTTATTCAGCAGAATAGCGTCCAGTATCCCGGCTTTGTCGATGCCGACACACCGTGTGGGATCCAAGGTTATCGTCCTGATTCACTTGAGGCGCAGGCCTGCGATGTATTTAAGCTCCCCTTTATTGCTAATGAGGTTGAAAATCCAGCCTTTGAAGGCGTTTACGCTATGGGTAGCACGGCCAGTTTTGGCCAGAATGCCAAGAGTGATGTGGATGTATGGCTAGTGCACCATGCACAGCTGTGTGATGAGGACTTAGCCTTAATCAAATTAAAAGCCGAGCGTTTAACCGCTTGGTTTGCCGAATATCAATTTGAGGTGAACTTTTACTTAGTTCACCCGCTGCAATTTTCTGGCGATAAATCGCAGCGTTCCGGTTGCCAATCGTCGATGGCCCATGAGCACAGCGGTAGTACGCAACATTGGTTATTGCTTGAGGAGTTTTATCGCAGCCAAATTCGGTTAGCGGGTAAAACCATCGCATGGTGGCCCGATGCCAAGCTTAATCCTGAGCTGTTGTACCTAGGTAATGTGCACGAGCTGCCGGCGAGTGAGTACTTTGGGGCGTCGCTGTGGCAGCTCTATAAAGGCCTTAATAAACCCCATAAGGCGTTGATAAAAGTACTGCTACTGGAAGCCTATGCGAGTGAATATCCCCATTCGCAGCTGTTGTGCGACAGGTTGTGGCAAAAGACCTTAGCGGGGGATTTTTCCACCTCTAACGATGCTTATTACGCAATTTATGAGGTCATCGAAGCCTATCTATTAAAGCAGAATGATAATCGTCGACTCGAGATTGTGCGCCGCTGTTTTTATCTCAAATGTGGTGTGTATTTGAGCGTCGCGGACCAAGGCAAAGACTGGCGCTACGCCAAAATGCAAAAACTCGTGCAAGAATGGCAGTGGCCCGACAGCTTGATTTCGACCTTAGATGACTGTGAGCATTGGCACAGCGGACAATTGAACTGGTTCAATGAACAGCTTAACGAGTTACTGCTGGCGAGTTACCAAACGCTGCTGCGCTTCGCCTCGACCCATGAGTTGAATGAGGGACTCAGGATTGAAGAGTTAGGGATGCTCACCCGCAAGCTGCACACTTACTTCAGCCAAGATGAAGATCAAATTGCTAAGTTAAATCTGCTCTGGAGTCGCTCGGTCGCCGAATCTGAAGTGACCATGGTGTCTAGCGCCAAGGAAAACCAATATTACCTTTATCGTCAGGGGCCAAAGCCGCAAAATCTGTTGGGCGAATCGGCGATATGTAAGGGGAAAACTCCTTCTGCATTGATGATCTGGGCCTGCTTGAACGGCGTGTCGACGCCAGAAACCAAATGGTATGAGTTTGGCCAGAGTAAGGTTAAGTCTCGGCGCCTAACCGAGGCGGCGCGGCGACTCTTGAACTTTATCGACCACGACTGGCGGGTGTCGAAACTCGACCTATGTCAGCCTTGGCATTTTCGAAAGCTGATTTTTGTTCTTAATCTCGACTGCGACCCTACCGTCCACTGGCATGGGCAAGAGATGATGGTCGATGTGATGAATGCCAACGTGTTTTCTTTGGGCCGTAAGAAGGAAAATATGCTCGGCGCCCTCGATGCCATCTGTCTCAATAGTTGGGGAGAGTGGCAATGCCACCGTTTTGAGGGCGAAACCGCAGTATTGCAGGCGCTATCGTTTGTCACGCCGGGATTAAGGAGAGCGACCCATCCGGTGGATATGGATGTGATTAGCTGCTCACAAAAACTCAGGCCTCAGCTTAAGTTAGCGGTGAAAAACCTGCTGAAACAAACCGTGCGCCTATGTCAGCAGGTGCAACAATCGAGCACTTTAGTGCAGCCGCTGCAAATCAGTCATACCCGTTATGGGATCTTCTTTAACCCATTGGGGATGGCGTATCAGGACTTGAGCGATGCCAAATCCTTCTATCAGCAGTTGTCACGCAGTCATTTGGTGCAATTGCCTCGGCCCGAGTTGGGCGACGATCCCTTTTCGAGTATGCCGAAAATTATTCAGAACTTTGCGGCTAAGGGAGCGATTCAATATTTCCTGCGCCAGCGGCCCGAAAGTTTGGATGTGTTTATTCTCGATGAAGATAATCAGCTCAGCCATTATGTGCAGCCTGGCTCGAATATGATGGAGTTGGTCAACAAAGTGAGTCATCACTATGTATTTGATGAGTATTATGCTTCGAAGGCGAGGTTTAACATTCCGCAGTTTTTCCATCTAGTGCGGGTAGCGGGCGAGTTGACTGTCATGCCCTTTGGGGTCGATATCAATAACGCTAACGTGGAGTTTTAAGCGGGAATCGCTCCCGCTTGTTAATGCTGCACGCGCTTATTTAGAAGCTCAGTGCGATACCGCTCTGGCGAAGGATTGAGTCCTGTACAAAGGGCATAAACTCGCCACCATTACGGCCATCAATCCATTTACCATCAACAAAACCAAAGTGATAGCCACCGAAACGGGTCGCAACCCAAATCTCATGCAAAGGCTCTTGTTTGTTGATGACAATTTTCGAACCATCGACAAATTCCAGCTGTAACACGTTACCGCTGGCATCAATATCGACATCGGCGTCTTGTTCATCAATTGCGGTTTCGATAGCGGTCTCTATCGCTTGGAACATGTCATCGGCGAGCTGGTGAAATTCTGTATCTGTCATGGCCATGCATTTCTGTCCTTTGCTTTCGTCAAGATGGGTGCGATTATAAGGCTATTAGTCACCAGATGCACAGATGTTGAGAAAAATGAGACTGTTTTTATTGTTATTGCTTGGTAGCCTATTCATTACAGCATGCGGTCAAAAAGGCCCCCTGTATAAATCCTCTCCCGCAGAGGTGAGTCAGCCTACAGAAATTAAGGCGCCGAAGAGTGAAGCGACCCCTGCCGACCCGGCGGAGCCTCAAGCTGAAACTGAAAAAACACAATAATAATCAGCATAATTACAACAAAGCGCAGTAAGGAATCGGACATTGGATCACTTTCTCTACCAAGACAATACCCTGTACGCCGAAGGCTGTCGGGTCAATGATTTAGCCCAGCAGTATGGCACGCCACTGTATATCTATTCCCGTGCGACGCTCGAACGTCACTGGCATGCGTTTAACAATGCGGTGGCCGACCATCCACATTTAGTGTGTTACGCGGTGAAAGCCAACTCGAACTTAGCAGTACTAAACGTATTGGCTCGTTTAGGCAGTGGTTTTGATATTGTCTCGGGCGGAGAGTTAGCGCGGGTGATTGAAGCCGGTGGCGACCCGGCCAAAGTGGTATTTTCGGGCGTGGGTAAAACCGTTGCCGAAATGGAACAGGCACTTAACCTCGGTATTTATTGCTTTAATGTCGAATCGAGCGCCGAGCTTGAGCAGTTAAATCAGGTCGCAGGCCGCTTAGGTAAAATTGCTCCCGTGTCATTGCGGGTGAATCCCGATGTCGATGCCGGTACGCATCCTTATATTTCGACGGGCCTTAAAGAGAACAAATTTGGTATCGCCATGGATGAGGCTGAAGTCGTATTTACCCGTGCCCATGCGCTGCCACATTTGCAGGTAAAAGGGGTTGATTGCCATATCGGTTCACAACTGACTGAGATCCAGCCTTTCCTCGATGCGATGGACAGAATGTTAGCCCTTATCGACCGTTTGGCCGAGCAAGGCATTGTGATTGAACACTTCGATGTGGGTGGTGGTTTAGGGGTAACCTATGATGATGAAACTCCGCCGCATCCTGATGTTTACGCCGCCGCGCTGCTCGCACGTTTAGGCGATCGCAAGCTCAAGTTAATTTTCGAGCCGGGTCGCGCCATTGCCGCTAACGCGGGCATTTTCGTCACTCAGGTGCTGTACCTTAAAGAAAACAGTGATAAACGTTTTGCGATTGTCGACGGCGCGATGAACGACTTAATTCGCCCCGCACTCTATAGCGCTTGGCAAAATATCATTCCGGTAAATCCAAGGGATGAACTGGCGCAAGTATTTGATATCGTAGGGCCAGTGTGTGAAACCGGTGACTTTTTAGGTAAAGACAGACAACTCGCGATTGCGGCAGGGGATTTACTGGTTGTGCGCTCGAGCGGTGCCTACGGTTTTGCCATGGCCTCTAACTATAACACTCGTCCCCGTGCGGCCGAGGTGATGGTCGATGGTGACAAGGCTTATCTGGTGCGTGAGCGAGAAAAATTAGCGCAGCTCTGGCAAGGTGAGCAACTCCTGCCGTAAACTAGAAAATTATATTGATTCAGGCGCTTGGCTAGTTAATGGCGGCGCCTAGGCTTAAAGGATAAGTATCTTGATCCAATTCACTAAGATGCACGGACTGGGCAACGATTTTATGGTGGTCGATGGTGTCACGCAGAACGTGTTCTTTTCGCCTGAGCAGATCCGCCGTTTAGCCGACCGTAACTTTGGTGTCGGTTTCGATCAACTTTTACTGGTTGAGCCGCCCTATGATCCCGATTTGGATTTTCACTATCGTATCTTTAATGCCGACGGTGGTGAGGTCGAAAACTGTGGCAATGGCGCCCGTTGTTTTGCGCGCTTTGTTCGTAATAAAGGGCTGACGAATAAGAATAAAATTCGTGTAAGTACCTCGGCGGGTAAGATGACTCTGCGCCTCGAACGTGACGGCACTGTCACTGTGAATATGGGCGTGCCTGTGCTCGATCCTAGCCAAATTCCTTTCAAAGCCAAGAAGGCCGAAAAAACCTATCTGCTGCAAACGTCGCAACAAACGTTTTTATGTGGCGCGGCGTCGATGGGTAATCCCCATTGCGTGCTCGATGTGGAAGATGTTGCTAACGCGAATGTCGCCGAGATTGGTGCACTGCTCACTAAACATGAACGCTTTCCGCGCGGGGTAAACGTCGGCTTTATGCAGGTGGTGAACTCGGGCCATATCAAGCTTAGAGTTTACGAGCGTGGTGCGGCCGAGACCTTAGCCTGTGGCACTGGCGCTTGTGCCGCCGTGGTAGTAGGGCAAATCCAAGGCAAACTCGACCAACAGGTACGTGTCGACTTGCCGGGGGGCACCTTAACCATCAATTGGGAAGGTGAAGGCAAACCCCTGTGGATGACGGGGCCAGCGCAGCACGTTTACGATGGACAAATTCAGTTATGACCGAGCCTTTGATGCCGCAGACCGATCTTCCCTTCGATGAGTTGATTATTCGCGAGTACCTACTCGATAACCCAGACTTTTTTAATCGTTATCCCGAGCTGTTACTTGCGATGCGTTTACCCCATTCGGAGCGCGGCGCGATTTCCTTGGTCGAGCGTCGTCAAGAGTTACTGCGCCAACGGGTTGGGCAACTCGAAGAAGAAATCACCAGTCTGCTGGCGATGGCAGCGCGCAATGAAAAGATATTCCTCTTTAATACC
Organism: Shewanella sp. Koi 1; assembly: GCF_052907445.1. Classification (NCBI taxonomy): domain Bacteria; kingdom Pseudomonadati; phylum Pseudomonadota; class Gammaproteobacteria; order Alteromonadales; family Shewanellaceae; genus Shewanella; species Shewanella sp. Koi 1. The sequence goes on along the minus strand of NZ_JBREJM010000001.1, from coordinate 4,370,111 downwards.
GAGCTGTCTTTTAAGTTACTCAATTGCGTTAATTTAGAAGCCCTTAAAGAAGTGCTGGCCGATAGTTTAAAGACGCAGTTTAATTTTACCCATGTGCGCCTGATCAGCGTGTTAGATGCCGATGTGGAGATGCAAGCGATTTGGGCTCAGCGTCTGCATAAGGATTACTACTTTGGCCGGTTAACCCAGCAGGAAGCGAAACGCCTGTTTGGTAGCGAAGTGGGCTCTGTCGCGTTAGTGAAATTAGCCGATGAGATCCCGATGATTTTTGCCGTTGCTAGCCAAGATGCGGCGCATTTCCATCCCGATATGGACAATATGTTGCTCGAACAATTGCGCCGATTGCTCGCTCATATGCTGGCCAAACTTTAAGGTACATGGTGCGCCTTGCCTCAATTGCGTAATGATGAGGAGATGGAGATGACCCCGCAGTGTCAGTCCTATTTGCAGCAGTTTGAAACCTATATGCAGTCTGAGCGCCAGTTGTCGGCGCATACGGTTCGCAATTATATGTATGAATTGCAGCGGGGAAGCGAGTTACTGCCCGAGGGCGTCGATCTGCTCAATGTGAGTCGTGAGCATTGGCAACAGGTGCTTGCTAAACTGCATCGCAGGGGCTTGAGCCCGCGCTCGCTATCATTGTGGTTGTCGGCCATCAAACAGTGGGGAGAATTTTTATTACGCTCAGGCGTGATTGAACTTAATCCTGCCAAGGGACTGAGTGCGCCCAAACAAGCCAAACCGTTACCGAAGAATATCGATGTCGATTCTATCTCGCATCTACTCGCGATTGAGGGCAATGATCCGCTGACCCTGCGTGATAAAGCCATTATGGAGCTGTTTTACTCCAGTGGATTGCGCTTGGCAGAGTTGGCGGCGCTGGACTTATCCAGCGTGCAATACGACCAGCATGAAGTGCGCGTGTTAGGTAAAGGCAACAAAGAGCGCATCGTCCCCGTTGGGCGTTACGCCATAGAGGCTATCAGTGCTTGGCTTAAGTGCCGCAAACAAATTTCCTGTGAAGATAATGCATTGTTTGTCACGGAGAAGGGCAAGCGTTTGTCCCATCGCAGTATTCAGGCGCGGATGAGCAAATGGGGTCAGGAGCAGGCGCTTTCTATGCGGGTGCATCCCCATAAGTTACGCCATTCCTTTGCGACGCACATGCTGGAATCCAGTGCCGATTTACGGGCGGTGCAGGAATTATTGGGTCACGAAAACCTGTCGACCACGCAAATTTATACCAGTTTAGATTTCCAACACTTAGCTAAGGTGTATGATAACGCCCATCCTAGAGCGAAAAAACAACAGGATAAATAATGCGTTGTTATCTTAGACCCCAGAATATTCGTGCGATCAGCTTCGATCTCGACGATACCTTATACGATAACGAGCCACATATTCTGAATGCCGAAGCCGAGCTAACGCAGTTTTTGCATCAGGCTTTTCCGCTGACTCAGGCTTGGCAACCGCAGCAATGGCGACTGCTCAAGTTACAGTTGCTACAGCAAAATCCCGCCCTAGCCCATGACACCTCGGCGGCGCGAATTGCGACTCTGCATAAAGGCCTTTCGCTGCTCGGTTATAGCGAGTCGGAGGCAAAACGGGGCGCACAGGAAGGTTTGGATTGTTTCTATTTCCATCGCAGCCATTTTCAGGTTTCAGACGAAGTATTGGCGCTACTCACGCGCTTATCGGCCCATTTTCGGTTGATTGGTATCACCAATGGTAATGTGGACGCACAACGCATTGGCTTGAGTGAGGTGTTCGAATTTGTGCTGCATCCTGGTAGTGGTGTGCGGATGAAGCCCGCTAAAGATATGTTTTCACAAGCCTGTGAAAGGCTGGATATCGGCTTAGACGAACTGCTGCACGTGGGTGATAGTATGAATGCCGATGTTCGCGGTGCGCGTTTGGCGGGGTGTCAGTCGGTCTGGCTCAACCCGAGTTTTGGCCGCGTGGCGTCGCTGCCGATAGCAGCCCTATTACCCCATATGGAAATTGCGACCCTCGATGCTCTGCTGGAGATCTTGTTGCCTTAATTTGGTTTAAGGAAAGTTGAGCTAAGTTATCCGCTGAATTAAGCGATAGCTTAAGGTGATAAGGATCAAAGATTGCTTCACGGCTTTGCCGTAGAGTGTTCGATATCTTTCACTCGGTTGTTACGCCATCACTGTCAAGGAACTGCTATGGTGCGTTTAAGTCTGTTGCTCCTCTTGAGTCTCTCGTTTATTGCCCCTGCGTCGGCGCACGAAATCCACTCCGGTGGTGGTTTTATGGCGGGCTTTAATCATCCCGTTTTGGGCTTTGACCATCTCCTTGCCATGTTGAGTGTGGGCATGCTTAGTACTCAATTGGGCGGCCGAGCCATTTGGACTGTGCCCTTAGCCTTTGTGTGTTTTATGTTGGTCGGTGGCATTTTAGGCCTGTATGCGATTCCGGTGCCCTTTGTCGAAATTGGCATTGCGCTATCTGTCTTATTGCTTGGGCTAGCGATAGCTTTTGACCGCCAACTTCCGCTGTTGTTTGCCATGGCCTTTGTGGGCGTGTTTGCGATTTTCCACGGCCATGCCCATGGGATGGAAATGCCCGAACTCGCCAGTCCCATACTCTATGCCTTCGGTTTCTTGTTTGGCACTGCGGTCATTCATCTTGGTGGGGTCATGTTAGGATTAGGCATGCAGCGCCTGACGGGCCAGCGCCGCTTAATGCGGGTATCGGGCGTGGCGATTGCGGCTATGGGCGGATATTTACTCGCTGGCTTTTAATGGCTTAACGCGCCTTGAGTTGCTTAGTGCAATGATGGGCGCGGCGTAGCATTTGCGTGACCTGTCTTCGGCTGGCGTGCATGTCGGCATCTCCAACGCGAAAATAAGTCCCAGTATAAGGATCTGTGCCGATAAACACGGGCTTTAGGTGTTCTGGCGCGAGTGGCACGCGAATCCTTATCAGCTTTTTATTCATAATTTCAATTAGCTGCACATCAGAAATCGCTAGGATATTATGGCTGGTGCGGCTTGGATCATCGAGGATTTCCCAAAACTCCTGCAACACGGGCAGGGGATTCGGAATGCCTTCAATGGTGAAATGACCATGTTCTTCACGTACCCCGAGGATAATCTCGCCACCTAAGGTGTTAGCGAAGGAGCTATAGGTCGCCCAAATATCTTCGGGGAGCTGACCTTGACCATCGCGGCCCCGCGCGAGTTTGAACTCCACTTGGGCGGACTCATGCAGTGAACCAATATCATCGAGTGCGAATGTTGGGTATGTCATGGCGGCGGCTCCTTGCGTAGCACACCACTTTTTGTAACACGCCAAAATAACAAAGGCCAGCAGTTGTGCTGGCCTTTGTTGTGAATCAGCAGTCTGTACTAGGCGAGTTGTAGCGCCTTAGGGAAGAGAATGTTGTTCTCTAAATGGATGTGTCGGTGCAAGTCTGCCTCAAATTCGACCAGAGTCGCGTAACAAACGCGCCATGTGGTGCAGGCGTATTCCGGCGGCGAAAAATCATTGGTTAACTCGTGTAGCTTTTGCAAAATTTGCCCAGCTTCTTCGTGCTCGTATTGCATCGCATTGATGGGGTTGCCTATATGGCCAAAACAACCTTGCACTTGCTCACCTTGGCTCATGGCGCGGATCGCCGGGAAGAGGATATTTTCTTCCTTCATCAAATGCGGCATTAAGTCTTCAATTAAGGCGCGCACCCAGCCAGCGAAAGGAATGATCTCCGCATAATGCTCACCATGGGCGCGCACCATTTTCTCTGAATATTCGAGCAATAACGGCGCCTTAGCGCGAACGTATTGATGGTGGGTGCGCTCGATATAATCGATCAACTGGTCGAGTGGCAATTGATTGAGTTCATCTTCCTTGGCTCCCGAGTGGGAAACGGCCTCCAATGCGGCGACGACTTGCTCAGGATTGGCCTCTGCTCGCTCGCAGGCATTGGCGAGTGCTCGACCACCCCCGCAGCAGAAATCGATACCAAATTGGCTAAATACGTGGGCGCGGCGAAAATCCTCTGCGACCAATTCCCCCACTTTACGTTCAAGCCATGGGGTGATTGAGGCTGACTGTGCTTCAACTGGGTTTTCGGATGAGAGATGGGCAGATAACATAGCAACACTCCAAAGCGAGAATAATTTTACATGCATAATATTTGCAGCTTTATATTGGCGCAATAAATCCTGACTAAATTAGTCGGGCATATCACATTTCATGCAGTGAAATATCTCTAAGGGAGTAGCAAAGTTGCCTTAAGGTCAGCACAATTCAATTACTTTGCTGTGGCGGGGAATGGTCGCTAATAAAGCAAAAAGGCGAGTCATTGCTGACTCGCCTTTTCAATACAACAGCTTAATCCTTGCGGATTAGTTCATGCCGTATTAACTTAGTGGTCGTTTTTGGTTGTTCTTGGTTTGTTGGGTTTGAAACTGTAAGTGTTTATAATTTAAGTTGTTTGATGTGTTTTTGTACGGGTTTGTATTGGTATTTATTCATTCTTATGGTTAACTAGGGGTACATATGGGTGTACATATGGGTGTGAGTGTGTGGGTGTGTATTAGTGTGCATATTCTGGGTGGATAGAGCCTGTTGAAGGCGCTTTTTTCGCAAGAGATTTGTAGGTTGATATTTACTCCGAAATTTAAGCTAATAATTAAGAGACATTGATGAAGCTTTACGACAAAAATATTCGAGCAGTTTTCAATAAAAATCACCCTAAAGCATTCGAGCTTTCAGATGGTCGAGGGTTAGGGGCGAGAGTGAGCCCTTTAGGTAAAGTTCGTTGGCAATATAGGTACAAAATTGATGGCAAAAATTTCAGGATGGATTTAGGAGACTATCCAGAATTATCTTTAGTTAAAGCTAGGGATATGGCACATCAATGCCGTGAATGGTTAGCGAATGGAAAAGATCCCAAAATCCAACGCTCTATTGGACGAGAAAAATCATTTAATCCCATCACAGTTAAAGACGCGCTTGAGTATTGGTATGCGGAACAAGCTGTTACTCGTAGGAAAAACCATGAAAAACATAGAGCACAATTTGTTAAGCATATCTATCCGTATATAGGGCATTTGCCTATAACAGATTTGGAAACAAGACATTGGATTGAATGCTTTGATCGTATAAGTAAAGGTATTCCGAGTAAGCAACGTCCAGCCCCAGTTGCCTCAGGCTATGTTCTTCAGAACATCAAGCAGGCTTTGATTTTTTGTAAAAATAGGCAATTTGTACACACTACTGCGTTGGACTCCTTAACAATTCAAGATGTGGGGAGAAAGCAAAATAAAAGGGATAGAGTTCTCAGCCAGCGTGAACTAGCTGATTTCATCAAACTTCTTAATTCCGATGTATTACCAGAGTATTACGGCAACTTGTTTAAACTATTGGTTATTTTTGGTGCTAGAACCCATGAAGTTAGGGAGTCTACTTGGTCACAATGGGATTTCGAGGAAGGATTATGGACGGTTCACTCGCGGGAGAATAAAAACAAAATGGTTAAGATAGTTAGGCCAATTCCTGATGACTTGAAAGAGTTCATGGTGAAACTGAAAGGCAATGCTAAGTCTAGTGATCTCATTCTTGGAAAGTTTAAAGAAGATGCGACTGTCAGTGCTTATGGTGGCTCTTTATGGAAGAAACTAGGACATTCTGAAAAGTGGACTTTGCATGATTTACGTCGAGTTATCTCAACCTACATGAATGACTTAGGCGTTGCCCCTTACGTTGTTGAGCAGCTATTAGGGCATAAATTGGGTGGGGTTATGGCTATTTATAATCGCAGCCAATATATCCCCGAGAAAAAGAAAGCCTTAGATATGTGGGTTGAACGTTTAAAACTTCTGGTGGATAAGCCTGATAATGTGTCCATTTTGAAACGGAAAGCATAAATATTAATCTGTCACGTCCCAACTGTTTACGGAGAGGTTTTATGTTTTTGTTAAAGAAATCCCGATACCGAATGTGGTGGTCATTCGAAAGAGTGACCACCCGAATAGTCAGTCCAGTTCGGGAGTATAAAAGTGAAAATTTCGAAGCGTGCAATTCGTCGCCATCATAATGTTCGTCTCAAAAAATATAGGGCTATTTATTGGGGAGGTAGCCCTAAACAATCAACCCAATTTCTTGGAATTTGTTTGGTAACGCCATGCATTTGCTCTTGCTATATGTGTGGTAATCAACGCTACTTCTGGGGTGCTAGCTTTCAAGAGCAAAGGCAAAAACTAAGGTATTCATAACGCAAGCTTTTATGCCAGCAGTAAGTTATCAATTTAAGAGGTGAACACATGATCATTGACGCGCTAGGTTTAACAGAGCACATCATTATAACTGTAGATACTGAAGAGGCATTTAAGATTGCGCCATATCGAGCGCAAGATCCTAAGATAGACGCTATGTTGAAGCGAGTTATGATTGGTGGCTGTGATGTTTACGGTATAAGCATGACTGGCAACGGTAAAGCCTCACCATGGGGTATTATCAATCGATTACGTGAGCTTGGTTATGATGTTGAAGCTCAGGGATATGTAGAGCCCAAATCAAACAATAAAATAGCTACACATGTAGATGGATTGGTTTACTGAGCAACAAACCAAAAGGTAATAAATGGATAGACTTGAGCTATCCATTATCTTGGTTAAACATTCATGGTTTGTGAAGTAAAGGGTATTTCGCAAGAATTGGGCTTTGTTAATATATATTCAAAATATGGTTTTGGAGGTAACTAGGTTTTGTTATAAGACTAATTGCTTAAGTACTTCATCAAAAATTTTTGAGGTAATTCATATGCTATCAATTTTACTAAAGACAAGATGGGGTATTTTTGATAAACCTATTAATTACTTATGGATGGTGAGGATGGAACCTAAATGGCAAGGCAATTGTGCGAGGAACGATTAGCATTTATTGAAATGTTAGCATTCTGGCAAGGGTATGTTCGCAATTGCGACGTAGTCAAACAGTTTCATGTCTCTCGTCAGCAAGCCTATAAGGATATCAACCAATATCAGCAACTCCATCCTCAATACTTACTTAAGAATAATGATGCTAGTTATCATTTCAGCAAAGGCTCGTCTCCACAGTATTTTGATGGACATCTAGACACTTACCTTCATTGGCTGCAAACGCATGAATTTGTGCCCACCAGCAATAGGCAATCAGTACAAGCATATTCGCTAACAAGTCCACCTCGAAAGATATCTCCACAGATCATTGCAATATTGAGCCAAGCAATCAGAAAACAACTTAAGGTTGAGATTGCTTATGTGTCCTTATCAAATCCAGAAGCTGATGGCCGTATTTTTAGTCCCCATTGTTTTGTTAAAGCGGGCGGAAGATGGCATGTGCGTGGTTTCTGTGAAAAATCCAATGGCTATCGAGACCTCGTGCTAAGTCGCTTTCGAGGAGAGGCTTTAATTGAGGGGGATTCTATTCATTCAGTTAAGCAAGATGATGCTTGGCAAACCTTCATAACTCTAGTGCTAGCACCGGATCAACGACTTTCTCCTGCACAGCAAGAAGTATTGATGAATGACTATCAGATGAATAACGGTCAGCTTCATCTCACGACTAGAGCAGCCTTAGCTGACTATCTCTTAAAAGAAATGCAAGTGAATACTAAGTATTTAGATGGCTCGCCAGAAGCTCAGCAGTTAGTGCTTGTTAATCGAAATGACGTGAAGCAGTGGCTTTTTAGTTCCTAATTCATGTGACAGCTACAAATTATCCATGTGAGGTAAAGTTACTTTACCTGATGTTTCATCCAGCATTGAGATGCATATCTAAGTGAGTAAAGTACTTGAAACAAACTCAACTAATGCTCCATTAAAGGTCATGTGTTTATGGAAAATAAGCAGAGCTTTTTTAGTTATTGGGGTAAGGCTAAGAAAGACTTACAGCGAGCTGGTGCTAATTATCATCTTCTGCCATACCATTGTTTGGATGTGGCTGCAGTTGGTCAATGTTTATTAGGTGAAAACAGAGCTCTCACTAAAGACCTCGCTGTTTTTTTAGAGCTGAGGCCTAAGCAAGTACAACGTTTGCTAGTGTTTTTCCTCGTTTTTCACGATTTGGGTAAGTTTGCTTCAGCCTTTCAGCAGCTATATATCAATGATGATAAACGGCTATTAAAAGTCGAGCGTTGTAATCAATACGATGGTAAGAGTTTTCGCCATGATCGTATGGGCTTGTATTTTTGGGGTGAAATTGAAGAAATTGTTGTTAAAGAACTATTTTCAATCTCTGAGTTAAATAAAAGAAATCGTGAGCATGCAGAGATAAAAAAATCCTTGATGGTCATTATAGACTGCATGCTTGGCCACCACGGGCAACCCATCAACAAACAAGACCCTGCAGCAATAAAAGCTTTTACTGAATCCACTAATAGGACTGCGGTTGAAGCATTTTTCTTCGAAGTTGTCGAATTTCTACGGCCAGAACTGCCAATTGAAAAATTTAGCTCAAAGGCATGGCGCAATAAACTGGAACAAGTGAGTTGGCAGATTGCAGGACTTACAGTACTGGCCGATTGGATTGGTTCAGATAGTTATTATTTTACCTATCGTACTGAATATATTTCACTCAAAGATTATTGGTCAAAGGCACAGGAAAATGCTGAAAAAGCTTTAGCTGCAACCGATTTGAACAAAACGCCTATTATAAAACCATTTCAATCCATTGAAGCACACTATGGTTACGCTCCGACCCCATTACAACGCTGGGCAGAAACTGTCGAAATCAACGACCAACCACAGTTATTTATTCTAGAAGACGTTACGGGTGCGGGTAAAACCGAAGCTGCATTAGCGCTAACTCATCGATTGATGGAGGCGGGTGTGGCAGAAGGTTTTTATTTTGGTTTGCCTACGATGGCTACGTCTAATGCCATGTTTGCTCGAGTCGCACAGCATTACCTGCAAATGTTAACAAGTGAAGGCGACATACAGCCAAGTATCGTATTGGCGCATGGCGCTCGTGAGATGAATGATCTTTTCCGTGATGCAGTATTCGCATCGGGCAGTACGGATATCAATTATCACCAAACAGATAATACTGCTACTGCACAGTGTAACCAATGGTTAGCTGATTCAAAGAAAAAAGCCTTATTAGCACCAGTCGGGGTAGGCACGATTGACCAAGCATTATTGGCCGTATTACCCCGTCGTCATCAATCACTGCGTTTATTAGGACTCCATCGAAAAGTACTCATTTTTGATGAGGTGCATGCCGCCGATGAATTTATGTTTGAATTACTAGAAAGCTTATTAGGTTTGCATTTACACCAAGGTGGCTCTGCTATTTTGCTCACAGCAACCCTGTCGTTAAGACAACGCCAGCGCTTAGTTAATGTGTGGTTAAAGGCGGGGCAACTGCCGAGTTACCCATTGCAACAACAAGCTTTTCCATTAGCAACAAAAGTCACATTGCATCAGCAGAAACCCGTGTTAGAGCAGCCGCTAGCCAGCCGAGTCGATGTGAGCAGAGAAGTCGCGATAGCCACATTGAATACGGTTGATGCATGTATTGACATCATATTAACAGCAGTAGCACAAGGGCAGTGTGTAGTGTGGATTCGCAATACAGTGGACGATGCATTGACTGTATTTTATCGCTTACAAGATAAACTGGAAAAGCCTGAAGATTGCTTGCTATTCCACAGTCGTTTTGTACTGGCAGATAGAAAAGCAATTGAAAATAGAGTGTTGAGTATTTTTGGTAAGCAGGGTGATAGTACAGTTCGTAAAGGAAAAGTATTAATAGCGACACAAGTGTTTCAGGAGTCGTTAGATGCCGATGCCGATATGATGATCTCCGATATTTGCCCCATTGATGATTTAATCCAGCGAGCTGGTCGTTTACATCGACATACTCGCGATTTGCAAGGACGTTATCAACCTAATATTCAAGATGCTCGAGTATCTGCAACCTTATATATCCATGCGCCTGAATATACCGATACGCCTGCGAGCGATTGGTTAAGTAAAGATTTTTGTAATACCCAATACGTCTACCGCTCGCCAGGGCGCTTATGGTTAGGCTTAAGAGCGCTATTAAGCTTAGGCGCAATTCGTATGCCTAGTCAGGCTCGTCAATTGATAGAGGCCGTCTACAGCGTTAACGCTTACCACGATATTCCAGACACTTTGCTCAACCAAGAAAACCAATTAATTGGCGATGAGCGAAGTAAAGCTGCAAAAGCCAAATCACAGCTATTGCAGTTTGAATATGGTTATGCTGACGAAAGTGCGAGTGGTTGGTATGAAGATGATAGCGACATTAGTACAAGGTACAGCGATATTGAAACTGTAGAGGTTCTGTTATTGAAACAAAATGATGCTGGTCAACTTTGCCCTTGGGTAGATGATGACAGTTTTGCCGTGCCGTTGAGTACAGTGAAAATGTCTAAAAATAAATTTGCCGATAAATTGCAACCTGTTCCTGCATTATTTGCAAATGCCATCAGTAAGTTAGAACAGCAATATAAACAAATAAAATACCTTCAGCTTTGGTTACCAGAGTTAGAGGAGCGTTATACCTACCACTCAACAACAGGTTTTTGTCAGGCACAAAAACAGGAGGTGTTATGAACTTAGTTCAAGACCCATGGTTACCGTTTAAATTACGTAATGGCAGCGTATTAACACTACCCATGTCGGCAATTTGCCGAGCCGATATTGTCGACTTCGCTCTTCCTCGTGCAGATTTTCAAGGTGCCGCCTATCAATTTGCTATTGGGTTATTACAAACCGTATTTGCTCCAGAAGATGAGCATGGTTGGATTGATTATTATGAACAGCCCCCTACCGAGGATAAGTTAACTCAAGCATTCAATACAGTGCAGCATGCCTTTAAAGCAACCGGCTCTGGGCCGTTGTTTATGCAAGATTTTGCGGACTTGAGCGAACAAAAGCCAACGACGGTTTCAGGATTGCTAATAGAGGCTCCGGGTGCAAATGGCTTAAAACTTAATACCGATCATTTTATCAAACGAGGTATAGGCGAAATAATGTCGCTAGAGATGGCAATGTTATCGCTGTTTACATTACAAATTAATGCCCCCTCCGGTGGTGCAGGTCATAGAGTAGGGTTACGAGGTGGCGGGCCACTAACCACTTTAGTTATACCACAAAATGATAATGCTAATTTATGGCAAAAATTGTGGATGAATGTGATAAACCGTGATTATTGGCTTTACTCTACGCCAAATTTTCATGATGAGTCGGTTTTCCCTTGGTTAGCACCAACGAAAACAAGTGATCAAAAAGGAACGGAAATTTATGCCACTGATGTACACCCATTACATATGTATTGGGCGATGCCACGGCGGATACGCTTAATTGTTGAATCTAAATCAGCTGAATGCCAAATTTCAGGTTTACCAACAGAGCAATACGTTTGCGAATACCGTACCCAAAATTATGGGCATAATTATTCTGGCACTTGGACACATCCTTTTACTCCTTACAAGTGGAATCCTAAAAAACCGGAAGAAGAACATCTATCAGCTAAAGGTCAACCCGGCGGTATCACATATAAAACATGGGATAACTTGACATATACCAGCGACACCGATGGTCAACGTTGTGCATCAGTGGTAGCTCATTTTTATGCTGTATCCGATATGTTTGCCGAAGCGAAAAGGGCAATACCTCAGTTATGGGTATTCGGTTACGACATGGACAATATGAAAGCGCGTTGCTGGTATTCTTCATCAATGCCATTGTTTACGATGCCAGTTGAAAAACAAGAAGATACGTTAAGAGAAATAAAGCAATTACAAGCGATTTCTAATAATGCACTTTGGCATTGCCGTAGCCAAATAAAAGCAGCTTGGTTTGATAAACCCGGAGATACAAAAGGCGATACGTCTTTTATCGATACGGCTTTTTGGCAGCGTAGTGAAGCTGCTTTCTTCACTACCGTTGCGGCTCTTATCCCTCACGCACAATGCCCTCCTGAAGTCGCTAAAACATGGTTGCAAGCGCTGCGTAATATCTGTGTAGATCTCTTCGATGAATACGCCTTATCAGAATTAGGTAATGCGCGATCTATGGCTAAACGCATACAAGCGCGCCAAGCATTAGTGGGTTGGTTGTACGGCGGCAAAGAAATTAAAGCCTTTATGGTGAACCATCAAATTGACGTTAAAAAGGAAATAGCATGAGCAATCTTTCCCCTGAGCTGAGTTGTTTACGCTGGTGGCAAACGCTGTTTTTACCCGCTGAACAGCTAAAGGAACACGGCTTACAAACTGCACCCACATTATATAAAGCGCAGCTAAAACGTTGTGATAGCCTAAGTGCGATTATGCTAACTGAAGGTTTTCGGGCGTTATGGCTAAGTTTACCAACTGAAATAATCGAAACGGCAACAGAGCAAGATTTCGCATGCTGGGCAACGCTCGCTGGTGTTTTGGTGTATGTAAAGAGAGATAGTAAACAAAAGCTTGCTCAAGTCGCAGGCAATAAAGCTGATGGCGATAAGTCGGTTGTCAGTGAACTGCGTTTTGCCCAATTGCAAGATGCCAAAAACGCAGAGGAGTTATTGCGACGTATGCGCCGAGTTCTGCAGCAAGTTGATCATGAAGCTTCTGTCATTGCGTTAATTAAAGATGTGCAGCAATGGTTTGTTGAACATTATAACTTTCGTCCAGAGCGTGCGGATAAGCGCATTGCGGTGCAATGGGCCATGGATTATTACCATGCCGCATCAGCGAAACATAACTGAATACCAAACCGATAACGACAAAAACCGATTAATGTTAAAACTAAGGAATACACATGAGCCAATTTATCCAATTACATTTATTAACCTCCTATGCCCCTGCTAATTTAAACCGTGACGATTTAGGCCGGCCAAAAACCGCTAAAATGGGTGGTTTTGAACGATTACGAGTCAGTTCACAAAGCTTAAAACGGAACTGGCGGGTTTCAGAGTTATTTGAAGAAGCTATGGCAGGGAAGATTGGAATACGTACTAAGCGTTTTGGTGAAGAAATTTTTACTGCGTTAATCGCTAAAGATGTTAAAGAAAAATCAGCAAAAGAATGGGCGACAGCGATTGCAGGTGTATTTGGTAAAAGCAAAAAAGATTCGTTAGATATAGAGCAACTTGCGCATATCAGTCCTGCAGAGCGCGATGCGGCCATGACTTTGGTTGCTATTTTAGCTGAGCAAAATAGAGCCCCCACCGAAGCGGAATTAGCACTATTAAAGAATGAGTATACTGCGGTGGATATCGCACTATTTGGCCGTATGTTGGCATCAAGTCCAGCATTCAATGTAGAAGCGGCTTGTCAGGTTGCCCATGCCATTAGTGTTCACAGCGTAGTGGTAGAAGATGATTACTTTACTGCTGTGGATGATTTGAATGATGGCACAATAGATTCAGGCTCTGCTCACATAGGTGAGTCTGGTTTTGCTGCTGCGCTTTTTTACAGTTACATTTGCATTAACAAAACCCAATTGATTGAAAATTTAGATGGCAATGAAGAGCTAGCCAACTCAGCCATTCGCGCATTAACAGAGGCTGCGGTTAAAGTCTCACCAACAGGTAAGCAAAATAGTTTTGCCTCTCGTGCCTATGCCAGCTTTGCGCTTGCCGAAAAAGGGCAGCAGCAACCACGTCAACTCTCGGTCGCTTTTTTAAAACCCATAAATGATGCAGACCAAGCCGCAGCCTCTATTGCTGCGTTAACGAAGCAAGTTACTAACTTTGATAAAGTTTATGGTGAATGTGCAGATGCTCGCTGTCAGTTTAATGCCATTACGGGCGAAGGTTCGTTAACCGAATTACTTAATTTTGTCGCTGAATAACTGGAGGCGACATGACATGAAAGAATACTTAGTTTTCCGACTTTACGGCCCCCTTGCCAGTTGGGGGACTGCGGCTGTTGGGGGTGATAGGCCCACGGGGTTGCAACCTACACGCTCGGCCATATTAGGCTTGCTGGGGGCCGCCTTAGGTATTAAACGTGATGAACACCAACAGCTTGCCTCTTTACAGCAATCCGTTTTCACGGCCGTGAAGCAAACGGTGCCGAGTTCTTTGCTACGTGATTATCATACTGCACAAGTTCCTAGCTCAAGCAATAAAGTAGTTTTTCGGACTCGAAAGAGTGAATTGAGTGAACCGAATGATAAATTGAATACGATTTTATCAAGCCGTGATTACCGCTGTGATGGCTTGTGGATAGTCGCAATATCACTCAAGACTGACTCGCAATTCACCTTAGCCATGATTCAGCAAGCCTTATTAGCACCTGTTTACAGCTTAAGTTTGGGCCGTAAATCTTGCCCACCAGCATTGCCTCTCAAGCCTACGCTGGTGGAAACCGCAACCTTGAAGCAGGCATTAGATATTGAGTTCCCGGCAATTAGCCGTTCGGCTAAAGAAGACCTGTTGTGGTTAAAAGGCAACGGTTGGGTTAGCTACTTTTGGGAGGGAGATAAATCAGAATTTGCCAATGATGCGGTATTAACGACTCATCCTTGGGATGAACCAATTAGCCGCGTTCGCTGGCAATTTAAACAACGTGAAATGCATCAAATTTCACTTAAGGAGGATAGCAATGTTCCTATCTAAAGTGCAGTTACTGCCTAGTATGCAGGCTGGTGCTGAATTGGTTAAGTTAAGCCAAAATGGCGCTTATGCGGCGCATCAATTACTCTGGCAATTATTTCCTAATGAACAGGAAAGGGAGTTTTTGTATCGCGAAGAGCAAGATGATTTTGGTCAACCGCAGTTTTTTGTCCTATCTAAAAAACAACCCACTACAACACCGATATTTTCCATTAAAAGCAAAGCGTTAAATCCGAAATTAATAGCTGGCAACCGCCTAGCATTTAAGCTGAGGGTCAACCCGACTATTTGCGTCACTTCAACGGAAGGTAAAAGCCAACGCCATGACGTATTGATGCATGCTAAACGGCAAAACAAGCAAAGTATTGCCAATGGTGAAGACCTTAAAAGCATCATGGATCAAGCAGCCATTCAATGGTTCTCTGATGAAAAACGTTTACAACAATGGGGAGTTGAGTTGGACAGTCTGCCAATTATCGTTGCTTATAATCAACACCAAAGTAAAAAACGTTCAGGCCAAAAAGTGCAATTTTCGAGTGTAGATTATGAAGGGATGCTGACGGTAAAAGATCCTGAAATATTCCTGCAGCAGTATCAAAAAGGCTTTGGCCGTGCAAAAGCACTGGGGTGTGGTTTAATGTTGATCCGCAGGGTTAATTAGTCGAGATGGCTTTTATTCCTCTCAAGCCAATACCTATCAAAGATCGCAATTCGATGATCTTTGTGGGTATGGGGCGCATCGACGTCAAGGATGGCGCTTTTGTGGTGATAGACGAAGTGAATGGCGAACGCATGCATATTCCAGTCGGTTCGCTGGCTTGTATCATGCTTGAGCCTGGAACTCGTATCAGTCACGCTGCTGTAAAATTGGCAGCTGTGACGGGTACATTGTTGATATGGGTCGGAGAGGCAGGCGTTAGATTGTATTCGGTTGGTCAGCCAGGTGGGGCTCGCTGTGATCGTCTTTTATATCAGGCTAAGTTGGCATTGGATGAAGATCTGCGTCTTAAAGTAGTCCGTAAGATGTTTGAACTGCGCTTTGGTGAGCCAGCGCCAGCGAGGCGTAGTGTCGAACAACTTCGAGGGATAGAAGGTGCCAGAGTTCGCAAAACCTATCAGTTGCTTGCTAAGCAGTATGGTATAGAGTGGCATGGACGGCGCTACGATCCTAAGGAATGGGAAAAAGGCGACATTACTAACCAGTGTATCAGTGCGGCTACAGCCTGCCTTTATGGCGTGACTGAAGCTGCAATATTGGCTGCCGGTTATGCGCCCGCTATAGGTTTTATTCATTCGGGTAAGCCACTATCTTTTGTTTATGATATAGCTGACATTATCAAGTTTGACACCGTTGTCCCCATCGCCTTTAAAATTGCCGCATCCCATCCTCGGATGCCGGATCAGGAAGTGCGTCAGGCGTGCAGGTTTTTGTTTCGGACAGACAAAGTACTTAAGCGCCTTATCCCACTGATAGAAGATGTGCTCGCAGGTGGCGAAATAGAACCGCCAGCACCTCCTGAGTATGTTCAACCACCAGCTATTCCTGAACCAGAATCTATCGGTGATACAGGTCACAGAAGTAAGTGACAAGGATCGAACATGAGTATATTAATGGTAGTAACTGAAGCAGTACCGCCCAGACTCAGGGGGCGGCTTGCTGTCTGGTTATTAGAAGTGCGTGCAGGCGTTTATGTTGGAGATGTATCACGTAGTATCCGAGAGATGATTTGGTATCAGATAACTGAGTTGGCTGAAGATGGCAATGTGGTTATGGCTTGGGCAACTAATACTGAATCTGGTTACGATTTTCAAACCTATGGCGAAAATCGTCGTGAACCCATCGATCTAGATGGATTACGGCTGGTGAAATTTAAACCTTCACTTGAACAAAAATAACAATATTAGCTCTTTAAAAATCTGGTAGAATTTTTGAGCTTTAAAAATAGTTTAGGAAACAAAGATCTATATTTAGAGTGTTCCCCGTGCCCACGGGGATGAACCGCCATAACTCGGGTCTGGAATTTCCGACAACAGGTGTTCCCCGTGCCCACGGGGATGAACCGCTTTGGATTGACTGGGCAGCGGTCGCCAGAAAGTGTTCCCCGTGCCCACGGGGATGAACCGGATGGTGAAAACGTTGATACAGCAGCAGTTATGTGTTCCCCGTGCCCACGGGGATGAACCGTGTACGAAACCCAAAAGCGTACCGCCCCTTGGGTGTTCCCCGTGCCCACGGGGATGAACCGTAACAAGATCACTTGCGAGCATCGTGCAAGCAGTGTTCCCCGTGCCCACGGGGATGAACCGCAGCGATCGATATTCGCCAGCAATGTTGTTTGGTGTTCCCCGTGCCCACGGGGATGAACCGCGGAGCTGGTTGCACTGAATCAATTCAATAGCGTGTTCCCCGTGCCCACGGGGATGAACCGGATAGGACGGCTTTTAGGGCTTTAGATTCTGAGTGTTCCCCGTGCCCACGGGGATGAACCGGCGCTGCAACTTGTTTATTTAATTTTGGCGAGGTGTTCCCCGTGCCCACGGGGATGAACCGATAAAGAGGCAGGCGCAGCAACTAAAAGTTGAGTGTTCCCCGTGCCCACGGGGATGAACCGCCTACTCCGGCCAGCAGGGCTACTCTGTTCGGGTGTTCCCCGTGCCCACGGGGATGAACCGATTACCTAGGACGATCACGTCGTTGATTGCTGGTGTTCCCCGTGCCCACGGGGATGAACCGAGTGCTTCACGCTTGAAGAGATAATTAACGGCGTGTTCCCCGTGCCCACGGGGATGAACCGATACTCGCCGCCTGTGTGATGCCGACATTGCCGTGTTCCCCGTGCCCACGGGGATGAACCGTTATGCATTTTGTTGTTGTGGTCGTACTCTTCGTGTTCCCCGTGCCCACGGGGATGAACCGTAACTCTTCAAGATCATCGTCCTGGTTGTCGGGTGTTCCCCGTGCCCACGGGGATGAACCGCAGCATGAAACAGCGCCCTATTATCTTCAACAGTGTTCCCCGTGCCCACGGGGATGAACCGTTTAGAGAGCGTGTGCATCATCAGCTGAACACGTGTTCCCCGTGCCCACGGGGATGAACCGGACAAATTAGTCACAATGCTTTCCGAGGAAGAGTGTTCCCCGTGCCCACGGGGATGAACCGCCTTGTCACTGGTCTTTACTCGCTCTTCTAATGTGTTCCCCGTGCCCACGGGGATGAACCGCGCGAAACAGAGGCCGTGGACAAGAGAACGGGGTGTTCCCCGTGCCCACGGGGATGAACCGCCTCAAGATTATCAATGTCGGCGCTTACATCAGTGTTCCCCGTGCCCACGGGGATGAACCGTGGCTAATATCCAAGTCAGCCGCAGCGGCCGCGTGTTCCCCGTGCCCACGGGGATGAACCGCATGCTAACCCTATCCCCTCCAGATTTTACAGGTGTTCCCCGTGCCCACGGGGATGAACCGTTAATCCGCCATTAGCTGGAGATACTGGTTGGGTGTTCCCCGTGCCCACGGGGATGAACCGCCATCCAATTGAGAAACAGACGGCACACATTAGTGTTCCCCGTGCCCACGGGGATGAACCGGCTGTGGAGTTAACTATAGGGACAAAGGAAGTGTGTTCCCCGTGCCCACGGGGATGAACCGTCATTGGTTGCCGTTGGTAAAATTCAGGAATAGTGTTCCCCGTGCCCACGGGGATGAACCGTTGGTTTGTCAGCAGCAATAAACTTAGGGTTCGTGTTCCCCGTGCCCACGGGGATGAACCGATCACAGCAGGACAAACAACAGATGAAAAACAGTGTTCCCCGTGCCCACGGGGATGAACCGTAGTTTTACAACGATTTTCCCATTCTTTACGTGTGTTCCCCGTGCCCACGGGGATGAACCGCGTAAAGACCGACAATAGCACTAAACAAAGCCGTGTTCCCCGTGCCCACGGGGATGAACCGTTTGAAAAATTACCTTGCGATGCCTGGGTAAAGTGTTCCCCGTGCCCACGGGGATGAACCGTTTGAAAAATTACCTTGCGATGCCTGGGTAAAGTGTTCCCCGTGCCCACGGGGATGAACCGCACCATCACGGTAAGCTAGCTCGGCATACTTGCGTGTTCCCCGTGCCCACGGGGATGAACCGGATATGAGTAGCGTTACCCTCACCGTCAGAACGTGTTCCCCGTGCCCACGGGGATGAACCGCAGAGTTATTAATTCAATTAGTTAAGCTAAAAGTGTTCCCCGTGCCCACGGGGATGAACCGCACGCTCAAGCCATGCAAGCGTATGAAGCCAGGTGTTCCCCGTGCCCACGGGGATGAACCGTCGAACCCTATAACGCCGGCTATTATCGTTACGTGTTCCCCGTGCCCACGGGGATGAACCGTCGTTACCAAACCCAAACCCAATGCCTAAGATGTGTTCCCCGTGCCCACGGGGATGAACCGTAGTAATGAAAGTTTATTTAACGGCATTTCAAGTGTTCCCCGTGCCCACGGGGATGAACCGCAACAAAGGCGCTGCCGAACTGTCAGTATCGAGTGTTCCCCGTGCCCACGGGGATGAACCGGTGTTGAGTAACACTTTGCCGCTGCGCAGCTCGTGTTCCCCGTGCCCACGGGGATGAACCGTAATCCGGTTTTGTTGGTGCTGCGATTATGCAGTGTTCCCCGTGCCCACGGGGATGAACCGGAGTGTCACCATGAACATGCAAACGACTGCTAGTGTTCCCCGTGCCCACGGGGATGAACCGCCCATCTTCATTGGGATATCAGTCAACATGCTGTGTTCCCCGTGCCCACGGGGATGAACCGAGAAAATTGAAAGCTTTACCAACTTAACCGTCGTGTTCCCCGTGCCCACGGGGATGAACCGGATGATAGAGATCATGAACCTGATGTGACCCAGTGTTCCCCGTGCCCACGGGGATGAACCGATAGCAAAACTGAAAAAATAAAGTGAATTTGAGTGTTCCCCGTGCCCACGGGGATGAACCGGGTTGGCGAGCTTGCGAGAATCGCTTGAGCGCGTGTTCCCCGTGCCCACGGGGATGAACCGATACTACATGTTGTGCTTTGGCAGACCTGAACGTGTTCCCCGTGCCCACGGGGATGAACCGTCACCTACTTAATTAAGCCTGTTATTGAATCAGTGTTCCCCGTGCCCACGGGGATGAACCGGTGATAATGGCGGTGGTGGTTCTAATATTGACGTGTTCCCCGTGCCCACGGGGATGAACCGGTTTTACCAGAGCCGAGTTTGCCTTGAACGAAGTGTTCCCCGTGCCCACGGGGATGAACCGTCTTCACGCCGCGCATAGGTTTTTGATAGCAGGTGTTCCCCGTGCCCACGGGGATGAACCGCAAAAGCCACGGCCCGCCATATCAGGATCAGCGTGTTCCCCGTGCCCACGGGGATGAACCGCACTATACCAACATTAGCAAACTCAGCATCTAGTGTTCCCCGTGCCCACGGGGATGAACCGGCCACCTGTTTCAATATCACCAAATAGAAAATGTGTTCCCCGTGCCCACGGGGATGAACCGTTTGCAGCAGTAGCCACACTATAGAAATAAGCGTGTTCCCCGTGCCCACGGGGATGAACCGGCCGCATGATTGCGGCCTTGGTTTTATGTGATGTGTTCCCCGTGCCCACGGGGATGAACCGCAATCATTTGAGTTGACTAACGTATCTAGTGCGTGTTCCCCGTGCCCACGGGGATGAACCGGCTATCACTGCCTACCGTTCCACATTTAAACCGTGTTCCCCGTGCCCACGGGGATGAACCGCAAAAGCAATCCGGCCTTTCGTGATCAGACCTGTGTTCCCCGTGCCCACGGGGATGAACCGCATGGCCGCCACTCATCCATAGCCTTATCATAGTGTTCCCCGTGCCCACGGGGATGAACCGTAATACTTTCCTATCGGATGGGGATATAGTTAGTGTTCCCCGTGCCCACGGGGATGAACCGCATAGTTCACAAGTACGCAGCATCAGCCGTCCGTGTTCCCCGTGCCCACGGGGATGAACCGCAACTTCAGTGTATTTATTCCAAAGGTTAAGGGTGTTCCCCGTGCCCACGGGGATGAACCGCTAATCACTAATTGCCCTAATAACTGGCGCAAGTGTTCCCCGTGCCCACGGGGATGAACCGCTACCATGAAGCGGCTAAGGCTAACCAAACTAGTGTTCCCCGTGCCCACGGGGATGAACCGGTCAGGATCTCTTTACCGTCCTGACCATCGTCGTGTTCCCCGTGCCCACGGGGATGAACCGGGAGTGCCATTGTCGTAAGCTCCTAAGTTTAGGTGTTCCCCGTGCCCACGGGGATGAACCGGGCTGCTATCAGCCCAAAAGCTAAAAACAGCCGTGTTCCCCGTGCCCACGGGGATGAACCGCGCAGTTTGCAGCCGCCGTTCTCTTGCACAAAGTGTTCCCCGTGCCCACGGGGATGAACCGCAATGGGTTTTGGCCTTTGGCAGTCCGCTTTAGTGTTCCCCGTGCCCACGGGGATGAACCGCAACCCCGCAATCACTAAAGAGCAATGGCAACGTGTTCCCCGTGCCCACGGGGATGAACCGCGTCCTGTCGCTGTTGTCGATGGTAATTTCAAGTGTTCCCCGTGCCTACGGGGATGAACCGCATTTGGTCGCCTTGTCATGTTGTCGGCATGGGTGTTCCCCGTGCCTACGGGGATGAACCGCTATCGGTGGCGGTGGCGTAGATGTACGTAGCGTGTTCCCCGTGCCTACGGGGATGAACCGTCCGAGGTAACTAATTCAAGCGGTGTATCTCAGTGTTCCCCGTGCCTACGGGGATGAACCGATGTCCTACGAATACGTGGGATTAGAGGTTAGGTGTTCCCCGTGCCTACGGGGATGAACCGGATATTGATGTAACAAATGGTGGCACTGTTGGGTGTTCCCCGTGCCTACGGGGATGAACCGCATTCCGGCACTGGAAATGTGGTTAATAGAGCGTGTTCCCCGTGCCTACGGGGATGAACCGCGTACATGATGTGGTGTCGTCGTGAAGGTCGTGTGTTCCCCGTGCCTACGGGGATGAACCGCGGGTAATCGAAGAATGTTTACGTGTGTCAGAGTGTTCCCCGTGCCTACGGGGATGAACCGGCGTCCATCGTGGCGCCTTTTTATTATCTGAGGTGTTCCCCGTGCCTACGGGGATGAACCGGGTGCTCAAATCCATACCGATACTCCAATAAAGTGTTCCCCGTGCCTACGGGGATGAACCTTGCTGAGGATAATGCCGCGATTATTCGGGTTGGTGTTCCCCGTGCCTACGGGGATGAACCGCTCAATGATGATGACTATAACCGCTTAAGCCCGTGTTCCCCGTGCCTACGGGGATGAACCGGTGGCAAGGATGTAGATGTACAAAGTGTTATGGTGTTCCCCGTGCCTACGGGGATGAACCGGCGCGGGCATGGTCACGGATGGATTTAACGCCGTGTTCCCCGTGCCTACGGGGATGAACCGGACGCGACAGGGCAATTACAGCGCGGTTTTGAGTGTTCCCCGTGCCTACGGGGATGAACCGTATGGCGGGGCTGATATGCACGAAGATGAAAAGTGTTCCCCGTGCCTACGGGGATGAACCGGAATTATGAAGTTCACCACTGACGACATGCTGGTGTTCCCCGTGCCTACGGGGATGAACCGCAACACGGTTTCAACGGTATTGCGTCCCTGCTGTGTTCCCCGTGCCTACGGGGATGAACCGATTGAGCACAAAAAGCGCAACGTGCTGATCTAGTGTTCCCCGTGCCTACGGGGATGAACCGCTCACCGCATTAGTGTTGCTGCCAATCGGATCGTGTTCCCCGTGCCTACGGGGATGAACCGATCACCCCAATCAGCACTTTGTTGACTATCCAGTGTTCCCCGTGCCTACGGGGATGAACCGTAAATCCGCAGTCCGTTGAAATCGTACATCGTGTGTTCCCCGTGCCTACGGGGATGAACCGGTTTGCTCGTAAACATCGGCCTCAGCGAGTTGGTGTTCCCCGTGCCCACGGGGATGAACCGACGGCTTGATTGCCTATGGCCTCGATATTAGCGTGTTCCCCGTGCCCACGGGGATGAACCGGCGTCACCACACACTGATACTTTTTCGATGTCGTGTTCCCCGTGCCCACGGGGATGAACCGCGTGGATAGAGCGCGTTCTCATTGCCCGCATAGTGTTCCCCGTGCCTACGGGGATGAACCGCTATTAACGCCTTATGCCAATTTGACCTTTACGTGTTCCCCGTGCCCACGGGGATGAACCGCAGTAGGGCGTTGATGCGGTTTGCGTCATGGGGTGTTCCCCGTGCTCACGGGGATGAACCGACGGCAGAAGCCAGCAAAAACTTTGGAGTCGAGTGTTCCCCGTGCCCACGGGGATGAACCGTATCAGGGGGCAGATTGTACTGATGCTGTTGAGTGTTCCCCGTGTCTACGGGGGATGAACCGTCTTGCGTGTGGTGTACTTTTGATGGTCTTTTGTGTTCCCCGTGCCTATGGGGATGAACCGGGCACCGTAATTGAAGGGATGGACGATGAAAAGTGTTCCTCGTACCCACGAGGGTGAATTGCGCGAATACTTTGCATTTATTGTGGATTCAACGAGTTCCCTGTGTTCAGAAATAAAACGCGGTTATAAGTACTTTAAGACCGTTAGTTGTTCCAATTGTTATATCAAAAGCAGCTTGAAACAATTTTGAAACATTGATTGTTAATAAAATGTCAACCGTCTTTATGTTTTGGATCTTCAGCGGTTTTTACAGTTGTCATAGTATCTGTATTACTGGTAATTTTTTGTTTAAAAAGTATTTTTTCTTATTGTTGATTTGAGGTTGACATTATTTTGATCCAATCTTAGCGGATCAGCTTAGGTGTGAGTGATCCACTTTTTCTCTTACCTGTATGTTTAAGAATTGTTAGATTTCACTAGCGTCGGCTAGCGCTAGTTTGAAAGCGTTTTACTTTATTTGGGGTGAGTTCTTTACTGTAATGCTTGGCAAGGTAGCTGATCCTGTGAATTGCAGACTCAACACCTTTAAGCTCGTTGCGTTCAATTTTGTAGCTTGCCGATTCAGGTAGCCACGCTGAAGTGTCTGGATGCATATAGCATGCTTTCTGAACCTGTTGAAATGCGCCCCAGCCTGACTTGGCTTTATGCCCATTGAGTAGAATGAAGCAGTGATAATGCGCTTTGTCGCTTCTTGGTGTTTGTTCTCGTACCCAAAATAACCATGCTTTAGATTTGTACTTCTTATCTAGGTATCTCAACAGGGTTTTGCGGTATTTGCTGATTACACTGTTATTGGGTGTTTCGGTATAGACTCGTAGATCGAATCTGACGAGTAGGATTTTAGAATATTGACTCAGAGCTGTTAGCAGTTGATCAATCGCTGCATTCATAATGCTGGAGCTGATGCCGTGTTCAAAGCTCATCACTTTAAATAAGGTTTCTTGATATAGAAAATCTTCTAAGGGAAAGCGAAGAGCGGAAATATTATAAATAACCTGCTCGTAGTGAGGGTTGTAAAGTGGCGTAAAGCGAGACCTACCATAGTATTGCAGATGCTTAGACTGCATTTTTTTGCTGGTTAAACGTGATTTAGAGCCTGCATTCGTCAGCATTTAATCGCACTCGGTTGAGCTTTGTCGCAGTTTGTTGCGTTTACAGGCCAAAAGAAGGCGGCAAATGCCGCCTTGGTTAGCTATTACTTAGTGCCGTTTAGCCAGTTGATATAACTTGATTCTGACCAGCCAATAGTTCGATTTTGGCTTTTGATGGGTTGAATAAAGACCTTTCTTTTTACTCGTCGGTATAGTGTTGTTCTATCGATGCCGAGTAATTGGCACATTTCAGTGATTCGGATTATTCGCTCCATTGGTCGCTGCTGGTGGAGCAATTGGGCAAATTGAGTTCTTTTACTCGGTTTCATACCTCGCCCCCTCAGTAACCTGTTCGGATAGTTCTCCGCCAGAGTGAACCCATTGCATCAGTTCTGAAAGACGCCAACCGACAGAACGATTTCCAAGTTTTATGCGTTTAGGGAAACGGTTAAGTCTTTCTAGCTGAAAAGCTTGTGAGCGACTGATAGAGGTGATTAGTTTACGCTCTGTTTCTCGTACTATACGGTCTTGAATGGCTGATTTTTCGATACTAAAGAGGGACATAGATGCTCCTATAGATTGTCTCTGTTTGGCTTAGGAGTATCTTGCCTGTTTGCAATTGTGATTTCGGGGTAAAAACGAAATTTGATTTTTACCCCAAATTTAATCCCTTAAATATCCTGCATTTTAGTGCCTAACGCCCACGTATTTTGCCTGATATTCGCAAATAGTTGCATTAGATGAGATTCGTTGCTGAGAATCTTGCGATAAAACGGTGCATAGGTTTTTTTATATAGCTCGATTCTAGGCTCTTGTTTAGATTCTTCCCCAAGCAGTAATTCACTCAATGCATTTTGTGTAAATTCCAGCTTTTGCCAATTATCTTCATAAAAAGGGATATGGTTATAGCAATACATCATGAGATCAAGGTAGGGGATCAACTTATAAGTCAGCAGCTTTTTGAAGGTTTTCTCATTTGCTTGAAAATTGTCAGGCGTTTTGGGTTCGGGGATTGATAGGGTTTTGCGCAACTGATTAATCAGAAACTCACAGTCACCCAATATCGCTTTATTGGGTTTAGTTAAGTCTATACCTACCACTGTTAAGTCTCGACTCTGCCCCTGCAAAGGCATTAGTTGTTGCGGCTCTAAGTCTAAGTAGTCATCACCACTGCGGAGTTTAATCTCTTCAGTTATCCCGAGAAGATCAACATGGTTCAATGCGATGACTGTCGGAAAGTCTGGTGGTGTGACTGGATTCGAATTGATGATGACATAGCCATTCTGGATCAGTTGCCACCGTTTACTGTCAGTCAACTTTCTACCATTAGGTAAAGTCGGTGAGTTATGAAGGGTCAACCTGAACTCTAGCTCATTAAGAAATTGCGCAGCAGTGAGATCTGCGAGGCAATCATAGTTCTTAATTGAAAACCATTTAGGCCATTTTGGATGGTCTGATGTTTTAATTCGTATTGAGTTAGCAGTGGATGTTTTCATCGATATAAACTCGGCAAGGAATTATCTCGGGGTACATGTGGGGGTACATGTAATGCGAAAAGGGGCTAACCCTTGCAGGTTAACCCCTTTTCTAACAATCACTTAATCGAAATGATTAGTTCATGCCGTATTTCTTTAATTTTTTACGCAGAGTACCACGGTTGATACCTAGCATGTTTGCTGCGCGGGTTTGGTTGCCGCGAGTGTGTTGCATGATGATGTCAAGCAGAGGTGCTTCAACTTCACTTAGCACCATTTCATACACTTCTTGTGCTTCCTGACCGTCCAACTGTGCGAAGAAGTTAGTTACGGCACGCTTAACTGCGTCACGTAATAACTGGGGCTTGATAGTGCCGTTTGCGGTTTCGATTTTGCCAACGGTAAGCTGGTGAACTTCTGTGTTAGTTGTCTGATCAAACATTCTATTCTGCTCTTTATTAATTCTGTACTAATTCATCAAAATAATATTCCACCAGGGAATACTGTTCTGCAGCGGTTTCCAGCTGATTAAAGTCAGCCCGGAACTGGCGCTGATCCTCTTGGTCTAGGTACCATCCAATATGCTTTCTGGCGAAGCGGATACCCTTATATTCACCATACAAATCATAAAGTTTGGTGAGGTGTTCCAGCATCACTTGACGCTGTTCAGCCACCTCAATGGGCGCTAGCTTATTACCCGTATCCAAGTAGTGCTGGATTTCTCTGAAAATCCAAGGCCGTCCTTGAGCACCCCGTCCTATCATCAGAGCATCGACACCGGTATAGTCCAGCACGAAGCGGGCTTTCTCCGGACTGTCGATATCCCCATTCGCGACAACAGGAATCGAGACATTCTGTTTAATTGCTTTGATCGTGTCGTACTCGGCGTCGCCTCTGTACATGCATTGTCTCGTGCGGCCGTGAACGGCGAGCGAGGCGATACCACAATCCTCAGCAATCTGGGCGATTTGAACACCGTTCCTGTGTTCAGGCTCCCAACCTGTGCGAATCTTTAACGTGACAGGCACCTCTACTGCAGCGACCACGGCTTGTAAAATTTCTTTCACTAAGGGTGGATTTTGCATTAGGGCAGAACCTGCCAGCTTTTTATTCACTTTTTTTGCCGGGCATCCCATGTTGATATCAATGATGTGGGCACCTTGTTCGACGTTGAACTGGGCGGCCTGCGCCATTAACTCTGGATCTGCACCTGCAATTTGCACTGAGCGAATACCTTCCTCGCCGGAATGCGTCATACGCTGGCGGCTCTTATCTGTGTCCCAAACTTCAGGATTCGATGAAAGCATCTCCGACACCGCTAAGGCTGCACCATAACGAAGACAGAGATTACGGAAAGCTTGATCGGTGACACCTGCCATTGGTGCCACGATCAGCTGATTCTTCAGTTGATAGGGTCCAATCTGCATTTACTGTTTCACCTTAGCTCTTCAAAGGGGCGCTATAGTAGCCCTTTTTACTGGCCGTGAAAAGGTCAATAAATGACCTAGGAGCAATTTTTTTTCTTGACTTTTTAGCCTTGAGAAGTCATCGACAAAATAAGCCTAAGCCAGTGGTGGCGCATGTTGCGCCACCCTTTAGCGTTATTTGCGCTTACCTGTCAAGCGGCTCCAATCTTCTTTGTGAGCCGCTTCGTCCATGTCGAACCATTGGCTATAGAAGTCAGAGATTTCTTGCGCTTGCTCTTTAAGCAGTCCAGAGAGGGCTAATTTACCGCCAGATTTGACGCGCTCGGCGATAAGGGGGGCAAGTTCACGCAGTGGGCCTGCGAGAATATTGGCAACTAACACATCGGCCTTAAGATCGGCGGGTTGATCTTCTGGCAGATAAAGTGCCAATTGGTCGGCAACATCGTTACGCTCGGCATTGGCTTTAGAGGCTTCGATGGCTTGATAGTCGATATCGATACCTGTGACCTTTTTTGCGCCCAGTTTCAGCGCCGCCACGGCGAGAATGCCTGAGCCGCAGCCAAAGTCGATCACTTCTTCGTTGCTGAGATCTAAGCTATCTAACCACTCTAAACACAGTGCTGTCGTTGGGTGAGTGCCTGTGCCGAAGGCCAGGCCCGGATCTAAGATCACGTTCACTGCGCTCGGATCAGGGACTTCACGCCAGCTTGGGCAAATCCATAGACGTTTACCGAATTGGATTGGGTGGTAGTTATCCATCCACTCGCGAACCCAGTCTTTATCTTCAATTTGCTCGATTTTGTGGCTGAAGTACTCGCCTAAAAACGGCAGGGTTTTCAGCATCTCGATAGTCGGTGCGAGATCTGTGTCCGCCTCGAACAGGGCAACTACTACGGTATCTTGCCACAGAGGGGTTTCGCCCAGTTTAGGCTCAAAAATTGGGGTGTCTTTACCATCTTCAAAGGTAATAGAAACGGCGCCTTCTTCCATAAGTAAGTCGCTGATGGTTTCAGCATCGTCACTGTTAGTGTTAATGCGAAGTTGGATCCAAGGCATGGGTAAAATCCTGTGGCTAGGTTTAAAAAATATCGCGCTATTGTATACCCAAACTGCGCTAATTTGCAGAATTCGATGGCAATTAAACGTGAGTGATGGTGAGGAGGTGGATTGAGGGATTCGTGCTAACAATCTAGGGGGTTTTGGGTAGTAAACGAGGTTTATTTCAGCATGGACAAGGAGTTAGCTTGTCAGCTGTTGGTTGTACGCAAAATCGAACCGCTCGTTTCGATTTTTAATATAAAGTCATGAAATATAATGGTTAATTGGTTTTACCTTTGTTTGGTTTTTACGACTTTTTTGTGATCCTCTTCTAAGAGTTGACGCTTATCCCGTGAGTTGCCTCACGCTTTAAATCTGTGACACTCAGCCGCGTTTTTTGTTGCTGCTATGGTGTAGTTTGCAAAGAGGCGTCAACAAACCATTAAAGGGTAAAAGCAAGATGACAAGCGTAACGCGCGTTCACACTAGCGTGAAAACACAGGGGATAGGTCACCCTTGGTCGGCTAAGGCCGATAGATTACAGAGCGCGACTGGTATTATGCTGGGCTGCTTTCTGTTGTTACATATGCATTTCGAGTCGAGCATTCTGCTGGGTAAAGAGGCCTTTTACCATGTGGTGCAGTTGCTCGAAGGCGGTATGTTTAGCAGTACGGGCCATGGCTTTCCGATTGTCACTAAAGTCTTCTCAGTGTTTATGCTGCTCGTGGTGATTTTACATGCTGCCGTTGCTCTTAGGCGGTTTCCGGCGCAGCTTGGGCAGTGGCGAGCGTTGCGATCACATTTAGGTGGCATTAAACATCGCGATACCCATGCTTGGTTTTGGCAGTTGATCACGGGTTTTATTCTGTTTTTCTTGGTGCCTGTCCACCTCTTTACCATGATCTTAAATCCTGAAATCGGTCCACATTTATCGGCCGAGCGTGTCTATCACGATAATGCTTGGTTGCTCTACGCTCTGTTGCTGCCCGCAGTCGTCATCCACGCCATGATTGGTTTATACCGAGTGGCGGTTAAATGGGGCATCACGACCCAGCGCTCCGGCTTACGTAAGCTTGCTAAGGTATTGATTATCTACTTGTTGTGCTTAGGTTGCGCGAGCTTAGTCTCCTATATGTTTATCGGTAGTGAGCTAAGTGTGCCGGTGCAGCCTTACGTGCCCCATTGATTGAAATCCAATTCTGCTGCGTTTATCCCTGATGGATTTGGGCGCAGCAGGATTTTGTTTCGCTGCTAATATTTAAGCATTCGATTAATTATTCGCCTCCTAGTTGATCTAACTCAGGTTTTTTGATGGATTTGTGAGCGATATTAATTTTCGAGGACAACTTATTAAGCAGGGCTCTCAGGAGCCTGCGGCGCGAGGCGAAAGCAATGGCAATCAAACTAAGTATAAAAAAATGGAGTGCGTGGCTGGATTTAAGCCAGAGTTTGTCGGGTGTCATTCTGGCGGTGTTTTTGTGGACCCACTTAGTGCTGGTGTCATCCATTTTATTGGGTGGCGATGCCATGAACTGGGTGGCTCGCACTATGGAGCTGAGTTTTCTCTCCAGTGACGGCCATGGCTATCCCTGGGTGGTGACTTGTATTGCCGTCGGTATTGCCGCCCTTGCATTGGTGCATGTGATTGTGGCACTGCAAAAGTTACCCATGAGTTTGCGCCAGCAAAGAGCGCTAAAACAACAGATGCAAGTGATCAATCACAGTGATACTCGCCTCTGGCGTTGGCAGGCCATTACGGGTGTGGTGATCCTGTTATTGCTGCCAGTGCATCTGTGGCTTATCGGCTCGGCGCCAGAAACCATAGGCCCGCAGGGCAGTGCAGAGCGGATTTGGAACCAAGGCGTGTGGATGGTGTATCTGCCGCTATTGCTGACGGTTGAGTTACATGCTGCTATCGGAATTTACCGCGTAGCACTGAAGTGGGGCGCTGCGCGGGATCTCAATAGTCGCAGCCGTTTACGTAAGATTAAAACCATTGTGAGTATCGCGTTTGTCACGGTAGGGATTGCCTCCTTATTGGCATTTTTACCCCACGCGAGTTAGCGAATATAGCAAAAGAGTGTTGTCCTAAAACAATAACAGCAGTACCCGTTAAGGAGCAGGCGTGAAACTGATTTATACCGATTCATTAGTGGTTGGTGCCGGATTGGCTGGCCTGAGGGTGGCCATTGCCTCTAAAGAGCGCGGGTTAGATACCTTGGTGCTATCACTTATCCCCGCTAAACGTTCTCACTCTGCGGCGGCGCAGGGCGGAATGCAGGCAAGCCTTGGTAATGCAGTCAAAGGCATGGGCGATGATGAAGACGTGCACTTTCAAGATACGGTGAAAGGATCGGACTGGGGCTGCGATCAAGAAGTCGCCAGAATGTTTGCCCATTGTGCGCCTAAGGCGGTGCGTGAATTAGCCAACTGGGGTGTGCCTTGGACACGTGTAACCGCAGGCCCGAGGGATGTCATTGTTAACGCACAAAAAGTCACATTGCAGGAAGCCGAAGAGGCCCACGGGCTGATCAATGCCCGCGACTTTGGTGGTACCAAAAAGTGGCGTACCTGCTACACCGCCGACGGTACGGGTCACTCCTTACTCTACGCCATGGATAACAAAGCGATTTCGATGGATATTCCTGTCCACGAACGCGTCGAGGCGCTGGCGATTATCCACGACGGTCAACGTTGCCACGGGGTGATTGCCCGCTGTTTAATCTCGGGCGAGTTGCGTGCCTATGTCGCGAAATCGACCACCATTGCCACCGGTGGTTATGGTCGGATTTATGAGGTCTCAACCAATGCGATTATCTGCGAGGGTATAGGTCAGGCGCTGGCGCTCGAAACGGGGGTCGCGACCCTTGGCAACATGGAAGCAGTAC
The DNA here is from genome assembly GCF_052907445.1 of Shewanella sp. Koi 1. Classification (NCBI taxonomy): domain Bacteria; kingdom Pseudomonadati; phylum Pseudomonadota; class Gammaproteobacteria; order Alteromonadales; family Shewanellaceae; genus Shewanella; species Shewanella sp. Koi 1. The sequence continues at coordinate 4,339,075 of NZ_JBREJM010000001.1, read as the reverse complement.
AGTTCCACCCAACGGCAATTGTGCCCGTGGGGATTTTAACCACAGAAGGTTGTCGCGGTGACGGTGGCTTGCTGCGGGATAAAGACGGTTACCGTTTTATGCCGGACTATGAGCCAGAGAAGAAAGAGCTGGCGTCGCGGGACGTGGTGTCTCGTCGCATGACCGAGCATATGCGTAAAGGTAAGGGTGTCGATAGCCCCTACGGCCCGCATTTATGGCTCGATATCACCCTACTTGGGCGTAAGCATATCGAAACCAACCTGCGTGAAGTGCAGGAGATTTGCGAGAATTTCCTCGGGATTGATCCCGCGAAGGATTGGATCCCCGTTCGTCCAACTCAGCACTATTCGATGGGCGGGATCCGCACTAAGGCAACGGGCGAGAGTCCGCAGCTTAAGGGCTTATTCAGCGTCGGCGAAGCGGCCTGTTGGGATATGCATGGCTTTAACCGCTTGGGCGGCAACTCTCTCGCCGAAACAGTGGTGGGCGGCATGATTATCGGCAAATATGTGGCTGATTTTTGTGAGAGTAATAGCCTTGAGATCGACACTCAGCTTGCCGAAAAGTTTATGCGACAGGTGCAGACTGAAATCGACACCTTAGTCGATGGTGAAGGCCATGAAAGTCCCTTTGAGCTGAAGCGCGAAATGCAGCGGATTATGATGGATTACGTGGGGATTTTCCGTAACGGCCCAGAGCTTGATAAAGCGGTGACTGAGCTAAAAGCCCTGCTTGAACGCTCACGTAAGCTCGGAGTTAAGTGCAAGAAACGCCATGCCAATCCTGAGCTGGTAGAAGCGCTAAGGGTGAAGCGGATGCTCAAGGTGGCGTTAACGGTAGCCTGTGGCGCAGCAGCGCGTACCGAGAGCCGTGGTGCCCACGCCCGTGAGGATTATCCGCAGCGTAATGACAGAGACTGGCTCAACCGTACTCTCGCCAGTTGGCCCGATGCCGAGGCGTTGGCCCCCGTTTTAAGCTACGAGCCGCTGGATGTGATGAAGATGGAGCTGCCGCCGGGATACCGGGGTTATGGTATCGATAATGCCATCGCACACCCCGATACCGCCAAACGCGAGCAACAAATTGCCGAGATTTTGGCTGGGCTGGGTGACGATGCCGATCGTTATCAACGCCAAGCGGCGCTGATGCCATTCGAGCTGCCCCCGAGCTTACAAGCTAAAAATGAACGTTTAAGCGATACCTTACAAAGACCATCCGCCAATGCGCTAGGAGAAAAATCATAATGAGCCAAGGTCGCCAGTTATCCTTTAATATTTTTCGTTATGATCCACAGGAGCCAAACGATAAGCCGAAGATGGTGCGTTATCATCTCACCGAAACGCCGGGGATGACGGTATTTATTGCCCTCAATAAGCTCAGAGAAGAGCAAGATACCTCGTTGCAGTTTGACTTTGTCTGCCGTGCAGGGATTTGCGGTAGCTGCGCCATGGTGATCAATGGTTTCCCAACCTTAGCTTGCCGCACTCTAACCGCCAAATACCCTAATGGCGAAATCACTCTGATGCCGTTGCCTGGCTTTGAATTGATTGGTGATTTATCGGTTAACACGGGTAAGTTTATGCGCGAACTCGCCGAGCGTTTAAAGCTGTGGTTACACCCAAAGGCGAATGATATCAGTATCCATCGCCTCGAGGAGCCGATGGCGCCGGAGGAGGCGGCACGGCTCTATGAATTAGAGCGCTGCGTGGAGTGCGGGGTTTGTGTGTCTGCCTGTGCTACTAAACAAATGCGTGAAACCTTTGTCGGCGCTGTGGGGATGATGAAAATCGCCCGTTTTGAACTCGATAGCCGCGATGCGCGCACGGCTGAAGATTTTTACCATGTGATTGGTAATCAGGATGGCGTGTTTGGTTGCATGACCTTGCTCGGCTGCCAAGACAACTGTCCGAAGGATTTGCCTCATATGCAGCAGATAGCCTATCTGCGCCGCAAAATGGCGATGACCTTAGTTTAATTTCTGTTAGCTGTTTGATTCAAAAAGCAAAGCGCCTGATTAGGCGCTTTTTACTTGGTGAGGTTAGCAGGCATAGGTTTTATGAATATCAACCTGCTTAACGAGTTCTTCTGATGCTGTTACGAAAGCACTAAAGTGCGGACTTGCCATATGTGCCTCCAGCGCTGCTAGAGATTGCCACACTTCATACATCCAGAAGTGATTTGCATTATCTAAAGAGCGATGCAGCGTATACTCAAAACAACCAGCCTCTGTGTGGGTATCCCTCACTAACTGTTTGAGCAAGTTAAACAGCGCATCAGTTTGGCCTGGATGCGCTTGAATTTGCGCAAAGACTGTCACTTTCATTGGCTAAATCCTTCGAGCACGATTTTACCTATGGCCTTACCCGACTCTATTTGTGCATGCGCTTTAAGTAAGTTTTGCGCATTAATGGCGCCATAGTGCTCACCAAAGGTACTTTGAACTGTGCCTGTATCAATCAGCTCGGCGATACGATTGAGCAGATGATGCTGGGCAATCATGTCTTCGGTTTGAAAGAGGCTGCGGGTAAACATGAGCTCCCAATGTAGTGACAGGCTTTTAAGTTTAAGCTTCATCACGTCCAGTGGGCCGACGGGATCGTCAATGAGTGCCAGTTTACCTTGGGGTCTGAGGACTTTTACGATTTCGTCAAAGTGCTTATCGGTTTGGGTTAGGCTAATCACATGGGTGACATCGGCAATATCCCACTTCGCCAGTTCCTGCGAGAGTGGCTGTTGGTGATTGATAACCTGATTCGCGCCTAACTTTTTCACCCAAGCGGCAGATTCGGGGCGTGATGCTGTGCCAATTACCTCGGCGCCAGTCAGCTTGACCGCCAGTTGGGTGATGATAGAGCCTACACCGCCAGCGGCACCGATAATCAAAATTCGCGCATTCGTGGCCGAGCTATCCTGAGGTAAGCCTAAGCGATCAAACAATAGCTCCCAAGCGGTAATACTGGTTAGGGGTAGGGCGGCAGCCTGGGCATTGCTTAAGGTTTGCGGTTTACGGCCAACGATGCGCTCATCGACTAACTGATATTCGGCATAACTGCCGCTGCGGCTAATATCGCCGGCATACCAGACTTCATCGCCCACCTTAAACAGGCTCACCTTGTCACCCACGGCTTTAACAACTCCGACCGCATCCCAACCGAGGATTTTATATTCCCCTGCTGGAGCTGAGCTCGATGTGCGGATTTTGGTATCGACGGGATTAACGGATATCGCTTTCACCTCAACTAACAGGTCAAAACCTTGCGGTGTAGGTTCGGGTAAGGTGATGTTCTCTAATGCATTGGGCGCATCGACGGCTCCCGCGGTTTGATAACCTATGGCTTTCATCTTGATTCCTCGCTTGCGGCTGGTGTCTGTACTTGTCAATGGCAACAATTGTGTGGAATATTTAAGCCTAGATAAACGGGGTAAACTTTGTAATTTTTTCAAAGGATTTTTGAAAATCATGCTGCTGAATGATCTCGCACTATTTGTTCGCGTTGCCGATTGCGGCAGTATTTCGGCTGCTGCGGTTGAAATGGAACTCTCGGCAGCATCGGCGAGCGCAGCGATTAAACGGCTTGAAAAACAACTCGATACTAGCCTATTTGTACGTACGACCCGAAGCCTGAGATTAACTGCTCAAGGTGAGCGCTATCTTATTCATTGCCGACGCGCTTTGAGTGATCTCGCCCTCGGGGAGCAGGCGATTGCCAGCGATAAAGGTAAAGTCTCTGGCACCTTGAGCCTGTCGGTTTCATCCGATTTTGGGCGTAACTTATTTGTCCCTTGGCTCGATGACTTCCTGTTAGATTTTCCGCAGCTACAGGTACGGCTGCATTTGGGCGATAACATCAGCAGCTTTTACCACGATAAAATTGATGTCGCGGTGCGTTACGGTAAACCTCAGGACTCCAATCAGGTCGCTTTTCCGATTTGCTGCGCCGACCGATTGCTATGTGCTTCACCTGAATATCTCGCCAAGTTTGGCAAACCAGAAACCTTAGAACAGCTAGCGCAGCACAATTGCTTGTTTTATAAACTCGATGACCGCACCCATGATCAATGGCAATTTGAGCGTGATGGCCAGGAATTTAAAATCCGCGTGACGGGTAATCGCAGCGCCAATGATGCAGAAATTGCCCGGCGTTGGGCTGTGGCTGATAAAGGCTTAGTGTTCAAGTCGAGCTTAGATCTGGCGGAGGATATTATGGCGGGGCGCCTTGTGCCCTTACTGCCTGAATATCGCGGTGAGTCGGTCAATTTATACTTAGTGTGTCCTGGGCGTGAGCATGTCACGCCCGTGGTGCTGTTACTTCGTGAAATGCTCAGGCAACAGACTCAAGCCTTAAGCCGTGCCCTAGCGACATACCTTAAGTCTGAAACGCAGTTTAAATAACAATTGAATGCGGAAATCTAAGGGAGTTCGCTGAGGTTTGATAAGTGGATTGCCTTCGTGATTTCCTCTCTGAAGAGGGCTCAACGCTCAGTGATTTAATTTTGCACTGCCAAACTCGGCGCAATAAAAAAGCCGCATTAAGCGGCTTTTTTGAAAGATTTGACCCTAAACCTAGGATTAAGACTTAGCGCGTTTCATCGCGGTGAAGAATTCTTCGTTGGTCTTAGTCATCGCCAGTTTATCGATCAGGAATTCCATTGCGCTGACTTCATCCATTGGATTTAAGATCTTACGCAGGATCCACATCTTTTGCAGTTCATCAGGTGTGGTCAGTTTTTCTTCGCGACGAGTACCACTGCGGTTGAAGTCAATCGCTGGGAATACGCGTTTTTCAGCGGCCTTGCGTGACAGATGCAGTTCTTGGTTACCTGTACCTTTGAACTCTTCGTAGATCACTTCGTCCATTTTCGAGCCGGTATCAACCAGAGCGGTGGCAATAATCGTTAAGCTGCCGCCGTTTTCGATGTTACGAGCCGCACCGAAGAAGCGCTTAGGACGGTGCAGGGCGTTTGCATCCACACCACCGGTTAACACTTTGCCCGATGATGGGATAACAGTGTTGTAGGCGCGAGCCAAACGAGTGATAGAGTCGAGTAGGATCACAACGTCTTTCTTGTGTTCAACTAAACGTTTAGCTTTTTCAATGACCATTTCAGCCACTTGTACGTGACGGCTAGCTGGTTCGTCGAAGGTCGATGCAATCACTTCACCTTGAACTAGGCGTTGCATCTCGGTTACTTCTTCAGGACGTTCATCGATCAGCAGTACCATCAACACCACTTCTGGGTTGTTGTAGGTGATTGACTGAGCAATGTTTTGCAGTAATAAGGTTTTACCCGCTTTTGGTGGCGCGACGATCAGACCACGTTGACCCTTACCTATAGGTGAGCATAAATCCAGAATACGGGCAGTGATGTCTTCAGTCGAGCCATTACCACGCTCCATGCGCATACGTTCTTCTGCGTGGAGTGGGGTTAAGTTTTCAAAGAGGATTTTGTTGCGAGAGTTTTCAGGTTTATCGAAGTTAACTTCGTTAACTTTTAGCAGGGCAAAATAACGTTCACCTTCTTTTGGTGGGCGAATCTTGCCAAAAATCGTGTCGCCCGTTCGCATGTTAAAGCGGCGAATTTGGCTTGGTGATACATAAATATCATCCGGGCCAGCTAAGTAAGATCCATCTGCACTACGTAAGAAACCGAATCCGTCTTGGAGTATCTCTAATACACCGCCACCGAAAATGTCTTCGCCGCTTTTGGCGTGGGCTTTAAGAATAGAGAAAATAATGTCCTGCTTGCGAGCGCGGGCCATATTTTCGAGTTTCATATTTTCGGCTAGCGAGACTAGGTCGGATATCGGCGTGTCTTTTAATTCAGTTAAGTTCATGTTGGGGATCTTGTGTTACGCGACAAAGCTTACCGCGATCAATCAGTAAAGTTTGTGATTCAGGATAGTGATTGACGAGCGAGAAGTGGTTTAGTTAGAAAGAATCTGGTTATTAAAGTAGCACTAACAAAGCGGGGCGTCCAGAAATTTAGGGGTATTCCGGCACAATTAATTAAAGCTTGTGCCGGAGGTCACTCATAGCGACAACAAATTAGATTTGTGCGTCGATGAACTCTTTTAATTGAGTTTTTGACAGTGCGCCAACTTTAGTTGCCGCTAATTCACCGTTCTTGAATAACAGTAAAGTTGGGATACCACGAACGCCATATTTCGCTGGAGAAACGTTGTTTTGGTCAACGTTTAATTTAGCGATAGTCACACGACCTGCGTACTCTTCGGCAACGTCGTCAAGGATTGGAGCGATCATTTTGCATGGACCACACCATTCAGCCCAAAAGTCTACCAATACTGGTAAATCGGCCTTTAATACGTCGTTTTCGAAGCTGTCGTCGCTCAGGTATATAATTTTATCGCTCATGATGTTCTCCAGTTTGGTTGCCATTGCTGGTTTGTTAATGGCTTACCATGTATATTGGGGCTGAAAAATAGCTTTTCAAGTTACCTTTTTACAATGTGGCTATTTCAAACGATCGAGTATCTTATTGCAACCCCAAATGGTATGCTTGCGCTATGAGCCAAACACATTTATCTAATCAAAAATTTGCCGACCTTCCTCTGCATCCAGAGGTTAAACAGGCACTTGCCGAAAACGGCTTTGAATTTTGTACGCCAATTCAGGCGTTATCATTACCCGTATTACTTCAATCAAAAGATATCGCCGGCCAAGCCCAAACGGGCACGGGTAAGACAATGGCGTTTTTGGTTGCCACATTTAACCATTTATTGTCGACGCCTGTTCCTGAAAACCGTCAGTTAAATCAGCCGCGGGCCATCATTATGGCTCCAACCCGTGAACTGGCGATTCAAATCGCGAAAGACGCAATTCTTCTAGCCAAACACAGCCACTTAAAAGTCGGCATTGTCTATGGCGGTGAAAGCTATGATGTACAGCGCAAGACGCTCGATCAAGGCGTAGATATTCTGATTGGTACGACCGGGCGCATCATTGATTATGTTCGTCAAGGTATTATCAATCTCGGTGGTATTCAAGCGGTGGTGCTAGATGAAGCCGATCGTATGTTCGACCTTGGTTTTATTAAGGATATTCGTTTCCTATTCCGACGTATGCCCAGTGCCGATCAGCGTCTGAATATGCTGTTTTCGGCGACGCTTTCGATGAAAGTGCAGGAACTCGCCTACGATCATATGAATGATCCTGTGAAAGTCGAAATCGCCCCCGAAGAAAAAACCTCCAAGAACATCAAAGAAGAAATTTTCTATCCTTCCCAAGAAGACAAAATGCGTTTGCTGTTGACGCTGATTGAAGAAGATTGGCCAGAGAAGGCCATTGTTTTTTCTAATACTAAGCACAGCTGTGAAAACCTATGGTCTTGGCTTGAAGGGGATGGACACCGTGTTGGTTTGCTGACGGGCGATGTGCCACAGAAGAAGCGTATTCGCATTCTCGAGCAATTTACCCAAGGCCAATTAGATATTCTGGTCGCGACCGACGTTGCCGCGCGCGGACTGCATATTTCCGATGTTTCCCACGTCTACAATTATGATTTACCTGATGATTGTGAAGATTACGTCCACCGTATTGGTCGTACTGGGCGTGCGGGTAACAAAGGTGTATCGGTCAGTTTTGCCTGTGAAGAATACGCTCTGAATTTGCCTGCGATTGAAACCTACATCAATCACTCTATTCCTGTGAGCAATTATGACCGTGATGCCTTGCTGGAAGATATTCCGCCGCCGGTCAAAATTCATCGCAAGCATCCTGCGGGAGCACGTAATTTACGTGAACGCTCAGGTGCAGGGCGACCACAAGGTGCCCATCGTAGTGGTGGACGTCCACCTCGCCATGACAGGACGCGTAGACAGCCTTAAATGCCAACACCCGCTTATGCCGCCATTACTTTAGGCTCTAATAGCTTTAATATGCTGATCGCTAAGACAAAAGGCGGTCAGCCACACATTATTGCTAAATACAAACGTAAAGTAAGGTTAGCCGAAGGCATTGGCGAAGATGGTCATCTAACCGCAGAAGTGATGCAGCGTGGCCTAGATTGTCTAGCAATGTTTGCCCAAATGTTAGCGCTGCATAAAATCCATCCTAATCATGTCGCTGTAATTGCTACCGCGACACTGCGCTGTATCCATAATGCCGATGAGTTTAATCAGAAGGCGATTCCGCTTTTGGGTCATCCGATTGAGATTATCTCAGGTATGCGTGAGGCCGAGCTGATTTATCAAGGTATGGTGGCGACTACTTGCGGCCAAGGTCGACGTTTAGTGATCGATATTGGTGGCGCCAGTACCGAGTTTATTATCGGTGATGGTCACCAAGTTCAGTTTAAGACCAGTTTGCCTATGGGCAGCGTGACCTTTAATCGTCGCTTCTTTAACAATGCCCCGTTACAAGAGCTCGATTTTGACGATGCCAAGCAGGAAGTGTTGGAAGTCTTAGGTGAACATAGACAAAGGTTAAAAGACTTAGGATGGCACTGTGTGGTGGGGGCTTCTGGCGCGGTGCAATCTGTGGTCGAAGTCTTAATGCACCGTAAGCAGTCTGAAATCATTACCTTAGCTGTGCTGAATCAGCTTAAAGCGGAAATCCTTGCTGAAGAACATGCGAGTCTTGTGGGGATTATCGGCCTAAGTGCTGAGCGCGCACCGACATTTGCCGCTGGAGTGGCGATTTTACTCGCGCTCTTTGAATTCTTGGGGATTGAGCAGTTGGCACTATCGGGCGGCGCACTGCGTGAGGGCGTGCTAGTGATGCTGGCACAGCGAATTTTAGAAGAAGCGATTTAACCTCAAATCCATTTTTAAAAGATAAAGGCCGCCAAGTGTACACTTGGCGGCCTTTATGATTTACCGACTCGAGATTAGTTTAAAATCTCGACTAAATCTTTTTCGAGCGAGACGGTTGGACGCTCAACGATACGGCCAATTTCTTTACCCTGTTGTAGCACGATAAAGGTGGGAATACGTTTAAATTCGTATTTGGCCGCCAGTCCTTCAGGATCTTGTTTGCTGCGATCAACCCCAATATAAGTCACTTTGATATTGGGGTTAGCCACTTCTTCCATAATGCGAATAAAGCGTGGTGTTTCGCGATGACAATCTGGGCACCAAGTACCGATGATGACCACGATTTCGGTTGGCTCAGCGATATTTTTAAGAGGGGCTAAGGATGCGGTATCCACCTGATAGCTCTTGTAGCCCTCAGCAAACTCATTGAGATCTTTTACTAAATGTTGCGCTTCAACTACACCGGTTAAAATCACTTCTTGTTTCTCCTCGCTGCAGGTGGCAATCAAGCCCTGTTGTTGCTCTTCAAAGCCACAGCCGCCATTTGCTAGTACTTGGCAACTAAAAAATAACGCGGTCGTGGCGAGTAATGCTTTGACGTTATTGTGCATGATATGCCCTCGAAATCGAAGAAGAATAATGAGATTGCATTCAAACACTAATTTGCGCTTTCTAAAAGTTGCGGATGAATTTGCTGCAACCCAGATCACGTATCGCTAATGTAAAACCTAAATCTTGCCTGCAAAATAGCGGTGTTGTTATTCGGCTTGTGCCAATAATTTACTGAGGATTGGTTTATTGGCTTCGGGGAAGTCGTAATGGCTTAACTCATGTTTATTAACCCAAGCAATCTGTTGCCCTTCAAGTCCTTGCGCCTCTCCCGTAAATTCACTGACAGTGTGAATATCGAGTAACACATGTTTATCGGGATAATCGTAGCTTAGCGCCATAAAAGGCTCGCTTGCGCTGACGATTAGTGCAACTTCCTCTTTTAGCTCACGAATTAAGGCTTGGGTGACGGTTTCGCCCTGTTCGACTTTGCCTCCTGGAAATTCCCACTTACCACCTTGATGTAAATGTTCTGGACGCTTAGCGAGTAGGATTTGCCCATTAGGGTTGAGGATAATGCCGACGGCAACATGAATGCGTTTTGTCATAAAATTCTGCTTATAAAGGGCTGATTATTGAGTCTTACTCTTTGAAAAAGCTTTCTTCGTCGTAACCGAGTTCATCTAACGCGTCGAGGTCAAACTCAGATTTGACCGGAATAGCATGTTTTTCGGAGGCCCAATCGCCGAGGTCAATCATCTTGCAGCGCTCGCTACAAAAGGGTTTGAATTCCGATTGAGGAACCCATTCTACTGGGGTTTTACAAATTGGACAGTTGACGGTTAACGGCATAATAGACTTCTCCTTAGCAGTCGACTGAAATAACAAGGGAATCGCTGAGTATCGCAATTATGCCTAGTAGGCAACATTGGCTTTAACTCGGCAGTAACTTAGAGGTCGTTAGTGTAAAGGCTTCAGGCACAGGTCGCTAGTAGGAATTCGATGCTGCGGTCGGAGTGGCGCTGTTGGTCGAATTGGACAAAGTGGATGGCGTAGCGATTGCGATGACCACTGATGGTGGGGTAGCAGCCGTGGGCGGCATCGACTTTGACTCGTACTAGTGAGAGCGCTTGAGCACTATCACCTTGGTAAAAACCGGCATGGGCGGTGGCGTTATCGAAATGGGCGGTACTGCGGGTAAGTTGAAGCAAAAGCGTGATGGGAGTGAGAAGGGGATCAAAATGGCTGATCCAAGCTTGGTAATCTTGCTGTCTTTCTTCCCAGGGTTTGGCGAGCCAAAAATGCAGTTGGGGGAGGTCGAAGTTGCAGCAGGCGCCTGGCATGCCAAAACGCTGTCGCAGAGCCGATAAAAATCGGTCTTGTTTGAGCTGGCTTCCACAGCGCTCGGGACGCTGTAGTGGCTCCCTAGCTTGCATTAATGCTTGAATGTAAAACTCAATCTGTTCGCTATCGACATGGTCGAGCTCTTGCCATTTGCTCAGTTGCAGCAGATTGCGCTCGATATCTTTAAGGACTTCATTGCGATAGTCGCAACGCTCCGATAATTCGCACAGGGAGAAAAGAGGGTAGAAACATCTATGTTGGTGGTCGTGATTTAGGTTATTACTGAGCTGTTTATTGAGATATTCGAGGCGCAAATAGCTGCGAATCTTCTCATTTAAAGGCTGTTCGTAAACTAAGTCAGTCATGGGCGTCGTGATTACCGGATAATTGTAAATAGCGCTGGTGCAATGCTTGCACCTCTTGTTTTAGTTTTGATATCTCTCCCTGATTATCAATAATGTCGTCGGCTCTAGCGAGTTTGTCACTGCGACTACATTGACTATTAATGATGTTATTTACCTGAGTGGCGTCAACATTGTCCCGTTTTACGGTACGGCTTACTTGCAACTCCGGCGAAATATCCACCACTAAAGTCCGATTGACTAACCTATCTAACCCGTTCTCAAATAGCAAGGGCACAACCATAATTACATAGTCTGAGGTAGCATTTTCGACTTGTGATAACATTTCTTGGCGGATCATAGGATGGAGCAACTGATTCAACCATTGGCGCGCTTGTTCATCACTAAACACCCGTTGCCGCAGCTTGGCTCGGTCAAGCTCCCCAGCCTCGGTTACTATTTCAGTGCCGAAGTGAGCGATAATTGCTTCGAGTCCTTTTGAGCCTTTAGCGACCACTTCACGAGCGACTACATCGGCATCGACTAAATCAACACCTTCTTCGGCAAATAAATTGGCCACGGTAGTTTTACCGCTACCAATGCCACCCGTTAGACCTATGACAAACTTGGACATAAGATTCCCATCTAGATGAGGTACTTACTCGATATAGACTATTCCGTACGAGCTTGAACGCCAAACGCTGAAGAAAGAAAGCTGCATCTAGTATTTTTACAACGTACTTAGATACCAATCGACTATAGGTTGTCCCCAGATTAGCGCTATCCAACCAGCGGCGGCAATATAAGGCCCAAAGGGGATTGGGTTTGCTAGCTGGTTACGTTTGAGCACGATGAGCGTGATGCCGACAAGGGCACCAACTAAAGACGACAGTAAAATGACTAGGGGGAGCATTTGCCAACCTAGCCATGCGCCAAATACGGCGAGCAGTTTAAAGTCGCCATAGCCCATACCTTCCTTACCTGTGAGTAGCTTAAACAGCCAAAACACTGACCAGAGACTCAAATAGCCTGCTGCAGCGCCTATAATGGCATCGGTTGGTGTGGTAAAGGTATGGTTGAGGTTAATGAGTAATCCAAGCCATAGGAGTGGAAGGGTCATCTGGTCGGGAAGCAGCATCTCATCGAGATCGATACCCGTTAAGGCAATCAATACAAAGGTTAATACCGCAGCAAACACAAACTGCCAGCTAGGACCAAAATGCCAAGCAATTGTTGCAACCAATAATCCTGTGACTAACTCAATAATCGGATAGCGTGAGGATATTGGTGCATCGCAAGCGGCGCATTTTCCTCTGAGCATTAACCAGCCCACAATCGGTAAATTATGCCAAGGCTTGATTGCGGTTTTACATTTAGGGCAGGCGGAACCTGGCACCACTAGATTGTATTTTTCAGGGTAAGTATCTATCGGCTTGTTGAGCTTTTCTATGCCAATCTGCTTTACGACATCAGCATGATATTCCTGCAGATATTGATTGCACTCCTGTTGCCATTCGCGCTTCATCATTACCGGAAAGCGGTGAATGACGACATTTAAAAAGCTACCAATAGTGGCGGCAAACACAAAACTTAATGCAATAAATAGCCAAGGACTCTGCGTAAGAGAGTGGCTTAAAAGGGATATGAAGTCTGACATTGCTCGTTCTTATTCTTACTCATTAAATCAATTGGTTGGGGTCGCTGCGTTAAGCTTAACCCACAACGTTACCCATTTGGAAAATTGGTAGATACATGCCGACAATTAAACCGCCGACTAAGGTGCCGATGACTACCATCATAATGGGCTCGATAAGGCTTGATAAGCCGTCAACGGCATCGTCGACCTGCATCTCATAAATATTGGCTACTTTATTAAGCATATTATCGAGTGAGCCTGATTCTTCACCGATCATCACCATTTGGATCAGCATATCGGGGAAAAGCCCTGTGGTACGCATGGCAACGTTCATCTGCATCCCTGCCATGACTTCTTGACGTACTTTCAATAGTGCCGATCGATAAACCGCATTACCAGAGGCTCCAGCAGCTGACTCCATACCGTCAATTAAAGGCACCCCTGCTGCAAAGGTAGTTGCTAAAGTACGGGAAAATCGTGCCATCGCGGCTTTGTGCAATATCTCGCCGATAACGGGAATTTTAAGCACAAGCTCATCTATACGATCCCTAAACATTTGCGAGTTGCGGTGGGCACGGACAAATGACCAAATAGCTATAACTATTGCAGCGAAGAAAATATACCAAGAGCTCTGTAAAAAGCGTGAAATACCAATAATTAATTGGGTAAAAGCGGGCAGTTCTGCACCAAAGCTCTTAAAAATATCTTCGAATTGGGGTACTACGAATAGCAGTAACAGTGTTGTCACTAATATCGCCACCACTACAACGGCCGCAGGATAAAACATCGCCTTTTTAATTTTGGACTTTAAGGCTTCTGCTTTTTCTCTATAGGTTGCAATTCGGTCAAACACGGCATCGAGGGAACCTGAGTGCTCACCCGCTGCCACTAAGTCGACATAGAGATCATCGAAATAGCGTCTATGGGGGCGTAGTGAGTCTGAAAGTGGAATACCCGATTGTACTTCTGCCAAGATAGTACCGAGCAGCTCGCGCATTTTTTGTTTTTCATGGCCGCGGCCGAGCATTTCTATGGTGGTAACTAAGGGTACGCCTGCTGCCAGCATGGTTGCTATTTGACGGGTCACCATGGCGATATCCATAGGTTTGATATCGGGATTTCGAGCGAAAAGAGGCGATGCCTTTTTACGGACAACTTTAGGGTTTACCCCTTGGAGCTTAAGCTGGCTTTTTACCTCGGCGACACTGGCGCCTTTTAATTCGCCACCGGTTTTTTTGCCATCACGGTTTAAGCCCTTCCATTCAAAGGTATAGATCTTAGGTTGGCTTTTTTGCTCGTTCTTTTTGGCACGAGGCTTTTTTACTGTCGTTGCCGTCGCCATAGATAGTCCCTATTAGGCATTAATTAGCTATAAGTTTATTGTCACTAGATTAGTATATATAGCGAAACAAAAAAGTGGTTATATAAAACCGTTAAGCGAGACTATGTAGTCTAGCTAAATAACTATGCGTGTTAAAAACTTGTGACTCGGTTTACTTCGGCAATACTGGTTACCCCTTGGATAACTTTGAGTAGGCCCGATTGACGCAGATCGCGCATCCCCTGTGTTTTGGCTTGCTCGGCAATTTGTAATGAATTACCGCCTTCCATAATAGTGCGAGCAATTTCATCGGACATTTTCATTACTTCGTAAATACCTACCCGTCCTTTATATCCGCCTGAACAATGCTCACAACCTACAGGTTTATAGGTGGTAAATCCTTGAGTTATTTGCTCATCGGTAAAGCCTAAACGTTGTAACTCATGTTCAGGAATTTGTTCGGCTTGCTTGCATTCAGTGCAAAGCCGTCTTGCAAGTCGCTGAGCAATAATAAGATTCACCGAGCTGGCGATATTGTAGCCGGGTACTCCCATATTAATTAAACGGGTTAAGGTTTCCGCCGCCGAGTTTGTGTGCAGGGTGGATAATACTAAGTGGCCGGTTTGTGCAGCTTTGATGGCAATTTCTGCAGTCTCAAGGTCACGGATCTCACCCACCATTACCACATCGGGGTCTTGACGCAAAAAGGAGCGCAGTGCCGAGGCAAAGGTTAAACCTGCCTTTAGATTAATATGAACTTGGTTTACACCCTCAAGGTTTATTTCTACCGGATCTTCGGCGGTAGAGATATTGCGCTCGGCAGTATTGAGGATATTTAAGCCTGTATAAAGTGAAACCGTTTTACCTGAACCCGTTGGGCCTGTTACAAGAATCATCCCTTGGGGTTTGGCGAGCATCTCAAGGTAGAGCTTTTCCTGGTCAGGCTCATAACCTAGTTTTTCGATACCGAGCTGTGCGGAGGAGGAGTCTAATATCCGCATTACGATTTTTTCGCCCCAAAGCGTCGGTAGTGTACTTACCCGAAAGTCGATTGACTTAGTGCGGGAAAGCTTCATTTTAATCCGCCCATCCTGAGGGACGCGGCGCTCGGCAATATCGAGTTTCGACATCACCTTTAAGCGCGCCGATAAACGCCCTGCTAGGCTAATGGGCGGTTCGGAGACTTCATGCAAAATACCGTCGATACGGAAACGAATGCGGTAGCGTTTTTCATAGGGCTCAAAATGTAAGTCGGATGCCCCTTTACGAATGGCATCGGTAAGTATCTTATTGATATAAATGACGATTGGTGCATCATCACTGCCATCACTAGTATTCTCTTCTTGGCGCTTATCTGTATCGGTAATCTCAATACCCGCTAATGCCGCTTCATCCATTCCACCTAGATCTAGGCCAGTGATATCTTCTTCAAGCACTTTTTCAAGAGCTTTAGTGAGCTTATCTTCCTCTACTAAAATCGCTTCGGCATGTAGGCCTGCACTAAATTGGAACTCTTCGAGGGCGGCAATATTTGTAGGATCGGATGTCGCAATGTAGAGGCGATTACCGCGTTTAAACAGCGGTAGACAGCGATGTTTTTCAATCAGTTTTTTATTGGTAAATTCTTCGGGAATGGCACTAATATCAAATTCAGCTAAATCCAGTAATGGGGTGCCATATTCCTCATAACAAAGTTCGGCAATGGAACGTGCCGAAATCAGTTTGCTCTGAACTAAGGTGGTAACTAAGGTTTGTTTAGTTTGGCGGGATTTAGTGATGGCATTGGCCATCTGCTCTTCATTTAGTAGACCCTTACGTATAAAGAGGGTGGATAAACCTAGATGAAGGCCTGTAGTTGGCATTGTAGCGTCCGTGTAAAATTAATAACTTCATCAGCCAAGGTGGGTATAGCACCTTGGCTAATTTAAAAGTGTTTAACCTGCACAACTACTTGGTAACCAAGATAACTTCGCATCTGTAGCAGAATCAGCCGTTCCAGCGCAATGCCAAGATTTTAGTTCAAAACCTCCAGCAGCTATGAAGTCAGCATTTGCTGCAGCAGTACCAGCTGCTCCACCAGTACCAGCAACCTTTTCTGGAGTTAGAGTGATTTCTAAACCAGTCAGATCACTTTGGCCTGTTACAGTAATAACACCATCCTCGTCAGTAACAACGTCAGCTACATATTTTGTAGTAGCAAATGTACCAGTGGGTGAACAAGACTCTGGATCTTGTCCTAATTGTGCACGCTCTGTCACACAAGTTTTAGCAGTACTTGCAGCGAGCAGCATTTCTGATGCTTTTGCTCTCATTGTATAGTCTTTATAAGCAGGTAATGCGATTGCAGCCAAAATACCGATAATGGCAACTACAATCATTAACTCGATCAAGGTGAAACCCTGAGCTTGCTTGTTTAAACCTTTATTCATTGCTTTCATTTCTTTCTCCAGCTTACGCAGTATTAATTAACAAGTTAACTTGTAGTCACCCAATGATAAGTAAAAGTGTTTATTTTACAATCGCTTTTACTTATCTGTTTTACTTTTTAGCTTTAGTCACTGTGGACAGTGCTTACAACCGTTAAGCCTATACTATGTTGGCTGATAAATCGATTCAAACTGTAACAATTTACCAACATACCATCTTGTATAGGTCATCGTTTGATGTATCGTCAAACATTTTGCATCTATCAATGTGCTCTTTAAATGTGGCTAATATGCTATTGAGGTCGCAAGCCACATCAAATTGCACTGGTTTCTTGCTCTGGTTTCGCGCACAAAGGGTTCAATTTGCCCAAAACAATTTCACCCGTAACAGACGCTATACTTAACTCTTTTGGCAAGAAGCTATGTGTCATGAATAAGCACTTCACATATCCCTTGCGCCAATCCTTTGCTGTCTTTCTGTATCCCTTCATGCAGTGAGTGAGATACAAAAATTCCATGTCTTTAGTGTGTCTAGCATGTCGCTATTTTCACTTCTGTAAAAGTTAGTACAAAGTTAAAAAAAAGGGAACTGCTTTTTGGTGGAAAACACTAATAAAATGATTATTTTGTCTAAAAAATTGACATTAAAACGTATTGCGTTCTAACAAAAAATTGACAGTGATACAAATGTTGGCGTTGTTTAACTTTGTGTCAAAACTGTGACGTGATTTTAGTGATAATTGAGTGAGATGAGGTTTGGCGATAAACGCATTAGTTTTTAGTACTCTTTGATTGATAAAAAAGGAGTGGATATTATATAAAACATTTTAAATCAATCGCTTGAAGTATTTTTGCATTGTATCCAATGTTTGGTTTTGGGCAGTGTAAGGCTAACACTTTGTCTTGATTGTTTATAATTTTGTGTAATACCGAAGCTATTTTAGCCAGTATTTATGAATTAATAGCGAAAGCGGCTAGCTCGTTACCCTCAGTGAGCTATTTACCCCTCCCAAATGCTGGCGTTTTTGTGTTTAAAAAATGCGTAAAACGAAAATATTAAAGCCATATGCCGTTTTATATATTGAGAAAATAACAGGATAAGTGCCGAAAGGGCTTTGAACAAAATCAATAAAGAAAAGTCAGTAAAGAAAAGCTGAACACGCTGATAAAACTCGTAGATAAAAGCGGCTTAGTGTTAAGCCGCTTTTGGTTGGATTACTTAAAGTTGGGTATTTCGGGGACAAAAGTGCTACTGATAGCCCAAGCTTTGAGCCAATGAGACTAAGACTTGAGTCTGAGTGAGAGATCGAGGGCGCGAACGTGCTTTGTGAGTGCGCCGACGGAGATATAGTCAACCCCAGTTTTGGCAAATTCTGCCAAAGTATCTAAGGTGACATTGCCCGAGACTTCAAGTTTGGCACCGCTGCCTTTAGCCTTGTATTGATTATTGAGTTCGACGGCTTCAACCATCATGGTGATGTCAAAGTTATCTAACATGATGATATCTGTGCCTGAATCAAGCGCTAATGCGAGCTCTTCTAGGGATTCAACTTCAACCTCTACAGGTTTATTGGGGTGCAAGCTGCGCGCAGCATCCACTGCTTGGCGAATGCCACCGCAGGCCATAATGTGATTTTCTTTAATTAAGAAGGCATCAAACAAACCGATTCGATGGTTTTTACCGCCGCCACAGGTGACCGCGTATTTTTGAGCCGTGCGTAGTCCAGGGATAGTTTTGCGAGTATCGAGTAAGCGTGTATGAGTGCCCGCTAACTTATCCACGTAATGTTTTGTCAGTGTCGCGACTCCTGACAAGGTCTGAATAAAGTTCATTGCAGTGCGCTCGCCCGTAAGGATAGTGCGGGCAGGGCCTGATAGTTCACATAACACTTGGTTTGGTAGCACGAGATCGCCATCATCAACATGCCAGTGCAGTGCGACTTCGCCACCTAATTGATTGAAGACTTGTTCGGCCCAAGCTTTTCCGCAAAAAACTCCTTCTTCGCGGGTGATTAAGGTCGCTTCGGCATATTTATCAGCAGGAATAAGTTGGGCGGTAATATCGCCGTAGGCAATGGCTTTGCTGTGCTCGTTGATCTCGGTTCCACCAAGATCTTCATTGAGGGCGGTTTTTACGGCGTGGCGAATATCGTTCTCTAGCATGATTGGGTCCTTGCATTCTTGCATGCCACAGATGGCGTGCTTGAAATTGCTTGCTTGCATTTAGGGCTAAGATTACCACCTAGTGCGGGTGATAAAAAGTCACAGGGAGTGGGCCGATTGAGATTATCTGTGCTAACTGATGATGGTTTGGGGCGCGGCTGGTTATTTCACCTTTGTCATTGAATTGCATATATTCAGTCACTTAATGCTGTTAGAGTAGTGGCATTATGCCTGTAATTAGGAAGAGCTTATGCGCTTTGATGCCGGATGGTTTTCCTCGGCTCGACGCTGTGAGTCACCGCATTTTAACCGTCGCCCATTTGGGGAAATTAGCCTGTTGGTGATCCACAATATCAGCCTGCCAGCGGGATGCTTTGGACTTCCCTATATTGATCAATTATTTCAAGGGTGTTTAGATACTGAGGCCGATGAAAGTTTCGCCGATTTAGCGGGGCTGCAAGTATCAGCACATTTTTTAATTCGCCGCGATGGTGAATGTGTGCAGTATGTCAGTTGTGAAGATAGAGCCTGGCACGCTGGCGTATCTCGTTATGGCGAAAGGGAAAATTGTAATGATTTCTCTATCGGTATCGAGCTTGAAGGCACAGATACTGAGCCCTATACTGCGGCCCAATATCTGCAGCTCACAGAGTTGACTCTAGCCTTATTGACGCAGTATCCGGCATTAACAGCGCAGCGGATTGTGGGGCACTGTGACATTGCTCCGATGCGCAAGACGGATCCAGGACCAAGCTTCGACTGGGAAAGGTATTTAACCGCGTTAGGCTAGCAGCAAAGAGGAGTAAGCGAAGGGGAGGTTTCTCATCACCCTAAGCGTTTCCGGCTTTTTTACAAGGAGTATTACCGATGGCATTATTTTCATTACTGGTCGCCATTCTTGTGGAACGATTGAAGTTCCTTCCCGCTTCGTGGCAATGCGATCGCGTGCTGCAATCCTATCAATCCACTTTCTTTGGTGACAAAGCCTCGTTAACCAATACCAGTATGTTGCTCGCCTTAGTGTTGCCCGCCTTGGTTGTGCATGTTTTGGGTTGGATTGCCTCTGGCATGTTCTGGGGGCTGTTAACTCTTGCCCTGTGGGTGGTGGTGGCAATTATTTGCTTTAATCATCAAAAACAGCGCGATAGCTTTAAAAAGTATATGCAGGCGGCGTGTCGCTCTGACGTGCAAGCCTGTTACCACTATGCCGCCGAATTAGATTGCAGTGAGTGTTTAGATGCGGTGTCTGAAAAAGACTTAGGCGCCAAGGTCGGGCAGAGTGTTGCTTGGATTAACTATCGTTATTACGGGGCCGTGGCATTATGTTTTATCTTCCTAGGCCCGGTTGGCGCTGTCTTATATTGCACTGCGCGTTTTTATGCCGAAGAGAATGTGCGTAAATCTCTTAACCTACCGCTTATCGAAGATATTATGTTTGTCCTAGATTGGATCCCGAGCCGGGTATTTTCCTTTGGCTATGCGCTCAGCGGTCAGTTTAGTGAGGGGCTCTCGGCTTGGCGTGACCATGCCTTAAACATTAATGCGAGTGCCAGAAGGGTTGTGACAGAAACGGCGTTAGCTTCTCAGCCGCTGCCAGAGGAGTCGAGTGCACCAGTTTGTGTACAATCGACCTTGGCATTATTAGTCTTAAGTAAACGCAACTTTACTCTGATGGTTGCTGTGCTGTCGCTATTGACCATTTTTGGCTTAGTGACCTAACGCATCTTCATTATTTAGGGTTGGGCGTGTTGACGTTTCGAGATTAGATTTTGTTCGTTTTGGCAAGCACGTGCTCGCGAAACGAGGAATGAAGTGTAGTTATTCTACTCAAATGACGAGCGACAAAGAGCAAGGGCTTGCCAGGCGAACCCTTCGGGCAGCATTTGGCTGGCGTTTCTACTGCGTTATCGTCCGTTTATGTAGAATAACTACACTGCACGGACTTTGCCTTGCATAACAGCCAGCCAAATTGCTGCAAAAACAACCCTGAAACGTCAACACGCCCGAATTAATCAGGAATTGGTTCGCGACCGCGGCCAATTCCTTTTTTGTTTTTGGACGCGGGTAAAACGTCCTTCTGACGAGTTCACAAAATGGGAACCTCTAGCTGTTTTTTCGAATGACTTTCGGTGAAAATGCCGTTTACTCAGAGGCTTATTTGGCATCAGCTATTCAATGTCAAATGGTCTGACCCCATAGTGATATTTTTAGGCTATGCTCTCACATCGTGAGCGGTTTTGAATGGGATCACCTTTTAAGGTCGATTTTCAATCTAGACATCAAAAGTGTGATTTGATAAAGTGCGCTCACTCATAAAAATTGGTAAGACCAATTTACAACGGAGCTGAGCGCCTAATGGCCTATAGTAAAATTAATCAGCCAAAAATTTCTGATGTGATCATGGCGCAACTCGAGCAGATGATCCTCGAAGGCAGTTTACAGCCGGGTCAGAAATTACCGCCGGAGCGCGAACTGGCCATCCAGTTTGAAGTGTCTCGCCCTTCACTGCGTGAAGCCATTCAAAAGCTTGAGGCGAAAGGGCTATTAATGCGCCGTCAAGGCGGCGGTACTTATGTCAAAGAACAACTCTGGCAGAGCCTTGCCGATCCTATCGTTGAATTAATGACTGCCGATCCAGAAAGCCAATACGACTTGCTGGAATTCCGTCATGCAACCGAAGGCATGATGGCCTATTTTGCCGCATTACGTGGCACAGACGCAGATATGCAGAATATCAAGCGTATGATCCTTGAGGTGGAAGCCGCCACCAATATCGAACAACAAGCCGCCGCTATTGTACGTTTCTATCGCGCCGTCGCCGAAGCGTCACACAATGTGGCTATGTTGCATCTCGTTCTCAGTTTAACCCCTGTGCTGCATAAGAATGTGGCGCAAAACCTGGAGCTTTTAAGCCGCCGCGAAGAAGCCTCCACTATGGCCAACGATCACAGACGTGCTCTGCTCGCTGCTATCGTTCGTCGTGATCCTGAAGCCGCCAGAGAAGCCTCGAATGAACATTTAAGTTACATCGAAGAGGTGATGTTATCTGTGCGGGAAGAAGATAGCCGGTTGCAGCGAAGTTTGCGCCGTTTAAAGAGTGGCGCTTAAGTTCCCGACTTTAGCACTCGCTAAAGCGGAATATGCCGCAAACACCATTCATCATCATGTATATAGAGAAGGACAGTGTCATGTCTGAAGATATGCTACAAGACTTAGATCCGTTAGAGACTCAGGAATGGGTTGACGCCCTGCAAGCTGTATTAGAACAGGAAGGCCCTGAACGCGCCCATTTCTTATTAGAGAAACTGATCGATAAAGCCCGTCGCAATGGCACGCACTTGCCTTACACTGCGACCACGGCCTATTTGAACACCATTCCAGCGGGTCAAGAGCCGCACATGCCAGGCAACCAAGAGATGGAACGTCGCATTCGCGCCATCATCCGTTGGAACGCCTTAGCTATGGTTCTGCGTGGTTCTAAGAAAGATTTAGAGTTAGGCGGCCATATTTCGAGTTTCGCGTCGAGCGCAACCATTTATGACGTGTGCTTCAACCACTTCTTCCGCGCGCCAAACGAGAAAGACGGCGGCGACTTAGTGTATTTCCAAGGCCATATCGCTCCTGGTATTTACGCGCGTTCATTCTTGGAAGGTCGTTTAACGGAAGACCAACTGGCTAACTTCCGTCAAGAAGTGGATGGCAAAGGTTTATCTTCTTATCCGCACCCTAAGTTGATGCCTGACTACTGGCAATTCCCAACGGTTTCGATGGGCTTAGGTCCAATCCAAGCGATTTACCAAGCGCGCTTCTTAAAATACCTGACTGACCGTGGTCTGAAAGATTGTTCTGACCAAACCGTTTACTGCTTCTTAGGTGACGGTGAGTGTGACGAGCCAGAAGCCTTAGGTGCTATCGGTTTAGCCGCCCGTGAAGAATTAGACAACCTAGTCTTCATCATCAACTGTAACCTGCAACGTCTGGACGGCCCAGTACGCGGTAACGGTAAGATCATCCAAGAACTGGAAGGCGAATTCCGCGGCGCTGGCTGGGAAGTGGTGAAAGTGATTTGGGGTCGTTACTGGGATCCATTATTGGCCCGTGATACCAGCGGTAAGTTACTGCAGTTAATGGAAGAAACCGTTGACGGTGAATACCAAAACTGTAAAGCCAAAGGTGGCGCTTATACTCGCGAACACTTCTTCGGCAAATACCCAGAAACCGCCGAAATGGTAGCGAACATGTCAGATGATGACATTTGGCGCTTAAACCGTGGTGGTCATGACCCAGTTAAAGTTTACGCGGCATTAGACCATGCGCGTAAGACTAAAGGCCGTCCAACTGTGATCCTAGCGAAAACCGTTAAAGGTTACGGTCTAGGTGATGCGGGTGAAGGTAAGAACATCGCACACAACGTGAAGAAAATGGGTATCGAGTCTATCCGTTACTTCCGCGATCGTTTCAATATCCCCATTCCAGACGATCAATTAGAAGATCTGCCGTTCTATCACCCAGGTCCAGATTCGGAAGAAGTGAAGTACATGATGAGCCGTCGTGCCGAGCTGCATGGCAGCGTGCCACAACGTCGTGAGAAGTTCAGCGAAGAGCTGGAAATTCCATCACTGAAGATTTTCGACTCGATTCTGCAGGGTTCTAACGGCCGTGAAATTTCGTCAACAATGGCGTTTGTTCGCGTGCTGACAGCATTGTTAAAAGACAAGAAGATTGGCAAAAACATCGTGCCAATTATTCCTGACGAAGCGCGTACCTTCGGTATGGAAGGTCTGTTCCGTCAAGTGGGTATTTATGCTCACGAAGGCCAAAAATACGTTCCGCAAGACTCTGATCAAGTGGCTTACTACCGTGAAGATAAGTCAGGCCAAGTGCTGCAGGAAGGTATTAACGAATTAGGTGCTATGTCATCTTGGGTATCGGCTGCGACCAGCTACTCAGTGAACGATGTGCCAATGATCCCATTCTACATCTACTACTCAATGTTCGGTTTCCAACGTATTGGCGACATGGCTTGGGCAGCGGGTGATATGCGTGCACGCGGCTTCTTAGTCGGTGGTACTTCTGGCCGTACAACCCTAAACGGTGAAGGTCTGCAGCATCAAGACGGTCACAGCCACGTACTGGCTAACACCATTCCTAACTGTATTACCTACGATCCAACTTACGGTTATGAAATTGCCGTTGTGGTACAAGATGGTATTCGTCGTATGTACGGCGAGAATCAAGAAGATATCTTCTACTACCTGACCACAATGAACGAAAACTACGAGCAGCCAGCCATGCCAGAAGGCGCAGAAGTTGGCATCGTTAAAGGTATCTACAAGTTAGAAACCGTTGCCGGCTCGGGTAAAGGCAAAGTTCAGTTAATGAGCTGTGGCACCATTCTTGAGCAAACCCGCAAAGCGGCTCAAGCACTGGCAAAAGACTTCGGTATCACTGCCGACGTATTCAGCGTAACCAGCTTCAACGAACTGACTCGCGATGGTCAAGCGGTTGAGCGTTGGAACATGCTGCACCCAACTGAAACGCCAAAACAAGCGTATATCAGCCAAGTGATCTCCAGTGATGCGCCTGCAATCGCAGCGACTGACTACATGAAGATCTACGGTGAGCAGTTACGTGCATACATGCCAACCGATTACAAAGTGTTAGGTACTGACGGTTTCGGTCGTTCAGACAGCCGTGACAACCTGCGTCACCACTTCGAAGTGGACGCTAAGTTCATCGTTATCGCGGCACTGAAGTCACTGGTTGATCGTAAAGAGCTGCCTGTTGATGTGTTAGCGAATGCCATCAAGGAATACGGCATCGACGCTGACAAGATCAATCCACAGTACGCGTAAGAGGCAATGAAAATGGCTGAATTAAAAGAAGTTTTTGTTCCTGATATCGGCGGCGATGAAGTACAGGTTATCGAAATCTGTGCTTCTGTGGGCGATACCTTAGCAGCGGAAGAGTCGATTCTGACCGTTGAAAGCGACAAGGCGACCATGGACATTCCTGCGCCTTTCGCGGGAGTGTTAGCCGAATTGAAAGTGGCCGTCGGTGACAAAGTCAGCGAAGGTACCTTAATTGCGATGATGCAAGCAGCGGGCACGGCTAATGTTCAAGCTGCGCCAGTTGCTCAAGCTGCCGCTCCTGCGCCAGCCCCAGCAGCACCTGCACCAGTACAAGCGGCTCCAGCCCCTGTGGCTGCCGCGCCAGCGACGGGCGCAACCCAAGTGGTTGAAGTCACTGTGCCGGATATCGGTGGTGACACCGATGTGTCTGTTATCGAAGTCTTAGTTGCCGCTGGCGATAAGATTGAGGTTGACGCTGGCCTTATCACGCTTGAAACCGACAAAGCGACCATGGACGTACCATCGCCATTCGCGGGTGTGGTAAAAGAAGTGAAAGTGGCAGTGGGTGATAAGGTTTCTCAAGGCTCATTAGTGATCATGCTCGAAGTGGGCGGCGCGGCACCTGCAGCAGCGCCACAAGCGAGCGCGCCAGCAGCCTCTGCACCTGTCGCTCAAGCGGCTCCTGCTGCGCCAGTTGCTCCAGTAGCCGCTGCATCACCAGTGGTTGCGGTTAAAGAAATCCAAGTGCCTGATATTGGCGATGCGAGCAATGTCGATGTGATCGAAGTGCTCGTGTCTGTGGGTGATGACATCACAGTTGATCAAGGTTTAATTACCCTTGAAACCGATAAAGCGACCATGGAAGTACCTGCGCCATTCGCCGGTAAACTGTTGTCGTTAACTGTTAAAGTGGGTGACAAGGTTTCTCAAGGCAGCGTGATTGCGACGATTGAAACTGTGACAGCAGGCAGTGCGCCAGCGCCAGTAGCTCAAGCCGCAGCACCTGCACCAGTCGCCCAAGAAGCGGCACCGGCGCCTGTTGCAGCCGCTCCTAGCCGTCCACCAGTTCCACATCACCCAAGTGCAGGTGCGCCTGTGTCTACTGGTGCGGTTCATGCGTCTCCTGCGGTTCGCCGTTTGGCCCGTGAATTTGGTGTGGATCTTACTCAAGTGACGGGTTCTGGCCGTAAAGGTCGCATCATGAAGGAAGACGTTCAGGCGTATGTGAAATACGAACTGTCTCGTCCTAAGGCGACAGCGGCAACTTCCGTTGCAGCGGGTAACGGTGGTGGTCTGCAAGTGATTGCCGCACCGAAAGTGGATTTCAGCAAGTTTGGTGAAGTGGAAGAGATTCCATTAAGCCGTATCCAGAAAATCTCTGGTCCAAACCTGCACCGCAACTGGGTAACTATTCCTCACGTGACTCAGTTCGATGAAGCTGATATCACTGAAATGGAAGAGTTCCGTAAGCAGCAGAACGACGCGGCGGCGAAGAAGAAAGCCGATTATAAGATCACTCCGCTGGTCTTTATGATGAAAGCTGTGGCGAAAACGCTGCAACAGTTCCCAGTGTTCAACTCAAGCTTAAGCAGCGACGGTGAATCACTGATCCAGAAGAAGTACTACCACATCGGTGTGGCGGTTGATACGCCAAACGGTTTGGTTGTGCCAGTGGTGCGTGACGTGGATAAGAAAGGCATTATCGAGTTATCTCGTGAGCTGGCCGATATTTCTATCCGTGCTCGCGATGGTAAGCTCAAATCTGCTGATATGCAGGGTAGCTGCTTCACTATTTCAAGCCTAGGTGGCATTGGTGGTACTGCATTTACCCCAATCGTTAACTACCCAGACGTGGCGATTTTAGGTGTGTCTAAATCTGAAATTAAGCCTAAGTGGAATGGTAAAGAGTTCGAGCCTAAATTGATGTTGCCACTGTCGCTATCCTACGATCACCGCGTGATCGATGGTGCAATGGCTGCACGCTTTAGCGTGACCCTGTCAGGAATTCTGTCCGATATTCGTACTTTGATTCTGTAAACAAATAAGGCTGCTCATCTTGAGTGGCCTTTTGTTTATTGTGATCAGTATCAAACACAGGTTAAAATGCGCCCACCTTACGCGCTGGCGCATTTTCGGTTGGCAGGATTACTCCCCTCCAACGGATTGAATGAGAATTAGAGGAAAACATGAGTAACGAAATCAAAACTCAGGTAGTGGTATTAGGTGCAGGTCCTGCGGGATATTCTGCTGCCTTCCGTGCGGCTGACTTAGGTCTGGAAACCGTTATCGTTGAACGTTTTAGCACCTTAGGTGGCGTGTGTCTGAACGTGGGTTGTATCCCATCTAAAGCCCTGTTACACGTTGCTAAAGTCATCGAAGAAGCCAAAGCCGTTGCTGCACACGGTGTGGTGTTCGGCGAGCCAACCATCGATTTAGACAAGTTACGCAGCTTTAAGCAAAAAGTGATCAGCCAGTTGACTGGTGGCTTAGGCGGCATGTCTAAAATGCGTAAAGTAAACGTTGTTAATGGCTTCGGTAAATTTACTGGCCCTAACAGCTTAGAAGTGACAGCTGAAGACGGCACTGTGACCGTTGTTAAGTTTGACCAAGCGATCATCGCTGCGGGTTCTCGCCCAATCAAACTGCCATTCATTCCCCATGAAGACCCACGTATTTGGGATTCGACCGACGCATTAGAACTGAAAGAAGTTCCTGGCAAACTGCTGGTAATGGGCGGCGGTATCATCGGTTTAGAAATGGGTACTGTTTACTCTTCTCTGGGCAGTGAAATCGATGTGGTTGAAATGTTCGACCAAGTGATCCCAGCGGCTGACAAAGACGTTGTTCGCGTATTCACTAAGCAAATCAAGAAGAAATTCAACCTGATCCTCGAAACTAAAGTGACCGCGGTTGAAGCCCGTGAAGACGGTATCTACGTTTCGATGGAAGGTAAGAGCGCGCCAGCTGAGCCAGTACGTTACGATGCAGTGTTAGTTGCTATCGGCCGTACGCCAAATGGCAAGCTGATCGACGCTGAAAAAGCGGGCGTTAAGATCGATGAGCGTGGTTTCATCAACGTAGACAAGCAATTACGTACAAACGTACCGCACATCTACGCAATCGGTGACATCGTTGGTCAACCAATGTTGGCTCACAAAGGCGTGCACGAAGGCCACGTAGCGGCCGAAGTGATCGCGGGTATGAAGCACTACTTCGATCCAAAAGTCATTCCATCAATCGCTTACACAGACCCTGAAGTGGCCTGGGTTGGTCTGACTGAGAAAGAAGCTAAAGAGCAAGGTATTGCTTACGAAACAGCGACTTTCCCATGGGCAGCCTCTGGCCGTGCAATCGCTTCAGATTGCAGCGAAGGTATGACTAAGCTGATTTTCGATAAAGACACTCACCGCGTTATCGGTGGTGCTATCGTGGGTGTGAACGGTGGCGAACTGTTAGGTGAAATCGGTCTGGCAATCGAAATGGGTTGTGATGCTGAAGATTTAGCATTAACCATCCACGCTCACCCAACGCTGCACGAGTCAGTGGGTCTAGCGGCTGAAATCTACGAAGGTTCTATTACTGACTTGCCAAATCCAAAGGCAAAGAAAAAGTAATTTAGCCGAGCTACAAAAAGCGCCTTAAGGGCGCTTTTTTATTGTCTTGAGAAAATTGTAACGCTAATGTGAATAAGCGGGTGAATTGAGGCTTTTGAACTGCTACAGTACAACTATGGTATGAAGTAAGTCATCAAATGCAAACAAGAATAACTAAAACACTTCTGGCATGTTTCATCCTTTTTGTCTCTGGTCTGAACATGGTTTGGGCTGGTGGATTTGTGCAACGTGTTTTCACCGACCGAGATGGATTAGCCGCCACCAGTATCCGTGGCTTGACCTTAGATGACCATGGTTTTGTCTGGGCGGCGACCGAGCAAGGCTTATATCGCGTTAGTAATTCTAAGGTCAGACGCATAGACAAAACGGGGAGCGAGTCCCGTCTTGCGGATGATTTCCTCAACTCAGTGGTCAACGTCGGGCAAGACAAGCTGCTGGTCAGCACCAACGCAGCGCTGTATCTCTACGATATCCGTGACAATCAATTTACGCTGTTTGGTTCACCCGATTTGTTCCCGCACTTTCCCGGTGGCGCTATGCTGTCTGCGGCGCGTATGGATGCTCAGCGTTGGCTATTGCTGATTGATAATGGTCAGATTTATCAATATTCCCCTGCGACTTCTGAACTCACTCTGGTGACTCAACTGGCGGTTAATCGCGATCTGCCTTGGCGCAAGTTATTGGTGCTCCCCAATGAGCAAATCCTGCTGGCTGGGCAATTTGATTTATTGCTGCTGGATAAGTCAGGTAAAACCCTCAGTAAATACCCATGGACTGAGTCTATGGGAAGCATTCTCGATATGCTTGAGGATACGAAACACCGCGTATGGTTGGCGACGAGCCGTGGCGTGTATCGTTTCGAGCCAAGCACACAGCAACTTGAGGCCGTGCCTGAATTACCCGATTGGAGCACTGTGATTGTTGAAGATCCTAAGGGCTCGCTATGGTTTACCAGTCGTTTTGGCCTATTGAAATGGTCGCCAGAGACTCACCAGATTGAGAATTATCAGGAGGAGCTGAAAAAGCAGGCCAATATGGAAATCCTCAAGGCCATGCTGTTCGATGATTCGGGTTTGATGTGGGTGGGCGGTTCTGGCGATGGCTTGGCGCTGCTGGCATCGCGGCCCGATTTTATCTTAGAGACCTATACCGCCGATAAACCCTACGCACTGGGCGATGCCATGATTTGGTCGGTGTTTGCGGCACCTGAAGGGCTTTGGCTTGGCTCATCTAATGTGATGTTTATTGCCAAGGATACACAGCAAACCATAGATATCCCGATTGAAGGTTTACTACCTCACGAGAGCATTTACGATATCAGGGCATTTGCCGAGCATTACTTGTTGGTCTCAAGCACGGGTGGCCTGTTTGTGGTTGATAGAACAAGCTTTAAGGGCGAGAGCTTTGCAAAGTGGATCAATGGGCAAGATGAATTTAAAAACAAGCTGGTTTATCGCACTTATGTCGACCCGCAGCTAAAAGGGCGGGTGTGGATCGCCAGTTCCACCGGCCTGTATTTTTGGGAGGCCGATTTAAAAGCTCCGCAGGCCTTCAATATCGACAAGCCTGCTAAAGATGCGGTGGAACCCAAGCGTCCGGCGATTAGAACCTTGTATCGCGCCTCCGACGGAAAGCTGTGGATCGGCGGTAAGCGAGTTTTTGGCTATTTGGATGAGGCGAATGAGTTCCACGATCAGCGAAGCCTATTCAATGGCTTGAGCGCCATGCCCACCGTTAGTCATATCGAGGAAATGTCACCTGGGGTGATGTGGTTTGGTTCCTACGAAAAGGGCTTATTCGAGTATCACCTCAACAGCAGTGAACTGGTTTCGCTGACTGCGCTGTGGCAAGTGAACTGCAGCTCAGTGTTTTTTATCCAAAAGACGCCTAAAGCTAATCTGGTGGCCTGCGCTGATTCACTGATCCGCCAAGATGTAGCAACCGGCCATATCGCCATGTTTAACCAACTCGATGGGCTGATTTCCGATGAAATGAATGAAGGAGCTTACTTCTATTCGCCCGAGTTTGGTCTATATCTTGGCACCCCGGAAGGGGTTATGCACTTGGATGTAGATAAGCTGGTCAACCGGATCACCGATGACCATGTGATGCTCGAGTCTGTGTCTGTCTATTACGATAACAGCACCGAAGTTTCCCTATTACCCCAGCCCATGATGGTAATTAAACCCGATGCCAACATGGTGAGTTTACAGATCACTAACCTCGATTATCTCGATGATTCGCCAATTCAATTTAAATATCGACTGCGCTACCAAGGGGAAGAAGATAACTATGTACTGCTGCAAGGCGAGTCGCAGATAAACCTCGCTGGACTGGCGGCGGGTGAGTATGGGCTGGAGATTTTAAGTCAGGTGAATGGGATCTGGTCGGATAAACCCTTCGCTTATCCCTTCTATGTTGAGCAGCATTGGTGGTTGACTCAAGGCTTTAAGGGCATCTTGCTACTGATCTTTTCGATCATCGCATTGAGTTTAGCCTGGTATCGTCAGCGCCAAGTTCGGACCTTTATGACGATGAACCAAGCGTTGACCGAGAGTGACGACCGTTTGCGTCAGTCCCTGCGCGGGAGCGATTCCGATCTCTGGGAATGGCATAGAGATACCCAGAGCTTTTACCTCGATAACCGTGGCGCCGTGCTAGGTAACCATGCCAATGAGATTGTGGTTACCCTCGAGACTCTCCCCGTCCACCCAGAGGATAGGGATAAAGCCTTAGGTCAATGGAACAGTATGTTAGCGGGTGAAGTTGACCGCTTTGAGGCGGAATATCGTTATCAACGCCGCAGTGGTAATTGGGGCTGGTTAAGAGTGAGGGGCCGCCCTGTGTCGCGCAATCGCACGACCCATGAGATTGAACGGGTAGCGGGGATTTATAGCGACATTACCCTGCAGCGTCAGCTAGAGGATGAAATCAATCTCCTCGCCCAAGCCTTTGAAAACACTTCAGAAGGGGTGTTGATCTTAGACGTGGATGAAAATATTCGAGTGGCAAACCATGCGGCGCAACAAATCATTGGTTCTGAGCAGCATGATCTCGTTGGACAATCTTTTTCTCAATTCGTGCAAATGAAGGATGGTCTCTCGACCGAAGTGCATCAGTTACTCGGCCAAGACAGTTCGTGGACGGGTGAGCGTGAGTTAGTGGGGCAGAATGGGCTGATTTGCCCCGTATGGCTTAACGTCTCGGTGATGCAGTCGACGAGTGATAGCTCAGTACACTATGTGATTGTCTTTTCAGATATTACCGAACGAAAACGTACCGAGGCTGATCTGAGGCGATTGGCGAATTATGATGTGTTAACTGGGCTGCCAAACCGCTCACTGTTTTCGAGCAGGTTATTGCAATCGATTCAGACCGCGCAGCAGACTGGTGAAAAGCTGGCGCTTTTATTCCTCGATCTCGATCGCTTTAAACATGTAAACGACTCCTACGGACATAGCATGGGCGATGCCTTGCTAGTCGAAGCCTCCAACCGCTTGCAGTCTTGCATCGGCAGTGAGCATTTGCTGTGTCGTTTTGGCGGCGATGAGTTTGTGATCCTGCTGAGAAATGCCAATAACTTAAACGAGATAAACCACATTGCCGAGCGGTTACTCGCGCAAATTGTGGCGCCATTTAAATTGTTTGGTCGCGAGTTTTATATCTCCACCAGTATCGGTATCAGTATTTGGCCCGATGATGCGGTGCAGCCCGAAGCCTTTATTAAAAATGCTGACCTTGCCATGTACCACGCCAAGGAAGAGGGGCGTGGCAACTTTAAATATTATTCATCGGAGCGTAATGCCCAAGCCTTATACCATTTACGCTTGGAAGCAGATTTACGTAAGGCCATCGAGCGGGAAGAGTTTGAACTCTATTATCAGCCGCAGATTGATATTTTGCGGGGCGATAAATTTATTGGGATGGAAGCCTTAATTCGTTGGCGTCATCCGAAGGAAGGTTATATCCGTCCCGATATTTTTATTAAGGTAGCCGAAGCCTGTGGTTTAGTGGTTGAAATCGACCGCTGGGTATTCCGCCGTGCCTGTTCGGATGGTGCTAAATGGGTGAAACATTGCAACACTCCGTTCAAATTGTCGGTGAATATTTCGGCGGTGCATTTCCGTCAACCCGACTTTATTGATGGGTTAAAGAAAATTTTGGCCGATACACAAATGCCGACCTCATCCCTCGGGTTAGAAATCACTGAAGGAGTGTTGATGAAGGAAGTGCAAGCGGCGAAAACCCATCTGACTCAGCTTAAAGAGTTGGGAATTGAAGTGGCCATCGATGACTTCGGTACTGGGTATTCTTCGTTGGCTTACTTACGTCATTTTGATGTGAATACCTTGAAGATTGATCGCTCTTTCTTAATTGATATCGCCACCAACTCAGCGGATCAGGCCATTGTCAGCAGTATTATTGAGTTGGCCCGCAACTTGAAATTAACCGTGGTGGCCGAAGGGGTCGAAACCGTTGAGCAATTGGAGCAGGTCTTTAGCCGCGGTTGTTACATTGTGCAGGGCTATTACTTTGCCAAACCTATGTCTGTGGTCGAGTTCGAGCGCTATTTACTGAAAAAGAGTGTGCTTGGCTCTTAAGAGATTGTGTATTTCATCGGGCCCGTGGGTATTTTTACTTGCGGGCCCTTTGTTGTTATTTTGAGCTGCGTTTGCCGTATTTAGCCTGTGGTTTCACTCAAGGATTAGATGATGCGGTTTATTTTGTATCCCTTAATCACTCATCGGTTCAGATAAAATATCGCTGACGGTTAAATCAATAAATTTGTTAAGATAAGTTGAATTTTTTATCCAATAAAAAGTAGCCCACTATGATGCGTCGAATATTCGCCTCTGTCTTTTTATGTTTACTGTTAACGCCCTTGTATGCGGCAGAACGGCCTAAGGTCGGACTGGTGCTCAGTGGTGGTGGCGCTAAAGGTGCTGCCCATGTTGGCGTGCTTAAAATCCTAGAAGAACATCATATCCCCGTGGACTATATCGCCGGCACCAGTATCGGGGCCTATGTCGCCGGCATGTATTCTTTGGGTTACAGCGCCAGTGAAGTCGAAGCCATTATGATGGGTGTCGACTGGGATAGTGGTTATTCGGATACCATTCCGCGTAACGTCTTGAGTTACCGCGATAAACAGTTACGCGATCGTTACAATATTCCGCTTAATATCGGTTATACCGAGGGCGAAGTCCGGGCGCCGAGTGGCTTGCTGCGCGGGCAAACCATGTCGCAGCTATTACGCCAGTCCACGGATCTGGTGCAGCAATTTGGTGATTTTGATGCGTTGGCCATTCCCTATCGAGCGGTGGCAACGGATTTAGAAACCAGTTTACCCGTCGTCATCGACCACGGCAGCTTAGTCAAAGCCATGCAGGCATCTGCAACTGTACCTGGGGCGCTGCAGCCGACACAGATTGATGGCAAGTTGTTAGTCGACGGCGGGATTGCCAACAATATGCCCGTGGACGTAGTTAAGGCTATGGGCGCCGATATAGTGATTGCCGTGGATATCGGTTCGCCACTGGTGACCAAAGACAAGCTCGACAGCACGATTGCGGTGCTCGATCAGTTATCTAACTTCTTGACCAATGCCAGTACCGAAAAACAAAAACAGCTGCTTAGCGAGAAAGACGTATTGATCCGTCCTGCCATCGACGCCTTAAGCACCACGGACTTTACCATCATGCCTCTGGCGTTGACCTTGGGCAAAGAAGCCGCCAATGGTCAGCTGGATAAATTACAAGGCATGAGCGTCAGCGCCGAGGAATATGCGGCCTATGTTGAGGCCAAGAAGGCCAAAGGTAAGCAGCTGATGGCGGATGTGGCGCATCCAATCCAAGAAATTGTGTTCGATAATCAGTCGAAGGTGAGCCTTAACTTATTGAAGGAAACCTTAGATCTCAAAGCCGGCCAAGCCGTGACTAAGGATGAATTGAACGATGCCTTAAAACGCATCTATTCCCTGAATAAGTTTGAGCGCGTGGATGCCGAGTTTGTCGAGTCTGAAGAAGGCCGAGTGCTGACGGTGACCACCCGAGCTAAATCTTGGGGACCGAATTACTTCCAACTCGGATTTAACTGGGAAGACGACTTTAGCACCGAATCGGCCATCAGTTTCGATATGGCCTATACCATGACCGACTTAACCTTTAACGGCGGCGAGTGGCGTAACGAAGTCAAATTAGGCTTTGAAAAACTGTTTGCGACCGAGTTTTATCAACCCTTGGATAGGGATCAGGATTTTTATAGTCGTGCCCGTTATCAATACGATGTCCACAACTGGGATTTATACGATAACAATAACCGCGCCCTGATCTTCGACAAAAAGACCCACACGGTTGAACTGGGTATTGGCTATAACTATGTGTTACAAGGTTTTGTCGAGCTAGGGTTAGTGGCCGAAAAGGGCGTTATTGTTAACGATGCTTGGTTGATTAAGGATTTCGATTTTAAATCCTATGGCGCTTACTTAAGAGCAGGTTACGACAGTTTAGACAGTATCAGCTTCCCGACATCGGGTAACCGTATCACCTTAAACGTCTATGTGCGTAACGAAGATTTTGATGATCTCGTCGATAACAATGAGAACGAATATAGCGTGCAGATTGAGGCCGATTGGAAAGGGGCGCTCAGTGTCGGTAATCATGCCTTTGTCGGCAAAGCCTCAGTGGCGACCAACAATAATGATGGCTATAACACGCTACATTTGTCGGATTTAGGTGGTTTCTTAAATCTGTCGGGCTATCACAAGGACTCACTCACTGGCGCCCACAAACTCTTCGGTGCCTTTGTTTATCAGTATGATCTTGGCCGTGATGCGCTGGGGATGACGGATTACCCACTCTATTTGGGTTTAAGCTTAGAGGCGGGGAATGTTTGGTTTGAGCGAGATGAAGTCTCACTCTCGGATCTAATTTACGCCTCAAGTCTATACATAGGCACAGATACCTCGATGGGCCCAGCGGCACTGGGCTTTGGTATTACCGATATGGGGGATAAATCCCTGTATTTATTCATCGGTAAGGCGTTCTAGTTAACGCAAGGGCATGACGAAGGTCATGCCCTTTGTTTTATGTGCTGTCCTATGAGCATTTATCTTGCCTTTGCATGAGGTAGCCGCTTGATGTGTTTGGCAGCTGGCGATAAGTGTCATAACCTTTTACAAAATCTTGCTACAGCCAGACAGGGCAAAATGCTAAGGTTTTGCGGGAAAAAATAACAACTTTAAACGGAAGCTGAGGAAAACAATGAAGAAGATTAGCACACTGGCGCTGGGGATTGCCCTGAGCCTAGGTTTAGCCGCTTGCAGCAGCGAGCCTAAAACTGAAGTCGCCGCGGTTTCTGGCATTGAATTACAAAACTTTGATGCCTCAGTTCGCCATCAAGACGATTTCTACTACAGCGTAAACGGCAAATGGTTAGCGAATACGCCCATTCCAGCCGACAAATCTAACTATGGCGCATTCTCTGTGCTGTACGATCAAAGCCAAGATGCATTGAAGAAAATCATCGATGCCGCCGCTGCGCAAAAAGATGCCGCCCCTGGCTCGAATAATCAAAAAATCGGTGACTTTAACGCCAGCTTTATGAACACCGATTTGCTCGAAACCTTAGGTGTGACCCCGCTTAATCCACTATTGGCGGATATCGCAGCGGTGAAAACCCATGGCGAATTACCTGCAGTAATGGGCAAATTACTCACCAACGGTTCAGGCATCCCCTTTGGTTTTTACGTGAACAACGACGCTAAAAACTCTACCCAATATGCGGTGTATTTAAGCCAGTCTGGCTTAACCCTGCCAGACCGTGATTACTACTTAAAAGATGACGCTAAGTTTGTCGCTAACCGCCAAGCAATGGCGAAATATGTGACCGATATTCTGACCGAAGCGGGCTACAAGAATGCCAAGCGCGCGGCGAAAAACGTGGCCGACATCGAGATGATGATCGCTAAGAGCCAGTGGAGCCGTGTTGAATCTCGCGATGCGAACAAAGCTTACAACAAGCTGAGCCGTGCTGAGCTGCAAAAGCTGACCGGCAAGTTTGATATCGATGCCTTTGCGACCAGTGCGGGCCTTGGCGATAAAGTGACTGACATCATCGTGCGTCAGCCATCTTATTTCGAAAAATTAGGCGCTAACTTTGATGCCTTCCCCGTTTCTGCTTGGCAGGATTACTTAACGTTCCACTTAGTAGATAGCTATGCTGAGCTACTCAGCAAAAACTTTGTTGACCTAAACTTTGCCTTCAAGAGCAAAACCTTGATGGGTATTGAAGAGCAACAACCACGCTGGAAAAAGGCTGTGGATGGCGCCGACCAAGTGATTGGCGAGTTAGTGGGTGAAGAGTATGTGAAGCAATACTTCAAGCCTGAAGCGAAGGCCCGTATGGAAACCATGATCAAAAACCTGATCAAGGGCTTTGAAGTCAGCATCAATGAACTCGAGTGGATGACGCCTGAGACTAAGGTCGCGGCACAGGAAAAACTGTCTAAATTTACCTATAAAATCGGCTATCCAGACAAATGGAAAGACTACACTGCGCTAGAGATCAAGCCTGATGAGCTGGTGGGCAACTATATGCGTTACGCCCAGTTTGAATATCAAGACATGATCAACAAGCTTGGTAAGCCAATCGATCGTACCGAGTGGCATATGACGCCACAAACAGTGAACGCCTATTACAGCCCTGTAAGTAATGAAATCGTGTTCCCTGCCGCGATTCTGCAACCACCATTCTTCAATATGGATGCCGATGATGCGGTGAACTACGGTGGTATCGGTGCGGTGATTGGCCACGAAATCAGCCATGGTTTCGACGACCAAGGCGCTAAGTACGATGGCGATGGCAACCTGCGTGACTGGTGGTCGGATAAAGACCGTGAAGAGTTCCAAAAACGTGGTAAGCAACTGTCTGCGCAGTATTCTGGCTATGAAGCCCTGCCAGGTAAGTTTGTAAACGGTGATTTAACCTTAGGCGAAAACATCGGTGACTTAGGCGGTTTAACTGTAGCGGCGCGTGCCTACGCGATGAGCTTAAATGGTAAGCCTGCCCCTGTGCTGGATGGTTTAACGGGCGAGCAGCGTTTCTTCGTCGGTTGGTCACAGGTATGGCGCCGCAATTACCGTGATGAAGAGTTAGGTCGTCGTCTGCTGACTGACCCGCATTCACCTAGCCACTATCGCGCTATGGGTACGCCTCGCAATATCGAAGCCTTCTACAAAGCCTTCGAGATGAAAGAGGGTGACAAGATGTACTTAAAACCAAATGAGCGCGTTAAAATCTGGTAATCCATAGGATGAAAACGAAAAAGCCAGACGGATGTCTGGCTTTTTTATTTGCGTCAATTGTTGCTGTGATTAGCCCAAGATAGCTGGTAAATCTAACAAGCTGTCGGCTTGGTGATGGGCGATAACCCATTTGGCCTCGCCGCGTTGCTCCGGTGCGGGAATGGCGACGGTCTGCATATTGGCGGCGCGGGCGGCGATAAGGCCATTGAAAGAGTCTTCAATCGCGAGGCAATAACGCGGGTCGACTCCTAACGCGGCGGCGCAATTTAAGTAAACCTCGGGATGGGGTTTGCCATAGGTGAGACCTTCGGCGGATTGTACCGCCATAAACTTATCGCTTAGGCCGAGTTTACTGAGTACGGCTTCGATAATGGTGTAAAAAGAAGAGGTGGCTAGGCCTATCTTCAAGCCTTTAGCTTGGCAGTAATCAATGGCTTGTTGAACGCCTTGCATGGCTTCGCCCGTTCGCAGAATTTCCTCTGCGACTTTATCGACGATGGCGGTGCTCACCTTGGCATTGTCGTAATCGGCCCAAGGTGCTTTGTGATACCAATAGTCGACACATTGGTCGATACGTAAACCTGTGGTTTGTTGAATCGTTTCGATAGTGACGGGCACGCCAAGTGCCGATAAGACTTCATACTCAACCCGTTGCCAAAGGGGTTCTGAATCGATTAACACACCATCCATATCAAAAATAACAGCTTGAATACTAAGGGATGTCATTACTACTCCAAGGGATGGGAAGGATTACTAAGCGCTATGCTCTGGGAACTTGAGTGTATGGTTAAGCTCGGCATCTTCAAAGTCTAAAAGCACAAAGTTTAAAAATATTTACGCTTAACCTGCGGTTGCGAGCAAAAAAATATTCGTTCGATTTTAAATTGATTAACTTATGTTAACTATTTGTCACTTATGGTTTTTTGTCTGTTTTCAAACTATTGTCTAATTTCCCTTGTTTTATTCTTGCCGTAAGTTGAGCTGCACCTCCGGATTTAGCCCTTATTTCGTCTTTCGCCGAGTGTGACCTGATTCATACTTTTGCAAAGCTGTAGTATACTGCTGGCCGGAAATACGGGTCGATCATGTCGGACTGTCAGCTTCAATTGAGAAGACGTGCAGTTTCGTTGTTAGAGCGCCAAACAAAGAGGAATGTTGCCGTGCTAGAAGCATATCGTAAACACGTCGCAGAACGTGCTGCAGAGGGCGTAGTCCCTAAGCCATTAGATGCACATCAAGTGGCTGAACTGGTTAAATTGGTTCAAAATCCCCGCCCGCTGGTGAAGAAGCCGTTATTCTTGACCTGCTAGAAAATCGAATTCCCCCCGGTGTTGACGAAGCCGCTTACGTAAAAGCCGCTTTCTTAGATGCGGTTGCCAAAGGCACTGCAACTTCACCTATCCTGTCTGCCGAACGTGCGACTGAGTTATTAGGCACTATGCAAGGTGGCTATAACATCGAGCCGCTGATCGCTCAGTTAGATAACCCAGCTCTGGCGCCTTTAGCCGCTAAAGCCTTATCTCACACCCTGCTGATGTTTGATTCTTTCCACGATGTGGTTGAGAAAATGGAAGCGGGTAATACCTATGCTAAACAAGTCGTTGAAGCTTGGGCAAATGCAGACTGGTACTTAAGCCGTCCAAAATTAGCGGACAAAGTGACCCTGACCGTATTCAAAGTCTCAGGTGAAACGAACACCGACGACCTGTCACCAGCACCTGATGCTTGGTCACGTCCAGATATTCCACTACACGCATTAGCTATGCTGAAAAACGCGCGTGATGGTATCGAGCCAGATGTACCTGGCAGCGTAGGTCCAATCAAGAAATTAGAAGAACTGAAAACCAAAGGTTTCCCATTAGTTTACGTGGGCGACGTTGTGGGTACAGGTTCGTCACGTAAGTCTGCAACTAACTCAGTACTGTGGTTCATGGGTGATGATATCCCATTCGTACCTAACAAACGTGCTGGTGGTTTCTGCTTAGGTGGCAAGATTGCGCCGATTTTCTTCAACACTATGGAAGATGCGGGCGCACTGCCAATCGAACTTGACGTCAGCAAAATGGAAATGGGCGATGTGATCGACATTTACCCATACGCTGGCCAAGTGAAGCGTCATGGCTCAGACGAAGTGATTTCTGAGTTCAGCCTGAAAACCGACGTACTGTTAGACGAAGTGCGTGCTGGTGGTCGTATTCCATTGATCATCGGTCGTGGTTTAACTGACAAAGCGCGCGCAGTGTTAGGTTTACCCGCTTCTGACGTATTCGTACGTCCTCAAGACGTCGCTGATAATGGCAAAGGTTATACGCTTGCACAGAAGATGGTTGGTAAAGCCTGTGGTGTTGCTGGCGTACGTCCAGGTCAATACTGTGAGCCTAAGATGACTTCTGTGGGTTCACAGGACACGACCGGTCCTATGACCCGTGACGAGCTGAAAGACTTAGCCTGTTTAGGCTTCAGTGCCGATTTGACTATGCAGTCATTCTGCCACACTGCCGCTTATCCAAAACCAGTAGACGTGAACACTCACCACACTCTGCCAGACTTCATTATGAACCGTGGTGGTGTGTCTCTGCGTCCAGGTGACGGTGTTATCCACTCTTGGTTAAACCGTATGTTATTACCAGACACAGTTGGTACTGGTGGTGACTCACATACACGTTTCCCAATCGGCATTTCATTCCCAGCAGGTTCTGGTCTAGTGGCATTCGCTGCCGCGACCGGTGTGATGCCTCTGGACATGCCAGAATCAGTATTAGTGCGCTTCAAGGGCAAGATGCAACCTGGCATCACCCTACGTGACTTAGTACACGCGATTCCATTAAAAGCGATTGAAATGGGTCTGCTGACCGTTGAGAAGAAGGGTAAAGTGAACATCTTCTCTGGCCGCGTACTGGAAATCGAAGGCTTAGAAACCCTGAAAGTAGAACAGGCATTCGAACTGTCTGACGCTTCTGCAGAACGCTCTGCAGCGGGTTGTACTATCAAGTTAGACAAAGAGCCAATCATCGAGTACCTGAACTCGAACATCACTATGCTGAAGTGGATGATCGCCGAAGGTTACGGTGACCGTCGCACGATAGAGCGTCGTATCAAAGGCATGGAAGAGTGGTTAGCGAATCCTGAGCTGATGAGTGCAGACGCCGATGCCGAGTATGCTGCGGTGATCGAAATCGATCTAAACGAGATCAAAGAGCCAATCCTGTGTGCGCCAAACGATCCAGACGATGCAGTATTACTGTCATCTGTTGCGCAAACTAAGATTGACGAAGTGTTCGTAGGTTCTTGTATGACTAACATCGGCCACTTCCGTGCGACCGGTAAGATGTTAGACAAGTTCGCTAAGACGCTGCCAACACGTCTGTGGATTGCACCACCGACTAAGATGGACAAAGACCAGCTGACCGAAGAAGGTTACTACGGTATTTTCGGTCGCGTTGGTGCGCGTATCGAGATCCCCGGCTGTTCACTGTGTATGGGTAACCAAGCACGTGTGGCTGAAGGTTCTACAGTGGTATCGACTTCTACCCGTAACTTCCCGAACCGTTTAGGTACAGGCGCTAACGTTTACTTAGCCTCTGCGGAATTAGCAGCAGTAGCAGCCTTGTTAGGTCGTCTGCCATCGGTTGAAGAATACCAAGAATACGCGAAAGAGTTAGATGCAACTGCAGCTGACACTTACCGTTACTTGAACTTCGATCAAATCGATTCTTACACTCAGAAAGCATCACAAGTGATCTTTCAATCAGCTGTATAATCGATTGATATGATAATGAAAAAGCCAGCGAAAGCTGGCTTTTTTGTTTGTGGAATTCTATGGCAAAACGGTTGGTAAAGAAGTGACTGCCAATCTCAAACTCATTGCTCAAGGATGGCAACTTGCCCCCATTGAGGCGCAATTATGCGATTCGAGGCACATAACGGTTAGCGCGCTAATTAGGCTTGCTGGGCGTGCTCTGAATACTGGTTATGTAGCACTTCGAGCAATTTATCTTCTAACTCGAAACGGGTTTCCATGGTGTGGGCCAGTTCGGAAAGATCCTTATCTAGCTGGTATAACACTTGATCATCCTGCGCTTCGGCGTACTTATCATTAAAGTCTAACGCCGCGTTGGTCGTTGGAGTGATCTTTGGCAATACTTGCTGGGCTAAGGTTTTGCTCGAGGCGCCAAACTTTTCACAGGCATTGACCACTTGGTCATAGACTTCGAAATGGCCTTCGGAGACGTAATCGACTAATAAATCACAAAAGGATTTCACATGATCGAAGGAGGGAAGGGATTTTTCGGCTTTCCCATAGGGAGGAAGGCCTGCTATCTGGCAGTAATGCACCAAGAGTTTACGACGATTTTCTAGCCATTGATCTATAAGCTTATTTGAACCGCCCCACTTTTGTTCTGCTTTTTCGAGTTCTCTCAGCATGATGCATTCCATTTAAGTGCCAGGACATGACTCTAATGTAGGGGAGAAATAGCTCTTGGATCAACCCTTTTTATCGGGATTTGCGAGAATTGGCAGATGGACAAACCAGCTGTTTTGTATAAAAAAATGCGGAAATAAAAAGCCCAACGATAGAAACCTATCGTTGGGCGAGTAATGTATATAGCAGGCTCGATGCGACGAGCTTCTTGATTGTTCTTGCTAGCGCAAACTTTTTATACCAAAGGCAGGAAACCAGCGCAACTTTTTTCTGTCTTAGTGTGACTTTGGGTTCGATTACTAAACAGTATGTTATCTGGCTAGCATTTTGACGATAAGTGCTTAAATGGACAGCAATGATGGGGAATAGCTCACATAAATTTGCACTTAAAGGTTACATTATCCGCGTAAATGCTAAACTACCGACCCAGCGGATCTCAATAAGTCTAGGAATCAAGCCAAATGGCAGAATTAAAGAATGATCGTTATTTACGCGCCCTACTAAAACAGCCTGTTGATATGACCCCAGTGTGGATGATGCGTCAAGCTGGCCGTTATCTCCCTGAATACAAAGCGACTCGCGCTCAAGCGGGTGACTTCATGTCTTTATGTAAAAACCATGAATTGGCCTGTGAAGTAACGCTACAACCGCTGCGTCGTTACGAGCTGGATGCGGCGATTCTGTTTTCCGATATCCTGACTGTTCCCGATGCGATGGGTTTAGGTCTGTATTTTGAGGCGGGCGAAGGCCCACGTTTTGAGCGCCCAACAGACACTATCGATGCCATCAAAAAATTAGCCGTTCCCGATCCAGAAGATGATCTGGGTTATGTGATGAAAGCGGTTAGCACTATTCGACGCGAACTGAATGGCCAAGTGCCATTGATTGGTTTCTCTGGTTCTCCTTGGACACTCGCGACTTACATGGTTGAAGGTGGTTCGAGCAAAACCTTCGAAAAAATTAAGAAGATGGCCTACGCAGAGCCAGCGGCGCTGCATATGTTACTCGACAAGTTAGCCGATTCTGTGACTCTGTACCTGAATGCGCAGGTTGCTAACGGCGCTCAATCGCTGATGATCTTCGACTCATGGGGCGGCGCGTTATCGCACACGGCTTACCGTGAATTCTCACTGCGTTATATGCAGAAGATTGTCGATGGTCTGACTCGCTTTGCCGATGGCCGCCAAGTGCCAGTGACCTTATTCACTAAGGGCGGTGGCTTATGGTTAGAAGCCATGGCTGAAACAGGCTGTGATGCTTTAGGTTTAGACTGGACTGTCGATATTGCCGATGCCCGTCGCCGTGTCGGTCACAAAGTGGCGCTTCAAGGCAACATGGATCCTTCTATGCTGTACGCGCCAATCCCACGTATCGAAGAAGAAGTCGCTCAAATTCTGGCGGGTTATGGTGAGGGTACAGGCCACGTGTTTAACTTAGGCCACGGTATTCATCAGCACGTTGACCCAGAGCATGCGGGTGCCTTTATCAAGGCGGTTCATGCTCAATCTAAGCAGTATCATAAGTAAGCGATACTGAAGAAAAAACGGACCTTAAGGTCCGTTTTTTTATGCTCTGACTCTGTGCTAAACAATGCGGGCTTAACGTCAACTCGGCTCGGATTATGCCTTTCTCCCCAAACGTAAAGCCAAGGCATTACAAGGTGTTTACAAGCGGCTTTAGAACATAGGATATTGATTAACATCTAACTTTTTAAAACTTATTTAGCGAATAGCTGCGCTAAATCAAAGGCGTTTAACACAATTAAATGCATGCTATTGCTTACTTTAGCAACGGATAAAGCAAAGTGATATTTAATACTATTTGCAAATGAGATATGTTGCATGACGCTATAAGGGACTATGTAAAGCCGTTTATCTATTCAATGACAAAAGCCGTGGTAAGAGATGCGCATTGGCAACAAAATATTGGTATTTATTGCAGGATTCTGTTTACCAGCGGTTGTGCTCGTGTCCTATTGCCTCGGCTATTGGTTCGATCATAGGGTCGAATTGCTGCGCCAAGATAATGTGCAGCATGAGCTGACTAATATCCAGCAACAATTTCTCATCGATATCGACCGTTTAAGTTTTCTCACTAATATCTATGCCTCCCCGCTGTCTCGGGTCGATGGCGAATTACTGCAATCCATCGAATCATCATGGCTTGAGAGCGCCATGTCCGCCAATTTACACTGGTTTATTCTGCAGGGCGGGCAGCTGCAAAGTGTCCTCGCTAACACCTCCAGTATTGCCTTAGCGACACAACAGCAAATTGCCGATGCGGTACTAGCTGCTGGTAAACCTAAAGTGGCTGGGGTGTATCTTGCCGGGGATGTTGGGCTTGTTGTCACCGCCGCAGCCGTCGCCCCCGAAGAATACGTGCTCTTGGTGCGCCAGTTGTCTGCACAGGATTTATTAGAATATGCCCAAGCGCCATTAGTCACTCAGGTGCAGATGAGTCGCAGCAACACCTCGGCCGCGAAAGATCGCCTCAGCTTTGTGCCAATCCCGAGTTTGCTGGAAAACTCGCCATTGTATCTGCAGGTACAGTTCTCTTCTGCACCCTTCCAAGAAGTAAAGCTCGACCTCGATTGGGTTTCGGTGGGGATTATTCTACTCGGCGTGTTAATTGTGGCGCTGGGGTACATTTGGCTGCGCGCTGGCCTGTTAAAACCCTTTAAAAGCATGATGAAGCAGCTGGCATTGGTCGACCCTGCGGCCAGCGTGTATCGCCCTGTGAGCGGTGAAGGTAACGTCGAGTTAGAAGTGTTAGCCAGTCGAGTTAACAGTTTACTTGCCCGCATATAT
This sequence comes from Shewanella sp. Koi 1, assembly GCF_052907445.1. Classification (NCBI taxonomy): domain Bacteria; kingdom Pseudomonadati; phylum Pseudomonadota; class Gammaproteobacteria; order Alteromonadales; family Shewanellaceae; genus Shewanella; species Shewanella sp. Koi 1. The sequence goes on along the minus strand of NZ_JBREJM010000001.1, from coordinate 4,294,521 downwards.
CAGCAGAAAGAACGCGGTAAGACTACCCTAGAGTCGATTGCCGAGGCGGTGATCCTGACCGATATTGATGCCAAAGTGATCTATATGAATCCCAAGGCCGAATCTTTGCTCGATGTTGCCAGCTGTTACGCCGTTGGCCAGAGCCTAGCGTCGTTATTAAAAGCGGGGGAGCAGTTAAATCAAGCGGTATTCCATTGTATGCGTTTGGGGGAAACCACACCACAAGTCGCCAAAATCAAGCTATTAACCGCCACGCCACGGATTATTGAGCGCAGCATCAGTAACGTGTTGAATCATGATAAAGAAATTACCGGCACTGTGGTGGTGCTGCGGGATATTACCCAGGAAGAGCTACTTAAGCACCAGCTGCAAAAACGCGCCAACTTCGATAGCGTGACAGGTTTGCTCAATCGGCAAGCCTTCGAGGAGCGGTTGCCGCAGTTTGCCAGTCAGGCTAAGCGCCTCGCGGTATGTTATCTGGATTTAGAGCAGTTTAAGCTGATTAACGACAGCTGTGGGCATGCCGCTGGCGATCGCATGTTGGCCATAGTGGCGCGGACGATTCAATCTTGCCTAGGGCCGCAGGCATTATTGGCTCGCTTAGGTGGCGATGAATTTGGCTTAGTCATTTGCGACAGCACAGCTTTGGCCGTAGCCCAGCAGTTAAAACAAATTATCGCTCTGGTTTCGCTGCAGGTACTGCACGATAAAAACTGTAACTATAAAGTCGGCTTGAGTATTGGAGTCGCCTTTGGCCGTGCGCCCTATATTAATGCCTTAGAGCTACTTAAGGATGCGGATATTGCCTGTATCGCCGCTAAGGCCAAGGGAACAAACCAAATCCATTTTTATGATGATAAAGATAAAGAGCTGACCTACCAGCGCAACGCGCCCAAGTGGGCGGTGCGTATTGCGCAAGCGATTGAGGAAAATGAACTGCTGCTCTACTACCAACCGATCCGCGGTTTAGGGGCGAGTTCTAAACGGCAACGGATGGAAATCCTGCTCAGGATCCAAGAACCTTGCGGCCGTATTTTAGCGCCAGCACAGTTTATCGCAGCGGCGGAGCGTTTTAAGCTCATGCCTGAAATCGATAAAGAAGTGATACGTAAGGCCTTCTTATGGCTATCCTTAAATCCACAGTTATGGCCGAATCACTGTATTTCAATCAACCTTTCAGGCAATAGCTTAGGTGCCGAAGGCATGGTGGAATATATCGCTTTGCAGCAACAGATTTTTGATATCCCAAGCCAATGTGTGTGCTTTGAAATCACCGAAACCACGGCGATTCAAAATCGTCACCGCGGCATGGAAATGCTCAGGCAGCTGCGTAAACTCGGGTTCTCTTTTGCGTTGGATGATTTTGGTAGTGGCTTTGCGTCCTATGGTTATCTGCGTGAACTGCCGGTGGACTATGTTAAAATTGACGGCTGCTTCGTGAAGAACCTTGCGGTCAACGCCAAGGATTACGCCATCGTCAAATCCATTCAGGACGTATGCCGCGTCATGGGGATTGAGACAGTGGCCGAGTTTGTCGAAAACCAAGAGATTATCGATAGATTACAGGCGATTGGGATTAATTACGCGCAAGGTTATGCGATAGGACGACCGCAACCCCTGAGCAGTTATTGCGAGCCGCTTGGCGTGCCGCACGCACAACGCGCATAGGGGATTGCGCTTTTAAGATGATTATGCCAATTTACTTCGGAGCATAATTAACACATTGGTAACAAGGGAATAGTTATGGATGGACTGACGGGTAAAGTAGTCATTATTACGGGCGCTTCGGAGGGAATAGGCCGGGCGCTGGCCATCGCCATGGCACGGGTGGGTTGCCAACTGGTGCTCAGTGCCCGCAATGAAACACGTTTAGCCTCCCTTGCCCTCGAAATCGCGAACTATGGTCCGACTCCCTTTGTATTTGCCGCCGATGTCAGTAGCGCCTCCCAATGCGAAGCCTTAATTCAAGCCACTATTGCCCATTATGGTCGCCTCGATATTCTAGTGAATAACGCGGGTATGACCATGTGGTCGCGTTTCGATGAGCTTAATCAGTTGTCTGTGCTGGAAGATATCATGCGAGTCAACTACTTAGGGCCAGCGTATTTAACTCATGCCGCCTTACCTTATTTAAAGTCGAGCCAAGGTCAGGTGGTGGTGGTGGCCTCGGTAGCTGGGTTAACGGGCGTGCCGACGCGCAGTGGCTATGCCGCTTCTAAGCATGCGGTTATCGGCTTTTTTGATTCGCTGCGGATTGAACTGGCAGATGATAACGTTGCCGTGACTGTGATTTGTCCCGATTTTGTTGTATCACAAATTCATAAGCGTGCCCTCGATGGCGAGGGTAAGCCGCTTGGTAAATCTCCGATGCAAGAAGCCAAAATTATCACCGCTGAGCAATGTGCGAACATGATGCTCCCTGTGATAGCGACCCGAGGTCGGCAGCTTATTACGTCGCTACGTGGCCGACTCGGGCGCTGGCTAAAGCTGATTGCACCGGGATTAATCGATAAAATTGCCCGCAAGGCGATTGCGTCGGGCCATTAATGCTTATTTGCCGCGATTAAGGTGTTTCACAATAGCTTGCTCTGCCTCGCTTTGGGTCGCCTTATCGCCATCGGCCTGAATATGGGCGGTGGCTTTGTGGACGGTGAGATCCTCTGCGATATGTAACCAGTCTGGATGCCAGTAAAAATTCTGTCCCGATAGCGTCTGCCAATTGTGCACGCCAGACTTTTCCCCTTGATAAATAATGTCTTTGATTGAATATCCCATAAATAACCCCTGATATTTTTGTTGGGTCTAGATAGTGCGCCCGCCAAAGGGGGACTTGTGTGCGTCAGCTCACGCTTTGTGGCAAAAATAAACCCCGCATAAGCGAGGTTTATTGGGGTTAGGTTGAGGCTATCGACATCTATGACCCATTAAGGTTTAGCGCATTGGCTAGGTGAGCCAGTGCCTTTCCACAGAGTGCTGCCATCGCTAACTGACAGAGGGATAAAGCTTAAGCCTTGGCTCATGTTCGCTGGTGGCAAATCGGTTTCAAGCTCATACATACCCATAGGGACCGCACCTTGGCTGGCGTTTGCCGCTACCTGCGCCGCGGCGAGGCTTGAGTAACGCAGGCCCAACATATCAAAATGGCTGCGCCAATCTTTGCCTGTGAGCTTACTCAGGGATACCAGCATAAAGTCATTGCCCGGAATATCCCTCACTGTTTTGCCGCCGTAAACGCTATGGCCCTCGTATGGGAAAAGTTCAAAGCCGAGTTTGCTGCGGTTAGCCTCCCAGTCGCTGGCATTATTGGCGTATTTGCCAAAGATGCGGCTGTGCTGATACAGCAGGGTGAAGATATTGAAACCATTGCTTAGGCTGGTACCGTCGTTAAGCGTCATGCCATGAGCTTTTAGCGCCATTTGGATGTAAAACGCCATGCGATAGCCGTTGTGTACCGCGTAAGCATTGCTGGCCCAAGGGGCTGTGTATCTGTCTTCGCCCACATCGAGCACTTTACAGTTGGCGCCAAAGACCACGCGTTTGCCACTGGTATCCGTGGTGCCTGCTGCATCGGACATAAACACATAGAAGAGATCTTTGTGATTCATATGACCATCGGTGATGCTGCTCGTGTTGCCGTCGCGCAGATAATGGGTCTTCCACAACACCACATAGGGGAAAATATTGTTGGAGTTTTCCCCCGCGCGGCTGCCATAGCCAGCCCAATTATCGCGATTGGCGGCAGTAGCGTATTGTACGTTCAGGCGGTTGGTTTGCAGATTGTGGCCGAGTTCGTGGTTATCTCCCCAACCCGTTGGCGAAATATTCCAAGCCGCATCCCATGGATTACCGCTACAACCCGAGCCGCAGTGGGCGTTTTGGTCATAGTTAGCGTGTTGGATGATGCTGCGGGTATGCAGGCTAGCATCGGTGCAGTCTGCGCCAAAGAGTGCCTGACAGCTTGCAAGCACATCCGAGGGGAGAGATTCACTTAAGCTCTTACCTTGGATTTTCAGCCCTGCAAGGGTATACACGTTGTTGATATGATCCTCGACAATGCTCTTGAGCAACGCATTGACATCCGGGATCTTACCGCCAATTGCATTCATAAAACGGTCACGGCGCAAATGCTGCTCGGCGCCATCGGTGCGAAGATCCACATGGGGCAACTCGGTATTTTGGATCTTATCGTTAAAGGCCGTGATTTCAGTAGGATTGGAAAAATCCATAATGCTGGGGTGCTTTGCCACATTCTTGGCTTGCACATCGACACTGAGCGCATCTTCGCCATCACTGATATAGAGATAAATAGGGCCGCCATAGGGGGTTGAGAATTCAAGACTTTGCCCTTTGGCGAGCTTGAGGCGCTGCTGGGCAAGTTCTAATGGCGCGCGGTAAACCTTTTGCTCATAGGCGCGGTTAGTATTACGTCTATGATAATTCAGCTTAATTTCAACATTAGCATCAGTGTTATCTAAGCGGGTGAGTGTGATGCTCTGCCCGGGTAAGGCGTACCAGCCCGTTGTTGTCCACTGGCCGGAGTAAGGTACTGTGATGCTTTTACGTTCCGACACCGTTGCAGGGTAGGTGTAATGGGCGTTGCTGCCCTTGCTCAGATTGGTCCTGTCGGTGACATACTCACCTAAGTCAGGTTGGGCGAGGTTGTGGGCGCGGGTGTAGCTGACTGTCCAATCGGCAAACAGGGCTTGCTGCCACTGGGCGGATTCGCTGTAGGCGATGGGATAATCGATTTCACTGCGATACTTGTCGGCGAGGAGTAATCCTGCTTTCATCAAGCTAAAATTAGGGCTGTTAAAAGCATCGATATCATTGTTATCTAAGGTTTCTGCATTGCTGCGATACCAATCCGCGCCCGCCTTGAAGGTCTCGACAAAGGCGCTGCTGTTACAGCTTAAATAGTTGCCGCCGCAGTCATTGAGCACTTGCGTGTCGAAACGTTGTTCGCGCAAATTTGCCAGCAGGGTTTCGACATCCGCAAGCGCCTTATCTTGCGCTAGGATAGTGTCGATACTCAGGTTATTGGCATTGAGTTTCGACCAATAGTTTCCTGCAGTAGAGAGCCCCATCTCAAGGTAGAGCGGTGAGAGCATAGCGCTTTGTTCGCGTCGATAATTTGAGAGCAGCAGCGGGATCCCCGCCGCCTTGGCTTTAGTGATGGCCGCTTGAATGCCCGGGTAACCTAGGTTATCGCGGTCAATATCGCTGATAACGATTAAATCGGGTTTTAAGATATCGATACAGCTGGCAAGGGCGGTGCAATCACAGCTATTGGCGTCGTTGATGCTGTGGGCGTCGGGGTAGTACTTGCTTAGCCAAGTGCGGATCCCTTCGTTATGGGGGAAATACCAACTGTCGGCGCGACTTGGCATCTGTGCCGTGACTATGCTCAGGCCATTCTGCTGATCGCCGCCTTTGGTCAGCCATCCGATAAGGTTTTTCAGCAGCTTATCACTCTGATCCGAATTATTAACCGCAAACAGGTTGCCACCCATGGCGGCATAACGCTGGCCTTGTTGTTCGCCCGCCATCACTAAGCCGCGTACGGCGCTGGCGCCGCTGCCATCAACATTGGATGGCAGTAAGGTAAAAGTATTTTTCGGCATAAAGCTCGAAAAGGTGATGGAATCGTGGGTCGGATGCCAAGTGATGCTGTTACCGACACCTTGATAGAGTTCGGTGATTTTCGCTTTGCGGGCAGCGTCCACTTTGGCAAGTTCAGCAGTGCTGAAATCAATCAGTTCGTTAGCGCTGGCAAGGGTATGGTCTTGATGGCGAATGGCATTTTCAGCATTGCTGATAAAGCTTGGGGTAATTGTGCAATCGGCGCTTATCGTCGCAGTGATGTAGGTCTGTTCGGTCAGCGCACCGCCACAGCCGCTAATGCTATCCAGCACGAAACCGTTGTCGGCTTGAATGCTAAAGCTGGCACTTTTACCCGCATCTACCTTCTGGCTGCTAGGGGTGAGCTTGCCACCCAAGACTGAACTAGTACTCGCCGTATATTGAGTCACCGCAGGAGGTTGGACTGGCGGCTCCGGCGGAGGGGTTGTGCTACCCGAGTCCTCTGAGCCTCCGCCACAACCCGCGAGTATCAAGGCGATGGCGGCAGAAATGAGTCTAATCTCCATGGAGAGTCCTTAGCATTTGTAGGTAGTTAACATTTGCGTAGCATTGTATAGGAATAATGCGGGTGAAAGTAGGTTTTGATTGCTTAAAATTGATATAAATCATTAACTTAAAATTGACGCTCGTCAAATTTAAGGCATTAAAAAACCGGCGCATGGCCGGTTTTTTAAATGAATTAAAGCTTAGCTCTGTTGTTCGCGGGCAATGGCGCGATAGCCGATATCGGTACGGAAATACACATCATCCCAGTGGATTTCATCAACCAGCAGATAAGCAGCTTTTTGTGCTTCGGTCACAGTGTGTCCTAGGGCTGTAGCGCATAGAACGCGGCCGCCGTTAGTAACTACATGACCGTCTTTCATCTCAGTACCCGCGTGGAAGACTTTGGCATCGTGATTACCTAGGCTTAAACCTTGGATCACATCGCCCTTGCGGTAGTCGTCTGGGTAACCGCCAGCGGCTAATACAACACCGACTGCGGCGCGTGAATCGTACTCGGCGGTAACTTTATCCAGCTCGCCACGGGTCGCGGCTAAACACAGCTCAACCAGATCCGACTTGAGGCGCATCATAATAGGTTGGGTTTCTGGGTCGCCAAAGCGGCAGTTGTATTCCAGTACTTTGGCGCTGCCGTCTGGTGCGATCATCAGACCCGCATACAGGAAGCCAGTGTAAACATTGCCTTCAGCCGCCATGCCATCAACCGTTGGGCGGATAACGTTAGCGATGGTCCAATCGTGCACGCTTTGGGTAACGACTGGTGCAGGGGAGTAAGCGCCCATGCCGCCAGTGTTAGGACCGTGGTCGGCATTATCACGGGCTTTATGGTCTTGGCTGGTTGCCATGGCGAGGATGTTTTTACCATCGACCATCACGATAAAGCTGGCTTCTTCGCCTTTTAAGAATTCTTCGATAACCACGCGAGAACCGGCATCGCCAAACTTGTTGCCCGCGAGCATATCTTCGATGGCGGCATCGGCTTCGGCTTGATCTTGGGCGATGATTACGCCTTTACCTGCGGCTAAACCGTCGGCCTTGATGACCACTGGGTAACCTGTCTTGCCCGTTAGTTCACGCACGAAGGCTTTAGCGTCTTGGATTTCGGTACAGTTTTTATAACCCGCCGTTGGGATATTGTGGCGTGCTAAGAAGTCCTTAGTGAACGCCTTAGAGCCTTCTAACTGTGCTGCCGCTTTAGTTGGGCCGAAAATGGGTAGACCCGCAGCGTTAAAGGCATCGACCACGCCTAATACCAGCGGCGCTTCCGGGCCAACGATGGTGAGTTCGATCTGATTGGTTTGAGCAAAATCGAGCAGGGCAGGAATGTCCGTCGCGCTGATGTTGAGGTTTTCTAACTTTGGCTCGAGGGCCGTGCCCGCGTTGCCCGGTGCAACATAAACCAGTTCTACCTGTGGGGATTGTGCCGCTTTCCAAGCTAGGGCATGTTCGCGGCCGCCGCCACCAATAACTAATACTTTCATGTTAAGTCATCCCTTTGAGTTTTAAATTCTTGTGGTTAGATTCTTCGCGCTACAGAGTGCGATAAACGAAACAGCCAGCACATGGCGTGCTGGCTGTAGGTGGCATTAGTGACGGAAGTGGCGCATGCCCGTCATTACCATGGCCATGCCGTGCTCGTCGGCAGCAGCGATGATTTCAGCATCGCGCATTGAGCCACCTGGCTGGATGATGCAGCTGATGCCCGCCGCCGCTGCGGCATCGATACCGTCGCGGAATGGGAAGAAGGCATCGGACGCCATCACAGAGTTAACCACTTCTAAGCCTTCATCGGCCGCCTTGATACCGGCAATCTTAGCGCTGTAGACGCGGCTCATTTGGCCGGCGCCGACACCGATGGTCATACCGTCTTTAGCGTAAACAATAGCGTTAGATTTAACGAACTTAGCCACTTTCCAGCAGAACATTAAGTCCTTCAGCTCGCTCTCGGTCGGTTGACGTTTAGTCACGACTTTAATGTCATCTAAGCCAACCATGCCTTGGTCGCGGTCTTGCACCAGCAGGCCACCGTTTACGCGCTTATAGTCTAAGGTCTTGGTCTTAGTATCCCATTGACCGCACTCTAACAGACGCACGTTGGTTTTCTTGGCCACTACATCGCGGGCAGCTTGGCTCACGACTGGCGCAATAATTACTTCAACGAATTGACGCTCAACGATAGCGCTAGCGGTTGCTGCATCTAACTCGCCGTTGAAGGCGATGATGCCGCCAAAGGCTGACGTTGGGTCAGTTTGATAGGCGCGGTTATAGGCATCGAGCAGATCTTTACCCAGTGCAACACCACATGGGTTAGCGTGTTTAACGATAACGCAAGCGGGTTCGCTGAATTCTTTCACGCACTCAAGGGCGGCATCGGTATCGGCGATGTTGTTGTAAGACAGTGCTTTACCTTGCAGTTGAACTGCCGTTGCGACTGAGGCTTCGTCGATCTTAGTGTCAACATAGAAGGCTGCAGTTTGGTGGCTGTTTTCACCGTAACGCAGATCTTGCTTCTTCACTAATTGAGTGTTGAAGGTGCGTGGGAACTTAGAATCTTCGAAGCACTCATCAGTGCTATGCGCAGGAACCATAGTGCCGAAGTAATTGGCGATCATGCCATCGTAACCGGCAGTGTGTTCGAAGGCGGCAATCGCTAAATCGAAACGGGTCGCGTGAGTCGTGCTGCCATTGTTGGCGGCCATTTCGGCTAATACGCGGTTATAGTCGGCCGCATTTACCACGATAGTCACGTCTTTATGGTTTTTCGCCGCAGCGCGCACCATAGTTGGGCCACCGATGTCGATGTTTTCAATCGCATCTTCTAAGGTGCAACCGGCTTTAGCAACGGTATCGGCAAAGGGGTAGAGGTTAACCGCAACCAGATCGATTGCATTGATGTTGTTGGCAGCCATGACATTTTCATCAAGACCGCGACGCGCCAAAATGCCGCCATGCACTTTCGGGTGCAGGGTTTTAACGCGACCATCCATGATCTCAGGGTGTCCTGTATAGTCAGATACTTCGATAACAGGCACGCCGTTATCCGCTAACAAGCGAGCGGTGCCGCCCGTTGACAGCAGTTCAACGCCTTGGGCGTGTAATGCTTTGGCGAATTCGAGAATTCCGGTTTTATCTGAAACGCTTAACAGCGCGCGACGAATGGGTCTGGCATTATTTGCAACAGTCATTTGGGTACAGGGTCCAGTTATTTTAGTTTCAAGGATCTTTCGGAAAACAGAACAACTTCTATCGGATTCTGCTTTCCAAAAGCCCCTTGGTCCTACTTATATTTTTTGTCCCAGCGTCAGGCGCGCGTATTCTACCGTAAAACTGGATTTACGGGTGTTTTTTCTGCGCGATTTCACAATATTGATATCAGAACAAAGTGCCGTGGTTTTTGACTGAGGGATAAATTTAAAAATAGCCCTTGACCTTGGAGTAGGCTCTAAGGTTTATACTCGCCCTATGATGTTGATTGTCTCCGAAGGTTGGCATGAGGCAAGCTAAGCTGCAAAGGATAGAACTATGTACCGCATTGGTGAGTTAGCCGATTTATGCGAAGTGAAAGCCGATACCCTCAGATTTTATGAGAAACACGGCCTGCTTTCGCCTTCGAGCCGCACCGACTCTGGCTATCGGGTCTATACCGATGCCGATGCCGCACGGCTGCGTTTTATTCTACGGGCGAAGGCGGTAGGTTTTAGCTTGAGTGAAATTAGCGAGCTGCTTTCTATCGAGTTGGATAAATCCAATTGGGCCTGTGCCGATGTGAAGGGCATGGTCGACGTTAAGTTGGCTCAGGTGCAGACTAAGATTGCCGAGTTACTGCATTTTCAAACCAGTTTGCAAAAACTGTCGGATGCTTGCTGCGGCGGGCCGCGCAGCGCCGAACATTGCTCGATTTTAGAGGCGCTGGAGTCGAGCACAGAGCGAGTGCGTGTGGAGCACGACCATGGCCAAACTCCAGATGCGACAACCCTAGATAAGTCAGGGAATTAACTATGTTATTGAAGAATTTTATCGATCTGTTTTTAGATTCCGCCCCTTGGCTGTTGCTCGGCTTGATTCTGGCGGGCCTACTCAAAGTGTTTGTGCCCATGGCTTGGATGCAAAAGCAGCTCGGCGGGCATGGCTTTAAAACCGTGGTGAAGGCGGCATTGTTAGGCGCGCCATTACCTCTGTGTTCCTGCGGTGTCATCCCCGCGGCCGTTGGGCTGCGCCGCTCTGGCGCATCGAAAGCGGCAACGACTTCCTTTTTAGTCTCGACTCCTGAAACTGGGGTCGACTCTGTAACGGTTTCTTACGTTTTACTCGGCCCTTTTATGGCGATAGTACGGCCGATTGCGGCGATTACCAGCGCCATTGTTGCGGGCCTTTTAGTCGGGCGTGATGATGACGATGGCAAACCTGCGGCTAAGGCCGAGGCCCAGTTAGACACGGCTCAGTCAGACACGGCTCAGTCAAACAAGGCATTCGCTAGCGCTGCGCCTGTCGCTTCATGCTGTGCTTCAAAATCCCCGTCGGCGGAGAAAGTGGTCAAAGCCGAAGCGGTAAAAAGCTGCTGTGCATCGACAAACGCGCCGGCAATCACGCCAGTTAAGTCTTCCTGCTGCGGCAGTGATAACGCGAAAGCGCCAGCAACCGAGCCCAAAATCAAAATGACGCCGATGGCGGCGCCAAGTCTAATGGCAACTGGCGGCCCAAGCATGGGCGCTGTCACTATGGTTAATGTGGCTAAAGTTAGTGCGGTTAAGATTGAAAATGCTGGTTCATGCTGTGGCACTCAAACTGCCGCGCCTGAAAAAATAGTCGTAGTGAAGAAGGGCGCTTGTTGTGGTAGCTCAAGCGCGAAAACGGCTGATAGCCATCAAGCCGAAGGCGAGAGCTGCTGCGCATCTACACAGGATATGGCGACCGAGCTTAAGTCTGAGTCTGTGATTGCACGTGTAGGCATAGGGCTTAAATATGCGGCGACGGATCTGGTGCGTGACACCACACTCTGGTTGCTGGTGGGGTTATTCTTCGCTGCCATAGTACAAACCTATGTTCCTGCTGACTTTTTAGCTAAGTGGGGCGATGGATTGCTGGCCATGCTGGTGATGGTGTTAGTATCTGTGCCTATGTATATCTGCGCCACGGCTTCGACGCCGATTGCCGCCGGCTTGCTACTGGCGGGTGTCTCCCCCGGTGCCGTACTGGTGTTTATGATGGCAGGTCCTGCAACCAATATCGCGACTTTAGGCGTAGTGACTAAGGAGCTGGGTAAGCGCGCGCTCTATGGCTATCTTGGCGGCGTCTTGGGTGTTGCCTTAGTCGCTGGCGCTTTGGTGAACTATCTGGTCGCTAACTTTGGTTTTGAAGTGATGCCACAGATTGGTGAGCAACATCAAATGTTGCCAGAGTGGCTGGTCGCTACCTCAGGCATAGTGCTCGCACTACTGATGGCGAAAGTGGTATTCGAGAAGATCCCAAGAAGTTGGCTGCGCCGTAGTGACTGCTGCTCATAGTGCTAACGCTAACTAAAAATCCCCAGCAATGACTGGGGATTTTTTATTGTGACACTTTAATGGTGCTGCTCACGCGGCAGAGCGATGCGTGACGCTCAGCCGTTTATTAGTTCGACTTTTTAGCATCGATAAAGGGCAGAGTGCCCGTCGGTAGCACTGTGGTGGGCAGCTTGCCATCCCACTTCTCGGCCTTGGTCAGTTCGACAAGGTTTTGATTTTGTGCCAGAGCCTCAGCGCGGCTCTTAATGGCAGACGCCTCTGCATCCCCTTTAATCCTAATACTTTCGGCCTCAGCCTTAGCGCGGGCGAGTTGTGAGTCGGCTTCTGCTTGCGCTTGGGTCACGGCGATTTGTGCGCTGACTCTTTCTTTCTCGAGGTTTTGCAGCTGGGTTTGTACCTCAACTTCGGCGCGCATTCTGTCTTCTACAGACTTTTCATAGGCGTTGGAAAAGTCGATATTTTCAATCTGCACTGAGGTGATTTCGATGGGGCCTTTGACCGAGTTAGTGATGGCGCTGGTGACATCTATACCGAATTTGATCCGCTCCTGCACGACCGAAATCGCAGTGTATTTACCAAAAATGTTCTCAACTTGCGTTGGCACTTGGCGGTCGAGTAGGCGAGCCACCATGGCATCAATACTCTTAAAGTTGGCATACACTTCTTCGACACGATCCGGCGGCACGTTGAAGGTGACTGAAGCGTTGAGGGTCGCGGGTTGCTGATCGCGGCTATAGGCTTGTAATGAGCTGTAGCTGGTGGTGTGGGTTTGGGTTGAGATTTTCACTACTGTATCGAACAGTGGCATTTTAAATCCGAGCCCTGGCTCGGCGGTGCCGATGATCTTACCGTTACGTAGAATCACTCCGCGCTCACCTTGGTCGACCGTGTACCAACTGCCAAAGAGTGAAATAAAGAGGATCAGTAAAATCACCAGGGGGATGATTTTAGAGAGGCCAATAGAGCTTGGCAGGTTAAGTTCAGTTTTTATCATGTCGCTTCCTTTGCTGATATGTTGCGATGGCGAATTTATTGGGGCGGAATACGGTTTAGTTTTAATCACTTGGCGTTACATTTTGCAGCAAAATGTATCTTAATGGTTAACGTGAGGCAACAAGACTGCATTGGACTTGTCGATGTGTGACCCAGATGTCATTGCTTATCCTTACAGTGTAAATGTTATTGCGAACTATTCTCACTAAAGTTAGAGTCCCGAAATTAACTCAATTTTCTATCATTTCGCCCCATTATTGCTTTGTGGGAATCAGGCTGAAATGCGATAGATTTTAGTGGGTTTAATTGTGCTAACACTTTGTCGTGAGAGGATAAATCCCTGTGTTGCAACTTATCTTTTTGTTGTCGACGCTGACGGCTTGCCTGTTGTGTTATTTGACCAATAAGCAGCAAAAACGATTAGCTCGCCCTTTGCCTAAGCGGCCTTGGCGGTTACTCGCCTATGGGCTTGCCCTCGCCAGCTTGATTGGTTGGCTGAGCCTGTTCACCTTCAGTGCCGCAATGTTTATCTGGATAGCCCTGTTGATGTTGCTCTCGGGCTTAGTGCCTTTTATCTCTCTTATCGGTCGGAAATAAGCCATGGCGCGTTTAGCTGAACAGGACAAGTTACAACCCGACTGGTGGACTAAATCACTGGCGGGATTGATTTTAGGCTTCACTTTAGCGCTTGGATTGGTGGGATTATTTGCCTGGTTTGGCCCAGGCGGTATTGATGCCGATACTAAGGTGCAGGTCAATATGTGGTTGATCGCGCCCATTTGGTTATCTGTCTTAAGTTTGAGTTTTCTCTTTAAAACAGGACTCAGGGCCATTGGCTATTTAGGCCTGCTTAACATTTTGACTTATATAGTTTTATATACCTTTAGGTGATAAGGGATGAAAGTTCGCAGTGATGTGTTACGGGTGTATCAGTCTATCCATATTTGGACTGGGATTATCGCCGGAATAGTGTTGTTTATCGGTTTTTATGCCGGATCGCTCACTATGTTTAAAGGTGCGATTGACGCTTGGTCAATGCCGCCCTCTGTGACTTTGCCGCAAGTCTCTGCTGATAGGCTCGATGAGTTAGTGTTGCAGGTGTTAGCGCGGGACGATAAGGCGAAAAATGGCTTTAGTTTGCATTTGAATGATGAACATCAGTCGCCGATGACTTGGTATCAGCAGGGCTCGGAGCGTGAACTCAGCATGAGCAACCAGCTTTGGCATGCTAGCCTCGACGAGCAGGGGCAATTAGTGACTCAACTGAGTACCCCAAGCGAGCTGGCCGAGCTGATTGACCAATTACACCGCACTGCGGGGATTGCCGGTGAAGTGGGTCACGATCAAGCAGGCGTCTATGTGCTCGGCATCGCCGCCTTCTTATACTTCTTGGCGCTGGTTTCTGGAGTGATTTTCTTACTGCCCACCTTAACTAAAAGCTTTTTCGCCCTACGTAAAGATAAGGGCGAGAGTCGTTTCTGGCTCGATGCCCACAACTTAGTCGGCATCACTAGTTTGCCATTTCATCTGGTGATCAGTTTGACCGTGATAGTGTTTGCCTTCCATGATCAGCTTTACGATGGGCTCAAGCTGGTGGTTTACGGTGAAAAACCGCTGTTTGCCCAACCTGCACCCGACAGAACGCCCTATACGCTCGCCGATTTGCCTAAGGTCAGCACAGTTCTGACTAAGGTGCAGGCACTCGCCCCCGAGTATCAAGTGCATGAAATGACCTTTATGAACTTGAATAATCCCCGTGCGACCTTGCGTTTAGGCCTGTACAACCCTAACGGCTTTATGCGCGGGCCAGTTACCGATTACTTATATTTGCATCCCTATAGCCTCAAGATAACCAACAGCACCATTGACCAAAGTGACAAGGGCATTTGGGCCAGAACGGTGGCGGTATTCTTTGGGTTGCACTTTGGCAGTTACGGCGGTGATCTTGGGCGCTGGGTGTATTTCTTTTTAGGCTTGAGCGGCGCTTTTTTATTTTACAGCGGTAACTTGCTGTGGCTGGAAAAGCGACGTAAAAAACAGGCGAGTGAGCAGACGCGTGCCTGCCGATTAATGGCGAGTGCCACCGTGGGGATTTGTTTAGGTTCGGTTGCCGCTCTGGCGGTGAGCATGTTGCTGGGGAAATGGTTCTATTCACAGGTGAGCAATATTAATCATCTCTATCTGTGGTTGTACTATGTCGTCTTCGTCGCCTTAATGGCCTATGCCTTTTGGCGCGGGGCGGCGAGGGCGGCATTGCTGATTTTGCCTCTGTGCGCCTTGGCGACTCTGGCAATGCCTATTACCTCTGTGATTGGGCTGTTAGTGCCGAATCTGGGTTTATGGGCGCCCCATTCGGCGGCAACGCTCGGGGTCGATCTGGTGGCGCTCGGCTTTAGTGGGCTGTTCTGCTATGGATACCGACTCACGCGCCATCGCGTATTCAATGGCCCGCAGGACAGTGTCTGGGCTATTCCCAGCAAGGAGCTGGTGGCTGAAGAAGCCAGGTTAAAAACAATCTAAAAAATGGGCGCCCTTATCGGTGCCCTTTTTGTTACTGAGTAATAGGCCTTAAGCTTTTGCCGTCGGCAAGCGAGGTTTGCTTCGCACCAGTAAGTGCGCGCCAAGGTAACAAGAAGTCAGCACAAAACTGGCGGCTAAGTAGAGCAGTAGGCCATGTTCGATATGATTAAAGCGACTCGCTGCAACCGGGCCGATAACCGAACCGACGGAATAACTGAGCAGCATAATCTGAGTTGCTGACACAATTTGGCTGCTAGGTAGATGATCACAGGCCAGACTGATGGCGATAGGGTAGAGGGCAAAGGCGCAGGCGCCCAGCAACACAAAGCCTAACCAGAGTCCAACGAGGGATTTCTGTGTCAGTAAAAAGAGTGCCGCTGCGCCAATTAAGCTGAAGGCGGCCATTAATACACTCTTCTGGAAGCGTGGAGATAAATAGCTCACTAAGGGCTGGACAATCATGCCACCCATAATGATCAGCGCCATAAATTGCCCCGTCTGCTGGGCAAATCCCATGTCCTGCGACACATAAACAGGCAATAGGCCGTAAATAGGGCCGAGCAATAATCCCGAGACTAAACAACCGACCACGGCGGGTTTACTCAGGTTTTTAAGATCCGAGAGGGCAATCGAGTGTTGCTCGCTCGATTGTGGTTGACCGCGTTTGACTAAGAGTGCGGGTAAACTGGCGGCGGCCAGTAAACCTATCACGACTAAATAGGGAAGGTTGCCCGTGGTACCTAAGTAATCGACCGCGAGTTGTCCGATTGCCGTGCCGCCGTAGAGGGCGGTCATGTACAGGCCTAGCCGTTTGGCCCGTTGTTTTTGGGTGTCGGCCATCAGCAACCAAGATTCGACGACCACGAAAATCCCTGCCACCGCAACACCAGCAACGAGTCGCGAAGCGAGCCAGATACCGCCCTGTGGCAGCAGTACCATAACCACAACGCTGCACAATAAGATATTGAGAAATAAAATAAAGGCTTTGCTGTGGCCAATACGTGCCACGATTGGCGCGATGCAAGGTGCGCCCAGCAATAAGCCTAGGTAGAAAATACTCGCGAGCCATGGTGCGAGATCGGGGCTGAGCTCAAAGTAACTGAGTGACAGCGGGATCAAACTCATCAAATAGCCCGAGGCGAGGGCAAATAGGCTTAAGCCAGCAACAGGCACAAACAGCCCTGGCTTTTGAGTCGATTGAGTTAATGCACTATTTTCCACAAGCGGTACCAAAATGGACAAATTATTAGCGGGAGGTGAGATTACGGGCGCGACTTTAGGCCGAATTTTGTGCAGGGTAAAGTGAGTTAGATTGACTGAGATGGTGAATAATATTTGTGTTTATTATTCATATAGATAATGAGCTTTAAATGTTACAAACTTGCGATTTTGTTGTGCGTTTTTTCGGCGTTGAATGAACGGTTATTAAACATGTCGGGTAATTATACTTGAGTGCTGTTAAACATCACTACACGATTTCTCCCCGCCAGTTTTGCCTGATACAGCGCCTTATCCGCGCGGCGCAGCAGGGATTCTGGCGCCTCATCTAATGCGCTCATCGCGGTAAAGCCGATACTGACACTGACGCTGAGCTGTACATCATCATAGTCCATGGCGGCCTTGGCAATGGCTTCCCTGATATCGTTAAAAAACTGCACTGCATCATACCCTGTTTGCTCGAGGAAGATTATCGCAAATTCCTCACCGCCGATCCGAAAGAATTTACCTGGACTCGTCATCAGGGTTTCGGTAATCGCGACAATCCGCTGTAACACATAGTCCCCTGCGGTATGGCCAAATTGGTCATTGAGCATCTTAAAATGATCTATGTCCATCAAAGCAAAGTAAAAGGCTTGTCCCTGTTCATGGAACACCGCGATGGCTTGTTGGATTTTTTGGGTAAACACCCGTCGATTGGCCGCGCCTGTTAAATGATCCGTTGAGGCAAGGTATTCGAGTTCTTTCAGTTGCAGACGCAGGCTGATGTTCAGGCTAATCCAATTGGCTAAGCACTGTAATTCTAAAGCGTGTACATCGGTGTAGTAGTTGGATTGGTGGTGGGCGACATTTAGGGTGCCTAAACAAATATCCCCATAGAGTAATGGCGCGTTCATGCAGGAATTCATGCCGTGTTGCGCCAGCATGATGCCATCCAAGGTGGTGGAGTTTGTCAGATCATCGCAAATCAGTACCGTCTTTGCAGTGAAGACGCGCCCAACAAAGGTGTTAGTAATAGGGACTCTAAAATCGAGTGGGATTGCCTTGTCGCCACTGATGGAATAGATTTTTAGGTAGTCGGCATCGTCCTTTAAGGTGATGCTGACTCGTTGTGCATCAAAGAGTTGATAGATCCATTGGGAAACCGTATCGAGCACTTCTTGGAGTGAGGTCGCCACGGTAAGTGCCTGCACAAATTCCACGGGGAAGCTAATCTGATGTTCCTTGGCACTATCAGATAAACTCAAGGGGTTAAAATATCTGTCCATCGCTATCCCCTCCCTTAAACGCCTTTGGTCATTTAAAGCAACATTTTAAATGCCTAAATAAGGTTCTAGCTGCAATATAGAGTGAGTTTGCACGCTCTGCAATCTTTGTTGGTTTTAGGTTAAAGAATCTCTTGCTTGCATTCAAGCTGACACAACTGGGTAGCGTCATTCGAAGGGCGTGATAGTTTGAAAATTGGCGTCATCTCGGGGCTCTGACGGTTGTTGTTCGGTGAGCCGTCAAATTGAGTGGTTGTTTAAATGTGAATAAATTGGAAAATATGCGGCGATTGTCTTTTGCGGAATCTTTAGTAGTAAAAGTGTAAATGATTTAGATATTTTGGTTTTAACTGCTGTTTTTAAGATTAAATTCAGCCTTTATCACTTGGTTAAAAACTAAAGTTTGACGCGTGTCACAGTTTTAAACATTTATTCAATTACAGCTTTGGCATACTTTTGCGGTATTTTTGTGCGTTTGAAAATTTTGCACATAAGTTCAGATCAAAAACAGGTGATTTTTATCTCGAAAATGGCATTTTTGCGCCTTTTGTCAGCAGTGTTTGTGGTTGCTTAGTGGCAAAAGTACAAAATAAACTGCTTTGCCAAGTGTGACCTATGCCCTAAATTTGCCTAAAAAAATAATGGTATGAAGGTTGTCACCATGTCCTTAGAGCAATCAACGT
This sequence comes from Shewanella sp. Koi 1, assembly GCF_052907445.1. Lineage (NCBI taxonomy): Bacteria > Pseudomonadati > Pseudomonadota > Gammaproteobacteria > Alteromonadales > Shewanellaceae > Shewanella > Shewanella sp. Koi 1. The sequence continues at coordinate 4,276,194 of NZ_JBREJM010000001.1, read as the reverse complement.
CGGTTCCCCCCAATCATTCGCCCGCGAATGCCGGGCTTGAAAAGAAAAAAATGCTGATCTTAGTGGCGGATATTCTGCTGCTATTCGCGCTGTATTACGGTTTACCCTTTGACCAAGGGGTCAATACAGGGCTGGCTATCTTAGTGTTCGCCGCCATCTTGTGGTTAAGCGAAGCGATTCACATCAGTATCACGGCGATTTTAGTGCCGATTTTGGCGGTATTCTTTGGAGTGTTTGAAACCAAAGAAGCCATGAGTAACTTTGCTAATCCCATTATCTATCTGTTTTTCGGTGGCTTTGTATTAGCCGCGGCGCTGCACCATCAAAAGATCGATACTTTGATCGCGCAAAAATTATTGCTGGCCTCCAAGGGTAAACTCAGTATTGCCTGTTTAATGCTGTTTGGCGTGACGGCGTTGCTGTCTATGTGGATCAGTAACACAGCAACCACGGCGATGATGTTGCCACTCGCGCTGGGGATTTTGCAGCAGCTCGATCGCAAGATGTACCACAGCACTTATGTGTTCTTACTGCTTGGGATTGCCTATTCCGCCAACATTGGTGGCATTGGTACCTTAGTCGGCAGCCCGCCAAACGCGATTGCCGCGGCGCAGGTCGGCCTAAGCTTTAGCGACTGGCTGAAGTTTGGCATTCCTACGGTGATCTTGATGTTGCCTATGATGCTTTTGGCGCTCTACTGGTACTTTAAACCGGATCTATCAGCGCAATGTAAGTTGGATGTTGAAGAACAAAAACTGACTTTCCAAGGCAAACTCACCTTAGTTATCTTCCTCGCGACGGTTTGTTGCTGGATTTTCAGTGTGCCGCTGGCAAAAGCGCTCGGTGGGATCACGCAATTTGATACCGTCGTCGCCCTTGGCACTGTAGTGTTGCTGGCGGGACTTGGGCTCGTCGGCTGGAAGAAGATCGAATCGACCACAGATTGGGGCGTATTGATCCTGTTCGGTGGTGGTTTAACCTTGAGTGCCGTGCTCAAAAGTACCGGTACCAGCGTGTTCCTCGCGCACTGGATGACGGATATTTTTGGTAGCACCCATATGTCGCTGTTCGTGTTCGCGGTAATCGCTTTCGTGGTGATGCTGACCGAGTTTGCCAGTAATACCGCGAGTGCCGCGCTGTTAGTGCCAGTATTTGCGGCGATTGCCGAAGCATTAGGGGTATCGCCAGTGATGCTCTCAGTGCTGATTGGTATTGCGGCTTCCTGCGCCTTTATGTTGCCTGTGGCGACGCCGCCTAACGCCATTGTTTACGGCTCTGGCCATATTAAGCAGTCGGAAATGGTGCGAGTGGGCATGATAGTTAACTTCCTCAGCATGATAGTGCTGGGCATTATTGCCCACACCTTCTGGGAAGTGTAAACACGCCTGATTCATCCAAATAAAATACCCAGCTAGGCTGGGTATTTTTATGGGCGAAACTATAGATTCTAGCAATAACTCTGCAGCCATTGGTCGAGCGCCGACTTGGGTAAGGCGCCTGCTTGCTGGGCGATAACATGTCCCTGTTTGAATATCATTAGCGTAGGGATAGAGCGGATCCCAAATTGCGCCGCCAACGCCTGTTGCTCCTCGGTATTAATCTTGCCGAAACGAAATTGTGGTTCCCATGCTTTTGCTGCCGCCGAAAAGGTGGGCGCAAAGCTTTTGCAGGGGCCGCACCAGCTCGCCCAAAAATCGACAACGATTGGCAACTCTGACTTGTGAGCATGATTGATAAAATTGGCGCTCGTGAGCTCAATGGGCGCCGCCGCAAACAGATTCTGTTTACATTTGCCGCAGGTAGGCTGCTCAGTTAACCGCTCTTGGGGCACGCGGTTTAAGGTGTCACAGTGGGGGCAGGCGATAATCATGGAATGGCTCCTTAGCTCAATGCATGCTGTAGATATGGGGACGCCGTGGCAAATTTAAAGGGAGGTAAAGGCGTATCGAAACCTGTACCACAAAATGGATGAGCCGCGCCGACAAGCTCGGTTGGCGATGTTAGAATAGACACTTTGATGAATCACTTGTATGTAAGTGAAGACTAAGAGATTAATTAAATGACTGAGTTAGAAGTTGTCGATCTGGTTATCGGCGAAGGAAAAGAGGCCGTAAAAGGTGCGTTGATCACTACTCAATACCGCGGTTTTTTGCAGGACGGCACTCAGTTTGATTCCTCCTATGACCGTGGTCAGGCATTTCAATGCGTGATTGGCACTGGCCGAGTGATTAAAGGTTGGGATCAAGGACTGATGGGCATGAAGGTTGGCGGTAAACGCAAGTTATTCGTACCTGCACATTTAGCCTACGGCGAGCGTCAAATTGGTGCCCATATCAAGCCTAATTCGGATCTCACCTTTGAGATTGAATTGCTTGAAGTGCTCACCCGCGATTAAGCGTCAGCTTGATGGAGTCAGCATCTGGCTGACTCCTTTGTATGGCTTGTCAGCCCCCCTTGGCTTTATCCTTTTTACTATGTCCCTTCGGCTTTAACTGTTTTACACTGGACGAAAATCCCCCAACCTAACAACAGAGACTTTTCGTGGTAGCGGATTCTGCAGCACAAATAAAGCAACTTCAGGCCGAAATCGCCGAGCTTAAACGTGAAAATGCGCGGTTAACGGCGCTCAATAATCGCGCCGAAGAAAAACTCTTTGCCGCCCTCGATGGCAATGGCTTGTGTTTGTGGGAGCAGCATGTTCCCAGTGGCAATCTCACCCTGTTCAATGTGAAGTGGGGCGAACTGCTCGGCTTTAGCCGCGAGGAGCTTCGCGCCCATGTCGACAGCTGGAAAAGCAAACTTCATCCAGAGGATAAAGACTGGGTAATCAAAGCCTTTGAAGATCATGTGAATGGCAAGACCGATTATTATCAGGTCGTACATCGCATGCTGCACAAAGATGGCAGCATCACTTGGGTGTCGGATCGTGGCCGCATTGTTGAGCGTCTACCCGATGGCACGCCGCTGCGGATGATGGGCAGCCATATCGATATCACTCAAGAAAAGCGCTACGAGCTGGATTTAGCTCGGTTAGCCCATAGCGATCCTCTCACCAACCTGATGAATCGCCAAGCCATCACCACTGCCTTCGATGAACTATTGCAACCTGGCCAGCGCGGGGCGTTATTCTTTATCGATCTTGATGGTTTTAAAGCCTTAAATGATCACCATGGCCACAAGTTTGGCGATAACTTATTGGTGCATGTGGCGCATTCCTTAGTGGAACATTCGGGCGCACAGGCGAAGATCGCGCGGCTCGGTGGGGACGAGTTTGTGATTGTCCTGCCCACTTCGGATATCGAAGCCTTAGGCATGCTCGCGCAATCCTTGTTGGATGTTTATCGACAACGTTTCTTACTCGATGGTTGCGAGGTGGCGATTAGCCTGAGTATTGGTATCGATATTTTTGAGTACGGTGATCGTTTTGCTCAAAGCTGCGATCGCGCCGATGCCGCTATGTATCGTATTAAACACCAAGGGAAAAACGGCTACAGTTTCTCTCGGAATGAGAGCGCTATTGACCGTTAATCGGCGGCAGATGCGCCTAGCTTGCGCGTCTTTATAAAGTGATATTTCACAGCTGACAGCCCCACACCTCAACGGCAGCATCTTGTTTGTTCGGCTGGCCAATCCAATGACTCATAGCTTGGCACTGCGTCTCCCCCGAAGCCTGAGTGAAGCACAGCTCAAAATCCCCTGCCTCGGGTGTGCGCCCTAGGCGTAATCTCGGCAGCACGGGCAACTTAGGTTGATAATGCCAACTGCCATTGCTAAATACCGCATCATCGGGGATTTCCATTCCCGCGCCCGTGCCTTTGATTCTGGCCTCAGTGAGTTGTAATCCTTGAGTGGTGACTTGATAGTCTTCTTCCCAGCGGATTTTTTCTATGCTGTGGTTCCACGCCAGAGTGAACTGCTCTGTGGGCACTTGCGCCCACAGAGTGCCCGCTAGGCCTAAACATAGACCTAGCATCTTATTGCCTTACCTTTGCATACACTCAAAACCTTACCCCTGCTCGGCAAGACGTTTCAGTTTGCGCGCTCTAAGGCTGTGCTGCACGATAAAGAGTAGCGCCAGTCCAAAGCCGATTTCATCACTGAGCGGTGTCGCAAGGATTAAACTGGCTCCGGCGAGGAAGCCGATAACCCGTTCCCACCAATAGAGTTTTTGCAGTAAGAAACCGGTAAAGATCACGCCCCAGATACCAATGCCCACGGTGGCTTTTAACATCACAAAGCCGATGGCAAGCCAGCTATCGCTTTGTAGCATAAGCGCCGGATCGTAAACCGCCATAAAGGGGATCACAAAGCCAGCGATAGCGATGCGAATCGCCCATAGACTGATCTTCAGCCCCGATTCTTTTGCGATTGGCGCGGCGGCAAAGCAGGCCAAGGCGACGGGAGGCGTGAGGTCGGCCATAATCCCGAAGTAAAACACAAACATATGGGAGACGATCAGCGGCACACCTAAGTCCAGTAGGGCGGGGGCGGCAATCGAGCTGGTAATAATGTAGTTAGGGATACTCGGGATGCCCATGCCCAACACCATGCAGGTGAGCATAGTTAACACCAGCGAGAGGAAGAGGTTATCTTGACCCACGGCGAGGATGTAACTGGCGAAGGTTGAGGCAATCCCCGTCAGCGAGACAATACCGATAATCACCCCAACTAGGGCGCAGGCAATCCCCACGGGCACCGCATGGCGAGCACCATCGACTAAAGCGTGCAGGCAGATGGTCAGGGTATCTTTGCCCCCTTTGATAAACCAGCAGACAGCGACGAGTAAGGCGATGACCCCAAAGACGACGGCGATACCCATCTGGAAGAAACCAGCACACAACACCCCAAGGGCAATCCAAAAGGCAAAGCGCATCGCATTAGAAGGTAGGCGCAGCACAATCGCAGAGCCTAAGATCACTATCGAAGTCAGTGCTAGACCGACCATGCCGGAGAACAGCGGCGTACGTCCCGAAAACAGCAAGTAAATCAAAATAAACAGTGGGATAAGCAGATACCAGCGCTCCTTCACTGCCGCCCAAGGATCGGGACATTGGTCCTTAGGTAAACCGCAGAGATTGGCGCGTTTAGCCTCCAGATGCACCATCCAGAACACTGAGCTGAAATACAATAACGCGGGGATTAACGCCGCTTTGGCGATTTCAATAAACGGTACGTTAATGGTTTCGGCCATGATAAAGGCCACCGCGCCCATGATGGGCGGCATAATTTGGCTGCCCATGCTGGAAGTGGCTTCTACACCGCCGGCAAAGGCGGGGCGGTAGCCGAAGCGCTTCATCAAGGGAATGGTAAATTGCCCCGTGGTCACCACGTTGGCAACGCCCGAGCCTGTGATTGTGCCCATCATTGCCGAAGAAACCACGGCCACTTTCGCCGGGCCGCCGAGTTTATGGCCGAATAAGCCCATGGCAAAATCGGTAAACAGACGGATCATCCCCGCTTGCTCTAAAAAGGCACCAAAGAGAATAAATAGGAAGATATAGGTGGCCGACACATAGGTTGGTGTGCCGTAGAGCCCTTCGGTACCGAAGGATAACTGATTGATAATTTGGTCAACGCCATAGCCACGGTGCATTAAGTCACCGGGGAGATATTGGCCGAATAAGCCGTAGGCCAAGAAAATACAGCAGATAATCGGCAGTGCCCAGCCCATCACCCGCCGTGCGGCTTCAAACACTAAGACAATCAACACCACACCAATCACCATATCGGCATCGGTGAGTTCACCGGAACGCTGGATCAAGTCGGCCTCAAAAAACCATTGATAGGCGGCCGTTGCCATGCCCGCAAGGCCAAGTACCCAGGCTAAGGGTTGCCATGGGCGAGACTTGCCCACCGCCGGATAACTTAAAAATACGATTAACAGTAAAAAGCCTACATGGGTTGCCCGCAAAACTTGGGTCGATACGGGATGAAAGGCGGCGGTAATGATTTGAAAAATAGAGAAAAGTAGCGCGGTGTAAAACAGCGCCTTGGGCCAGTCACTGGTCTTAGCGCCTAGTCCTTGTTCGGAATCGCTCATATTTATGCCTCACAGCATTAGACTACAGAGGGCGACGCAGCACTTGAGTGACGCTATCACTCAAGTGCTTAGGTGAAAAATGGGTCGCACAGATTGAGGTTACACCCTTAGAGTGCGCCAACTTCTTTGAAATAACGCTCAGCACCTGGGTGCAGTGGCGCAGGCAGATTTTTGGTTGCCTTGTCTAATTGAATGGCTTTCGCCGCTGAGTGGGCGTTGCCGAGACGGTCTAAATGCTCAAACATCAGTTTAGTCATCTGATAGGCTAAATCGTCAGACACACCGGCTTGAGTCACAAAGAGGTTTTGAATCGCAACCGTAGAGACATCGGCGGTTTGGCCTTCGTAGGTGGCTGCTGGGATCACCCCATGTTGATAGGCTGGGTTATTGATTTTGCCGATCACATCTTCGGGAATTTCCACAAAGTTGATTGGCATAGTCGCGGCTAAATCGCGGATAGCTGCCATACCTAAGCCCGAAGATTGTAAGGTCGCATCTAACTGACGGTTCTTAATCAGCTCGACCGATTCGGCATAGGGTAAAAATTCCACTTTGCCCATGTCTTCGTAGCTTAAACCCGCGGCTTTAAAAATGGCACGCGCGTTGAGTTCAGTGCCCGACTTAGGCGCACCGACAGAAATACGCTTGCCTTTCAAATCGGCTAAGGTTTTGATGCCAGATTCCTTATTGGCCACAATTTGAATGTAGTTAGGGTAAGCGGCTGCGAGCACGCGCACCTTATCTAATGGCTTTTTAAAGCCTGCATCGGCATCGCCTTGATAGGCTGCTGCCACCGAATCGCCTAAGGCTAAGGCCAACTCACCACGGCCCGCTTGCAGCAAGTTGAGGTTTTCAACCGAGGCTTTAGTGGCTTGCACTGAGGTTTTGGCGCCTTCAATGCCTGAGCCATAGAGCTGCGACAGTGCCACACCAATGGGGTAATACACGCCACTGGTGCCGCCAGTTAAGATATTGATAAAGGCAGGTGCGGCCGCCATTGAGGCTGCGCTGAGTGAGAGCGTTAATGCTGCGCCAACGGCGATAAAACGTTTGTTGATTTTCATGCTGAAATATCCTTATTTTTTATTGTGTTATATAGGGTAAGGTAAATCGGACTGTTTGATTGCTACTTTAGTATCACTACTTATATACCCAAATCTGCTCAAAATACAGGCTTTGTCACGAGTTTATATGCAGTCTAAATCGTGATTTATTAGGCGTATAACCAATATTCCAATAGGGCTAACGAGCGTCGGGTGCTGTGATGGCTAAAATGGAATAAGCTGATAAATCGGTAACTTAGCTGCGATTGTGGTTATGGGTGATCTAGGTAAATAAAACCTTAGCAAAAGACTCAAGCAATGTGCATGTTGCTTTAGTCTAGGTGACATTTTCAGTTTAGGGCTTAGGCTAATTAAATCATTACCTTATTGATAACTTAATCTGTGTTGTTTGCGGGATTAATAACCAACAACCGAGAGCGAGCCAATAAAAAGGGCTAACCGTAGTTAACCCTTAATTGTCGATATTGGAGGCGCACCCTAAAGTGCCACAATATTATTTAACGTTATCGAGGAGACCTTTAGACGCGTTTTTGGCGTGTTTTGCGGCACGTTTTTCCTTCATCGTCATTAACGGCTTTTTCTTGGCCTCTTTGCGATTTTTTTGCTCTTTACTCATAGTTAACTCCATGTACTTTCAGTGGTTGTTCATCAGGCTAATCATGTAAGCCATTTGCGTAAAACCCGTTCCATGATGTCCTGATTAAAGCGAAACGATTAAACTCGAATTACACCATTTTTAAATCACAACTATTTAAAACTATTGGTAAATTACTTGAATTTATTTGCCTCTCTGAGCGGTACTCGCAAAATAATCTTATCACCTAAATCCTAACTAAGATCCACTCACTACTTAGAATAATTCACGCTAATGGTAGTGCCAATGTGTATATAAAATATGCGGTTTAGTGCACGGTTTTAGCCCTGCGCCATTACCTGCGGGTCGACTTGCCGAGTATGCCGCCGAGTAGTCCGCGCAATATTTGTTTGCCGAGTTGATTACCCACGGTTCGCGCCGCTTGTTTGGAGAGGGTTTCGGCCAATCCTTGGCGGCGTTTATTGCCAAAGATCAGTTCGCTAAACCAGCCTTGATCTGCTTCTTGAGCGGTGGGCGTATTCGCGGTTTTGGTGCTAGCGGCGCCATTGGCCGCTTCGGCGTGCCGCTGATTGAGTCGCTCGTAGGCGGACTCTCGGTTGATTAAAGTGTCGTACTTGCCGCCAATGGGACTCTTGGCTCGAATGGCATTTAACTCCTCCGCACTTGCTGGCCCCATGCGACAGCGGGGCGGTGCAATCAGGGCGCGTTCCACCATAGTGGGCACACCTTTCTCGGCGAGTGTCGAGACTAAAGCTTCGCCCACGGCGAGTTGTGAAATCACCTCGCTGACCACCAATTTAGGGTTGGGCACAAAGGTCTCTGCCGCGGTTTTAACGGCTTTTTGATCCCTAGGGGTGTACGCCCTGAGGGCATGTTGAATCCGATTACCGAGCTGACCTAAGATCTCGTTGGGAATATCGTCAGGAAACTGCGAGCAAAAATACACCCCGACGCCCTTGGAGCGGATAAGCCGCATAATCTGCTCTATGCGTTTAAGCAAACTTGCTGGGCAGCCTTCAAACAATAAGTGCGCCTCATCGATAAAGAAGACTAACTTGGGTTTATCGAGATCGCCGACTTCGGGTAGGTTTTCAAAGAGTTCTGATAGCAGCCAGAGTAAGAAGCTGGAATAGAGGTTTGGGGTCAGGATTAACTTATTGGCGGCTAACAGGTTGATAATGCCGCGCCCTTGTAAGTTAGTGCGCATCAAGTCTTCGAGTTGTAGCGCTGGCTCGCCGAAAAAGTCTTTGCCGCCATCGCGCTCCAAGCCGAGGACCGAGCGTTGAATGGCGGCGAGGGACTGGGCGCTGATAAGCCCATATTTGGCGGAGATATCTTTGCGCTCATCGGCGACTAAGTTGAGCATAGCGCGAAGATCGTCGAGATCGAGTAACAATAAACCTTGGTCGTCAGCCAGTTGAAACACTATGTCTAAAATACTGCTTTGGGTGTCATTGAGTTCGAGAATGCGCCCGAGTAGGGTCGGCCCCATCTCGCTCACGGTTGTGCGTAAGGGGTGTCCTTGCTCTCCTGCCAAATCCCAGAAAACCACCGGATTGGCCTCGGTTTGATATTCCTCAATCCCGATTTCGGCGGCCCGTTGGAAGAGTTTGTCGTTTGGTGTGCCCGCGACGCCAAGCCCAGAAATATCGCCTTTAATGTCGGTGATAAATACCGGCACACCTTGGCGAGAGAAGCCTTCGGCGAGGGTCATCAGCGAAACGGTTTTCCCCGTCCCAGTGGCGCCTGCGATCAGTCCGTGGCGGTTGGCATATTTAAGATTTAAGTGAACCCGTTGCTCACCTTTACCTAAGAGTAGAGTATTCAAGCGCAGTCCTTGTCTTAATTAGCCCCGTGATGAACCAATGGGGCGTCGGTCATGGGTGGATAAAAAAACATCACTCAGTGTTTGCCTTTCGTGGATCTGTGTCAATATCGTTGAGCACATAATCGATACAGCTCAAGTAAAGCTTGCCAATGTTAACTTGGTTAAGTGTAGCTATTTTGTTGAAGAGCCGAAGATGAAAACCCCTTTGATTATGTTAGTCTTGTCCGCATCACTGTTGACCTCCGCCTGTGCCGAGTTAGCCTGTTCTGCCCGGACGGATGTCGACCCCTATGAGCCCATGCTAGATAAACAGCGCTGCGTGGCCGAGGCGGATAAACAGTTGGCAGCCCATGAGAAAGCCAAAAAGGCTGCTGAGGAACAACAGCTTAAAGAAGCTGTCGACAAAGCGATTCAACAACGTCAATAGAAAGGATTGGTATGAAGGGAGCGGGAGGAACACAGGGCGGTATTGGCCAATTTTTTATTGGGCTTGCCATGATGTGTGCAGGATTTTATCTGTTATTCAATGCGATACAGGTAAGTTCCAGTTTTGGACTGGGCTATGGACTCTACCGCATGAATGCCTTTGGACAGGGATTTTCTATCACCACAGGTATGGTGATGCTACCGTTTATCCTCGGGATAGTGATGGTGTTTTTTGATGCCAAGACTAAGCTCGGTTGGCTGCTTACCTTAGGCTCCTTAGTCGCCTTAATTGCCGGGGTAATAAGCTCGATTCAGTTTCACTTTAGGGCCATGTCGGCCTTCGATTTGATCGTGATTTTAGTGTTAGCCTTTGGTGGGCTCGGGCTGTTTTTGCGCTCGTTAAAAGCGGCGCCCGCCGAGCAGAATGATCCCAAATAACGGCTACACTGAAATCTAGTTCCCATACCCATAGCCTAGGAAATCCAATGCGTTGGCGTGACAGTGACCGCAGCTCCAATATCGAAGACAGACGTGACCAACAGATGGCGTCGGCGGGCGTGCCCAGCGCGCTCCTGCTGCGCTTGCTGCCTTTTCTACTTCGCACCAAAATCGGCCGAGTGATATTGCTGTTGGGCGGATTGTATTTTGCGTTTCAGTATTTTACTGGCGGATTGTCCCTAGACCCGAGCAATCAAGCGGGGTTCAGCCAATCACAATCGGCCAGCAATACAGCCGCTCAAGATGAAAATGCCCAGTTTGTGGCGGCGATCCTCGGCACCACCGAAACCGTCTGGAATCAATTACTGCAGGGGCGATATGTCGAGCCCAAACTGGTGCTTTATCGCAATATGACCTCAACTGGATGCGGTATGGGACAGGCGCAATCTGGGCCTTTCTATTGCCCCGCTGATAGCAAAGTTTATATCGACTTGAGTTTTCTCGAGGAGCTGAAAAAACTTGGGGCGCCGGGGGATTTCGCCTTCGCCTATGTGATTGCCCACGAGGTGGGTCACCATGTGCAGAACCTACTCGGTACCAGTACTAAAGTGCGTCAGGCGCAGCAAGCCGCTGGTAAGGCGCAGGCCAATCAACTGAGTGTTGCCCTCGAATTGCAAGCCGACTGTTATGCTGGCGTGTGGGGGCATTATGTCGACAGGCAGCTCAATCTGCTCGAAGCCGGGGATGTAGAAGAGGGCATCGCTGCTGCGAGTGCCGTGGGGGACGATCGCTTGCAAAAAATGGCTGGCCGAGCCGTACAACCCGAAGCCTTTACCCATGGCAGTTCGGCTGACAGGGTAAAATGGTTTAAGACGGGTTTTGCCTCAGGCAAGCTTGCCAGCTGCAATACCTTTAACCACAACTCGTGATAACACAGCCTTAGCGTGGGATTGAAACATGGCATTTGAAGATAGGTTTCGGCTCAGTAGCCATGGGGTGATCACTAACGATGCGGGCCAAGTGTTACTTCTTAAGGCTAATTACGGCAATTGTGCCTGGGGCCTACCCGGCGGCGCCTTAGAGCCCGGCGAAACGATTCACGAAGCGCTGCTGCGCGAATGCCAAGAGGAATTGGGGCTGGCGGTGAACGTCCACTACCTAAGCGGTGTGTATTATCACAGTGCCTATCAATCCCAAGCCTTTATCTTTCGTTGTGAGTTTGCATCTGCCGATGCGGTGATTCGCTTAAGCCATGAACACTCAGAGTTTGCCTTCCATGATATCGACACCCTTAGCGCGGTTCAGCAGCAAAGAGTTAAAGATTGTCTTAATTTCAACGGTGTTGTGGTGAGTGCAAAGTTTTAAGGCTTTGTCAGTAAGCTTGGACTGCTAATCGGCTTGATTGCTTTTAAAAGCAAAGTCAAAGTCGTGGGGCTTCACCCCACACCCGACCAAGGAGGACTGCTCGTCCTATCCTCCTTGGATGCTCCAAGACGCCCCTAACGGAGTTGAAAGCCCCTTGGGCATTAAGCGTTCTTATGCTATCGCGTCAGACGCTCGTCCCTGATTCGACTGACGCTATCTCGGCATCCATGCCTCGCTCACGCAACGAACGCAAATGCCCTGCGGCAACTCCGAGGGGATGGTGTATTCCTTTGATTGTTGAGCTGTCTGTTGGTCACTAAAAGCATTGAAGAGTTGTGTATTTCCTGTTTCACCATCTTATGTGTTTTAGATCTATAGATTATGTTTTCTGAAAATGATTTGTTGTTTAGATTGTGGAATTACGAAGTTTACTCCTTGGGAGCGAATATTGTTATAGTTTGAGACTATTCTAGAAAATGATTCATGATATATACTTGGAATTTCTGAATTTTTATATAACCAGCCATTTATATATCTGCTCATAAAGCCAGCTATAAGATCAGCGATTTGTATACCCACATTCGACTTGGAATCTAAAAAGTCTAAATTTGCCTTTTTTGTAAAATTATAATCAGAGTTAAATACTGGAGGGCCATTATAAGATGTTGTTTTTTGTTCAATGATATTTTTAGAGTATAAAATTATGCTTTCGAATTCATTTTGTAAATCATGATGGATATTTACTTCATTCATATTCTTATTGTGAAGTTGATTTAGCCTAGCTAGAATGTTAAAGACAGAATGTACGTGGGGTAATATATTAATTTTCTGACCAGTTTTTGTTTTCTCGGGAATAGGTGAAAACTTCTCTATAGCAACGGTCTCGCCATATTCTTCTTTGGTTTTAAAATAGCCATCAATGGTTAAATTTATCGATTTTACCGTTAATTCTGCAAAATCTAATTCAGGTACTTTTTGAGAAAAAAAGTCTCGTGTTACCTCCAAAGCAGCTATGATGCTAGTCTCGGATGGCTGATTGCAAGCTGAAAAAAAAGCCAAGAAACACTCGTTGGGTAAGTGATGTGTTATGTAGTCAGCGATACCATTTCTTATCAATTGTGCTATCCCATTTGACTCATCAGCCATGAGAGGGATGATATAGTAATTAACAATATGTGCTGCAAGGCAATATTTTTTATCAACAAGCTCAACTAGTATTGGATACTGTTTGTCATTTAAGTAAGTAAAGATGTCAGAGAACAGTTCTGGGCACTGAAAATAAAGTGTTGATGATTTTAATTCAACATCAGAAATAGAATGTTTAATTTTTATGTTGTTAATGTCACTTTTTGTTTTTTCTACATCAAGTATGCCGACACAAGCTAAAGTGAAAATTGGCTGATTGCCAAAATTGAGATCTAATTTTTTATTAATGAGATCACCAGAATTTCCACTTTCATCAAGATAATAATGATAATTCATGCCTATCCTTACACATAAAGTCTTAGTATTTATGCGCAGCGCTATTTGCAGGGCATAAATCGCTTGTTGGACTTGGTCGCTGCCACATCCATGTAAATTGGTATAAATGATGCTATAGGAATTTGCTTTTTTGCGGTAGCGGTTTTTTATACAGTTTGATGGATAATTACTTGATATCGTTTCAGCTTTCTCATTCTTTTCTGGCTGGCAAAGAAACGCAAAGGTTAATGGGATTAAGCACTGTCATGGAAGTGACCGTTGACGGCATGGATGCCGTCGTCGAGCCTATAGGGACATATTCACGGCGTGTCACTGGAATGAAAGTGCTTAATCATTATTTACAGCTTTTGAAATCACAAAAGGTTCAGGTGGTTATAGAAAATAAATCAGCCCATATAGGTCGATTTCTCGCGGTTCGATAGGTAATTGCGTTCTTCGCTAGATTTCGTAGTTTTTAGAATAAAAAATGCCGGACTACGGAAGAACATAGCCCGACAAAGGGAAGATAGCGTTAGCTATAGGGCGGCTGGGGTTAACTCGACTAACCAAAGCGATTGGTTATTACTGGTATCGGTTAAGCTCACTAAGGCGCGTTGATTACCTTGGCAAGATTTGCCTAACAAAGGACTGATAGTCATCGTCTGACTGCCACTAAAGGCAAAGTGCAGTGTGCCAGCGGTCGTCATATAAAAATCGCTGTTCACTTGGGCATTGCTGGTGACTTCGTTCAGACTGATGTCGCCAATCACATCCCCCATATCATTCTCGGACACATTCTGCACCAGCATGTTGTAACGTGCGCCGCATTGGCCATTGGCGAACTCAGTGGTGCAGCGGTTTTGTGTGTCCGTGGCAAAGGTTAAGTCGAATTGCAGCAGGCGATTGACGGTGGCGTCGTAGCTAAAGCCTTCGATGTCCCGTACCGAGGTGATGCGTCCAAGGCTGGTACCCGCGGCGGCAGAAGGTTTATCGACCAACTCAGTCACAAAACTGCCGACCTTATCTAAGGTAAAAGTACCGCCATCTGGGCCATTTTCAGTTGCCATCATCTCGCCCCATTGGCTGGTGCTGATGGATGAAAACTGATGGGCGTCAGCCGACTGGGCATCATAGAGACCATTAGGGCCGTCGGACTCGACACTGGCGGTAAACTTATAGCCACTGGCATCTTTGACGTAATGACCGAACTCCCCCGATTGCGCTTGGGGGGATTGTCCCTCATAGCTGTCGGAATTGGCGGTATGCACAATGGCATAGGCTTGATTGGGCAGGAAAGTTACAAAGCTGTCGTTCTCGGTTTCTGGGTCATACACATGCCAAGTGCCGATTAACGCATCGCTAGCATCTTCGATACGTGTAAGCGTGATATTGCTTGCACCATTATCCGTGAGGGTCAGCTTGAGGGTAGTTAAACTGACCTCTGCCTTATTGACGATACTGCTGCCATCGTACAGGCCGCCGGAGCCGTCAGATTGGCCGATAAGACTGACACTGAAGCTGCCTGTCACACTGTCCCAAGTGTAATTACCGTATTCGACTGAGGCCGCCGCTTGGCCACCATCACCAGAATTTTCGTGGATCAATAGGTAACGGCTATGGTCGATAAAGGTCAGAATATTGCTTTGGCCCTCTCCCTCCGACAGCAGCCAGCTACCCAGCAACAGATTACGATTCGAATTATCAAAATGGCTTAGGGCCTGGGCTTCACCGATAAGACTCAAACCCGAGCCGAGGCTGGCAAAGGCGGTGTTGAGTTGGGAATCAAAATCGGTACTGCTGATATCCAGTACGGTATTGGCGAGCAGATCATGGTGTGAGCTTTTGATCTGAATGCCATTTTCGACATCGCAATCCTGATCTAGGGTTTGCAGCAATTGCAGGATATTTACCTTTGTGACCTCATTGCCTGCTGCAATTTCGGTGGGAGTGACGAGTGCGCTGGCAGCTGTGCTGGGAAACTGAATCGCGCCGACCGAAAAGGTAACTTGTTCCCCCTGTAAGTATTGAAACTCGCCAATATCGCTGGTGGTGCCATCGGTTTGGCTGTCGGTTTGATAATGGATCCCGGCTACTGGGCTGTCCCTAAAGATCCCGGTTAATTCGGCATTAGCATTGGTTTCACAGGTGACGAGGGCTGTTTCGGCATTGCTTTGGCTTAAGGTGCCGCTGCCATTGGTGACGGTACAGGTTTGTGCCGTTGGCTGCGTATTAACGGTAATGGCAAAGCTAACGCCTTCATTCTGCATATTCGAAAATGCAAAGGCCTTATCTGTGCCATCACTTTGAACAGAAAGCGTTTCTACTGTCTGGCCATTGGTTTGTAGGGTGAGTTTTAGGGTGTTGGTTAGCCCTTTTACTGTCCCTTTAATGGCAAACTGCTGGGATTCAATGGGGCTAGGATCTTCATCGTCATCATCACTGCCGCCACAGGCGCCGAGCGTGAGACCTAAGAGAATGGGAACCGTAAGTCGATAGATTGGCTTCATTATGTAAATTCCTTTTAGGCTACTGAGCAAATATCAGCAACAACTCGCTATCCCACATAGCGGGATGGTCGTTAGTCATCTTGGGGCACGGGCGATAGCGATCGGCAGAAAGGGTCAGGTGCTGAACCCTGAACAAGATATAAATCCTCGGGAGGGATTTTGTCTTTGAAACTTATTGAATGTTTTTGAAAATGAACAATATCAATAGATTGAAGCAAAATTTGCTGAGGTCGAGCGCGGCTTTACTCCACGCCTGCGTCGGCATAACGGATGAGTGGCATCAAGTGTTGATATAAGTCTTCGGCTTCGACGGCGATGTCCTGCGCGCCATGTTCTTGGGCTTTTTGCCTTAGCGCCTCGGAGGGCATGATGGTGTAGAGGTAAATGGGCGTGTTAATGCCGCGCTCGCGGATTGCCTGCATCAGCTTCAGACCGGCGAGGGGATCGGTACCCCGGCCCATGTCGGTAATAATGGCATCGTAACTATACAAACTCAGCAGTGTGAGTGCATCGCTGCTGGTTTTGGTGGTGTAAACCCCAATCTTTTTTTGCTCTAAAAACTGGCGCTCGGCCTGATTATTTTCTGGGTGATCATCGACCCACAATATGCGTGCTTTTACGTTTTGCGGCTCGGCCAACACTAATTGGCCGTTGCGTTCAGCCTGATTGTGATAGAGCAGGGCAAGCACTGCGCTCGACAATATACCAATCAAGACTAATCCCGGCAGGGTGAAGTAGGGCTTTTTTTGCGCGGGTTGAAGTGTATTCGAGTTGGCTGCGCTGGTGGCGTTATCTGTTATTGCGAGTGAGTGGTCTTGAGCGGCAAAACTGTTAGCGACGGCATCGGAGCGAATAATGGCGGCGATATCGGGGGAGAGCCGATACCCTCGGCCATGCAAGGTTTGAATTATGGGTACCTTAAGGCCCTCCGCCTCGAATAATTTGCGGGTATCTGAGATTAATCTTGCGACGGACCAACTACTCACCACAGTATTGGGCCAAATATGTTCGAGCAAGCAGGCCTGATCGCAATGGGCGGGATAGGCGTCGATTAGCTTTGCGAGTAACAGGATAACGCGCTCGTCGCAGTGGAGCCTTTGGTTGTTGCAGAACAAGGTTCGGTTCTGGGTATCCAACACAAAAGCGTTAAAACAATAATGCATTCAGGTCCCTTGGCATCGAGTCATACTTTAGTTGTTAATAAATTGTATCAATCAATTCAAGCCAAACTTGGCCTTTGAGTCAAATGAATTGTCTGTGATTGAGCTCAAACTCGTGGCATGCCTTGGGCGCTTCTTCTGTTATACTGCCCCCTCGATTTTTTGGAGGCGAGAATGGACGTATCTTCTTTACTAGACGGCCTGAATGATAAACAGCGCGAGGCTGTCGCAGCACCGCAATCCAGCATGTTAGTGCTTGCGGGCGCAGGCAGTGGCAAAACGCGAGTATTAACCCACCGTATCGCGTGGTTAATGCAGGTCGAACAGCAGAGCCCTTACTCAATCTTAGCCGTGACGTTTACCAATAAAGCCGCGGCCGAGATGCGTGAGCGGGTGGAGAAAGTCGCTGGCACCAATATGGGGCGGATGTGGATTGGTACTTTCCACGGGCTGGCGCATCGTCTGTTACGCACTCACTTTCAAGATGCGGGATTACCGCAAAGCTTCCAAATTCTCGATTCAGACGATCAGGTGCGCTTGCTGAAACGCATTCTTAAAAGTTTGAATCTGGATGAAAAACAATATCCTCCCCGTCAGGCGCAGGCCTATATCAATGGCAAGAAAGATCAAGGATTACGGCCCAAGCATATTGATGCGGGTGGTTTTCCGATTGAGCAAAACCTGCTGAAGATTTATCAGGTTTATCAAGAGTCTTGCGACCGCGCGGGCTTAGTCGACTTTGCCGAAATCCTGCTGCGTGCCCACGAGTTATGGCTCAATAAACCGCATCTGCTTGCGCATTATCAGGAGCGTTTTAAGCATATTCTGGTGGACGAGTTCCAAGATACCAACGCCATCCAATATGCGTGGATCCGTGTGTTGGCCGGCCAAACTGCCAACGTGATGATAGTGGGTGACGACGACCAATCTATTTACGGTTGGCGCGGCGCTCAGGTTGAAAACCTGCACCGTTTCCTGCGGGATTTTCCGACGGCGACTACGATTCGCCTCGAGCAAAATTATCGCTCCAAGGGCAATATTTTGAAGGCGTCAAACGCCCTTATCGCCAATAACCCCGAGCGTTTAGGCAAAGAGTTGTGGACCGACGAAGCCGATGGTGAGCCGATTTCCCTCTACTGCGCCTTTAACGAAATGGACGAGGCGCGCTTTATTGTCGGCCGTATCAATGATTGGTACGAAAAAGGCGGCAATTTAAGTGACTGCGCGATTTTATATCGCTCAAACGCTCAATCGCGAGTGCTCGAAGAAGCCTTATTACACAAAGGCTTAGCCTATCGTATATACGGTGGCCTGCGCTTCTTCGAACGCCAAGAGATTAAAGATGCTATGGGTTATATGCGTCTTATCAGCAATAAAAATGACGATGCCGCCTTCGAGCGGGTGGTCAATACGCCGCCTCGTGGCATTGGCGATCGCACCTTAGATATTCTGCGTTCGACCGCCCGTCAGCAGGAACTCACCCTGTGGCAGGCTTGTTTACGTTTGCTGGATGAAAAAGTGCTCGCTGGCCGCGCCGCCTCTGCGGTACGTGGCTTTATGGATCTTATCGTCACCCTGCAGGAAGAAACTCAGGATATGGCGTTGTACCGGATGACGGACACAGTGATCCAAGCCTCTGGCCTTAAGGCCATGTACGAGGCGGAGAAAGGCGAAAAGGCCCACGCCCGTATCGAAAACTTAGAGGAACTCGTCACTGCGGCGCGTACCTTCGAAATGCCGGAAGAGCTTGAGGATATGGGCGAGCTGAATGCCTTCTTATCCCATGCGGCCCTAGAGGCGGGCGAAGGTCAGGCCGATGCCTTTACCGATGCCGTACAGTTGATGACACTGCACTCGGCCAAGGGGCTTGAGTTTACCATGGTGTTTATGGCGGGCGTCGAGGAGGGGATTTTCCCGAGTAAGATGGCGCTCGAAGAGGGCGACAGACTCGATGAGGAACGCCGCCTCTGTTACGTGGGCATGACCCGAGCGATGGAAAAACTCTATATCACCTATGCTGAATCCCGCCGTATTTATGGCCGCGAAGATTATGCCCGTCCATCGCGCTTTATTAAGGAAATTCCGCCGCAATATGTGGACGAAATTCGCTTAAAGGCGCAGGTGTCAACGCCGATGGCGAATAATCGCTTCAGTGCGCAAAAGTCGGCGGTCGCCAACGATACTGGCTTTAGCGTCGGCCAAAGAGTGCATCATCCAAAATTTGGTGACGGTAAAGTGACTAACTTTGAGGGCAGTGGCGCGCAGGCGCGAGTGCAGGTGAATTTTAGTGATTTTGGCAGTAAGTGGCTGGTGGTCGCCTACGCGCGTTTAGAGGCGCGTTGATTGACGCCAATGTCATGATTTTGTGACAGCTTGAGTCTGCACAAATTCGCTTAAAAGGTGGCTAGGGTATATGATGCTTAGCCTAGCAACCGAGATAAAAAATTAGGTTTGGGAGTAGCTAGTTAATGAATCTAAAGCAGAAGTGGGACGTGTATTCCCGCCTGACTCGACTCGACCGTCCTATCGGCACCTTGTTATTGCTCTGGCCCTGTTTAATGGCGCTGGTGTTAGCTGCGGGTGGAATGCCCGATATTAAAGTGTTGATTATCTTTATTATCGGTGTGGTGATCATGCGCGCCTGTGGCTGCATTATTAACGACTATGCCGACCGCGACCTCGATTCCCACGTTGAACGCACTAAATCCCGTCCCCTCGCCAGTGGCGAAATCAGCACCAAAGAAGCGCTATTGCTGTTTGTGATCTTAGGTCTGGCCGCTTTTGGTTTAGTCTTACTGCTCAATGGGTTAGTGGTTAAGCTCTCTGTTGTCGGCATTATCCTCACCATTATCTACCCCTTTACTAAGCGGGTAACGAACATGCCGCAGATGTTTTTGGGCGTGGTGTGGAGCTGGTCGATTCCCATGGCTTATGCGGCGCAAACCGGTGAAGTGCCCATCGAAGCTTGGTGGTTATTTGCCGCCAATTGGTTCTGGACTGTGGCCTACGACACTATGTACGCCATGGTCGATAGGGATGATGATTTAAAAGTCGGTATCAAATCGACCGCCATTCTGTTTGGCCAATACGACCGTCAAATCATTGGGTTATTTCAATTTGCCGCGCTGCTGTGTTTTATCGCCGCGGGTTGGAGTGCCGACCGTGGTCTGCTCTATGGTCTAGGACTATTTACCTTTGTTGGTTTTAGCACTTACCAACAGATGTTGATTTTTGGCCGCGAGAGAGCTCCTTGCTTTAAAGCCTTCCTCAACAATAACTGGGCGGGATTAGCACTGTTTGTTGGTTTAGGCGCCGATTACCTGTTTTAAGTTTCCCTCTCCGTTTGTATGAGTGCTATCAGGCGTGTCGTCTGATAGCCGCTCAAAACTCATTAAAAGCCTGCTCAACGCTCAACTCATTGACTCGATACGCTATTCATCTGCGACGGCAGACTTGTCGAATCTAAGTTTCAGAAGCTTTATCCTCAGAAGCTTCGGCCTCAGAAGCATGAGTCTCAGCACATTGGTAAGCATTCCCCATCATAGTCACTGAGCCTAAAAACTTAAGCGGTTGATAGAGATAAACCGTATCGGCGCCGAGTGCATGGCTTTTGATGCGTAGCTCGTTGAGTGTGCCCCACACCATATCCCTATCACTGTGCAACCAATAGTCATAGAAATGTCCCTGTGAGCCAATGACGGTGCCTTTATAGGTACAGTTTTCGATGGCGACAGAGTTTTCCCATAATATTTTAACCTGTGCCGATTCTGGCGTGGGAAAGGTGACACACGCCGTTAAATTTAAACCGATTAATAACAGCAACATTGCACGAAAGATCATTTATTGAGTGCTCGCATTCACTATTTCATCAAATTGAAGTTAATGGGGGATCTATTAATTCATCACTACTTTTTGCCGATGACTTTAATACCGGCTTTACTGCGGTCTGAATTTCCATATACCTCAATTTTTTTCACACAGCGGCGCGCACCGAGTGATTTCCACTCCGAGTGTTTATCCTTTTCGAGATCGGTATCAAAGCGGACGGTACGGGTTTTATCATCCCCATAGGTCACCACGACGCGATCTACGCTGACATCTCTTTCTGCCTTGATTTTAATGTACTTTGCTTGTCTACAAATGATAAGCGGGATGGTGGCAGGATGATCACCTATGCCGAGTAACAGGGTTCGACCTAGGGTGATTTCATCGTCCTTATCATCTTTTGCGTGGGCAACGGATGTGGTGAGCGCGAGTAGTAAACAAAGAATGAGTCGATGGATGATGGTCGTCGAAAATAGACTGGATTTTAATAACATTATGGCCTCCAAAAAATGGGGGCGAATCATAAGGTATTTAACTATCCCTAAATAGTTTTTTAATTAGTGAATGCGGCGGATATCACGTGATTTTTTAGGATGTTTCGATAAGTGTTTTTTACTTTGATACAAATGTCATTGTTATTTTGGTTATATTATTTTTGTTTTTAATTAGACTGAAATATCCATTAAATGATGACATTTTATCATCCTATTTAAAGGGCAGATTTAAAGTGCCGATTTTTCACTGTCGGCCAAATGCTGTATGTCGTATGCATTTTTCTGGTAGATTGTGACAACACGTACTCGGCCGCTCGCTTATCGCAGTATGCGCGGTAAGCAAGACAGGCGCGAGTCGCTACAGGATTTATTCAATGGAGGTGAAGTATGCCGTGCCGACTAACACAATTGTTTGGGATCCAGTTTCCGATTATTCAAGCCCCGATGGCGGGCGTGCAGGGTAGTGCACTGACGATTGAAGTATCACAGGCAGGTGGATTGGGCTCCTTGCCCTGCGCCATGTTATCCCTCGAGGCGCTTGAGGCTGAGTTAACCGAAATCCGCAGCAATACCACTAAACCTATTAATGTGAATTTCTTTTGCCATAGTGAGCCTTTACCGCAGGCGGACAAGCAAGCGGCTTGGCTCGAACAGCTCTCGCCTTATTTCACTGAATTTAATCTCGACCCGAATGCGCAGCCCGCTGGCGCCCAGCGCACCCCCTACAGCAAGGCGCAGGCAGAGGTGTTAGCCAAATTTAAGCCCGAGGTGGTGAGTTTTCATTTTGGGTTGCCCGATGAAGAATTGCTGCTGGAAATCAAATCCTGGGGCTCAAAAGTTATCTCCACGGCGACCACAGTCGAGGAGGCACTTTGGCTCGAAGCTCGCGGCGCCGATGCGATTATTGCCCAGGGCCTTGAGGCAGGTGGACACAGAGGACACTTTTTATCCGAGGATTTAACCGAGCAGTTGGGGACTTTTAGTCTATTACCACAGGTGATTGCGGCGGTGGATATTCCGGTGATTGCCGCCGGCGGCATTGTCGATGCCACCACTGTGCGCGCCGCCATGGCGATGGGCGCCTCGGCGGTGCAAGTGGGGACGGCCTATTTACTCTGCCCCGAGTGCAATACCAGCAGCATTCATCGTGAGGCGCTGCAAAGCGACGCCGCGCAGCATACGGCACTGACGAACTTATTTTCCGGTCGACCCGCCCGCGGCATAGTGAACCGCTTTATGGCCGAAATGGGGCCGATGAATGAGGCTGTGCCAGATTTCCCCTTGGCATCCTCAGCCGTTGCGGGCTTAAGAACGGCGGCGGAGCGGCAAGGATTTGGCGATTTTAGTCCGCTATGGTGCGGCCAAAATGCCAGTGGTTGCCGAAACATTCCCGCAGCCGATCTGACGCGGCAGCTGGCTTTAGGCTTGATGGTTTAATGTTTGAAATCCAATAAATAGTTACAGGTGCAAATTCAGTATCTACTAATCATTTGCGAGAGTGATGACGGGGGATGAGTTGCTGATATTGCACCATTTACTGCTGCATCCAGCGCTAGTTCGCGGCCTTGGTGCAATCGATGCGTCGCTTCTGCTCAAATAGGCTTATATTTTACATGGCTAAAATATAAGCCTATTCATTTATACTGGCGGCCGGGCGGCTTAGTCCTGTAATGCCGCCCTGTTTCACTTGGTATTTGTTCTCAGTAATTGCTTATGTCACTGGCTGAATATCACGACCAACCCTTGTGGTTGTGAGCGATCTCCACCTGAAAGGATAACGCTAATGTTGTTACGTCGAATCATAGTTACCTGTCTCGCCCTTATCAGTTTTTCTACTTTTGCTGCCGATAAAAGCTATCAAGATATAGTGCTAAAAACCTATCCAGATCAACAGCAAACCTCCTTAAAAAACATCGCTGGCGATAAACCGATTTACCTTAAGTTTTGGGCAACCTGGTGTCAGCCCTGTATGGAGCAGATGC
Source organism: Shewanella sp. Koi 1 (assembly GCF_052907445.1). Lineage (NCBI taxonomy): Bacteria > Pseudomonadati > Pseudomonadota > Gammaproteobacteria > Alteromonadales > Shewanellaceae > Shewanella > Shewanella sp. Koi 1. The sequence goes on along the minus strand of NZ_JBREJM010000001.1, from coordinate 4,253,009 downwards.
CGCATTTTGAGGAATTGCAGAAAAAGTATCAGGACAAGGTCAATATCCTCGCCCTGAATATCAATATCAACGAAGAACAACCTAAGATAGCCGAAGTCATCTCACGTTTCGGTCTGACTATGCCTGTCTGGCTAGACAACGAGGGCGAATTGGGTGTGGCTCTTGGCTTAGTCGGGACGCCCTATAGCGTGTTAATCAATCGCGCAGGCGAAGTGGTTTACACTAGCCATGAGTCGGATGCGAACCTCGATAAATTTATCGATATGCTGGCCAATGGCCAAGAACTCAGCGCACAAACTACAGATGCGCCAAGCCCAGAACAAACGGCTAAGCTGCTGAAACCATGGGAGCAAGGTGAGCATCTACTGTTTTTTACCGCCACTTGGTGTGATTGGTATTTGGCTGAGAGTCGCCCCGAAATGTCTCAGGCCTGTGTTGCCGCCCAGAAAGATTTAGACAAGCTAGCGCAAAAATTGCCGAACAAAGTCTGGCATGGGGTGGTTAATCATCTGTGGACTGACGATAAAGCCCTCGCCGATTTTAAACAGCTCTATCCTTCACGCGTCGATTTCAGTATTGATGAATTAGGCGTGCTATTTAATCACTTTAGTATCCGCAACATTCCGACGTTGCTTTGGGTGAAAGACGGTAAAGTCATTGAGCGTATTACCGATTTTAGCCAGCCAGAGAAAATTGTCGCAAGGCTCAAGGCCGCGCCATAGGGATTTTCAACCATTTGGCCTTCGAGACATTCGAAGGCCTTTGGGGATACAAGTAGCACTGATACACTACTCACGCTTTAGTTAAATGTCGTTGCCCATGGAAAGCACTGCGCAATAAACTGGCTCACAGAATGGGGAACACCCAAAGGCTGGTTGTTGCTTGGCACTCTGCCAAGTTTTCCGCCTTGTTGTTGGATTCTATTGTGGGAGTATGTGGATGGCACAGATTATCAGTAATGCTGCGGTGGGTCGTACCCTATTGATTTTATTGCTGTGTGCTGGTGTTTTCTTTTTTATCGATTTTTTAGTTCCCGCCTTGGCTGCCCTGATCGTCTGCTTCTCCAGTTGGCCGTTGTATCAAAAATTAATGGTTAAATGCGGTGGTCGCTCGGCATTGTCTGCCACTATCGCGTTAGTCTTGATTATTCTTGGGCTTATTACGCCGCTGATTTTTGTATTTTCCTATGCTTTACAAGAGATTAGAGCCTGGGTGGAGTGGCTGGTGTATGCCAACCAGCATGGCGCTCCCGTGCCGCTGTGGATTAAGGATCTACCTTGGATTGGCGAGTGGCTCACCCTGCAATGGCAGCAGTTTATCGGTGAACCCCATGAGCTGGGCAAGATAGTCAGCGCCATTAGTGGCCAGAATTTGAGTGGTATTTCCCGCTGGGTACTGCAATTGGGCTGGAATACTTTGGGCTTGCTGTTGACCTTGCTGTTTATGCTGATCACCTTGTTTTTCTTATATAAAGATGGCGAGTCAGTGGCTAAACAGCTGGATATTGTTGGCGAGCGCATTCTTCCTGCCCGCTGGCATCGATTCTCCCGCGTGGTGCCTGCGACTGTGAGTTCAACCGTTATCGGCATGACACTTATCGCCATCGGCGAGGGTATAGTGCTGGGGATTGCTTACTGGATTGCTGGCGTGCCTTCGGCCGTGGCCTTTGGGGTGTTGACCGCGTTTATGGCCTTAGTGCCCGGTGGTGCGCCAACTATGTTCACCTTGATCTCTCTGTACTTAGTCGGCACCGGCGACATGACGGCAGGGGTGGGCTTATTCCTCTGGGGTAGTATCGAGCTGTTTATTGTCGATAAAACGCTGCGACCTAATCTGGTTGGCGGGCCAATCAAATTACCCTTCTTGCCGACCTTTTTCGGTTTGATTGGCGGGGTGAAAACCATGGGGTTTGTTGGTCTGTTTGTCGGCCCCGTGTTGATGGCGTTGCTGATTGCCATTTGGCGCGAATGGTTAAGGGACGATCCCAGTACTGAATCTGACTCTGACTCACCAGAGGTTCAGGCATCCGCATCCCAAGAGATACTGCCAAAGCATGCAGATTAAAGCTGGCCGTATGTCTGTTTACGCTCTTCGGTGTAATACCACCAAGGTTTAGGGTCATCACCCGCCATAAAGCGGGTGATAGACAGAAACACATCCAGTACGCAGGGGTCGTGTCTTTGGCCAGTTTTGTCGCACAGAGTGCGATACATCTGGTAGGGATTTTGCCCCAGCAATTGCGCCGGTGTCTCTATGCCGAGCAGGCGTAAATCCGCCGCGCTCGCTTTACCAATATTCGGTAAATCCGTTAATTGCATAACCTTAGCGCGTACCACTTTTGCAGGATTCATTTGTTATCCCTATCCGTTGCACCCATGTTTTAGGAGTCTACCTCGTTCTGAAGCACTTGGTCAGACTTTCAATGGGTGACAGTGGTCGCTGGCTCGGCAAAACGTCGCTGCACTTGCAGTATTTGCTCCTTGCAGGCGATAAAGGCCTGCGCCAACTGAGGGTCAAACTGAGTCCCTGAGTTTTCTTGGATGTAATCAAAGGCCTGCTCAGTACTCCACGCCACTTTATAGGGGCGGTCTGAGGTGAGTGCATCGAACACATCGGCAACCGCAGCAATACGGGCGCTCAATGGAATGTGCTCGCCTGCCAGCCCATGGGGATAACCAGTTCCGTCCCATCGTTCATGGTGGTGGAGGGCGATTTCCTGCGCAAGGGATAACAAGGGATCGTTTTCGTCATCGAGGATCTGCGCGCCAAAACTGGTATGTTGCTGCATTTGCTGGCGCTCATCATCGGTTAACTTACCCGGTTTCGACAGGATCGAATCTGGGATACCAATTTTGCCAATGTCGTGCATCGGCAGCGCCGTAAAATACATCTCACACCAAGCTTGGGAGTCGCTGACTTGCTCGGCCAGAATGCGCCCATAATGGCTCATGCGGGAGATATGTAATCCCGTTTCGTTATCCCGATATTCAGCCGCCAGCCCAAGCTTTTGAATAATCTTATGGCGAGTCGATTCAAGCTCTTGGGTTCGTTGCTGAACCAGTGCTTCGAGCTGCCTTGCTTGATTGCTCAAGGCTAAATGGGTTTGAGTCCGTACCTTAAGTACCGCAGGGCTAATGGGTTTAGAAATATAGTCCACGGCACCGAGTTCAAACCCGGTTTGCTCGTCTATGGTATCTGTCTTGGCGGTCACAAACACCACGGGGATCTTGCTGGTCACAGGATCGCGTTTGAGTCTGCGGCAGGTTTCGAAGCCGTCCATCTCAGGCATCATCACATCGAGTAGGATTAACTCTGGTAATGGATGGGTGCTGGCCAGTTTTAACGCTTTCTCACCCGATGTTGCGGCGCGGATCGTATAGTGCGCCGACAGGATCCCATGAATGATCTGAATATTGTCAGGAGTATCATCCACTACTAATAGGGTGGGCTTTGTTACAAATGGAGTCATGGTTTCGCCTCAACTGTGTCGGTTGGTTTCCCGTATTAATTCGGCGACGATGCTGAGAGAGCCCCAATTCGTCCCCGTTAATGCCAGTGCCAAACTAGGCGGTTAATGCTGCTTAATTCCATGAAGAATCAATATAACAATATGAAAATCATCATAAAAATATGAAGTCTACATTTTCATTTTTCAGGTTATATGATGGCGGTAGCTGTAAGCTTGACGGAAAAAATATTGCGGATTTAACGACTGGTTAAATCTTGTACTAACAGGATAATACCCCAAAAAAATGTATCATGTTGTATCTTTTGGCCTGTTTTGTTCACACTTTTAGGGATTGATACTTTTTAGTCGATGCGGTTTTTTTTACAATTGTTGCCTGTTTTATGAGCGAAAGCGCCTTTGGCCCAGTGGATAAGCGGGCTAACTGTGCTCCATCCATGATCTCGGATCCCATAAGATCCTCCGTGTTTTAGCTGTTCGCATTTCGTCTTCTCATTCTTAATACACCATTCATACCAACGGGACGGTAAGAAACTTAACCTAAGAGGAAAAGTTATGGCCGTTTTTGGCATTTCATCGGGTCGTATACACAGGACTATTCGACAAGGCTTGGCCGCCATCGGCTGGGGTCAACACCAAGCGCATCCTTGTAAGCTACTCGCTTCATTGGGTTATTTTGCGGGTCTCTTGCTGTTATCTGCCGCGTTGCTTTTGGTATGGCCCAATGCCGCGCAGGCCAATGAGTCATCGACGTTGCAACATCGTCAGGCGCTGGCCCAGTTGACGCCGGCGCAAAAACTCGCCCATAGCCATAGGGTGAGTCTGATCTTGGAATCCGATAGACCCTTTTGGCACCAAATCGCTAAGTTCGCCAGAATTGCGGCGATGGATCTCAATATCCAATTGGATGTGGCTTACGGCGATGGCACGCCCGACACTTTGCTCAAGTTGGGCCGTGAGGCGATAGCTAACGATGTTTCTGGGATTATTTTTGTCCCCGTTGCAGGCAAGGGGCAGGCGCTCTTAGCCGAGGCAAATCAGCAGCATATCCCTGTGGTGACCATCAATTCTGAATTTAGCCAAAGCTCATTGTCTCTGCGCACACAAAATGCCAACTGGATTGGCCGAGTGGCGATGAATAACAACAACCTTGGGCAAAACCTACTCGAAAAAATGTTTGAGCAGGAAAGCGCTGCCGAGCGCATGAATGTGCTGTTACTCGCGGGGAATAAAGATAATCACGATGTGCAAAAGCGTACTGCTGAGCTGAAAACTGCGGTCAACAAGCAATTTGCCAATGCCAAGCTCAAAGTAGTGAACACCGACTGGACGGCGCCTGCGGCGCGTGAGGCTTATCTTAAAGCCATACAACAGGATCCTAGTATTAATACAGTGATCGCCATGAACACCACTATGGCATTGGCGGTAAGCCATGAGGCCGAAGCCAATCCGCAGCGGCCCATTCCCCATATTGCTTCGTTAAGCTGGGATCATCAGCTCGCCCAAGGGATCCAAAAGGGGGCTATCGCCGCCGCTGTCGGTGGGATGGAGTTTCAGGGCGCATTTGTCTGGTGCTGCTGTTCGATTATTTAAATGGGGTGGATATTCGTTCCAAGGGGGCGGAGTTTTTAATTACACCTTTGATCATCAGCCCTAATAACTATAACGATTACTATGAGTTACTCGACTTTGACTCACTACAGCCCGATTTCGCCCGAGTCTCGTTGGCGCTCAATAAAAATCTATTTCTGGTCGATTTTCGCTTAGGCGCGCTGATCCCCAATATGGATGTACACCGCTTTATGAGCATGCTCACCGCAGAGGAAAGGGCCTTTATCAACAACAATCCCATCGTCAGGGTGGGCGTGGATCCCCATTCAGCGCCGATTGATTTTATTGACGAAAACGGCATTCACCGCGGCATGATGGCGGACTATCTTGCCGAAATCAGCCGTGTGGTGCCGCTGATTTTCCAGACCTATAACGAAGGTTCCTGGCAGCAAGCGCTTGAGGAATTTAAGCAGCATAAAGTGGATATGTTATCGCTGGCCTCGGCGGGTTCAGGGCGTGAGCAGTGGATGTTATTTACCGATGCCTTAAATCAGTATCCGCCGGTGATAGTGACCCACGTCGAAGGCGAGCATCCCAACAGCCTTGAGAGCCTTAAGGGCAAATCGGTCAGTGTAGTAGCCGGTGATATTACTCACACGCAGCTACTCGAAGACTATCCAGACATAGTGCTGGTGCCCGTCAGTAATTTGGAGCAAGCCTTAACGGCAGTGGATAAGCGTCAGGTCGATGCGGCCTTTGTTAATTTCCCAAGCACAGCGCACTTACTTCAGTCGCCTCCCTTTAATCACCTGCAAATTGCAGCGGCCAGTGACTACCGCTTTGGGATTTCTATGGGGGTGCGTAAGGACTGGCCCGAACTGCAAAGCATTTTAGATAAAGCCTTTGCACAAATCCCGCAGGATAAGGCGCGCGAAATTCAGCACCGCTGGGTGAATGTGCAATATGACCTAGGGATAAAGAAGCAGAAAGTATTCGACTGGGCGGTGCGGATTGCCGTGGCGGTGTTGCTGGTGCTGTTTCTTTTTAGCTTGCGCAACAGACGATTAAATAAAGATATCGTGCAGCGGATCCACACCGAGCAGCAGCTAAGCCTGAGCATGCATAAGTTTCAAGCGCTGTTTGATTCGGCGGTCGATGCCTGTGTGATTACCGATAGTCAGGGGGTGATCATCGAGTGCAACAGTGCACTGCTGTCATTGCTCAAGTATCAGAGTAAACACCAACTAATTGGGCAACGCACCTTAGTCTATTACCCCGAGCAGGATGATGATGCCGCTAAACAGAGTGTGTTTGAGCAACGTCTGCAAACCGTGTTAGACCAAGGACAGCTTAAGTTTGAGGCCGACTTTATTAACACGGCCGGTGAGGTTATTCACGTAGACGTGACACTCAAGCGTATCGAGCTCAATGGCGAGTTGTTTGTTCTAGGGTCGTACCACGATTTGTCGGAACGAAAGTTAATGAATGCCCTGCTCGAGCGTGAGCGGGATTTGCTGAAACACGTGTTAGGCAGAAGCCCGATCGGGGTCTGGATCTGTATCGAAGGGGTTTGTCGTTACGTGAATGAGCAAATTACCGAGATGACGGGGCTAGAGGTGGGGCAATCGGTTTATCGGATTTTTGTGCAGCCCGATGACTACCGCTGCCATATCCGCGAATTGGATTTAAGCCAAGACAGTACCGTATTTGAGACGCAACTGTTTGATGCCCATGGCCAGCGCCGTAATGTGCTGCTGACCTCCTATCACACAGTGCAGGATGGCCAAAATGCTAACCTCTGTTGGGCCTTAGACATTACCGACACTAAGTCGATTCAGGACGAACTGGCCATAGCCAAAGACGCGGCCGAGGCAGCTAATCGCGCCAAGTCGGACTTTTTAGCGAATATGTCCCATGAGATCCGCACGCCGATGAATGCGATTCTGGGGATGTCATATCTCGTACTACAGACAGAGCTGAACAGTAAGCAGCGGGATTATGTGGGCAAGGTGCATCAAGCCGCAGGTTCGCTGCTGGGCATACTCAACGATATTTTGGATTTTTCCAAGATTGAGGCCGAGAAGATGGATATCGAATGCACGGTATTCGATCTCGACGATGTGCTGTCTAACTTGGCCAATGTGGTGAGTTACAAGGTCGAAGAGAAAAACATGGCATTTATCTTCGATCTGCCGCCCGAGCTGCCCCGTTATTACCATGGTGATGGTCTGCGCTTGGGGCAGATCCTGATCAACTACTGCAATAATGCGGTCAAGTTTTCCCACGACGACAGCAGTGTGGTGTTAAGTTGTCAGAGTACGCAACAGGGGGATGAGGTCGAGCTGACCTTCTGTGTGGAAGATTTTGGCATTGGTATTCCCGAGCAAAAACAAGGGATGCTATTTGGCTCATTCGAACAAGTCGATGCCTCGACCTCTCGGGAATATGGCGGCACAGGGCTTGGCTTGGCCATTTGTAAGCGCCTCGCCCATTTGATGGGCGGCGAGGTGTGGTGTGAGAGTGAGTTTGGTGTGGGCAGCCGCTTCTACCTCAGGATCACACTCAACTGTGCAGATACCTATGAGCCTAAGTCGCTATTCGATGCCTTAGTGGGCGAAACCGCTAAGTTAGTCGGGCTGCACCCTAGATTAGAAACGTTACTCACAGAACATGGGATATCGGCCCAAATGCAGGTCTCAGTGGCCGACCCTGATAGTGTGATTGAATCGCTTAAACACTCAGGTTCACGCCAGCTTGTGCTCTGTGATTACAGTGCATTTAGCCCAGCGTTACTGGCTGCGCTAATGGCCAATCCCGATTCGCGGATGCTGCTGATTGGTAACCTTAGCGACCAAGACACCCTAAGGCCGCTGATTGAAAATAACCCAAGGGTGCTGTCACAAACGAAACCACTGACGCCTATTGCCATAGGTAATGCCCTGTTATCCCTGCTGGGACACAACAATGAGCATGGCAGACAGGTGCAGCAGGACCATTCTCTGCACGCCCTGAAAACTCAGTTAGCGGGGGCTGAGGTGTTACTGGTTGAGGATAATCAGCTCAATCAGGAGCTGGCGGTAGAGCTATTACGCCAAGCGGGCGTGAATGTCACAGTGGCGAATCATGGGCTTGAGGCCATTGAGCGCATCGAGCAGCAGTACTTCGACTGTGTGCTTATGGATTGCCAGATGCCAGTGCTCGATGGTTACGAGGCGACTCGCAGGATCCGCGAATTGCCTGAATTTGCCAATCTGCCGATTTTGGCCATGACGGCCAATGCCATGTCCGGCGACATTGAAAAAGCGCTGGCGGTGGGGATGAATGACCAAATCACTAAACCTGTGCATGTGAAGGATCTCTACACGGTTATGGCGCGCTGGATAACGCCAAAGCAGCGTAAACCAGTGCCCTTGGTATTAAAGCGAGCGAGCACGGCCCATGGCCTGCCGCAGCTCGATGGCTTACAGACTCACAATGGTCTTGCGCTTTGCGATCATAACGAGTCGCTCTACAGTCATTTGTTGGGGTTATTTATCAACACCAGCAAGACACTGCTCGGGCAGCAACAGCGCGCCTGGCAGGACGAAAATGCCGATGAGCTGCGCTTAAGCTTGCACACCTTAAAGGGCGTTGCCGCCAATGTCGGGGCGGTGGAGATCAGCCGCCAAGCCGGTGAACTCGAGCAGCAATGCCACACGGCGCAACAGAGTTTTACCGTGGAGTTACACGATCAACTGTTGGCGCTACAAACCGAATTGCAGTGTTTGGTCAATGGCTTGGAACTTTGGCATCAACAGCTCAGCACTAAGGATGAAACCTGTCTGGATGATGACGCCTTAAGTGGGCTGATGGAGCAATTAGAAAACAGCCTGCTGGAATACAACACCAATGCCTTGGAATGGGTGAATAAGCTTATCCATGCGCCGCAGTTTCAGTCCCAGGCGAGTGTGCTTAAACAGTTAAAAATGGATGTTGAACTGTTTGATTTTGAACAGGCATTAACGCGACTGCACACACTTAAATTGGCGCAGGAGGAAGTATGCAGTTAGGTCAGATGCAGTGTTTGATCGTCGAGGATATGGATGCCCTGCGTAAGATTATGGCCGAGCAGCTGCGGCAACTCGGTTTTGGTCAGGTGTTACAGGCCGATTGCGGTCGCCAAGCCTTGGACGTCTTACAGCGTCATCAGGTCGAGTTGTTGCTGCTGGATTGGAGCATGCCCGATGGCGATGGCCAAGAGTTACTCGAGAGTCTGCGCCAGCAGGAAAAATGGCGGGACTTACCCATTATCCTCGTGACGGCCAATGCCCATCGAGGTTTAGTGGACGTGGCGATGAAATACCATGTCGCAGACATTATCGCTAAGCCTTTTAACTCTAAAACCTTGCAGGGCAGAGTGTTGCAGGCACTCACGCGTCGGCATAAACGTACTCAAGTCGCGCTATCTTCAGCGATGGCGGCCAAGGTAGAAACAACGGCGACAGCTGAAACCGCGCCAGCCTTGAATGTGGTGCTGGTGGTCGATGATATGCCGGATAATCTGGCCTTTATGGCGGGGCTCTTAAATGACGAATATAAGGTGCTGTTTGCCAAGGACGGTATGGCGGCGCTAAAAATTTGCCAATCGGCGACGCCGCCCGATGCGGTGTTGTTAGATGTGATGATGCCAGAGATGGATGGGCATCAAGTGCTGCAAGCCTTGAGAACTGAGCCTAAATCGGCGCAGATCCCAGTGATCTTTGTCAGTGCCCTCGGCGAGGTTGAGCATCATCTACAGGGGCTTAGAGGCGGCGCGATAGATTACCTCACTAAGCCTGTACAGCCAGAGATCTTAAAGCTCAAATTGGCGAATGTGCTGGCGCAAATGCAGCGTCAGCGGGCATTACAGCAAGAGTGCGACGAGATGCAGCGTCTGGCACAGCTAAAGGATAATGCCGATGGCATCATGAGCCATGATCTTAAAAATCCGCTGGCGACCATCAGCGCGCTGGCGCAAAAGCTCGCGCAGGATAAAAGCTGTCCTAAGGAGTGGCTGCCTAAGATTAATTTGGTCGATGAACTGGCATTACAGTCGATCAATACCGTGAATTTGACCTCGGATATTCTGCGTATCGAGGCGGGGCAATATGCCTTGGATGCCGAATGGTTTTCGGTGCATGAGATGCTTAAGCAGTTGCTGCAGGCGGCGCAGCTAACCTTTCACAGCAAACAGTTAGTGGCGTATTTGTTACCCGACGAAGATCCCTGCAGCAGCTTCGATGTGATGGGCGATCCTAAGCTCTGCCATCCTATGCTGTTCAATCTGCTAAAAAATGCCTTCGAGGCGGCGCGCCCAAAAACCAAAGTGGCGATTTCGCTATCGCGCCAGGAAGGTGATGTACTGATCGCTATCGAAAACACAGGCGCTGTGCCCGTCGATATCCGTGAACAGTTTTGGGAAAAATATGTGACTCAAGGCAAGGCAGAGGGGCTAGGCATAGGCACCTATGCGGCGCGTTTGTTTGCTCGGGCACAAAAGGGCGAGGCTAATCTCGTGGTGGATGATACTAAGTTACTGACTCGAGTTGAGCTCCGTTTACCCGCCGCCGTCGATGCCGTGGTTGCCGAGTGATAAAGACACAATAAAAAGGGCAAGCCTTAGCTTGCCCTTAGCGCGTTAGAGTTTACTGATATCGACGTTTAAACCGTCCAAGTGTTTTAGGATTTCAGGATTCACATTGGTGTCGACACGCCCACCTAAGTGCTCAGCAAAAAACTGCTCGGTGGCGACAATCGAGGCCAGTTTATTGGCTCGCTTACTGAATCCATGTCCTTCATCTTTTGCCAGTATGTACTTAACAGGCAAAGACTTTTGGTACATCTTCTTAGCGATGTTGTCCGATTCTATTTGGGTGACGCGTGGGTCATTCGCCCCTTGGATCAGCATCAATGGTGCCTTGATGTTATCGACATAGTTAATTGGCGAGCGTTTTTCCATATCTTGTTTCTGCTCGGCAATTTGTGGATCACCCGACTCAAACCATTGGCCTAAATAGGGGCGCCAGTAGTCGGGGAAGGAATTCATCAGCGTCACTAGGCTCGATGGCCCTACATAGGCGATCACCGCTTGGTACAAGTCAGGCGTAAAGGTCGCGCCAGACAGCGCCGCATAGCCACCGTAGGAGGCACCGAAGATCCCTAAACGTTGTTTATCGGCAATACCCTGCGCCACTAAGTAGTTGGCACCGTCGGTGAGATCGTGCTGCATGCTGCCAATCCCCCAATTATTGTTACCCAAGTTTAAGAATTTCTTACCGAACCCCGTCGATGCACGGAAGTTAGGTTGCAACACCGCATAGCCACGGTTGGCATAAAACTGGGCAATCGCGTGGAAATAACCCGAGTCGAGCGTCCAAAAATCCCGTGCCCAAGGGCCGCCATGGGGCAGGATAATGGTCGGCAGCTGAGTCTGTTTACCCTTAGGCAGTGTTAAATAGGCTTGGATTTTCACCCCGTCCCGCGCGGTATACACAATCGATTGACGTGGCGAGAGTTGATCCGCAGGAATGCTGGCCGGAATGTCCACTAACAGATGGATATCCCCTGTGGCGGCATTGTATTGATAGTCCGCACCCGCGGCTCTGTCGCTGGCGACATGGATTTGCCACAGATGGGTTTTCTCGTTCATTTCGCCAATCGTGATTTCAACATCTTGATTAAAATGACGATTAATCACATCCCAATGGCGGGCAAACTCGGCATCTAAGGGATAAACTCGCAAACGACCACCGTAGTAAGCCACGGCTAAGGGCTCGCCCGCATCGTTAAATTGCACCGAATAGACGTCGGCCTCGTTGTCGGGATCCTTGTGCAGGGTTTCATATTTACCCGTCATTAGGTCGACTTTCAGCAATTCCTGCTTATCGCGATCACCGATGTTGGCGCTGATATAGGCGAGTTTTTTGTCATCGTTTACTTTAAGAATATCGATGCTCTCGCCCTTGGCGCTTTGGATGATCTTGCGCCAGTTGCCGTCGATCAACACATACAAGGCATTGGTGTTATCGAGATTACTGCTGCTGGCAATCACAGGTTTGCCCTGCTTGTTAAACTTCACTTGAGTAAAGCTCAGTTCGTTCTTCAGGATAGGGGTTAACTTGCCATCGTGGATGTTGAGCAGATAAATATCCATACGGCTCGAATCGTCGTGGTTGGCTTGAACAACCAGCAAATCAGGATTGTCTTTTACCTGCTCGAGCACGCTGTATTGCACATCGTCCTTATGGGTTAAGCGTTGCTCTTTGGCGGTGATCTTGCCCGCGTGTTCTTCAAAGCTCAGCTTGTAAATCTGGGTGTTCTCATTACCGCCTTTGTCCTTCATAAAGAACAGGTCATTGCCCTTGGCGGACCATTCGAAGTCGCGAATCGGTTCGGCGGAGGTGGTGAGTGGCGTAGCACTGGCAAGATCGGCCTTATCGGCCATCAGGAAGATATTACTGGCCCCTTGATACTCCTTCACAAAGGCGAGCCACTTGCCATCGTCGGACATTTTTAAATGGCGAATGCTCTGCTCGTTAAAGAAGTTTTCGATAGGAATTAACGGCGCTTCGGTTTGCTGCGTCGCGGCAACTTGAGGTTGTGCATTTTGGGTATCAGCGGCGCTGCAACCCGTCAGTAGCAGTGCGGCGGCAATGGCAGCACTGCATAACTGACTCGTGAATGGAAATTTTTGCATTGTCGTCACCTGAGTGTGTTGAAATTGAAAACATGCTAATACGAAAATTAATTATCGTAAAACAATAAATTTATATTTCTTTGTAATATTTTTTGTCGAAGGATTATACTGGTGCTCGTTCGCTAAGAATTATCTAGGGTGATGTTTGGGTGAGTTGATGAATCAAAATTTTAAAAAATTAATAAAAATCAGTGAGTTTTGCCGCTGGCTGGTGCTCTTTTCGGCGGTGGCCATTGTCGGCTACCTGTTTTATTGCTATTGGGCCTACGACGATATTCGCTTCAATAGCAGTAACACCCAGTTGCTCGAGTTATGGCATCTCGCAAGCGCCAACAGAATGCTGTTGCTTGCAATGCTAACCCCTTTATTTATCACATTTTTATTAGGAGTCTATTGGCTGCAACGGCTCTTATCCTGCTATCAGCGCGGCTTGTTTTTCAGTGATGAGAGTATGAAATGTTACCTATGGCTAGTGTGGTTAAAAGTGGCGGCCTTAGTGTTCGAGATGCTGCAAACCTTAGGGATAGGTATCTATCATCAGTCATTTTTTGAAGAAGGTCGTATCGAACTGGTGCTCGATTTTGGCAATATATCGACGATTTTACTGATGTTGCTGATCGTGTATTTGCTTAAAGCCGCCCGCGATTATGAGGCGGAAAACCAAGAGTTTGTTTGATTTTGAATATTATCGTTAATTTAGACGTCATGATGGCGGTGCGAAAGGTGAGCTCTAAGGAGCTGGCCAAAGCGGTGGGCATTACCGAGGCTAACTTGTCGCTGTTAAAACGGGGCAAAGTCAAAGGGGTGCGTTTCGATACCTTGGCGAGTATATGTGAATACTTGGCCTGTCAGCCTGGGGATATTTTGGAATACCGCAAGGATGCCGAGCAAGACGCGTCGGACTAAGGAAGCGGCCTAGGCTGCATGCTGTTTCTACATGCTTTGCAGCCTAGGTTTGCGGTTTTACGCTTTTACTAACTGAGTTAAATCCGCAGGGCGATAGTACACCGACTTTAATACCTTGCCTTGACGCACGACTTTACCGGCCATTTCCACATCCTTAGCGCATTTGGCGATGATAAACTCGCCCTTTTTGCTGCCAACGATTTCAACGCCTTGCTCGGCATAGAAGGCGATAGTCTCTGTCAGCTCTTGCTCATTGCGGCACACTTTGCTCATGTTGCTCGAATGCACTTCATCCCAGCAGGCGATAAAGTCGATTTCACGATTTTTAGCCACACACAGCAGCAAGTCGATAAGGTAGCTGATCTCTAGGCGGTCACTCATTTGGGCTGCGCCTAAATGCACTAAACGCCCCATTAATACATACACAGAATCGACAATGGCATCCGCCTGCTCGATACGGCTATCGGCTTCGGCAAGTTCGGTTAATTCTTCAATAATCAGTGAAGTATGTAGCGTGTCGGCCTTTTCATCCAAGGAGTTAGCATCGTTGACGGCGAGGTCGAAGGTGCTGCGAAACTCACTGATATCACGGTACAAGTGGTCATAAATAGGTTGAGTTAAACAAGTGAGTTTCATCGGGAAGCCTTAGATTTTATCAATGGGTTTTACGAATGGATTTGCAAAATCGATTCATGGATAACAGCGGCAATTCTAAAGAAAGGTGGCGCAGAATACAAAGCGAGTCCGCCTTGGGGTAAAAATACCCGCTGCCAAATTGGGGAGCAGCGGGCTTCGGCAAAGATTTAGGGTGGGGTACCGAACGGAGATTTGATTTCATGGATTGGCTAAGTCAAAACCCACTTAGCCCTTCAGTGCTGTGCTAATGAGTGCCGAGCGAAATTACTGGGCATATTTGGCGATAAGCTTATCCAAATAGGGCGCAACCTCTTTATCGGTCCAATCGAGATAGCCACGGACAAAACCGACTAGGTTTCCTTTAGCATCAAACACATAGGTCGCAGGGACAACGTTGGCAGGGATGATCTGCTCGATGTTTTTGTCAGGATCGAGCCAAGTGCGGTAGTTGCTAAAGCCATGCTGATCCAAAAATGGTCGTACATCTTTTACTTCTTCATCAATCGAGATGGGCACTATGGCGATGTTCTTATCGACATATTGCTGCTGGAGTTTTTGCAGCTCAGGGATTTCCCGTAAGCAGGGCACGCACCAAGTCGCCCACAGATTCACTAAGGTCAGTTTGCCTTGGTGTTGTTTTAAGCTGTGTGCCTGCCCAGCTTCATCGATAAAAGGCACTTCGGGCACGCCGCGGGCATGCTGCATCTCGATAAAGCCGGTCATGACTCTGGGTTTAGGAATGGGCTCACCCGTGTCATAGAGTTTGTTTTGCAGTGAATGGGCCTGAACGGCGCAGCTCAGCAGCCATGCGGTGCAAAGGAGAGTGAGCTTAGCGGTGTAAGATTTCATGGGATAATCCTTCTATTCAAACTTAGCAATAGGGTAAAAGTGGCTATCTTCTACGGGCCATGCGTAGGAGCTATGCGTTTGGGACTTGTGGCCTGCGCTTTAACAGCGCAAACCCTAAGCCAAATCCTGCGGCTAACAGCACGAGCGGGCCGAGCCAGAGTGCCAGAGTGGCGGGTTTAAATTCGGGCTGATAACGGATTTTTTCGCCATAGCGCTGCACCATAAAATCGAAGATCTCGTCCCGCTTATAGCCTTGTTCCAAAAGTGAAAAGATTTGTCCTTTCAGCTCATGGGCAATCGGTGCTTGCGATTCAAATAAGGTTTGATTAGTTGCCATGGGGCAGCGCAGCACTTTGCTGATCTCTATGGCTTGCTGTTGATAGGAGGCGCCAAGGTTGGGAGCCTCCTGCGCCGTGGCGAGAAACGTCGCGCCGCCAAAGCACAGGCTCAGCAACAGCAACCAAAATAAGAGGCTCAAATAGGGCGAGCGAAACAGTGGGTTCATAACGTCATTGTCTCCTGTGGTGAGCGACTTACATTCAGCGCCTTTGTTTGTGCGACTCTGTGGCCTTGTTTGATTGGCCAAGCGGCAATAGCGCCCGCAAGCATCATCAATAAAGCACCCAGCCAAATCCAGGTCGCTAAGGGCTTATAGCTAATGCGGATCAGGTATTCGGTGTCGCTCAGTTGTAGCCCCATAGAGACATAGAGATCCCGCCAAAAACCGTGGTCTATGTCCGCATGGGACACTTCCATGCCATTGCTATGAAAGGTTTGTCGCTGTGGATGCAGGTAACCCAGTACTACGCCATCCTGCTTGGCATCGCGAATACTGATATTGGCTTGGATCGCGCTAAAACTTGGGGTTTCTACAGGTTCTGTGCTTTCGTACACCAGCACATAATCGGCAAGGGGTTTACCTTGTCCAGGCCCCATACGCAGCAAGGCTTCCTGCTCGAAAAACGATACCGAGGTCGCGCCGATAATGCTGACCGCCACACCAAAATGACCGACTAGCATGGCTAATCTGGCGCGCTTTGATGTTGTCGATATGACGGGCTTAGGTGGGGTTAATGCTTGGGATGTCACTGTTACACTCACCCCAAGACAGCAGAGCAAAAACAACGCGCTGGCGCAGCCAAGGAATAGGAAGAGAGCACCATCGGTTTGGGTTTGATAACTCATCAGCGCCGCGATAATCACAATGGCGACAGAGGGCAAGGCTAATACCTTGAGTGGCTTGCCGCGCGATCGTCCCCAAGCAATTAACGGTGCTATGCCCATTAGCATCACCGCGATAAAGGTCAGTGGGACAAAAATCGCATTAAAATAAGGCGCGCCGACCGACAGAGTGCCTAAGCCTAACAACTCGTATAGCAGGGGATAAAAGGTGCCCAGCAGAACGGAAAAGGCTGCAACCACCAATACTATGATGCCAAGTAGTAACAGTGTCCCTTTGCTCAATAGGCTAGGGCTGACCTCATGCTTCAAGGCTTGGGCTTTGAGCGCAAAAATCAGCAGCGCCGCACCGACAAATAGCACCAATAAACATAGGATTGACATGCCTCTGGTGGGATCCGCCGCGAAGGCATGCACGGATTGCACTATGCCGGAACGCACCAAAAAGCTGCCGAGTAAACTCAGCGAAAATGCCAAGATGCACAAAAATAGCGTGGTGAGGGCAAAGCCTTGGGTCTTTCTGGTCAGCACTAAAGAATGCACCAGTGCAGTGGCGACTAGCCAAGGAATAAAAGAAGCATTTTCAACGGGATCCCAAAACCACCAACCGCCCCAACCCAATTCGTTATAGGCCCACCAAGAACCAAAGGCATTGCCTCCCGTGAGGAAAATCCACGCCAATAATACCCAAGGCCGCAAGTATTCGAGGTGACGATGCACTAATGCGCCTCCCAGCAGGGATGCTAGCGCCGCGGCAAAGCATACCGTCAGCCCGACATAGCCTAAAAACAGCATAGGTGGGTGCAGTATGAGGCCAATGTCCTGCAATATCGGATTGAGGTCGCGCCCTTCAATGGGGATGTTAGGTAGTAATCGGGCAAAGGGATTGGAGGTAAAGAGTAAAAACAGATTAAAGCCGAGGATAACGAGCGCGAGAATCGCCAATAGCCGGGCAAAGTAGGCTTTATCCGTTTGCACATCGGCGTTATCTAAGCCGACGAGTTTACTTGCTTGGCGGCAATTGATGATGGCACCCCATAACGCGATGGCGAACACCCAAAACAGCATAGAACCTTCATGACTGCCCCATACTGCGGCAATTTTATAACCGAGGGCGAGTTGGCTGTTGGAATGATTCGCCACATAGGCAACCGAAAAGTCATCGCTAATAAAGCCATAAATAAGGCATAAGAGTGCGCTCAATAAGCTTATAAACATGGCATTAAATAATTTATTGCCGAATTCGATTAAATAAAGTTGTGGCTGATGAGTGCCAATAAAGTGAATGATTGCGGAGAATAATGCCAACACAGTACTTATGATGAGCAATAGGTGACCTATTTCTGGGAACATACTTATCATAGTGATTTCCTGTGTTGCATGGTTAATCTGATTTATTGGCTATTCATTAATGGTGAAATTTAACGTTGATAATGTTCGAGCATTTTAATTTAAGCTTTAAGTCAATCATCGCTGGATTGTTTTTGATGAATCTTATTTTTAATTTTGAGTGATTTTAAATATCTCGAACATTTCACCCGCTTTGGATTGACTGGCAGGGTAGCGGAGTTTTTCGGCTAGGAATGTGATCTGTCTCGGCATTAAAATCGTCACTTTTCCCTTTGGTGATTTTTGAAAAATAAAACCATTTTTTAGGTCTTTTTAGATCTCAAAAACCACGGTTTATTTCTAAAATATTTTTCCTGTATTTTAATTAACTCATTGGTTTTATTTTATTTGTTTCTTTTTATTTCTATTGATTTCTGAAGCTAAATTTAATGTGCTCTAGCTCAGGTTTTTAGGCGTTTAGCTGCTTCATCATGCCGCCACTGGTCAATTGTTTATGTCGTTCAGTGAACAGTTAGGTTCAGTGGAAAATATAAAACTAATGATAAATTAGGAGTGAATGATGAAGCGATGGAAATCCAAAGTAGCATTAAGCGTGCTATTTTGTTTAGGTTCTGCCGTAAGCGCTACCACAGTCGCTGCCGATGCTAAGTCGGAGGGGAAAGTGGTACCTGGAGTGGGTAATAAACAGCAATCCCACTATACTCAAGATATTCTGGCTAACCCCAATTTAAATGAAAATTTAATGGAGAAATCCCGCGGTGTGAAAACACTGCAGGATTATATTGTTCAAGAGCAAGAATTGTTTGATTTTCTATTTGAAAATCACCCAGTTTTTAAATACGACGCTGAAGGTCGATTAAAGGGCACTTATAAAGTCAGTGACCGTGGTGAAGAATATTTACACGGTGGTGACAGTGTTGCTTACAGCAAACACAGTAAAGAAGTGAACCCCACTGATGGCACCGCAGTGCGTTACAGTTCTTACAACGATGGCCAGCGTCCTAAGGCACTGCAATACCGTTTAGGGGCGAAATCGATTTTAGATTTCCCGAACAAGTTTGTCGGCCCAGAAAAGTGCGGTGAGTGTCATGGTCCGCAATACGAGAAGTGGAGACGTTCACGCCACTCTAAGACGATTCGCTTCCCTGGCGAGCACCCAGAGGTCGATAACGACCTGAAGAAAACCATGTATGGCACTAAGGATACCTCGATTCTGCCATCGGGTATTACCGCCGATGCCATCTACGCCACTGTGGGTACGCCACGGACTAAATATGGCTTTATCGACGCCTACCTAGTGCGCGGTACTTACCACGTGAAAGACGGTCTGTTGAAGGATGGCACAGGGACTATGGTCGCTGGTGGTAACCAGTTCTCCCGTGGTTGGGCTGAGTGGTTAACCCCTGAAATGGCAGCCAAAATCAACAAAGCCATCCCAAGCTTCCCCGTCAAAATGGAAGACTTCGGTACCAGCGGTTCACACCAATGGGGCATGAGTTCATACGGTGCTAAGTACGAGAAGGAATTCCTGTTCCAACCGGCTAGCTCCTATTGCGAAATGTGCCACACCTTTAAGTTTGACTTCCAAACCAAGGATGAATTCTTCGCGGCTTTAGGTAACCCGAAAGAGCTGCAAAAGCACACTATCGCCAAAGGGATTACCTGTGAAGAGTGTCACGGCGCGGGCGGTCACTTAGACGGTGGTATTGGTGGTGGCATGCCATCTAACTGTGAACGTTGTCACCAACGCTTTAACTTTGTTGAAGAGTTAGCCGACACGCCACAGGGTAAAGAGAAGCTGGAATATGCCTTCAACGTGAAGATGAAGTCTTCTTGCCCATCCTGTGGTACTGAAGGTTCGCAAATGTTTGCCTCAGCGCACTATGACAAAGGCATGCGTTGTTCAACCTGTCACGATCCGCACGAAGTCACCGACGGTGATTGGACTACGGGTATGACTAAGCCAAAAATCATCAAAGAGTGTACTGACTGTCACACGGCCCAAGCCGAGATCGCCAAGAACACTAACACCCACAGCAATCAAACTTGCCAAAGCTGCCACATGCCAAACATGGGAAGTTGTGAAAACTTCACGGCGATCCAGTTCCCAGATATGGCGGGCTTCGACAACGTGCGTAAGTCACACATGTGGAAGATTGATGTCGACCCACTGCGTAAGACCCTCAACCCACCTGAAGGCAAGTCTCGCGATGCGACCACTAAGGGCTGGACTGTGGCGAAAGACGAAAACGGCTACAACTACCTCGACCTGATGTGGACTTGTGCCCGTACATCGGCCTCAGACCATGATGTAGTGGATAACAAAGGTTGTCATAGCCAGTTCCAATCTGAGCTAGAAGTCGGCCTGCACTTCGAAGATCAGATGGAAATCTACGGCGAAGTTCAAAAGTGGCAAAAACCCGTTAAGGATACTTTTGCTCAAGTAGAACAAGCCCTTGCCCGTATCGATAAGCTGTTAGAAGTCACCAAGCTGTCGGTAGAAGACAAGACTCAAGTGTTGATGTTGACCGACAAAGCCCAAGACGTTGTCCGCCTGATCAAGGCTGACGGTTCATGGGGTGTCCATGGTCCACGTTACTCACTGAAACGTCTCGACGCTGCCTTGACCTATGTCACTCAAGCCCAAGCCATTATTGATGGCAACGGCCTGAGCGCACAGAAAATGTAGTTCGACTCGAGTCTAACTTGTCCCCGGCACGCAAGTGTCGGGGGCTATACGAGGCCAAATGATGAATAAAGTGATTCGACACAGCCTATTAGGCGGCTTACTGGCACTGGGCCTAGGGGGGATGAGTTTACCCGTCGTGGCTGGTGGTGGCTCTGAGATCTCCGAGGCGCCCTATAACGAAATTCAGTTGAATCCGATTTCCATGCGGGAAGCCGAAACCTTAGTCGGCAAGCCAGGAGTGTATTTTTTCGATGTAAACACGCTGGAAATTTGGGCGGAAGGTTTTATCCCCGGAGCGGTGTTTTTCAATGTGCAGAATTGGCGAGAGCTACTGCCAAAGAATAAAGACGCTGTGATGGTGTTCTATTGCGCCAACCGTCTTTGCACCGCCAGCAACATGGCCGCACGGGAAACCATGAAGCTAGGTTACACAGGAGTGCGCCACATGGCCGATGGCATCTTCGGCTGGCGTATGTCAGGCAGAACAACAGAAAAACCATAGTAATCAAATAAATATTTTAATCAGTTATGGGGTTACCCATACGTTTTCGGCTAAAGCACTAAAGCCCAAGGGCTAAATTGTAGAGAACATAAAATGAAAATATCTATGCCAACTTCTTTTATCCCAAAAACCCTCACAGTGGCGACCTGCGCTGCATTGTTTGTCTCTATGGCGAGCTTTGCTGCCCCAACGCTTAAAACCGATGCGGATAAAGCGTCTTACAGCATCGGCGCCTCTGTGGGTAACTACATTTCTGGCCAGATTTATAACCAAGTCGAACTGGGCGCCGAAGTGAATGTGGACTTAGTGGTACAGGGCTTTGTCGATGCCTTGAAAAAACAGCAGCAATTAACCGATGAAGAAGTGCTGACCTATCTTAACCAACGCGCCGAACAGTTAAACGAGGTACGTAAGGCTAACGCCGAGAAACTCGCCGCTGAGAATGCCAAGGCGGGAGCAGCCTATCTTGCTGAAAATAAAAATAAAGCTGGCGTTAAAGTCACAGAATCTGGCCTGCAATACGAAGTGTTAACTCAAGGTACAGGCAATAAACCCAACCCTGAAGATGTGGTTACCGTCGAGTACGTCGGCAAGCTTATCGATGGTACTGAGTTTGAAAACACCATTGGCCGTAAAGAACCTACCCGTTTTGCCCTGATGAGCGTGATCCCAGGTTGGGAAGAGGGCTTAAAACTTATGCCTATGGGCTCTAAATACCGTTTTGTTATCCCGGCAGAGCTGGCCTATGGCAATGAGTTTGTCGGTGAAATCCCGCCGCAATCCACCTTAATTTTTGAAATTGAACTGAAAAATATCGAAAAGCCCAGCGAGAAAAAAGAAGCCCGCATGATGGGCATGATGCCAGCCCACTAAGGGCTAAACATTGGCTTAGGTTCAGTGAGAGATGAACTTGGATAGGCGAGCGTCGAGGTAAGGCATGGCAAGTTTAGGGTTCACCATGGCACTCCTATTAAGCGGGTTTGTGGCTTGGATTTTCTGGCAACACGCGCGTTTAAACCTGCTGCAATCGGTGGAGAGGCTCCCTCAAGTCTCCTACCTTGTGCCCGCATTGAGCAGTGGTTTGCTGCTATTGCTCACGCTCGCCATCTATAGCCAAACGGGGCGTTATCAGGATTGGGATACAGGCAAACTCAATGAAAACATTGACTATTTAGTGGCTGCCGACATCACCAAAGCTCTGCGCCTCGTGGATGAACAACCGCAAAACCCGTTGGCATTACAGGCGCTTGCCGAGGCTTACAGCGCCGGTGGCTTATATGCCGATGCGGTGCAAACCCTAGACAAACTGCTTGTGTTGGTGGGGGAGGATGCAGAGGTGCTCGGCGCTAAGGCCAATGCCCTCTATTACCGCGATGGTCGGCAAATGACCGCAGAGACCCAAGCACTGATTGTACAGACGCTTGCGCTTGCGCCCTTTGAGCCACAGACGCGGATGCTACAGGCCAACGACGCCTATCTCCATGGGCGCTACCAAGAGGCGATAGACCATTGGCAAGCATTACTGGCGCAGCCAAGGGCAGAGATTAATCGTGAGGCCCTGTTAAACGCCATCGGCAAGGCTGAAAGCAAATTGAATGAAAGTGGATATTAATCAAGTCGCTAGCCATTTTCAGGCATGTTGGAACGATAACGATATAAATAAAAACGTCGGTATAAAACCGATAGATGGAGGATGTTGTGAGTGAAAATATAGAGAGACGGAGGTTCCTTAAAAGCGCTGGCATGTGCTCTTTGATGTTAACGCCTTTAGCCGGGTGTTCGGTCAAAGAAGAGTCCGACGGCGCCCATAAGCCCCATTACGTCATGGTCTTTGACCAAAACAAATGTGTCGGCTGTGGCGACTGTAAAACCGCCTGTAATCAAGCCAACCAGTTGCCCGAAGGCAAGTCACGGGTGTTGCTCGAGCAGCAGAGTGGCCGTGTCGAAGGTCAGCCTTGTCCACATTGCGGCAAGATGAGCTGTGACTGTGAACGTAAGTTTGTGCGGGTTTCCTGCCAGCAATGCAAGAACGCCCCCTGTGTGACCGTTTGCCCTACGGGCGCGGCGCACCGCGACGCGAAAACCGGCATTGTGACTATGGACGCGAGCAAATGCGCCGGCTGTAAATACTGCATTGGGGCTTGTCCTTACAACGCCCGCTACATCAACAGCGATACCGATGTGGCCGATAACTGCGATTTCTGTTTGAACAGCAAGTTAGCCAAGGGCGAATTGCCTGCCTGTGTGCAGAGCTGTAAATACGATGCGTTGATCTTCGGTGATGCCAACGATCCTCAATCCTACGTAAGCAAACTCTTAGCGGTAAAAGACTCAGTGCGCATTAAGCCGCAGTTTGGCACCGAGCCGAGCTTACGTTACATACCAATCGTCAAACTGGGAGTGTAAATATGGATACCAGTATGGAATTTACCTTAGGCCTCTCCCAAGGCGTCGCTTGGCCTTGGCCGATTGCGGTGTATTTGTTCTTCGCGGGCATCTCTGGCGGGGCGTTAACCATTGCGCTGGCGCTGCGGTTTTACTTAGGTCAGGTTGAAAATACCGCCTTCTTAAAAGCGGCGACTCTGCTGTCGTTTGTCACTATCAGTTTAGGGATGTTGTGTCTGGTGCTCGACCTGACTAACCCCTTATTCTTCTGGCGAATTTTGGTGTTCTACAACTTAAATTCTGTGATGTCGATTGGTGTGATTGCCCTGTCGGTGTATATCCCGTTAGTGGCTGTGGTCGCGCTATTCGCCCTCGAAAAAGAGCTGATGGCCATCCCCCAATTGCAGTTCCTCGGCCCCATCATCACTAAGTTGAAGGGCTTTAGACGCCCAATGGAAGCACTGGTGCTATTACTGGCGTTATCCGTATGTGCTTACACCGGCTTCTTAATCTCCGCCTTGATCCGCTTCCCGCTGATCAACACTTCGGTATTGCCTGCGCTGTTTATTGCCTCAGGGCTTTCAGCGGGCGGCGCCTCGGTCAAAATGCTGGCGGTGTGGTTGTTTAAAGAACCTTTACACAGCGGCGAGATGAAGATCCTACACGGCGCTGAGTGGCCAATTATGTTCGCCGAAGCCCTGTTTATTTTTATGATCGCCACCGCGCTGTTAACCGGTAATGCCGGGGGGCAGCTTGCCTTTGCCGCCTTCCAAGAAGGGATCTGGGCAAGCGTATTCTGGATTGGTGTGGTCGGTATCGGTTTTGGTGCGCCGCTGCTCCTTAACTTCGCCACGGGTAAGCATTTTAGCCATTCGGCCAAAGCGTTTTATATGTCGGGCATGTGTGCGGTAGTGGGCATGATGTGCCTGCGACTCTTCATCCTGTTGGCGGGGCAAAACTACGCGATTTAATCCAGAGCTAAGGCCCAAGGCCTGAGCTAAGAACCATTTTTGTATCAACCCTCGTCGCAAGAGGTCTGTCCCTGCAAGGTGCCTTGGCGAGGCGTTGATATTTTTCAAGGAATAACAGGATGAAAAAGTACTTAAGTTTGCTACTAGTCGCTCCTTTGTTATTGGGTTGCAACAAGAGTGAAGCCACGGATCATCAACATAAAGCCGAGATGATCCACGAGCATGACCGTTGCCACCTCTGCGGCATGGTGATCACTAAATACCCAGGACCTAAGGGACAAGTGCATTTGAAGGCCGAGAAGATGGTGCCTAAGTTTTGCTCCAGTCGCGATATGTTTAACTTTGCCCTACAGCCTGAAAACAAAAGACAAATTGAGTACATGATGGTGCATGACGCCGCATCAACCGACTGGGAACAGCCAGACGATGGTGCCTTTATCGATGCCGCCAGTGCGTTTTATGTCTACGGCACCAGTAAAAAAGCCGTGATGGGGCCAGCAGTTGCACCTTTTAGCACCAAAGCCGCCGCCGAGGCCTTTGCTCAAGAATACGGTGGCCGCGTGCTCCGATTCGATGAGATCACCCTCGAATTACTGGCCGGCGATAAGTAGGCGATTGCTATGTGGCGCTGCTTGCTCCTCGGTTGGCTCTGTAGCTTATCCCTTGTTGGGTTGGCGCAGGAGTTTAGGGTCACAGATACTGCGGCTTTAACCCAAGCCCTCGCGCGGGCTCAGGATGGCGACACTGTTGTGCTCGCCACCGCCGTTTACGAAGGCAATTTTAATGTCAGCCGCACGATTCATCTTAAGGGCGAAGCGGGGGCAACCCTAGATGCTTTGCGCCAAGGTAGCGCCTTAACCATTGCAGCGCCCAAGGTGATTGTTGAAGGGCTGAATATCCGTCACTGGGGGCGGGATCTTTATTACCAGAATGCGGGGATCTTGCTGCAAGCGGGGGCTGACGAAGTGCTCATTAAGGGCAATCGGCTGGTGGGTGATGGCTTTGGTATCTATGGCGAGCAGCTGAGTGCGCCCCGCATTATGGAAAACAGCATCAGCGGTAATGGCGCCATTTATGTGTTAGATAGGGGCGATGGCGTCTTCCTCAAACATGTGAGCGCGCCGCAGGTGCAAGATAATCATTTTATTTTTGTCCGCGATGGCGTGTATCTCGAGTCGGTGACAGACAGCCAAATCCACCATAATCAATTCGCTAAGTTGCAATACGGCATCCATTACATGTACACCCGAGGCGATGAAGCCTCAAATAATCGAGCGATTAGCGTCGATGGCGGTTATGCCTTGATGAACTCGCAGCACATCTTTTTACACCACAACAAGGTCAGCCAAGCGCGGGACTTTGGCATTCTGCTCAATATCACTAACTATGCCCATATTCAGGCGAATATCGCGACAGAGGTGGTCAATCCCCAAGGTTCGCTGGAGCTTGGTAGCGAGGGCAAGGGCATTTTTATCTACGCCGCGCAGAATAATCGCATCGAGGCGAACGAGTTTAGCCATAGCGATACTGGGATCAGCATGGCCATGGGCGGCGAAGTGAATCGTCTCTGGCATAACCGCATTGTCGCCAACCAAACCCAAGTCAAATACGTTGGCGAGGCACAACTTGAGTGGAGTTATCAGGGGCAGGGCAATTACTGGTCCGAATATCAGGGTTGGGACACTAATGGCGATGGCGTCGGGGATATCGCCCATCGGCCCAACGACAGCTTAGACAAACTCTTTTGGCTCTATCCCGAAGCGAAACTGCTGATGGAAAGCCCTGTGGTCTTACTGCTGCGTTGGGTGGAGCGGCAGTTTCAGCCAACGGCTGCAAGTGGTGTGAGTGACAGCTTTCCCTTAATGGGATGGAAAACCGAGGAGATGGGCAATGAGCCATTTCAGCAATGATGCACAGCATAAACAGGCGCTTACCTTGATGAAAAACAAGGTTTCATCCCAAGGACAAGTGGCGATTAAGGCCATTGGGCTTTGCAAGCGTTATGCGACGTTTGAGGCGCTCACGGATCTTCATTTTGAACTACACGCTGGCCAAACTTTAGCGCTACTCGGCCACAATGGTGCGGGTAAATCGACCCTGATTAAAATGATCTTAGGGCTTGTCTCCCCAAGCCTGGGCGAGCTATTTGTGCAGGGACAACCTCTGCATACTAAGCGAGCCAATGCCAATCTGTCATTAGGCTACTTGCCTGAAAATGTGAGCTTTTATGACAATATGACGGCGCAGGAGATCTTAAGCTATTTTGCCAAACTTAAGGGGGTAGCCCCCAAGCGCGTATCCATTTTGCTGGAAGAATTTGGCCTGATGGCGGCCAAGGATAAACGCCTAAGCACCTTTTCCAAGGGCATGCGTCAACGTTTGGGATTAGCTCAGGCGGTATTGGCCGATCCTAAGGTGCTGCTATTGGATGAACCGACTGTGGGCTTAGACCCGCTCGCATCGGCATTTTTATATCAGAAAATGGCGCAACTGAAGGCGCAGGGTTGCGCCATCATTATCAGTACCCACGAGTTAGGATTAGTGCAAGATCAAATGGATAGTGCGCTGATCTTAGGCCAAGGTCGGCTGCTCGCCGCAGGTGATTTATCGCAGCTTAGGGCAATCAGCGCGCTGCCAAGTCAGCTTGAGTTGCACCGCGTTTCGCCGTTGCAATATCAGCAGCTAATGGCTCTGCCACTGTTCGCCTCAATGCGGAATCATTCAAGCGCAAACAGAGTGTGCTTTAGTGTGCCCGATGTGCTTAAGCCCAAGGTTATCGAGCAATTACATCTCCTTAAAATCCAAGAGTTTTCCATTGCGCCACCGAGCTTGCAGGATATTTTCCATCACTTTATGGCAGGGCTGAATCGCTCTAATTCATCAACCGTGTGCTCGGCGGTTGGAGAAGAGCAATATCAAAGGGAGTTAGTGGCATGAGTCAGATAAGTATCGAGCAAGAAACTGCCCAATATTGTCCCCCACAGGCGCTGACACTCATTCAAGCTGTTGCCGTGAAAGAGTTTAAGGACAATTTACGTAACCGTTGGCTAGGCTTGATGGCGGGTATTTTGTTGATTTTGTCCCTGTGCGTGAGCTTTATGGGCAGCGCCGTGTCGGGCACTGTAGTGCTGCTCGAGAGCGCACAAATCTTCTCGGGCTTAGTCACACTGGCGGTGTTTATCTTGCCCTTGGGCGCGATTTTGCTCAGCTACGACAGTTTTGTCGGTGAGCGCGAGTCGGGCACGCTATTGCTATTGCTCACCTATCCCTTGGCCCGTTGGCACTTGGTATGTGGCAAGTTACTTGGCCATGCCTATGTGATGATGACTGCCTGTATGATGGGGTTTGGCGCGACAGCATTGTTACTGCTTACCTTTGTTGACGAACACTTAAGAGACGCCTTAATTATCGGTTTTATCCACTTGATTAGCAGCGGTATTTTGCTGTCGCTGGTGTTTGTGCTTTTGGGTTATTGCGTGAGTCTGTGTGTTCGCGAAAAGGCCAAAGCCCTAGGCATATTACTGCTGCTGTGGTTTGTGCTGGTCTTGGTTTATGACTTAGTGCTGCTCACGGCGCTGGTGAGTCTGGCGGAAGTCTTCAATCGCCAGCTATTTAACCTATTGATTTTAATTAATCCTACCGATCTTTTCCGTGCCTTGAACCTGCTTGCCAATCCCGCCGATACCCTGTCGGCTAAGAGTAGTCTCGCCCTGATTGCCCAAACGGGAATGGGGCCTGTGCTGATGTACGCCATGCTGGCGGCTTGGATAGGGCTGTTAGGATTACTAGCCTGCTGGATTTTTGCGAGGCAAGAGGTTTAGTTTTTTCTGCATTAGTTTAAATTTATGCTTTATAAAACAATGGGTAAACTGAGTATAGAGTCACAGTATTTTATGTTGTTAAGAAGTAAAATAAACCCTCTTGATTTGGTAGCTAGGAATCACGGTTGCTCTCGGGTGAGACTGAGTTTCACTGTGTTTGCCCGTTGTTAGCGCAATCATAGTCTATTGTGTTGGCTTAGTTTGGGCGCTTAACATGCATAAAATCACTTCATACCTAATGTTAGATGAACAGGCCAAAGAGCTTGTTGACCATGTTCATGGAACCCAGATCGGCCTGACTTTTTCAGAAACCGCCGTACTTGTATTGCTGTTATCTGCCCCTAACGCGATTTTTACCAAGGAAGAATTGCTGCAAGTCGGCTGGCCAGAACGAGTGGTCGCACCTACCTCATTAACCCAGTGCATCAGTACCTTACGTAAAAAGTTAGAGCCTTATACCGAAGTGCAGCTCAAAACGGTGGCGCGCCGCGGTTATCAGTTGCATGTGTCCGAACAGTCCCATGTGAAGATGTTGGCGATTAACGATGCCGATGCGATCCGCGATGCCATTGTCGGTGTCTCGGCGTGGACGAAACTGGCAGGCATCGTCATGCTGGGGTTAATCCTTATCTCCGTGTGGTATTGGAGCGATCACCATGCCGTGGTCAAACAGGTGGCAAAATGGAACGCCGATAAATATATCAGCCTCAATATTGGCGGCACCTTGGGCACGGCACAGGTGCTGTATATCGACGATGAAGAACACTTACATCCCTCGTGGTGGCAAAAACATCTAGCGCCAGAAGGTAACCATATCAGCGGCTTGCCTTATTTCAGCGCCTTTGCCGCAACGGATGGTAAAAACTATTCGATGGTTATTTGCCCCTCGCTCGATGCCAAGGATTGTAACGGCAAGGGCATGATCAATATCACCTCGATTGATGCAACGCCGGCGGGCCTTAACATGGCCGAGTTTATCCCGCTGAGTAAGACGATGGAGGAGCGTATTCGCTACAACCGCATCGTACTGCCGATTGATGACAAGGGTGCGGGGGAGTTGCTGGAGCATAACTACCACGCGGATATCTATTTCCCAGTGGCGGGTGAGCTGCTGGTGCGTACGGATCTCAGCATGTCGCTGGTGTACGAAGGGGAGAATCGGGGTAAGTTTTACTCCACCTCCTGCATTACCGATCAGGACTGTTTAACCACGCCGATTAAGTACACTATCCGTGGGGAGTTTGAGCAGTATCAAACGCAAATTGATGATCTGAATGTGGATGTATTCCATGTCAAAGTATCGCAAAAGGAACTTACCAAACCCGATGAGGTGAGTGGCTCTGCCATGCAGTTTTACCGCGCGATCCGTAAGCACGATATTCGCGATGAAGATCTGTTTTACTATCGGGTTTATCAAAATCAGGGCACGGCGGTGTGGATAGTCCCACAAATGGGGCAACTGCTGGCCTGGACTCAGTACACTCAAGTCAAACTTTAACCACGTATGTTATTCAAACAGCCGATAGCCATCGGCTGTTTGGCTTTTTGCTAGATGCACTTATTTGCCCAGAGATAGAGTGTATTAAAGACTTTGCATTAACTTTCTATCATAAAGCGTGAGTTTCTTTTACATCTCACCATATCGCCAGTTACACTGCCTCGCCATGCTGGAAAGCATTCGAATAGCCAAAATACCAAAAATACAAGAATAACAACGGAAGGAGTCTCTCATGTCGGACCGCCTGATCCCCGCCATATTACTGTCGACGACAGTACTGACAGGGTTAACTGCCTGTGGTGATAACACCAAGGAAACCGCCGCTGCCGCCAGCGATAATGCTGCAAAAGTACAAACCAGCGCAGCACCCGCTGCCAGCCAACCCGCCACGCCAATTGGCATTAACCTCGCGGCCATGTCGCCTAAGGTTAAACCCGGCGATGATTTTTATACCTACGCCAATGGCGAGTGGATGAAAACCACAGAGATCCCCGCCGATCGCTCAAGCACAGGCGCATTTTTAGTGGCTTTCCAAGAGACGGAAAAGCATAAAACCAGCCTGATCGCCGACTTAGTTAAGGCCGAACACGCTGCAGGCAGCGATGATGCGCGCATTGCCGATTTCTACAAGGCGTACACTAACACTGCGGCAATCGATGCGGCGGGCATGAAGCCAATGGAAGCCGATTTAGCCCGTTATCAAGCCATTGCGGATAAACAAGCTTTATCGGCGGCGCTTGGTGCTAACCTGCGCGCCGATGTGGACCCTCTCAATGCTACCGACTTTTTCACCGAAAACCTCTTCGGTATTTTCGTGACTCAAGGTCTGGCGACGCCGGGTGAAGTATTACCTTATTTTCTCCAAGGCGGTTTAGGCTTACCCGAGCGCGAATATTATCTGTCGGACGACCCTAAAATGGTCGAGATCCGCACCGCTTACCGTGCCTATATCGAGACCCTGCTGACCGATGCGGGCATCAGCGATGCCGCGGCCCGTGCCGATCGCATTTTTGCCCTCGAACACAAGATTGCTAGCGCCCACGCCAGCCGTGAAGACAGTGAAGATTTCACTAAGGCATCGGGTGTGTGGAGCCGCGCCGACTTTGACGCTAAAGCCCCTGGCATCGACTGGACAGCCTTTTTAGATGCCGCCCAGCTTGGCAAGCAAGACAGATTTGCCGCCTACCACGCCAGTGCCATTACTGGGCTGTCGGCGTTAGTGGCCTCAGAGCCGTTGGATGCGTGGAAAGACTGGTTGGTGTTCCACCATATCAACAGCCACGCCGATGTATTGCCATCGGCTATCGATAACGCCTCTTTTGCCTTTAACGGCACTAAGCTGTCGGGCACCCCTGAGCAGCGCAGCCGCGATAAACGCGCCTTGAGTGCCTTGGATGAATACTTAGGTGATGCCGTGGGCCGCGCCTATGCCGAGCATTATTTCCCTGCCTCGGCCAAGGCTGAAGTTAGCACTATGGTGGATAACATCGTCAGTGCCTTTGGTAAGCGTGTCGAAAAACTCGAGTGGATGGACCCTTCAACCAAGCAGGAAGCCTTAGCTAAGGTTGCGACCATCGCCGTGGGCGTGGGTTATCCCGATAAATGGCGCAATTACGATGCCTATGCGGTATCGCCAACTAATGCTTATGCCAATGCTATCAATGGTGAAAAGGTGGAATACGCCCATCAACTCGCCAAAATTGGTAAGCCAATGGACAAGGGTGAGTGGTGGATGACGCCGCAAGTGGTTAACGCGGTTAATCTGCCAGTACAGAACGCGCTTAACTTCCCTGCGGGGATTTTGCAGCCACCATTCTTCGATGCTAAGGCCGATGCCGCCTATAACTATGGCGCGATTGGCGCTGTGATTGGCCATGAGATCAGCCATAGCTTCGATAACAATGGTGCGGCGTTCGACTCAACTGGCGCTATGCGTAACTGGTGGACGCCAGCGGACTTTGCACAGTTTGCTAAGCAGGGTGAGGCATTGGCGAAGCAGTTTGATAGCTATGCACCATTCCCGGATCTGCATGTCAACGGCAAGCTGACCTTAGGTGAAAACATTGCCGACGTGGCGGGCTTAGCGGCGGCGCTCGATGCCTATCATGCTTCGCTTAACGGCAAACCTGCACCTGTTATCGATGGCTTTAGTGGCGATCAACGCTTCTTTATCGGCTTTGCGCAAACGTGGGCGACTAAGATGCGTGACGAAGCTTTGCGTGCCCGCGTGGCGACCGATGGCCATGCCCCTGGCATGTACCGCGCGCTGACCGTGCGTAACTTAGACGCTTGGTACACAGCGTTCGATGTGAAGCCCGGCGATAAGCTGTACTTGGCCCCAGAGGATCGCGTGAAGATCTGGTAAGCGTAAGTCGATAAAAAGGGAACCCTAGGGTTCCCTTTTTTGTTAGCGATTTTGCAGTCGATTGTAGTCCAGCCAACCGCTCTCAATCGGATGACTGTCGAAAAAGGCTTGGTTCAATTTATCGCTAAAGGCCCAGAAACGCGGATCGGTACGGCGCACCGCCGCCAAATCCAATAACGCTTCGTAGTCTTTTTCGGTTTGCATGCTTTCGACCTTAGCCACAACTTTGGCTAAGTCTTGCTCCTTAATATGCCAGAAGGCTTCGGGATAACTGCCCAAAAGCCCGCGCACGAGCGTGACATCATCCTTGGCGGGATCGCGGTTGCTTTCCTCATTGAATAGGCTCGAAATATTTCGATGGGCACTGTTACGTACTAAGGTAAAGATTTCCGCTTTGCCCGTTTTTTCAGGCTCAATCATGATCATCGTCAGCTCGGGCAAAAGGGTCGCTTGCGTGCCTTTGACTCTGCCTAGCGCCTGCAACAATGCTTT
Organism: Shewanella sp. Koi 1; assembly: GCF_052907445.1. Lineage (NCBI taxonomy): Bacteria > Pseudomonadati > Pseudomonadota > Gammaproteobacteria > Alteromonadales > Shewanellaceae > Shewanella > Shewanella sp. Koi 1. The sequence goes on along the minus strand of NZ_JBREJM010000001.1, from coordinate 4,220,635 downwards.
GCTGTTAGGTTGCAACTGACTGAGTGCGATTTGATAGCGTTGGGGCTGAACCTCGCCGACCTTAGCGGCCAATTTTTGATAGAGTTCGGCCTTAAGATCGTCCGTGTAGTAGAGTACGCCCGTGGGTTGATTGAAGGTATTAATATCCCCCGCAATAAAGGCGGTTAGCTGGGTTCCCGCATCCTGATACCAGTCTTTAAACTGCTTACGGCGCTCCTCTTGGGGCAACAAGGTCAAGAAGTTAGACTCGCCCTCCATCCGTAAAAAATCCATATACAGGCGGGTGAGTAGCTGGTGGCCGTAGTTGCCATACACATCGAAACCCGCGACTAGGAGGTAGTGAATGCGCTCCAGCAGGGCATAGTCGATCACCCAAGCCGTTTTGGGGGATTCTCCCACTAACCCTTTGACCACAGTGGCATTATCGAAATGCCTAAACACCGTCAGGCTGGCATTATCATTACTGCCTTCTCCGTCCCATAAACCATCGATAGTGAGGTGTCGGCCATTTTTAAACTTTTGATTTAAAAACTGATTTCTCGCTCGCATATAATCGCCCTGTTTGGCGGCGTATTTCACCCAGGTCACGGCAAGGGCGGTGCTTTCTTCCTCGGCGGGCATGCGTAGGTTCTCGATTTGGCCCTGATAGAAGTCAGTAAAGTCGCTGTCGTCCATATATTCTGGTGTGACAAAGTAAACCCAAAATCTATCGTTGATCACATTGAGGGCGACCTGACCACGGCAAACCGGCCCCTTGATAAAGCCCATAATAGTGTCTTGGGCACGGGTAAGCATAAAGCGATAACGCGAGCCTGCGGGCAGTTGAATAAAGGCCTCGAAGGGATTGGCCGCTACGCTCGGTGCATAGCTTGGCAGCGAGCTGACTTGGTAGTTGGCATCGATAAACCACTGCTGCCAGTTTTGCAGCACAGTGTTATTCAAGGCGTAGGGAATATGGGTCTTATCGACGATCGTGGCGTGATAGGGCTTAAAGCGGTAATACACCCGCGACACTTGCGGATCGTCGAAGGGGCGGCGGCTGGCAATCAGATCAATTGGTTTGCCCGGCGGCGTGCGTGAGCGTACTAACTCGAAGTAAGCCGCGGGAGCATCGGCCGCGGTTAATGACTCAAAATACAGGTGAAAGGCAAATAAGTGCTCGTAAATATAACGGGCGCTCAGTTGCGCCTTGAGGCTGTCGGCATTTAAGAACTGCTCCCAGCGGGCAATTTCTTGATTAAACTCGGCGCTGAGCGCGGGTGGCGTCGGCAATACTGCGCCCTGTTCGAGCCATTGCATCAATACTTTATGTTCCTGCTGATTGAGCGCAGGCAAGCCGTAGGGCATGCCCGCAAGCGGTTGGTATTGCTCGTATTTGTCCATTTCCTCAATGCTGGCGCACTGCTGAACCCGATCGAGGCTAAAGTCGAAACTTTTATCGAGCAGTTTAGTGTCCGGCAGGGGATGGGCCTGTTTTAGCGTGAGCATCCGCGCCAGCACTGAGGCCTGAGTATTGGCCTGCGGGGTTTGGGCGCGCTCATTGAGCACGGGATAAAAGCCGCGTTCGCGCCATGCTTCAGGCGTGTGGGCATCGACAAATAACCGATTCGGCGTTGCCGCCATTAAGCGGGTGCCCTGATAGACTTTTTCCTTGTTCGCGCCCCGTTCAATGCCCTCACTGGAAGTCATTTTAAGTTGGCAGGGCGCATCGTAACAGGCATGGCAAACCACGCAGCGACCGTTGATGATAGGTTCAACAGCCGAATGATAAGCCTTTGTTTGTGCTGTGAGTTCACTCTGGATTGGCCGATTGTCGGCCCGCGTCTGCGGCGAGCTTTTACCATAAAGATTATCAAAATCCACTTGGGCGACGCTGGCACAACCCGTGACCGCTAACACTAGGGCCAATAGCCAACGTTTCCAGACTGCATTTATCGGATTCATATCCACTCCTTTGCCTACACTGATCAGTCTTATCCATTTCTAACCTGCAATACTCTAGCAGAATAGTCTGAACAAGTTGAATTTACTGTTTATTTGGGGTGTTTATTCGACCTGCTCACGGGTTAAGATGAATGACATGCGTGAATGCTAAGCTTTATTGGGCACAAATCGATAAGGGAAGAAGATGACTACAGAACGCTATTTTTACGAGCCGAGTAAGGGACATGGACTATCGCACGACCCCTTAAATGCGATTGTCGCCCCCAGACCTATAGGCTGGATCTCCTCGCGCAGTGCTCTGGGGCAACGCAATCTCGCGCCCTATAGTTTTTTCAATTGTTTCAACTACAAACCACCAATCATTGGCTTTGCCAGCACGGGCTGGAAGGACAGTGTCGCCAATATCGTCGACACCGGTGAGTTCGTCTGGAACCTCACCACCCGCAGCCTTGCCGAGAAAATGAATCAAACTTCCGCTATGTTACCCCGCGGGGAGGACGAGTTTGCCTTTGCCGGACTCACCCCCAAGGCGGGCACTATCGTCCAAGCCGAGCTGGTGGCCGAAAGCCCGGTCAACTTTGAATGTAAGCTGTCTCAATGTATTCAATTAACTGCCGCAAATGGGGATAAGATTGATACTTGGCTCGTCTTAGGTGAAGTCGTTGCCGTGCATATCGCCAAGCATTTGCTCAATAGTGAAGGTGTGTATCAAACCGCCCTCGCCGAACCCGTGCTGCGCGCCGGCGGTCCATCCGCCTACTATGGGATCTCGGAAGATCTGCGTTTCGATCTACATAGACCACAAGTGTAGGGCGCTTAAACGCTGCTAGGCTTGAGAGGCAAACTTCGTTTGAGTTTTTGAATTATGAGTTTTGGTATCTCATTGCAGAGCAATTCATGATTTAAGCTTTTTTAAAAGAAAAATCAACGTCGTGGGGCTTCACCCCACACCCGACCAAGGAGGACTGCTCGTCCTATCCTCCTTGGATGCTCCATGACGCCCCTAGCGAAGTTACATGCATTGGTTAGTGGCTTCGTGCTTATTCGAAAATCGCTAACGCTTCCGATGGTACATCCTGTACCCCGAAAGCTAGCGAGGCATCCATGCCTCGCTCACGCGATTTTCTTCAACGCCCTTCAGCAACTTCGCAGGGGAGGTGAACTTCTGTAATCTTGGTGTATTGTTCATCCCCAAAGAGTTATGCCAGTCCTATTTTTTTAGTTACGTAGATTACAATACTCACTCTATTTAGAATCATTTAAGATTTGCTGTAGAGACTGAACTGATTTTGTAAGTTCATCACGTTGATTAATCAAAGATTTTACATCGCTAACTAACTCAGAATTTTTAGTTCTGTTTGCGTTGGTAGTGTTTAAAAATACACCAATTAAAAATATGGCTGTGAAAATTAACCCATAAAAAATATCTATTTTATGATGGCTTCTAATGTTTATATTGAATAGCTTTACAGGGCTGGATTTTCCAATTTCGGAGGTTAACTGAATTGCAGGAAGTATATCTTTAAGTTCTTTTTCAATATACACCCCTTGTGCAACAGCACCTTTCAGCAAAGGATGATACCAAAACCTGTCAGCAAGATAGAACGTAAACCAAACAAGCGCCCCTCCCCATATTATTATGGATGATATATTTATCCCTAAAACAAGAATGTTTTCTTTAAGGCTGACGCCAGCCGCACCGATAAATGCGGATAATATTAATATTGCAAAATTTCTAAGTTTCATCTCCAATTCATTAAAGTGTTCTTGAGTACTTATAACCTGTTTCCATATGTCGATTTGTATTTCTACTTTTTTCTCATCACTTAAGTTCATTTTGAGCCTCTTTGTATGAAATGAAATCGAAATGGTTTAATATCTCGCTAAAGTTGTCAATAACTATATTGGCATTGATTTTGTGGTACTCAAATTTAATTTTTTCTTCTCGTTCAACATCCACTTTAGTCCAATGGGTAACTTCTCGAAGTAAATTGTACATAGAAATTCCCTCCTTGCTGTTGAAGTGTTCTGTACCATATCTAGCAAATACATCATCAACTCCAGCTTTTTGTGCCATATCAATGTCTTTCATTTCACTGTCCCCTATATAAACACAGTTTTTAGGGGTGGATTTAATAGAGCTTATTATATCTAAAAGTAATTGTGGGTTAGGCTTTAACTCATCTTTTGGAGTGTGTTTTGTTATCATGTTCTTAAAGTTAAATTTTGTTTGCTGATGAGAGTCTGGTATTTCATGGTCTTCTGGCGAATATAGAATGTCAATATATCTATCAAGTCCTAGCTTATTTATTCTGTATGATGAGTAGTAGCTTTTTGACTCAGTGTAAGCAACGATTAGAGAACCACTATCTTTGATTTTTTTTAAGGTTGACTCTACACCATCATAAAGCTTTAAATTTTCACTCCTTCCTTTTCGATAAGCCTCGATAGCCGGAGTCATAATTTTGTGGACAGCTTCTTTCGAACCATATTTATTTAACAGAGATGGTATGTCCTCAATTAAAAAAGCATACTCTGCTGTTCCATGTTTTTGATGGATTACCTTTATTTCCTTTTTTAGCGTATCTTCAGGAATATTACTAATTCTAGCTATCTCTGTTAACATTGGCTTAAAGCTTTTGAACCAAATCTCAAACCAGTTAAATAAGGTGTTGTCTAAATCAGTTATTAGTACAGATTTTGGCTTTTTCATCTTCAAATTCTCTTTCCCTTAGATGAGATTATTATGCCTCAAAGTTAGATTAGCAGACAATCTTAACCCATAATCATTTCCATTTATCGAGATATAGATGGTCACCTCGGGCTTAGCAAGGTCAATTTCCTATAATTTATGCTAATCGTTAATTCACCTCTCAAAGAAAGAGCGGACAGGCGTAATTCTTTCTGAATTTACAGTTAACACCGAAGTCACAGAAGTTCATCTTCCCCTGCGAAGTTGCCGCGGGGCGTTGGAATAAATTGCGTGAGTCCGGTCATGGATGACCGGCTAGCTTTCGGGGTACAGGATGTACCATCGGAAGCGATAGCAATTTATCCATAAGACCAAGGCCAGTCTCTAATGCATGTAACTTCGCTAGGGGCGGCAAGGGAGATCCAAGAGGGGATTGCTGTTGATCCCCTCTTGGTCGGGTGTGGGTTGAAGACCCACGACGTTGACTTTGATGTAAAAAACAAACGACGTCTGGATATGCAGATTTCTTAGCTGTAGGCCATATTCAATGTGAAATACGGCATAACGTATAAACAAAACCCCAGTAAAAACTGGGGTTTATTGTTTGAGCCTATGTTGGCAAAGGTGACTCAGCCAAACTCACAAATCAACGCGTTATTTGATAAACGCGAAGGCATCGCCGTAGAGATGGGCTTCATCGACACCCATTTCGCGGAAGATTTCGCGGGCGGCGCCGACCATATCGAAACGACCTGCGATATAGATGTCATAGCCATTGAGGCTGATAAAATCTTGCTTGATTTGCGCGAGCAGGTTAGCGGTTTTACCTTGCCAGTTGGCTGGAGCTTCTTCCACAACGGGCACAAAGTGTAACCAAGGGTGAGCGTCGTGCCATTGGCGGGCGATGCTTTCGTAATACATCGCATCTTGGGTGCGGCAACCCCAGTAGAGGGTGGTTTCGACCTGTTGGCCGAGGGCGATTTGTTGCTCGACAATACTCTTAATGTAAGAGAAGCCAGTGCCACCGGCGATCAATAGACGTGGGCGCTGGCTGTCATGGCGTAAGTGGGCTTCGCCGCCTGGCGCTTCGATGTCGATATGCGTGCTATTACGCAATTTTTCAACCACTTGCATTGGATAGCTTTCGCTGACGGCCGCGCCAATATGAAGCTCAATCACTTCGGCATTGGGGGCGGACGCGATAGAGAAGGGACGTTTATCTTTTTCACCCATCACAACACACAGGTATTGTCCCGCTTGAAACTCCAAGGGGGTGTCGGGCTTTAACCACACCTGATACACGGCGTCGTTAAAGGGGGTTACTTTCTCTATCTTACAACGTATGGTTTTCATCAAACTTCCTTTGCACCTTTCATCATTTGTTGTCGTTAGGTGTCACATTAAGGCCGCTGGCGGCCTATTCTCTTGGCTTAAGTGGGTACGAGAGTCGTGCTTAAGCTGAATTATAGGGTTGGGCTGTCGTCTATGCCTAACTCATCCCAGATTGAGTCGATCTTTTGCTTAACCTTAGGATCCATCACGATCGGTGTGCCCCATTCGCGGTTGGTTTCGCCTTCCCACTTATTGGTGGCATCGAGGCCCATTTTGGAGCCGAGGCCTGCCACGGGGGAGGCAAAGTCGAGGTAATCGATAGGCGTGTTATCGATCATCACGGTATCGCGCTTAGGATCCATACGGGTGGTAATGGCCCAAATCACATCGTTCCAGTCGCGGCAATTCACATCGTCGTCGACCACCACAATAAATTTGGTATACATAAATTGGCGCAGGAAGGACCAAGCGCCCATCATCACCCGTTTCGCATGGCCAGGGTATTGTTTACGAATCGAGATCACCGCCATCCGATAGGAGCAACCTTCGGGCGGCAGGTAAAAATCAATAATTTCAGGATATTGCTTACGCAAAATCGGCACAAACACTTCGTTGAGTGCCACACCTAACATGGCGGGTTCATCCGGTGGACGGCCTGTGTAGGTGCTGTGGTAAATCGGATCCTTACGGTGGGTAATATGGGTCACGGTAAAGACTGGGAATTTATCCGTCTCGTTGTAGTAACCCGTGTGGTCGCCGTAGGGGCCTTCTTCAGCCATTTCGTCGGGATCGATATAGCCTTCGAGGATGATTTCGCTGCTGGCGGGCACTTCTAAATCACAGCTTAATGCCTTGCAGACTTCGGTGCGCTCGCCGCGCAGCAAGCCTGCGAAGGCGTATTCGCTCATGGCATCGGGCACTGGGGTGACTGCGCCTAAAATGGTCACAGGATCAGAGCCTAGGGCTACCACTACAGGGTAACGCTCGCCGGGGAATTGCTCTTTAAAATCGGCAAAGTCGAGGGCGCCACCACGGTGGGACAGCCAGCGCATAATGAGTTTATTCTTGCCGAGCAACTGTTGACGGTAGATCCCAAGGTTTTGGCGACTCTTACGCGGACCTTTGGTAATGGTTAAGCCCCAAGTGACCAAAGGCGCGACATCGCCCGGCCAGCAATGCTGAATCGGCAGCTGAGTTAAATCGACTTCATCGCCCGTTTTTACCACTTGCTGGCAGGCGGGATTACGCACCGTCTTAGGCGGCATATTCAAGGCTTGCTTGAACATGGGGATTTTTGAAATCGCGTCTTTAAAGCCGCGTGGTGGCTCGGGTTCTTTTAAAAACGCCAGCAGTTCACCTACATCGCGCAGCGCGAGTGGGTCTTCCTTGCCCAGCGCCATGGCGACGCGTTTTGGGGTACCAAAGAGGTTGGCCAGCACTGGCATTGAATGATTCGTTGGATTTTCGAATAGGAGTGCAGGGCCTTTAGCGCGTAGAACGCGATCGGCGATCTCTGTCATTTCTAAATGAGGATCAACGGGGTAGCTAATGCGTTTGAGTTCGCCATTGGCTTCCAGATGATCAATAAAGCTGCGTAAATCCTTAAAACTCATGTGGAAATAGCCTCTGCAGTGGAAATCCGTGTGGCGCGCACTATAGCATTTTTCTGTTTTAGGGTTAACCTATTCAGTGATCTTCCAGCTTTGGAAGCGTAAAATGCTTGTCCTAGGTCGATGTTTATTTGACCAGTGCCCGGTATTTCGAGGTTTATATGACACTCTTTCCATGCCTTGTTAAAGATAAATATCTTCAATTTCAATCAGTTTGCTTACCTAAGTCGGCTGAGCCTTGGCATAAAACAGGCTTTAGCTTGTCTTTACTGGGCGCCTTACTGATTTGCAGTTTAGCCGTGCCGAACCTGGCGGCGGCGCGCGATCGCGGCAATGATCGCCATAGCGAGAGTCATGGTCGGCACGACAATCACTACAATAATCACCATAAACATGGGGATAGCCACCGCCACTATCGTCCCTATTATCGTCCTTATTATCCGTGGGGATTGGGCCTAGGTGTTGGCTTAGCGACGGGCTGGGGTACGGGTTGGAATCTCGGCTATGGTTGGAACAATAACGGTTGGAACGATTGGGGCTGGAATAGCTCGCGTTATTGGAATTCACCCTATTCGGGCATAGGCTTGTCTATTCCTATGGCCTATGATGATACGCCAGTGGCGGTTTCGCCCCCAGTGCGAGTCACAACGAGTATGCAATATTCGCCGAGTGAAGGCCGTATGGTGTCGAATATGCCAACGAATAGCGCGACTGTGATATCACAGACAGGTGCATCGACGGCTAGGGCATCAACAGCCTCGGCGGAGCAAATTGCCAATGTGCCCCGGGCACGGGCGGCGCGCAGTGTGTCGAGCCTGCCGAGCAATGCCAGAATAGTGCAACAGGATGGCCGTACCTTATATGAGTGGCAAGGTACGCTTTACGCCTTCGATTGGAATAGCCAAACCTATCAAGAACAGTTAGTGAAGTAATCTTGTTTTAGGCCTTATCGACGGGAGCCCCGAGTGGGCTCCTATTTTTTTTCTTAGCCAGTTGTCGTTTTATAGAATCGCGGAGAAATCGTTTGCAAGCAGTTCAACCCCAGATTCAGGCTCAAAGCAGCGCGCTTTGGGTGTTACTTGCCTTGGCATTAGGCACCTTTGCCTTAGGCACCACAGAATTTGCCGCCATGACCTTAGTGCCTTATATCGCCAGTGATTTAAGCGTCGATGTCGCTCATGTGAGTTATGCCATCAGCGCCTATGCCCTTGGAGTAGTGGTGGGCTCGCCCATCATTATGGTGCTGGGGGTGAGGATTAAGCGGCGCACGCTGTTAATCGCCTTGGCCGCCATGATGGCGGTTGCCAATGGCTTAAGCGCCCTAGCACCCAGCTTGAATTGGTTAGTCTTTTTCCGCTTTTTAAGCGGCTTGCCCCATGGGGCTTACTTTGGGGTGGCTATGTTACTGGCGGCTTCCTTAGTGCCTCCCGAGATGAAGGCTCGAGCGGTTTCTCGGGTGATTATCGGCTTAACCTTAGCCACTATCGTTGGCGTGCCCTTCGCGACTTGGATGGGGCAAACCGTCGGTTGGCGCTCAGGTATCGGTATAGTGGCGATTATTGCCGCCGTTACCGCGGTGATGCTGTATTTTCTCGCGCCGAATGTCGCCGTACCGCAAAATGCCAGTCCGAAAAAAGAGCTGCAAACCCTGAAGAACCGCGAAGTTTGGCTCACGCTCGGCATTGCGGCTATCGGTTTTGGCGGGATTTTCTGTGTGTATACCTATCTGGCCGAAACGCTGATCCAAGTCACCCAGGTCGAGCCCTTTAAAATCCCGGTGATGATGGCGGTCTTTGGGATTGGTGCCACCTTAGGCACTTTAGTCTGTGGCTGGGCGGCGGATAAGTCGGCGCTGGCGGCGGCATTTTGGTCGCTGGTGTTAAGCACCTTAGTATTGGCGCTGTATCCAAGTTTGACGGGATCTTATTGGGCATTAATGCCGATTGTATTCTTTGTGGGTTCGGGGATTGGTCTAGCAACGATAGTGCAGGCGCGATTAATGGATGTGGCCCCCGATGGGCAGGCCATGACAGGTGCCTTAGTGCAATGTGCCTTTAACCTTGCCAATGCGATTGGCCCTTGGGTTGGCAGCTTAGTGATCTTATCAGGCCAAGGCATCGCCGCGACTGGTTATGCCGCAGCACTTCTATCCCTTGGCGGTTTAGTCATGTGGTGGTTAACCCACAGGGAGAGCCGCCGCGCTGATAATCTTTGTACTGCAAACTGTATTGATTAAGCCGACCATGACGGCGCAGATCCATCTCTGCGCCGCCTATCGGTTTTCTTAACCTCTTTGAATGGTGATATCGGCGATATAACCGTGCTCAGTGGCGAGTAGCGCTTGTTTTAGCATGCCTGCGGCCTCATCGGCGGACATAAAGCTTGAGGTATCTAGACTCTTACCACTGCTTGGCCAAAAGCCGGTATCCATACCGCCGGGATAAACCGCAATCAACTTCATTGGACTTTGCTTGAGCTCCAAACGTACCGATTCGATAAAGCCTCGCACCGCCCATTTTGCGGCGCAGTAGGTTGACTCGCCCGCCTTAGCTGCGAGGGCAGCGGTGGACATCACGATCACGACCTTAACTGCTTGCTGTTTATAGCGTTTCACTAATTCACGTACCAACAGAATGGTTGAAGTGACATTGTTATTCAGCAGCGCTTGGATTTCACTCGTGCCTTGGGTTTCCAGCGCGCCAAAGTAACCACTGCCAGCGCAGTGAATAACCGTGTTGGGAGTATCGGTGAGGCCATCGAATAGCGCTTCGACACTCGCTTCGTCCGCTAAATCGGCACTGATGGCGCTGATGCTTTGGGTCGAAAATGGGCTGAGGGCATTGGCCACGGTATGCAGGCGATTGGCATCGCGCCCCGTCAGTGTAAGTGCTTGGTTATCCTTGGCATACAGGGCGGCTAATGCCGCGCCTAAGCCACTGCTTGCGCCAGTAATCAGTATCATCTTTACCTCTTAGTGTTCTCTGGACGTTTAGGCTTAGATCAGGGTAAATAGCGGCTGATCGAAGGCGACATCGTCCCCATCTTTCACCCAAATGGCGCCGACTATGCCGTCACGCTCGGCCTCGATAGGATTTTGCATTCGCATGGCTTCGATAATGCAAAGCGTGTCGCCGCGGGCCACACTTTGACCCACACGCACCAAGGGCACTTCGGTTTGGCCTTGCGAAGCATGGAAGGTGCCGACCATGGGCGATAGCTGCACAAAACCTTCAATCACAGGCAGGGCGTCACGGGCTTTGGTAAGCTTTGGCGTCAGTGCAGAAGAGGGCGCAGGATGATGCGCGCCTTCAGGTGCGCTTGCGGGATGCGGGCCGTAGCGGGTGATGCGAATGGACTCTTCCCCTTCGGTAATCGCCAGTTCTGCAATCCCAGATTCCTGCACTAATTCAATCAGTTTTTTGATCTTTCGAAGGTCAACCGCCATGGCTTGTGGCTCCCTGTACTCACGCTAATCGCGTTTATGCCTTCAATCTCTTAATCGCCGCCGCGAGGGCAAACTCATAGCCTTGGGCGCCGAAACCACAAATCACTCCAATGGCCTTATCGGACAAATAGGAGTGGTGGCGGAAGGGCTCGCGGGCGTGGACATTGGATAAATGCACTTCAAAGAAGGGAATATCTACCCCAAGCAGTGCGTCACGCAGGGCCACACTGGTGTGGGTAAAAGCTGCGGGGTTGATAATGATCATCTGCGCATCGGTGGCATGGATAGCGTTGATCAGTTCAAATTCGGCATTCGATTGAATATGCTCAAGTTCAACACCTGCTGCTTGAGCTTGTTCACTCAAAATGGCAACGATATCGGCTAAGGTTTGATGACCGTAAACACTGGGCTCACGGCGGCCAAGGAGGTTTAAATTGGGGCCATTGATGAGCAGAACTTTATGATTCATTACGCTTTCCTTTTACGACATGCCTTAACGGGTTGAATGCCATTAACTTAACCTGTTCGGGCGGATTTTGCATTATGAATGTCACCGCGCTGTCGGCCGGGTTAATCAAACTTAATCTGTCGCATGGCTTTAGTGGCGCCGCGTTGTTTTTTCGCATCTAAGCGTTTGGTTTGGCTGCTTTTGGTCGCGCGGGTTGGAATGCGTTTTTTGGGCACTTCGGCCACGCTGGCAACTAGAGCGATAAATTGCTCCAATGCGGTTTGCCGATTCGCCTCTTGGCTGCGACTCGCCTGACATTTGATAATGATTTTGCCACTGGCGGTAATCCGATGATCGGCTTTTTGCAGCAGGCGCTGCTGATAAAACTCGGGTAATGACGAGTTTCTGATATCAAAAATCAATTGGGCGGCGGTGGAGACTTTATTGACATTCTGCCCGCCAGCGCCGCTTGAGCGGATAAATTGCCACTCGATTTCATTTTCCGGAAGTTCCACACGGTTTGAGATTTTTATCATGGCAGACTTAGGGTTTTGTCCAATTGCTTTGTGAAGCGAGCAATAACTGCTTATGGCTTTTCAATAGATTTGTTATCATCGGCGCATTCTTGCTGGGCAGGCGTATTTGCCCGTTTGCAAAATAGTGTTGTCGTTTCGGAGTGCCTTTATGTTATGCCAAATCCCCGATATTGCTAAGGGTGTTATCAGTCTTTTCGCCAGTGGTCGACTCTCATCAACCGATTATCGTACCCGTTTACAGCCGGCCATTAAGAGTTACCGCAAGGATTGGGGACAAGTTTGCCTATATATCGAGGCGGACGTCTTACTCGAAGGCTGGGAATTTGAATCGCTAACGGGCAGCGGCGAAGTCCAACTCCCTAATTTTGAAGCCTTAGTATTTGTTGGTGGCCCAGATTGGGTGGGTAATGCTGTGCGCTTACTCGGCCCCTTTATGCAGGGCGAAGTGGCTTGGTTCCCCTTAGAACAAAAAGCCAAAGCTATCGACTGGATTGCGAAACGTTCAACTTTTTAACGGCCCATGGTGGGTATTACTTATAAGGAATTAACTATGCCTTTGTTGAAAACTATGACTGCCAAACCGACCGCTAAATTAGGCGCTATCGCCTTAGTGTTGGCCTTTACCGCAGGCTTAAGTGCCTGTGCGCCAGAGGTGGGCAGTGAAGCTTGGTGTAAGCAAATGAAGGATAAACCTTCTGGCGATTGGACGGCGAACGAAGCCGCCGATTACGCAAAACATTGCGTGTTTAAATAAGCTTTTCAAGCTAGTAGCGTCACAGCTTGGCTTCTTTTTAGTTGCAAGCTGTGAACTTATGCTTAGAATCCCTGTCTGAAGTTGCACAAGCTATTGCTTAACAACCTACTGAATTGTCCAAAGGTGATATTTGATTTCGACCGCCAAGCCATTCTTTAGCCGAATGGTCACCCTACTGATAGCCATTATCGTGCTGCAATTTGCGGGCGCGAATTTGGGTGCGCATCAGTTACATGCGGGTAATGGTGCCGAAGAAGCCGAGAATCATCCCCATCTCCAATTTAGTGCTCCCGTGACCACCTTGGCCCAATGTGTGGATTGTGCATGCCCCAATGAGCAGACACTCGGATTCAGTGCCGAGGCGTTTGGCGAAACGGCACTCAAGTCGGGCATAGCAACGGCGAGCGTGAGTGGCCATTCACACTTAGTGCAAACCACTGAAATTCAAGATTTTGACCTCTGCCTCGATTGCCAATGTCACGGCGGTCATGTGGCGTTGTTATCCCATACTGAGAGCCAAACGACAGTCGCGTTTGATATGGCCTATGTGCCGGCTGATTTAGCTTATTTCTCGGCAGATCAATTACCTAAGTACCGCCCTCCCATCGCTTAACCTTCAATATCTGCTTATCGCGTATCGCAGCGTTTTTGCGCTGCCATAAGCCCTTTATTTATCCCCACAGCATCGATGATGGGTCTAAAACGCCCATGGCTCGCGCTAGCGCTTTGAGCTTATTCGATATTTAACGCCTCTGGGGAGTGTTCGATTGGTATCCGTATGCCTATGGCGTGGGCCAATCAATATTAGATATTGTTAGGAATTGCGATGAATAAAACCATTATCGCCCAGACCTTGTTTGCCCTCATGAGTAGCTTAGTGCTCGTCGGCGGACAGGTTAACTCTGCCGTTGCAGCAACTTCAGCCCTCGAATCCAAAGTGCTTAAGGGCGATTCAATCGCCTCATCGGTTGAATTGGCACCAGACAACTTATTAGCCACTGAGGCTCAAGCCTCACTTAATCAGTGGTTGCCTGAGTTACTCATGCAAATTAATCAGTTACCCGAAGTGCAGGCGCAAATTGCTCGGCAGCAACAGGCAGAACTTGCCATTGCGGCTGCGGATCGCGCCATCTATAACCCTGAGCTTGGGCTCAATTATCAAAACGCCGACACAGATACCTACAGCCTAGGGCTGAGCCAAACCCTAGATTGGGGCGATAAGCGCGGCGTGGCGACTCGCCTTGCCCAGCTTGAGGCGCAAATCCTGTTAGCAGATATACAGTTAGAGCGTAGTCAGATGTTGGCCGAGCGGCTATTGGCGCTGGCCGAGCAGGCGCAGAGCAATAAGGCGCTGACCTTCGCCGAGCAGCAATTAAGGTTTACGCAGGCACAGCTCAATATTGCCGAGCAGCGCTTTGCGGCAGGGGATTTATCCGATGTTGAGTTGCAACTACTTAAGCTCGAATTGGCGAGTAACACCGCCGACTATGCGCTGGCCGAACAAGCGGCGTTAGTGGCCGATGGCAAAGTCATCGAATTACTTGGAGTCGATAAGCTGGGATTTAGGGAGTTTATCCCCGAGATTGGCCAATGGGTGTCGCAAATGGCCCCGAAAGTGGATTTACCCGCATTGACCAGTGCCCATCAACAGGTGTTGCTGGCGAAGGCCAATGCCATGAAGGTTAAGGCGGACACGGCGGCCGATCCCACCATCAACCTGGGTGTTGAAAAGGAAGGCGATGACAACAAGTTTGGCGTCGGCGTGGCGATCCCTTTGCAGGTGCGGAATAACTACAGCGAGTTACAGTCGGTTGCCGATAAAGGCATCGCTATCGCGGAGCAGAACTACTTAGCCCGTGAGCGAGTACTTACGGCCAAACAGGCACAATTTACCAATGCGTTACCCCGTTTACTGGCGCGCTACCAAGATTGGCGCGAGCGAGTCGCAGCCTCGGGGAGTAAAGCCGCTAAATCCTTAAGTGAGCAGTGGCGTTCGGGTGATGTGAGTACTAGCGAGTATTTGCAGAGTCGACGTCAGCTCGCGGCCAGTTATTTGGTCGGTTTAAACCTCGAAACGGCAATTTATCAGAGTTGGTTAACTTGGATGGGGGACAGCGGTCAGCTGCTGCCCGTGGTTGACACATTCGCCGACAAATCCGTCGACAAATCAAGGTCCACTTCTTCCACAAATGCCGTGCCAGCAAAGTAATCGTGAGGTAACACTATGAATTCATTTACTCAAAAATCGTCTTTCCATACTTTGGGCACAGTGTCTGCTGAAGGCTTAAGGTCGTTATTTACTCCTTCCCGTTTAGCCTTGGCCTTGATGCTTGCCTCCCTAACCCTGACGGCGCCAACCTTCGCGGGTGAAGGCCATGATCACGACGCTGAAAAGGTTACCAATCAGGCGGAAAAGAGCGCTTCTGCGACAGAAGATGACCATGGTGAGCAGGCACTCACTTTTACGCCTGCGCAGTTGGAACTTGCAGGCGTGCGCCTGTTGCCCCTGAGCAGCGACAGCTTAAGTCTTAGCAATCTTAATCTCGACATTCGGGCGACGGCGACCTTAGTGGTTGACCGTGATAGAACCGCGACCTTAGCGCCGCAGCTGGATGTGCGGGTTCAGGCGCGCCATGTGGTGCCCGGCCAAGAGGTAAAAAAAGGTGAGCCCTTACTGACCTTGGGCGGTGCAGAAGTCGCCAAGGCGCAGGCGGAATATATCAATGCCGCCGCAGAGTGGAGTCGAGTGCGTCGGATGAGCGAGGGCGCAGTGAGCGTGAGCCGCAGAATGCAGGCGCAGGTTGATGCCGAACTTAAGCGAGCAATTCTGGAGGCGATCAAGATGACGGATGCACAGATCCGTACCTTAGAGTCGACTCCAGAAGCTATCGGTAGCTATCAACTTTTAGCGCCTATCGATGGCCGTGTGCAGCAGGATATTGCCATGCTAGGCCAAGTATTCAACGCTGGCACACCATTAATGCAGTTGACCGATGAGTCGCACCTTTGGGTCGAAGCGCAATTAACACCAGCGCAGGCGGCCAATGTGAATGTCGGTGGTCCGGCGTTGGTGCAAGTTGGGGACAAAACGCTGGCGGGCAAGATTATTGGCCGTTCCCATGAGCTGGATAGCGTGACCCGCACCGAGCAGATTTTAGTCAGTA
The DNA here is from genome assembly GCF_052907445.1 of Shewanella sp. Koi 1. Classification (NCBI taxonomy): domain Bacteria; kingdom Pseudomonadati; phylum Pseudomonadota; class Gammaproteobacteria; order Alteromonadales; family Shewanellaceae; genus Shewanella; species Shewanella sp. Koi 1. The sequence continues at coordinate 4,204,710 of NZ_JBREJM010000001.1, read as the reverse complement.
TGCCCAACCCTGAGCATGTGTTGCACGCGGGGCAATTTGCTGAGCTGTATTTTGCCGATGCGCCTAAGGGCAGCGACTTATCATCAGGCTTTTCTTCAGGAATCGTCTTGCCCGATGCGGCGCTTACCCGCAGCGGTGACGGCGATTGGCAGATCTTTATTCAAGACGAGGATGGGTTTGAAGCCATTGAGGTGGAGCTGGTGCAGCGTCAGCGTGGTTTAAGCCTAGTGCGCGGCGACAAGTTGGATAAGGCACGACAGGCACAACTAAAAGTGGTAGTGGGAGGCGCATTTTTCTTAGCGTCGGAGCAGGCCAAAGCTGGCTTTGATATTCATGCCCACTAATGCCGATGAGTCGAACCTTATCAAGCCCTATTTTTACGCCTTTTTAAAGGCTTAGGGCGAATGCGCGAGGAATTTTTATGTTGCAAAAAGCAATCGAAGCCGCGATTAAAAATCGGCTATTAGTAGTGCTGGCACTGCTTGCTGTGGTGGCCGCTAGTGTCGCCATGTTGCCCAAATTGAATCTGGATGCCTTTCCCGATGTGACCAACGTGCAGGTGACCATCAATACTGCGGCCGAGGGCTTGGCCGCCGAAGAGGTGGAGAAGCTCATCAGTTATCCGGTCGAATCGGCCATGTATGCCTTGCCGGCGGTGACCGAGGTGCGCTCGTTATCGCGGACTGGCTTGTCCATTGTGACCGTGGTATTTGCCGAGGGTACGGATATTTACTTTGCCCGTCAGCAAGTATTTGAGCAGTTACAGGCGGCGCGGGAGATGATCCCAAGCGGAGTGGGCGTGCCAGAAATTGGCCCTAACACTTCGGGTTTAGGGCAGATTTATCAGTACATTCTGCGGGCCGATCCTAGCTCTGGCATTAATGCCGCCGAGCTGCGTAGCCTTAACGATTACCTCGTTAAACTGATCATGATGCCGGTTGGCGGCGTGACCGATGTTTTATCCTTTGGCGGCGAGGTGCGCCAGTATCAAGTGCAGGTCGACCCTAACAAGCTGCGAGCCTATGGTTTGTCGATGGCGCAGGTGAGTGAGGCGCTTGAGAGCAATAACCGCAACGCCGGTGGCTGGTTTATGGACCAAGGCCAGGAGCAATTGGTGGTGCGGGGTTATGGCATGTTACCCGCGGGTGAAGCAGGGCTTGCCGCTATCGCCCAAATTCCGCTGACAGAAGTGCGTGGCACGCCTGTGCGAGTGGGCGACATTGCTAAGGTCGATTTTGGCAGTGAGATCCGCGTAGGGGCCGTGACTATGACGCGCCGCGATGAAGCGGGTCAGGCGCAAGCCTTGGGCGAAGTGGTGGCGGGCGTCGTGCTTAAGCGCATGGGCGCCAACACTAAGGCGACGATTGATGATATCGATGCGCGGATTAATCTGATTGAGCAGGCACTGCCAAAAGGCGTGTCCTTCGAGGTGTTTTACGACCAAGCGGACTTAGTGGATAAAGCCGTTACCACAGTGCGCGATGCGTTATTAATGGCCTTTGTGTTTATTGTGGTGATCTTGGCGCTGTTCCTTGTGAATATCCGCGCCACCTTGCTAGTGCTGCTGTCTATCCCTGTATCTATTGGTTTGGCGCTAATGGTGATGTCTTACTATGGCCTGTCTGCCAACTTGATGTCTCTCGGTGGATTAGCGGTGGCCATTGGTATGTTGGTCGATGGTTCTGTGGTGATGGTTGAGAATATTTTCAAACATTTAACTCAGCCAGACCGTCGCCATTTAGCCCAGGCGAGAAGCCGCGCCGATGGTGAGGTCGACCCATATCATGGCGATGAGGATGGCAGTGCTCACGCTTTAGAAGCGGAGAACAGCATGGCCGTGCGCATTATGCTGGCGGCGAAAGAGGTTTGCAGTCCGATCTTCTTCGCGACCGCCATCATCATTGTGGTGTTTGCGCCGTTATTTGCGCTGGAAGGGGTTGAGGGCAAGTTGTTCCAACCGATGGCGGTCAGCATTATTTTGGCAATGATTTCCGCTTTACTGGTGGCCTTGATTGCCGTGCCTGCACTGGCGGTTTATCTGTTTAAGCGTGGCGTCGTGCTCAAGGAGAGCGTCGTCTTAGCCCCTTTGGACTCAGCCTATCGCAAGCTGCTGAGTGCAACCCTTGCTAGGCCAAAGTTGGTGATGATCAGTGCGCTGCTGATGTTTGCCATGAGTATGGTTTTGCTGCCAAGGTTGGGGACCGAGTTTGTGCCCGAGCTAGAGGAAGGCACGATTAACCTTAGGGTGACGCTGGCACCGACCGCGAGCCTTGGCACTTCTTTAGATGTGGCGCCAAAGCTTGAGGCCATGTTGCTGGAATTCCCCGAGGTGGAATATGCCTTGAGCCGTATCGGTGCGCCCGAATTAGGCGGCGATCCTGAGCCTGTCAGCAATATCGAAGTCTATATCGGCCTTAAACCCATCGAAGAATGGCAATCGGCTAGCTCGCGTTTGGAGTTGCAGCGGCTGATGGAGGAAAAGCTCAGTGTCTTCCCTGGGCTGCTACTCACCTTCTCACAACCGATTGCGACGCGGGTCGATGAGTTGCTCTCTGGGGTAAAGGCACAGTTGGCGATTAAGCTTTTTGGCCCCGATTTAGATGTCTTATCAGAAAAGGGACAAGTGCTCACCGATCTGGTGGCGAAAATTCCCGGCGCCGTGGATGTGTCCCTCGAGCAGGTCAGTGGTGAGGCGCAGCTGGTGGTGCGGCCAGACCGCTCGCAGCTTGCCCGTTATGGCATCAGCGTCGACCAAGTGATGTCGCTAGTCAGCCAAGGGATTGGTGGTGCCAGCGCCGGACAGGTGATCGACGGTAACGCGAGATACGACATCAATTTGCGCCTCGCAGCCGAGTATCGCAGCAGCCAGGATGTGATTAAGGATTTACTCCTTAGCGGCAGCAATGGTGCCACAGTGCGTTTAGGTGAGGTGGCCAGCGTTGAGGTGGAAATGGCGCCGCCGAATATTCGCCGTGATGATGTGCAGCGTCGCGTGGTGGTGCAAGCCAACGTGGCGGGGCGGGACATGGGATCTGTGGTCAAAGATATCTATGCGCTGGTGCCTCAGGCCGATTTGCCCGCGGGCTATACGGTAATTGTGGGTGGTCAGTATGAGAACCAGCAAAGAGCACAACAAAAGCTGATGTTGGTGGTGCCTATCTCTATCGCTTTGATTGCCTTGCTGTTGTACTTCTCCTTTGGTGCGCTGAAGCAGGTCTTATTGATCATGGCAAACGTTCCTCTGGCATTGATCGGCGGTATCGTGGCGCTGTTTGTCAGCGGCACTTATCTGTCGGTGCCGAGCTCCATTGGTTTTATCACGCTGTTTGGGGTGGCTGTGCTCAATGGCGTGGTGTTAGTGGACTCGATAAACCAGCGCAGGCAGAGCGGCGAGTCGCTCTATGACTCGGTTTACGAAGGCACGGTTGGCCGTTTACGCCCCGTGCTGATGACGGCATTGACCTCGGCCTTGGGCTTGATCCCCATCTTAGTGTCGTCGGGTGTGGGTAGCGAAATCCAAAAGCCGCTGGCGGTGGTGATTATCGGTGGGCTGTTTAGCTCTACGGCACTGACGTTATTGGTGTTACCGACCCTGTATCGTTGGTTATATCGCCACGATAAGTCGCCCGCCTAGTGGGATGTTGAGCCTTGGCCTCATTTTGTGGCAAGGCTCAATGTTAAAGTTAAAAATCAGTGAGCTATAGTGCGCGATCTAGGCTAGGCTTAGCTCTGGTATTAAGGATTACTATCTCTGGAGAGCATTATGATCGCAGTCATTTTTGAAGTCGTGCCCACGAAAGAAGGCAAGGAAGAATATCTGCACGTGGCAGCTGAGATGCGCCAATATTTAGAAGGGCGTCAGGGGCTGATTTCAATTGAACGGTTTCAGAGCTTAACCGACGATGGCAAGGTGCTGAGCTTATCGTTTTGGGATGATATGGCCTCTATTACCCAATGGCGTAATCAAATGGCCCACAGCATTGCTGAGCAATCTGGCATTGTGCCTTGCTTATTTAACTCTTATCGCATCCGTGTTGCCGAAGTCGTGCAAGACTATAGCGAAACAGTGCACGACGTGCCCGAGTAAGCTAAGCGCTTGAACAAAAATAAAACCCATCGAAGTCGATGGGTTTTTTATTGCAATCAATCAGATAAAAATGGCGTTAGCTTATTTTTCTTGCTGCGCTTTAAGCAGATCGCGGATCTCTGATAACAACTCTTGATCTTTGGTCGGTGCAGGTGGCGCTTTCGGCGCTTCTTCCTGTTTGCGTTTTAGGCTGTTAATGGCTTTTAAGCCCATAAAAATCGCGAAGGCGATAATGGTAAAGTCGATGATGGTTTGAATGAATTTACCGTAAGCAATCACTACCGCTGGCGCATCGCCCTGGGCGGCTTGCAACACTATGCTCAGATCGCTGAAATTCACGCCACCTAAGATGATCCCAATTGGCGGCATAATGATATCGGCTACAAAGGATGAGACTATCTTGCCAAAAGCGGCACCGATGATAATACCCACTGCCATATCGATCACATTGCCACGGGACGCAAAAGCCTTGAACTCTTTAATTAAGCTCATTAGGTTTCCTCCGAAATTAAAAATGAAATGTTAAATTTTATTGTGTTATCTGTATCAGGAAAACCTAAGGGTCTTTTGCTGCCTGTTACCTTGCCAAGCTTATAGGGGCTTAAGGATTAAGGCAATTCTGACTTTCTGGATTTATCCTTCGCCGTCTGATTTCACCCTCTGAAAGTTACAATTGTTAAGTTTGACGTGAGGGAGCTGCTCTTGCTGACCGATAAATTCTGGCACTTCTAATACCTGTGACCCCCAGCGTTTGAACAGGGCGGTATAGATAAATTCGATAAAGACGCGATATTTTCGTGGTAAATACGCCCGTTTGGGATAGCTGAGCACCACTTTGGTTTGCACCATTGGATAATCGTCGAGGAGCGGCACTAAATAGCCTTTCTCTATCGCTTCCTGCGCAATAATCGACGGTACGGCCGTAATGCCAAGCCCAGCAATGGCGGCTTCGCGGGCAATGGTGACATTGTTTACCGTTAGCTGCGTGACGGGTTCAATCACCACCCAAGACTGGCCATCAAACAGCTTCCACGCCCCTTCAATATGGGCCGACTGTAAGCGAATCGCTTTATGCTTGGCTAAGTCCTGCGGCACTTTGGGTGTGCCGTGCTCGGCTAAATAACTTGGGCTTGCCATCAATGATTTGTAGGCGTTAACTAAGGAATAACTCTGCAGACGCGTATCGCTCGAGTCGGCGATTTGGAATAACAAATCGATGCCTTCTTCTATCACATCGACCTTGCGGTTGGTGAGTTCAGCCTCAATGGTGATATCGGGATAAAGGGTTAAAAACTGGGCGAAGATAGGCCCGAGAAACAATTGGCCTAACTCGATGGGGCACACTATTTTTAGGTTGCCTTTAATCAATTGCTGGTGGGCGCTGAGCTGATTTTCGGCGCTCTGTAGATCGCTCAAGATCTTATTGATCCGATTGTAATAACTCGATCCCGCCTCGGTGAGTTTGAGGGCGCGGGTCGTTCGGAATAACAATTGGGTGCCAGTATCTGACTCCAGTTCGGCAATCTTGCGACTGACGGTGGCCTTAGTTAAACCCAGGGCCTTGGCGGCGCCAGTAAAGCTACCTTGCTCGACCACTTGGGCAAATATCTGCACACGATTGAGATCCATGATTGTTACACCTGTGAAACAGTGGGTTGATTTTTAACTATCTAATAAACGTGATGAGACAGTAGTACACTAGCACTCACTAATCAAGGAGTCATTCATGTCCAAAAGTAAGCTCATCATCGCCGTTCCACTGACACTCGCCGCTGTCGCGGGGGGCGGCTATTACTGGTGGACGCAAGTACGTTTTATCGAAACCACTGACAACGCCTATGTTGAGGCCGATATCTCCCATGTGAGCGTGAAGGTCCCGGGTTATGTAGTGTTATCCGATGTGACCGATAACCAGCATGTGCGTAAGGGTGAGTTATTGGCGCAGCTTGAGGATAACCAGTTTAGCGCCAAAGTCAGCCAAGCCGAGGCGTCACTCGCCAGTGCTAAGGCCGATCTGCAAACCTTAGCCGCTAAAGTGGAATTACAACATGCGTTGATCAGTCAAGCGAGTGCGGGCGTGGTCGCAGCGCAGGCCGACAAACTGCGCGCCGAGCAACAGTTAACTCGTGCTAAAAAGTTAAAAGTCAGCAACTACAGCTCACAGGACGATGTCGACCAATTACAAGCAGGTTTTGATTCTGCCGCCGCTGGGCTGGATGAAGCCAAGGCGCTGTTAGTGGCTAAAGAGCGTGAGCTTGCCGTGTTCAATGCCCAGCTTAACCAAGCAGGCTCTGTGGTTGAACAGTCGAATGCGGCATTGGAGCTGGCTAAAATTCAGCTTAATGATACCCGCGTGACCGCGCCTTTCTCTGGGGTGATTGGTAAACGCGGCGCCATGGTGGGGCAATATGTGCAGCCCGGCCAGGCTCTCTACAGTTTGGTTCCGGATGGGGCTGTGTGGATCACGGCGAACTTTAAAGAAACCCAAATCCAACATATGCAACCTGGGCAGTCGGTGCAGGTCAGTCTCGATGCGTTTCCCGACAAAACCTTTACAGGTGTTATCGATAGTCTGTCGCCGGCGTCCGGAGCCAAATTCAGTCTGCTGCCCGCCGAAAATGCCACGGGTAACTTCACTAAAATCGTGCAACGTATTCCGGTGCGGATCCGTTTAGATCTCTCAGAAGAGGCACGTGTCGTCCCCGGTTTAAGTGCCGTGGTCAAGGTCGATACTGCGTCGCATCCGACGACAGCCATCGCTGCTAACGTCGGTCGCTAAGTAGGTCGTTAACATGAGCACAATTGCTGCGGCACCTGAGGCTATCGCCGCGGGGGCTACACCGAGCGAATATGAGCGTGGTAGTCGCCGATCGTGGATTGCTGTTTTCGGTGGTTTGATTGGCGCCTTTATGGCGATCCTCGATATTCAAATCACTAATGCCTCGATGAAGGAAATCCAAGGCAGTCTCGGCGCAACGCTGGAGGAAGGCAGTTGGATTTCAACAGCTTATCTTGTTGCAGAGATGATTGCGATCCCGCTCTCGGGTTGGTTAAGCACAGGACTGTCGGTCAGGCGTTATCTGTTGTGGACCACAGCTGCCTTTATCTTTGCTTCTATCCTGTGTTCGATTTCGTGGAACCTCGAGGCCATGATCGCCTTTCGGGCGTTGCAGGGCTTCTTTGGTGGCGCGCTGATCCCGCTAGCCTTTCGGCTGATCTTAGAATTTTTACCCGAGAATAAACGTGCCGTGGGGATGGCGTTATTCGGGGTGACGGCGACGTTTGCCCCCTCGATTGGCCCAACCTTAGGTGGTTGGTTAACCGAGCATTTTAGTTGGCATTACCTGTTTTATATTAACGTGCCGCCCGGCTTGCTGGTGATGGCGATGTTGGCCTATGGTCTCGAAAAACGCCCCGTGGTGTGGGACAAACTGAAAAATGCCGACTTAGCGGGCATTGTCACTATGGCGCTGGGTATGGGCTGCCTCGAAGTGGTACTTGAGGAAGGTAACCGCAAGGATTGGTTTGGCTCGGATTTGATCCGCAATCTTGCCATCATTGCCGCAGTGAATTTAGTGCTGTTTGTGTGGATCCAGCTTAAACGTAAAGATCCTTTAGTGAATTTACGCCTGCTCGGTAAACGCGATTTTGTGCTTTCGACCATAGCTTACTTTTTGCTGGGGATGGCACTCTTTGGTGCTATCTATTTGATCCCACTTTATTTGTCTCAAGTGCATGATTACACGCCGCTGGAAATCGGTGAAGTCATTATGTGGATGGGCTTCCCGCAGTTGTTGGTATTGCCATTAGTGCCGCGTTTAATGCAACGTTTCGACGGGCGTTATTTAGCCGCCTTCGGCTTTTTTATGTTTGCCCTCAGTTATTACATGAATAGCCAAATGACCGCCGATTACGCTGGGCCGCAGATGATTGCTTCCCAAGTGGTGCGCGCCTTAGGCCAGCCCTTTATCTTAGTGCCGATTGGCATGTTGGCGACGGCCCATTTAAAGCCCCATGAGAATCCTTCGGCTTCGACCGTGTTGAACGTGATGCGTAACTTAGGTGGCGCCTTTGGTATCGCGCTGGTGGCGACCTTAAGCGATAACTTGGCCCGCAGCCATTTGGCCCATGTGAAGGAGTCTTTACCAGCGGTCAGCACACAGGCGCAGGACTATTTGAATCAGAGCGCCAGCATGTTGCAACAGGGTGGCTCGGATCCCTATACCGCCACCATGCAGGCCAAGGCTCTGTTAGGACAAACCATGAGTCAGCAGGCGTATATTCAAGCCTATAACGATGTGTTTTTGATTATGGGTGCCCTGTTGTTAATTGCCGTGGTGGCTGTGCTGCTTATCCGTAAACCTCAAGGGCCAGTCGCCCACGATGCGGTAATTGAATAAGACTGACTCATTTCGTTTTCGCAATGCGGAACCCTTGCGCCTTAATTCCCCCAGGATTAAGGCGCTTTTTTATGCGGCGACCGCTGTGATAGACTCGGGCTCTTTTCCGGTTGTACGCAGAGTTTTTTTATGTCGATACAAGATTCAGTCGAATGGCAAAATCTTAAATTTAATCAATTAACTGCTAACACTTTGTATGAGATTCTCAAACTGAGAGTCGATGTGTTTGTGGTCGAGCAGGCCTGTGCTTATCCAGAGCTTGACGATAAAGATAGACACCCTGAAACCCAGCATTTATTCGGCCTATCGCCAGCGGGCGAGTTACTCACCTATGCCCGCATTTTACCTCCTGGGCTGAGTTATCCCGAGGCCAGCATTGGCCGAGTCGTCGTGTCTCCAGCGGGACGAGGTAAAGGGCTTGCAATGCCTTTGATGCAACAGGCGATTGATGCCGCTCTTAGCACTTGGCCTGCTGCAGGTATCCAAATTGGTGCTCAGGATTATCTGAAAAGCTTCTATCAAAAACTTGGGTTTAACGCCTGTTCCGACATGTATTTGGAAGATGGCATTCCTCATATTGATATGCGCTACCAGCCTAAGTGATCAGGTTTTAACTAGCTGAATTTACTTTATTAAGGAAATCAAATGACGACAGTTACGGACTACAAAATCAATCAACAACAACTCGTTTGCGTCGCGAGCTTTTTAGCGAAAGAAGGTAAAACCGAGGCCTTGATTGCGGCACTCGCTTCGCTGATCCCCGATACGCGTCGCGAAGCGGGCTGCATCCGCTATGAACTCAACCTCAGCCGTGATGAACCGCGCCGCGTGACCTTTGTGGAGAAGTTTGTCGATATCGCCGCGTTCGATGAGCACTGCGCTAAGGATGCCATTCAGCATTATTTCCATCAGGTGATGCCCGAGTTAGTCGAGTCTTTTCATGTGGAAACTTACCATCAAGTCATCGCTTAATTTATCTGGCTTAACAGGAGTTTGCAGTGTTAATTAACTACATTGAACCTGTATTTAGACCGCCATCAGAATGGAAGTCGTTAATACTGCAAGTGACTAACGGTTGTAGTTGGAATCAGTGCAGTTTTTGCGATATGTACACTCAGCCGCAAAAAGCCTTTAGAGCACAAAAACTCGATAAGATTGAAAAAGATATTCTCGCAATTGCCCAAACTGGTATGCCAGTATCGCGGGTGTTTTTGGCCGATGGTGATGCTATGAGCTTACCCTTTGCACGGCTAGAGGCGATTTGCGAGTTAATCCATAAGCACTTACCACAGGTTACGCGGATCAGCAGTTATTGTTTGCCGCGTAACTTGAATAATAAAACTCCTGAGCAGCTCGCTCGGCTGCGGGAGTTAGGCCTAAGTCTACTGTACGTTGGCTGCGAAAGTGGTGATGACGAAGTGCTGACCAAGATTAAAAAAGGCGAAACTTTCGAGTCATCGCTGGCGGCATTACAAAAAATTCGCGCGGCGGGGATGAAGTCTTCTGTCATGATCCTCAATGGCTTAGGTGGCGTGGCGTTATCGCAGCAACATGCCATCAACTCGGCCAAGTTGATGAATGCTGCCCAGCCCGATTATTTATCCACATTGGTGGTCACTTTGCCGCTCGGCACCGAGCGGATGGATGCCGTGTTTGATGGCCAGTTTCAGTTGCCGGACCAATTGGGATTATTCCAAGAAATGCAAACCCTGCTTAGCCATTTGGAGCTGGAGCAAACGATTTTTCGCTCCGATCATGCCTCTAATTACCTTGTGCTAAAAGGAGTATTAGGTAAAGACAAGGCCAAATTGCTGGCACAGGTCGAGCAGGCGATTAACGCGCCGCGCAGCATTCCCTTAAGGCAGGAATGGCAGCGGGGTTTGTAATTGAGGCCGAGTAAAAAGCCCCAGGAAGATGCTGGGGCTTTTTTATTGGAAACGGATTAGCAGTGCTTAGAAATTATAACGAACGCTGACTTTGTAGCTGCGTGGCTCGCCAGGCATAGTCCACATCGATGAATAAGAGCTTTGATAGTAAACTTCGTCGAATAGGTTAGTGATATTAAATTGCAGGCTAACATCTTGATTTAACGCGTAGGTGCTAAATAAATTCACTAAGGTATATGCCGGCAGTATGTAGTTTGGATCAATGGTTTCACCTAAGCGATCGCCCACATAAAGCACTGTCGCTCCCGCGGAGGCATCGGAACCAAACAATGAAGTATCATGTTTTAGCGTGAGATGACCATTGTGTTTTGGAATGTTGATTAAACGACTGCCTTCGGGAATGCTCACGCCCCAATCTGCGTTGAGAATATCGTTAGCTGTCTTGGCATCGGTATAGGCGTAGGATAGCAACAGCTGAGTATTGGCTGTTAGGTAGGCAGCCAAATCCAGCTCAATCCCTTGGCTATCTGCTTTACCTAGTGCCGCTGAAAAACCTGAATTCACAGGGTCTGCAGTTAGCACATTACTCTTTTCGGCGCGGAAGAGGGCGATAGAGCCTGTCAGATTTTCTAACTCAAACTTAGTACCTAGCTCATAGGATTTACTCTCTTCGGGTTCGAATGCGACACCGCGATAATCAGAACCTGTGTTAGGGCGAAAACCTTCAGAGTAACTGCCATAGAGGCTTAACCAAGGTTGCCATTCGTAAACTATACCAGCTCTTGGACTAAAGACATTTTGGGTTTGATTGGATTCTGTCTGATTTTTATGGTTTTCAATGCTTTGCTCGAAACTGTCAAAGCGGCCACCTAAGGTGAGTTTCCATTTTTCGCTGAGATCGAGTTGATCCTGAAGATAGATCCCATAGTTATCCTGAGTCTCTACTTGGTTGTAGAGCAGGGCGCCTTCGGGCGCAATTTGTCCATAGACTGGATTGTAAACATTGATGCTGTAAGTGGTATCGCCAGCTGCTGGGCGGAAGCGCTCCCAATATTTGTCAAAATGGAAGTGATAACCGTCTGCGCCAATGAGAAGGTGGTGGCTAATATCGCCAGTCTCGACTTTACCGCTTAACTCAATGCGGCCCGATAAGTCCGTTGAGGTGAAGTTACGGTAGTTATGTTGACGGCTTAGGGTTTCACCGTCGATGTTGAGCATTTGGCGACTTTTCACCAGCTCTGGATCGCTCGAGTAGCCTTCAAGTCCTGTGTCGCGGTAGCTAATACCTGATAATAAACTCCAGTTACCAAAGTCATGTTCTAAGGTAAATTGGTGGGCTAACAAATCTATTTGGGTTGCACCATCGCTGGCTTCACCTAGATATCTATCAATGGGTAAGGCTTTAATGTCGCCGTCAATAGCCACAATCCCGCGGTCGAAGGGGACTTTTTGGTTTGCATATTCCAGTTCATAGCTTAGGCGCGTAGTATCGCTGGCTACCCAAAGCAAAGAGGGGGTTAAAATCCGTTTTTCCGAATCAACGGGATTGCGAAAGCTCCCCTTATCTTCAATTGCACCATTAACCCTAAAGGCTAAATCGTCGGTAATGGCATTAGTATAATCCCCCTCAAGACGGTAATTATCCCAGCGACCAGCACTTGCTTGCAGATAGCCTTCTTGGAAGAATTTAGGTTTTTTGGTGATGATATTTATGGTGCCGCCAGGTTCTGCACGGCCATAAAGAGCAGATCCTGGACCTTTCATAATCTCGATACTTTCTACGTTCGCAGTATCACGGGTACCACCAAAACCACGTCCCGCATCATAACCATTAACTAGATAACCCGAGGGAACGTTTTCATCGCCCACAAAGCCGCGCACGGCGAAACTATCCCACATACCACCAAAATTATTTTGACGATTGACTGAGCTCGATAAATCCAGCGCATCCATCAGCGTCGATATACCTGCATCGCTAATTTGCTCCATCGACAGGCTTTCTACCGCCTGTGGCTGAGCTTTCAGTGGCACATCCCCTCGAAATGGTTGGCGAATACCTTTGACTTCGAGGTGTTCGATATTGGGCGTGGACTCTTCGGCATAAACTGTTTGAGTAAGCACACTTAAAATGGCGATTTGAATAAGGGATACACGAAAAATGCCTTTAGTAGACATATGGATTGGCTCCGGAGTTTGGCAATTATCTAATGTTTTTATGATTACAGAGCTTTGGTTTGATGATGTGGTAGAGGAGAGAAAACAACATATTGCACCATAACTTTTAGCTTAGTACGGATTTTAATGGCAACTATTATCATTTGCAATTGATGGTTTTTATATCCATTTTGCTGATGTGATCTTGTTCAAACAATATCCTTCTTAAATTTAAATAGGCTATAGACAGAATTTATTTTGATTATGATGATTATGTATATATGTTTTTTCATATATACTTTATTCCATATGTAACCTGATCATTTTGGGAACACTCGATGCAACCCGTGGCATTTTTTAAGGCTCTTGCCGATGAGACTCGGCTGAAATGTTTACTGCTAATCCAGCGGGAGGGGGAGCTGTGCGTTTGTGAATTAATGGCCGCGCTGTCGGAGATCCAACCTAAGATCTCCCGGCATTTAGCGCAGTTAAAAAAAGCAGGGATCTTAGTCGATAGGCGCCAAGGTCAATGGGTTTTTTATCAAATTAATCCTGAGCTTAATGCTTGGTGTCAGCAAGTATTAGCGCAAAGTTGTGAGGCTAATGGCCTGTTTTTAGCTGAAAGTATGCAGAATCTGTGCAGCATGGGGGCTCGTCCCGAACGTGCTAAAGCCTGCTGCTGAGTCGCAAACAATGCAATTTGTGAGTCGAGGTTGTTATGGGGATCTTTGAACGTTATTTAAGTGTCTGGGTTGGCTTGAGTATTCTTGCTGGAGTCACGCTTGGGAATCTGGCGCCAGAGGCATTTTCCGCTATCGCGGCTGTCGAGTTGGCCCATGTGAATTTGATTATTGCGTTATTCATCTGGGTGATGATCTATCCCATGATGGTGCAGATTGACTTTTCGGCGGTTAAACATGTCGGTAAAAATCCCAAGGGGTTGTTGCTGACACTCACTATTAACTGGCTTATTAAACCTTTTACCATGGCTTTACTCGGCTGGTTATTCTTTAAACTGGTGTTTGACGATTGGGTCGACCCGCAAACGGCGGGCGAATATATCGCGGGGATGATTCTCCTTGGCGTCGCCCCTTGTACCGCCATGGTATTTGTTTGGAGCCAACTGACGAAGGGTGATCCTAACTACACTTTAGTGCAAGTCTCTGTTAACGATATCATTATGGTGTTTTTGTTTGCGCCGCTCTGCGCGTTGTTGCTGGGGGTGAGTGATATTCAAGTGCCGTGGGAAACCCTGCTGCTTTCAGTGGTGTTGTATGTCTTATTGCCCTTAGTCGCAGGCGTGTTAACTCGAAAACGCCTAGAGGTAAGCCATGGTGCCAGCGCGGTGCCGCAGCTATTAGCTAAACTCAAACCTTGGTCTGTGATAGGGCTGCTGGCGACGGTTGTGCTGTTATTTGGTTTTCAGGCCAAGACCATAGTGACACAGCCACAAAATATTCTACTCATAGCTATTCCTTTGATTATTCAGACCTATGGCATCTTTATCTTGACCTACTGGCTGGCGTTAAAGCTCAAATTGACCCATGCGATTGCCGCGCCCGCGAGCATGATAGGTTCTTCTAACTTCTTTGAATTAGCCGTGGCTGTGGCGATTTCGCTCTTTGGTTTGCATTCGGGGGCGGCGCTGGCGACCGTGGTGGGCGTGTTGGTTGAAGTGCCAGTGATGTTGTCTTTAGTGTACTTTGCCAATCGCACTCGCCATTGGTTTACGACTTAATCTGTTTTCAAAATAATTATATTTTAAATCAACAAATTGTAAGTTAATTGGGTATTTATAAATCATGGCAATTAAAATCGGAATTAATGGATTTGGGCGCATGGGGCGTTTGGCTCTTCGTGCGGCGTGGGAATGGGATGATGTTGAGTTTGTGCAAATCAACGATCCCGCTGGGGATGCGGCTACCTTGGCCCATTTGCTTGAGTTCGATTCAGTTCACGGTCGCTGGTGCTATCCGGTAACGGCGAGTCACGATGGCATTCAAATTCAAGATAAAACCATTCGCACCACAGGCAATAAGACCATTGCCGAGACCGATTGGTCGGGATGCGATGTAGTGATTGAAGCCTCCGGGGTGATGAAAACCAAAGCCTTACTGCAAGCCTATTTAGATCAAGGCGTGAAGCGGGTGGTAGTGACGGCGCCAGTTAAAGAGGAAGGTGTGTTAAATGTGGTGATGGGCGTGAATCATCAACTATACGATCCGGCTATTCATCCGATTGTGACCGCGGCTTCCTGCACGACCAACTGTCTTGCGCCCGTGGTAAAAGTGATCCATGAGCAGATAGGCATCAAGCACGGTTCTATGACCACTATCCATGATATTACCAACACCCAAACGATTCTGGATGCGCCGCATAAGGATCTGCGCCGCGCCCGCGCCTGTGGGTTAAGTTTAATCCCCACTACCACGGGCAGTGCGACGGCAATTACCCATATATTCCCTGAGCTTAAGGGCAAGCTGAATGGCCATGCGGTACGGGTGCCGCTCGCCAACGCATCCCTTACCGATTGTGTATTTGAGCTTGAGCGCAGCGTGACTGAAGCGGAAGTGAATGCGTTGCTACAAAGCGCCGCCGAAGGTGAACTCAAGGGCATTTTAGGTTATGAGGAGCGGCCGTTAGTCTCGGTTGATTATAAAACCGATCCCCGTTCGAGTATTGTCGATGCGCTTTCGACCATGGTGGTGAATGGTACTCAGCTAAAACTCTACGTGTGGTACGACAATGAGTGGGGATACGCCAACCGTACGGCAGAACTCGCCCGTTTAGTCGGCCAGCTTGATTTGCCGCGTTAGGAGAGCACAGTGCCTGCTGCCAAGCTATTTGAACAACTGATGCAATTGCCCGCGGCTGTGCGGCAATATTTGTTGATCACCTTCAATTATTGGAGTTTTACCTTAACCGATGGTGCGCTGCGGATGTTGGTGGTGCTGCATTTTCACGATCTCGGTTATACGCCATTCGCGATTGCGATGTTGTTCTTGTTCTATGAGATTTTTGGCGTCGTGACCAATCTGGTGGGCGGTTATCTCGGCGCTCGCCTAGGGCTCAATCGCACCATGAATCTAGGCCTTGGCATGCAGGTGTTGGCATTAGGGATGTTATTGGTGCCAGCGGCCAGTTTACCGCTGTGGCTCGCGGGCGTGCCTTGGGTGATGGCGGCGCAGGCGCTTTCGGGCATTGCTAAAGATCTCAACAAAATGAGCGCCAAAAGCGCGATTAAATTGCTGGTTCCAAAGGGCGAACAGGGCAAGCTTTACCATTGGGTTGCCCTGTTAACCGGATCTAAAAATGCCCTCAAAGGAGCGGGCTTTTTCCTCGGTGGCGCCTTGTTAGCGGGATTAGGTTTCAATATGGCGATTGCCGCCATGATGGCCGTGCTTGCGCTGGTGTGGTTAATGAGTCTGACCTTGCTGAAAAAAGATCTGGGGAAAGCGAAGAACAAACCTAAGTTTACCGAGATTTTTTCTAAGAGCCGCAGCGTGAATATTCTCTCGGCGGCGCGCCTGTTTTTGTTTGCCGCAAGGGATGTGTGGTTTGTGGTGGCTTTGCCCGTGTATCTGGCGAGCCAATGGGGCTGGGATCATTGGGCCGTGGGCGGCTTTTTGGCGCTCTGGGTGATAGGCTACGGCATAGTGCAAACCTTAGCACCGAAGATTACCGGTGCGAGCAAAGCGGAAGCTGGCACTTTGCAGCGTATCCCCGATGGTTATACCGCCTTAGTTTGGTCGACCTTATTAGCTTTTATTCCCGCGTTAATTGCACTCAGTTTGTATCTGGATTTCTCACCACAGCTCAGTCTGATCTTGGGGCTGATGTTATTTGGCGGACTGTTTGCGATTAACTCTTCACTGCACAGCTATTTAATCGTCAGTTACGCCAGTGAAGAGGCGGTATCCCTCGATGTGGGATTCTATTATATGGCCAATGCCATGGGGCGTTTAGTCGGAACCGTGCTCTCGGGCTGGGTGTATCAGAGTTATGGGCTGGTGGCCTGCTTATGGATTTCGACGGCCTTTATTGCAATGACGGCACTGATCTCTATCAAGCTGCCTCGACAAGGATAGGAATAGGATGCTCTCGGGGTTAAAGCGTTTCACTAGGTCTGCTGTCATTGGCTTAATCGCCCTGTTTTTGCCATTCGTTATCGTGCCCGCGAAGGCCGCGAACGATTCGACACCAAGCGCTGCGATAACCTCCGATGCAACACCTAACCTGGTGCCAAAACCTATTCGAGATTGGAAAAATCACGCTTATATTATCCAAGCCTTCGATGAGATAGCCCTTAAAAATGAATACGATAAAGATAAACATCGGGTACGGAAATGGCGTCAGCCCGTGCGCGTCTTTGTCGAGCATCAAGTGGGCGATAATGGGTTGCATGCACAATTGGTGCAGATGCATTTAAGCCATCTGGCACAAATCACCGGCCACAGTATTGTCAAAGTGGATTCGCTCGAAGAGGCCAATTTACACTTAGTCTTTACCCGTCAATCCCAATGGGCCGATGTGGTGATGCGTCTTATGGGTGCAAGTGCGGCCAGTAATATTCATAGCTCTGTTTGTATGGGCAAATTTGCGCTTAATTCCCAGAATGAGATTGAGCGTGCTTGGGTGGTTATCCCCGTCGACCAAGCGCAAATGCATGGCAAATTGGTGGCCTGCGTGGTGGAAGAAATCACCCAAGTGCTGGGCCTACCCAATGATTCGGTGAAAGTATTTCCTTCCATTTTTAATGATAAAACACCGCAGGATTTACTCACTGGGCTGGATTATATTTTGCTGAAATTGCTCTACAGTGCGGATATTCGCGCAGGTATGACGGCCGCCGAAGTGCAACCCATATTGCAAAAACAACTCGAACAATGGCAGCGGGACGGCACGCTGACACAAGCCGATAAAGCGGTTCGTCAGGGCCAGTTGTACCCTCTGTTAGGTTATTGATCCCCAAGGTTTTACATCGAAAGTTGGCTTTGATCATGCTTTACCAATTATTCCTTTTTCTTTTAGGAATAAGGGCATAGTCTATCTTTAAAAGAGATAAACATGCTGGAGGCAGGCTATGCAGATGACATTGCAGTTTTTGGGCGCGACCGAGGAAGTGACTGGCTCGTGCCACTTACTCACAGTGGCAGGTAAGCAAATGCTGCTCGATTGCGGCCTCATCCAAGGTGGCAAGGCCGATGAGTTACGTAATCACGAACCTTTTAGCTTCGATCCCCTTGCGATTTCAGCCGTTGTCTTGAGTCATGCCCATATTGATCATTCGGGCCGCTTACCCCTGTTGGTTAAGGCGGGCTATACCGGGCCGATTTTTACCCATAAAGCGACGGCAGAGCTGTGTGCCATCATGCTGAAAGATGCCGCCATGTTGCAGGTGCGCGATACCGAAAGAACCAATAAAAAGCGCGCTAAGCATGAGTTGGAGCCTTTAGAGCCGCTATTTACTGTAGAAGATGCGGAGCAGGCCATTACTCAGTTTGTATCGCTTGAATATGGCCAAGTCACCCAAGTGATCCCCCATGTGGATATTTGTTTATCGGATGCGGGGCATATTTTAGGCTCGGCACTGGTAGAGCTTTGGTTGGGAGAAGGGAAAGCGCAGAAAAAACTGGTATTTAGTGGCGATCTTGGCCGTGCTGGCATGCCGATATTACGTAATCCCACCTTAGTCGACACCGCCGATTTAGTGTTAATGGAAAGCACCTACGGTAATCGTTTCCACCGAAGCTGGACTGATACTCTGGCCGAATTAAAGGCGATTTTTGCTAAGGCAGTCACCGAGAGCCGCGGTAATATTCTTTTGCCAGCCTTCTCTGTGGGGCGAGCGCAGGAGCTTTTATATCTATTTCATTTATATGCTAAAGATTGGGATTTATCTCGCTGGAAAGTCTGCCTCGATAGTCCAATGGCGATTGAGGCAACACGAGTATATGTTAATAACTATCCGTTAATGGATGATGATTTTAAGCGTTTTACTCGCCAGCACCCGGGGCAACATCCCTTATTATCGAATGTCGAATTTATTCAAACTACTGAAGAGTCTATCGCATTAAATGATGTGCATCAGGGCTTGATCATTATTGCGGGTAGCGGCATGTGTAATGGTGGCCGTATCCGTAGTCATTTGGAACATAATCTGTGGCGGCCAGAATGTGATGTGATTATCTGTGGTTTCCAAGCGCTTGGCACGCCTGGACGAGCCTTGGTCGATGGCGCTGAGGAGCTCACTATCCATGGTAATAGCGTCAAAGTTGCCGCCAAGTTACATACCGTCGGAGGCTTATCCGCCCATGCGGATCAGGCAGAGTTGCTACGTTGGTATCGGCACTTTGAAGATCAACCACCTTTAGTGCTAGTGCATGGCGAGGCCCAAGCACAACAGGGATTAGTGACTGTCATGAATCAAGATCCGAAAACTAAACCTAAGGCACTGGCTATTGCCACCCGTGGCGATAAGTTGGATTTGAATGCCTTACCCAAACTGATGTGGATAACAACTTAAGCGATAGGCCACAGCCCGAAGAGGGCTGTGGCAAAATGACTTGATTAGTCTGAGTTATTATCAAACTCTGTATCGTCGAATAACTCTAAGCTTGGATCGATACTAGGCACATCTTTAAATAGGCGAGTGAAGTGACGTTGCACCCCTTTCAGATCGATTCCTGCTAATCCTGAGGCGAAACCAAACCAAGCATACAAACCGCTAAAGTTGTCGAACATGGGCGGTAAATATTTTGGTGGCGTAATTATGCCTTCTTGGCAGGCTTGATAGAGAACGGGAATATCCTCAATGGCGAGTTTGCCTAAAAACAGCATAGGGATAAGTTCGGGTAAACCCGATGTGATGGCGCTGCGGATAAAGTTGATGTTCTCAACATAACCACGCACATAGGAAATATCTTTGGTAAAAAAGCTGCCGCCTTCGACCATACCGCCACGAAACACCCTTTGTGTGACTCGATAACTATCCTTAGCGCTAAGATTTAACTCTCTAAAATAGTTAAATACTTCAATAAAGTTGGCCCCATTTTCCGCCATATCTACCGCTGCGACACGGTCGCTAATACGGCGGGCACGGCCTGGGTTTGAGCTTAGGGTGAGCATTTCGAGTAAGACGGCAAGCCCTTCTTGGGTGGCTGCTACGCGGGGAGAGCCGACGCTGAGCCAAGTAGCATGGGGTTGAGCCCGACCATTCAGGGTGGTGCCCACATGCACCCAACCTTCATGAACTTCGTACACATTGAGATCTGACTCGCTGAACATGGCCTTACTATTGAGTTTGACCGTATCGCCCCCCACTGCGGCGTCAGACACAATCCCGTCACTCAAACGCACCCGCATGTCATCGCTATGGAAGTATTTTTCCAATCGCTGGCTCAGCACATTCACGGCTTCGGGGGCACTGATGATTTTAGGGTGATGCTTATTCATATGCCGCGCAGCGGGCAATGAGAAGATATAACTGAGTTTATCGCCCAATTGACGCAGAGTGTGGCGATCGCCATGTAATCTGTGGCTGGCGCTGCCGTAGAGTTCTTGGCTAAGCTGACCAAAGACAGGGGTCCCTCGATGACCCAGCATATCGACCACCAGACGATACTGGTCTACGTTAGCGACTAATATCTTGCCCAGCTTGTCTTTTTTGCCTAAACGTCGATGAATGTCTTGTTTGAGCGAAAGTAATTCAGCCTGTGTTTTTACGGGATCGAAGGGCAGAGCAATTTTTTGATAAAAATCCTGTGTAATTGCTGGCAGAACCGTGCCTTTACTAGAAAGAAAACGCTCCTCCATTTCCCGCGGCCATTTGATGGCATCTAAAATCTTGATCGGGGTTTGAATGCGGATCAGCTCATCGGAAAAGCGACGTAAATCTTCTTGGTACTGGGCTAATGACTCTGACATTCCCGAAATCCTGTTGCTACTTAGGCGCTAAAATTAGTTCAATCATAGCGGTAAAGTCGTTGTTTTTATAGGTTTCTTACCCAGAACAATTAAATATTGTCGATTAAATACCTTGAACACTATCGATTTAATGAATCATTTTGGTGCAACGCGGCTTATTTTAGCGCGAGACAGCGCTAACTTAATCTCATAACCCACTGTTAAACATTAACTTATTTAGCTGGCATCAAAGCTGCTTTGGGTATTTGAGCAATGGGATAACGTCGATGGGAGAGAGTTATGGCTGCAATGAGCTATTTGAGTGTGATTGAGCGTTATCACGAATACGAGGCCACAGTGCATGAGCTGATGGAGTCCATTTTAACGGGGATTGCCGATGCGGACTTATTTCACCAACCTAAAGTCGATATCAAGGCCATGAAAGGCATTGCAGGCAGTTACCCCTTTGTCGAGTTGATGTATTTGCTCGATACCCAAGGAGTGCAGATTAGCCAAAATATCACAGTGGTCGATCAGCAGATCAAGTTAGTGCCCCTTGGGGGGAATCGCGATCGCAGTCAGCGGCCCTATTTTACTAATCGGGATGAGTCCGATGGCGTCAATATCACTCGCCCTTATTTATCCAATGCCAGCGGGAACTTATGTTTATCAGCCTCCTTAGCGATTGTGCAGCAGGAGCAAAAGCTGGGTTATCTGGTCGTCGATGTGGATTTGACGCGGATGATTGAGTTTATGATGGGCGACAGTGCTCGTCGGCGAGTAACGCCAGCCTTTAAAGCCGTGTATGGCTTGATAGTCGCAGGGCTTTTTGTGCTGGTGATGGTGCTACTTTGGACGGCGCTTAGGGATATTTATGGGTTATTTGTGGTGGATCATGTCGGGCAAGATCCATTGCAACCCTTTGGGATCATTATCTTTATGACTTTAGCGTTAGCGATCTTTGACCTTGGAAAAACCATTCTCGAGGAAGAAGTGTTAATGCATAAAGATATTTTTCGTCACAGCTCCACCCGCCGAACCATCACTCGCTTTGTTTCAACGATTTTGATCGCCATTTCGATTGAGGCGTTATTGACCATGTTTAAGGCGTCACTGGGCGAGAAACAATATATCGAGCCAGCGATTTGTATGATGTTGGCCGTGGTAGGGTTATTAGTCGGTTTAGGGGCTTATGTGTATCTCGGGGCAAAAGCAGAATGGCTGCTGATTAAAACTCAGGCTTATAAGAGTGGCAAAAAGTAGCATCAAAAGAATAGTAAATTGTACACCCAGCCCCTAGGAGCTGGGTGAGGCTTTTAGAAAAACGTCGGGTTTGAGTCACCTAACGCCTTAAGGGAACGGGCAGCTTAGAAAAAGTCGTCATCTCCTAATGCACGTCTTAACTCGGCGCGTTCGAGGTAATCTTCTAAGCGCTTCTTAATTTCGCGCTTATGTTGCATTGCCTCGGCTGCTTTGCTGTTTCTAGGGGTGGTCATTGCCTCAATTTCAGTATCGTTGGGCACGACTTCAGTAATATGAGCCATAACGAATTCCTCATGTTGTTCCTAACGCCTTTCTATCTAAAAAGAGTGTGGCAGAAAAGCAAAAAATTTTGCGAGTCAACGTAAAATTTTCTTCCCGTGGTGCCGAAACGCGACGTCGTAGGCTTGTCATATTATCGCGCTATTTTGGGTTATTTCAGTGAGTGCTGAATTTTGTGATTAAGCGCATAACTCATTATTTTTATTTTCTAAGTTAATTCCTACTTAAATGGTCGGATTGACTTGAATTTGCCTAAAACACCAACAACACTTGGAGAAGTCATTATCATCAATTTGGTGCTAGGGATTTAGCGTGTATGGACATGGATAGTTTCCCCGATTCTTTCAGCCCCTCAAAAAATGTTTATGCCAGCGTAATCAGTTCCAGTTGGTTGATGTTACTCGCCGCCGTTTTTTTTATGGGGATATCCTGGTATGTCCTCGAAGAATATTTACGAGACCGGGGTGAAGAGCGTTTTAACAATAATGTTCAAGATCTTATTGCTGCCGTCAGCAGTCGTATGACCGCCTATGAGCAAGTATTACGTGGCGGAGTTGGATTATTTCTGGCCTCTGATGGGGTGACGCGCCATGAATGGCAACTCTATGTTTCTAATGCGCGCTTATCCGAGTATTACCCAGGGATTCAAGGTTTAGGCTTCGCGCAGCTCTTAACTCCAGCCAATTTAGATTCCTTTACGCAAGAGGTGCAACAGGAAGGTTTCAGCGATTATCGAGTCACTCCCGCTGGTGAGCGAGAGTTCTACTGCGCCATCAAATACCTAGAGCCATTTGACTGGCGCAACCAACGGGCATTTGGTTTTGACATGTGCTCAGAGCCTACCCGCAAAACGGCCATCTTACATGCTATTGCCACAGGGCTTCCCACCGCATCGGGTAAGGTCACCTTAGTGCAAGAAACCCCGGATGATGCTCAGGCTGGCATTTTAATGTATGTCCCTTTATACCGTGGTCAGCCGATGACAGAGGAAGAGCGTAAGCAACAGGCTATCGGCGTGGTGTACGCCCCATTTCGTATGAATGATCTGATGCAAGGCATTATGGGGAAACGCTTTTCGGGATTAAAACTGGCGATTTACGATGGTATGGAGGCCAACAACCAGAGCCTGATGTTTAGCAGTCATAAAGCCTTGCCCTCTACAAATGATGTGTTTTATCAATCCCAATTAGAAACCATGGAGGGTCAAGTTTGGCGTTTAGAGGTGTCCTCCGAGTCACGCTTTATCTCAAGTGCGGAACAAACCCAAAGTGTGTGGCTACAGGTCATTGGGAGTGCGTTTATCTTAGCCTTGTTTTACTCAGTGCTGACGATGGCGCGAAATCGTTATCAAGAGTCGCGATTAACGGCAGAGTTAATTGCCAACGAAAAACGTTTCCGCCTCGTGATTGAAGCTTCACCCAGCGCGCTTTTTATGGTGGATAGAAGTGGCGTCATTACCTTAGTGAACACCCATGCCGAACGCCTATTTGGATATGCACGGGATGAGTTACTCGGTCGTTCAATCAATATGTTACTGCCCGAAGGGTTGAGGGAAATACATCAACAGCATATGGGCGCTTATCTTGCCCAACCGATTGCGAAAAATATGTCGCTGCGGGATGACTTGTTCGGCTGCTGTAAGGATGGGACGCGGCTGGCGATTGAAGTTGGGCTAACACCAATTCACTTCAGTAATGGCGTGTCGATATTGGCGACAATAAACAATGTGTCGGAGCGTAAGCGGATAGAAGCGCAGCGCATTGAACATACTAAGGAGCTTGAGCGTATCAATAAGGAACTTGACCAGTTTGCCTACATTGCCTCCCATGATTTGAAGTCACCACTGCGTGGCATAGAGCAATTAACTAACTGGCTCAGTGAAGATCTGTCCGAGAACACTGACGAAAATGTTCAAAAATATTTAGGTTTAATCCAAAGCCGTATTCAGCGGATGGTGTTGCTACTCGACGGATTACTGATGTTTTCGCGTATTGGTCGAGTCGATACCGAGATTGTTGAAGTCGACACTCGGCTGCTGGTGGAAGATATGTTTGCCTTAGTGGCCCCGCCACAGGGGTTCAGTTTAGTGCTTGAAGGGAATTTCCCAACGCTTAAGACAGTGAAAACCTTGTTAGAACTGGTGATCCGCAACTTAATCAGCAACGCGATTAAACACCATGATAAAGGTGAAGGTGTCATCAAAGTGATATGTGAAACCTCGGATCATCATTATTGGTTTAGCGTGATTGATGATGGTCCTGGGATTGCCAGCAGTTTCCATGGAAAGGTATTTCAAATGTTCCAGACCCTTAGACCAAGAGATGAAGTTGAAGGCAGTGGTTTAGGCCTGTCATTAGTTAAAAAGACAGTAGAAAGTCTTGGCGGAAAAATTCAACTAGAATCAGAAGGGCGAGGATGTTGTTTCCGGTTTAGCTGGCCAATGCACATAATCAACAAGGAGGGGATATGAGCAATAGTCATGACTATAAACAAGTCACCATTTTATTAGTGGATGACGACGATGTGGATTATATGGCGGTGCAGAGGGCGATGAAGCAGCTTCGCTTACTGAATCCACTTGTTCGGGCGAGGGATGGGCTCGAAGCGCTCTCTATTCTGACTCATTCGGATGCCATTAAAGGATCCTATTTAATTCTGCTCGATCTCAATATGCCCCGCATGAATGGGTTCGAATTTCTCGAACATATTCGCTCCAATCCGGTGTTGTCCTCCTCTGTGGTTTTTATGCTCACGACCTCGAGCGCTGATGAAGACAGAATGAGGGCGTACAGTCACCACGTTGCAGGCTACATGGTGAAAACGGATATTAAAGACGGTTTTAATAACATTTTTAATATGTTGGAAGGCTACTGGCGCATCGTGGAGCTTCCAAGCGTATAGGGTGTGTATATGGATTTACTACTGATCGATGATGATGAAGTCGATAGAACTGCCATTATTCGGGCGCTGCGGCAGTCGAAATTAGCCTTTAATGTCATTGAGGCTAATTGTGCATTTGATGGTTTAAATCTTGCGTTAGAGCGTCATTTTGACGGTATCTTACTCGATTATTTGCTGCCCGATGCTAACGGCTTAGAAGTGTTGATCAAGCTTAACTCTATGACTCAAGAGCAAACCGTAGTGGTAATGCTGAGTCGCTACGAAGATGAAAAACTGGCGCAGCGCTGTATCGAGCTGGGCGCGCAGGACTTTTTACTGAAGGATGAAGTCAATTCAAGAATTCTAAGCCGTTCAATTCGTTACGCTAAGCAACGTGCCTCGATGGCTCTGGCTTTACGCAACAGTCATCAAAAACTCAAAGAACTCGCCGAGCACGATTCGCTCACCAAATTAATGAATCGCTATGGATTTGAGTTGTGCCTCAATCGCGCCATCGCGAGGGCGAAACGCAGCAACGATTTTTTAGCGGTAATCTTGCTCGATCTCGATGATTTTAAAGCGATTAACGATACTTTAGGGCATCAAACGGGTGATATCTTACTCGTAAAGGTGGCGTCGAGGTTAAGTTCGGTATTGCGCGATGGTGACGTGATTGCCCGCTTAGGTGGGGATGAGTTTGTGGTGCTGGTGACCGACAATGACTACAAATATTTTCCCATGATAGTGGCTAATCGGCTGCTCAAGGCCTTTGAAGACGTATTTGAGCTTGGGGATAACGACGTGATGATTGGTGCCAGTATTGGGGTGGCCTTTTATAACGAGGCCGCATCCGATAGCTCTGAGCTGATGAAATGCGCCGATATCGCCATGTATCGCGCGAAAAAAATGGGCCGTAACCAAATTCAGTTTTATTCCGAAGCCTTAGATCGTGAGGTGCGCTACCGCAATCATATCGAGTCTAGCCTGAGAATGGCCTTGAGGCAGAACGAGCTGAAAGTTTACTATCAGGCACAAGTCGACGCTCAAACCCACCAAGTGATTGGTATGGAAGCGCTGATCCGTTGGTTACATCCCCAAGATGGACTGATTTCACCGGATCAGTTCCTTCCCATTGCCGAAGAAATTGGACTGATGGAGGAGATTGGGGATTGGATCCTGCTTGAGGCGTGCCGACAGGCGCAGCAATGGTTGAGCCTCTTAGCGCCGACCGGGCGCAGTTTTACTATGGCGGTGAATCTGTCCGCCTCGCAAATTGGTCATATCGACTTATACGAGAAGATAGTGAAAACCCTGGATGCAACTGGGCTTGCACCTACGGCGCTGGAGTTAGAGATCACTGAAAATTGCTTGATTGAAGAGCCCCATGAGCATGCCAAGGTGCTGGATAAAATTGCGCAACTTGGGGTGCGATTTGCCCTCGATGACTTTGGCACAGGTTTTTCATCATTAGAACATATTAAACTCTTTCCAATCAGTGTATTAAAAATCGATAAGAGCTTTATTGCCTCCTACGATAAGGACGAAAAAGACACTCGCTTACTCGCCGCATTACTCAATTTTGCCTATGGTTTTAACGTCACCGCGGTTGCGGAAGGGATTGAAACCGCTGAGCAAGCCGAGTTTTGCACCGAAAGGCATTGCAATGTGTTGCAGGGATACCTTTTCTCACGCCCCATAGAGGCGAGTGAATTTGAAGCTAAGTACATCACTCCCTTACTTCCTAAATAGCGAACCTAAATTGTGAAGATTATCTTACGTTTGGCTAGTGCCGAGGTTTTCGTCTGGTGAGGAATATTTTCTTGCTTTACACTCAGCAATAGACAAATATCTGCGCCCCTTTCTGATGCAGTGTGCTCAGAGCTTCAATCACAGTGTTTAATTTGGTCATTTGGCAATGAAAATAGGTATCTTATCCCAGTTCCCTGAGTTGTATTCCACCCGACGTTTAGTCGCGGCCTGCGAGAGCCGTGGCCATGAAGCCGTGGTTATTAATACCTTGAATTGCTACATGAATATCAACTCCATCAAGCCGAGCATTCATTATCAAGGCCAAGAGTTAACGGGATTCGATGCCATTATTCCGCGGATCCACGCGAGCGTGACCTTTTATGGCTGTGCCGTTGTGCGCCAATTTGAAATGATGGGCGTATTTGCCGCCAACGACTCGATTTCAATCGCACGTTCACGGGACAAGTTACGCGCGCTGCAATTGCTTTCCCGCAAAGGTATCGGCATGCCTGTGACGGGATTTGCCAATAAACCCAATGATATTCCTGACTTGATTAACATGGTGGGCGGTGCCCCTTTAGTGATTAAGTTGTTGGAAGGCACCCAAGGGATTGGCGTGGTGTTAGCCGAAACCAAAACCGCCGCCGAGAGCGTGATTGAAGCCTTTTTAGGGTTGAAAGCCAATATTATGGTGCAGGAATATATTAAGGAGTCCAACGGCAGCGATATTCGCTGTTTTGTAGTCGGCGATAAAGTGGTGGCTTCGATGAAGCGCCAAGGTCCCGAAGGGGATTTTCGCTCTAACCTGCACTTAGGCGGCTGCGGCGAGAAAGTAAAAATTACGCCCGAAGAGCGCAAGATGGCGGTTGCCGCAGTGAAAGCCATGGGATTAGTGGTGGCGGGGGTTGATATTTTACGATCGAATCGCGGCCCCTTGATCCTAGAGGTGAACTCGGCGCCCGGTATTGAAGGCATTGAACAGACCACGGGGATTTCGGTGACTGAGCCTATCGTGGAATATATTGAGAAGATGGTATTAGCGCGTAAATCGAATCGCGCCGTGATAGCCTAACAAAAACGCCGCGATTATCGCGGCGTTTTTTTAGCGTTTAATTTTATAAATCAAAGCCGTAGGAATAGCCTAAAACAACCTTGGCATCATCACCCTGCAGATCGGTATCCGACACCATAAATGAGACTGTACCCATGCTGGTATCGGCACTGAGTGTGACGTTGTAATCTGAGTAGTTATCCTCATCGAACCAAGATTCGACTACATCGCCGCTAGAATAACCGTAGTGCAATGACAGACTCAGTTTATCCGTCAGTGGGAAAGACGCAGTGGCCGCAAGATAACTCATATCTTTGTTATCTAATGGCTCGGCCGCGACATCATCACCGGCGTTGATCACGTGGGAATAACTGAGTTCAAACCATTTCCAGGTGATGGCACCGTGCAGTTCACCAAAATCGATGCTGCCTTCGGCATCGGGGTAAGCGTAGTAGAGGTAGCCAATGTCGTAGCTGAGGTCTTCGGTGATGTTGCCGCCGTAGCCTGCGTAGAGATCCAACTCATAGCTGGTATCGTCGCCAAAGTCGACATTTGAGGCCCAAGTGCCAGCATAGAATCCGGAGTCATGGCTATAGTCAATGCCTCCTTGGATGGCGACCGCATCATTGGTTTGAGTGACCCCGCGCCATAGATAGTTTGAGGTGCCGCCAATATTGCCGGACACCGCCGCAAAGGCGTTGGTCGTTAATAACAATCCCGTCGATAATGCCAAAACGCTGTACAGTGATTTTCTCATTCTCATCCCCTCGATTGACTTATTTATCGATTCACTCATGCCACCACAGAGTGGGTGACATTGGTGCATCATGGTTTTTTCTGATAAGGGAATTGCTAATCACATGCCATTATTTGAACATCATTAAAAACAATTGGTTACACAATGTGTGT
Source organism: Shewanella sp. Koi 1 (assembly GCF_052907445.1). Classification (NCBI taxonomy): domain Bacteria; kingdom Pseudomonadati; phylum Pseudomonadota; class Gammaproteobacteria; order Alteromonadales; family Shewanellaceae; genus Shewanella; species Shewanella sp. Koi 1. Next base: position 4,176,147 of record NZ_JBREJM010000001.1, on the reverse strand, counting down.
TAATAAAATGTTTTAAAATGCTCAAAAATGGAGCGATTGACGCACTGTGTTTGTGCAAAAAATCATCTTTCATGCTTTTTTGAGAGCAAAAAAAACGCCTCACAGAGGAGGCGTTTTATAAAATCAATGTCGAGCGAATTAGTTCACACTATCACGCAAGGTTTTACCCGCTTTAAACTTAGGCACAGTGGCTTCAGCGATCTGAATTTCTTTACCTGTTTGTGGGTTACGGCCAGTACGAGCTGCGCGAGTGGAGGTTTCAAAAGAGCCAAATCCAACGATAGAGATCTTGTCACCGTTTTTCATTGATTCAGTAATAGCTGCTTCGAAAGATTTCAATGCACGTGCTGCTTCAGCTTTAGTGATATCGGCATTTTCTGCAATCTTGGCAATAAGTTCAGTTTTGTTCATCTTTATTGTCTCTTCTTTCCGTAGATTTATTAAGTCAGCGTGCCTAACATGCCACAAGGTTTAGCCATTGGAAAGCCCTTTGCTACGGGCTTGTGTCCTATAAGTAACAAAAATGCAGAATATTTACCCCATTCGTGACTTAGGTTTTATTCTTCGAGCAGTTGATATAAGAGCTGCTTCACCAATTTGGGTTCGAAGGGTTTATCGCACAGGGCATTGACTCCCGCCTGAGAGACATTGCTCAGGTGAGCATCATTCGCTTCCGAAGACACCATGAGGATAGGCACATGGGATTGCTGACTTTCATTACGGATAAATTGAGTGAGTGCTAGGCCATCAACACTGGGCATATTGTAATCGGTAATGATCAGGTCAAACATATTATTACGCATTAACTCAATGGCTTGAGCGCCATCTTCCGCTTCGGTGATCTGCTTGATCCCAAGGTTGCCAATGGTACGTTTAATCACATTGCGCGCCATGCGGCTGTCATCGACCACGAGCACACGCACGTCATGCACATCGAAGTGACTTAGGTCGAGTTCATCGTGGCTGAGCAAATCGATGGTTGCATTCAGTGCTTTACCTAAGTGTTCGGCATTAAAAGGTTTTGGCAGAATCGCGACCACGCCAGACTGGCGGAAAATTTCCAATTGCTCGCGGCGACATTCGCTCGAAACCAACATAAATTGTATGTCTTTATATTCGCTGTTGGTGCGCAGGTAGCTTAAAAACTCGGTCGCGGTGCCATCTTCAAAATACATGGCGCTGGCGATGAGATCCGGTTTGTGGCGAGCAATCAACTCCCTTGCTTGGGTCAAACTTGCGGCATTTTGGATGCTGATAATGCCTTCTTGCTGTAAACGCTTGATGATAATGCGGCGCTGGGTTTCCGATGGCTCAACAATGAGAATCGAGAGTTCGCTAGGCGATAAATGAGTCATAGTGGCTGGCTTTATCAGGTCTTTTAGGGAGCCGTTAACTTATGCTAGAAACAAGGGCTTAGCAATAAACAAGCTTACGCTTTTACCTTTGCGGTTAAATAATGATGGGTGATACGGGAAAAGGCTACCCAATACTGCACTAACAACAAGGCGATGATGCTTAAGACTAAGGGCAACATAGGGATGTTGTGACCTTCAACCACCACTTTGACGTCTTGCGGGGTAATTTGATAGGCGATAATTGCGGTAATCCCCAGTGCCGAAAGGCCTAAGGTCTGTAATCCAATATAAATTTTCAGCACTAAGCTAGACCAAGGTGCCTGTGTGAGTATGCCAAACAAAACCGGCAATACACCTAAGCTAAAGAGGTCGAACGAACTGGTAGCAACGGCACGGAGTAGCGCTGCCACAGCAAACAGGGTGTAGAGGGCAATCAGTAGAATAAGGCGTTTAGGCATAGGGTTAGGGTTTATGGCTGATTTTAAGTGGAGCAAGTGTAGGAAAAGCCCTGAACTGAGTCCAGCATAACCGTATTATCATGTAGAATACGCCTTTGCTTAGGCATTCAATATTAGGTTAAGTGATGACAGAAGTAGAATTTTGGGACTTAGTGACCCGCAGTGAACCCGCGCAATCCCAGGAATCTTTAGCGCAGGCATTAAAGCAAAAGTTGGCAGAGCTGAGTGACGAGGAGTTAAAAGCCTTCGATAAATTGTTTGGCCAACAGATGCGTCGAAGCTACTTATGGTCGGTATGGGGAGCGGCTTATATCATCACTGGCTGTGATTCCGATTATGCCTTTGCTGAATTTCGCGCGTTTCTGATCTCACTTGGACAGGCCCGTTACGAGGCGGTGATTGCCAATCCAGACACTTTGGCGCAGTTAACGGCATGGCCTGAGAAGGACGGCTACGCCTATCCTTTTATCGAAGATTACGACTTGATCGCGGGTCAACTATTTGAAGACAGAACAGGTAAGGAGTTGCCTTTTATGCCTTCGGGTAAGGCTACGCCAGCGGGTAAAAAATTTAGCACTAAGCCCAAAGATTTAAAGCAGCAATATCCTGAACTTAGTGCGCGTTTTCCGTTTTAATTCGGTTTAAGAGCGTAAGCAGGCATTGCTGCTAATATCGAAGGTCATGCCATAGCGAGGGCAAGCTTGGCGCATCAGCTGATGCTCTTGCTCCGCTAATTGACGGCTAAATTCTTGATCGAGCTGCTCAGTCATGCGCTCTTCTGCCTGCTGTTGTGACTGAGCCAGTTTATCAAAGTGAGACTTTACCACTTGTTGCTGCGTAGCACTAAGCGTGGCGGCATGGCTAGGTAAACTGATAAGTGTGCCTAGGGTGAGGAGCGCCAGTAAGGCGAACTTTGCCATTAAAGGTTGCTGTAGATTTGCGGTTGTTAGTTTCATAGATAACTCCAAATTAAAATCACCGGAATTCGGTCGATTGTTAAATCGTCGTTTGGCTTTCATCGTGCATCCATGACAAACAAAACCAAAGGTATTGCTGAAAAATTAAGCTTACCGGAGGGATCTTGAACCTTGGCTGAACCGCTATCTTACTGCTCGTTTCGCATTTCTTGACATTGAAAGCCCTGTTTACGGGCATCAAAACCGCATTTTAAACCGCATTCCCAAGGCACATCATCGTAGAAGGAAGATTGCTCTTTGGCATAGTCTCGGCAGGCTTCGTAGCTGTCGAAATTATCCATTTTCTTATACTTCCCAGAATCATAACCATGGGTATAAATAAAAGATGACCAGGTTTCGGGGCGTGTGTCTTTCTCTCCCGAGGAGATAAACCAAATAGCGCTGGCAAAACAAGTGAACAGGATTAACACAAACACAGGTACAACGGGGAATTTCATTTTTCATTCGTGGTCATAAAATAGTGTGCGAAGGATAATACTTTTTGGCGTAATATGCGCGTTAAATGATCACAAATTAATAACTTTATCCCTTATGGGGTATTGGATACAAAAAGATACGAGTTTCCCTAACATTATCTAAAATATTTACTAATCTATACAAAAGCTTACGCTAGTGATGCTGTATTGAGTTTTGTTTTACATTAAGCTGAAGTTCAGGTTAGATTTTGTACAGTATATGGCAGAAACAATTAGGCCTAGGAGGCAAATATGAAAGTTCAGTTCTTATTACTCGCCAGCGTGTTGAGTTGCAGTGCTGTATGGGCCGCAGACGAGGCGAAAACCGACCCAGTGACAGAAGATGGGGTGGTTAAGATTGTTTGGCAAAACCCAAAGGATTTCCGTGATATTAAATCATCGGGTGAAATTCAGTCCCGTTATGAAAAGCGTTTATTCGATACCTTAACCACCAATATCAATAAAGAAGCGACAAAGGTTTTAAAACCGAATCAAAAGTTAGAGATGACGGTGACCGATGTCGACTTAGCCGGTGATATGCGCCCAACCTTTGGTGCTACAGCCGATGATTTGCGGGTGATCAAAGAGATTTATCCACCACGCATGACCTTTAGTTATCAAGTGCTTGAGAATGACAAAGTCATCATCACCGGGGACGAAAAGCTTTCAGACATGGGCTTTATGACGGGCATTCAACCTATCACTGACAAGCCATTTATGTATGAGACTGAAATGCTTCGCGATTGGTTAAAGAAAACCATCGCACCTAAACTCTAGGCGCATCTGTCACCACTCTCGCCTAAGCGCTTAGGGCTTGGGTTATATTGAGTTCTTCTAACAGGCAAAATCCGTTACTTGCGGATTTTGCCTGTTTTTTTGCCTTGGCACTTAAGGTCGATAGGCTATGTTCATTACAGTTATAGGTATGGGCGGGGGTAAGCACGCCGACACAGAGGCTGATTAACTTGTGATAACAGGCTTGTCCTTGCCTATCATCGGCAAGCATTTCTTGGGCTTGCCAGTGCTCAGCACTATAAAAGAGCGACTTATTGGCCTCAAAATCCGTCAATATCCGTTGGCAGCGGTCGATGAGTTGCTCACAGGTGCTGATCACCACAAAGTCATCGCCACCGACATGGCCGATAAAACAGTTGTCCGTCTTGTATTTCACTAACAGATTGGCAACCTCGCAGATCACCTCATCGCCACGGCAAAAGCCGTAAATATCGTTATAGGGCTTGAACTGACAGAGATCAAAATAGGCCAAGTAGAAAGGTTTTTGTTGGTTTCTGAGGCGTTTGAGCTCTTCCTGGATTGGTACATTACCGGGTAAATCGGTTAACGGATTGGCATGCCTTGCCATCTTGATCCTGTGCTCGGTGATCCGCTGTAGCAAATCTTTAGTGTGGCCAATGCCGAGCAACTTGCCACGGCGCAGAATGATAAATTGCTGGGCGACGGTATTGGCGCTCTCCGAGGTCAGTAATTGACTCACAATCGACAGGGGCTCGTTGGCTTCAATCTGCAACACTTGCGGGTCCATCACTTCACTGACGGCGTGGTTTTCATGCAGGGCTCGACCATAGGGCGTGCTAAAAAGCTCCAGCAAAGTCGCTCTACTAATAATCCCCAGTGGCAGTTGATCTTGCACCACAACCACGGCTTGTAAGGCGGGTTGAGAGCTAAAAGTGTCGCTTAAGTGCTTAAGCTTAAGTGTTGGTACCACAGTAATGGCGCTGGTGCAGAGGCTTTCGGCGGATTCGCTGTATCTGGGCTGAACTTGGGTATTGTTTGGCACTAAGGTCGCTTTCATTGCGCGGCTTGGCTGCGCCTCGGGGCGTCCGAGCAAATACCCCTGACAATAGACTATGCCTAGCTGTTTGAGTACGGCGAGTTCTTCTTGGGTTTCAATCCCTTCGGCAATCACTTTGCAGGTGAGGCTCTGGCACAGTTCGACAATCGAGCGCACAAATTCTTGTTTAACCGGGGTCGAATCGATTTGGTGAATAAAGTGGCGATCGATTTTCACATAGTCGGGCGATAACTCAGACCAGAGCCGTAAACCCGAATAGCCCGCACCTAAATCATCGATAGCGGTCATAAAGCCTTGGCTGCGATAGTGATTTAGGCAAGATTTCAGTAAGTCGATATCGTCGGCGGGATATTGCTCCGATAACTCAATCACCACCTGTGAAGGTGAGATCCCAAGCTGCTGTAACAGTTGCAGCGTCATGCCCTTAGGATGGGTGGGATCGAGCAGGGCCTTAGGGGAAATATTGATAAACAAACGGCCTTGGAACTGGCGCAGTTTAAATTGTTCCAGCGAAATACGGCGGCATAAGGTCTCAAGCTCGCTCAATTTGCCCTGATGCTCCGCGGTTTTAAACAGCGGAATGGGTGAGTAGAGTGGGCTGTGCTCTGGCCCGCGGCTCAGGGCTTCAAATCCGTGGATCTTGTGTTCCAAGATATTGAATATGGGCTGAAAAAGCGGGCTGATTGCCCCCTTTGCGATTATCTTATCAAGCTCTTTTGCCAGATCTAAACTCGTCATTACTTCAGCCCCCACTACAATGTTTGCGGAGTCTATGACTTAGAAATGACAAAATGATGACAATTTTGTTTGCCGAAAATCCGTGGGTTGGAAATGAGAGCAAACGCTGAAATCGATGATATTTCAGCGTTTATTGAATTAGCTCTGCTTTTTAAAGGCGTGCAAGGTTTTGAGTAGGGTGGCCAGTTGGCGCACTAAGGTTTCCAGTGCTACGGGATCTAGGCTGCTCTGTTGTTGCAGCTTAGTGAGGTCATCCACCAATTCTTGCACATAGGGCAAAAAGCGGTTGCTCGACACCATAAAGCCCTGTTCGGCTGTGAAAATGCTAGTGAATTTCCCATGGCCCGCTTTTTTCAACTCATCTAACTTAGTGTCAGCGTCTATGGCTTGGCGATAGGCGATTTGAAGGTTTTCTTTCAGTTGCTCTATAACCTTAGTGTGTGGCATAACAGCGTCTCATTGCAAAATTTGCAGGAATTATAAGGGGCAAAGGATATGGCAACAAGTCGGTGGCGACTATTACTGGCACTGTGCGGCGTCGCAATGTTTACCTGTGGGCCGAGTTGGGCGGCGCAGACGGATAAACCGCCGTTTTATCAGGTGCAATGGCAGGGGAAATCCGCTTACCTTTTGGGTTCAATCCATATTGGCCGTGCCGATTTTTATCCTATGCCAGCGCAAGTGGAGGCGGCATTTACCAAATCCAAGGGATTAGTGGTTGAAATCGATACTAATAAAATCGACAGCCGCGCCCTATTGCAAAAGTATGGTATGGCGACTCATGAACAGGGGCTCGATTGGCAGAGCCGAGATAAGCAAACGGTAGAGGTGATGCGCCACTATTGTGAAGACAAGGCAAGCCTATGCCAGTCGATTCAAGCCTTTGCACCTTGGTTGCAGGCATCTCAACTTAATCTTTTACGTTACAATAGCTTAGGGTTTATTACCGACTATGGTGTCGATATGCAGTTGCTTGGCCGTGCGGGTAAGCCTGTGTATCAGTTGGAGACGGCTGAGTCGCAGTTCCAATTACTGGCCTCCTTCGATAGCCAAGTCCAGTGGTCTATGGTGCGCGAAGCCATTAATGCCTCTGATGCCGAACTACTCTCGCTGGTTGAGGCGTGGCGCTCCGGTGATGAAACTGCGCTAGATGACTTGATGCAGGAGCAGCTTGGCGGTGAGGGCGATACCCTGATGCTGGATAAAATTCTCTGGCAGCGTAATAAAGTCATGGCCGATGGCATGATGAGATTAATGACCGCAGAAGCCGCCAGCGAACCGCTATTTGTGGTGGTGGGCGCAGGCCATGTGGTGGGTGATAAAAGCGTAGTTCAGCTACTTAAACTGAAGGGCGCCACCGTAATCGCCTGTTGGCGTGAGCAATGTGACTGATATCGCTGTGTGACGGATGATTGGGGTTGGCACTTTGGTGTTGAAAGCACTGGGGTTGAACGCACCAGGGTTTAACGCACTAGGGTTGAACACACTTAGTGCGCAGAGTGAGTGTCTAATCAACGGTTTTTAAACAATAAAGGACGCCTTGGCGTCCTTTATTGTTTCGCGAGCTTATGCGGATGTGTCGGTTGCGGCGCTTTGCCCCAGAAAATGCACATATCGGCCGAGCGAAATATAGGGCTCGCGTTGGGAATATTCGAGCTCCATCGTCAGCAACTTTTGATAGTCAAAATCCGCAGGCTGATGTTTTTTCAAATAGTCGTGAATGACTCGCACGCCAGATTCGCGCAGCAGGGTCATGTGCCATTCAGCAAACCATTGTTTAACATCATGAATATAAAGCGGGTGCGTGGGCGTGAGTCGCACCTTCTTCTTCACTTTAAGATCGGCGGCAACATAGTCGAAATTACCCGACACTAACGCATGGAAGCGCATCGCTTCTTTATTGTAAAACATCAGCGAAAACAGCCCATTGGGCTTAAGCATGGTCAGCAAGCCTTCCATGGTGGTTTTCGCATCGGCCAGCCATTCGACTACGGCATGGCAAAGGATAAGATCGAACTTGCCATGTTCGTCGACTGATAGATCCTGAATCGGTGCATGAACCAAACGGATTGCCAATGGGGTGTCGCTGGCATCGATTTGTGCTTTCGCTTGGGCGAGCATTTCGGCGGAAATATCGCACAGCACCACTTCATGGCCCAGACGTGCCAGCTTTTGGCTGAAATAACCAAAGCCGCCGCCCGCATCTAAAATCCGCAGTTTTTTATTGCCCAATTGAGCCAAGGCGGGAGCGAGATCGCGCCATAACACGGCGGCACGGATTTCACCCTTAGGGGTGCCATAAATGTTCTTCGCGAACTTTTGCGCGAGTTTATCGAAATTCTTATCTTGCACGGGTTAACTAAGTTAAAGACTGGGGGCGATAGTGTGGCACAGGCGTAATATTTTCGCACTCGCAGTGTGGATAAGGCAAAGTCATGCAGGGCCATGTTTTTATAATATATTGATTTTTAATAGGATAAAAAATCACAGTAAAGTTGGGGATATCCAGAACTCTATCCGCTGGGGTATAATCACGCCGTTTTCGATAAACCTGACTCTAATATACCCAAGCGACCTGAAGATATGAGTTTCAGAGCGTCTAGGGGGCTTCAATTCAAGGCGCATCAATGAAGGAATGTGAACACCTTGTGAATTGATGCAACACCGAAGTGGAGTGCCCTAGGCGCTCCGTCTCGGCGGGTTTTAACGCTCTTTATGCTGTGTTGGTTATTTTTAACTTAGTCCACTAGGTCCGCAAATAACCGCCTTGCCTAAAGAGCGTTACATTCCCGCTGAACCCTCATCTTCAGGTTGTTTGGGTATAATTGTCCATTCGGTGAGTCAGCATCAGCCCTTTTTAGACACAGTTTTGCCTGTTTTACACTCGTGAGCTTTTTGATTTTTCAGATGTTATGCATCTGTACGGGGTATTTCTGGTTATTCGTGCGTAGGGATAGTTAATTAAAAGGTACTCAGACTTGAATAATGCATATTGTGTTGAATTGAACGCGATGCCCTCGCTGTTTTCTCTTTATCGCAAGATTTTCTTTGGTCGTAAGCCCGGTTGGGATCAACAGCCCTTACCTTATATCAAGGTGTCGGCGCCCAATGTGCAAGTGTCCGAGGCCAAAGTTAGCCAATATGCCCAAGTGTGTGGCTTTAATTTCGACGGTAAAATATTACCGCCAACCTATTTGTATGTGATGGCATTTCGCCTACACGCGGTGATTTTTACCCACGATGGTATTACCTTCCCGCTGCTGGGGATGATCCATTTAAAGAACCGTATTCAAGTCTATCGTCCGACGACAGTCGATGAAGTGTTCTCCCTCGAATGCGCGTTAACCACCAGCCGTGAAACCGATTCAGGCTTAGAGTTTGAATTTGTCTCTAAGGCCTTTGTGGGCGAAGAGCTGGTGTGGGAATCGTTGTCGACTTACCTCTATCGTATCGAGACCGCTGGCCGCCGTGTTCGTCCACCTAAGGCGCTCGAGATGGCTTGGGACTCACCCCAATCATGGGAATTGAGTGAAGATTTAGGTCGTCGTTATGCCAAAGCATCAGGCGACTATAACCTGATCCACCTGCATCCCGTGCTGTCCAAACGTTTCGGTTTTGACCGTGTGCTGGCCCACGGTATGTGGTCTAAGGCGCGCTGTTTAGCGGAATTAATGCCTGAGATTGGTGAGCGTCCCTTCGTGGTCGATGTGGCCTTTAAGCTGCCGTTACTAATGCCCGCAGAAGTGGGATTTGGTTACGAAAAATCACAAGACAAGTGGGTGTTTGAGCTGCGTGACAGTAAAGGTCGCAGGCCACATCTCAGTGGTGAAGTGCAGCTTTAAGCATGATGAGTAACGGCGCCTAAGGCGCCGTTTTTGTTGGTGTTGTTTGCTGTACTAAGGCACGCTGTGTCCGGTTGATGCCTGCCAGATACTAAACCATTGCTGCCTGTCTAGGGTGAGTGACTGTGCGGCCACCGCCGTTTTTATCCTCGCGATATTGCCACTGCCGATAATCGGCACGGGCCGACTCGGTAACATCAGCACCCAGGCATAAATCACTTGGCTGATATCTTGGGCGCCAATCTCATCGGCGATGACGGCTAAGGTTTGTTGCAGGCGAATGGCCTGCGGATGGTTATTATCAAAGATCTTACCACCGCCCAAACATGACCAAGCCATAGGCCGAATGCGCCGCTCTTGGCATAAATCGAGCGTACCATCGTGCAAACTCGCCATTGTTAGCGGTGAAATTTCGATTTGATTGGTGACTAAGGGCTCAGCTAATCTCGACTGCAATAATGAAAACTGCGCGTTGGTGAAATTAGATACCCCAAAGTGTTGCACTTTGCCCGCCTGTTTTAAGTCAGCAAAGGCTTCGGCCACTTGATCGGCGTCCATTAAAGGATCGGGTCTGTGGATTAGCAGCAGATCTAAATAATCGGTTTTCAGTTGCTTTAGTGATTGCTCCACACTGGCAATAATATGCGCCTTGGAGGTGTCGTAGTGGTTTACATAGCGCTCTGGGCGACAATCGAAGGCGGGCTTAATGCCACATTTGCTGACCAATTGTATCTGCTGCCTTAAGGCGGGTTTTAGCGCTAACGCCTCGCCGAACAGGGTTTCGCACTGGTATTGGCCATAAATATCGGCGTGATCCATAGTGGTCACACCTAGGTCTAAATACTGTTCTATCAGGTTAAGTCGCTCGGTGGGTGACATTTGCCAACTGTGCATTCGCCAAAAACCGGCAACAAACTCTGAAAAACTAAAAGGGGTTCCGCTCATGTTGTTTCTCTTTTGGGAATCTGTATTTTGTAGGGGAAAGGACCCGAGTCGATTTATTTGATGCAGATTAAGGAATCGCTCATTAACCCTTTCGATGGCTATATATCTTAAAGCTAATCACCTAATATCCGCCATATTCAATCAGCCGTTGCTGATACTTACCGATTTTGCATACCTATTTTGTATTTCCTGCTCGCATGCCGAGCGTGGATACCAAAATACCCAAGGGAGAGATGACCCATGCTAACCGATATGGATATTTCGCGCCGTGCGCACTTAAAAGATATCGCAGCGCTTGGCGCCGAGTTTGGGTTATTGCCCGATGAGATGCAGCTATTTGGCAAGACCAAAGCCAAGGTCGATTTGCGTGTGCAGCAGCGCTTAGCCGAGCAGCAACAGGGTAAACTAATCATTGTTACCGCCGTGACGCCAACGCCCCACGGCGAAGGCAAAACCGTCACCACCATTGGCTTAACTCAATCCCTTAAAGCGCTCGGTAACAAGGTGTGCGCCTGTATTCGCCAGCCCAGTATGGGCCCGGTTTTTGGGGTGAAAGGTGGCGCCGCTGGTGGCGGTTACGCCCAAGTGGTGCCCATGCAGGAGCTGAATCTGCATCTAACGGGTGATATTCATGCCGTCAGCAGTGCCCATAATCTTGGCGCGGCGGCGATAGCCTCTCGGTTGTACCATGAAACGCGTTTAGGCAAGGCCGAATTTGAGTCGCAGTCTGGACAGAATTACCTGGATATAGCGCCTAACGGCATCCGTTGGCACAGGGTGGTCGATCATAACGATCGCTGTTTACGTGAAATAGAGGTTGGGCTGGGTGAAAATAATGGCCCAGCTTACACCTCTGGCTTTGATATTACCGCCGCCTCTGAGTTAATGGCGATTCTGGCGCTCAGCCGTAATCTGGCGGATATGCGCGCGCGTATTGGCAAGCTTGTGCTGGCAGTCAATCGCCAAGGTGCGGCTATAAGCGCGGAAGACCTCGGGGTTGCCGGCGCGATGACGGCGATCATGGCGGATGCGGTAAAACCCACCTTGATGCAGACTTTAAACGGTGCGCCTTGTCTTATCCACGCAGGGCCATTTGCCAATATTGCCCATGGCAACTCGTCGGTGATTGCCGACGATATCGCCTTAAAATTGGCCGATTTTGTGGTGACGGAAGGCGGTTTTGGCTCCGATATGGGGTTTGAGAAATTTTGTAATATCAAGGCGCGCCAGTCGGGATTAACCCCGAGCGCCGCGGTGTTAGTGACCACCTTAAAGGCATTGAAGGCCAATAGCGGCTTAACGTCTGATGCGGATATCAATGCGCCCGACCAAGCCCGTCTCGAGGCGGGATTTGCCAGCTTAAACTGGCATATCGACAATGTGGCGCGTTACGGCATTCCCGTTGTGGTGGCTATTAATCGCTTTGCAACCGATACGGATGCCGAGCTTAACTGGTTGATTGAAGCCGTTGCGGGCACTGCCGCCTTTGGCTGCGAGCTTAGCGAGGCTTTCAGCCAAGGTGAAGCGGGAGCGCTGGCCTTGGCGCAAACCGTCATGCGCGCCTGTGAGCAGCCAAGCGAGTTTACCCTGCTATATCCCGATGACATGGCGCTTGAGGCGAAATTATCGACCTTGGCTGAAGTCGGCTATGGCGCTGCTGGGGTGAGTTTATCCGAGGCGGCTAAGCTGCAATTACAAGAACTCAGTGCCCTTGGCTACGCCGATTTACCTGTCTGCATGGCAAAAACACCCTTGTCCATTAGCCATGACCCTCAACTTAAAGGCGTACCGCAGGGTTTTATCGTGCCAGTGCGCGAGTTAGTGTTAAATGCTGGAGCCGGATTTATTACCGCGCTGGTGGGGAATGTGATGACTATGCCAGGACTTGGATTAGTTCCGGGCTATTTAAAGATTGATATCGGCGCCGATGGCGAGATTACTGGTTTAGGTTAATCGTTTAACTGTTTGAATAAAATGAAAAAGGCGCAATCTAGGATTGCGCCTTTTGTGTAGTTATCGCCTTGGCGAAGCGTTATTTACTGGTTTGGTAAATATGTACATCGCGCTGCGGGAAAGGAATGCTGATGCCCTCGGCATCGAAGCGCATTTTCACTTCGCGGGTAATATCCCAATACACATCCCAATAATCTTCGGGCTTAGCCCAAGGACGGACGATAAAGTCGACCGAGGACTCCCCTAAAACGTGCAGCTTAATGAGCGGTGCAGGGATTTTTTGCACCTTAGGATGCGCTTCCACAATCGACTTAAGCACGGCTTCGGCGTGCTCAATATTGTCGCCATAGCCAATGCCGAAGGTCATGTCGACGCGGCGTTGGTGCTCGGCGGTAATATTGTTAATGGTATCACCCCAAATCTTGTTGTTAGGAATAATAAGCCTTTGGTTATCTAACGTTTTAATTGTGGTGGAGACTAGGCTCATATGGCTTACGCGCCCCGTTACACCAGCGGCGCTAATCAAGTCACCCACATCGTAGGGACGATAGATCAAAATCATCATGCCAGAGGCAAAGTTCGAGAGTGAATCCTGCAGGGCGAAACCTATGATCACACCGGCGATACCAAAGCCTGCCAATAACGGCCCTAATTCTATGCCAAGCTGGGAGAGGGCAATCAGTACACCGATAGTGAAGACCGCTTTGCCCGAGAGCGAGGTAAAGAAGTCTTGCAGTAACTTACTGAAATTTAATTTAGAGTTACTAACGGTATTGCTCACAATCTTCTTCGCCAGTTTGCCGGCAAGGCTTGCGACAAACAGGATCATACAGAAGATAAATAGCTTAAAGACTAAAGTCGGGCCATGGTTGATGGACTGTTCTTTGGCCGTATGCAGCCATTGCTCGACTAAGCTTGAGGCCACATCGATACTCAAGACATCCTGAGTGATATCGCCTGAGATACTGAACAGGGTCTTTTTCAGTGAGGCGGTGTTTTGCTCGAGCGCATCGAGTAAGTCGATATCTATGCTAAGGCTCTGGCTATTGAGCGCCAATCTGTCTTTTAGCTGCATGACGCGACTGGTTTGCGCGGCGGTCACATCTTTACCGGCATTAGTGGCGGCGTTAACTGCATTTTGTAACTGCTGCTGGGTAAAAGTGACAAAGCTATCGAAGTTATCGGCGCGACTTAAGAGAATTTGGGTCAGCTCCGCTTTCTGCGCTGCGACATCTTCGCCCATTTGGCCGAGCCAGTTTAAGGTCTCGAGTCGTTGTTTGTAGTTGTTGTCCTTATCGAGCTCACGTTTAGAGATTTCGAGTAAGGTCGACTCGTCATCCGCCGAGCCGAGTTTATGGGACAACTTGGTCACAATATCATTGAAGTAGTCGTTGATTTTAAGATTAAATGTCAGCTGCTCTTGCACCAATGCCAACATAAAGGCTTTATCGTAGTTCTCATCTTCTAACAGCACTTTAATCTTATTGCGTAACTGCAATGTCTTGTTTTGAATTCGATATTCAACAATGGTGCGCAGCTCACCTTGGGATTGGGATAAGCGCGCAATATCCTCTTTAATGGCTGACTTTAGCGTAATTAATTCGTTTTGGGCTTCGTTAGGGACGGTAGCGGTTTGAGTGGTGGCAACGGGTTCGGCTGCATCCGTCGCGAAAACCTCGGTACTCAATAGCAGGGGAAAGCTGAGAGCGAACATGAATATGAGTGAGCGGCGCATAGGCGTTATCTTCAATAAAAATAGGTAGGTACATAATAGGAGCTGCGCTAAACACTGTAAAATTAGAACCGCATAAAATGCTATCTGAGTATAAAATTTGTGCGCTGGTTTGCAGCTTTCGCTATGGGTGTGAGGTTTTGAAACCACTGCGCTAATTAGTTCGACTGAGTGGCGGGAAATTCTGATAAACTTAGCGCCCCATGTCGAGGAACCTACTCTAAATGCTGTGCTCCCATTGCCATCAGTCGATCAAAATTGCCCAAATTACCCAACAGCGCGGAAAGGGCTTTCACGCTCAAGTGCAATGTCCTCATTGTTCAGCGTGGCTGGGACACAATCCTAAACTGTTGAAGTTAAAATTATTTGGCTTTTATGCGAGTGTGCTGACGGGCTTATACAGTTATTTCGATGCCTCGACGCGGCATTTTTTGATCCCAGTGATGATCTTCTGTGTGATGTTGCTGCTGGTGAGCCATTTTATGGATCAACTACAAACGATTGAGGCGCCAGAGAAGCAAGACGATAGTGATCAACGGCAGAAGTATCGCTAGAGGTGAGGGCGTTAGATTAACCGAGTCGAGCCGCGCAGGGGTTATCGCACTGGCTCAACTTGGTTTAGGCTAGGGCTGAGTTATTGGATAACCTGCTCTTGGCTCTCGAGTGAGTGTTCTACGTAATAAATCCCGCCCAAAATTACTGCGCCGAAAATCACTATCCCTAAGATTAATCCTAAGTTTTCACGAAAGAATGCTAGCATTTTGGTTGCCTTTTGCTGGATTGAATAGAATGACATATTAGCCAGTATTACACTGGGCACATCATAGTTTTACTGACTTAAGCTAATCTTAAATAACTCTTTTTGCCAACTTGAGCCGGTTTTTTGTTGTGCGTTTTTCATCCTAAAGTTGCAATGGTAAATATCTTGTAACGCATTGGGCGCCTATTACCTTATTGCAACTTGCTAGTGGCCTGACTTAAACTTGTGCCACTTTTTTACTATGGGGACGACTGAGTGAGACTGCACAGTCACATAAGACGCACAATTTCGATATGGCTTGCCGCCGTATTGGTGTTGCTGTCTTTTGTTGCCTCAGCCCATAGTGTGACCCACCTTGATGATGGGGCAAAGACGCACTGTACCCTGTGCTTCCATCAACATCAGCTGAATAAAATTCTGCTCAGCCAACCGCTTAAGCTCGATTTAGCGGTACAGCGGTTCGATGTCTGTGAATTTGTCTTACCCGTTAGCTTCTCCAAACACGTCAGTGTTTACCTAAGCCGCGCGCCACCTGTTCTCCGTTAAATCAACTTTTACATTTTAACTTATTGTATTTCTTGATGACTTGGATGAGTCATCGAGCGCTAGTTGTATTTTGGAGATATCATGACTGTTTTTAACAACCGAATTTCTTTGGTGGCTTTGGCGTGCGCATTTGCTTCACCGACGTTATTTGCCGCTGACTCAAGTTTAACTAATCCGGCGATCAGCGCTGTGCTGAATGGCTATTATCAAACGGCTGAGCGTCCATTGGCCGAAACCGCCGAAGGATTTGGTTTAGGCGAAACTGAGCTGGCGATGAGCGCCAACATTGACGACATGTTCTACGGCAAAGTCACTGCCGTTGTTGAGATGCACGACGGTGAAACTGAGCTGAATCTCGAAGAAGCCTTTATCCAAACCATGGCGATGCCTGCGGGGTTCTCAATCCGTGGTGGACGTTTCCTCTCGGATATCGGTTATCTAAATAACCAGCATTTACACACAGATTCATTTACCGACCGTCCTATTGCTTACCGCGCATTTTTTGGTGGCCATTACTTTGACGACGGTGTGCGCTTAAACTTTGTTGCTCCGACGGATCTGTATTGGACCTTAGGCGCCGAAGCCTTCAAGGGCGACAGCATGCGCGCCGCCGATGAACACGGCGAACGTGAGTTTAAAAATGTGGGCGTATACACCTTTTACACCAAAATCGGTGGTGACATTGGTGATAACAGTTCATGGCAGGCGGGCCTAAGTTACCTACGTAACGAAAATGGCCAAGTCACTGCCCATGAAGAAGGCGATGAGCACGAAGATGAAACCGCCGAGGAGGGCCATGACCACAGCCATGCGGCATCTTACACAGGTAAAAACACCTATGGTGCTGATTTTGTGTATAAATGGGCGCCAAATGGTAACTATAAATACCAAAACCTGACCCTGAGCGGCGAGTATTACCGTGTGACTGACTTTGTGCCGAGCGACCTTCATCCCGAAGATGCACCGAGCAAGGATTATCATCAAGGTTGGTATCTGAGCAGCGTATATCAATTCACGCCTAGCTGGTCTGCGGGTGTGCGTTACGGCGAGGTGGATACCCAAGAGCTCCATGGCGATCATTTCCATGGACAGAAGTTAAAGGAATCTGAGGTGAGTCTGGCGTGGCATTCGAGCCATTTCTCGACAGTACGTTTCCAGTACACTAATCAGAAGGGTACTAACTTCGATGGAATCGAAGACGACAATGTTTTCACTGTTCAATACATTATGTCTCTGGGGGCTCACGGTGCGCATCAATTCTAATTTTGTTAAAGCGGCCGCAGCGGCCCTGTCTTTCGCCTGTTCAGGCTTTGCCCATGCAGAACTGAATGTGTTTGCCTGTGAACCCGAATATGCCGCATTGGCAAAAGAGTTGGCTCCAAACGCCAGCATTTATTCGGCAACCACGGCCTTACAGGATCCGCATCAAGTGCAGGCGCGTCCGAGTTTGATCGCCAAAATGCGCCAAGCGGATCTGGTGGTCTGTGCGGGCGCCGATTTAGAAATCGGTTGGCTGCCAATGCTGCAAATGAAGTCGGCTAACGCAAAGGTTCGCTCTACCGATCAGGGGCTGTTTTTCGCCGCCGATCAAATCGATACCTTAGATAAGTTAGCGAGTGTGGATCGCAGCATGGGTGATGTGCATGCTCAGGGAAATCCGCATATTCACTTCGATCCGACGCGTTTGCTAAGCGTCGCGAATGCGCTCAGCGCTAAGATGAGCCAACTCGACCCGAGCGAGTCGGCGAATTACCAAAAGGCATTAGCGGACTTTAGCACTCGTTGGCAGGCGGCGATTCCCCGCTGGGAAGAGCAGGCCAAAGCGTTAAAAGGCAAAAAGGTCATCGCCTATCACACCAGTTTTAGATATCTGTTCAACTGGTTGGGGATTGAACAAGCTGCTGATCTTGAGCCTAAACCCGGTCTGGCACCGACTAGCGGCCATTTAGCCAGTTTGCTGAGCCGCGCCGAGCAGGGCGATATTCTGGCGGTAGTTGTGGCGTCCTATCAGGATGAGCGTGGTGCTAAGTGGTTGGGTGAAAAGGCTAATCTACCTGTGCTTATGTTGCCAATGTCGGTAGGTGGCAACGATGCGAGTCAAGATCTCTTCAGCCTCTACGACAGCGCGATTGCCCTCTTAAACGGGGTGAAATAAGCCTATGTTGGATCTGGAACTGATGTCGATCCTGCTGCCAGCACTGGCGGCGGGGATTTTAGTGCTCTCAACGCATATTGTACTTGGAAAACAAGTGCTTAAGCGTGGGATTATTTTTATCGATTTAGCCATTGCGCAAGTCGCCGCGTTGGGGGCGATTGTGGCGCACATGGACCACAGGTTAGAAGAGATGCCATTTTCTAATGTGTGGATGCCAGCCTTATTCGCCCTTGCGGGGGCGGGTTTTATTGCTTGGTTATCTAAGCGGATGGCGGGTGAGCTAGAAGCGATGATAGGGTGCTTTTACGTGTTGTCGGCGGTGGCGGCCATGCTATTGCTGGCGAACGATCCCCACGGGGCTGAGCTGTTAAAGCAATTGATGTCGGGCCAGATCCTTTGGGTGAGTTGGTCGCAATTAGTGTTGCCGACCGTGGTTTATGCGGCTGTGTTAGCGGTGATTTTTCTGCGGCCACAGATCTTAAATGGTGCGGGATTCTATCTGCTGTTTGCACTGGTGATCACCTTGTCGGTAGAGCTGGTAGGGGTCTATTTAGTGTTTAGTACACTCATTTTGCCTGCTCTTGCGCTCAACAAGTACCAAGGTAAGAACGGCCTATTTTACGCTTATCTGGTCGGCCTTATGGGTTACTTGCTGGGGCTGGTGCTCTCGGCAACGTTGGACTTACCGAGCGGCGCGGCGATTGTCGCGACTTTGGCCCTTAGTGCCTTGGTCTTCCGTTTAGGCTTAAGTAAAACCGCGGCAGTGCGCCAGGTCGCAAACTAGGTTTTTCGCTTAGTCGTTTAAGCTTAGATATTGATTTAAAAGCCCATCGTCGTGCATGATTGCGCGAGTACCGATGGGCTTTTGTTTGGATTGTTAGCAACTCAGCTTACAGATGTAAACATTATATTGAGTCCCTAGGGCTGGGTGGCTATACTGTCGCCACTTTCATCCTTGGAGTATGTCGTGCTGTTACTCGTCAGATCTGTGTTGTTGGCTGTGTCATTGTTACTCGCGTTTATTTTTGGTGGATTGGTCTGCTTGTTGCGGCCCCGTCACCGTGACAATGTACATATGTTCGCCAAGATCTTCTCATCCGTCGCCCCTATTCTAGGGCTTAAAGTCATAGTGCGTCGGCACAAAGAGATTCAGGATGGTCCTTATATCTTTTTAGGGAACCATCAAAATAACTTCGATCTGTTCACTCATACTAAAGCCGTGCCGAAAAGCACCGTCAGCTTAGGCAAAAAGAGCTTAGTGTGGATCCCGCTATTCGGGCAGATCTACTGGTTATCGGGCAATATTCTGATCGATAGAAAAAATCGTAACAGTGCCTTCGATACCATGGCCAAAACCGCCGAAAAGATTAAACAGAACCGTTTATCTGTGTGGATTTTCCCCGAGGGTACCCGCTCACGTGGCCGCGGTTTGCTCCCCTTTAAGGCTGGCGCCTTCCATACGGCGATTGCCGCTGGAGTGCCGATAGTGCCAGTGCTTGCCTCTTGTCAGAGCCATATTAATTTAAACCGTTGGGATAACGGGGTAGTGATCATTGAGATGATGGCGCCTATCCCGACCGAAGGATTAGACAAAGCCGATGTGAAGGCCTTTTCTGCCCAAGTGTATGAGACTATGTCAGCCAAATTTAACGAGATAAATCGTGAAGCGGCAACATTAATGGGTAAAACTCTCGAAGGCGATGACGTATAATAGCGCCAATTTGAGCCAGTTTTACCTTAACGGAGACAAATCCATGTCTATTGAAAGTCAATTAAAAGCCCAACTTGCCGAGAATCGTGACATAGTGCAAGCCCTGCTTGACGATGGCTCAGAGCCAGATGCGGAATACACCATTGAGCACCATTTCTCATCTAGCAACTTCGACCGCTTAGAAAAAGCCGCCGTTGATGCATTCAAACTCGGTTTTGAAGTCAATGACGCCGAAGAGATGGAGCTGGAAGATGGCTCAGTGATTTTCTGTTTTGATGCTATTGCTTACCACAAGTTGGAAGTTGCTTTACTGGATAAAGCGACCGAGCAGTTGCTGCAACTTGCGGCTAAACAGAAAGTGGATTACGACGGCTGGGGCACTTACTTCGTTGGCGACGATATCGATGATGAAGAAGGTGATGACGAAGAAGACGATGGTTTTCCGCACTAATTCGCGACCATTGAGATTTCAGTAACAAAAAGCCCATCATCGATGGGCTTTTTGGTTTTAGTAACCACTAGTTTGCGCGGTGTGCAGGACGCTACAGTTACGTCCCTTCTGTTTGGCTTCGTATAAGGCTTTGTCTGAGCAAGAAATCCAACTTGAACTACTCGTAATATGTTTGCCGATTTCACACACGCCTAGGCTTACTGTGACTTTTATCTTCAGCCCTTCGTACACTATGGTGGAGTCGGCAATTCTTTCCCGCAAACGCTCGGTAAAGTTGAGGGCATCGGCGCCACAAGTATTGGGCATGACCACCGCGAACTCCTCTCCGCCATAACGGCCGACACAATCGGTCTCCCGTAATGAATGGCTTAGGATATGGGCGATATGCTGAATCACCTTATCACCCGCGACATGGCCGTAGGTATCGTTGATTCTTTTGAAATGGTCTATGTCTATCATGACCAAGCTCGACATCCCCGAATAACGGGCGTGGAGGTCAAACTCATGCTCTAAACATTGTTGCCAATGGCGGCGATTATGGAGCTGTGTCAGGCCATCGGTCTGGCTGAGGCGTTCTAACTGCTCGTTGGCGGCCTTGAGCTGTAACTTGTTGACGGCGATGTCGGTGACATCATAAATAATCACGCTGATATGGGTGATTTTTCCGGTTAATGAGGCCAGAGGCAACAGCGTCACGTTCTGGTACATAAAATCGGCCCGTCCGGTAATGGGGCGGTAGTTTTTAAACTGAAACACGTAGGGTCTTTGTTCCCAGCTGATAAAGGCTCGATTTTTCAGCATAAAAACCGATTCCATCTTTTGCTTTAACCAAGTCGCAGGCAGCTCAGGAAAACGGGTGAACAGGTTTTGCCCTTTAATCGAATTAGGGGATACGCCGCTATGGTTTTCCATAAAGCCGTTCCACAGTTGGATATTATAATCGCGATCTAATACCACTAGACCCACTTCGATGGTTTGCACCATATCGATAAGCCAATGGAGTTCGTTCATTGCGCTTTGATCGTTTGACATAAGGTAAAATCCAACTGATTAATCGAGTAAATAACCGAGCTTATAACTGAGCGTCGGAATAGAGTCTTCGGTAAATAGCAGTAACAAATCGCATTGAACATTATGGTTTTCAATACGATAGTTAATCTCCATTGCTAAGGTTCTGTGCCATTTTTCCGAGTTATCATGGATAAGATCATTCACCGTACAGTGGCGGCCTAGCACTACAGGGTGAGCTTGGCTGAACTTCATGTCGAGCTGCTCTGAGATCCCGTTTAGGAAGGCGCCAATCAATACGTTGCCTGTGTCGATCAAGACTTCGATCTCGGTGCTGATGTCCTCTGGATTGGCTAGCCCCATGAGTTTCGCCATGTCTTGAAAGCTCGAATCGTGGAATAGCAGCAGGGCTTCACCCGCTACGCCCGCACCAATAAATCCTTGGCAGAGGGCTGATACCGTTGAACTTTCTTCCGTCGCTTTGAGCGCCATCGTCAGCTCACTGACTTCGAGCACGTTCACGTTTGGAATTGGTAAGAGGACAAAAACATCGAGAAGTTTGGCTAATAGATCTGCGGCGCGCCCCATGGCGACGTTGGCGATCTCTTGGCAGGCGTCACGCATATCGACTTTGATCATCGGCGTTTCTTCCGCCTGATCTTTCTGCGTTAAGGTGAGGATGCCGTATTCCTGTAGGATATTACTGATGGCGTCGGCACTGACGGGCTTTTGAATAAAATCCAATGCCCCTAAGGCTTTAACTCTTTCATGGGCTTTGATCTGAATATCACCCGAGACCACAATAATCAGCGCGGGAAGATCGTTTTGCTGCACGGTTTGCAGCACTTCATAACCATCCATGACTGGCATATTAAGGTCGAGGAAGACAACTTCGCCTTTACCTGCGCGAATGGCATCTAAACCTTCGGCGCCATTGGTGGCGTAGGTGATCTCGACATCCCATTCTTTCGGTAGGGTACGAGCCATTTGTTTGCGCGCCATGGCGGAGTCGTCACAGATGAGTACAGAGATTGTCATGCTGACTACTGATCCTTAATTGCCCATTTATTGAAGATAACACTAATTCTAAATCTTTGAATGACGAATTAGGCTCTTCGGGCAAGTTTGATTTATAACATCTATATGTAACCTATAGATTTTATTTGTTAATTCAATTTATTTATCTCTCGAGCGCGAGGCGCTGGCAGTAAAAAGCCTTGGAGAATTAAATCAAATTTCGCGAATTTGTCGTAAGCAGGGCATCGATTTTTGCGAATAGCTCGATGCTCAATCCTGCAATAGGCTGTTTCCCCACGGGACTCATCTCGACACGATTTTACAAATTTGTGGGTAAGCAGCGCCGTTGGTGATGCAACCGATGTTCAGAGAAGATGACTCGTTAAAACGATAAGTTGCACCTATGGTTGAACATAAGGGGTTAATACTTTTGAGGTTCTCATGCTTCAGCGCAAGCCTAGCATACTCACCCAGTAAAACTTAATGACAGTCGACAGTATTTTGACGGATGTCAAAATTTAGGCTTATGTTACATCCTTTGGTGAATTATTCCAAACGTGTTAACATTTGTTCTGGCCTGACCAGTAACGGAATATTTCATGAGTGAGCCTTGTGTGCAAGTAACGATTGAGAATGGCATTGCATATGTCCAGCTCAATCGACCAGAAAAATATAATGCAATTAATTATTTAATGTTTAGCGAGTTGGATAGAGCGATCAAACGTATTAAATCAAATTCGCAGATTCGACTGGTCATTTTATCTGGAGCTGGAGGCCATTTTAGCTCTGGGCTGGACGTAAAGAGCGTAATGTCGGCACCGATGCAAGCGTTCAAATTGTTGTTTAAATGGCTGCCTGGCAATGCCAACTTAGCGCAGCGAGTCTCCCTTGGTTGGCAAGGTTTACCCGTGCCCGTCATCGCGGTGTTAGAAGGCTGCTGCTATGGCGGTGGCATGCAAATCGCATTAGGTGCTGATTTTAGAATTGCTAGCCCTGACAGCAAGTTATCTATTATGGAAGCCAAATGGGGGCTAGTGCCGGACATGGCAGGCTTAGTGGCGCTGAGGCAAATAATGCCCAAGGATCAGGCGATGTTACTCAGCCTTACGGCCAAAGTGTTGTCGGGCGAAGAGGCGAGTCGCTTAGGGTTAGTGACTCAGTTAAGTGATCATCCGATGTTAAGCGCGCAGCAATTGGCTCAGGAGCTTCTCAATACCTCCCCCGATGCCGCAGCGGCGATCAAGTTGAGCATCAATCGCAGCTGGACGGCTTCGATTCGTGCACTTCTTTGCCGTGAGTCGTGGAGCCAAGTGAGACTGTTACTCGGTAAAAATCGCGCGATTGCGGCGACGCGTCAGCTAAAGGATCCCAACAAAGCCTATCAAGATCGCCAATCGGGTTGGTAGCAGTGCAATTCTATCTCGATAACGCCCCATAACGGATTACTTAAGCTTTAGAAAGGCTTGCACCTCAATTGGCGCCGCTCATACGGGCGGCGAATCCCCTTATGGCGCTCAAACAGTTCTGCCATGCACTCTCGTTATCCAGATTTAATGCCAATGTCGTTTGCCGATAATTCGGCGCCTCTAACGTCACGGCGAGGCTTTTGCGTTGCTCCGCCGTTTCTAACGATGCGGGGTGACCATCGGGCGATTGAATATCGAGTATTGGCATAGTGAGCTTGGCCAGTTTTTCGGCAAGGGCTTGGTTACGCGCCTCATCTTCGCTGTAGGGGTTGATGACGATTAATACATCGGGATCGGCAATTTTCTTTTGGCTTAATAGACTTATCAATAATCCCGCACTTTGATCGGCGGTGATCAGCACCCGTTTACCGGGAAAGTCGGTGCCTACGCTGTCGAGCTGAGACATGCTTTTGACTAAAAAGTCTTCCTGTTCAAGCAAATGCTTATTGCTCTGCTCGGGTTTCACTTTTTGGCTCGGTTTATTCGAAGGACTGCTTAACTGCGCCGCCCCTGCGGAGGTCACTTCGGTCGCCGGAGTGGCGAAGTTGGGTGCGGGCGGCTCTGTGGGCGGGGTAAGGCTTAAACTGGCCCAGCCAGCAGCATTGATATTACGTCTGACAAAAGCCATTAATCCGGGCGCATCGGCGGTGCCATTAGTGGCGGGTAAGATAATCGCGGCGCCGAGTTTTTTGCGGCCTTCCCATGAACGAACTAAAAGTTCGAGCGGTTGATCATCTATGGTGATCTGCTTGATTTCACTCGCGGGTAAATAACTGCTTGTTCTTTGCCACAGCTTGCCCATTGGGCGCTTTGCTAGCTTGGTTCGTCTCGGCGTTTTGGGGAGTTGTCTCTGGCGCCTGAGTATTGGGGGCAGGCGCTTGAGTGCTGGGATCGGCGGCGAATAAGCTCGCACTGGCGAGAGCTAAGGCTAGGCTCAATACCGAGGGGATAATACGCGCCATAGAATTGATAACCACCTGTGTAGTCTCATAAATTCAATTAGCTAGAGTATAACCTGAAGCGGCGTAGCAGAAGCAATTTTTGCTTGAGCTCGTGACGGCGACCGCGCACAGCAGTGCTTAGACCCTGCCCACAGCCATACTTATCGTGATGATAAAATAAAAACGCCCAGCGATTGGCTGGGCGTTTGCATATTCGCTTAAGCGAGCCTAAGGAGACTCTTGCTTACCGTTATTACGGATTAGACATGGCTAACTAAAACCATACGAATCGCGTCGAGCTGTAGCTGACTCGCGTCGAGGTAAGTGCTCAGTTCCTGCATCTGATTACGCAAGTATTCCAACTCTTCCTCACGGATATTTGGGTTAACCGCTTTCAAGGATTCTAAACGGTCCAATTCGCCCGTCAGTTGGCTGGTCATTTTCTCACGCGCCTGCGCCACTAACTCGTTCACTGCGGCTTGGGCATATTCTTCGCCCTTAGCAAATAACGGATGCAGAATCGGTTGGGATGCTGTGACTAACTTGCTGCCAATATGGCGGTTAACCGCGCTTAACTGTTTGTCAAAGCTGGTGTAATCCACCTTAGCAGATAAATCGTTGCCGTTTTTATCCAGCAGTACGCGGATAGGCGTCGGTGGCAGATAACGATATAACTGGCTCGATTTAGGCGCCGAAGCATCCGCCATGTAAATCAGTTCTAAGAACAGGGTGCCTGCGGGCAAGGCTTTGTTTTTCAAAATCGCGACGCTCGTCGTGCCCGTGTCAGAGCCAGTGATCAGATCTAAGCCTGTTTGCACCAGCGGGTGCTCTTGGGTGATCAGGGCGATATCGTCACGGGAGAGCGCTGTATCACGGTCGAAGGTGACCGTCACACCATCCTCATGCAGACCCGGATAGGTTGGGAACATCATGTGTTCGCTTGGACGCAGGATGATAGAGTTTTCACCTTTATCTTCTTGATCGACACCGATAATGTCCCACAAACGGATCACCGAACCAATCAGCTTAGTGTCCTGATCGCTTTGGGCTAAACGCTCGACAATCGCCTTGGCCTTATCGCCACCGTGGGAGTTGATTTCCAGCAGCTTATCGCGGCCTTGCTCCATAGCGTGTTTCAGTTCTTTGTAACGGCTTTGGGTGTGGTTGAGCAGATTGGTCAGCTCATCTTCATCCCCGCCGACGAGAACATTTAACAGATCTTCGGCAAATTCACTGTACAGCACATGGCCACTTGGACAGGTCAGCTCGAAGGCATTCAGACCTTGGTGATACCAGTTGAGCAGACGTTCCTGCGCCGTATCTTGCAGATAAGGCAGGTGAATTTGGATATCGTTCTTTTGACCGATACGGTCTAAACGGCCGATACGTTGCTCTAATAAATCTGGGTTCAATGGCAGATCGAACAGCACTAAGTGGCTGGCGAACTGGAAGTTACGACCTTCGGAGCCGATTTCAGAACAGATCAGCGCTTGGGCGCCGCCTTCTTCTTGGGCGAAGTAGGCTCCCGCCTTGTCGCGCTCGATGATCGACATGCCTTCGTGGAATACGGTAGCTTGAATGCCTTCACGGGTACGCAGGGCTTCTTCTAAGCTCAGGGCGGTATCGGCGCCACTGGCGATGATCAACACTTTCTTGCTGCGGTGCGACTTTAAGAACTCGATTAACCAATCCACGCGAGGATCGAACTTCCACCAACTGGCGCTGTTATCTTCAAATTCTTGGTAGAGTTTTTCAGGGCTAAGGGCTTGAGCCGCTTTCGCTTCTAAGCTCTTACGGCCGCCCATCATCTCATTTACGCGGGCCGCGGTAAGATACTGCTCAGGCATTGCATGGGGATAGGCGTTGAAAATACGTTTCGGGAAACCTTTTACCGAGGCGCGGCTGTTGCGATACAGCACGCGACCTGTGCCGTGGCGGTCGAGCAACTCTTGCAGCAGTTCGCTGCGAGCCGCTTGTTGCAACTCGCTGTCGATATCTTCGGCTTGAATTAAACGAATGCTCGGCGCTATGTCTTTCTCGCTGAGTAATTCGGTGAGGCTGTTGATGGCGGCATCGGATAATTTTGCGTCGCCCGCTAAGGCTTCGGCGGCAACGGCGACATCTTTGTAGCTGTTTTCTTCGGCGAGGAAGGCATCGTAGTCGTAGAAACGATCCGGGTCGAGTAGGCGCAGGCGCGCAAAGTGGCTCTCATGGCCGAGTTGGTCTGGCGTTGCTGTTAATAACAATACGCCAGGCACTACTTCGCTTAATGCTTCAACCACTTGGTAGGCACGGCTAGGGGCTTCTTCGGTCCACTCTAAGTGGTGAGCCTCGTCGACAACCAGCAGATCCCAGTCGGCATCGAGTGCTTGGTCGAGACGTTTCTTTTTACGCAGTAATTCGAGGGAACAAATCACTAACTGCTCGGTGTAGAAAGGATTGTCATGGTCGGCAAAGGCTTCAACGCAACGGTCTTCATCAAACACGGAGAAGCGCAAGTTAAAGCGGCGCAGCATTTCCACTAACCACTGATGGCGCAGGGTATCCGGCACAATAATCAATACTCGTTCGGCACGGCCTGTCAGCAGTTGTTGGTGGATAATTAACCCTGCTTCGATGGTTTTACCTAAACCCACTTCGTCGGCCAGTAACACCCGCGGCGCATAACGGCGACCCACTTCATGGGCGATCCACATTTGATGGGGGATAAGACCGACGCGTGGCCCTTGTAAGCCGAGTAAATCAGAGGTCGCCAGTTGATTGCGCAGTAACTGGCATTGGTAACGAATGCCGAAACGATCGAGGCGGTCAATCTGACCCGCAAACAGGCGATCCTGCGGTTTGTTAAAACGAATGTTGTGGTTTAACAGGGTCTCACGCAGGCTGGCTTTTTCGCCTGTTTCGCTGTGGATTCCGTGGTAGACGACGAGGCCGTCTTTTTCGGTGAGTTCTTCGACCGAGAGACTCCAGCCTTCATGGCTTTCAACCGTATCGCCAGGGTTGTATATGACGCGGGTCAGCGGGGCTTCGTTACGCGAGAACATACGGTTCTCACCAGTCGCAGGGAATAACACTGTGACCATGCGGCCTTCAACTTGTACGACTGTTCCTAAACCAAGCTCTGACTCGGTATCACTTATCCAACGTTGTCCTAAGGCAAACGGCATCTTAAATTCTCATCTCTGGGCGGACTCTAACAAAGGGCGCGTATGTTATATCAATACTAGGGATATTTGAATCGCCCTCTCAACCGTTAGAGACTAATTCTCCACACAGCAGATTACAAATTGAACAGTGAAGAAAATTCTCTGTTGCAGCTCGAGGTTTTGTCATGCTTCTGTCATATCGAGGGACCTACACTGCTTTCGAGTCTCTGATGATTTGGTTGGCATTCATTGAGAATGGTGCCAATATTAGTGTAAGCCGCTAGCTATCTTTATTCGGTAGAGGCTTGAACTTAAAGATCATTCTTAACCTAACGCCAATCAGCAAAGGAGCCATATCCACTCACTGGGAACGAGATATAACATAAAATAATCGAGCACTCTGGAGGCGCCATGGAACAAGACGACAGAAAGTTGTTTGTACTGGATACCAATGTGTTACTACATGAACCTTTGGCGATCTATTCGTTTAAAGAGCACGATGTAGTCATTCCGATGACTGTGCTAGAAGAGCTAGACCAGATTAAAGATCGAAAGAGTGATGTGAGTCGCGATGCGAGAGTTGCCATTCGGGCATTGGAAGATACCCTCGGCGGCGATACAACACCTGAACAAATTATTAATGGTGTCCCTTTGCCTAGTCGAGAAGGGCATGCCGATGCAATAGGCTCACTTTCTATTTTCCCTGACCATCTTGTCGATTTTACCTTAGGTGCCCTGCCGGGGGATGGCAACGATAACCGCATTATCAATACCGCACTACATCTACAAAATCTTCACCATCCACGCACTGTGGTACTAGTCACTAAAGATATCAATATGCGTCTTAAGGCCAAGGGCGCGGGTATTCAATTGGTTGAGGATTATCGAACCGACCAGCTGATCGATGATATTCGTTTTCTCAGCAAGGGCTTTTATCAGTTCGAAGGTAATTTTTGGGAGCATTTAAACAAAGTGTCCACCGAGCGCCACGGTCGGCATACGATTCATGAAGTCCCGCTGAAAGATTTAGACAACGAACCTTTCTACATTAACCAGTATCTGATTGATACCGAATCTGATTTTTGTGGCCGCGTCACCGAGCGTAGCGATACCCATCTGCATATTTTAGATCTGGGCCGCGAGCGCTTAAAAAACCTCGAGGCGTGGGGCGTTAAACCTAAGAATGTTTATCAAGGCATGGCGCTGCAAGCCTTGCTCGATCCCGATATTGATCTGGTGATCTTAACGGGGCCAGCGGGTTGCGGTAAAACCTTACTGGCAATGGCGGCTGCGCTTGAACTGGTAGTTGAGCGCAATCGCTACGATAAGGTAATTGTGACTCGTAATACGCCAGAAATTGCCGAGTCCATCGGTTTCTTACCCGGCACCGAAGAAGAGAAGATGATGCCATGGCTGGCGGCGATTACCGATACCTTAGAAGTGCTGCATAAGAATGATGTCAATCCGACTGGCAGTTTGAACTACATCATGGAGAAGGCGAATATCCAATTTAAGTCGATCAACTTTATGCGCGGCCGCTCGATCCAAAACTCCATCGTGCTCTTGGATGAATGTCAAAACCTGACGGCGTCACAGATCAAAACCATGATCACTCGGATGGGAGAAGGCACAAAATTGATTTGTTGCGGTAACTTAGCGCAGATCGATTCCAATTATCTCACCGCAGTGACCTCGGGTTTAACCTACATTGTTGAGCGTTTTAAAGACTTTGAAGGCAGTGCAAACTTGTACCTGAATGGCGTGGTGCGTTCACGCTTAGCTGAATACGCTGAAGAACATCTCTAACCATTAACTAAATTGTTACAAAAGGTCTCACTTGTGGGACCTTTATTTTTAGCCATTTCTATGATTTTTCAGTTAGCTAACCATAGACTTTGCTAGTCTGAGAGCGGCAATTATTTGATGTGACTCGGGGTTTCTTCCTGCTAATATAAGGACCCATAAATGAACTCCGTAACTTTTGCCACCGATGGCTAAATCAAGTGCTGCAATCAAGGGTAGTGGATGAAATCGAGTGAGCCGGATCTCCAGCTAAAATCGCCGATCCAAAAGAATTATAACCGTGCCGTTTTTTATACTTATATCGGTGTAATTGTCCTGTCGTTGCTGACGGCGTGGATGTTTTTCGATCGCCAGAAAAGCCAGCAGATGGATCAGCGTGAAGAGCAGGTTGAACGCCATGTATTGCAAATTGACTTACTACTGGAGTCGAGCATTCGTGCGGTGAAGAGCTTGCGGGATGTGGCAGTGGATCATCTACGTTTAGGTGAGTTAGTGCGTAAGGATCGCTTACCGCAGTACGGCAAATTTAACGAAAGTGGTCAGTATTTTACCTTAGAGCCTAATTACGCCAAAGGTGGCAAGCCATTCACTAATATGGGGCGGATCACGGGCGCGGGTTCCCTCGATGGTCGCAGTGATAAGTTCTACCAAGAGCTGGAAATGCTGTTCGAGTTATCGCTGTCTTTCCCTGTGGCCAAAGAAGCCGCACCCAAAGCCTCGGCAATTTATTATCTATCGCGCCAGCGGATGATGTCATACTTCCCTTGGACCAATGATGATCAACGTTTTAGAGACGAGTTGCTCAATAAAAAACAATTCCAATACGCGACGCCAGCGATGAACCCGCAACGCAGCGTGTTTTGGAGTGAGGCCTACGTCGACTCCACAGGTAAAGGCTTATTGACCACCTTAGGTGTGCCCGTTTACCTCGACGATGAGTTTATGGGCTCGATAAACCTCGATATGACCTTAGCCTCATTGGCGCGGCAAATTCGGGTGTACTTCAAAATGCCGGGGACGGTGATCCTGCTCGATCAGCAGAATAATATTTTATCCCACAGTGATTTTGATGGTTCAGATATCAATCGGGTGTATCACATCAGCCAGCGCATTCCTTCTGAGCTGCATTCGTTGCCTGAGTCAGAATTGTTCGATGCCCACGAAGGCATTATTCGTAACGGTTACTATATCCACTCGGTTGCGCTGCATAATGCGCCTTGGCGCTTGTTATATCTGCAAAATGAAGACGACCTGTTCCAAGATTCGGTCGAAAAACTGCAACTGACCTTTATCCTTGTGGTCATCGCTCTGTCGGTGCTGGTGACCATAGTACACTGGCAAACGCGCCGCTCTTTTGTGAGCCCTGCATCGCGGCTGTTATCCCACTTAGAGGGCTGCTCCCAAGAACCGCGTAAACCGCCAGAAAAAATTACTCCGGGTTGGGAGCCTTGGTTCCTATTGGTCAGCCGCATTTTTGAGGAAAACAAGCAATACACTCACCATCTGGCCGAGCAAAATAAACGACTCGATAAACTGGTCGCGCGTCGTACTGAGCGGTTAAAAGATGCTACCGAGCGCCGCGAACGTGAATATGCGTTATTGCGGTCCTTACTCGACTCCATCCCAGAAGCCATTGTCTTTAAAGATAAAGAGGGCAATTACCTCGGCTGTAACAAGGCCGCCGAGCGGATGTTGGGTTACACCGAAAGCGAGATGATCGGTCTGTCGTCGGAGGATTTAACCTCGCCAGAGATGGGCATTCGTATTCGTGCCGAGGATGAGCAGATCCTAAAAGATCGCACGCCGTTGCGTTATCAAGAGAAGGTCGAGTTAGCGGGCAAACCTGTGTTGCTCGACACCCTGAAACTGCCTTTCTATAACCGTCGTGGTGAGCTGCAAGGCTTAATTGCCGTGTGGCGCGATGTCACGCGTGAGTACGAGTCCGCCGAACAGTTACGTCTGTCGGAAGAGCGTTACCATTTAGCGATGGATGCGGTAGAGGACGGTCTATGGGACTGGTATCTGGATTCGGAGCATATTATTTGCAACCCATCCTATTATTCGATGCTGGGGTATAAACCCAATGAATTCCCTGCGTTATTGTCGGCGATTGATCAACTGACGCACCCCGACGATAGAATTCGGGTCGAAGAGTACCGTAATCAGTATCTGCAAAATCCCGTCGATGCCTATGAGATCGAGTTTCGGATTTTAGGTAAAAATGGCAGTTATCACTGGGTGCTTTCCCGTGGACGGGTAGTGGAATTTACCGCCGATGGTCAGCCTAAGCGTATGGTTGGTACCCATAAGGATATTACTCGTCATAAGAGTAACGAAGTGGCGCTGTTGGAGGCGAAGCAGGACGCAGAATTGGCCAACCTGTATAAGAGTGAATTTTTGGCGAATATGAGCCATGAAATCCGCACGCCAATGAACGCCATTATCGGTATGTTGCAGTTGGCACAGCGCACCTCGCTGACGGCGCAGCAGAAGGATTACCTCGAAAAAGCCGGTTTCTCGGCGCAGTCGTTACTGCGGATTATTAACGATATTCTCGACTTCTCTAAGATTGAGGCGGGTAAGTTAGAGTTGGAGCGGGTGCCGTTTCCGCTGGATAAAGTGCTCGACCATGCCCTCGATCTCAATGCGCTTAAGGCGCAGGAACAAGGGGTCGAGTTATTACTGTATGCGCCAGTCACGGCAGGCCTCATTCTTAAGGGCGATCCGCTGCGCTTAGGCCAAGTGCTGATTAACCTGTTATCGAACGCAGTGAAGTTTACCCAATCCGGTGAGATTGAACTGGGCTGCGAAGATGTGGGCGAGCGCGACCATCGGATTACCTTAAAATTCTGGGTGCGGGATACGGGTATTGGGATCAGTAAAGATCAGCAGGAAAAACTGTTCGATGCCTTTGCCCAGGCCGATGGTTCGACGACCCGTAAGTACGGTGGTACGGGATTAGGTTTATCGATCAGTAAGCATTTGGTCTCCATGATGGGTGGCAAGATGCAGGTGCAGAGTGAGTTAGGCGTTGGCAGTACCTTCAGCTTTACCATCAGCTTTGAGATTGCCGAAGAGGCCAAGGTTGAGCCCTTAGTGGTGCCTGAAAAACTCAATAATTTACGCACACTTGTGGTGGATGATAACCCGACGGCGCTGCAAATTTATTCGGCGTTGATGCGTGACTTCCACTTTGAGGTGGATACGGCCGCGAGCGGCGCCGAGGCGCTGTATAAGTTGTCGCGGGATCCTATCGATTTATTGTTGCTCGACTGGATGATGCCAGAGATGGATGGTGGCGATGTGATCAGTGCCATCGATACCATGGTTGCCGAAGGCCGCATCGCGAAACGGCCCATTATCATCATGATGACCGCCTATGCGGCGGAACCTTTACAGCACGAAGTCGACAGTGCCAATGTGTTTGCCGTGTTGCAAAAGCCCTTTAAGGCATCGAGTCTGTTCGATGAGATCATCGCCGCCTTTGCCGATGAGCCAAGGCTTAATGTGGTGCAACCTATTGATGAAGTGCCGGTAGAAGAGGGTGAACATACAGGGCTTGTGCTCTTGGTGGAAGATAACTTTATCAACCAACAGGTGGCGACTGAGCTACTAAAGAGCGCAGGATACGAAGTCGTTGTTGCAGGGAATGGCCAAATTGCCCTCGATATTATCGACTCTCGCCCCTTCGATGCGGTATTAATGGATATTCAAATGCCAGTGATGGACGGGTTAACCGCGGCGCGGGCACTGCGTGAACGCTTTAGTGCCGACGTGCTGCCTATTATCGCCATGACAGCCCATGCGATGTCGGGCGATCGAGAAAAGAGTCTCGCGGCAGGGATGAATGCCCACATTACTAAACCGATAGTGTTAACTGAACTGTTTGAAACCTTATCGCATTGGATAAAACACAAGAATAATCATCATTAATTGTTTGCCCGGGGCCAATGATGGCCCCGCGTGGTTTAGTTTTGTGTAACATGACCACGTAGACAGCCCAATCAGGAGGAAAGATGAAACCCCATAGCCTAGCCCTCGCCATCCTACTCTTAGGTTTACCCGCGCTGAGCGTCGCCGCGGATCTGCCGAGCACTAAAGTCGTTAAGCAGAGCCAAGCCGCTAAGGGATTTCTTAATTTTTACTATGAGCCAAGCGAGGGGGAGTTATACCTCGAGGTGAGCCGTTTAAATCAGCCTTTTTTATTGGTGACTAGCTTGCCTGAAGGGGTCGGTTCTAACGATATCGGTCTCGACCGTGGTCAATTAGGTCAAACTCGTATGGTGCAGTTTGAGCGCCAAGGTCCCTACATCCAACTTAAGCAACTTAATACCCAGTATCGCGCTAATACCCAAGACGCCGCCGAAAAGCGCGCCGTGGATGAGGCCTTTGCCGATTCGGTATTGTGGCAGGGGAAGTTACTCGATGGTAAGCCAGAGATGGTGGCTATTAGTGAGTTGGTACTCAATGATCTGCACGGCGCCGCAGATGCTCTCCTGCATCGCGGGCAAGGGAATTATCGCCTCGATTTAACCCGCTCGGCGATTTTACCCGCTGGGGTGAAATCCTTTGAAAAGAATAGTGATGTGGATGTGCAGCTTACCTTTAAAGCCGATGCGGCGGGTGAGCAAGTGGCTAAGGTCACGCCCGATGGCACCTTAATGTCGGTGCGGATGCGCTACTCCTTTGTCGAGCTACCCGATGAGGGCTATCAACCCCGCACTTATCATCCTATGAGCGGCTATTTATCCGATGAGTATCGCGACTATGCCACGCCGTTTTCGGCGCCATTGGTGCAGCGGTTTATTTTGCGCCACCGCCTGCAAAAGGTGAATCCTGGCCCTGCACCGAGCGAAGTAGTCAAGCCCATCACCTATTACCTCGACCCAGGTGTGCCTGAGCCTATCCGCTCGGCGCTACTCGATGGTGCACGCTGGTGGGAAACGGCCTTCACCCAAGCTGGATTTATCAACGGCTTCAAGGTTGAACTCTTGCCGCCCGATGCCGATCCGCAGGATATTCGCTACAACATGATCCAGTGGGTACACCGCGCCACGCGCGGATGGTCCTACGGCGCGGCGCTAACCGATCCGCGTACCGGCGAAATCATCAAAGGCCAAGTGACCTTAGGTAGCTTGCGAGTGCGCCAAGATTACTTGATTGCCAAAGGCTTAACTGCGGGCTGGCGAGATAGAAGCGCCGCCGAGCAAGCGGCTAATGACTTAGCCTTAGCGCGTATTCGCCAACTTGCCGCCCATGAGGTCGGCCATACCTTAGGCTTAGATCATAACTTTGCCGCATCGACCAATCAGGACGCCTCAGTGATGGATTATCCCCATCCTAAGATCATGCTGAAAGGCAATGACATTGATATATCAGCACCCTATGGCGTAGGTGTCGGGCCATGGGATAACTTTGCTATCGCTTACGGCTATAGCGATGAAGGCGATGTAACGGCGCAGCAGGCGCTGCAAAATCAGTTGCTGGCCGAAGTGGCTCGAAAAGGGCTGCGCTATATTGGCGAAGCCGATTCGCGCCAAGCGGATGCCAGCCAAGCCTATGCGAGTTTATGGGACAGCGGTGACGACCCTATCGCGCAGCTGCTGGATTTGACCCGTATTCGCGCTAAGGCCATCGAAGGTTTTAGCAGCACGGCACTGTTGCCGGGCGAGCCACTGGGTGAGTTAGCCGATGCCTTTGTGCCTATCTATTTGCTTAACCGTTATCAAATCGATGCGGTCACTAAGTTTATTGGTGGCACTGACTATAATTATCTGTCCATCGGTGAGGGTAGTCGCTGGAGCTACATAGCGCCGCAGTTACAATTGTCGGCCCTCGATGCGCTGCTCAGCACCTTAGATGCGGCCAGTTTAACGGTTCCGCAAACCTTACTCGATACGCTAGTGCCTAAAGCGGGCAATTATCAAGCGACGCGGGAGTCCTTCGAGTCTGGGCTTGGGGTGGTTAACGATCCCCTCGGCATGGCGGAAGTGTTAGTGCGCCATACTGTGGGTCAGTTATTGATGCCGCAGCGCTTAAATCGTGTCAGCCAAGGGGCGATGGCGGATAATGAACAGCTCTCGGTTGAAACCTTACTCAACAAGCTGTTTGCCGCGACCCTTTATCAAGAAGATAAGCTCGCTCTGATTGAAGGTGTGTGGATGCGGGTAAATGCGGTGGTGATTGATGAACTCTTGTCTGCGTATCACAATCCGCAAACCTCAGCAGAGGTGAAGGCGGCAATTTACGAGCGCGCCCAATTCGTGATTAAACAGCTTAAAGCCAAAGCGAATCGCGCGAATGCTAAGGTGGCCTCCCACTACACTTGGTTGCAACTGGGGCTGAGTGCTGGACTCACGGATGCCAACAGCAAACTCATTCCAAAACCCTTGAGATTGCCGCCAGGTTCACCTATCTAAGCTTGGTTTTCAGCATCATAGGCGCTAACGAGGTGATTCGTTATGCGCCTATTTCTTTTGGGTTTCTAGGATAAAAATGTTCGGCTTTACGCTCAATATGGGTAAAGCGGCGAGTATTTTTATAGGGCAGTTTCATAAAGCCCGAGACCCCATGGCCTTGAATTTTACCAACATAATGCAAAATGCGGTCGAGGCTAGCGCGAAACGCCGCCTGTTTACGTGGATTGAGCAGTTTTAAGTAACTGTGGATCTTTAAGTGATTCGGCAGCGCCTCGAAAATGATGCAGCCCGTGTGGTGGATTTGGTTGATACGCGCCAATTCCTCCATGATTTCACTCGGTAATTCGAGGTTCTCATCTGGATCTTTACCGTCTTCAAAGTAAGAGTGCAGCCGCGATTTATCTTCGAGGGTCGGCACATCACCCACCTCGAAGGGCAGTTGCAAATCAGCGCTGGCGACAAAGGGTTCGCTAGTATTTTCGCGCTCGATATGCAGCGTGTCCCTAGCGTTAAAGAAGCAGGCCTTAAACACCCCGATACGCTTAATCCCCCGCGCGAGCGTGACCATATTATTAACGGCGATGATGAGGGCGCTCTTTTGTTTAGCATCGTAGATGGCGAGGTTTGAGTCGATAAACACGCCTGTTTCCTGCCAATGAATGGCAAGGCCGCCCACGATAGGGTATTGACCGAGTCGCCCCACGGCGGCGATAAAGCCCTTTTCTGTATCGCCCATGCCGGCTAAGAAGTTGCGATAGTATTTTTCGAGCTGAATGTCATCCATCTTAGCGATGGGATCCTGCGCATTATGTTCCTTTAAAAAGGATTTACGCGAGCTGTAACTGACGGTTTCGACATCTTTTTCGCGGGATTGTACCCAGACTGGGATTTCACCCAGCAGTTCGGTTTTGGGCAGCTCGGGTAAATGTATTCTATGGCTGTGGCGCATGCTTTTGAGAAAATAATCCCCCGCCAAATTGCGCTGCACGGCATCACTACTGAGCATGCCTTCCAAGGTGCGCGCCAACTCCATGGGTAAGCCTATGCTGGTGGGCGGGATCACCTGTGCGCCGAAGCGACTTGCCTGTCCTGAGGCCAAAGCATACAAGGTCGCTGCTACGCCTTGCTCGTCGAAACGTGGGCTGGAGAGCGCGCCATTTAGCTGTTCTTCACCGATAAAATACACGTCCCCCATGCGGGCGTTAGTGTGCTGTTGATCGCTCGACATCAGCGTCATCACATTGTCTTCAACGGCCTTGTTATATTCATCCCGTTGCGCAAATACGGCCGAGCCCCAGTCGATTAAGGATAAATGTTGGCTTTCAATATCATAGACAAGGTTCGAAGGCTTAATGTCGCCATGCACTAAGGGTTTTCCCGTTCGCAGATAGTAGAGAATATCGGCCAGTTGGCGGGCGATGCTCATCACCATGGCAGGGGGCAGGGCGCCTAAACGGCGGCAAAGCTGTTCGAGATCTTCGCCCTTAGCACGCTCCATCACTAAGATCCCTTGTTTGCCGACCCGCTCAAATTTGATCGCCCCCGGAATGTTGGGGTGTTTGAGTAAGGACAGCATAAAGGCTTCTTCCTCTAAGCGATCTTGAATATGCTGCGGCAGATTAATTCTTGAGAATTTAAATACATGGGCTTCGTCGGCCTGATTGATTCCCGCAAACACAAAGCCGTAAGCCCCCTTACCGATAAACTCAATGTCGCGATAACCCAACTTACTTAACTGTTGTTTACATAAACGGATCCATGCCTTGTGCTTACGGGCATCGTTGGCTTTGAGCAAGTAAATGGATTGCTCTTCGGAAATGTAAAAATGTTGTAGTTGGGGTGTTTGCAATGCGCGACTCCTTGTTTTGGTTATTTAAACAGTAAGCGAGGCTGATAAGCAAATCGGCTTAGGATGCTGTGACTGGTGTTGCCTGCGATAAACTTGTGATTTTTAGGGCTTACCTATCCCATCATTTCGTCGCTGACTTTGATTTATATCAAGTTAAATCGTATGGAGTCTAGGTAATCTTAAGCACATTGGATGGGATACATTTGTGTTAAATTTCCCGTGGACAAAGTGGATGAAAGGAGGGCATATGCCCGCCCAAGATAAGGCTTTATTGATCGAGTTGTTAGAGTTTCCGCGTAAGCGAATTTTGCAGTCAATGGAGGTGACCCATTGTCCACATGCGGTATTTTTTAATGATCGCGATGAGCAGTGTCTCACTTGCCACCAGGGCATGGAATGTATCTGGATGAACCAGAACGATGAGCTGGTAGCCGTCGAGCAAAAATCCGTCGCCGAGCTTAAGCAGCAGTTGCTGATCGCCGTTGACTTTATCGACTCATCCCTAAGTCCGCATCATTTGTCGCGCCGCCAATGCCAGTGTGAGAATTGCGTTTGGCTCCGCCGGGTACAAACGGCATTGGCTTAGTCATTAACTGTTTACATCTCTATGATTAACATACGGTATCTGAGATTTTGCATCCACCCGTGAATGCCATTAGAGTAAGGATAACTTTAGTCATTTGAGATATACCTATGGAACCCGGTTTTTGGCATGAGAAGTGGCAGCAACAGCTGATTGGTTTTCACCAGCAAGATATCAATCCCTTTCTCGTAAAGTATTGGCATACCTTGGCATTGCCCGCCGAGGCTCAAGTCTTCGTTCCCCTGTGTGGTAAATCTTTAGATATGTGCTTTTTAGCCGAGCAGGGGCATCAAGTGATTGGTTGTGAGTTAAATGAACTCGCAGTGCAGCAGTTTTTCGAAGATAACCAATTACCTATGCAGCAAAGTGCGCTGGGCGAGCATCAGCATTACCACACTGAGCAGGTCAGTTTATATCAAGGGGATATTTTCACTTTACCCCAGTCGATTACGGCCAAGGTAAGTGGTTTTTATGATCGCGCGGCCTTGATTGCTTGGCCTGAGAGTATGCGGGCGCAATACGCGAAGCAATTAGCGCAGTTATTGCCTTCGGGCAGTGTGGGTTTATTGGTGACTTTAGATTACCCGCAGGACGCTTTAAGTGGGCCGCCTTTTGCGGTGTCGCCAACTTGGGTCGAAACACATTTAAGTGACGATTTTGAAATCCAGCTCTTGGATTGTCAGGACGTGCTTGCGGACAATCCTAGGTTTGTTAAGAAAGAAGTCCCTTGGCTGAATGAAGCTGCGTATTTATTAACACGCAGATAATTCGCCGGTAAAGATATGCATCCCATTGAACTCAAA
The DNA here is from genome assembly GCF_052907445.1 of Shewanella sp. Koi 1. Lineage (NCBI taxonomy): Bacteria > Pseudomonadati > Pseudomonadota > Gammaproteobacteria > Alteromonadales > Shewanellaceae > Shewanella > Shewanella sp. Koi 1. The sequence continues at coordinate 4,137,221 of NZ_JBREJM010000001.1, read as the reverse complement.
GAATTAATGCTTTGGGGGACGTGGGATGTGTCATTAAGGGGTCATACAATTATCGCAAAATAGGCATCTGCGCTGAGATTTGCGACAACCCCTTTAAGGCGATGGCATCGCTCAAGGAACAAGCATTGAAATACAGGTTTAGTTTGACAGAAAAGGAGCTGGAGGCTCGAAGTTAAGCCACTTCGTAGTAATTAGGTTCAATTTCTAATTGGTTCTGAATAATTTGTACGGCCATTCTTGCGCACTTGCCGCATTGATCGGCAACGCCTAAACGCTTTTTAACGTCAGCAAGGCTAGAGTCACCCTGACTTACCGCGTTTTTGATTTGCGTATCTGTGATGGCATGGCAGAGACAAACGTACATTTTTTGGACTCCAAAACGAATTGAGCTAATTCTAAATGAAAACGCTTATCAAATGCAATCCTAGTAGTAAACTTGTTGTGCTGGTTTCCTGTTTTGTTACACATCGCACATTTTCTAGTCTATGCTCAGTGCTCAGAAGACAAGAAAAAGAGGGATGATTTAGCGATTACGGGTCATTGGACGCGATCAAGGATGGATAACTCATGGACGATGGAATAATAAACTTACAATAGATCCAAGGGTTATCATGAGAAAGAATTTGCCAGTTACACAGCGGGAATATGACTATCCAGCGGATTGGATTTTATTGTCTACGACGGACACTAAGAGTCATATCACCTACGCCAATCCATCGTTTTGTACCGTTGCGGGATACGAGCTGAGTGCCATGTTGGGACAACCTCATAATATGGTGCGCCATCCCGATATGCCTCCCCAAGCATTTGAAGATCTTTGGAAAACCATCCGTAAAGGCGAGCCTTGGAAAGGCATAGTCAAAAATCGCTGCGCCAATGGCGACCACTATTGGGTCGACGCTTATGTGTCGCCAATTATGGTTAATGGTCAGGTGGCCGAATTTCAATCGGTACGCACTAAACCCAGCCGTGACCAGATCAACAGAGCAGAAGCTGCCTACGCCGAATTGAATAAAAGCGGTAATGTTAAAGCGTTAAAACGCACCTTAGAGATGCCGACTAAGTTGATGCTACTCGCCTTAGTCGCCCTGTTGCCCATGTTGTATTTGGCGTTGCAGATTGGGGCGGTAGGATTTGTGGCGCTTGCCATCAGTGCCCTCGTGCTGTTTATCGGCGGTAATTTTGTCTTAGGGCGTTATCGGGCGCTGGTTGCTAAGGCGAAGAAAATCTACGATAACCCTTTGATGGCACATATCTATACGGGGCAATCCGACGATTTAGGCGCAGTCGATCTGGCGCTGCAAATGCAAACCTCGGAGTTAAAGTCCGTGTTGGGCCGCGCCCGCGACTCCTGCGATAAAGTGAGTAAGCAAGCCAAGATTTCTGCGGCGAAAGGCGAAGAAATTCAAGGAACAAGTCAGTCACAACTCGCTGAGATTGAACAGGTTGCCACGGCTATGCAACAGATGACGGCGACGCTTGGGGATATGTCCTCAAACTGCGCCGATGCGGCGAATGCTTCGCAAATGGCGTCGCAGCAGACAATCAACGGCGATAAAACCGTCGTCACCACTATTCAGTCGATTCAGACCATGGCGCGGCAGTTGCAGGAAACCTCTCTGGTGATCACTGAGTTAGAAGGGCATAGCCGAGACATAGGCACTGTGCTGGATGTGATCCAAGGTATTGCCGAGCAAACGAATTTATTGGCGCTGAACGCTGCGATTGAAGCGGCGCGGGCGGGCGAGCAAGGACGAGGCTTTGCTGTGGTTGCCGATGAGGTGCGGGCATTAGCGCAGCGCACCCATGATGCCACCAAAGAAATCCACACAATGATCAATCTGTTGCAGCAGGGCACTCACAAGGCCGTGCGCAGTATGCAGGAGGGCGTTGATGCGGCTGGCGAATGTATTACCACGGCGGATCTTGCGGGCGCAGCGCTGCGTACCATACGTGAAGCGATCACTACCATCACGGATATGACCCACCATATTGCCAGTGCGGTGGAGGAGCAATCGAGCGTGGCGAATGAGATGAATCGCAGCGTAGTGAATGTGTCGCAATTTACCCATTCCAGTCATCAACTCGGCTGCGAAATGGTGAGTCTCAACGATGAAGTGATAGGTGAAATGGACTCCCATACTGTGCTGGTTGGGCAGTTTTTAAAGCGCAGTTTTAAAGTCTAACTTTTATCGCAAGAATCCTTAATCAAAAGGCAATCAGTCGTCTGATTGCCTTTTGTTTTTTTCCTGCAAGAGTTGGGATTTGCCGCTTTTCATTCAACCGCCAAACTCGCCCATAAATTAATAACCCTGAGTAAAATTAACCTGATTTTGCAGTGGCTCGGCTGCAATATAACGGCGATAGTTGTCACTAAAAATACGCACGATTTGTTCAGGATGACTCGGCGCCGAGATATGGGGCGTGATGATGGCGTTGGGTCTTTCCCAAATCGGATGACTCGCAGGGAGTGGCTCCTGCGTGAACACATCGATAACGGCATGTTGTTCAGGACGCGCAATCAACTGCGTATTGAGGGCATCGAGATCGAGCACGTCACCACGGCCCACATTCACTAAAATGGCATCGGCTTTGAGCGTGGCGAGCATGTCTGCATTTAGCAGCAAACGTGTCTCAGGGGTGCTTGGCAGTAAATTGGTTACCACATCGCTTTGGCTTAAGCATTGTCCGAGCTGCGAGAGCGGCTGGATCGCATCAAAGCCTTCGACTTCACGGCCGCTGCGGTTTATTCCAGTAACATACATGCCAAAGTGCTTAGCTGTCTTGGCCACATGCTGGGCGATAGAACCTGTGCCTAAGAGTAATAATCGCATCCCTTGCAAGCTGCTGCGCGTAGTACTTTGCACTTGCCAAGATTTTTGCCTTTGCTGTGCTTGGTAGAACTGGTGTCCTCGCACGTGGGCGAGCAGATAACCAAACAAATACTCACTCATTAAGGGGCCGAAAATGCCTTTAATGTTAGTGAGTTGATAATCCTTCCTTGCTCTTGGGCCCATCAGGGCATCAATGCCTGCAAAACTGGATTGCAGCCATTTTAGCTGTTTGGCATGGGGCACCAGTGGCGCGGCAAGCTTGGGTTCGGCAAGCCAAATGTCGGCCTGTGCAATATTCGCGGGATTATCATCGAGCAACTCAAGCCCTGGCAACTGCTGCGCCTCAATGAGCTGGCGATACTGCTCATTCGCCTTGGTCAGTAAGAGTAACTTGTGCCCCATGTCGTCTCCCTTTATGCTTGGTTGTCTTTATTTTTCAATACGCTGCTGTAGTTGTTTTGATTTTGCAGCGTCATTTTAGGTTGAGTGATTATGTTTGATCAGTTAGTCGCCATTATTGGCCATTTAGGAAATATGCTTCGCCCTTGGTCCTTCGATATCGCCACGGCCATGGTCGTGTGTTTGATTTTAGTGTTTTCAGCCGATGTGAATCGTATCCTCAGGCGGCATTTACTGGGCCATTCGTTTATCCTGCGAACCTTTGTTTTTATTATTGTGAATGCCTTTGGCTATGGATTGCTTATCGTTAAAGCTACGCCTTGGGTGGCAAGGCAAATCGTTGCCATGCCATCCCATTGGATGTTTTTGCTGATCGTCGCCATGTTCATTTTTATCGGTTATTGGGCGCAGCGAAATAGCCAAGCCTAAGCCGCTAAATCTACGCCATGGTGTTATTCGAAGTAGCCGCAATAATCCGTATTGGTGGGTTGTAACAGCGCCTGCATGGCACGGTCGGGGTAATTGCTAAAGATACCATCGACCCCTATCTGCTTAAGGGCATGGATATCATCACAATGATCGACAGTGTAAACATACACCTTAGCGCCCCTCTGGTGGGCGTCATCCACTAGGGCCTTGCTGATAAAACTCACGTCTAAATGCAGGGAGTAGGCTGCCAACTCGCTCACCACCGCCGCACCATCGAGGGGAATACTGGCAAGTAAGGGCGCCACTAATGCCTGTGGCAACGCCTGTTTGACTTGCTGTAAATAGGGATGATTAAAGGATGAGATCAGCAATTGCTCCGCGCTGAATCCCAGCTCGGCAATCGCCTTAGGATAAAGCTCGAGTAGCGGCGCTACCGTATTCACCCCTTTAAGTTCGATGTTGATTGTGGCGCGGCCAGCAACCAGTTCGAGCACTTGCCAGAGCGTGGGAATAGGCTCACCTTTGACAGTGACCTTGCCCAAATACTCTTTGTTGACTAAATGGATGATACCTTGGCCCGAACTCTTACTGTCGAGTCTGCGGTCGTGAAATACCACTAACTCCCCTTCGACATTATGCACATCCAGCTCAATGGCTGTGGCACCTAACTCGATGGCTTTGGCCATGGCGGCTAAGGTGTTTTCCGCCACATAACCGCTGGCACCACGGTGAGCAAAAATAAGCATCTGATTTTCGTCCTATTAACTGCGGATTATGCCGACCTGATCGCGATTCTGGCCATTTTTAAGATGGATTTCCATTTGCGGATAGGCGAGTTCTAAGTTGTTTTCTTTCAGTTTACGGGTGATGCGTTTATGCAGATCGTGACGTAGTGGCCAACGGGCCGACATCTCTTTTGCATAGGCACGAACTTCGTAATCTTGGGTATGTTTGCCAAAGCCTGCAAACCAGACTTCAGGCTCTGGAGTCGGCAGCGCATCTTCGCATTCCTGCACCGCTTGATACAGGGTGGCCTCGACTTTGGCTGGATCGGAGTCGCGGGCAACCGACACATGCACTATCACCCGCGTGATGGGGTCTGATAGTGACCAGTTAATCAATTGCTCGGTAATAAAGGCCTTGTTTGGAATGATAATTTCCTTTCTGTCCCAGTCGATAATGGTGGTGGCGCGGATCTGAATTTTACTCACAGTCCCCGTCAGATCGCGGATCGTCACCGTATCGCCAATCCGCACTGGCTTTTCAAACAGGATAATCAGGCCCGAGATAAAGTTGGCAAAAATCTCCTGCAAACCAAAACCTAGACCCAATGACAAGGCGGCAATCAACCATTGCAGTTTTGACCATTCCATCCCGAGATTCGAAAAACCAATCAGCAGGCCTAAAAACACCACTAAATAACGGCTTACCGTGGTGATGGCAAAGCCAGTACCGGGTGTCAGATCGAGCCGTTGTAGGATCATCAGCTCAAGCAGACCGGGTAAATTGGTCGCAATCATCAGTGAGAAACCAACGATGACTAAGCCCAATAACAGCGATTTCATGGTGATAGGCAGTTGCTGCTCGACACCATTAACGCTGGTATTTGTCGTCCAGAGGGTGATGCCATCTAAGAAGGAAAATAGCGCCGTATGGGTTTGCGTCCATAGGCCAATCAAGCTCGCTAAAAACGCCAATAGCAATAGGGAGCGCACTAACCCGAGGGACTGACTCGAAATGGTTTCGAGGTCGACGACGGGCTCTTCGTAGGTATCTAGGCCATCGCTAGAAACATGGTGAGTTTCACCCTTTTCCCGCTGCGCTAACCGTTCGGCCCGTTTGGCCTTGGCGCGATCGAAGGCAATACGGCGGCGCTCGATCAACATCCAACGCTTAATTAATTGATAAAGCAGTAAGAAACTTAATCCCAATACGATGGAAAGCTGTAACTGCAACAGCATTTGGAAGGCGGTGAAGTAGTAACCCCTGAAGGCGAGTCCGGCACTGAGCAGGGGCACAGAGATCAATAGCGCCCAGAGCATTTTTTGCAGCAGTCGTTTGTTTTTGCCATCCTTTTGAGTGTCGCTATTTTGGCGGCTTAGCACCAAGATATCCTTGTATAACAAGAATAAAACTACACAAAAACAGATAAATGCACCACGGCCGATGCTATTGCGGATAAGGGATGCGTCGAGGACTTCGGTAAAGCCCATAATGCCGAGCAGGGGGCTGGCGACAAACACAAAGTGTTTGAGCCTGAGCTGGCCTGCTTGGATGAGTTTCGAAGGGCGTTTGAAATGGCCAACCAAGACCCCTTTGTCGAGGGCGAGAATAAATATCAAGCGATACAAGAGGTAAACTAATCCTATCGCTAAAATCCCCATGCCGACGGCCTGCACAAAGTTACGTTCGGATTGATAGAAAATCCATCCCGCCGCGACTATGGGGAGGGGTTTGATCAGGGCATAACCAAGGCTTAGGACTAAGGATTTAAAGGTGTAAATAAATTTATCCTGCGTCACATTGCCCACGTAGGTGACATAGTGGCTGAGTAAGCGTTTGAACTTAGGACGGATTAAATCTTGGATGACCAAGCAGAGCACCAACAGAATGATCCACCAGGACCAGTAGTCATTTTGCTCCTGCCAGGCTTTGCCCAATTGTCCCCACTGCGCCTCTTGGATGAGCCATAGAGCGCTGCGCTGCACGTCGGTGAGCCAGAGTTTGTTCATGCTCGCGGCGTTGGGAACCCAAAACAAGTGCTCGTTGAGGGTGTTTTTTAAGGTCAGGTGTTGCTGGCTGAGTTGCTGATAATTGACTTTGAGTTTGCCAAGCTCACTCAAATATTGATCATAACTTTGCATCAGCTGCGTCAGCAGCGCTTGTTGTGAACGCAGTAGCTTAATTTGTCCCTCGTTGTAGAGATTGGTTTGCTCTAACTCTTGTTCGTTAAGTGCTTGTTGTTGCTCGAGGTGGTACCTATCGAGGCGAGCATCGGCGATTAGAGTTTGTAGCTTCTCATGGTTTGGCGGCTTAGGCAGAGATTGCAACATCTGCAAAAAACGCTCGCCAAAGGCGGAGTTCATTTTGACCCAAGTGATTTGCTCTTGGATATTCGCCAGCTGTTTGGCTTGGGATTGATATTGCAGTTCGGCCTGCTCTTGCTGTTCAACCACATTGTTGATTTGCAAGGTTAAGGTTTGGAGTTTTTGGCCGTAGATCTGGTTTGTGTCGGCAATATTGCGGGTCACAGGATCCACGACCTTGGCGGTATCCACTAAATTCTTCGCCAGGGTTGCATCGGTTTGTTGTTGGCGCTGTTTATTCATCGCCTTATTGATGGTTTCAATAAAGGCTTCCTGTTGGCTCAATTGCTGGCGAACCAACTGTAACTGTAGCTGGGTGAGTTCGATGCGCTTTTGGCTGCTGGCCAGCTCGGCCTCGTTAGTGGCGAGGCTTTGCTCGAAGAAAATCCGCTGTGTTTGCTGTAACTCGCCCGTTGGCGTATCCAGTGGGGCCAAATCGGTTTTCTTATTTTGCAGCACATTCTGTCTTGCGTTGGCGATGACGGAGGGCAGCTGATTGTGGCGTTGCAACAGTTCGCTGACTTGATTGCCTAGGGCCGTTTCGCTCTCTTTTAATTCCGACAGTCGTAAATAAGCCATCGAGGCTTGCTGGTTGAGATCTGTAGCTTTATCCAGCTTTAAGGGCTTGGCGGCTTCTTTTAAGCCGTGGTCGATGACCTTTTTGTTTTCTTCAAAATCGAGCTGAGCCTGCTGAAAACTGCTCGCATTCGCTGCCAATCTATCAATGTTGTTTTTAAGCTCAACAATTTGATCGTCAATGCTAATATTTTGTTGCTGATTTTGGTTGTTTAAGCCAAGGCGCTTGTCCAATTGCAGTGGCGAATTGGCATGGAGAGAAAAAGAGAAAAAAGCAATAACGAACAATAAAATACGTGGCATATAAGCAAAAGCAATTAGGGGCGAAAGACGCACTCATCTTAGCCAACTTAGGCCAAGATTGGTATGTTTCAGACGTTCTTTTTTCGCCGTTGTGACTGGTGGGATTGATGGGTTTCGAAGATGGCGGTGGCGACTATGATGGTTCCGCCTATCAGAGTATTGAGATTCAGCGCTTCGCCTAAGATCACCAATGCCAACATGGCCCCGTAGAAGGGTTGTAGGCAGGAGACTAACCCGACGGTTTTAGCGCTTAATTGGCGCAATGCTGAGGTGAAGAGTGCATGGGGCGCCGCGGTAAATACCACTCCGAGCAGCACAATCAAGCCCCAGGTCTCGAGGGAGATAGTCTGTAACTCGGTTTGATGCCAAGGCATAAGAAACACCGCCGCCACTAAGGTCTGATAAAACATGGCGTGGGGGCCGCTATATTGGGAAAAATAGCGTTTTTGCAGCAGGTTACGGGCGGTAAATAACATCGCCGAGACAATCCCGACCGCAATCCCTAAGGTTGTATCGTTGCCAAGATTGGCTTCGGGGATCAATAGCACTACGCCTATCAGCACTAAAACACCGCTGATAATATCCATCAGCTTGATTTTATTGCCAGTTAATAACGGCTCGGCAATGACTGTCATCACCGGATAGGTGAAGAAAGCAATCATGCCGATGGCGACCGATGAGAGTTGCATCGCGGCAAAGTAGGTGACCCAGTGTAAGCTGACTATCACACCTAAGCCGATAGCAACCAGATAATCCTGTTTGCTGGCAAGGCTTAAGTATTTACCACGGAATTTGATGAGTAATGCCAAGACCAAGGCCGCGACAACACACCGTAAGAAGGTGATATCGAGTGCGCTTAAGGGAATTAATTTGGAAAACAAAGCTGTGCCGCCAAACATCAGCACAGCTAAATGTAATTCGATTAATCCCGAAGGTTTAGCGGTCTGGCTCAATTGGGTCGCCGTAGTTAGTCGGCTGACGCCTGATTTTTGAGATTAGCAAAGGCTTGACCCATACGCGTTACGGCTTCTGGCTCAACGCCTTCGGCGAAAGTGTCGATAGCATCTTTAGCAAACAGCATGACGACGGTACTGCCAAGCTTGAAGCGGCCCATTTCTTCGCCTTTATCTAAGGTAATGGCGTCTGGACCTACTGTTGGGTATTCCCATGTGAACACTTGCTTACCCGTTGGCGGCGTAATAGTGCCTGCCCACACGGTTTCGATACTGGCCACAATGGTCGCACCTACTAATACCATAGCTAGCGGGCCAAGCTCTGTTTCAAAAATCGCCACAACACGTTCGTTGCGAGCAAACAGGCCTGGTACATGGCGCGCCGTTAAGGGGTTAACGGAAAACAACTCGCCCGGTACATAGGTCATTTTCGACAGTGTGCCCTTAATCGGCATGTGGATGCGGTGATAATCCTTGGGAGCCAGATAAATCGTCGCAAAATCGCCACCTTCGAAGCGTTTGGCATCTTCTGCTTGGTCGCCCAGCAAAGTGAGTGAAGAATAGTGATGGCCTTTAGCTTGGAAAATACGGCCATCCTTGATGGGGCCAAGTTGGCTGACGGCGCCATCAACAGGATGCACCATGATATTGGCCGCAGTATTAATTGGGCGAATACCAGGCTTTAGTGCGCGGGTAAAAAAGTCGTTGAAGCTTTTATAGGCTTCGGGTTCGCTCTGAGCCGCTTCGCTCATATCGATTTTATATTGCTTGATAAACCATTTAATCGCGGCAGTCGTTAATGCGCCAGCTTCGGAAGCGGCAAGTTTACCGACTAAGCGAGATAACAGGTGCTTTGGCAGCATGTACTGCAGCGCAATTTTAACTTTATCCAATTTATGTTCCTTTCCTTTATGTTGCTCAACTTAGGTTGAGACTTGTTTTACGTTAATTTGATGCGAGGCGATGGCGTTAGTTATTCATCGCTTTGGGCGCGAAAATGCCGTGCGTGGCGCTGCTCATCAAGGCTTGCGATAATACGATGGTAGTTATTAAAGCGATCTTCGCTAATTTTACCCGCATCGACAGCGGCTTTTAAGGCGCAGCCCGGGTCATCGCCATGCTTACAATCGCGGAATTTGCAGCCACCTAAAAAGTCTCTAAATTCGATAAAACACCAACCGACACGTTGGGCGGGTAAGTGCCAGAGGGCAAATTCGCGCACACCGGGAGAGTCGATTAAATCACCACCGCTGGGTAAATGCAGCAACTTAGCCGTGGTGGTCGTGTGTTGGCCCAGCCCCGAGTTGTCGGAGACATCGCCCACCAATAATTCGGCTTCGGGCAGTAAGGCGTTAACCAGTGAAGATTTACCTACACCGGACTGGCCTGCAAATACGCTCACTTTATCTTTCAGCAGGGCTTTAATGGTATCTAAACCCTCGCCTAATTTACTGCTGACCTTATACACGGGATAACCTATGGCTTCGTAACGCTTTAAGGCGGCTTCGATTGCGGGGGCTTCTTCTGGCGTTAGCAGATCAATTTTATTCAAAATGATGATCGGCGGAATATCCGTGTCTTCGGCTGCCACTAAGTAGCGGTCGATAATCTGGGTGGTAAAGCTAGGCAGCACGGACGACACAATCAAAATTTGGTCGATATTCGAGGCGATAATTTTCACGCCATCGTATAAGTCGGGACGCGAGAGGGAAGAGCGTCTTGGGTGTACCGCTTCTACAATGCCGGCAATGCCACTGTTGGCTTGGGTTTCAATAGCGAGGCGTACAATCACTTTATCGCCGGTGACTAAGCTCTTAATAGTGCGGCGAATATTGCAGCGCACGATTTGGCCATCTTCGGTTTCAATATCGGCATGTTGGCCAAAGCGGGAGATCACGGTTCCGCTCTGTTCTGGGCCGAGTGAGCTATCCTGTAACTCAGGCGCATTTTTATCACCATTGTCACGATTGAGGCGTTTCTCGTGATTGGCGCGCATACGGCGTAATTGGCCTTGGCTTAGGGGTTTCTTTTTACTCACTGATTTGTCTTCGTCAATTAGATGATTTTTTGTGTCTGAAAAAAGCAGTATGATACACGCTCTTGAATAAAAAAGCCTGAATTTAGGCTAACTGACATGATAAGGCTGAATTATGGCGGCGGACGCGAATAATCTCATTTGGATCGATCTCGAAATGACAGGGTTAGAACCCGATGTCGATAGAGTCATTGAAATTGCTACCTTAGTAACAGACCAAGAACTCAATATTATCGGTCAGGGGCCTGTGATTGCTATTCATCAATCGGATGATGTGCTGGCGGCCATGGATGATTGGAACCAAAAACACCACGGTGAATCGGGTCTGATCGATAGAGTGCGTGCTAGCCAAGTGAACGAAGCGCAGGCCGTTGCGCAAACCATCGCATTTTTAGAGCAATATGTGCCTAAGGGTGCCTCACCTATGTGTGGTAACAGCGTGGGCCAGGACCGTCGCTTCTTAAATCGTTATATGCGTGAACTGGAGGACTACTTCCATTATCGCAATCTCGACGTGAGCACGGTAAAAGAGTTAGTGAAGCGTTGGAGCCCTGAAACCATGGCGGGTTTCAAAAAGCAAAATACCCACCAAGCGCTGCAAGATATCCAAGAGTCGATCGCGGAATTACAGTATTACCGCAGCAAAGTATTTAAAATTTGACCGATCAGCAGATAAATCTGCAAGAAGGGGTTGCAGCCGCATAAATTTTTCATATAATGCGGCCTCAACTTTTTGATGCGGACACGAAGCGCTGCTCATATAAGTGATTGCGACATTAGCTCAGTTGGTAGAGCGATACCTTGCCAAGGTATAGGTCATCGGTTCGAACCCGATATGTCGCTCCAAATACAAATTTAGTGATTCACCAAGTCATTAAATACAGAATTATGCGACATTAGCTCAGTTGGTAGAGCGATACCTTGCCAAGGTATAGGTCATCGGTTCGAACCCGATATGTCGCTCCAAATACAGATTTAGTGATTCACCAAGTCATTAAATACAGAATTATGCGACATTAGCTCAGTTGGTAGAGCGCTACCTTGCCAAGGTATAGGTCATCGGTTCGAACCCGATATGTCGCTCCAAATACAAATTTAGTGATTCACCAAGTCATTAAATACAAAATTATGCGACATTAGCTCAGTTGGTAGAGCGATACCTTGCCAAGGTATAGGTCATCGGTTCGAACCCGATATGTCGCTCCAATTTTTCTAGTCATTCCCTCATAAAATCTTCTCGATTTCAAACTGATATATCAAAACCTTCGCAGTGCTACTTTGCTTTTCTGTCTGCTTAGCGTGTCTGTTTCGTTCTTGATTACTCCAAGCGCTTTTTAGCTCTGCAATTTATTAACCTTTGTTTGCACGGTTATTTTTAATGCTAATGCGGTTAAGTATGGGCACACTTTGCCTGCTCTGCGGCTGTTATCGCTGATGTTTTCTATTATGTAAAAAATAAAACTGCAAGGTTAATGCGTGATCTGCGCCTTGTTTCTTCAAGATTTCCTAAATTAGATGGCGTTGCGAAAGTTAAATTATGACCTTGTTCAAATATTCGCAACGCTTTTACTTACATAATGAATCCAGACAAAGTTAATAGCGCCAAGTAGTTGGCTTAACACTGGAGTGCATTATATGCGTATTCAACAATTGCGTGATTTACTTGAGTATGTGGCGAACTGCCGCTTAGATATGGCGCAACTCTATGGCCGACTGAACAATCAGGCCGATTCTGCCCGCGTGAAAATGATGCTGGAATATTTTGAGTCTCACCAAAAACATGTGGCTGAAAAATTGCGTGATTATATGGATGAGGCGCCCGTTAGAGTATTAGATACTTGGTATAAAGACTTTGTATTTGAAGACTTTACTAAGCGCTGCCAAGACACTATGTTGCCCGCCAATATGAACGAAGATGATGTGCTAAATCTGCACCTTGATTTAGAAAATCGACTGATTGGCTTATTGGAAAAAACCGTTAACTCAACTACTGCCGAAGATGCTCGCACCGCATTAGAGGGCCTGATTCGAGTAGAGAAAACTCAGCAGCAACGTTTGGTGCATAGCACAATTCGGATGGACGATATCTAATTCGATTCAGAATGACCTTTCAAAGCCAGCGTAATGCTGGCTTTGTTGTCTTTACCGGATGAGTATTTTTCACTTTGGACGCTTTTTGCATGGCAACTGATTTACGTCATAATTTTTGGGGGCGGTTTTTGCTACTTTCTTGATCTCATTGGTTGATTTGACCTTGTAATGCTTGGTTCTCACCAATCACAGGGTGTGTTAGGTGAGCTGTCCTTTTGATTATTTGTCGCGCAGGAGATCCTCTATGGCACAAGATTTATCGAGTTTACCCACGGCGCTTTATACGCAGCAGCAGGTGAGAACCGCCGAATTGCTCGCTGTTTCAGAAGGGGAAACCACTTTATATCAATTAGTTGAACGTGCTGGTCGAGCGGCATTTGAGTGCTTTACTCAGCAGAGTGAACGGCATCCTCAGCTTGAAGGAATGCCTTTACTGGTATTGGCGGGCAGCGGCAATAATGGTGCCGATGCGCTAGTTTGCGCGCGCCTAGTCTTAGAAGCAGGGCATCAGGTCAAGGTGTACTTACTCAAGACCCAAGGCACAGCTGAATTCGAGCAGGCACTTTCTGCCTATCTAACCAAGGGCGGTGTTATCGATGCCCCAAATATCGAAGCGATACAACAGGCACCAGTCATTATCGATGGTTTACTGGGCACGGGAGTTAAGGGCGCCGTGCGTGACGATATTGCTGCACTGATCCATGCCGTCAATCAGAGTGAGGCTTGGGTGCTGAGTTTAGATCTGCCCTCGGGGATCGTTGCCGATACGGGGGTTGTCGCTCAGGTCGCCGTGATGGCGGATGTCACTTTGTGCTTTGGTGGATTAAAACAGGGGCTTTTGACCAGCAAGGCGAGACATCACTGCGGCTATTTAGCCTTTGCCGATCTGGGATTAACGCCTTTCTTCGATGCTGAGAGTGCTACGCGAGTCGGCGGTGAAATGTTAAAAAGCCATTTTGCCGCAAGAGCACGGGACAGCCACAAGGGACAATCGGGTAAGGTAACGCTGATCGGTGGTGACTTTGGTATGGCAGGAGCCATTCGCCTCGCCAGTGAAGCCTGTTTACGTGCGGGCGCCGGATTGGTGACAGTGATCAGCAGGCCAGAGCATCAACTGACAGTAAACGTCTCGCGCCCCGAATTGATGTTTTGGGGCTGTGAACTGGTCGATATGGAAGTCTATCTGCGCCTAGGTTGGGCACAGGTGGTGGTACTTGGCCCAGGTTTAGGAAAACACGACTGGGGTTATAACTTGTTTAAAGCTGCGGGCTTAAGCGATAAACCCTGTGTGCTCGATGCCGATGCTCTGAATCTTCTCAGTCAAGAACCGCGCAGGCAAACTAACTGGGTACTCACGCCTCATCCCGGGGAAGCCGCGCGGCTCTTGGGATGCAGTGTCGCCGACATTGAGCAGGATAGATTTGCTGCCGTGCATGCTCTGCAGCAAAAATATGGTGGCGTGGTGCTGCTCAAAGGCGCGGGCACTGTCATTTTTGATGGAAAACAGATGGTCGTGGCACCTGTTGGTAATCCTGGGCTTGCGAGTGGTGGGTGCGGCGATGTGTTATCTGGTATTATAGGCGCACTTATGGCTCAAGGAATGGATAACATGCAGGCGACCGTTGTTGGGGTTGTCGTTCATGGCTGCGCGGCGGATTTGGCTGCAGTGCAAGGTGAGCGGGGCATGTTGGCCAGCGATTTGATGCCTTTTATTCGCCAATTAGTAAATAGTGATTTACTCTAGGCGCTGTAAAACTTAAGCGCAGGACATTTCCGCGCTTAAGTTGCCTCCTCCATCCATAACAGCAGTGATAAAAGCGGAAATGACAGAGTTAACCTTTCAATTAAATAACGAAGACGAGACTATTGCGGTTGGGCAAAAACTGGCCCGCCATATTCAAGCGCCTTTGACTCTGTATTTGACGGGGGATTTAGGGGCGGGTAAAACCACTCTGAGCCGCGGTTTAATTCAAGGATTAGGGCATAAAGGAGCGGTAAAGAGCCCGACTTACACTTTAGTTGAACCTTATGAGCTAGACGGTGTCGAAGTTTATCATTTTGATTTGTATCGTTTAAACGATCCTGAAGAACTCGAGTTCATGGGGATCCGTGATTACTTTACCGATAGCAGCCTGTGCATTGTGGAATGGCCCGACAAAGGTCATGGACTCTTGCCCGATGCCGATATTCACCTGCATTTAAATTATGTTAATCAAGGACGTGAAATCCAAATTCGAGCCTTAACAGAATCAGGTAAAAAGCTATTAGCCGCAATAAAATAAAAACAAAGATGACTAAAAATAAGCATTACTTTCAAACTATTACTTTTTTTCTGTGCGCTTTTTTTGCTGTAGCAGCCCACGCGGCTAACCAGCTTGAGGGCGTGCGTATTTGGGCTGCACCCGAGTCGACCCGGGTGGTGTTCGATTTGAGCGAAGCGCCTAATTACACTTATTTTTCCCTCGATGGACCCAATCGTTTAGTGGTCGATCTGAAAAAGGCTTCGACAAAACTGAGCCTGAAAAATATCGATAACAACAGTAAATTGGTTAAAGGGGTTCGCGTCAGCAAATCACCCACTAAAGGTGATTTACGTTTGGTGATCGATCTGGTTAAGCCATTAAATGCTAACCTGTTTTCCCTACCTGTGACGGCGCCCTATGGTAATCGTCTGGTGGTCGATCTCGAGGATAAAACCTTAACCACGGCGACAGCTGTCGTTAGCTCAACTCCCGTTAAAACGGTTACTCAATCGGCGCAATCGTCTCGTGATATTGTGGTGGCCATTGATGCGGGTCATGGTGGTGATGATCCTGGTTCTATTGGGCCTTCAGGTGTTTACGAGAAAAAAGTCGCACTGGAAATAGCAAAAAGAGTGGCCAGTAAGATCAACGACACGCCGGGTATGCGCGCCGTGATGATTCGTACAGGCGATTACTTTGTGAATTTGAACAAGCGCTCCGAGCTCGCCCGTAACAGTAAGGCCGATTTACTGATTTCTATCCACGCCGATGCCTTTACCTCGCCCCAGCCAGGGGCGTCAGTGTGGGTGTTGTCGATGCGCCGCGCGAACAGTGAAATTGGTCGTTGGTTAGAGCAAAAAGAGAAACACTCAGAACTCTTGGGTGGTGCAGGGGAAATTATCCAAAATACCGATAATGAACAGTACCTTGCAATGACTCTGCTCGACATGTCTATGAACAGTTCGATGGCCATAGGTCACTCTGTTGCTGGGGATATTTTGAAGGATCTCGGCTCGGTGACTGAGCTGCATAAGAGTCGCCCTGAGTCTGCGAGTCTTGCGGTATTAAAATCCCCCGATATTCCCTCCATTCTGGTGGAGACAGGATTTATCTCGAATCCGAAGGAAGAACGGTTACTTAATAGCAGTCGCCATCAGGAAAGTATCGCAACCGCTATCCATAAGGGCGTTAGCCGTTATTTCCACAATAACCCGCCAGCAGACACCTTGCTCGCGAAGCGTAATAGCGGTGGCACAACGGCCAGCACGAGCGCGAAATCATCCTCGGGAAATATTAAACACAAGGTGAGCCGCGGCGAGTCACTTTCGGCGATTGCTCAGCGTTATCAAGTGCCTATGGCAAGCATTAAGCGCGCCAATGGCATGAAGACGGATGTGGTACAACTCGGGCAAACACTCGTCATTCCTGAGAGTTAATAGGATGAAGTCTATGGGGATCCAGATCCTTCCGCCGCAACTAGCCAACCAAATCGCCGCCGGAGAGGTGGTCGAACGGCCTGCTTCTGTGGTGAAGGAACTTGTCGAGAACAGCCTAGATGCTGGGGCGACGCGTATCGATATCGAAATCGATAAGGGCGGCAGCAAGCTGATTAAGATCCGCGACAATGGTTCGGGGATCCCAAAGGATGAGCTGGCCTTAGCCTTGTCGCGCCATGCTACCTCGAAATTGCATTCCCTTGACGACCTTGAAGCCATCCTCAGCTTTGGCTTTCGCGGCGAGGCATTGGCGAGTATCAGCTCAGTTTCCCGCTTAACCTTGACCTCGCGTACGGCCGAGCAAACGGAAGCCTGGCAGGCTTATGCCGAAGGCGTCGACATGGCGGTTAAGGTGATGCCGGCCGCACATCCTGTTGGTTCAACTATCGAAGTTGTCGATCTGTTCTTTAATACGCCCGCCCGTAGACGTTTTCTTAAAAGCGATAAAACCGAATTTACCCATATCGATGAATGGTTAAAACGCATTGCATTAGTGCGTGGGGATATCCACTTTACCTTGACCCACAATGGCAAAACCGTACGTAACTATCGTCCGGCGATGAATGAGCCGCAGTATTTGCAGCGATTGACTCAGGTTGCTGGACGCCAATTTGCCGATGAGGCATTGCGGGTCGAATGCCAACACGATGACCTACGTTTAAGTGGTTATTTACAGTCGCCTTGGTCAACGGTGTTAACCGACACCCATTACTTTTATGTGAATGGCCGCTTAGTGCGTGACCGTTTAGTCAATCATGCGGTGCGCCAAGCATTTGCCCAAAAAGCCGAGGTCGAACAGCCGGGTTATGTGTTGATGCTGGATATCGATCCCCATCAGGTGGATGTGAACGTGCATCCGGCGAAACACGAAGTGCGCTTTCATCAGAGCCGTTATGTGCATGATTATATTCTGCAGGCACTGCAATCGGCGCTCGAAGAAGCGGGTGAACTGGGTTTTGAGCATCCTTTCGAGCCAAGTTCGCCACAGGTTAGGGATGAGGTCTCTCTCTCCGAATCTGGGACGCAGACACAAACAGAGCATCATGCCTTCGAGCTGCAATCGCCTGAATCTAAAACGCATTCAACTTGGAATGAAGCTTCACGTGTTGATACTTCTCGCGTCGAGATATCACGGGATTCTCAGCTTACTGAGCGTACTCGGGATATTGCTAGCGCGCGTCCGTATTCTGGCGTGCAAAGCAATGCCTACGGCAGTATGGCGGTTCCGCGGGAGTCTCGCAGTGGTTCGGCTGGGGAAAATCGTGCCCGAGCCGAGCTTCCTACTAAGGCGGAAATCGCCAGTTATGGCGAATTATTGCAAACGCCATCCTATAGCGTGCAGGACAAGCCGTATCAACCCGTGCTTGCAATGCCCGCCATACTCAATGGTCAATATTGGGTATTAGCGCAGGGGCAAAACCTGAGTCTGTTGCCGATTCAATCTGTGGCGTTAGCGACACGTAGCCATGAGATAGAAACAAAGTTGGCAACTGGTTTGATAGGTCAGCCATTATTGATGCCAGTGTCGATAGCCGCCGATACGGATTGGCCAGCATTACTCGAAGAACATGAAACACTTATCCGGCAATTAGGATTAGAACTAACAATTCGCTATCAGCAGTTGATAATCAAAAAAGTGCCCCCATATCTCAGGGATAGCCAGTTAGCGAAGGTGATCCCCGAGTGGTTGCAATCGCTACGTTTTGAAGCGCCAGCACCTAATGCATTGGCTGTGTGGCTGGCAGAGCAGAGTTTAACTGGATTTACCTCGGCTGCGGATATTTGGGCGGCCTATAGTCAGTTAACTGAAGAGAAAAGACAGCAAATTGCCGATAAAGCAGTATCCTTACCTTGGCAATCGTGGCTAGAAGAGCAAGCAATTGAATAAAGAATTACAGCCAAAAGTGGTTTTTTTGATGGGACCAACGGCGTCCGGAAAAACCGCTTTAGCACTCGAATTAGCCGAAAAGCATAATTGCGAGATTATCTCGGTTGATTCAGCATTGATCTATCGTGGCATGGACATTGGCAGTGCTAAGCCCTCTGCCGAGGAATTAGCGCGAGGTCCACATCGACTGATCGACATCCGCGATCCGGCAGAGAGCTACTCCGCCGCCGATTTTAGAGCCGATGCGCTGCGCGAGATTGAACAGATTATTAGCATGGGAAAGACCCCCGTATTAGTGGGCGGCACCATGATGTACTTTAAGGCGTTATTAGAAGGATTATCGCCGTTACCGAGTGCCGATGAGGCGATTCGGGCCGAGATTCAAGCCGAAGCGGACGCAAACGGATGGGAAGCACTGCACGCGCAATTAAGGGAGATAGATCCCGTATCGGCAGAAAGAATTCATCCTAATGATCCACAAAGGCTTTCAAGAGCGATAGAAGTATATAGAATAAGCGGTAAGAGTCTGACCGAGTTAACTCAAACCAAGTCAGCTCCTTTACCCTACGATGTGGTGCAATTTGCCATTGCGCCCCGTGAGCGCAAAGTGCTGCATGAGTTAATCGGGCAGCGTTTTCGGATAATGTTAGAGCAAGGTTTTATTGATGAAGTCGCCCAGCTGAAAGCGAGAGGTGACCTACATTTAGATTTGCCCTCAATGCGTTGCGTGGGATATCGACAATGTTGGCAGTATCTCGATGGTGAATTTGACTATGATACTATGGTCGAAAAAGCCGTTGCCGCTACTAGGCAATTAGCTAAGCGTCAATTAACATGGTTGCGTAGTTGGCCAGAGTTGAATTGGCTTGAAAGTGGTGCTGAGGGGAATTTAGTTACACTTATGCGTCAATGCCGCTAGCTTATTAGCCCTTGCTGTATAATACTAAAACTAAACAAAAAACTTCACTGATAACGATTTATTTTTATATAAATTAAAAAGGAAATAATAAAATGGCTAAGGGGCAATCTTTACAAGACCCATTTTTGAACGCACTACGCCGCGAGCGCGTTCCTGTATCAATTTACTTGGTAAACGGCATTAAACTCCAAGGACAGGTAGAGTCGTTTGATCAGTTTGTCATTCTGTTGAAAAACACAGTGAGCCAAATGGTTTACAAACACGCTATTTCTACCGTAGTACCTGCTCGTCCATTTAACGTTGCTGGCCATCAAAATGCCCAGGGCGGTTATGGCGCGCAAGACGATATGCCAAGTGGCGAATAAGTTTTAGTTTGAGGAGTTTGCTTCTTGTTTGATCGTTATGAGGCGGGAGAAACAGCGGTTCTTGTCCATATCGACTTTTCCGATGAGGAACGCCGAGAAGACTTAGTCGAGTTACAGCTATTAGTAGAGTCAGCTGGAGCACGCTCAGTCGGGGTCATTACTGGAAGTCGACGCTCACCAGACCGTAAGTTTTTTATTGGTTCTGGTAAAGCCGAGGAGTTAGCTGCATTAGTGGCTGCAACCGAGGCTAATGTGGTTATTTTCAATCACGCCTTGAGTCCTGCTCAAGAGCGAAACCTTGAACAGGTGTGTCAGTGCCGAGTATTGGACCGAACCACGCTGATCTTGGATATTTTCGCTCAACGTGCTCGGACCCATGAAGGTAAGTTACAGGTGGAGCTAGCGCAATTGCGCCACATGTCGACGCGTCTTGTGCGTGGTTGGACTCACCTTGAGCGCCAAAAAGGCGGTATCGGTTTACGTGGTCCGGGTGAAACCCAGCTAGAAACCGATAGACGTTTGCTCAGGGGCCGCATTAAAAATATCAATAAACGCTTAGAGCGTGTTGATAAACAACGTGAGCAGAGTCGCCGCGCCCGTAAGCGTAGTGACATGTCAACAGTCTCATTAGTGGGTTATACCAACGCGGGCAAGTCAACGCTGTTTAATGCCTTAACCTCATCTGATGTTTATGCAGCCGACCAGCTATTTGCCACACTCGATCCCACATTGAGAAAGTTAGATCTGCCCGACGGTGCCGTGATTTTAGCGGATACTGTAGGTTTTATTCGCCATTTACCACACGATCTGGTTGCCGCGTTTAAGGCAACATTGCAGGAAACGCGTCAAGCGGAATTGCTGCTTCATATTGTTGATTGTGCTGATGAAAACATGGCGGATAACTTCGAGCAGGTGCAAAACGTGCTCGAAGATATTGATGCTGCCGAAGTGATGCAGTTGGTCGTTTGTAATAAAATCGACCTGCTTGAGGATGTCGCGCCGCGCATTGAATACGATGAACGCGGTAAGCCGGTACGCGTCTGGCTTTCGGCACAAAAACGTTTGGGATTTGATCTGCTCCTGAAGGCGATCACCGAGTTGATTGGTGAAGTCATTCATGAGTTTACACTTAAGATTCCGGCAACTGCTGGACATTATCTTGGCCAGTTTTATCGACTGGATGCGATACAGCAGAAAGAGTACGACGATCTGGGGAACTGTATTTTGTCTGTTCGTTTATCGGATGCCGATTGGCGCCGATTAGCTAAACAGAGTCAGGGTGAGTTAGAAACCTTTATCTTCGATCCGTCGACAGAAAAGGCTGTTTGTTAATAATCTAATTTATTTCATCCACTTATGGAGTGCTAAATGGCTTGGAACGAGCCCGGTAACAAGGGTAATGATCCTTGGGGAAATAAAGGTGGTAACGACAAAGGACCACCAGACCTTGATGAGGTTTTTCGTAATCTTTCAAAACGCTTTGGCGGCAAAGGCAATGGCTCATCAGGCCAGAGCTTTAGTTCGTTCAGCTTAATCATCATTCTTGCCATCGCTTTTGTTGTTTGGGGACTCTCGGGTTTTTACACCATTAAAGAAGCTGAGCGTGGTGTTGCGCTGCGTTTTGGTCAGCACATTGGTGAGGTGGGACCTGGTCTGCATTGGAAGGCTACGTTTATCGACCAGATTTATCCCGTTGATGTGCAGTCTGTTCGCTCCATTCCTGCCTCTGGCAGCATGTTGACCTCAGATGAAAACGTCGTGAAGGTCGAGTTGGACGTACAGTATCGTATTCTAGATGCGTACTCTTATCTATTCAGTGCCGTTGATGCGAATGCCAGCTTACGTGAAGCCACAGACAGTGCGCTGCGTTATGTCATTGGCCACAACAAGATGGACGATATTCTGACCACAGGTCGTGATGCGATTCGTCGCGATACTTGGAAAGAACTCGAGCGCATCATTGAGCCGTACAAATTAGGCTTAGCCATTGTTGACGTTAACTTTTTGCCTGCTCGTCCACCTGAAGAAGTGAAAGATGCTTTCGATGATGCGATTGCGGCGCAAGAAGACGAACAACGCTTTATCCGTGAAGCCGAAGCTTATGCCCGTGAAGTTGAGCCTAAAGCGCGCGGTGAAGTTGAGCGTATGGCGCAACAAGCGAATGCCTATAAAGAGCGTGAAATTCTTGAGGCTCGCGGTAAAGTGGCTCGTTTCGAGTTGCTGTTACCAGAGTACCAAGCGGCACCTGAAGTGACCCGTAAGCGTTTGTATCTCGATGCAATGCAGCAGGTGATGACAGATACCAACAAGGTGCTTATCGACGCCAAGAACAATGGCAATTTAATGTATTTGCCTTTAGACAAGTTAATGAAAGAGAAGCCTGTGACTACGCCAGAGGTTGAGCATAAGGCTCAGCAGAACGTCAATTCTTCATCTATGTCAACGACTCGCATTGGTGAGCCTTTGAGTGGACGCCCTTCTCGCGAGGACCGTGCTCGCCAAGGGAGGGAGTAATCCATGGGTAGATTAGGTATTGTTCTGATTGCCATCGTATTAGGCATAGGTCTGTCATCTGTGATGGTGGTTAACGAAGGCGAGCGTGCGATTGTGGCGCGTTTCGGTGAAATCGTTAAAGACAACGTTGACGGCAAACCAGTGACCCGCGTTTTCGCTCCAGGCATACACTTTAAAGTGCCTGTGATCGATAAAGTGAAGTTACTCGATGCGCGTATCCAAACCTTAGATGGTGCAGCCGATCGTTTCGTTACCTCTGAGAAAAAAGATTTGATGGTCGATTCCTATGTGAAGTGGCGTATTTTCGACTTCGAAAAATACTACCTCTCCACTAACGGCGGGATTAAGTCGAATGCAGAGACCTTACTACAACGTAAGATCAATAACGACTTACGTACCGAGTTTGGTCGTCGCACTATCAAGGAA
The DNA here is from genome assembly GCF_052907445.1 of Shewanella sp. Koi 1. NCBI lineage: Bacteria > Pseudomonadati > Pseudomonadota > Gammaproteobacteria > Alteromonadales > Shewanellaceae > Shewanella > Shewanella sp. Koi 1. The sequence continues at coordinate 4,114,664 of NZ_JBREJM010000001.1, read as the reverse complement.
ATCGTTTCTGGTAAACGCGATGAGCTGCAAAATGATGCGTTAGAAAACGCTTCAGAAAGCGCTAAAGACTTAGGTATTGAAGTGGTTGACGTGCGCGTGAAGCAAATCAACTTACCCGCGAACGTGAGTAACAGTATTTACCAACGTATGCGTGCCGAGCGTCAAGCGGTTGCCAAAGAGCATAGAGCACAGGGTAAAGAGCAGTCTGAAATCATTCGCGCCACGATTGATGCCAACGTGACAGTGAAGATTGCAGAAGCCGAGCGTAAAGCCTTAACCATCCGCGGTGAAGGTGATGCGCAAGCAGCGAAGATTTATTCTGACGCTTACAGTAAAGATCCTGAGTTCTTCAGCTTCTTACGTAGCTTAGATGCTTACCGTGCGAGTTTCTCCGGTAACTCTGATGTGATGGTGTTAGAACCAGATAGCGAGTTCTTCAAATATATGAAGAGTACTTCGCCTAAGAAGTAAGCAATCAGAAATGTATTGAAATGGGTCCTGAAAACAGGGCCCATTTTTTTATCTGCAGGAAAACGTAAAGTTGCAAAATGAGAGTTGGAGTTATATTAGCGATGCATGGATTATGCCGACCTCACAGACCATTTGCTCAAAAAGTATATCAAAACGATTAAAATCGCTTAATAGTTGTGCTTTTTTTGTCCATTTTATAAAAAACACGCAATCTCCCTAACTTAGTTGAGTGTTTTCACTATGATCTGCTTCTAATTTTTAGCTATAATGAGCCCCGCTTCAAACTTCGATTTTTGCCCATGGTGATAACTAGGGGGCAGAAAGTCTTTGAAAAACAAAAATTCCAACACCCTCTGGGAGATAAGTGGATGAGCAATGCGCCAGTCGATACCGGACGTCGCAGATTCCTGACAGCCGCAACCGCCGTAGTAGGTGGTGCTGGTGCCGTCGCTGTAGCGGTTCCTTTCATCAAGTCATGGAATCCGAGTGCCAAGGCGAAAGCTGCAGGTGCGCCGGTAGAAGTAAATATCAGTAAAATTGAGCCAGGTCAGCTGATCCGTGTTGAATGGCGTGGAAAACCTGTATGGGTTGTCCGTCGCACAGAAGCAGTGATTAATGAACTGCCAACACACGACGATAAGCTAAGAGATCCAGCGTCTGCAGAAATGCAACAACCTGAATATGCAACAAATCCTCTGCGTTCTATTAAGCCAGAGTATTTTATTGCCGTCGGTATTTGTACCCACCTAGGATGTTCACCAACTTATTTACCAGATTCATTTGGTGAGCAAGTTCAAGGCGTGACTTCTGGTTTCTTCTGTCCATGTCATGGTTCTAAGTTCGATATGGCGGGCCGCGTATTCCAAGGCGTTCCAGCTCCATTGAACCTAGTTATCCCTCCACATCAATACGTTGATGATGGCACCGTTATCATCGGTGTAGATAAAGGAGTGGCGTAATGGTTAAGAATTTAATTAATTGGATCGATGCGCGTATCCCAATGACGGCGACTTATAACCGTCACGTGGGTCAGTATGCGACGCCAACTAACTTTAACTTCTGGTACTTCTTCGGTTCATTAGCCATGTTGGTATTGGTTAACCAATTACTGACGGGTATCTGGTTGACCATGAACTATGTACCAACAGCAGAAGGTGCTTTTGCCTCTGTTGAATACATCATGCGTGACGTAGAGTACGGCTGGTTATTCGTTATATGCACTCAACTGGTGCGTCTGCATTCTTCGTGGTGATCTACTTACATATGTTCCGTGGTCTGATTTACGGTTCATATCAAAAGCCTAGAGAACTACTGTGGCTATTCGGTATGTTGATTTTCCTCGTGCTGATGGCTGAAGCCTTTATGGGTTACTTGTTGCCATGGGGACAAATGTCTTACTGGGGTGCGCAGGTAATTATTTCTCTGTTCGGTGCTATCCCTGTTATCGGTGATGACTTAACTCTATGGATCCGTGGTGACTACGTGATCTCTGGCGCCACACTGAACCGTTTCTTTGCTCTGCACGTTATCGCACTGCCATTAGTGTTAGTGGTTTTAGTGTTCTTACACTTAATCGCTCTGCACGAAGTGGGTTCAAACAACCCAGACGGTATCGAAATCAAGAAGAACAAAGACGAGAATGGCTGGCCAGTTGATGGTATTCCATTCCACCCATACTACACAGTTAAAGATATTATGGGCGTTGCAGGCTTCCTGATTGTGTTCTGTTACGTACTGTTCTTCATCCCTGAAGGCGGTGGTTACTTCCTTGAGAAGCCAAACTTTGAAGCGGCTAACCCAATGAAGACACCGGAGCACATTGCACCAGTATGGTACTTTACACCTTTCTACGCCATCTTACGTGCTGTTCCCGATAAATTGGGCGGTGTGGTTATGATGGGGCTGTCGATTGCAGTACTGTTCGTATTGCCTTGGTTAGATCGTTGTAAAGTGAAGTCAATTCGCTACCGCAGCACGCTGCACAAGTTGAACATCGCTCAGTTCGCTGTATCGTTCATCGTCTTAGGTTATTTAGGCGCTGTACCTGCAACACCAGAGCTGACTATTGTTGCACGTATCTTCACTGTGACGTATTTCGGCTACTTCTTATTACTGTGGTTATACAGCAAAAATGAGAAAACTAAGCCTGTTCCAGCGAGGTTGACACACTAATGAAAAAATTACTGATTGCATTAGTTACATTGCTCCCAACGCTGGCGATGGCCGCAACTGGACACAATGTACATTTAGAAAAAGCCAACGTTGATCTGCATGATAAGGCTTCTTTAGAGCGTGGTCTGGATATGTTCCAACACTATTGCTCTGGTTGTCATAGCACTCAGTATCAACGCTATGAGCGTGTGGCGAACGATCTCGGTATTTCTGCCGATGATATGCGTAACAAGTATATGTTTACCGATGCCAAAATTGGTGAACTGATGCAAAACGCAATTCCACACAAAGATGCGGCTAAATGGTTTGGCGCAACACCACCAGATCTTACCTTAGTGGCACGGGTTCGTGGCGAAGATTGGGTGTATTCATACCTCAAAGGTTTCTACAAAGATCCAAGCCGCCCATTTGGCGTAAATAACACTGTATTCCCTTCTGTGGGTATGCCACATGTTCTTGAAGAACTGCAAGGCACGCCTGTTAAGCAAGAAGATGGTACAATTGTGGTTTCTGGTGGTAAGTTAAATGCTGAAGAGTATGACCAAGCGGTACTTGATATCACTGGTTTCTTAGTTTATTCAGCTGAACCTGTTAAGTTAGAGCGTCAAGCTTTAGGTTGGTGGGTGCTCGGATTCCTGTTTATATTCTTTATTGTGGCCTACCTCTTGAAGAAAGAGTATTGGAAAGATGTACACTAGGCACCAATAACGGGTAAAATATAGTATCCGCATAGTGTAAACGGGGGGCTTTGCCCCTCGTTTACTTTTGTTTTATTTCGACTCTGGAGGGTATCAATGGCTGTTGCTGCCAACAAACGCTCTGTCATGACACTGTTTTCAGGTGCTGATGATCTGTATAGCCATCAAGTGCGTATCGTGTTAGCTGAGAAAGGGGTTACTGTTGATGTTTTACAGGTCGACCCAAACGAAATGCCTGAAGATTTACTTGAAGTAAATCCTTATAACTCAGTGCCAACCTTGTTAGATCGTGAGCTCGTTCTGTATGAATCACGTATCATCATGGAATACTTGGATGAGCGTTTTCCTCATCCGCCGTTGATGCCTGTTTACCCAGTATCTCGCGGCCAAAGCCGTTTGATGATGCACCGCATCGATACTGACTGGTACTCACTCGTTGACCGTATTCGCAAAGGCGATCGCGCCGAAGCGGCCCGTAAAGAACTGACTGAAAGTTTACTTTCAATCGCTCCAGTATTTGGTGAAATGCCTTACTTTATGAGCGAAGAATTCGGTTTAGCGGATTGCTACCTCGGCCCATTATTATGGCGTTTACCTGTATTAGGTATCGAGTTAGATAGCCGCGTAGCGAAAGACATCAAAGCCTACATGACACGTATTTTCGAGCGTGAATCATTTAAAGCTTCGTTGACTGAAGCTGAACGCGAAATGCGCATGGGAATGTAATGAAAGCGTTGACTCCAAATCGTCCTTATTTACTCAGGGCTTACTACGATTGGTTGATGGACAACCAATTAACGCCTCACGTTGTCGTGGATGCCTTTGTGAAAGGCACCCAAGTACCACAGCAGTACGTGAAGGATGGCCAGATCGTATTAAATATCGCGGCCAGCGCGGTGGGCAATTTGCAAATTGGTAATGAATTTGTGGAGTTCAATGCGCGTTTCGGTGGTGTACCTCAACAGGTATTATTGCCAATGGCCTCGATAGTGGCCATTTACGCCCGTGAAAATGGTGCAGGGACTGTCTTCGATATTGAAGATGCGTACTTAGTCGAAGAGGAAGCCGAATCGACCTTGTCTGTTATCGAGACAAACGAGAAGCCAACCGAACCTACGGATGAGCCTCCTAAGCGTCGCAGTCATTTAACCTTAGTTAAATAGGTTAATTGCGCCCTGTTCTATACTCTTGAAAGCCAGTCTATTGACTGGCTTTTTTATTGGATAAAGGTTTAATCCGCGCAAAGGCCTGTGGTAGCATTTGCGCCGCATTTCAGCCGTGGAATGCATCGACTTACCATTTGAGCCAATGGATTTTGTATGTTGCTAATGATCGACAATTACGACTCTTTCACCTTTAACTTAGTGCAGTATTTTCAGCAGTTAGGGCAAGAGATCGTGGTTAAACGCAATGATGAAATCAGCTTAGCGGAAATCGAGGCGCTGGCACCGAGCCATTTAGTCATCTCTCCCGGGCCTTGTTCGCCCAATGAAGCGGGGATTTCCCTCGCGGCGATTGAGCATTTTGCCACGCGTTTACCTATCTTGGGTGTGTGTTTAGGGCATCAAGCCATGGCGCAGGTGTTTGGTGCTAAGGTTGTGCGAGCGCAACGAGTGATGCATGGCAAAGTCAGTGCGATTGGCCATACAGGCGAGCGCCTATTCAAAGGGTTAAATCAACCATTAACTGTAACACGCTACCATTCATTGTTGGTCGATGCTGTCCCTGAGGGATTTGTGTTAGATGCTTGGTTTGACGACCCAACCCATGGCCGCGAAATTATGGCCATGAGCCATAAGCAGCTGCCACTCTTTGGTGTGCAATTTCACCCCGAGTCAATTTTGACCGAGCAAGGCCATGAATTGTTGGCAAACTTCTTGTCGCAATCGGCTTAGATTAAATCCAAAAGCTCCATTCAGTTCTAGGGCGTGTTTACGTTTCAGGGTTATTTTTGCAGCTATGTGGCGTGCGTTTATGCAAGGCAAAGTCCGCGTAGTGTAGTTATTCTACATAAACGGACGATAACGCAGCAGAAACGCCCGCCAAACGCTGCCCGAAGGGTTCGTCTGGCAAGCCCTTGCTCTTACTTGCTGTAATTAGAGCAGCTCGTCATTTGAGTAGAATCACTACACATCATTCCTCGTTTCGCGAGCACGAGCTTGCCTGAGCGAACAAAATTTAATTTCGAAACGTCAACACGCCCTAAGCTTTGTTACAAGATTTCTCCTCCTTTTAAGCAAACATGTCGCCTAAGTGTGATATAAATGCCGCCAAACTACGTCTAGCTGCGAGCGTTGTGGGGATAGTCCGCTGCGTTTGCAGGATTGCGATAACAATAAAAGGAAGGACGAATGAACAGCGTAATGCGAAATTTGGGTTTAAGTGCGTTAGCCGTTGCGGTATTGACGAGTTGCGCCGCCACCTCAACTGAAACGGCGACTCCCGCGACCACACCACAGGCTTATCAAGTCCCTTTAGCTCAGCCTCCCCAAGTTTCACAACCCCTTACGCTGAATCAAATTATGGCGAACCCCGATTGGATGGGGATTTTCGCTAAGGAAACTTACTGGAGCGATGACAGCCAGAGCGTTTTCTTTGCCCGTCAACCTAGCGCGTCGCCGCTACGGAATTATTATCAGCAGGGCATTAATGACAGCCGCGCCGTTGAACTGGCCATCGATAAGCTACACGCGGCGGACCAACAGTTTGGTGTGTTAGACAGTGCTAAGGCCAATAAGGCGTATCTCTACCAAGGCAATATTTTTGTTAAGCATTTAAGCTCTGGCAAAATCACCCAGCTTACCCGCCAGCGCACTGCCATCAGTGGCCTGCGTTACCTTAACAATGGCGATATCGCCTATTGGCAAGGGGATAATGTTTTCCAAATCCATCAAGACAGTGGATTAGTGGAACAGCTGGCTGAAATCAAAATGGCGAAAGCGCCCGAGGGCGTGAAAGAGCCAAGCAGCTACTTAGCCAAGCAGCAGCACAGACTCATTCAATATGTGGCGTTGCAGCAAGAAAATGCCAAAGCCAAAGAACAGTTTAAGAACGTGCTGCAAAAGAGCGATCCAACCCTCGCCGCTAACACTTGGTATCTAGGGGATGCCGAGGTGGTGTCTGAGCTAAGTCTGTCGCCAGACGGTCGCTATCTGTTTGTCGCCCTTACCGATAAAAATTACACCGGCAGTAGTGAGCATGACATTATGCCAAACTACCTCGGTAGCGAAGGTTATATCGATCCTGTGCCCGTACGCGCCCGTGTTGCAGAAGATACGCCGCCTGGCCAACGCTTTGTGGTACTCGATCTCAATGAGCATAAACAGATTGATGTGACTATCGAAGGTTTAACCGGCTTCGATGAGGACGTTTTAGCTAAGGTTAAGAGTGAAAACGCTAAGGCAAAAGGTGAGTCGTATCAAAGTACTAAGGCTCCCCGTAAAATCCAGCTGATGCAGGATTGGGGCTGGACTCAAAGCGCGATTCAATGGCATGAGTCTGAGGACAAGCTGGCGGTGATGGTCGAAGCGACCGATAACAAAGACCGCTGGATTGCCAGCGTCGATCTGGCAAAGGGCAAGTTTATTACCGAGCATCGCCTGCATGATGATGCTTGGGTGAACTACGACTATAACCAATTTGGCTGGTTACCAGGTACGGACACTCTGTACTATCTCTCTGAAGAAACAGGCTATTCCCAGCTTTATATCAAAGCCCGCGGCGAAAAGCCCCGCGCTTTGACTCAAGGTAAGTTTGTGGTGAGCGATATTACTCTCTCGCCCGATGCAAACTATATCTACTACAAGGCTAACCAAAGTCACCCTGGTATTTACAACGTTCACCGTGTGAATATCGCCTCGGGCAAAAATGAGCAATTAACCCAGTGGGACGGTAACTTAGATTACAGCTTAAGTCCCGATGGCACTAAGTTGCTGCTGAATGCGTCTCGCCGTACTCAGCCGAATGAGCTGTATGTTCAACCGATTGGCGGTGAGTTAAAACAGCTCACCTCATACACCAGCGATGCCTTTAAGCAATATCCATGGCAAGCGCCCGAAGTGGTAGCCGTACCTTCTAACCATGGCGCTGGCCAAGTGTATGCGCGGGTTTATTTGCCGCAGGGTTACGACAAATCCCGCGCCGAGAAATACCCCGCCGTTATCTTCAACCATGGTGCGGGCTACTTACAGAATGCCGATTATGGTTTCAGTGGTTACTTCCGTGAGTTTATGTTCCACAACCTACTGACTCAACAAGGTTATGTGGTGATGGACATGGATTACCGTGGTTCTAAAGGCTATGGCCGTGACTGGCGCACGGCGATTTATCGCAACATGGGTCACCCTGAAGTTGAAGACTTAAAAGACGGTGTAACTTGGATGGGCCAAAATGCCAACGTGGATATTAAGCGCGTTGGTACTTATGGCGGTTCTTACGGTGGCTTCTTAACCTTTATGTCCTTGTTTACTGAGCCGGAATTATTCCAAGCAGGCGCTGCACTGCGCCCTGTGGCGGATTGGGCACATTACAACGCGCCATACACCTCCAACATTTTAAACACACCGGATGTTGACCCTATCGCCTACGAGCGTAGCTCGCCTATCGAGCATGCCCAAGGTCTGACTAAGCCGTTACTTATCATGAGTGGCGTGATGGATGACAACGTGTTCTTCCAAGATAGCGTGCGTATGGTGCAGCACCTTATCGAGCTGGAAAAACCTATGTTCGAAACTGCGATTTACCCAGTTGAGCCCCATGGTTTCCGTCAGCCATCGAGCTGGTTGGACGAATATCGCCGTATTTATAAGCTGTTTGAACAAGAGCTTAAGTAAATATCGTGACAATATGAAGGCCTCAATATGAGGCCTTTTTCTTGAGCATAATTTACGGGCGCAAGCCCTGCATTAATGTTGTGAGATTGTGACCCGTTGCTTATTGCTAAGACTTAACCTATATGCTGAAATTGTCATGTTTTTAACGATTTTAGCGTATGCGCGCCACTTAGCACGGGCGAAATAGGAAAGATAAACTGTGGCGATATCGGTAGCGGGCGGTGTTAGACCTGGCAAGATTTTAGAGATAGAACATAGACTCTATCAGCAACTTATTCTCGGTAAACAAAAAGCCAGTCCTACTCTATTGGATGATTTAGACCGAGAGCTTGAGGCCGATGCCAATAAACTCGATGTCGAGCGAGAGGCGATACTGTCGCGACTTCTCAAACAAATTCAGGCCCGTGAGGTTTTTGAAGCCATCTCAAAACAACTCACCGGCACAGTCAATAATGCTATTGAGCATCAACTGGCATCGCCCGAGTTAGTGCTCGCCAAGTCTGATATTAACGAATCACAGATACTGCTGCTTGAGCTACTGCTAGCAAAAAACCTTGATGCTACAAGATTGAGACCTTTAATCAGCAATTTAAGCTGGTTGTGTCGCGATTTAACCAATATGGTCAATAGTCCGGCATTTCGGGCGCGCCGCCCGCAAAGTTCCGACGTACGAGTCACCGATATCAAATTAGTGATGAATTACATTGGCATCGAAAACCTGCGCACTATTATTCCTTATTTTTGCCTGCGTAATTGGCTGCCGAGTGGCAATGCTAAGTTACTCTGGACCACCCGTAAGCTATGGCGCTATAGCATTGTGAGCGGAATAGCCGCGAATGCGTTAGCGCAGCTTCATAATACTGACTCAGCCCTAGTTTATAGTGGCGCATTATTAAATCAGTTAGGCACCTCGGTTGTGCTTAGTTTGAGCGCGCGTTTATTTGATAAAACGTGGGGCAATTGGATCCGTGAGGCAAGCTCGAGTCGAGATAAAGAAGTGTATGATGCTGTTATCGCCACCGAGTTCCCTGCTAAAGTGGTTTTCGAGCAAGTGTTAGCCCATGGACATAAGCTTAATTGGCAACTATTAGAGTTACTTAAGTTTGAGCAGAGTCCATTAACTCAATTGCTTAAAGAGTTGGACCAAACCTTAACTTACCGCGAACTCTCTATGCCGGCCGCATTAGTGGCACGGGCGAATTGTTATGCTAAGGTGCTGTTGCTTGAAGAGATGCGCCAAATCGAGCCGCAGGAAAAACGCTTAATGTTCGATTATTACGAGCTCAGCGAGCAGGAAGTACTGCGCCTAAAAGCACAGAATTATCGGAAGTTGGATCTGCTGTAATCTGCACGCCGTTCCCATCGGTGTCTAATTGCGGCACTGATGTGGAGGACGGGAAATGCCAAGCTGGCAAGCTTCTGTATTAAATACTATTTTATCCTATGTGGCACGGCCCTCGATCAGCCGAGGTAAGGCCAAACTCCCTCTAAATCAAGTGCGGCAACGCTTATTAGAGCTGGATAAGCGCTGGCTGCCGTGGCCCGAAAAACTCGTTACTGCCTCGATTCCCTTACAACATTCCACACTACTGCATTATGTGCTGCTCAATGACACGCCGCGTTTGGGCAATCTATTTTACATTCGCGGCGGCGGATTCTGTTTTAAGACTCCCCATGCCCATGCAAGACTGGTGGCCGATATCAGCGAACGTTGTCGCCTAGACACGTTTATCCCGGATTATCGTTTAGCACCGGAACATCCTTATCCCGCGCCCTGTGACGATGTGCTCGAGGCTTACCTGCATTTAATTGAGTTGAAAGGCAACGATAATCTGGTGCTAATGGGCGATTCTGCCGGTGGCAATTTAGCCTTAAGTCTGTTGCTCGAACTGAAAAAGCGCCAGCTGCCCATGCCTAAAGCCTGTGTGTTGTTGTCACCCGCGCTCGATTTAGCGATTACGGGCGATATTGAGCTGATTTTAGGTGCGGACGATCCGTTCTTTACCATTGAGTCGCTATTGCGGCTGCGCGGGGCGTATCTTGCTGGGGCGAATCCTATGTCTGAACGGGTTTCACCTTTACAGGGGAACTTGGCAGACTTGCCGCCACTCTTAGTGATTGCCGGTACGCGCGAGTTGCTGTTACAGGACTCAGAACGACTGGTTATGCAAGTTAAGGCTTGTGGTGGTGTGGTAGAATCGCGTTTTTATCACAATATGCCCCATGTTTTTCCTCTGTTTCATCTGTTGCCAGAAGCGCTTGAGGCGAGGGAACAAATTGCAGATTTTGTGCTTTCACAGCTGATTCGTTAAAATTGTGTAGTTATTCATATTCAGTGAATAGCTAGCAAAAATAGGGGTAAATAACTTTTTTTCTGACTAAATATGCTAAAGGCCTCTGGCGTAAACGCTTGTATAGTTCTTAAACTACAATCTTTATGCACTTTGACCCAAAGCATGGCGAATGTTGTTTGTGAAAAACTGGTATTTTGATCACAATTTCGCTAATAATGGCTATTAATAGACACAAGCATACCCTGTATCACTAACTCAAGATAAAGATACGTTGGGGACTCAGACGGCTCCCGAGGCCGTTACATTTAAACAAAGGATGAAGAAGAATGAGCGTTGATATGAAGTTGAATCGTGCCCAGTTTGATGCGGTAATGGTGCCTAACTATGCGCCTGCTGCCGTGATCCCTGTACGTGGCGAAGGCAGCCGAGTATGGGATCAAGAGGGTAACGAGTTTATCGATTTTGCCGGCGGTATCGCGGTAAATTGCTTAGGTCACTGTCATCCCGCCTTAGTGAATGCCTTAAAAACGCAAGGCGAAAAATTATGGCACCTGTCTAACGTGATGACCAACGAGCCAGCGCTTGAGCTTGCCACTAAGTTGGTTAACAGCACTTTTGCTGAGCGTGTGTATTTTGCCAACTCTGGCGCCGAGGCCAACGAAGCGGCACTGAAATTGGCTCGTCGTTACGCTTTAGAAAAATTCGGCGTTGAGAAAGATGAAATTATCGCCTTCGATAAAGCCTTCCACGGTCGTACTTTCTTCACCGTGAGCGTTGGCGGTCAAGCAGCCTATTCAGATGGTTTTGGTCCAAAACCGCAAAGCATTACCCACTTACCTTATAACGATGTTGCTGCATTAGAAGCGGCCGTATCGGATAAAACCTGCGCCATCATGTTAGAGCCGCTGCAAGGCGAGGGCGGTATTATTAATGCTGATCCTGCGTTCCTCAAAGCGGTGCGTGAACTGGCTAATAAACACAATGCACTGGTGATTTTCGACGAAGTACAAACCGGTGTTGGCCGTACGGGTGAACTATATGCTTACATGGGCACCGACATAGTGCCGGATATTCTGACCACGGCTAAAGCGCTGGGCGGTGGTTTCCCGATCGCAGCTATGCTGACGACCGCAGAAATTGCGGAGCACTTGAAAGTGGGTACTCACGGTTCAACCTACGGTGGTAACCCATTAGCTTGCGCTATCGGCAACGCGGTATTAGATGTGGTTAACACACCGGAAGTATTGAACGGTGTGAAACATCGCGAGCAGTTATTACGCGATGGTCTGAACAAAATTAATGAAAAATATCATGTTTTCTCTGAAATTCGCGGTAAAGGCTTGCTGTTAGGGGCGGTCCTTAATGAACAGTACCAAGGTCGTTCACGTGACTTTTTAGTAGCGTCTGTTGCTGAAGGCTTAATGAGCCTGATGGCGGGTGCTAATGTGGTACGTTTTGCTCCTTCACTGGTGATCCCTGAGGCAGATATTGCAGAAGGCCTAGCACGTTTTGAGCGTGCTGTGGCGAGCATCGCTGCTGCCTAAGCGACCAAAGGAGTGCTGAATTTTATTCGCACTCCTTTTTTGTCAGGGAATACTTGCGTGTATCTATCCTGTCTTTTTTAAGATAGGCGCCTTGATGCACAGCAAGCTTAAGTGAGGAGACACTAAGATGTTAATCATACGTCCTATTAAGGCAGGCGATTTTGAATCTCTATATCAAATCGCCGAAGAGTCTGGCCATGGCTTTACCTCATTGCCAGTCAATGCCGATTTGCTTAGGCATAAAATTGCCCGTGCAGAAGCCTCATTCGTTAAGGTGGTTGATAAGCCCTTCGATGAAGGCTATTTGATGGTGCTCGAGGATACTGCGACCCGCGAAGTGGTTGGTACTTGTGCCATTGAAGCCGCAGTGGGTATGGAGGATGCCTTCTACCACTATCGCCTCGGGACAGAGGTTTATCATTCTGAGCAAATCGAAGTGCGTAATGAGGTCGAAACCTTAACCCTGTGCCACGATTACACTGGCGCTGCTGAGCTTTGTACCCTGTTTTTACGGGAACCCTATCGTAAGGGGAATAATGGCCGCATGTTGTCACGCAGCCGTTTTCTGTTTTTAGCTCAACATGCAAAGCGTTTTGGCGAGACTGTGATTGCCGAAATGCGTGGTGTGAGCGATGCCGATGGTCATTCCCCCTTCTATGGTTGGCTGCAAAAAAACTTTTTAGGTATTGATTTTGTTCAGGCCGATTACCTGTCGGGTCTAGGCAAAAAAGCCTTTATGGCGGAGATGATGCCCCGCAACCCCGTGTACGTTTGCCTGCTGCCAGAAGAAGCACAAAAAGTGATAGGCGAAGTGCACACCAATACCCGTCCAGCCTTGAGTCTGCTTCAGGCCGAAGGCTTTAGATGCCGTGGTTATGTGGATATTTTCGATGGTGGTCCAACGGTGGAATGCCGTCTCACAGATATCCGCGCCGTGCGTGAGAGCCGTCTGCTGACCGTGGATATTGGTGAAATGCCTGAATCTGATAAGCAATTTATTATCTCTAACACTCAATTAGCCAATTACCGTGCGACCTCCGCTTGTCTTGCTGTGGATGACAAAACCGAGCAGGTGGTAATTAGTCCAGAACTCGCCGAGGGTTTGTTACTCGCAAAAGGCGATCAAATCCGTATTTTGGCAATGTAGGAATGCAAATGACACATTTTATTAAAGGCCAGTGGCAAGCTGGCAAGGGTCATGATGTGACCTCTAGCAACCCAGCAAATGGCGAAATCATTTGGCGTGGCCAAACGGCGACAGCTGATCAAGTTAACGCCGCCGTCGATGCCGCCCGTGAAGCTCAGTTCGATTGGTTTATGTTAGGTTTTGATGCGCGTTTAAAGATTGTCGAAGCCTATCGCAGCCAACTCGAAGCGAATAAAGCCGAATTAGCCGAAACGATTGCTCAGGAAACTGGTAAACCTCAATGGGAAACGGCGACAGAAGTCGCTGCCATGATTGGTAAGATTGGCCTGTCGGCAACGGCTTATAATAAGCGTACCGGCACTGAGGCCAATGATACTCCAGCAGGGCGCGCGGTATTGCGCCATAAGCCACACGGTGTGGTTGCTGTGTTTGGGCCTTATAACTTCCCTGGGCATTTACCCAATGGTCATATAGTGCCAGCGCTGCTCGCGGGCAATACCGTGGTGTTTAAGCCCTCTGAATTGACGCCTAAAGTGGCCGAGTTGATGGTCTCTTTTTGGGAAAAGGCGGGTCTGCCCGCGGGTGTTATCAACTTAGTGCAAGGCGAAGTCGATACGGGTAAAGCGCTGGCGTCGCACCCACAACTCGACGGCCTGTTCTTTACCGGTAGTTCTCGCACTGGTCACCTATTGCATCAGCAATATGCGGGTCATCCTGGTAAGATCCTCGCCTTAGAAATGGGCGGTAATAACCCACTGATTATTAAAGGTGTCGCCGATATTAAAGCGGCTGTGCACGATATTCTGCAATCGGCCTATATTTCATCTGGCCAGCGTTGCACCTGCGCCCGCAGGCTCTATGTTGAGCAAGGCGAGCAGGGCGATGCCTTAGTCGCCAAGCTGGTTGAAGCGGTGAAGCAGATTAAAGTCGGTCCTTGGAACGCGCAGCCACAGCCATTTATGGGCTCAATGATTTCCGAAGCTGCGGCGAAAGGTATGGTTGCGGCGCAGGCTAACTTGCAGAACTTAGGCGGTGTGTCGCTGGTTGAACTCACTCACCTGCAAGCGGGAACAGGCTTAGTCTCACCCGGGCTTATCGATGTGACTGCGGTGGGCGAATTACCCGATGAGGAATACTTCGGACCACTGCTGCAATTAGTACGCTACAGCGATTTTGACCAAGCGATTAAGCTGGCTAACAAAACCCGTTATGGCTTATCCGCGGGGATCTTGGCCGATAGCCGTGATGATTATGAGTATTTCCTCGCCCGCATTCGTGCGGGTATTGTGAATTGGAACAAGCAGATCACTGGTGCTTCTGGCGCAGCCCCCTTTGGCGGCGTAGGCGCTTCGGGTAACCACAGGGCGAGTGCATTTTATGCCGCCGACTATTGTGCTTACCCTGTTGCCTCCGTTGAGGCGGATGCGGTGAGTTTACCCGCAAGCTTAAGCCCAGGGTTAAGTTTAGAGTGACATCATTGAGGAAGAACCTAGGTTCTTCCTTTTTCATAGCAAGCAGTAACGTTACTTGGGCTGCTACTGAGCGCCGTTGTGCAGCAAGTGGCTAGGGTCGTTACACTGAGTGCGAGCGGCAAAACAATACGCACTATAGTCGCAGCACAATAAAAGGAGTTTTTTATGCACACAGATATCAATGCGTTATTTGCCGCTCTCTGGCAAGACTATATTCAAATGACCCCATCTGCGGCCAAGGTGCACGAGCTACTCGGACACGGTAAGCCGATTATCAACGACCATATCGCCCTGCGTACTTTTAACATCGCTAAGGTGAATTTAGCCGTATTGGCCGAGCACTTTACCTCTCTAGGTTATGTGGCTTGTGGTGATTATAAGTTTGAACAGAAAAAACTGGTGGCTAAGCATTTTGAGCACCCAGATGCGACTCAGCCAAAGGTGTTTATTTCTGAGTTATTGGTGGAAGAATTTAGCCCATCACTGCAAAGCACCATCCAAGGCTTGATTGCCCAAGTGGATGAGCAAGCGACGAAAGCGGATAACTTTATCTATTCGGGTCGTCATTGGTCACTGGATGCTAAGACCTATGAGACGCTGCTCGAAGAGAGCGAATATGCGGCTTGGGTGGCGGCCTTTGGCTACCGCGCCAACCATTTTACAGTCTCTATCAATCACCTCGAGGGCTTCGAGACATTAGAGTCTGTAAACGATGCGCTTAAGCAAGCGGGCTTTGTGCTGAATAGTTCAGGTGGCGAAATCAAAGGTTCGCCAGAAGTGTTATTGGAACAATCATCGACCATGGCCGATAAAATCGCCGTAGAATTTAGCGATGCAACGGTTGAGATCCCAAGCTGCTTCTATGAATTTGCCCTGCGTTATCCCAAGGCGAATGGCGAGCTGTACACTGGGTTCGTAGCCGCATCCGCCGATAAGATTTTTGAGAGCACCAACGCGAAAAAGGCCTAAAAAATTAAGGCGGTTGCTGACTCATCTCAAACAAAAACGCCATCGTTCGATGGCGTTTTTATTGGCGGCTCTAGAGCAACACTCAGAGCAAATAGTTGGCTCGCTAAGCACTCGTTAGCTAAGCACTCGTTAGCTAAAGACTAGTTCAATACTGAGACCGGATAAATGGCTGCTGTGCTTAAACTTAAGCTCAATGCCATATTGCTCGGCAATCTCTTTCACTATCGATAACCCTAGGCCATGGCCCATAACGGATTCATCGAGGCGTGTGCCCCTTTGGGTGAGTTTATCGAGTTCGTCGTCGGCAACACCTGGGCCATCATCATCTATGCTAAGGCAGAGTTTGTTTTGCGTCTTCCACAGTTTGACCGCGACTTGGCTGCCCGCCCATTTAAAAGCGTTATCGAGCAGATTCCCTAAGAGCTCCATACCATCTTCCCTATGAATGGGCAGGCGCTGGATACTGGGGTCGAGCTCAAAGTCGCAATTGATGCTTTTGCTTCTATGCACTTTGTTGAGGGTATTGGCGAGGCTGTGAAGATCCCTCGGCACTACTAGCTGGGCGGCAGGTAACATATCGCCGGTGATCCGCGCCGCCGCAAGTTTACGTTCGACCATTTTATGGATAGCGTCGAGTTGCTGTTGCAGCGCCATGGCGGTGTCGGGATCTTTAAGCCCCAAGGCTTCAACCTGTTGCTGCATCACCGCCAGTGGGGTTTTTAACCCATGGCTTAAGTTGCCTAAGTTATTGCGGCTACGCTCAATTTGCTTGGCGGTGTATTCCAATAACTCGTTGTAGGTCTTGGCCAGGGGTTGCACTTCGGGCGGAATGTTATTCAGCTCTAAGGCGTTAATCTCGCCTTCCTGCAGGCGTGAGAGCGCGTGTTGGATCTGTTTTACCGGTTTAAAGGATTGACGCAGGATCAAGAAGATCCCCGCGATCATGGCCACTAACATGGCGAGGTTAATCCCAAGCTTAGTGCCATAGACCTCACTAAACACGCGCCGGCCGATACTTAAATCCTGCGCTACTGTTAGGGTGGCAGTGACATTGGCGCTGCTGGAGTTTAGCCCTAGGGATAATAGCTGCATATCATTGTTTTTCGGACCTTTTGCCTGCCAGACGCGGGTCTGGTTTGGCGCTAAAGGTTCGATATCGAGCTGCATGTCCCACAGGGAGCGGGAGCGGATCACTTCATTGGGGAGGTTGAGCTGGAAATAACGTCCCGAATAGGCGGGGCGGTAGAAGCTCGACAGTTGGCTCTGATCGATATTGATCTCCCCATTATTGATATGGGTCGCCAACATGATGTGCTCAAGATCTTCTTCTAAGCGGTTGATAATGGAGTCGTGAAACGCTTGGCGCAGCATGGACTCAAACAATATGAGTCCAATCACTGTGCCTAACACTAATAAGCTCGTTAACCATAAACTGAGCTTAGTGCGAATGGAGATCATGCAGTCAGGCCGTGGAAGATGTAACCTTGGCCGCGGCGGGTTTCAATCGCGGTTTTGCCGAGTTTTTTACGCAGGTGAGTCACGTAAACTTCAACCACGTTACTCTCTTTCTCGTCATCAAACTGATAGAGCTTGTCCGTCAGTTGTGCCTTAGATAACAGCTTCTTAGGCGACATGAGGAAGATTTTTAACAGCCTGAACTCCATGGCGGTCAACTCATATAAATGTTCGCCAACGCTCACCGTCTGCTCGGCTTCATCTAAGGTGACGCCACCATAGCTCAACTGTTTACTGGGATTATTTAATCGGCCGTGCGCGCGGTGAATAAGCGCTTGGATACGCGCCAGTAATTCCTGTGCATGGAAGGGTTTACCTAAATAATCATCGGCGCCGGCATTAAAGCCTTCGACCTTTTCATGCCATTGGCTGCGGGCCGTTAGCATGATAACCGGTGTGCTAATGCCTTGATTACGCCAACCTTCGAGTAATTCCAGTCCATTGCCGTCGGGGAGGCCAATATCTAAGATCACGCAGTCGTATTGGGTTTCTTTAACGAGGTAATCGGCTTCAACTGCTTTGTCAGTAATATCGGTAACGTAGCCAGCCTGTTTGAGTTGCTTCTCCAGTTCGGAGACCAACATCGGATTATCTTCAACGAGTAGCAGTTTCATGTTTTCGACATTCGCTCGGTAGTGCGGTGGAGTGTTCGAGCTGACCATTGGTGGCATCAATACTCAAATTCACTATTTGGCCGCGTTGCACTTTGATTTGTAAATCATAGCGCCATTTATGATCTTCTTGATAGAGATGGGCGTCAATTAGTTCGCCTTGGCAAAATTGATTCACCACAGCAAGGGTGCCATTGAGTGATAAAATTTGCCCGGAGTTGACCAAAGCCTTGGCTTGATAATGTTCTAATTCAATCGGTTCGGCGTGAATTATTGTTGGATGCACCAGCGTAAACAGACTGAAAAAACAGATAAAAAACAGCCGTTTCATTTATGCTCCCCAATAAAAAATGGCCTAGATTTTATGCTAGGCCACTTTAATGAAACAGGCTTAAATCAAGCTGAAGTCTATCTTAACGGGTACCATATACCACAATGGTTTTACCGTGTGCTTGGATCAAATTCTGCTCTTCAAGCATCTTTAAAATACGACCCACGGTTTCGCGGGAGCAACCGACGATCTGACCAATTTCTTGGCGAGTGATCTTAATTTGCATGCCGTCAGGGTGAGTCATGGCATCGGGTTGCTTAGCTAAGTGCAACAATGTCTGGGCAATACGGCCAGCCACATCGAGGAACGCTAAATTACCCACTTTTTGGCTAGTGCTTTGTAGGCGATACGCCATTTGAGCCGATAGCTTCATCAGAATTTCGGGGTTAACTTGGATTAATTGCTTGAACTTCTTGTAAGAGATTTCAGCAATTTCACATGCTTGTTTCGCACGAACCCAAGCAGTACGTTCAGCTTGTTCTTCGAACAATCCTAACTCACCGATAAAGTCGCCTTGATTAAGATAAGAAAGGATCATCTCCTTACCTTCTTCATCTTTAATCAATACCGCTACAGAACCTTTTACGATGTAATAAAGGGTATCTGAGTCTTCACCAGCATGGATCAAGGTGCTTTTAGCGGGATACTTATGAATGTGACAGTGTGATAAAAACCATTCCAAAGTTGGGTCCGGTTTTGGCTTACCAATCAGAGCCATGTCGATGTTCCTCGATTGATTAAAACGAAAGTAAGAATATTCTAAATAAGCATTTTACGTCAATTACACTCATAAAAACTTGATACACCTCTTAGTTTAGAATGAGTGAATAAATGCAATTAACCACCTAAAATTAGAGCTTATTTTGCTACTTTAGTGATATTAGTCAACTAAATCGGTGCCAAACTCACTGGATTCACTTAACTCTGTAGAGTTAATCACATCTTATAAAGGCTTTTAAGGTTTTTTGCGAAGAAAATAACCTCAATTGCGACTAATGAATCAAAGGAATGGGATAATTGCGGCCCCTTAAGGGTTATTTCTATTTAATATAGGTTCGATTACGCCGATTTAGGCTCGACTTATGGGAATAATTCAGGCTAACTTGAGGGCGCGGTTGTTTTTCGTAAAGAGGTTACCAGGTGAAATACAGACAATGGGTTTTAGGCGCCGGATTCACGTTATCCTTAGGGATGAGTGCTGCCGCGCACGCATTTTCTATTCCACAGCCAGCCAATGAAGTTGCGGCGAGTAAATTTGTGCACATTCAAGTGCAGGCAGAGCAGGGCGATGCCGACGCACAATTTTTACTGGGGCTGATGTTTCTCTCTGGACGTTACGTACAGCAAGAAGTGCCGACCGGATTACATTGGATGACCCTTGCCGCCGAACAGCAACACGAAAAGGCGCAGCAAACCTTAGCGGATCTCTCCTTTGAAGGACAATTAGTGAAGCGTGATTTAGCCGTGGCCGAACGTTGGTATAAGGACATGGGTGAGCGCGGTAATCGCTGGGCGCAATTTCGTTTAGGCTTTATTTATGCCTCGGGTGGCGATGGCATTGCGCGTAACTGCGGTAAAGCCGTAGAGCAATTTACTCGTGTTGGGGATGATATTGCCCTTGGCAATGTGGCGTGGATTCTCGCAACTTGCCCTGAGGCCGAATATCGCGATGGTAATAAAGCGCTCGAGTTATCTCTTAAGCTGCTTAAAGTGAATGAGAACGACCCCACCAACCTCGATAACTTAGCGGCTGCCTATGCCGAAGTCGGTGATTTTGGTGCCGCGGTATCGACCCAGCAAAAAGCGATAGCCGCTTTAAAGATGACGGCTGAAGCTACTAAGACCGACGAGTTTCAGCAGCGCCTGCACAGCTATGAACAAAAGCGCGCCTACCGTGAGACTTTGCGTTTACTCGATTAACTCCGTCGGCGTTCTCACCTTCCTATCAGCCCGAGCCATGCTCGGGCTAATTGTTCTTATGGATTACTTTTACAGATTATTTTTACGGATTGCTTCTGGTGCAATGTTTATTCGCGTGAGCGGATTAGGCTTATGCGAGCGGCCAAGAATGTAAGATTTGATACTCCACCCCGTGATTACCACTGGCGGAAAGATACAAATGCAGCTGCTCGGGCGTCAGTGTGAGTTCAAGCATCGAAGCTTGGATGACTTTCTGCTGTACCAGCTCCTTAAGCGTTAGCTCACTGACCAAGATGCCTGACGGCTTTGCCTTTCTAAATAAGCTGATATGGGGCCGAAATGGATGCTCACTCCGATGCAACTGTAATTGCTGGGCTAAATCCTGTGCTTGAGATGCCAAGAGGGCTAACTCTGAACTGATGCTATCCCCCTTTAAACAACAGACCTGAGCCTTAGGCCATAGGGCGATACTATCCAAGGTGACGCTAAATTGGGGTTTAGCTAGCTTATCGACGCCGTCGAGCAACAGTGCAACTTGAGTCGGATTGGCTAGCCCTAAAAAGGCGAGGGTTAAGTGCAAATTAGTGCGAGTCACAGGTTTGGCATTCGGCGCTATCTGTAATGCCAAGCTTTGTTGCAACAGTAGCAGTTGTTGCCTTTGTATGCTGGTGGGAGCAAATCCAAGAAACAGACGTTGTAACACTCTTTATCTCCTTCGCCTGCTCAAATGCCAAACATAAGCTATGCTTTTGTTTGGTAATGCAGAAAGTACTACTGGGGTGGTTGGCTATAGGCTTTCGATTACGTGAGTTTCTCCACTGGAAGTGGAGAAATACTACCTTAAATGGAATTGTAGGTAAGGAAATCTTTTTTCATGTCAGATGGTTTAGCAAATCCCCTTCAACAGGCATTAGTGACGATTTTTAGTGAAACGCCACTAGAAACCCTAGAGCAAAATGTTGACCGAGCATTAGAGGCGATTACGCTTCAACTTCACTGCGACGGTGTGTTTGTTCTGACGGGGAGCTTATCCCTGGATCATCTGCGTACCCGTAATCTCTACTTAAAACCGCAATTTAGTCAAGGCCAGCAAACGCGTGTTTGGCCGCTTGCGCGTATGCCATTTTTTCGATCTCTGGTTAGAAATCCAAAGCTGTTGAATCTTTCCGATGTGAATACATTGCCGCCGGAGGCTCAGGCGGAGCGAGCGTTATTAAGGGATTGGGATGTTAAAAGTTTACTCGTGTTACCTCCAGTGGTGTTTGGCGAAACCCGTATTGCCCTTGGTGCCGTCAATTGCTCTGAGTGTTGTGAATGGAGTGAGGCGTTTATTCAAGAGTTTCAACATGCAGCTGTGATGATTGGCTCTGCTATGGAGTTAACGCGCATCGCCCACGATATGTTAGCGAGTGAAAATAAATACCGTGAAGTCTTTAATCAACTGCCCTTAGCCTGCGCCTTACTCGATAAACAGAATCAACTGACCATGCTCAATAAAGTGGCGTTGCAAACCCTTCCAGCACAACATGGTTATGATTTATTCGATATGGTGCGTGAAGAAGAACATGCCATGTTAACCGATACACTGCACATGGTGCGTGAGGGCGTATTAGGGCAAGCCTGGTGTGAGTTACCCTTAAAATCTAACCTGCAGTTGGATTGGCTTAGATTGAGCTTTAGCCAAATCCACGGCAATAAAGACACCCTAGTAATGATTGCCGAGGATGTCAGTGAAAAATATCGACTCGCCGATGAGCTGTCCTTCCATGCCAATTATGATGCTTTGACTGGGTTACCGAATCGGTTGCATTTTGAGGCCTTGCTCGAAAACCTGCTGCAAACCAAAGATGAGATGCCCACCTGCGTTGCCTTTATCGATGTCGATCAGTTTCAGGTGATCAACAATGTGAGCGGCCATCAGGCCGGTGATAAATTACTGTGCCAGCTTGCATTACGTCTCAAGCAATTGGTGCGTAAGGGCGATATTGTCGCGCGTTTGGGCGGCGATGAGTTTGGGATTTTAATGCATTATTGCAATGTGGATTCGGCGCAACATATCGCTAATCGGATCTGCACTCAGTTAGCCACCCACGAGTTTATTTGGGAAAACCGTTGCCACAATGTCAGCGTCAGCATGGGGATTGCTAAGCTCGAAAAGTCTGCGACGGATATTTACACTGTGATGAGTCAGGCCGATGCGGCCTGTCGTCTCGCCAAGGATAAGGGCCGCAATGGCTGGCACTTGTACAGTGCCAAAGACCCTAAAATGACCCGCCTCTATACCGAGATGATGGCCTCGGTCGATATCGTCAGCGCCCTCGCGCTAAATCAATTTGAGTTGTATTTCCAAAGCATTGCCCCGTTAAGTCGCGAAGAATCCGGCCTGCATTTAGAGGTGCTACTGCGGATGGTGCAGGCCAATGGCACTATTGTTTCGCCGGCGATCTTTCTCCCTGCGGCGGAGCGTTACAACTTGGCAGCCAAGGTCGACCTGTGGGTGATAGATAATCTGCTGAAGTGGGGCAGTAGCCATTTAGATATTTGGCAACAGCTAGAGTTGGTCTCGGTCAACCTGTCGGCGACCTCGTTAGGTGACAGCGAGTTTATGAATTGGCTCGAAATGCGCCTGATGACCGAACCTGAGCTGGTGGATAAGCTCTGCATTGAGATCACCGAAACTGCCGCAGTGAGCCAATTAGATCAGGCCACTAAATTGATTGAAGTGCTGAGGCCATTAAATTGCCAACTCGCGTTGGATGACTTTGGCGCGGGGTTCTCAAGCTTTGCCTACCTTAAACGCTTGAACGTGGATTATGTCAAAATCGACGGCCAGTTTGTGATTAATCTCTGCGAAGACGAGGCTGACCAAGCCATCATCAAAGCCATTTGCCAGTTAGGACAAGATATGGGCTTCGATGTGGTGGCGGAGTTTGTTGAATCCACCGAAATTGCCACTAAGTTAAAAAGCTTAGGTGTGGACTATGCCCAAGGTTATGCCATCAACAAACCTGCACCACTCCTATCATTAACCTCGGGATTAGCGGATCCTTGGCTTGTTTAAGTGTGGATGTTTTTCAGTATTTGCAATTCTTAAAATGTAAGTGATTAATTTATCAAAATTAATCCGATTGTGACCCGCCGCAATTTGTGCTGCGACAGATTGTCGCGCCCAGCCGAGTTTTGATTGCGCTTCCTTCACTTGTGACAACAATACCCCCACAAAAATCATTAAAAACAATATGTAGGGGAATGTCATGCTGTATCAACCTATCAAATTAGCCGCTATTTTAGCGGGTGTTTTGGGCACTGCTGCGCCTCAACTGGCTTGGTCTGCTGAGGCGGCCGACTGTGGTGAAAACCAAAAATGTAAAGATTATCTGCTAGTTACAGCCGATGTAATGCGTCAACCCGTACACTTAGTGAGCGATCCTAAACAGAACCGTTTGCCATTGCCTGCCTATGATGGTTCGGGATTTTTACGTTCGATCCCCGGATTTAACATCACGCGCAAAGGCGGCTCAGGTGGCGATCCTATGTTTAGGGGGCTGGGCGGTTCGCGTCTAAACATAGTCGATGATGGTCAGCATGTGTATGGCGCCTGCGGTGGACGTATGGATCCGCCCACCAATTATATTTATCCCGAAACCTACGATCAGATAACGGTAATTAAAGGCCCGCAGACGGTGAAATACGGCCCTGTAGGCACCGCGGGCACAATTTTATTTGAAAAAAACCGCCATCGTTTTAATCAAGCGGATCTTGAAGGGCGTGCCAGTGCGACGGGTGGCAGTTTCGATAGACGAGATGCCATGGTGGAGTTGAATGCAGGCGATAAGAATTACTACCTAGATTTTGATATTAATCAATCGAGTAGTGATCATTATCAGGATGGCAATGGCAATAAAGTCCAATCCAGTTATGACCGTCAAAACGCCAATCTTGCCCTGGGTTGGACGCCAACAGAGCGCACTGTGGTGGAGTTAACCTACGGAGAGTCGAGCGGTGAGGCAGAGTATGCCGACAGATTAAATAAGGCTCGCCAAATTGATAACCGTGATGCGGCGTTACTATTCCAACATGAGTTTGAGTCGAGCTGGTTGGCCGCAGTTGAGTTACAAGCCTTTAGTAACAAAAACGACCATATAATGGACCGATTTGATGAAGGGGTGAATTCTGGCTCAAATGTGCGCCGGATGACCGACGGTGGTCATCTTTGGTTTGATTTGACCCCGCTCGATGCCCTCGAATTAACACTGGGGCTGGATTATATGTCTAGCGCGCATGATGGCCGCAGTATGGCGCCCAGCGATGTTGGTTTAGACGACTTACTCAATAAGCCGTTTAAGGAAGATATGCGCTATAAAAACTACGCGCTGTTTGCCGAATCCCGCTATGGCTTTGATAACCAAGGTTTAGGCAATAGTAGCTTGCACGCTGGATTGAGGGGCGATCGCTGGGATGGCGAATTGTTAATCGCCCAGCAGGGTGAGCGGGAGGATACCCTCTACAGCGGTTATGTGCGTTATGAATATCAACTCGATGCTCACCAATATTATGCAGGATTTGGCTCGGCGCAGCGCATGCCAGACTATTGGGAGATCATGAAGGCCAGTGCCGATAATCCAACACAAAAAGCCTTTGATCTTAAAGCTGAAACGACCAATCAATTTGATATAGGCTGGATTTATCAGGGGCCTGTGGAGGCTTCGGTTTCACTCTTCTATGGTGAGATTAATGACTATATTCTGATTGATTCGACCAGCAATACCACAGTAGCGCGTAATATCGATGCCAGCCTCTACGGCGGCGAAGCAAGCCTAGACTATGCGCTTAATGAGCAGTGGTCGACTCAACTTACCTTAAGTTATACCCATGGTGAAAACGATACGGACAAGGTCGCGCTTGGGCAAATATCACCGTTAGAGGCCAGATTAACCGTTAACTATCAATGGCAAGCTTGGACAATGGCGGCGCAGTGGCGTGTGGTGGCCGCGCAAGACCGTTACACCTTAGGCCATGGCAATATCGTGGGCCAAGACTTAGGCCCAAGTAGCGGCTTTGGTACGCTGGCACTGAATGCATCTTGGTCATACAGCAAGGATTTATCCTTTATCTTTGGTGTCGAAAACCTGTTTGATGCAACCTACGCTGAACATGTGAGTAAGGCAGGCACGGGTAACGATCTGCCGGGTAGTGAGGCCATGTTTAGGGTCAACGAGCCGGGCCGTAATCTCTGGGCTAAGCTGACCTATCAGTTCTAACTCGGCTTATTTGTACTTTTGGCGCCCCGAGAGCCTTGCTGTCGGGGCGATGCTATTTTTAGCAAGCCAATGCCAAACAAAACAGTCACGTATCAAAGCGAAGGCCGCGGGAGGGACACTGCCTAAGGCCTATGTTAAACTGCCCCATCATTTTTCCCTGTTGATACTGTTGCATTGAACAATCTACCCATTCATTCCTTATTGCCATCCCTGCGCGATGCCTTTGCGAAAAATGCGCAAGTGATCCTCGAAGCGCCTACGGGGGCGGGTAAATCGACCGCATTGCCCTTAGCCATGCTGGATTGGCCTGAGATTTCGGGGCGGATTTTAATGCTGGAACCTAGGCGTGTGGCCGCCCGCAGTGTGGCGCAATTTATCGCCAGTTGTCGGCAACAGACGGTGGGGCAAGAGGTCGGTTATCGCGTGCGTGGCGAGTCAAAGGTGAGTGGTGAGACTCGGCTTGAGATCGTTACCGAAGGGATTTTAACTCGCATGATCCAGCAAGATCCTGAATTAACAGGTATCGAGATGATTATTTTCGACGAGATCCACGAGCGGCATTTGACCACAGATCTCGGTTTAGCCTTGGCGCTCGAAGTGCAAAGCTCACTGCGGGATGACTTAAAAATCCTCGCCATGTCGGCAACCTTATCTGGCCTAACATTAGCCGAGTTGATGCCCGATGCCGCACTGCTACAGAGTGAAGGGCGCAGTTTCCCTGTCGACATTCGCTATCGCCCGGTTGCCGGACAGCAGCATTGGCTCGACCATCTTAGCCGCGTTGTGCTCGATGCCGCGACATCCATTGGTGATAACGGCCCGCAGGATATTCTGGTGTTTTTGCCAGGTAAGGCTGAAATCCTTAGAGTAGCGCAGTATCTGGAAGAGCGCCTCGATAGCAGTCGCGTGGCGGTGTGCCCACTCTATGGCGAGTTATCGGCGCAGGAGCAAGATAGGGCGATAAAGGCCGACAGCAGCAGGCGCAAAATTGTGCTCTCCACCAACGTGGCCGAGTCGAGCTTGACCATCGAGGGCATTGGCCTGGTTATCGACAGCGGTTATAAACGCCAAGCTAGCTTTAATCCTAAAACTGGGGTGACACGTTTAAGCCTTAAGCGCATCAGCCAGGCCTCGGCAACCCAGCGTGCTGGCCGTGCTGGGCGTTTGGCGGCGGGCGAGTGCATCCGTTTATGGGGCCAAGAGGAGCATCAACGTCTGCTCAAGGCCGATGAGCCAGAAATCAGCCAAGCCGACTTAGTCGCCATGGCCCATGACTGTGCCTACTGGGGCGCGAAATCCTTCAGCGACTTACTGTTATTGACTGCGCCGCCCACGGTGAACGAGGCATTAGCTTGGCAACTGCTTCAGCGTTTAGGCATGGTCGATGAACAAAACAAGCTGACTGCGCATGGCAAAGCGGCCTATGAGCTGGGGTGTCATCCGCGCCTCGCCCATATGTTATTGGTGGCCAAATCTCGTGACGAACATCAACTGGCGGCCTTAGCCTGTTTACTGGCGGGGATTTTAGAGGCGCGAGGATTGCCACGCAAAGGCGCCGATATCATGAATTATCTGCACTTTGCCACCCAAGGCAGTGCGGGGCAGCAGGCCAGACAATGGCTTAAAAAGCTGGCGCTAGATAAGCAATGTACTCAGGCCGATTTAGTGGCCATCGCCTCCCATGCCCATCATCAGGATGTCGGTTTGCTGTTGGCGCTGGCTTATCCCGACCGGATTGCCAAATCCCGTGGCGTTGAGGGGTATCAATTGGCCAATGGAACGGGTGTGGTGCTCAACGCCGAAGATGCCTTAGCGCAAACGCCTTGGCTGGTGGTGGCTGATTTTCAAGAAACCGAAGGCAAGAATGCCGGGCGGATTTATCTTGCCAGTCCATTATCGCCAAGTCTGTTCGATGAGGAATTAGCCGAGCTGGTGGAGCGCCATGACCAATGTGGCTGGGACGAAGCCAAAGGCCGCGCGGTGGCCGAACGCCAAACCAAAGTCGGGCAGATTTTATTGAAGTCAGAGGCTATCGCTAATCCGAATCGTGGCCAAATTGTAGCGGCATTACTGAGTTACATTCGTCAGCAGGGGTTACAAATCCTCAATTGGCACGATAACTTAGCGCAGTTTCAAGCGAGGTTACAGTTAGCGCGCGATTTAGATCCGAATGCCGATTGGCCGGATATGAGCGATGCCGCGCTGCTGGCAAACCTTGAAACATGGCTGGCGCCCTACCTTGAAAATGTGAATAATCTGCCGCAATTACAAAAACTCGATTGCTTTAGTTTGCTGGTAAACCAATTAACTTGGTCACAGCAACAGGCTCTCGATGCGCTGCTGCCCACCTCATGGCCGTTAGCCACGGGCACCTTCGCGCCGATATTGTACGATGCTTCGGGGCGAGCCTTGTTGCGGGTACGTTTGCAGGAAACCTTTGGCATGGCAGACAGCCCGCTACTGGCCCAAGGTAAGCTGAAGGTGACGATGGAATTGCTGTCACCGGCGCAGCGCCCCTTGGCGCTGACGGCGGATCTCGCCAGTTTTTGGCAAGGACCCTATGTGGAAGTGAAAAAAGAAATGCGTGGGCGTTATCCTAAACACCTGTGGCCGGACGACCCTGCCAATACGCAGCCCACAAAATTTACCAAGAAGAAAACCTTAGGTTTATCTCAGTCATAGCCTTTAGACTGCTTTGATTTACAACCTTGTGTTGTGCCTGTGACTGATGCCGTTAACGCATAAATGATGAAGTAGATATGACAACTAAGACGACAAAAAAAGCGAAAGCGAAGCGCAGCCGTGGCCTGTTTGGGCAAATTTGGTCGCTCACTTGGAAACTAGCCTTAATCGGCCTAGCCGTTGTGACCTTCTACAGTATTTACCTCGATCAAATTATTGCCCGCAAGTTTGAGGGGCAAAAATGGCACTTACCCGCACAGTATTTAGCCGCTCGATGGCCTTATATCCCGGCGCAGCCGTGAGTCATCCACAGTTAATGGCCGAACTCAAACTCTTAGGTTATCGCAAAGTCGCCAATCCCCGTGAGGTGGGTGAGTTCTCTGCATCCAGCACCAAAATTGAATTATGGCGTCGTCCCTTCTTACATCCTGAGGGCGATCAGGCCGAGCAGCGGGTGATGATTAGCTTCGACAGCGATGGGATCAGCTCGATTGCACGTATGTCAGATAAGCGCCAGTTGGCGGTATTCCATTTAGAACCTGTCTTGCTCGACCGCATTATTGCGGGTGACGGCGAAGACAGATTGTTTGTTCCTACAGAAGAAATGCCTAAGGCGATTGTAAAAGCCCTGCTGCTGGTGGAAGACCGCAGTTTTTACGAACATCACGGGGTCAACCCCTTCGCGATTCTGCGCGCCGCTTTTGTGAATATCAGTGCGGGTCGTACCGTACAGGGCGGCTCGACACTGACCCAGCAGTTGGCAAAAAACTTCTTCCTCTCGAGCGAACGCTCTTTGCTGCGTAAAATTCGCGAAGCTTTAATGGCGGTGATTATCGATTTTCGTTACAGCAAGGAAGAAATCCTCGAGGCCTATCTCAACGAAGTGTATATGGGGCAAGATAAATCCCGCGCCGTGCATGGTATGGGGCTGGCTTCACAGTTCTATTTTGGTCGTCCCATCGGCGAGCTAACCACGGCGCAGCAAGCGTTTTTAGTGGCGGCGATTAAAGGGCCTTCCTATTACAACCCATGGCGTTATCCTGAGCGCAGCCAAGAGCGTCGCGATTTAGTGCTACGTCTCTTGATGGAGTCGGGTGAGCTGAGCACCGCGCAATACAAGGTGGCGGTAGAGTCGCCCTTAGGCTTGCGTAATCCCAATAAACCCGTGCATCAAAAGCTACCTGCGTTCTATGCCTTGGTTAAACAAGAGCTTAACGAGCGTTATGGCGATGCGTTATTAAAACAATCCGGGGTGAAGATTTACACCACACTGGATCCAATGGCGCAGGAAGCCGCCGAAATCGCCGTGACTCAAACCTTTAAGAGCTTAGATAAAGGCAATAAGTCGTTGCAGATTGGTATGGTCGTGACGGACAAATACACTGGCGGTATCGCAGCTATGGTGGGTGATAAGACGCCTGGCTTTGATGGCTATAACCGCGCGGTTGAGATCCGCCGACCCATAGGCTCGCTCATCAAGCCATTTGTGTATGCGACTGCATTGGCGCCAAATAGCCAGTTCACCTTGGCTTCGCCACTTAAAGATCAGCCGATTACCCTAAAGAATGAGCAGGGCAAAACCTGGTCACCGCAGAACTTTGATAAGAAGTTTAGTGGACAAGTCTCCTTGTTAACGGCACTGAAAAAGTCGATGAACGTACCTACGGTGAACCTCGGGATTGCCGTGGGGGTGGATGCGGTGGCAACCACGCTGGCGAAATCTGGCTGGCAAGAGCCGCTTAACGAATACCCGTCTATGCTACTGGGCGCTGTGAATGGCTCGCCGTTAATGGTGGCGCAGGTTTATCAAACGCTGGCCGATTATGGTGCCTATCGCAAACTCACCACTGTGACGGCGGTGCTCGACAGTCATAATCAGCCGTTACCAGTGACTCGCTCACCGAAGGAGCAAGCCATTACGCCGGATACTGATTTCTTGGTGCAATATGCCATGCAGCAAGTGGTGCGCTCGGGGACGGCAACACGTTTAGGTAATGCCTTCCCAGGCGTTGCTCTGGCGGGTAAAACCGGTACCAGTAACGATAGCCGCGACTCTTGGTTCGCGGGTTTTGACGAGCGTAACGTCGCGGCGATTTGGGTCGGACGCGACGATAACGGCAAGACCAGCCTTTACGGTAGCAGTGGCGCCATGGCGGTGTATCAAGCTTTCTTGAAGGAGCGTCCACCGATTGGGCTGCGCTCGATTCCGCCAACGGGCGTGATCCAAGGTTACTTTGACCGTGATACTGGTGAAGCTAAGGAGGCGGGATGCCGCAATACCGAGGCATTGCCAGCCCTTAGAGGTACCTATAATCCTGCGAAAAACTGCGGTGAGCCGTTGCAGTGGTGGCAGAAGATTTTAGGTCAGTAATACTTATTCTTGATAGGTAAAGCGATAACAGCGGTGCAGCAAAATGGCACCGCTGTCTTTGATAAAAGAGAGTACCAGATGTATAAAACCGCAGCCGCAGTGCATATCCTTGTTAAACACAAAGAGCAGGCGGAAGATATTATTAAGCAATTGAATAAAGGCGCGAATTTTGGCGCGTTAGCCAAGCGCTATTCCTCATGCCCGTCGGCGAAAAAGGGCGGCGATCTCGGTGAATTCAAGCGTGGGCAAATGGTGCCGCAGTTCGATAAAGTCGCCTTTTCCGGTGAACTGCTGGTGCCACATCTCGTTAAAACCAAGTTTGGTTGGCATGTAGTGAAGGTGTTGTATCGCACTTAATCAGGCTGCGTTGATTGAGTCAATAAGCTACTTATCGACGCATTAAGCTGCATCTCAACACCAATCTAAACGCTTATTTTCAAAAAATAGTTAACTGTGTGCGTTTCCAGTGTTTTCACGGGATAAACGCGCATACGCACTAATAAGACGTTAGCTTCTGGTATGTATAAATGGATTTAAAACAAACAAATTTGCAGAGCATTCTCGACAGGCTCTATAAGACTGCGTTGACACTACTCCTCCCACAATTAGGATTACTCACCATCGTTGGTTCAAAAAGTGATCAAAATACTTTTTTACTGATGTTTATTGTTTTTCTAGCGGTGAATATTCTCATTCCCGTATGGTTACTTATCTTCAACACTGGGAAATCAAAAATTGATTCATTTTCAATCACAATAGACGACCAGAAAATTCTTGTTTCGACCTATGAAGAAGTCCAGAAGATAGATAAAGCTTCATATTGTGGCTATAAAGTTACCTCGCAGTATCCTAAGAAAATACAGCTATTAGAGGCTAACGGCGAACATATAGAGTTTAGTTACTACGCGTTAAATAAAGAGCAAAGGAACCGCTTGTTTGATTATTTGGGACCAGCGAAAAGCTAATAATCTGAACTAGTCGCTCCCTTCGAACACAGGGGCAAAATATGGGCCGCTGGGCGAATGCGGCCCATATTCTTACCCCTAAGTGTGGATGTTATCCATAAAAGTCTAAAGCCAACGACTTAGAGTAAAAACTAACGCGTTTTTGCCCCAAAACGAGATAAGTTTGTCGTCAGGTGTGTAGGATGAATTGTCATTGTTTCCCCAGTGACACGCCGCCCCTCTATTTAACAAAAAGTGTCCCTATAGGCTCGACGGCGACATCTGCTACACATGGAAGTGTAAATGCCGCGTTCACATGGCCAATGATGTTCCCAACATCATTGTGGCATTTCCCATATCCCTATGGGTCAGATGTGAAAGAGCGGCCATGTCGCCAACGGTCACTGTTGCAACAATGGCAATTTTGACGGCCATTGCACTGTCCATTTGGCAAAAAAGCTAACGCCCCATTCCTTGTTTCGGCTTTCTAGCTCAACCGAAAACTCCCACACCTGCTGCCATATATATTCTTATCTATTTGCCTATATTTGGCCTTACCAGAAATCGGCTAACAATGTATGGGTATACAGTCGTATTTAAATTTAGGTGTTTTGGTATGATTTTGAGGCAAAATCAGTGCGCACTAATTCCATCCGCAATAAATAAAACGCTATAAAATCAGGTGAATATAGTAACTGAATTTTAGTTAATAGGTTTGGAAAACGCGCATGCGCGTTTTTCCAGATGGTGTATTTGGCAGAAAGCTGATAAGTTCTTTGCATACAGATAGTTAACCGTGCGCGTTTTCACTGGTCCAACGAGGTAAACGCGCATGCGCACGAATAAAATGTTAGGTTCCCATCGGTTAAGCCCGGGATATTTATTCGAAAGGATTAAGAATTGAAAACCTGTATTTACTGCAAAATTGATAAAGAAGAAAATCAATTCACATTAGAACATGTGATATCACAGTTTTTAGGAGGAGCACAGGCTCCAGACTATTTGAAGACAAGAAATGTATGTGGAACATGTAATAGCAACTTAGGACTTTTTGTTGATGCTTCCTTTGAAAAGGACTTTTTAGTTTTTAATGAGCTGAATGAGGCCGCATACTCTTTCTTTAATCCTGATAAACCAACATCGCTTCCATTGAGAAATATGGGGGTATCTGACCTTACTCCCCCAGAAATTAAAGAGGATGAAATTTGTGAGTGCTGGATTGGTCCTCTAGGCGAACAAATTTACTGGATTCGCCCTTCTGACGAAAGGATGTATTGGTACTCTGGTGGTAATCCTAGGACAGTTAAAAAAGTAAAGACTCGAGCGTACTTTATATGGTCGGAGCGCTCTATTAAGAACCCTATAATTACTTGGCTGTCATTCGAGGATGCCTTTAAAGGACGTAAAGTTAGAAAGGTATCATGCACACCGGTAGAAGGAGCTAATTTAGCTGACATCGGTTTTTCTGAAGCAGATGATTTAGATTTAAGTCGAATCGCGTATTTTAACAATGAGTGCAGTAACGGACAGGAACGTAAGAATAGACTATCTATGTATCTTCGTTATGACATCCGCTTCATGGCCAAGCTGGCGATTGGTCTTGGTCACGTCCTATTTGGAGAAAAATTTGATAGCTCAAAATATACTAATGAGCTACACAAAGCTTTATGGTTCAAAGAAGGAGATGAAGAGCCATCTATAGCTGGGCAAAATAATTTAGGGCAAGGCGATGGCTTCTTAAAGAGTGAGTGCGGCGTATCAAATGGGGTTACGATAACTATTATACCTTCGTCTAAGTATGTCACCCTTAACTTGAATATTTCAAAGAAAATGAATTGGACTATAGGAATCGCCGAGATAGATGATGTTAAGGATCTTATACAAGGAGATCTTGAACATGGATTGTGTGTTGTTCTCTTTAAATCTCTTGATAAAGGGTTAAGTCTAACGCTCCCAGAGCTTATTGCTCACAACTCTGGGAATATCATCAATCCAGAACTGGCTGAGGTGGAGAAAATTTCAGGAAATAGCGAGGGTTACTTTGAGAACCTTTAAAGAACCTAACAAGCGCATGTTGTCGGACAGGTTTTCCGCTGCGCTACAAACCAGCCGCAAATGCGAGCGTTATCTCCATAGAAATTTTAATCCGAAACTGAAAAGTTAGAGCAAAGGAGCTATCACGCTTTTGTCCCAAAGCATGCTTCGTATTTCTTTAAAACTTACAGACTACGCTAATGCTAAACAGGTGAGCCATGGTGATTAGCGAGACGACCGTCCGCCCCATGGACGGGGCGGTCGAGCATCCAAGGATGATGGGATGGACACCTCTTGTGAAGTAGGCGTCATTTACGCCATATTGAATTTGCACGTTCAATAACAACAAAAGGTGTCCAAAATGAAAGTTACACTAATAGGAATTGATCTCGCAAAAAATATCTTCCAAGTATGTGGAGTTAATCAAGCAGGCAAGAGTGTTTTTAACCGTTCGATTAAACGTGTTCAGCTCCTGACTTTTCTGCGTACTTACGCTGATGCCACTATTGCGATGGAAGCCTGCAGTGGCTCTAACTATTGGGGCAGAGAGTTACTTTCTCTCGGGCATGATGTCAAACTGATCCCGCCTCAGCATGTTAAGCCATTTGTCAAAGGCAATAAGAACGATCGCAATGATGCCTTCGCTATCTGTGAGGCAGCGCAGAGACCAAACCTGATTTTCGTCCAGCCGAGAACCTTAGCGCAGGTTGATATCATCATTACCCACAGAATTCGCGAGCGCCGGATCAGAATACGCACTGCACTAACCAATCAAATCAGAGGGTTACTAAGTGAATATGGAATAGCCCTCCCTAAAGGACGTAATCCATTGAATCTTTTGCTGCCGGAATTACTTGAGGATGCCAATAATCAACTCACTACGATTGCACGCCAATACATGCGTGAGCTGATGGAGGAGTTGCGTACGATCAACGTTGCAATAGGTTCGCTGGAAAAAGACATCAAACTGCAGGCAAGAACGCACCCAGATGCCAAGCGACTAATGGGTATCAGAGGCGTTGCAGAAATCATTGCCACTGCCGCGGTGTCATTTGCCGGAGATGGCTCTGGCTATCATGGTGCTCGGCATTTTTCTGCAAATTTAGGACTGGTTCCTAAAGAGTTTTCCAGTGGGGGGAAACAGAAATTAGGCGGCATAACCAAACGAGGTAACAGCTATCTGCGGCGGCAACTGATCCAGGGAGCTTGGTCGATTATTCGCTATGCAAGTAAGAGTAATGACAGGATCTCCGTATGGGCCTTAAAGGTGATAGAGCGGCGAGGTAAACAGAAAGCGGCAGTAGCAATTGCAAACAAATTGGCGCGGATCATCTGGGCGATGCTGTTTCATCGCAGCGAATATCGGCCTTGTTAATTTATAAAAATCGAGTATCAAACTCCCCCCAAAAACACGACTACAGGTAATGAAGTAACAGGTAATACCGGCCTTTGCAGATGCTGAGAGAGTACAAGGAGCATATGACTCCGAAAGGACGATAAGCAGCAAAGGCGCGGTTCTCATTAAGGCCAGAGAGCAAAGATTCTCATAAACAGGTCGGATATACGTACGCAGTATTACTTTCTGTTACTTAAAAAGTGGTTGATCTATTCGAGGTGTCCATATAAGGACTTGCTGCGTGTCGTTGAGCAAATACCATGGATCGCCGTTAATAAGGTCTGCATTCAATAACTAAGCAATGATATAAGTCTTTCAATATTTAACACTCTTCTGTCCACAAACAAGTTACTCATCTTCCTTCAAAACAAACAGGCGACATCGATGCTAAACAGCAGAACCATGGCGATTAGCGAGACGACAGTCCACCTCAAGGCTGCTTCTGGCAGCCATGCTATCGTGTGGCCTTTAAGATACTATCAGACGCATTAAAAGCGCAGCCAAAGTAGCGACAATGGGTGATATTTTTCGGGTTATGATTTGCTTATTCGATGTGCGGCGATGATGTGCCGTGAAATTACAGGGAGGCGCGATGAGCTTTAACTTTGATACCTACCGTTTTAATACCGAAGATGCGATTCAAGTCTGTGTCGGTGCCTTTGCGCTTGCCGTGCCTATTGGGTTTTCGGAGGAGGCATGGCAACTCGGGGAGACCTTGCCGCTACTGAATCTGCTGATGTTATTGAGTTTGTCGCTGCTGTTTCTCGGGGTATTTACTTGTATTAGTTCAGACTAGATCTGACACATCATCTTGAAAAGATGAGAGTTACCCGTTTTGATAAAGGTGTCGAAACTTAATCAAAGCAAAAAGGTAACTCTCATGCTTCATACTAACAATCCCATCATTAAACACAAAGCTGGTTTACTCAATCTCGCTGAAGAATTGGGAAACGTGTCTAGAGCTTGTAAAGTCATGGGGCTTTCCCGTGATACTTTCTATCGCTATCAAGAGCTGGTTGAAAACGGCGGTGTTGAGTCGTTGATTAATCAGTCCAGAAGAACACCTAACCTCAAGAATCGTGTTGATGATGTAACTGAAAATGCCGTCTTAACACATGCTATCGCATTTCCTGCCCATGGGCAGTCTCGCTCTAGTAACGAGCTTCGAAAACAAGGGATATTTGTCTCCGCCAGTGGCGTGCGCTCCATTTGGTTACGGCATGGCTTAGAGAACTTCAAAAAGCGATTAAAAGCCCTCGAAGCCAAAGTCGAGCTAGAAGGGATAATCCTTTCGGATGAACAAGTTGCCGCCCTTGAGCGTAAGCAGCAAGACGATGAAGCATGTGGTGAAATTGAAACGCATCATCCAGGTTATCTCGGCTCACAAGATACCTTTTACGTTGGTAGTCTTAAGGGCGTAGGCAGGATTTATCAGCAAACCTTTGTCGATACTTACAGCAAAGTTGCTTTCGCGAAACTGTATACCACGAAAACCCCAATCACCTCGGCCGATTTACTCAACGACAGAGTATTACCGTTCTTTGAAACACAGGCGCTGCCCATGTTGCGCATTTTAACTGACAGAGGAACCGAATACTGTGGCAAAGTGGAACAGCACGACTATCAGCTGTATTTAGCAATTAACGATATAGAACACACTAAGACGAAGGCGCGACACCCGCAAACGAATGGGATCTGCGAACGGTTCCATAAAACTATTTTGAATGAGTTTTATCAGGTTACTTTCCGAAAAAAACTGTACGCTAACATGGAGGAACTACAAAAAGATCTGGACGAATGGCTGGCTTATTACAACAATGAACGAACCCATCAAGGTAAAATGTGCTGCGGCAGAACACCACTGGCCACATTAATAGATGGGAAACGGTTTTGGGCTGAAAAGAATTTAGCTCAAATCTAAGCTGACAGTAGCACCCTAAAAAATGGGTAACTGTCAGATCAGGTCTGAGCTAGTACAATTTACTTACCAGAGTGTGTTCCAACAAAACATTCGTCACCGCCTACCGGTATTTATTTTTCGGATTGTTATGGCCTATCTGATTAGTGCCTGTGTGGTGAGTTTGGTGCTCCTTTGCCTCGATAAGCTGCCCTTTGTACTGGTCAATCCAAACTGGACACTTTTACTTGAGAATTTTCAAACTCTACAGGTGACATATCGTCATTAGCAGAATGCAGTCGCTCCAAGTTGTAATATTTCATGTAAGCAGTCACATCTTGCTTCATAAACTCCCTTGTTGGTTGATTAACTTTAAAAATCCAATCGTGTTTTAAGCTGCCAAAAAATCGCTCAACAACGGCATTATCCCAACACGCCCCCACATCACCCATGCTGGCTCGGATACCATAACTCGATAGCAGCCTACCGAATTGCTTACTGGTATATTGCGAGCCTCGGTCACTGTGAAATACCAGCCCTCGCGCTGGTTGTCGCAGGTTGTAGGCTTTTATTAATGCCTTAGATATCAAATCTGTGGTCATGCGTTTGTTTATGTGCCATCCCACAATCCGGCGTGAATATAAATCCATCACCACTGCTAAATACATCCAGCCTTCACCCGTCTTTAAATAGGTCACGTCACCCGCCCAGACCTGATTAGCCGATACTGGATTAAAGTTCATATTTAACAGGTTATCAGCCACTGCATCTGAGTGTTTTCGCTGCGTAGTCACCTTGTAAGCGCGTCGCTGGGTTCCTTTAAGTCGAAGGCGGTGCATAATTTTACGAACGAGATAGCGACCAACCTGGTAGCCTTCCTTGCGCAATTTCTTCACCATTTCACGATTCCCTAAGCTGCCTCGACTTTGCTTAAATAGCTGTCGAACAAGGCGATAAAGCTTCAGTGTTTCAAGGCTTATCACGTTTGCAGGGCGTTTATGCCAATCGTAATAGCCTGACTTACTGACACTCATTACTCGACATAACAGTGCTATGGGAAACAGGTGAGATTGCAGTTTGATGAAACGAAATCTTACTTCATTTCTTTCGCAAAGAAGGCGCTTGCCTTTTTTAGAATTTCTTTCTCCATGCGCAATTCTTTGTTTTCTCTACGCAATCGCTTCAACTCATCCCGCTCAGACTCTTCTAAGGTGATACCTTGTTTCAGGGCTTCGTGTTTTTCTTTCCAGTTGTAAAGCAGGCTCGTGCTAACTCCAAGAGACTTTGCCGCATCGGCAACGCTATAACCTTGCTCTAGCACCATCAAGACGGCTTCATCTTTAAATGCCTGCGGATAACTTTTATGTGATTTCTTCAGACTCATATAGACCTCTTAATTTATTGACCATACTGTCTCAAAATTAAGTGTCCGATGGGATTAGACCAGAACACTTTATTGATGACCCTTTGACCTCGATTAAACGGATTATCGTGATTACCATGCCGGCTTCTATGGGGGCGATTGTGGTGGATAGTTTCGATAAAGAGTAGCGCGGGACTTCGTAGAGCGTCGCTCAACTGCTTGGTGACAACTCATGACTTTTGTCACTGGTGCATTTAGGTTATGTTGCACATACTGGATTAAGAGATAAATTCGAAAAGGACCCGTTATGAACGCAGCAACGCTTGCATTACTTATCCCTATTTTTGCCATTGTCGGCGGATATACAGTCGCGATTATGAAGATCCGCGAGCGCGGCAATTCGGTCAGCAATAAGCTTCAGGCCGAAAACCAACTGTTACGCATTGAGCTTGATAAACTGCGCGAGCGGGTTGAGGTGTTAGAACAGCTGGTGACCGACGAGAGTTTTCAGTTAAAGCGCGAATTTAAGCGAGTTTAGTCGCAGTGATTGCTGACAGATGATTTACAAGGGCAAACTGGGTTTGCCCTTGCTCGTTTTACGAGGGATTAAAATTTATAGCTGTAACCGAGTGTGACCGTTTGAGGTTTTCCGGCAAAAATAGAGCCGTGTACTCGCGTCGTCATATAGGTTTCATCTAAGAGGTTGTCTACAGTTAAGTACACTTCCTGACTGTGGGTGACAAAGTAACGCGCCGACAAGTCCACTAAGGTTTTGGCCTCAATCACTTCATCTGCGGGAATGGCGCCTGCACCTGCTTTGGTTCGCATCTCATCGGTATAACGTGCCGCCACTGTGATTTGCCAGTGTTGCGATTGCACACCTGCTGAAATATACAATTGGTTTTCAGGTAGATAGGTTAACTTGTAACCCGCTTCAACCTTATCCCAAGTTTCAAACTCAGATTCGAAACTATTGCCAAACTCGGCATCCGTGTAGGTGTAGGCGAGTTTGACTGGAAAGCTCATCGCTCCGGCGCGGTTAAACTCGTGGGCGAGGCTGAGTTCGAGGCCTTTGACTTCTACTTCGCCAGCGTTGTACTGATTGTCGAGTTTAGTGTCATCACAACCCTGCGCCGCCGTGCAGTTGCCGTGCATGTTACTGTAATCACTATAGAAACCGATTAACTCTGCATTAAATGCATCTCGATGGTAGCGAACGCCAGCCTCATAGTTCCAGCTCTGTTCTTCTTGTCCCTTAGCATTGCCGGGCGCGGCGGGCGAGAAGCCTTTTTGTACTCCAGCCAGAAGTAATACTTGCTCATTAATCTGGTAAGTTGCTGATAACGAAGGCAGCAGCGCATTGAACTGGTTTTCAACCTGTTTATCGGGATTCCCCTCGCGACCGGGGTTCTTCTTGCCCCAATCGCGGCGTTGGGTTTCGACATCTTCCCAGCGCAGGCCAGCGGTAATGGTGAGCGCGTCTAGGCTGATTTTATCCTGCACATAGGCCGCAAATGCCGTGGCGCTATCGACACGGTTAGAGTCGGTGCCCGGGACACCACTCTTAGTGCGTAACATGACACTGTTGGCGTCCATGGCATAACTGTCGGCCCATTGGTATCTGTCCATTTCATCTTCATGGTAGCGAAGACCAAAGGCGAGGTCGTGATCTCCGAGTAACCAATTGAGTTCCGTTTGTATCCCTTGGGCGAGGTAACTGCGATTATTGGCTTTGACATTGACCTCAAGCTCAGAGAGTAGACCCGCATCAAAGTCGGCAGCATTTTGGATCCCTTTGCCGCTTAAAGATTCACCACCAACCTTGTCGGCCTTATACCAATTTCGATGAAAATCATTGTAATAGCCAATGCTGCTAAGGCTTAGCGTGTCGCTAAAATCGATGATATGGTTGAGCTGTACTTGCTTATGCTCTGTGGTCATCTGATCTTTTTGCGAGGCCGAATAGCGACTATAGGGCGAGGCCTGATAATCCGCATCGGTCAGACCCATATAGGTTTCGTTAGAGGTCTCATCGGCAAATTTCAATTTGAGTTCAAGGGATTGCTGGTATGCAGCCGTGCTGTCGGTGTTAACTCTGACCTTGGCTAAGGCATCATTTTTAGTAAAGCCAGTGTCGCCGCCGACCGAGTTTATCTCTCGAAATCCGTCGGCCTGATAGCGATAAATCTCGGCCACAGCGCCAATCCGCTCGCCTTGTCCGCCTGCATAGGTGTGTAATTTACCGAAGCCATCTTGGCCTAAGGCAAGATCAATTTTGCCGGCTAATGCCTCTTGAGGAATTTGTCGAGACAACATGTTAATCACCCCACCTGTGGTGCGGGGGCCATACTTTACCGTTGAGCTTCCCTTAAGGATTTCAACCGATTGCATTCTGCCTGAGGTGGGGAAGTAGTAAGCCGCTGGGGAGGCATAGGGGGCGGGAGCGGCGAGAACACCGTCTTCCATCACGGTAATCTTTTCAGAACGATTTTGCCCCGTGCCACGCATACCAATGTTAGGGCGCAGACCATAACCATCTTCTTCTTGAATATAAACGCCGGGCACAGAGGCCAAGGTGCGCATAATATCGGAATATTTAAAGGTTTCTAATTCGGCTTCGGTAATTTGATGGGCGCTACCTGGGGTGGTATCGAGGGGATTTTTACTGCCGAAAATACTGATCTGTTCTATTTTTGCGGGGGCTTGGGTGGGCGAATTGGCTTGGGCATTGAAGGCGGTAGTTAATGCGCAGGCCAATAAGCTAAGGCGCATTGGGCTAAGTTGGGTCATTGGGCTCTCCGAATCGGACATGGTGCTTGTCTTTATTTTTTTTGCAAACAGGAATTGTTCTCGTTTGCGGCCGCGGAGCTTAGTTTTATTAACTTAAAACCAACTTAAAATTCTTTATCTTTACAAATGTAAGTCAGATGTTACTTTGTTCGTTACCCTAAGAGGGTAAGTCATCGGGTGAGTGAAATAGCGAAACTGAGGTAGACTCGTTGCACCTTTGTTATTCGCCCAATATTGAGCCAGTTAAGATCGAGTTTATATGTTCCTATCGCCGTATTTTTCTAAGCAAAATCAATCAATTTCTGTTTCTGCACAACAAGCCAGTGACTTCGCCAAGAAAATCGCCCAAGACTTTAACCCTATTCACGATGTGGGTGCTAAGCGCTTTTGTGTGCCCGGCGACTTGCTGTTTGCCCTCGTCTTAACCCAGTACGGTTTAAGCCAGAACATGAAGTTTACCTTTGCTGGCATGGTCGGTGATGGTGTCGAGTTGCAATTTCCCGAGCAGGTGAGCGACAGTTTTTCGATTTGCGATAACCGCGAGAAAACCTATTTGCAGGTGAGTCGTCAGGGCGATGTGAGTCGCTGCGACGCGCAAACCGAATCCTTTATTCGCAACTATGTGGCGTTTTCGGGACACAATTTTATCGATATCTTGGTGCCTTTGATGAAACAGCATCAAGTGATGATTAACCCCGAGCGTCCCTTAGTGATCTACGAGAGCATGTCATTCGACTTAACCAGTCTCGACTTTGTGGAAGTGAAGTTATCGCTTGTACAACAAGAGCTTAAAATTGATGGTAAGCGTGGCGATGTGACGCTGCACTTTGAGCTGCATAGCGGCGATACCCTCGTTGGCACAGGGATTAAAACCTTAGTCATGAGTGGCCTGCGCCCCTACGAAGAGGCGCAAATGCAACAAATGTGCGCCGCCTATGAAGGGCGCAAAACCGATTTTTAAGCGGTATTTTGAGTCGACATGTTTCGAGTCAGAACTATTTCGAGTAAAACCTGAGTGATTTGGTAAGTAAGGCGCCGAGGGAAAACCAAGGCGCCGATAACGGCTAAGACTCAATTCAAAACACTTGGAATAACAACAGCTTTAAAGCCTGTTATCCCAAGGGTTTAGCTGGCTCTCTAACTTAACCTTCTAACCGCTTAAGCTTGCTAACCTCGCTTTCCAGCCGTTTTCCCACTTCACTTATTAGCTCAGCCTTTCAATTTAGCCATTGGGTTAAGCATCACGCTTATCCCTTAACGCTTGGCCAAAATGGGTTAATCAATGGAAAGTTGCGAGACTGTCTCGGCGACATTCTCCGCGCCGGTGCGAATATCGCCCATCACGGCGGTGACCTCCGCTAATTGCTGTTTGCCTTCCTCGGCGATGCGCTCAACCTCATTCATCATGCTGGTGGCACTGGCCGTCAGTTGGCTGTTCTTATCGACCACAGCGGCGATTTCGCCGGTCGATTTACTGGTTCTCGCCGCTAATTGGCGCACCTCATCGGCCACTACGGCAAAGCCACGGCCTTGTTCGCCCGCGCGGGCAGCTTCGATGGCGGCGTTGAGGGCCAGTAGATTGGTTTGATCGGCAATCGCACTGATTGTTGCCACAATTGCTTGAATACTTTGGGATTGCTCGTTGAGCTTCAACATAGACTCAGTGGTTTTATGGGTCTGCGCCGCAATCGCGTTTGAGGTGTTTACCGTCGCATCGAGTAACTGCACGCCGCGGTTAGCCTGTTCCACCGTGCTCTGCGAGGTGGCATGGGCGATATTGGCCGCATCCCGAATCGCATGGCTCTTGATAATCCTCTGGGTAATGTCGCTGGCAAACTTGATCACCTTTACCACTTTGCCGTGATCATCCATCACAGGGTTGTAAACGGCCTCAAGCCAAATCGAATCCCCGTAAGCATTTTTACGTTGGAATAGGCCTTTCTTGTATTGCCCGCGTCGCAGGTCATCCCAAAAATGGGGATTATCCTGATAGAAGTTATCGAAGCAGAATAGGCGATGATGCTTGCCTTGGAGTTGCTCCTTGCTATACCCCATGGTTCTGAGGAAGTTAGCATTGGCATTGAGGATATTACCCTCGGGGCTGAACTCGATGATCGCCTGGGATTTTTGCAGGGCGGCAAATAGCGCCGCCTGAGCATCTAGCTGGTATTTATCCTCGGTGATCACCGCCGCAGTTTTCATGATCTTAGTGATTTTGCCATCCTGCTTGATGGGAAAATAGGTCGCCCTGAGCCAGATCTCTTGACCATTCTTGTGCACGCGGGGGAATTTGCCTTCCTTCGCCTGTCCTTGCTTTAATTCGCGCCAAAACTGTTGATACTCCGAGGTATTTACATAGTCTGCGGCGCAAAATAATTT
Source organism: Shewanella sp. Koi 1 (assembly GCF_052907445.1). Classification (NCBI taxonomy): domain Bacteria; kingdom Pseudomonadati; phylum Pseudomonadota; class Gammaproteobacteria; order Alteromonadales; family Shewanellaceae; genus Shewanella; species Shewanella sp. Koi 1. The sequence goes on along the minus strand of NZ_JBREJM010000001.1, from coordinate 4,071,571 downwards.
ATGGTGTTTACCGACAATCTCGTCCAGTGAGTAGCCTACAGCCTTCAAAAACAGGGGATTGGCATCGAGGATGATGCCATCGGGGGTAAACTCAATCGTCGCGATACTCGCCTTAATTGAATCGACAACGGCCTCGGCTTCCCTGCGTTTGGTTTCGCTTTCTGCGAGGTCTTTACGTAGTGAAGAATTAAACACTGAATACTCCTGATGAGTGGGTTAACTCAAAGACGGCGTTGAGAGCCTAAGCCGAGCATTAGGCACAGAGCATTAGGCTCTTAGCGTTCGGCATAGTGCAATATAGTGTAACTATAGCCATGATTTTACTCGTAAGAGGCATTTCAACGAAACTTAATGCTGTGAGATAGATACCAATTATCGTCAAAATAAGATCACGCTGAGGATAAAAAAGAGCGACATGTGTCGCGCTTCAAAGGCGGAATATTTATCCAAGGCGCCGCTGCAAGCGCCTTGGATGGTGAGCCTAGGTTAAGCGATTTTCTCTATCTTGGCGGGAAGTCCTTGCCGCGCCGATGCACCGAATTGGCCGCCGCGTGAGCGGGAAATCCTCATCCTTATCGCTAAAGGCTTTAAGAATCAGGAGATTGCCGATACGTTGTGCATCGCTATGCGCACGGTCGAAATTCACCGTTCCAATCTCATGCGGGGCATGCAAGTCGGCTCGCTCGCCGAGATGATCTTAATCTATGGTCGTATCGCCGAACATTTAAAGACCTTGGACTCTGATTAATGGCGCGAAAATAAGCCCTTTTACCCAAAGATTTGACAGGAAAAAGCGCATCGAAAGATGCGCTTTTCTATCATGCTCAATCATGCGGTCGAATTAGTTCATTCAACTCGATTAATTCAACTGGAGTGTCCGCCACGCGAGGAGTGAGCCATCGTCATTTTGGCTGGTATTAAATAGAAACGCGCTGTAATTGCTACCAAAAATATTGTCGCGACTGAGGCTGGTATCTTGCTGGCCACGGGTCAGATATTCGGGATGGCTGGTGCAAATCTCGGTCGTCAAACTCTCGCTAAAGCCCAGTTGTGAGACCAACTGGTCGTTATTGTTGTTTCGTATCCGAAAGTGCACATGGATAGTGCGCCCCGAGTACCAGCCCGGAAAGCAGGATTTAAAATTTACTCGCCCCTCGCTGTCAGTCACTTGGGTGCCCCTAAACCACTGGGATTGCAGCGCCTTGCTCGAGTTTCCGGTGCAGTAGCCACTGTTAAAGCGGCTCTTATCCGCGCTGCCACTGGTGTCGCCCGAGTAAATGCCAGCGACATTACAATGCCAGACTTCCACCTCTAATCCGCTCAATGGATTGCAATCTTTATCAATCACTTGAAAACAAATCTGCATAGGCAAACCCGATTCGGCGTCCGAAATATCATCCCGGTTATCGACTTGGAAATAGCAAGGGCCTTCCACCGCCGATTGGGTTAATGCCAAGGCACAGGCACCACTGGCGGTGAAGAGGCTGGTGTCGGGGAAGTTGACCGTCATGCTGGCGGTGCCACCACTGGCCCAATCGCTCGGGGTCGTCACATCGGCACCTGAGCCGGTATCCGTGTTGCTATTGCTGCTGTCGTTGGTACTTTCTTCGGACTCCGAGCCGCAGCCGACTAAGCCGACCAAGGGACTCGCGACCAATGTCCAGCCGATAGCCTTGAGTAAGGTGCGGCGCGGGGCGTTGTCTATCGTGGTGTTTAGCGCCGTCTTAAGCGCTGAAGGGGGGCGGGTATTTTTTGTCATTTAGGCTACTCACTTAGCTGGGTTTTATTGTTAACGCTTGCAGTGATTAGTGAATGAAATGTGATTTTGGTTCGGCTGCGAGGCCGAGTCTTTCACTGTTTTACCCAAGTTGACAGTTGCTGAAAATGTTAACGGCGGCCAATGCCTCTGTATTAGCTTGGAGCGCCGACATCGGCCGTTTTCCCCAAAGCTTTTATGCCCAATTGTGATCTACTGACGTTTTGTTAACCGTTAAATGGACGGGAATTGAGGTAACATTGAGCAGACTTGTTTCGCGAAGGTGAAAGACTCGGGTGCTCGATTGCTTATGCCCCCTATTTGCCTTATTTTAGGGGCACAAAATGGGATTTTACCTCGCAACTTTCGCAAAGATGATTTCGCAAGGATGATTACCCGTCACACGCTTTTGTCCATTGAGACTGACCGCCCCTTTATTGTGTAGATCTTAGGTGTGTTGAGCTTAGGTTGTACGCCTCGGCGTTTAATCTTGAGTCATGGTCTCGATTTGGGCTCGATTTATCTGGGTTAGCTTTGACCCCGTTTGGATAAGGAATGAAATGCCAAGCTTGATTCGTATTGTGCTGATTGATACGCACCTTCCGGGCGTTGTGGAACTCGCCCTCAATGGCCATACCAATATTTGTGGTACTAACGCCTCGGGTAAAACCACTCTGCAACGTTTAGTGCCTGTATTTTATGGCGAATATCCTAGCCGCGTGGTGCCTTCAACCCGTGACAGTTTCGAGCGTTGGTACTTGCCACACGATTCAAGCTACATCATTTACGAATATCAAAAGGCCGATGGCTTACTCTATCAAGCTGTGCTGGCGTCGGCGGGCGATGGTAAAGGGGTGAACTACCGCTTTATCGGCAAAGGTTTCGAGTTAAGCGATTACATTAAAACCCAAAATGGTGACACCATTTTATGCCACACCATGGCAGAACTGGGCCGCGAATTAAAACGCCAGGGCGTAGCCACCACTAACTTGCTGAATACCCGCGAATACCGCGCGATTATTCAAAACGATCGCACCCTGTTGAGCACGGGCAGCAACCGCAGCGAGCTACGAGCCTATGCGCATCAATTCGCCCTGTGTGAAGGTGAGCATTCATTACGCCATATCGAGAAACTCGCCAAGGCGGTGCACTCCAAAGAAGGCAAAATGGAAACGGTCAAATCGATGATCGCCGCCATTTTGGAAGAAGACGGGGTGAATCCACCTAGCTCACGCCTCAATCCGCAACGCGTCGAGGCATGGATCCGCGAGAGTCAATTAATCCAAGGCTTTGAAGTGATCCGCCCCGAGTTTGAAAAGCTCGAGCAGGAATTTAACCAATTACTCAGCGCCGAGATGCGTCTCTCGAGCTTGTCCCGTGGTTATCGCAACGATGAAACCCTAGAGGCCGATCGTTTAGAGATACAACAAACTCTGTCTAAGGAGCTGAATTTAAAGCTTCGAATGTTGGACGACGAATGGAAAGAAGTGCGCGATGAGCTTAACCTCGACTTATCCGCCGCCAAGGGTGACGTAGCTAAGTGCGAGTATGAGTTAGATGCCATTGAAGATCAGCACGGCGCCTTTTTAGATGCCAATATCGAGCAAGCCAAGGCCGATTTGGACATGCTGCCAAACTGGCGCGCGGACATGGAAAACTTAAGCGAGCGCCATAAGTTACAAACTGAAAAACACCAAGATATTGAAGCGGCTTACAATGCCCGCCGCAGCAAAATTGGTGAGCAGTTAAACCGCGAGCTGGAAGGTTTGCATAGCGATCAGGATAAACAACGCGAAGCGCGCGATAAGCAGCGTGAAGTGGCAAGAGCCGATCTCGATGCCCTCGAAGCCCAATGGCGTAGCCAAATGGATGCGGGCAAGGCGAGCTTTAGCGAGCAGGAATACCAATTCAAACTCAATGCTGCCGAGCTTAAGTTACGTGTCGATGGCGTAACCTACACCGAGGAAGAAAAGTTAAGCCTTGCGATTTTCGACGAGCGGATCCACCGCGCCGACGAAGAGCAAGAAAGCTGCAATGCCAAGGTGGAGCGCTTAACGGGCGAGGAGCGTAAATTACGCGCCAAACGCGACCAAGCCAACGAAGCACTGCGTATCGCCAGCCTGCGGGTTAACGAGCGGCAAACCGCGCTCGATGAACTGCACCATATGCTGTTCCCGCAATCCCATACTTTACTTGAGTTCCTGCGTAAGGAAGCCCAAGGTTGGGAGCAAAGTCTGGGTAAAGTGATTGCGCCAGAGTTACTGCACCGCACCGATTTACACCCAACGGTCACGGGCGAGAGCGACACTGTGTTTGGGGTGCATTTAGATCTTAAAGCCATCGATGTGCCTGAATATGCCGCCTCCGAGCAGGAGCTGCGTATTCGTTTAAGCAAGGCCGAAGAAGCGCTGCAAAGCGCGCAGGAATTACAGGCTGAGGCCGAATCACAGCTGGTGGCGATTAACGGTGAGCTGGATAAACTCAGCCGCGAACTCACCTTTGCCCGCACGGCTTACAAAAATAGCCGCGATGATTTACGTCGTCTGTTCGATGAAAAACGCAGTGAGCAGGATAAGATCAACAAGGCGCTGGCCGAGCGTAAAGCCTTTGCCCAGCAGCGCTTAACTCAGCTCGATGGCGAGCTAAAGCAGCTTAAGCACCAACATCAGCTCTGGCTCGAAGAGCAAAAAGAGCAGGCGCTCGAAGCGCGGATGGAAAAACAAGCCTACTGGCAGGAAGTCATTGGCGCGCTCGACAATCAACTCGGGCAAATCAAGGCCACTATCGACGCCCGCCGCGAAAGCGCTAAGGCCGAGCAAAAAGCCTGTGAAACCTGGTACAAAAACGAGCTTAAATCCCGCGGTGTGGATGAGGATAATATCCTTAAACTCAAGCAACAAATCCGTGAGCTTGAAACCAAAATCAGCCGCGCCGAGCAGCGTCGCAGCGAAGTATTGCGCTTTGACGATTGGTATCAACACACTTGGCTTATCCGTAAGCCCAAGCTGCAAACCCAGTTAAGTGACGTTAAACGCGCCGCCTCAGAAATCGATCAGCAGCTTAAAGCCAAGACCCAAGAGGTGAAGACCCGCCGCCAACAACTCGAGACCGAACGTAAGGCCTCGGATGCGGCGCAGATTGAAGCCTCTGAAAACTTAACTAAACTGCGCGCCGTGATGCGTAAGTTGGCCGAGCTGAAACTGCCCGCCAACAATGAAGAAGCCCAGGGTAGCCTCGGTGAGCGTTTGCGTCAGGGTGAAGATTTACTGCTAAAACGCGATTATTTGATGGGCTCGGTTAAGCAATATGTGGAGCATTTCGACTCTGTGATTGCCAGCAAGTCAGGTTCAGGCTTAGCCGAAACCTGGGAGCGTGCCCGCGAAGAATCGAGCTTTATCAACGACAAAGGTATTCGCCTGTTGGATTACCGCAAGCTTGTGCCGCAGCTTGAACAGCTACTCAATGTGATTGTGCCGCAATCGATTATGGCGCTGCGCGAGCAGGGTCGGATCTTCGGTGTCGATTTAACCGCCTTTTACGATGTGCTTGCCGATATCGATCGTCGTATCGCCTCGCAGAGTGCGCGCATTACCCGCGAAGTGGGCGAGGAGTTATTCCTCGATGGTGTGTCCGAATCTGCGGTTCGTATTCGTTCTAAGATCAGCGAATTAGAGTTTTGGCCCGAGCTTGAGCAGTTTGTTAAAGCCTTCAAAAATTGGAAAGCCGACGGCTTTAATGGTCTGCCCGATGAGGAATACACCAACAGCATGCGCCGCGCCTTGGATATTATTGGCCGCGCTGCACTGACGGGTGGCATTTCAAAGCTGCTTGAAATCGAGCTGCGCCTCAAAGAGGGTAATAGCGATTTGATTATCCGCACCGACAGACAGCTGAACGAATCCTCGAGCCACGGTATGGCTTACCTGATTTTATGTAAGTTCCTGCTTGCCTTTACCCGTTTGTTACGTGGCCGTGCCAATGTGACCATTCACTGGCCTATTGACGAGCTGGGCACGCTGCACCACACCAACGTGAAGAAGATTTTCGATGCCTGTGGTAACAACAATATCAGCGTGTTAGGCGCTTTCCCGAACCCAGAGTCAGAAGTGCTGAACCTGTTTGAGCACCGTTACATTATTAATAAACAAACTAAGAAGTTGCAGGTGGTGAAGCCCAAAGCTAATCCGATTGCCGATTTGTTGAGTAAACGCCTGAGCAAGGAGGCCATCTAATGAGTGCCATGAATGAGTCAAACCAAACCGTCTTAGTCGGCACGGGCGCCATTATCGAACTCTTGCTCAAGGGCGAATTTATTTGCCGCACCACCAATGAAGATGGCTGGCGCGCATTGAAAAATAACAGCACCCGCGAGCGGGTCGAGGCTTATCTGAATCAAATCAACCGCACCGTGGCCTCGGCCGCTGAGGGTGATGTGTTTTTCTGCGGTTATTTGCAGTTAGGCGAGAGCGAGCGCAAGGTGATTTCATCGCAGTTTAAGGATATTTGTCAGGCACTTATCCCTATGGTGGAGTGGCTAGTATTAGTGCAGGAAGCCAGCGGCCAAGATGCGCCCTTAAGCGAAGGTGCGCCAGTACGGTTAACCGAGCTGCAAAGCCGAATTGAAGATACCCCTGCGTTTCGTGAGCAGTTGGCCAAACTCAGCCAATACCGCTTATTCGGCTCAACCAGTACCAATAGTGATGCGCAAATTAAGTTAGTGTTCAAACGCTTAGTGGAGCTTGGCTATCTGGTGCGCCCCAACGTTGAAAAGCAAATTTATATCGCCACCGGCAAGCTGGATTACCTGTACGAAGTGATCCGTTTTATTGACGAAACTGAAGGCCTAAGCCTAGAGGCGCAGGCGGAAACGGCGACCCAGCGGGATTTACTATGATGCTTTGGACAATCATCTGCGGTGTAAACCAAGGAGGCCGTGATGAGCAGTAACTTACATCAGGCTGGGGTTAAGCTACTCAAGCAGTTAGGCCGCCATGCTGACATCATTATGGATGCCTATCTGGCGGGCTCGCTTAAGGAAGAGAGCCATGATCCCGCCGTGGTTGAAAAACTCAAGCAGGCGGGAATTTTATGGCGCCCAGAGCCAGACCAAGAGCTGCGCCTTAAACGCTCGGTGCGTGCCTTGCTCGAAGAGGGCTTAAGTGATGAGCGCAATCGCCAAATCGACTCCAACGTCGGCTCGGCGCTCGCCACCATTAAGACCTTGGCCGACCACTATAAAGAGGCGCGCCACAGCTCAGATTACAGCGCCGCCGAGGCGTATCTGTCTGATTTAAGTGAGCATGTGTATAGCTTTGCCGACAGTTTACGCTATTCGATCCGCGTGTTGTGGGGGCGCATCAACAACGAGTTCGGTTATGTCGGGACCATTAACGCTAAGATCCGTGAAAACGAACTCGCCCAGAGCCAAGTGTCTGAATTGCTAAATGGCTTGGAGATGTTCCAGTTTAGCGAATTAGGCGAAATCGCCGGTGATATTCGTGAGTTGCGTAAGTTGCTGGTGACCACCTTGCAGGAAACCATGAGCGACTGCGCCCAGGAGCTCAGTGTGGTGCAGGGCAGATTGCTGGAACTACTCGGCCGCTTTAGGCAAATTCGCGGCCGTACCCGCTTGCTTAAGGGCTGGTTGCTATACACAGATTTGCATCCGGATTATCGCCCTGCGGACCATGTGTCCCACAAGGAAATCCCAAGCCTTTTCAATCGCGCCGAAGTGTTATTGGCCCCAGCGTCTGTGGATGTGCATAACGCCAGCCAAGAGTTTGAGCTGATGAATATCGTCGCCCATATCAAGGCGATTAGCCGTCAGGGCGTGATAGAAACAGTGCGTGAGCAGGATGTGAGCGTGTCGCTTACTCAGAGTGAAGACTTTGATATTCCTGATAATCCACTCAAGCAAGCCGTAGATGCCTATTTTGTTGATGTGATTGAGTCTGGCTTACGTCAGTCGGCGCTCGACTACTTAGCCGAAAAAGCCCTGCCATGGGATGCTGAAAGCTGGATTTATCAAGTGATTGGCGGCTACGACGGCTTACCCGATGAGCATAAAGCCTATTTCGAGTTAGAACCCTTAGGCGAACCCCATCCGATCTACAGCGGTAACTTTATTATCCGTGATGTGGAATTATGGCTCGCCTAGGTCGGCAGCAGTTGCAACTCTTGGAGGGCGTTTATCTTAACCGCTCTCCAAGGGTGAAACTCACCCCGAATTGGCGAACGATTTACCGCGAGTTAGAAGTGGGCGAGCTGGATGGTGCAGAAAAATATTTGTGTTTTGCGCCGCGGGATTTTGAGTTGCTGCGCCAGGGCGTGTTGGCAAAAGAGGGCGTCGATTTACAGGCGCTGGACTTTAATCTAGACCGTATCACTATGTCCGCCCAAAGCCAGAATGAAAAGCTGGCGAGTATTCGCCCCGAAGCCGAGTATGTTTTGTTGAAGTATCTCGGGTTTGAGTCATCTCCCGTGGGGATGTCTGCGCGTTCTTCGTTACGTATCCCCTTAGATGAAGCAGAGCAGCTTTGCCATGATCTTCATGTTAACGCCATCTTAGTAGTTGAAAACCTAGATATATTCGATGCCATCACTCAAGCGCGCCTACCTGCCGAACTTAGCCGCGTTATGGTGATTTACCGTGGCAGCGGCCACCATTCCCCCATTGGTGTGCGGCAGTTTTTACAGGCGATGGCGGGTAAAATGCCGATCATTGCCTTTACCGATCTCGACCCCGCAGGGCTGCAAATTGCCCATACCTTAACGGGCATGACCCATTGTATTGTGCCGCAGTTAGCGCTTTTTGCGCCCAACGAGTTACTCGCTATCCCACAAATTAATTCCGCGGATGACTTTGCTAAGCAAGCGCCTCAGGCTAAATATTTACAGTCAGCCGACTTAAAAAATTGGCAGCAATTAAGCCGTTGGTTAATTCAGCAACGCATTAGCATTAAACAGCAGCACCTGCTGTCTCATCGGCTTGAGCTAGTGCTACTGGCATATTGTTAGTCGTTATCCTTCCCCATCTCTCTGTTAAGTTCGATGTTTGTAGTTTTTAATACTGTTTAAAGTATTTATTCAGTTTTTAAATCTAGTCTTATTCGGTATTAATCGATTAATTGTGTTTATTTGGTTTAAATAGTGTTTAATTTTTGATTTTTTAACTTATGTATTAATAGCGTGATTATTAATCTATGATTTTATTTTTGTTATAAATCAGAATAATAAAAAATTTTTGTGATGAGTTTGGCTTAATTGAAAATGAAATAAGTAAATTTATTCATTGAATTTACTGCCAGCATGTTTCACTATCCCCGCCTGAACTTAAAAGGGAATGGCGATGTTGCTCATTAGGGAAGATGAATATCAAAAGATGAGCTATCTGGGAAAACGATCAGCATGATGAAATCACTTTCGACACGGATCTTTATCGGTCTATTTGCGGGACTTATTCTTGGCACTTTAGTGCAGTATTTTTTAAACGATATTGGCTTTTTTTCAGGCAATTTAGTCGAATTGGCTAGCGGCGTCGGCACTATGTTCGTCAACATGATCATGATGTTGGTCGTGCCTCTGGTATTTGTCAGTATTGTTTGTGGCGTGTGCGAGTTGCAGGACTTAAAAAGCTTTGGGCGCCTTGGCGGCAAAACCTTCGGCTTTTACATCATTAATACTGTGGTCGCCATCTCGACCGCTCTGTTAGTGGTGCTACTGCTCGACCCAGGTAAAGGCGTCGATATGAGCAGCACCGATGGTGTCGCCATTACCGCGACCGAACTCCCCAGCTTAATGGCGCTGTTGATTGATATTGTGCCGCGTAATCCGGTAGCGGCTTTTATGTCGGGCAATATGCTACAAGTGATCTTTATGGCGCTGATGTTGGGTGGAGTGATGAAGTCCCTCGGCGAGCATGTGGCTGGTGCGGTACAAGGCTTTCAAACCGCCAATAAAATCATGATGAAACTGATTTCTGTGGTGATGAGTCTTGCACCTTTCGGGGTGTTTGCGCTGATGTTTAAGTTAGGCGCCACCTTAGATGCCGCGGTATTTATGAGTGTGCTCGAATATGTCGTGATCATTCTGGCGCTGTTATTACTGTGGATTTTTGTGGTCTATCCGTTGGCGGTCGGTATGTTTACACCGATTTCGGCCAAGACCTTTCGGGCGAAGACACAGGAGCAAGTGCTGTTTTCACTGTCTACCGCCAGCTCCAATGCCACGATTCCTGTGACTATGCGTACCTTGACTGAAAAACTCGGGGTTAACCGCGCTGTGGCAGGCTTTGGCGTACCGCTCGGGGCGACCATGAATATGGGCGGTGTGGCGATTTATATCACCATTGCGATTTTCTTCGTTGCCAATGCCTTCGGAATGCCAATCACCAGCGAGCAACTGCCATCGCTACTGTTTAGTATCTTTTTGTTATCTGTTGGCGCGGGAGGTGTACCCGGTGGTGGCATGGTGATGATTGGCGTGTTAATCCATCAAATGGGTTTGCCGATTGAAGCCTTTGCGATTGTGGCCGCGCTGGATCGCATCATCGATATGGTGCTGACCTCTTGCAACGTAGTGGGCGATACTGCGGTATTGACCATAGTCGATCAAACCGAAAAGGCGATTAAATAGCCTGAGGGCGCGATGATAGCCTCTGACCAAACAGCCTGAAGGAGCACAAACTGCTCTCTTTAGGGTGTTTGGCCATAAGTCACGCGATCCCATATCTTTGATGGTTCGAGTATGTGACTCACTAACTAAATCACTCAGTTAATTCGACTTCCACAACTGTAGAATGCTCTGATGTTGGCTCTGCAAATTGGGTGCAAATATCGGTAATTTCCGCTTTGCATTCGAGGAATGCACTAACCAGAAATGGATCAAACTGCGAGCCTGCGCCATCGCGCAAATAGTTAAATGCATCGTCGATACTCCAAGCGGCTTTATAAGGGCGTGAAGTCGTTAAGGCATCAAACACATCTGCGATCGTGGCGATACGGGCACAAAGTGGGATTTGCTTTTGACTGAGCTTACAAGGGTAGCCTGTGCCATCCCAGCGTTCATGGTGATAAAGCGCAATCTCTTTGGCCATATGCAATAGTGGATCGTCATCTTCGCCTATTATTTCAGCACCGATTTCCGGGTGTTTTTGAATTATTTGATATTCTTCAAGGGTTAACTTTCCGGGTTTTAGTAAAATTGCATCGGGTATACCGATTTTTCCGATATCATGCATTGGCGCTGCATTTAGCAGTAATTGGCACCAATAGGCAGGTTGTCCAATTTGTTGTGCTAACAAAAAACTATACTGGCTCATTCTGATAATATGTAAGCCAGTTTCATTATCCCTAAATTCAGCGGCACGGCCGAGTTTGTTGATAATTTTTTGCCTTGCAGATTCAAGCTCTAGAGTGCGTTGTTGTACAAGGTCTTCGAGCAGGTTAGTTCTCGACGCTAATTTTAAATGTGTCTGTATTCGAGCTTCCAGAATGGCAGGATTTATGGGCTTAGAAATATAGTCGACAGCACCTAATTCAAAACCTGTGCGCTCATCTAGGGTGTCTGTTTTTGCTGTGACAAAGATAATTGGAATGTGGCGAGTGACAGGATTTAATTTTAGGCGACTACAGGATTGGAATCCATCCATCTCAGGCATCATCACGTCTAATAGAATGAGATCCGGAATAGGGTCAAGACTGGCTAAGGCGAGGGCTTTCGCGCCGGATGTGGCTGCGCGAATACTATATTTATCACACAGTAAGCCATTCATAATTTGAATATTATCCGCTGAATCATCAACGATTAAAATGATGGGTTTAGCCGGCATCTGCGTCATAATAGTCCCTTATTTATCCTATGCATTACATCTCCTCCACATCGTCAATGTGTGAGTAGTCTGTAAATCACTCTGTGCTATGTTAGCATGTAGCTTTCAATTTTTACCATGTTTAAGAGTCTGTTGAGTTGATTTAATGTGCGTGGTGCGGTGTGTCACCTTCTCTTGTTTAGGAATAAAAAATCTATGATACAAGGCACGAATGGAAATAAATTTGCGCTATACGATAGCTTAAGTTATCGGTTCAGCTGGTTGGCGATATTGAGTGTCATTTGTAAGTCTGCAAGCACATTAAAACAATCGTTTTTAATCTTACTTTCCTATGGTCGTACGTTATTGCGCTTATGTTGCCTGTTGTTCGCTAGTCTCTTTACTTGTCTGAATGTAAGTGCCGCACCATCTCAATCTCAATCCATTTCTAATGCCGTTGAGTTTGCCCAAGAGCCATTTTCCTCTTTACATGTCAGCATGATTTTGTCCATGGATACGCCTTTTAATCGACAAATTGGCTTGATGGCGCAAGCTGCTGCTGCGGATTTAAATATCCGCTTAACTGTATCCTACAGCGATGGCACGCAAGACAGTCTGATGGCGTTAGGGCGAGAGGCGCTCAATCTGGGGATTGATGGTCTGATATTTGTCCCTATCGCTGATTTTGGTCGGGAATTAATCCTTGAGTCGCTAAAGCATCATACAGCCGTTGTGACATTAAGGTCTGAACTCGACATGCTCAGTCCTGCTACCTTAGCTGAATTGCCCAATTTGATTGCCAGTGTGAATCTCAATGATCACAAATCTGGCAAGCTATTGATGCACAATTTATTGGCGATAAATCGGCTTAACCATGATCAACCTGCCGTATTGTTAATTGCAGGCCCTCAGGGGAATTCGAATGTTGAACGAGGAGTTGAAGATGTACAGCATTTTATGAATTCTTTGCCAACCAAGGGAAAGCTGAAAGTCGCATATACCGATTGGAGTGCCGAACAAGCCTTGGCAGAATTTGACAGTGCTATCGCTGCGCAACCAGCGTTAACTACCATAGTCACTATGAATGCGGCAGCAGCCGTTGCTATCGCAGAAAAAGTCCACCAACCCGAGGGCGAAAATGTGCCAGCTATAGGCTCAATGCTATGGTCAAAGGCGTTGGGGCAGGCGATGGCACAAGATAAAATTCAGGCTGCAATTGCAGGAAGTGAGTTTTCAGGGGCTATTGCTCTATCGATTTTATTTGATCATTTAACTGCTAGCGGTAGGAAGTGGAGTAAAGGCAGTTTTGTTTCTCCCTTGGTGGTTATTACCCCGAATAATTATTACGACTATAAATCAATACTGGATTTTGACCCCTTGTATCTCGATTTTAAGCGCATAACTCGCAATTTTAATCCTGCACTCTCATTCAACGAGCTACGCCTTGCTGACCTATTACCTACTCAGACTCAGGTGCAGTTTTTAAATACATTAACGCCACCAGAGCGGGAATTTTTACGGCAACATCCATTAATCCGCGTGGGGATTGAGCCCGATGGTGCACCGTTAGATTACTTTGACCAAGCAGGCAAGCATGCTGGGCTAATGGCTAGCTATTTATCCGAGCTAGCTAAATTACTCCCTATTAATTTAGAGGTTCAGCCCACTGCATCTTGGCAGCAAACCATGGCGGATTTTGATGTAGGCAAACTTGATATGATTTCGCTCATTTCAGTCAGCCAAAAACGCCAAGATCGTTTTCTGTACACCGATGATATCGGCAATTTCCCCGCAGTAATTGTGATGCGAAGAGACGCCGCAGTCGTTAAGGGTATAAAAGGTTTATTCGGTAAAAAAGTGGCAGTTACCCGCAGTGATATCACTGATGAATATTTAACCGAACATTGCCCGCTATTAAACCTAAAGCGATTCAATCGATTAGAAGATGTGTTGGCCGCAACGTTAACGGCAGAGGTGGATGCTGCGATTGTTTTATTACCCAAGGCGGTAAAATCGCTCCAATCTCCAGAATATAAACAGTTAGAGCTGGTTACCCCGCTGGATTATGAGTTTAAAAATGCAATCGGAGTGCGCCAGGATTGGCCAGAATTTCAGAGTATTTTGAATAAAGCGTTGGCCGCAATCCCTGTAGATACGCGCGCCGAGTTGGATGACCGTTGGTTTAAGGTATTGTATGAAATAGGTATTGATCCCCAGGTGATTAAGCGTTGGGTGAGTGTGTCTGTTGCGGTGCTATTAGCGTTATTTATGGTGTTTATGATATGGCGCCATATGCTCAAGCGCGAGATGATGTTACGTGAAGCCTATGCGCTAGAGCTTAAATCCAGCTTACAAAAGTTCCACGCGTTATTTGATTCTGTTGATAGTGCCTGTGTGATTATCGACAATCAAGGGACGATTAAGGAGTGTAATGCGGCACTGCAAAGCTTGCTGCAGGTTGAAGATAAGGCATTGTTAGTTGGCACCTCACTAACACAATTTCATCTTGCAGATACCTTTATGGGCTCGGTTTCTCAAATAACTCAGAGTGTTGAAGAGGTACTCAAACAAGGGGGGCTTAAATTTGAGGCGGAGATTACCAACCGTCTTGGGCAAGCGATTTCCGTTGAGGTGACGCTTAAATTTATTGAGTTAAATGCTGAGCCGTTTGTGCTCGCCACTTATCACAATTTGGCCGAGCGCCGCTTGGTGGACAGCCTTATTCGCCATGAGCGTAATCTGCTCAAAAACGTGCTGGGGATGAGCCCGATTGGAGTTTGGGTTTGCGTTAATGGTATTTGCCGTTATGCCAATGCGCAAATGACACAGATGACTGGACTAGAAGTTGAGCATGCTGTGGCTGATATTTTTCTCCAACCTAAGGATTATCAGCATTACATTCGTGGACTTGCGCCCGAGCAGGAATATGTCGTATTTGAGTCTAAGCTCAAGGGGATTCATGGCCAGTTACTTGATGTATCGTTTACCGCCTATCCCACATTCCATGATGGCCAGCATGCTAATTTGTGTTGGGCCTTAGATATTACTCAAGATAAGGCCATTCAAGCTGAGCTGGCGAGCGCTAAGGTGCAGGCGGATGCGGCAAATCGCGCAAAGTCAGACTTTTTAGCGAATATGTCCCACGAAATCCGCACACCAATGAATGCCATTATCGGTATGTCTTATCTGGCATTGCAAACGGATTTAGCCGAAAAAAGAAAGGATTATATTGCTAAGGTGCATCAGGCCGCTGGCTCATTGCTCAATATCATTAACGATATTTTGGATTTTTCTAAAATCGAAGCCAATAAACTCACGGTAGAGCAGATCGAGTTTGACCTTGATGAGGTGTTGACTCAGTTGAGCAATGTGATTGGTTTTAAGGTTGAAGAAAATAGCATGCGCTTGATTTACGACATCGCTACCGATTGCCCTCGCTATTTTATGGGTGATCCGCTGCGCCTAGGGCAGATTTTACTGAACTACTGCAACAATGCGGTGAAATTCTCTCCCAAGGGCAGTGATATTTTACTCAGTTGCCAAGCTGAGCTTGATGAGCAAGGCGCTACGCTGACTTTTTGTGTGGCAGATGATGGCATCGGTATTCCCTTAGATAAACAGGCACGACTATTCCACTCGTTTGAACAAGTCGATACATCGACTTCCCGCAAATACGGTGGAACCGGTTTAGGGTTAGCAATCTGTAAACGCCTGAGTGAATTAATGCAAGGGGAGGTATGGTGTGAAAGTGAGTTAGGGCAAGGATCGCGTTTTTATTTGCGTCTGCATTTGCCCTTGGTCAAGCCCTATGATTTGTCGACACAATTTGCCGCGCTTCAAGGGCAAAGCCTTTCAATCGTTGGATTTGCGCCAGATTTGAGCGCTATGTATAGCCGCTTTGCTGCTCGCATCGGTATGCTGGTGCGCACGCTAGAGATGCATATGGCGTTGACCGAGTTAAGCGCCTGTACAAGTCAGCATCTGATTATGTGTGACACTAACGCATTTGAGCCAGAATTATTGAGTGTGGTACTGGCCAACGACAAACTTGGTTTATTGTTAATCGGTAATGGTAGTGAGCCTGTGACCATACCATCTTTAGTGGACAAGCACCCACAAATCATTGTGAAACAGCATCCGCTATTGCTGCGCGCCATAGGCGAATCGTTATTATTGTTGCTCAACAGGGATAGCTCTCCTTTTGGGCAACACCTTGAGCATCAATCTATTGCAAGCTTAAAAAATCAATTAGCGGGCGTAGAATTGTTGCTCGTTGAAGATAATTATCTGAATCAAGAATTAGCCGTTGAGTTATTGCGCCAAGCTGGGGCGCGAGTCACCGTCGCCCAGCACGGTCAAGAAGCGTTAGCACTGCTGGCTCAGCAATCCTTCGATTGTGTGTTGATGGATGGACAAATGCCCGTAATGGATGGTTATGAAGCAACACGGCTTATTCGTGCGCAGCCACAGTTTGTCGATTTGCCCATTATAGCCATGACCGCCAATGCGATGGACTCTGATAGAGAAAGAGCTTTGGCGGCAGGTATGAATGCCCAGATTAATAAACCTTTCCAAGCGCAAGAATTGTATTCCATCATTGCACAGCATGTATCGGTGCATAGTGTGCAAGCCTTAGTTTTAACTCCCGAGGTCCATGATCTTGATAAGGCACGGCTTAAACAGGGTTTACCCTTGGTCGAAGAGCTTGATATTGATGTTGGGTTGGCGCTGTGTAACTACAACGCTGATTTGTATCGGCATTTATTAACATTATTTGTGCAGACTGGCGCTAAACTTCTGCAGAATCAGCAAGATGAATTTTCACAGGATAATCTTTCAGCCTTGAGATTAAGTCTACATACTCTTAAAGGAGTGGCGGGCAATATTGGTGCCGTGTCGCTCAAAGATGACTCGGGCCGATTAGAAGCAAGTCTTAACGATATCAGCAGCCTACAGCAGCTTGATGCAAATACCCAGGAAACCGTTAGCCAAGAGATCCACTTGCTGCATGCCAAGCTCCAGCAGCTATTAACCTTATTGGCCGAGTGGCAGGCGGTAAATCAACCCGATGAGGCATCACAGTCTATTTCTACGACAGAATTGATGCAGTTATTTGCCCAATTAACTCAAAACCTTAAAGAATATAATACCGACGCATTACCTTTAGTTGAACGGTTAAGTCAATTAACGGTATTGCAGCCACAACGACAACTCATTGCCGAATTAAAGCAAGCCACGGGACAATTCGATTTTTCCCTAGGGCTTGAGCTCGCGATTCAACTCCAAGAGTGGGCGCAGCAGCAGTTGGCGAAGGAATAACCTATGTTATTAAGACAGCAACAGGCACTTATCGTTGAAGACATGGACGTTATGCGCAAAATTTTAGTCGAGCAATTGCGCAAAATGGGTTTTGGCCAAGTTTATCAAGCAGAAAATGGTCGCCGCGCCCTCGAGTTGTTAGAAGAGATGTCTATCGATATCGTGCTGATGGACTGGAGTATGCCCCATGGCGGCGGTGCCGATTTACTCAAGGCCATACGTTTGCAGGCAAAATGGCAATATTTGCCAGTGATACTAGTGACCGCCAACACCCACAGAAACATGATCCAAGAAGCCATCAAGTATGGTGTTGTCGACATTATTGCCAAACCCTTCACCACTAAAACCTTGCAAGACCGAGTGTTACAAGCGTTGCAGGTCGAACCGCAAATTGAAAGCTTCGCAACCCTAGAATCGCCAACCGCAACCAGTATGACTGAACTGAGTATTGAGGCGTCCAATGAGCCCATCAAAAACACGGTATTAATTGTTGATGACGCTGTAGATAATTTAGCGGTGATGGTGGGTTTGTTGAAAGACACTTATAAAATATTAGTGGCAAAGGATGGCCAAACGGCGCTTAATCTCTGTCAGTCAGCCAATGCGCCAGATATAGTGCTACTCGACATTATGATGCCAGAGATGGATGGCTACCAAGTACTCAATGCACTGCGGGAGCATCCGCAGTCGCAGTCAATACCGGTTATTTTTGTCAGCGCATTACATGAAACCGCAAATCAGATCCAAGGCCTGCAGGGTGGGGCCATTGATTATTTAGTCAAACCCGTACAGCCTGATATTTTAAAACTTCGGCTGGCTAACCTATTGGCAACGGTCAATTTACAGCGCGATTTACAAGCTAACTATGACAATATGTTAGCGCTATCGCGCTTAAGAGACAGTGTCGATGAATTAATTCACCATGATCTGAAAAGCCCCTTGGCGGCGATCAGCGCGATGCTAAAGCGTTTGTCACAGGATAAAAGTTGTCCTAAAGATTGGCGTGCAAAGCTAATGGCAATTGATGATCTCACCATGCAATCGATTAACACAGTCAACCTGTCCTCGGAGATATTTAAAATTGAAACGGGGCGATTTATCCTCAAACCTGCGCGATTTTCTGCCCACGGACTGGTCAAGCAAGTATTGCACTCGATGCATGTGACCTTTCATCACAAACAATTGATTGCCTTTCAATTTCCGGATGAAGATCCCAATGGTCAGTTTGATGTGTTAGCGGATGCAACCTTAACTTATTCATTACTACTAAACCTAATTAAAAATGCCTTCGAAGCCTCAACCCTGCGCACTAAAGTGGCGATCCATTTATCGATCGAGCAAGGCAATGTAGTGATCCAGATAGAGAATTCGGGCGTGGTGCCGGAACAGATTCGTCCGCGGTTTTGGGATAAATATGTGACGAGTCAAAAAGTGGAGGGCGTGGGTTTAGGGACGTATTCTGCACGCTTATTAGCTAAGGCCCAGGGCGGCACGACTCAATTACAAGTTGATGATTTACAAAATAAAACTATAGTCACAGTGTCTTTGCCCGCAGCAAATTAAGCCCGTGAGCTTAGCGGTTTAGATACGGAACGCTCTCGTTTTAGGTGTGTCAGTGTGAAGCCAGCAGTCATACTGCTGGCAAGTGGCAAATCGTGTTGTTGATTTGCAATAGTTATTACAGGCCTAGTGATTATTTGCGTGTCAGCTTATCCAAGTAGCCCATAGCAAAGGCGGATAACACAAAGGTGATGTGAATTAACAGATACCACATGATTTTGTCGTTATCGATATTCTTCACATCCATAAAGATTTTCAGCAGGTGAATTGACGAAATCGCCACAATGGAGGCGGCCACTTTGTTTTTCAGTGAGCCCGAATCTAATTTACCCAACCAGCTGAGCTTCTCACTGTCTTCGCCGACATCCAGCTGCGAGACAAAATTCTCGTAGCCAGAAAACATCACCATCACAATCAGACCGCCCACTAGGGTGATATCAATCAAGGACAGGGTGACCAGCACCAGATCCACTTCGGTCATCTCAAAAATAATCGGCAGAATATGGAAGATCTCTTGGAAGAATTTAATGCCTAAACCCAACAACACTAGACTCAGTCCCAAGTAAATGGGCGCCATAATCCAGCGTGATGCGTACATTAGCCTTTCAAATATTTTTTCCATATGGAGCAAATCCTTAGTGGTTAAAGCTTAATAATCGAATCTATGAAGCCAAAACAATAACATACTGGGTTAACGCCGCGCTATCGGCCAATCGCAAAGGCGTGAGGTATATGCAGCTAAGCTCAAGTTGCGAGCATAGCAGATTTGGTTTTGCGGCCTTACGGCCAAGTGAGTTAGGTTAGTGGGGTTTCACCCGCACCTGATTATGCTGATGTTTAGTCATTGCGGCCTTACGGCCGAGAAAGTCGTGGGGTTTGACCCCAGATTTGATAATAGTGCTGGTTTGTTTGGCGTTTGAATTGGCAAAGTTATCGCTGTGAGTATATGAGTCTTGCGGCCTACGGCCGAAGTAAATCAAAGTCGTGGGTCTTCAACCCACACCCGACCAAGGAGGACTGCTCGTCCTATCCTCCTTGGATGCTCCAAGACGCCCCTAGCGAAGTTACATGCATTGGTTAGTGGCCTTGGCCTTATGGATAAATTGCTATCGCTTCCGAAGGCAACGTCCCTGTACCTGCGAAAGCTAGCCGGTCATCCCTGACCGGACTCACGCAATTTATTCCAACGCCCCGCGGCAACTTCGCAGGGGAAGGTGTATTCTGTAACTTCGGTGTTGGCTGTTAATCCCAAAATAGTTATGCCTGTGCCATCTTTTCTTCTCATTTTCCAAAGACGTTTGCCATTGATGACATTTGTCATCCGTAATTGCTGACAACTCACACTGCCGTGGTTTAGCGGATGCAGGGATACTTAAGCCATACCAACAAGGAGGCTTAATCATGCAACATCAATCACTGGATCAACAACTTATCGAATACCGCCAAAAACGTGCTTTAGCTATGCCCTTATCAGGCATGATTGTATGGACGCTACTGTTTATCTTGAGTTTTATTCTGCCAGCATCGCAAATGGTGATGGCAACATTTATCGGCACGGGTTCTATTGTCTACCTTGCTATGGGAGTCTCGCGTCTCACCGGTGAGAATATCTCCTTCAAAAAAAGTGCTGATCGTAATTGGTTTGAGACTGTGTTTTTGGCTGCCATGGGGATGAGTTTTTTAACCTTTAGCATCAGTATTCCCTTTTTTATGGAAAACTATTTAGCCTTGCCCTTCGCCCTTGCAGTACAAACAGGGTTAATGTGGTTGGTTTTCGGCGTGTTAGCGGCGAAAAAGGTGGCCATTGTGCATGCGATTGTACGCACTGTGGCTTGCGTGGCTGCCTTTATGTTGTGGCCTGAGTTGAGTTTTCAGCTTCAACCTTTGATTGTGGTGGTATGTTATGGGTTTTCGATTCCATTAATGGAACGTCGTTGGAAGATTCAGCAAAATCTTTGTGTTGCAAGTTAGTTGGGTGTTTCAGTTTCCACTGACGTGTAGAAGAGCAATACGGCCTTCGGCCGAGGTGGGTTAAAGTCGCGGGGCTTTAACCCATACCTCATGTAGAAGTTTAGTGATTGCGGCCTAACGGCCGAGGTGAATCAAAGTCGTGGGGCTTCACCCCACACCGGATAATAATGCTGGTTTGTTTAGCGTTTGAATTGGCTGGTTATCGCTGTAAGTAGGTGAGTCATTGCGGCCTTACGGCCGAGGTAAATCAAAGTCGTGGGTCTTCACCCCTGATTTTTTAATAAAGAATCGACCAAGGAGGACTGCTCGTCCTATCCTCCTTGCCTTTTGTTTTCACATCAGCCAAGACGCCCCTAGTGAAGTTACATGCATTAGTTAGTGGCTTCGTGCTTATTCGAAAATCGCTAACGCTTCCGATGGTTCCGCTTTACATCCATGTAAAGCACTCCAGTTCGGCAATCTCTGCCTCTCGCTCATCAGCGCGAAAATCACCGATTTTCATTCGCCCCTTCCCCGAAATCTACGCAGACTTCCTGCCTCACGCGCTATCCTTTTAATAAAGAGTCTTAAACGCCCTTCAGCAACTTCGCAGGGGGAAGGTGAACTTCTGTAGTTCCCAGTGTTGGCCGTTCATCCCAAAAGAGTTATGACATTCCCATCTTTCTCTATTTTGCCTCAGGGTGTGCAACGGTGTGGCTTGCCGGTGGCCAGTTCTTTTTGACTACATTTTGCAGGAATTGATGCTTTTCGGTTTCGAGCTGTTCCATGTTGAGTCCGACAAAAGCCTGAGCCTCGGCTTTGGTCTTTAACGCCGGATACTGGATTTCAGGCGCGTTGATATTTTTTAATATCTTGGCTAATTTTGTTCTAGCCATCACAACTTGTGATTGAGCAACCCCTAACAATTGCAAGGCTTCAGTGCTGTTATGCGCATGTGAGCCATGGGATGACACGACATAATCCCAACGCCATTGTGCATGGCGAATATCCATAAGTGCACTCTCTAAATCAGGCCACTTTTGGCCATGATCCCAAGCTGCACCGGCTTCTATGTGAGCCTTAACCAGCAATTTTTCAACTTCAGTGCGTTTGTTATCAAGTGCTCGTTTATTGCTGGCGATTTGCTGATTGAGTTCAGTGGCACTTTCGTGGCAGCCTGAACATTTACTGTCAAAGTTGTTAAAACTACTGGTGATTTTGTGATTGGTGAAGTTCTCGCCTTTGTTATTTGTCGTTTTTGCCATGTGGCAGTCTACGCAACCAATCTCACTTTGGGCATGAATACTTCGGCTCCATTGCTCAAATTCGGGATGACGAGCTTTAACCAGTGGAACACCTGATATGGGGTGGACGAAATCAGAGTAACGTCTTGTATCATAATATTTTTCGATATTGTCGGCATCGTTACCGAAAATCCAAGGAATATTTACTGCATTCGATTTTTCTGGTTGAAAGTAATAGGTGACATGGCACTGGCCGCAGACTTGTGATGACTTGACCGCTGGCGACTGCTGCTCAAAGGGTTGGCGTATTTTATTCATGGCATTTTTAGCGTGAGCTCTGGGCAGATCTAATGTAGCCGAGCCTTGTAGGTGGCAATCATTGCAGCCAACACTGATATCCATGGCAGAAGCCGTATCTGCAAAGGTCTTAGTTGCGAATTCTTGCGCGCCAAGGACTTGGGTTAAGTGCACTGCACCGGGGGCTTTGCAAGACCAACAACTGGCACCGGGGTCATCCAGTGCTTTGCTTCCGCTTCCTGTGCGTAAGATAGTGGTGGCGTCTAAGACGGCGAATTGATGGCCTCGAGGGCTATTGTATTCTTTTGCGTAGGGCGAGCCAGCGTAAAGCAGCACTAAATCTGGCCGTTCCGCAAGTAAATCGGTTCTTTGTTTTGATTCTGCCGTTGCTTGCCAACCTTGTTGAGCCAGTTCAATGCGATTGTCGTTATTAGCCATGGCTGAGAGTGAGAGCAGCCCAAAAAGTAAGGTGAGTGATCTATTCATAGAAAATGTCTCAAGGTTATTTTTATATACAATAACTTACATTAACATTCATTAATCATACCCCTTTTGGGGTAACGCCTCAGTAATGTGAGACACAACACCTATTATCTTGCATTTATAAGTCTCTATGTGACATGAGGCTCATATGTAAACGAGTGAACGCAGTCGCGGGCGTCTGCATACCGGTTAGCGGTGGTTGCAATTTTTTCGCAGTGGTTGAAAGGTATTAACGGATTCGCCCGAGCTCAGCGAGGGCGAACTTGCACAACGCAAGCTGCATGCCACAGGGAGTGATAACGCTTAATCAAATACTCCATTTATGGTTTATTTATCCTTGGTGGTTTACAGTTAATAAAAGCCACTGTGGTCAGTGGCTTTTATCATCAAAATCAAAATATAAGCGATTCGGCTTAGTCTAGAGTTGGTTCTTCACGCTCTTTATTGACGAGCATCGATACCATGGTAGCTTAGGCAAGCGTCCACTTCATTGGCGCTACCAAGGATAACCGCTACACGTTGGTGAATTTGCGTCGGTTGAATATCCAAAATGGTTTCATAACCGGTAGAGGCTTTACCGCCAGCTTGTTC
The DNA here is from genome assembly GCF_052907445.1 of Shewanella sp. Koi 1. Lineage (NCBI taxonomy): Bacteria > Pseudomonadati > Pseudomonadota > Gammaproteobacteria > Alteromonadales > Shewanellaceae > Shewanella > Shewanella sp. Koi 1. The sequence goes on along the minus strand of NZ_JBREJM010000001.1, from coordinate 4,048,563 downwards.
GACTAACAAGGCCATTGGGTTGGCTTCGTACATTAAACGCAGCTTGTATGGCTTTTGCGGATCTTTATTGTCGGTTGGGTAAGTAAAAATACCGCCGCGAGACAGTACGCGGTGCACGTCACCGACCATGGCGGCAATCCAGCGCATGTTGAAGGATTTTTCGCGCGGGCCAATTTTGCCGAGCAGTAAATCGGCGATGTAGGTCTGCATTGGCGCTTCCCAAAAACGTTGGTTCGACATGTTAATGGCGAACTCTTGGGTGTCTGGGCTGATGCTCATGGCCGCGTTGGTCAGTAAAAATTCGTTGGTTTCTGGGTGCAGGGTAAAGAGTTGCACGCCTTGGCCTGTGGTGAGCGCGAGCATGGTTGATGGGCCGTAGAGCACATAACCAGCGGCTAACTGATTGCGACCCGATTGCAAAAAGCTTGTTTCAGTTAACTCGCCAGCAGGGGCGGGAAGAACAGAGAAAATCGTGCCGACTAGCGAGTTGATATCGATATTTGATGAACCATCTAGAGGATCGAAACATACCAGATATTGACCATTGGCGCTGACTTCAACCACATGATCTTCTTCCTCAGAGGCTAAGCCGCGCACTGTTCCGTCGGCTTTTAATGCATCTTTGAGCATATCGTTGGTGATGATATCCAGTTTTTTCTGGGTTTCACCTTGCACGTTTTCCTGTTCGGTCGCGCCTAACACGCCGGCTAAGGCACCGTGGCGCACGGCATGGCTGATGGCTTTGGAGGTGTCGGCTAAGGTCAAAATCAGTTGCGAGAGGGATTCGTTCACTGCCTTTGAGGTTAAGTGCTGGGCAAGAGTCTGCATGTTAGGTCCTTTAGGGGTTCAACATTGAGGTCAATTTCATTATTTGCCGCGAATAATAACTCAGTTAGTCGACAATTTCAGCGATGTTGCTGTGGGTTTTAATCAATTTAAGCCAAGAGGGTTATCCCTTTGTGTCAGACTGAGTGGGTTATCTTGAAAATTGAGCTAACCGCAGGAGTTCGCCAGCTAATTTGTATCTGTATATTGCCTGCGCTTTTTATTTAGGCTTTGCCTTGGCACAATGACGGCAGTTTTTGATCGCCACCTTAAGGCGAGTATGCTTCCAAGGAATAATAATGACTAAAAATGGGTTAGCTTCTTCCCTGCGCTCGGTGACATTGGGCGCCTCATCCCTACTGATAGCGAGTCAACTGGCCATGGTTTCTAGCGCGATATTGACCCCCGCCTATGCGCTTGAAGGCGGCACAACGCCGCTGACTATCGAGCGCATGAATGCTTCGCCTGCCTTGGCTGGCACGAGTCCCCGTGGATTAAAGTTATCCCCCGATGGTCAAAGGGTGACCTATCTTGCGGGACGTAAAGACAACCAGAATTTTTACGATCTCTGGCAGATGGATGTGAAGACGGGCGAATCTAGCCTGTTGCTAAACGCCGATAAACTGGCGAGCAATGAGTTATCCGATGAAGAAAAGGCCCGCCGCGAGCGCCAACGTATTTATGGCGAAGGCATTATGGAATATTTCTGGGCGGACGATAGCAAGGCGCTGTTGATCCCTGCCTCGGGTAATCTGTATTACTTCTCCTTAGCGGATAACAGCGTCAGCCAACTGCCGATAGGCGAGGGCTTTGCCACCGATGCGCGCCTATCGCCCAAGGGCAATTTTGTGTCCTTCGTGCGGGACCAAAATCTGTATGTGCTCAATTTAGCGACTAAAAAGCTTGAGGCCATGACCACAGACGGTGGCGGCGCGATTAAAAATGCCATGGCGGAATTTGTCGCCCAGGAAGAAATGGATCGCATGACGGGTTACTGGTGGGCGCCCGATGAGTCGGCCATCGCCTTTACCCGTATCGATGAGTCTGGCGTTGAGTTAGTCACCCGTAATGAAATCTACGCCGATGGCATTAAGCTTACCGAGCAGCGTTATCCGGCGGCGGGTAAAAACAATGTCGAGATCCAACTGGGTGTTGTGACCCTTAATAATAAAGCCATCAATTGGGTTACCTTAAGCGATGATAAAAATAAGGATATTTACCTGCCTCGCGTCGATTGGTTGCCCGACAGTAAGCATTTATCCTTCCAGTGGCAGAGCCGCGATCAACAAAAATTAGACCTGCAACTGGTGGCGCTCGATGCGCTGACCAAGCCGAAAACCTTAGTCAAAGAGCGCAGCGATGCTTGGGTAAATCTTAACAACGACCTGCACTTCTTAAAGCAGCAATCGGCGTTTATCTGGGCTTCAGAGCGTGACGGCTTTAATCATCTGTATTTGTTTGACCTAAAAGGTAAGCTTAAGGCGCAACTGACCAAGGGCAATTGGGCGGTCGATGAGCTGGAATATATTGATGAAACCGCAGGTTGGGTGTATTTCACCGGCCGTAAAGATACCCCTATCGAAAAGCATCTCTACCGTGTGCCGTTAGCCGGTGGCAAGGTTGAGCGCGTGAGCGGCGAGGCGGGGATGCACAATCCGGTATTTGCCGATAGTCAAAGCGTGTATCTGGATTATTTCAATAGCTTATCTCAGCCGCCGCAGATCAGTTTGCACGGCGATAAGGGCCAACACTTGGCGTGGGTCGAGCAGAACCAAGTCAAAGCAGGTCATCCTTTGTATGACTATGCTGGCCTGTGGCAACTGCCTGAGTTTAAAGAGCTTAAGGCGGAAGATGGTCAAATCTTACAAACGCGCCTCTTTAAACCTGTGCCCTTCGATGCGAACAAAAAATACCCTGTAGTCGTGCGCGTTTATGGCGGCCCACATGCGCAATTGGTGACCAATAGCTGGAGTGAGCAGGATTACTTTACCCAATACTTAGTGCAGCAAGGTTATGTGGTATTTCAACTGGATAACCGTGGCAGTGCCCACAGAGGCACTCAGTTCGAACAGGTAATTTACCGTCACTTGGGCGAGGCGGAAGTGAACGACCAAAAGGTTGGCGTCGATTATCTGCGCAGCTTGCCCTTTGTCGATAGCGATAATGTGGCGATTTATGGCCACAGCTACGGCGGTTATATGGCCTTGATGAGTCTGTTTAAGGCGCCGGATTACTTTAAGGCGGCGATTTCGGGCGCGCCCGTCACCGATTGGCGCTTGTACGACACTCACTACACCGAACGTTATCTCGCCCATCCCGCGAATAATGAACAAGGTTACGAAGCCAGTAGCGTGTTCCCCTATGTGAAAAACTATCAATCGGGGCTATTGATGTACCACGGCATGGCCGACGATAACGTGTTGTTTGAAAACAGTACTCGCGTGTATAAGGCGTTGCAGGACGAAGGCAAACTGTTCCAGATGATTGATTACCCTGGTTCTAAGCATTCGATGCGCGGTGAGAAAGTGCGTAATCACTTATATCGCTCGCTGGCGGATTTCCTCGATAGGCAGCTTAAAAGCGGCAAATAACCGGCAGCAGGGCGCTGTTTAACCAAGCGATTGCCGTTATCCAAGAGTGAGGCTAACACCTCACTCTTTTTTTACACTCGGTATTTGGCTAATACCTTAGCTAGCACCTTAGCTAGCATCTGAGTTAAGGCTGTGGATAGCACTTGGTCGTGAGCAACTCCCATCCCAATCGATGTGCATAAGGTTTGCGATGGCTATTTAAGCTCGGTTATTCAAGTTTAGCGATTCAAGTTTGGCGGGGTGATCAAGCGGGACAGAGGATTTGCCATATTGCAGAGATAAAAAACCAGATCCGAGGATCTGGTTTTTATTATTCAAACGGACTTCGAAGATTAGTCTTCTAAGTTACCGCAGAAACGGTAGCCTTCACCGTGGATAGTCGCGATGATTTCTGGCGTATCTGGCAAGCTTTCGAAGTGCTTACGAATACGACGGATAGTCACGTCAACAGTACGGTCGTGTGGCTTTAACTCACGGCCAGTCATCTTCATCAGCAGATCGGCACGAGTTAAGATTTTGCCTGGGTTTTCAACAAAGTGCAGCATAGCGCGGAATTCGCTACGTGGCAGTTTGTAAGATTCACCCTGTGGGCTCACCAGAGAACGGCTATTGATCTCTAGGCTCCAATCGTTGAAACGGTAGTATTCGACAGAGCTCTTTTCTTCGACTTCGTTACCAGCGCTATTCACACGAGTCAGAAGGTTGCGAGCACGAATCGTCAATTCACGTGGGTTGAACGGCTTGGTAATATAATCGTCCGCGCCAATTTCAAGTCCAAGGATTTTGTCGACTTCGTTGTCACGGCCTGTCAGGAAGATCAGACCGATGTTGTTGATTTCACGTAATTCACGTGCCAACAACAGACCGTTTTTACCTGGTAGGTTAATGTCCATAACCACTAGGTTAATTTTGTTTTCCTGCATAGCCTTATGCATTTCTGCGCCATCATTGGCCTCAGTTACCACATACCCTTCTGCCTCGAAAATACTTCTCAGCGTGTTACGGGTAACGGCTTCATCTTCAACGATCAGAATGTGCGGATTTTGCATATTAATTACCTAAATTTTAACCAATTTTATTCTAACCATAAGGACCGCTTACATCGGATCCTTATATTCATAAAATGTTGATACTTCCTCTAACTGCTCTGTGCTTCAAAGGAAAGATCTTTACGGCGACACATCAGGATGTATATAAAGTGCACGTTTAAAGTGTAATACGATAAAACGTAACCAGTATCAACTTCGATAAGCAATAGTTATAAATAGTTCCTTAACTATTGTTTTTTTTAAAATGTTTAAATGATAACTCAAATGTAGAACACATTTTAAAAGATGTCTGGCTAGCCTTGGGTGATTTCACAGAGGAATCTAACAAACCCTTGTCAAGATTAAGCAAACTTAATGTTATCTGCTCAACTAGCCAATGGCGTCATTGTACTCGTTTTAGGCATTTGTTAACAAATGAAATGTTAACAAATTTCTGGATGAGGCCCTGATTTACCATGATATTTACTTTAGTCATTGATTAGTATAACTAATGTATTTTTAATTCTTGTGACCTAGTTCACGCCTCTTTGGATTTTGGAGGCGCTCTGCTACACTAACTCGGGTTCATTTTTCGACTAGACTACCAATGGACAACATGACTCAAGATTTGTGGCAGCATTACCAGAAGCCGTTGTTTTTGCTTACTCAAGCATTATCCTGTGATTTTTCCTTTGCTGTAATTACCGCCCATAATCCCGCTTCAACCCTCCTCAGTCCCAGCCAAAACCGTTTACTCGACCGCCAACTTCTCCGTGATATTGAATTAATCGGCAGCCCCTATCGTGCAATGGTGGGCGCATCGCCAGATTTATCCCATATGGAAAAGAGCTGGGCGGTGTTTGTCGATAGAAGCATGGCGCTGCAGTTGGGGAAAAAGTTTAATCAATACGCCATCTACATGGTGGAAAAGGGTGAGGTGAGTTTAGTGCCTTGCACCATCACTGGGCATGATGAAGTGTGTTTAGGCCTGTTTAATGATCACGTGCGTTTGGTTTACGAACTGCCGGATCTAGCGACCTAAGCCCCGCGAGTTTATTACTATTTTTCTTATCCGGCTTTGCCTGTAAAGGGCAAGGCTAGGCCAGTTATTTTTTAATCCTGTTAATGCCTGCATGATACCTCGCCGCCATTTTTGCTTTGGCTTTACCGCTAAATTGCTCATTGTTTTTAAAAGCGTTTATTGAATTTGTTTATGCGATGTGAAATTAGCATTGACTTCATTAGGGGTTTATTGCTACTTTTTTCGTCCCTTTCCGGCGGAAAGGAACAGAAGAGGAGCGTTAACTAGGTAGTCAGTCAGAGGAGCACAAACTCCAGCGATGATTGATGAGGGAGATTAACGCCGAGGCATAGATGTGGTTGCTGCATGTTTATGTCGGTCGCTTAGGCTGAATCCTAACGATTGTCACCTGTAATTGGTGGAGAGCTTCTGGTGACGATTGCTGTTTCCCTTCTATTGGGGTGCGTATCATTGAGCACCAGGCTCTTCGAACGAAGTTGGTTCGGAGCGTAATCATGTTAGTTAATCAAGATCTTATCCTAGTTTGTGCCGTGTCTTCTGCTTCTGCGGAGGTACGATAATGTCTCTTGTTGTCGCAAAATTTGGTGGTACCTCAGTCGCCGATTACGGTGCAATGAATCGCTGCGCCGATATCGTACTGGGCAATCCCGATTGCCGTTTAGTAGTGGTTAGCGCCTCCAGTGGCGTGACTAACCTCTTGGTTGAACTTACTCAAGAGTCGATGAACGACGATGGTCGTTTACAGCGCTTAAAGCAAATCGCGCAAATTCAATACGCTATCTTAGATAAACTGGGTCGCCCCAACGATGTAGCCGCGGCATTGGATAAGCTGTTAAGTCGTATGGCGGTATTGAGCGAAGCGCTAGCATCCCAACGCAGCAAGGCCACCATGGATGAGTTATTGTCCCTTGGTGAGCAGTGTTCGTCGGCATTATTTGCGGCGGTATTGCGCGAAAAAGGCGCCAACTCGAGTGCTTTCGATGTGCGCCGAGTGCTGCGCACCGACAGTCATTTTGGCCGTGCTGAGCCACAGGTTGAGCAAATTGCGCTTCTTTCGTCTGAGCATTTATTGCCGCTGTTATCTGAGCAAGTGATTGTGACTCAAGGCTTTATTGGTTCAGATGAGGCCGGACAAACCACTACACTTGGCCGTGGCGGTAGCGACTATTCTGCGGCATTGTTAGCCGAAGCCTTAAAAGCCTCTGCGGTTGAGATTTGGACCGATGTGGCGGGGATTTACACGACCGATCCGCGTCTTGCGCCAAACGCCCATCCTATTGCCGAAATCAGTTTTAACGAAGCCGCCGAAATGGCGACTTTTGGTGCCAAAGTGCTGCACCCTGCGACGATCCTGCCTGCGGTGCGCCAACAAATTCAAGTGTTTGTCGGTTCGAGCAAGGAGCCTGAAAAGGGCGGCACTTGGATCCGTCATCAGGTTGAAGATGCGCCTGTGTTTCGCGCTGTTGCGCTGCGCCGCGACCAAACGCTACTCAATTTACACAGCCTGCAAATGTTGCATGCTCAGGGCTTCTTGGCTGAAACCTTTGCCACACTGGCAAGGCATAAGATCAGTGTGGATTTGATCACCACTTCAGAAGTTAACGTATCGCTGACCCTAGATAAAACCGGCTCTGATTCAAGCGGCCAAGGGCTGTTGAGCGAAGCACTGCTGCAGGAATTATCACAGCATTGCCGTGTGCGTGTTGAAGATGGTTTAGCACTGGTGGCGATTATCGGTAATCGCATTGCCACCACAGCCGGTATCTGCCGCCGGGTGTTTGAAGTACTTGAGCCCCACAATGTGCGTATGATCTGCCAAGGTGCTAGCCCGCATAACTTGTGCGTATTGGTAGCCGAATCAGAAGCGGCGCAAGTGGTTAAAGCACTGCACGAAAACCTGTTTGAAGGCGCGTAATATGCAACCGACTGCGTCGTCTTTAACCATTGGGGAGCTTGCCGCAGGGCAAGCACTCACTCTGCCGATTTACCACTTCAAGCCAAGTGGTCATGTTTCTGGCCCTAAAGTGTATATTCAGGCCAATGTCCACGGCGCCGAGGTACAGGGGAATGCGGTGATTTTCCAATTGATGAAGCAGCTCGAGCGCTGTGACATCTTAGGGGAAATTACCTTAGTGCCCTTGGCAAATCCGCTGGGGATAAATCAAAAGAGTGGTGAGTTTACGCTGGGGCGTTTTGACCCTATCACAGGGGCAAACTGGAACCGCGAGTACTTAAATCACTCGATTGATTTACCCACTTGGTACCGTGAACATGCCGAGCTTAGTGATAGCGAACTTATCCAAGCTTATCGCAGTACCTTAGTCGAAGCGTGTCAGCAGCGATTGCGCAACGAGTGGGGCGTGACCACGGGCCACAGATTAGCGGTTAATCTGCAGGCCATGGCCCACGAGGCGGATATAGTACTCGATCTGCATACTGGGCCTAAATCCTGTAAACACTTGTATTGCCCTGAATATGACCTTACGGCGGCGCAGTTTTTCTCGATTCCTTACACCTTAGTGATCCCCAATAGTTTTGGCGGGGCTATGGATGAAGCGGCATTTTGCCCTTGGTGGCAATTGAGTGAAGTCGCCAAAGCACAAGGGCGAGAACTTAAGATCGCCGTTTCGGCCTTTACCTTGGAACTGGCGAGCCAAGAACGCATTTGCCTTGAGGATGCTTTAGTCGATGCTCAGGGGATTTTGGCCTACTTGAGTCATCGTGGGGTGATCGCCGAGCGAGTTGCACCCTCAAAGATGCCACGTTTTGGCTGTTATCTTAAGGATTACAAAAAGTACCATGCGCCCATGGCGGGATTGGTGGAATATGTGGCGCCCGTGGGAGAGCCTCTGGCGGCGGGTGAGACCTTAGTCAATCTGTTGCGGCTCGACTTATATGGCAGTGAGCATGAGCTGACGGCGCTAAGCTTGCCGCAGGATTGTGTGCCCATACTCCATTTTGCCTCGGCGTCCGTGCATCAAGGCACTGAGCTTTATAAAGTCATGACAAATCTGTTTGAGTTGCCACAGTAACGGCAATGGGTAAAACAAAACGCCAATCATAAGATTGGCGTTTTTTATTCCAGTCTACAACCACTTAAAGCGATAGAAGAGTGCCATTTGCAGGGCGACCAGCGAGATAAGAATGCCGCAGAAGGTCGCAAAGGCCCAAGTGTTATCCGCACCGGGAATGCCGCCAATATTCACCCCTAGCAATCCGGTTAAAAAGCCTAGCGGTAAAAAGATTGCCGAGACTAAGGATAAGAAATACAAGCGCTTGTTTAGCTGCTCCGATTGTTGGCTGAGTAGCTCTTCCTGGGTCACATTGGCTCGGTCACGCAGGGCGTCTAAGTCTTCAATGGTGCGGATCAGCTTATCCGTGGTTTCGCGCATCTTGAGTCTTTCGGGCTCGTTAAACAGCACAAATTGTTCTGCGAGCATCTTGAGATAGGCTTCTTTCTGCGGGCCTAAGTAGCGGCGCAGCGCCACGGTTTGCCTGCGTAGCTCGGCGATATCAGTGCGTAAATCTTTCACATTGCCAGAGACCACTTGTTCTTCTAACTCAGATAGTTGCTCTTCGAGTGTGTCGATAAAATCCACTTTACGGGTGGTGAGTCTTTCACAAACGGCGACGATAAAGTCCCCTGTGGTGGTGGGGCCTGCGCCTTCCATGATGAGCTCGGCGACATCTTTGACTGAGAGCAGCTCGCGATCGCAGGTAGAGATAATCCGCTGTTTATCGGCATAAATACGTACCGCGACCATGTCTTCTGGGGCCGAATTAGGATTTAAGTTTACTCCGCGCAGTGCTAGCAAGACGCCTTCGCCAGCCAGTACGGCCCGCGGGCGAGTATCCTGAGCGAGCAGGGCGTCGCTTTCGACTTTATTCAGGCCGCTATTTAACACCCAGTGACGGGCCTTTTTGTGGCGATAACGTAGGTGTATCCAGATTAGCCCATCATTGGGATCCCAGTTTTCAAGCTCTTCTGGGCTTAAGCTTGAACCCGCCTTCGCGCCGCTAAGCACTAAACTGTAGATAAATCCATCGTGCATATCGCATTCCATCTCTTGCTAAATCATGGACTCAAGCTAACTGATTTCGTTGTGAAAATGAAGTCTAGGCGACGTTTGTGCTGACAATTGCGACGGTTCGCGGGGCTAAATTGCTGGCCAAGCAACTTACGATGAAATAGATTAAAATTAGCCTTAGTTGTAATGCATTGAGAAGATAAAATGGAATATGAATTTCGGCGTAACAGTTTGACGGGCACTTATTTAGCCAGCTTTAGTATGGACCATGAAGTGCTGGGCCAATGGTTTTCGGAAGAGTTGGGGCCAGAGTTAGCCAAAATTCAACAAGTGCTCGATATTATCAAAGATATTCAAGCGGGTAAGCGTGATTCCTGGCGGTTAATCGGTGGCGATCTCACCCTAGATCTGGATGAAGAGCAGGCACGCATTTATGCCAATGCCTTAGGGTTTGAGCAGGAATATGAACTCGAAGAGGCAATGTCTCTCTACGATGCGGAATCGGAAGCCTATTGCGGTTTAGAAGACTTAGAGGAAGCCCTGCTAAGTTGGTATGAGTTTGTGCAAAAAGGGCGATAATACCGATTTAATCAAAGCATAAAATAAAGGCAATCGATTGATTGCCTTTATTTTTTGAGCTTAGTGCTAAATCACTAGGTTTGAAGTATTAGTTGTTCAAATACCTGACTGCCATTTCGGTTCTCGACTTGGCATTGGCCTTACGCAGCAGGTTTTTCACGTGCACTTTTACCGTGCCTTCACTGATATGTAAGTGCTCTGAAATCATTCGGTTGCTTAAGCCTTCTGCCAGCTGTTGCAGGATCTGTAGCTCCCTTGGCGTGAGGCTTGAAATCCATTCCTGCTCATCGGCGGCATTTTTAAGCTCGTACAGATATTCTTCAACCTCATTGCTGATCACTCTGTGGCCCAACATGGCATTTTTGAGCTTATCGAGCAGCAGATCCGGCTCGGTATCTTTCAGTAAGTAACCGTCGGCGCCCGCACGCAGTAGTCGAATAACATCTTGTTTTGCATCCGAAACGGTGAGGATCACTATCCGTGAGGTAACGCCTTCTTGTCGCATCGCGTTGAGGGTATCGAGTCCTGTCATTCCCTTCATATTCAGATCGAGCAGTACAATATCGGGCTCATCGGTGGCGACGGCGCTTAAGGCATCCAAGCCTCCGCCAACTTCACCGAAGAGACTAAAATCCGGATCGGAGGCGATCAGTTGGCAGATCCCTTTGCGAAGAAGAGGATGGTCATCGACCACGAGGACAGAATAAGGCTTACCCATGTGTAGGCTCCTGTTGGGAAGGGAAAACTAAAGTGACTTTGGTTCCCTGTGACAAATGTGATGCGTTATTGGACTCTGAGGGAGTGCCAGGGATTTGTTGATATTGTTCTGCAATTCCCTTGCTATTAGTGTGCGTATCATTACTGCTAAATACAACAGTGCCCGCTAATTTACTGGCGCGCTCGTGCATGATCCCTATGCCAAAGTGTTGATCTCGCTCCTTAAGATAACCAATTCCTATGCCGTTATCGCTCACACTGATATTGACCATGCCATTGTCATCTTTATAACAGCGAATATTGATCAGGCTGGCATTGGCATGCTTGATGGCGTTGAGTGTGGCCTCACGGGTGATCTGCAGAATGTGAATATGCTGCTTCGCCTCGAGCCATTGGGGCGAAAGTTTGTAATCGAGATGGATCTTGATATCGGTATTGGCCCTGAGTTGCTCTAGCATGGCTTCCATCGCGTTCTTCAGATTCGGTTCCTTAATGGTTAATCTGAAAGTGGATAATAACTCCCTGAGCTGTACATAGGCTGTACTGACGCCTTCATTGATTTCCGTCAGTTGACTCTCCACCGCGGGGCTGCGGCAACTATGGTCTAAGTTTTTGCGCAGCAAACTAATTTGGATTTTGAGGAATGACAGTACTTGGCCGAGGGAGTCGTGTAATTCCCTAGCAATCACTCCGCGCTCCTCCATCAAGGCCAGTTGTTGTCGCTGCTCGGTGGCGTTATGGATAACGATGGAGCGAGTGAGCATGATGGCGAAGTTTTTAAACAGCGGCGTATTGGTATCCTGTGCCGAAATCAGTTCTAGGTAACCTAAGTCGGCCTGTTCAAATTGCAGCGGAAAACGGGTGCTGTGCTGGGCATCTTCCGGCCAGCCACCATCGGCTTCGACGACTTCGAGTTCCTGTTCTGGGTACTGAATAATCAGCCTTAAATAGTCGATAGACTCATAATCCTTTAACTGATTCAACGCGGCCTTGAGCGCCTTGTAGTCCAGTTTTTTCGCATTAAGAGTCAATAGGTTATCGTATAAAAAAGCGAGCTCATTGTTTGCTCTGGTGAGCGCAAGAGTCTTTTCGGCGACTTGGGATTCTAAGTTGCCATACAGGGTCGCGAGCTCGCGTGCGGTTTTTTGCAGTGCATGGGTTAGGGCGGTGAGTTCAATATATTCGGTTTCGGGCATTTCTATCTCGAAGTTACCCTTTGAAATGGTGTTGGCCGATTCCATTAGCTGCTGCAAAGGCACCACGACTTTTCGCTTGGTAAAACGTACCGCTAAAAAGGCGATGGCGAGCATCAGCCCGAGTCCAAAAATCTGACTCGCGGCAAGTAGGCGCAGCTTAAAGGCAGCGTGGTGCTCCATTTCTAACACCAACAAATCAATGGTATCGACAAAGTCCTTGAGCGAGGCGGCGTAATCGCGGGAGTTTTCCTGCTCAATGTAGTACTTCATCACCAGCCATTTATCGATAACGAGTTGATACTGTTCGGCGATCTTTTTCGGGCTAAGCCAACCCGTGGAGGGCTGCAATGCCTCGGAATGCAAGGTGTTTTCAAACTCGGTAATTTTCTCTTGGGCGGCGTCACTGCCGGAATTGGCATAAAACATCAGCCGGTAACTTTGCATCCGCAGCGAACCCGAGGCGTTGATGGCCTTTGCATCGCCTAAACTGTAAGACAAATTGATGATTGCGAAGATGGCTAGGCTGCTAGAAAGTAAAATCAGTACTAACATTAAACCCAGAATTTTTGAGGTAAGGCTGCCTCGTTTCATATGTCCATTACCTAATATATGGCCGTTGATTTAATGGCACTTTAGTCGTGTTTTACATTAGAAAATAATGTACTACATTAACGAAAACATAAAAGTGTGAACAACAACACTATTACATTTTGATCTAGCGCAAACTTCGCTCTAGATACCCCCTAAGAGGTATGTCTTTGGAGGGTTTAAGCCACTAACTTTGGCCTTGGAGATGTCGTGATTTATTAAAATAATGCAACACGGAGATGAGATGATGAAGAAGATGACAGGTAAGTCCTTTGCACTCAGTGCATTGGTTGCCGCGAGCTTCATGGCGGCGGGTGCGATGGCGAGCGATAAGACCGAGCCGCGCAACGAAGTATACAAAGATAAGTTTGCTAATCAATACAATAGCTGGCATGACACCGCAAAAAGTGAAGAGATCACCGACGCATTAGCGGGTGATCCTAGCTTAGTGATTCTGTGGGCCGGTTATGGTTTCGCAAAAGACTACAACGCACCTCGCGGCCACATGTATGCCGTGACTGACGTACGTAACACGCTACGTACTGGCGCACCTGCCAATGCTGAAGACGGCCCAATGCCAATGGCATGTTGGAGCTGTAAGAGCCCTGACGTACCTCGCCTGATCGAAGAACAAGGCGAAGACGGTTACTTCAAAGGCAAGTGGGCTAAAGGTGGCCCAGAAGTCGTTAACACTATCGGTTGTAGCGACTGCCACGAAAAAGGCACCCCAAAACTACGCATTTCACGTCCATTCGCTGAGCGCGCAATGGAAACTATTGGCACACCATTCGACAAAGCTTCGAAGAAAGACAAGCAATCTATGGTTTGCGGTCAGTGTCACGTTGAATACTATTTCGAGAAGAAAGACGACCGCAAAGGTTTCGTAAAATTCCCTTGGGATTCAGGTACTACTGTTGAACAAATGGAAGCTTACTACGATGCAATCGAGTTCTCTGACTGGACTCATTCATTGTCTAAGACTCCAATGCTGAAAGCACAACACCCTGGTTATGAAACTTGGAAACTGGGCGTACACGGTAAGAACGATGTGAGCTGTGTTGACTGTCACATGCCTAAAGTGACTAACGACAAAGGTCGTAAGTACACAGATCATAAAGTGGGTAACCCATTCGATCGCTTCGAAGAAACCTGTGCGACTTGCCATAGCCAAAGCAAAGAGTTCTTAGAAGGCATCACCAAAGAACGTTATGCCAAAGTGAAAGAGCTTAAAGCTCGCGCCGAAGGTCAATTAGTGAAAGCACACTTCGAAGCTGCTAAAGCGTGGGAAGTGGGTGCTACTGAAGCCGAAATGAAGCCAATCCTAACGGATATCCGCCACGCTCAATGGCGCTGGGACTTCGCGATTGCTTCTCACGGTGTTGCGGCTCACGCGCCAGAAGAAGCACTGCGAATCCTAGGTACTGCGGTTGATAAAGCGGCCGATGCCCGTGTGAAATTAGCCCAATTACTGGCGAAGAAAGGCGTGACTGACGCTGTTGCTATCCCAGATATCTCTACCAAAGCGAAAGCTCAAGCTGCACTGGGTATGGATATGGACAAGATGAATGCAGAGAAAGAAGCATTCAAGAAAGACACATTACCTAAGTGGGATGCCGAAGCGAAAAAACGCGAAGCAACTTATAAGTAATTCCTGTTGAATATGAGCTAACCCCTCATGTAAAAGCCCCCGCAACTTAGGTTGCGGGGGCTTTATTTTTGGCGGCTTTCGAGCTTGTTGTCGTTTAAGGTCGAGGCCAATATCACGTCAGTTCTGACTCTTTTGCTTTAGGTGCAAACAACTTGCCGCGTCTATGCGGACTTTATCTACATCACGCTTTTAGCGCTTGGATGGGCGAATAAAGTCACGTTCAAACTGCGCGGGTGTCACAGGTTTGCCATAGAGATACCCCTGTCCTAAATCGCATTCTTCATTGCGGATAAAACTGTCCTGATTTTGGTTTTCGACGCCTTCAGCAATCACCTTCAGTTTGAGCTTTTTGCCTATGGCGATAATGGCCTTAGTTAACTCCCTATCCTGCTCGCTGTTTTCGAGTTTACTGATAAAGCAGCGGTCGATTTTTAGGGTATCGAAGGAATATTTCTGTAGATAGCTTAATGAAGAGTAGCCAGTGCCAAAGTCATCGAGTGAGATGCGGATCCCCAGTTCCTGCAACTGCATAATGGCCTTGTGGGCCAAGTGTTCGTCCTGTAGCAACATGCCCTCGGTGATCTCCAGCTCCAGCGCCGTGGCGGGTAATTGGTACAGGGTTAATAGCTCGGCAATATGTTCGACAAAGCGGGGATTACGCATTTGTACGGGGGAGATATTGATGGCGATTTTAAAGTCCCGCTGCAACATTTGGCACCAGTCGGCCGCTTGCTTAATGGCGCTGTGGAGCACGAAGTTACCTATCTCCATGATTTGTCCATTGCGCTCGGCCAAGGCGATAAATCGGTCGGGTGAAACCTGTCCTAACACCGGATTGTGCCAACGCAGTAAGGCTTCAGCGCCAATGACTTTGTGGGTCTTGAGTTCGATAAATGGTTGGTAGTGCAGGCTTAATTCATTGTTTCTCAAGGCATCGACTAAGTGCGACTCGAGTTGATAGCGCTGGCTCAGTGCGATTTGGGTGTCTTGATTGAAAAAACTATAGGGAATGCCTTCGGCCTTGCTGATGGTCATGGCGGCTCCAGCTTTTTGCAGCAGGGTTGCTGCATCGATGCCGTCGCTTGGCGCCTGTGCTATGCCGATTGACGAGGGAATAGTGATCACGAAGTCTGCGATACCAAAGGGGGAATTGCAGCAGTTGATGATCTGATTCAGCAGTTTGTGGGTCTCACGCTGCGAGGGCTTATGGGCTTGCACTAGCACAAACTCCGCCCCTGCAATACGGGCAATAAAGGTATGGCCGTCTGTGCAATGTTGTAACCGCTGGCTCAAGATGGTGAGTATCTTATCGCCTATAAGATAACCATAGCTGTCATTAATGGACTTAAAGTTACGTAGCCCGAGGTAAAACACTGAGATTTTTTCTTTACGATTAATATCTTCCAGCATTTTGGCCAACGTATTGAGCAGATTGAGCCGATTGGGGAGGCCAGTCAGCGGATCGTAACTCTTATGGTATTCAAGCGAGCTTTCGGTGGTGGTGCGCGTTTCGATTTCACGGATTAATTTGGCACTCAGCTCGGCCAACTCGTGGGTGCGTTGCTGGACTTTTTGCTCGAGTTGCTGGTTATGGAGCTGCAATTTAGCCTGTTGGTACAGAGTGATTAGATTGGTTTCGATGGCATTTTGAAACCGTGCTAACAAACTGCGAAATTGCTGACTGTAGTTACGCTCCTTGCTATCGAGCATACAAATGGTGCCGAAGGTGCTGTTATCGGGCCAATGCAATGGCAGGCCGCAGTAGGCAATCATTCCTAGCTTTATGTCGGGATTTTTATCCCAATTGGCATCCTTTAAGGCATTGGGAATGTGAAGTTCACGGCACTCTTTCATCACTGTCTCGCAATAGAGACCATGCCCTAAATGTTCTTTATCGTGGGGTTTGTAGGGATTCCCCTGACTATGGCTCGAAGCAAACACCTCTATCTCAGTGGGGTGGACACGCATGATAAGCGCGGCAGGTGTATCCACAATTTCGGAGAGCAGATCTAAGGTTTGTTGCCAATTCTCTAGCATCTCAGGTGGTACGGTAATTTTTCCTGTCTCAATTGCCATGTCGGCGAATATACGCTCTTTTTGAGATTGTTGGAGGGCAAACTTGTAGGGCATTTGAGGCTCATCCGAAAGCAGGTTGTTGTTTATAAACTATAGTCTTTTTCTCTCAGCGCGAGTTTACCCAAACAATTAAGTTTGCTTTACTTTGTAAATGGTATGTTAATTACCATGTTTTGTATTTCTTAAGATTTTGATAAGAATTCGACCGTAGTCTGGTGCTGGGTATTTTTGGCGAGTGGATAATTAAGTGCATCACAATAACAAAAGCGATGTTAGGACGACATTTTTCAGCTTCGCAAAGGGACATTTGCTTGCTCCTTGGCTCGTGTTTGCGGTGATTATTTTTTGGCTCGAATTGACCCATGCCGATATGCGCTTCGCCAGCATGTTATTTCACTGGCAGGGTGGTGTTGATTCTTGGCCACTGCGCGGCCATTGGTTGACTGAGAATTTGCTGCATGTCACTGGGCGAAACTTGGTTATTTTGCTTGCCGTTGTCGTAGTTAGCTGCATTGGTTTAAGTTTTCGCATCGACAAACTGCGCCCCTACCGTAAAGGCTTTATCTATTTATTCTGCAGTGTGCTGGCCAGCGTGGTTTTAGTGCGCCTTGGTAAGAGTCTTACTCATATACTTGCCCTTGGGATGTGCTTGAGTTTGGCGGTCGCATGATGCATTCATCCCTGTTTGCTCGCTTGCCAGAGGGTGCCGAGTTTGGTCAGTGTTTTCCCGGTGGACATTCGAGCGGCGGTTTTGCTTGGGTGGCAAGCTATTATGTGCTGAAGGAATACCGCCCAGCTTATGCCAAAGCGGGTCTCATCTTTGGGATAGTATTAGGCGCGGTATTTGGTTTTGCGCAGGAGCTTCGTGGTGCCCATTTCTTGAGCCATGACCTCTGGAGTTTGGCGATTGCTTGGACATCCGCCAGCTTGCTCTACTATGGCTTCTTTCTTCGTGTGCCCAAGGTCAAAAAGATTAAAGTTGCCAACAAAATCAGTATTATCAATACCAAAGAAGCCATCTCTAAGTGATAGCTGATCCCTTAAGCCATTCTTATCCCTCAAACTAGTCTGAGGCGAAAGCTTAGAAGCGAAACTCAAAGCGGATATCGCCTTGACGCAATCTGAGCCTTTCGTCGAGGAGATGGTTTTTCTCGTTCAATAGGATGTTCTTCTGCCGCAGCAGATCGGCTTTATCGGTGAGATTGTTCAGCTTGTTGTTGATGCTGCTGATTTCGATATCGATGGCATTTAGGCGGTCGGCAATTTCAGCCAGACGCTTATTCACCAAATATTGCTCGTGTCCTTGGTTATAACGCTCAACAAACTGATTGTTGTTACAAACGCCGTAGTAACTTTCTCCTGCTAAACCTACGCGGTAGCCATTTTCGGGCAAACAATAGCTGATAAGCCCCTGCTGATACCCCTGTTGCCATTGGGCTGCATCCACCTTGAGGTTAAACTCATGACAATCCTGCTGATATTGATTGAGCAGACTCGCGTTGGCGCCTCGATTACCATCGGCTAAGCCCGTGGCGTACCAGTCATTATCTCGGCATTCCTCGAGTGAGAGACTCGTGCATTGGGTGAGGGAGAGGGCGGTAAGAGCCAAAGCAAGATTAAGATAGCGCATTTGAAAATCAGATCAGTCACAAAAGGGCATCAGCATAAAGCTTAGGGAAGGGGAGAGCCAGTGCAATATTGCGCCCGCAATACGGTTATCCGGCACAGCGCTTTGGCTGGCTTTCCCTATCTGAGTCACAACTCGCGCGATGTAATAATGCTAAGGCATTGAGTTAATGTTAGTTTTAATTTTTAACCCATTGTATTGGATATGCTTATGCAGGTTTTGCCACCTTCATCAGATAGCTCGCCCTTGGGGACAAAACGGTCTGTGCCACACACGGCGACGATTTCTGCGTCTGCCAAAGAGCTGAAGACGGAACTTAAAAGTGGCACTGGACCTCAAGAGTCGAGCGATAACAAGACTCAGACTGAGGTCGGCGCTCTGCAATCCTTTGCCCATGGCGCGCTTGGTCTGGCTGAGCCGCAGGGGCGTGAATCAGTCCATGAGCCGAAAGCATCGTCCCAAGAGAATGTTCAAGGTTATTACAAAGCCGGACAGTTGCTCAAGGCTGCGGCAACGGTTGGCAGTGTGATTGCGCTCTTCGTATAAATCACGATGGATTTCATAGCCTTGTTGCTTGAGTCAATCGATGCGCTCGTTAAGCCAAGGTACAGGCAATCAGGGTTAATTTTCAGCAGCTTTACTGACGGTAAATCCACTGCGTTTTGCTATTGTGTTCCTGCACGAGGTGCTTTAGTTTTTACTGAAGTCAGGTATCTTTAACTGAATCTTTTTATCTATCCTCTTTATAAGGCTGCTTTTATATGAAGATTTGCCCGGCACATTCCATCTTACGCCTAAGTAAGGTATAAGGTCGGTATGAAAACTCCTAAACGAATCCAACCTCTGGTTGATGAAGGGCTGGTTGACGAAGTCATTAGCCAACTGATGAGCGGTAAAGAGGCTACAGTGTACGTGGTACGCTGTGGTGAGGATATTCGCTGCGCCAAGGTGTATAAAGAAGCGGAGAAACGCAGTTTTAAGCAGGCGGTGGTTTACCAAGAGGGACGGAAAGTCCGTAATAGCCGCCGAGCCAGAGCGATGGAAAAAGGCTCTAAGTTTGGCCGCGAACAAATGGAAGAGGCATGGCAGAGCGCCGAGGTCGATGCGTTGTTTCGTTTAGCCGATGCGGGCGTCAGAGTACCAACGCCCTTTGGCTGTTTCGATGGCGTATTGTTGATGGAACTCGTCACCGACAGCGAAGGCCATGTCGCGCCCCGTCTAAATGATGTGAGTTTCAGTGCCGAGCAAGCCATCCACGACCATGGGTTAGTGATGACCTATGTTAAACGTATGCTCTGCGCAGGTTTAGTTCACGGCGACTTATCCGAGTTTAACGTCCTAGTGGATGCTAATGGCCCTGTGATTATCGATTTGCCTCAGGCTGTCGATGCTGCGGCCAACAACCATGCGAAATGGATGTTGGAGCGTGATGTTAACAACATGACGCAATATTACGGTCAGTACGCCCCAGAGCTGCTCAAGACCCAATATGCCAAAGAAATGTGGGCACTGTTCGAAGCGGGACAATTAAAAGCGGATACGCCGCTCACGGGTAAATTTACCGAAGTATTAGTCGATGCCGATGTGAATTCTGTCTTGGATGAGATCCAAGCCGCCTATGATGAGGCGCAAGAGCGTAAGCTGCGACTACAAGAGGCTAACGAAAACTATTAGCTGACATCCCAATAAAAAAGACGCCAGATAGGCGTCTTTTGTATTGGATAAATCCTTTCGATGCAGTCATAAAAACAGTGGCATTGCCGTCCTTGGCATGGGCACTCAGCCCCTTCCTTTCCATTGAACCACTCAATAAAAGGACAAGACCGAAGGGAGAAATATATTGATGGGTCACAGAGCCCTATCGACATATTAATCTTTGGGGGAGACAACTCCCTCGAGCCTTGCCGAAACCTTTGGTGTTGCAAGCAACACAGCCATCCATGGCGCGCTATCCTAGTCTAGTGCTGGATCGTCATTGATCCGTGAATAAAAGGACAAGACCCAAGAGGGTAATATGTTCGTGACTTGGGGGAGCACAATTCACATATTTGATCTTTGGGGGAGATAGCTCCCTCTAAAGCCTTGTCAAAACCTTTCTTCTTTTGCTATTGCATACCCTTTAAGCATTAAGTTGACAGAGCCGGATAGTAAACAGCACAGTTATTATTGTTATTTGTACGATTCATATCTTAGGTCGTTGGGGAGCGATAATAGATACCCATCCGACCCTGTCTAAACTGTTATTGATCACGCATTCTCTTCATTGGATGACAAGGCCGGACGTAAAAGGGCGCTGTTATTATTGTTTTTAGCACAACTTTCATACCGCGTTAGACCTACAGGGCAATATGCAATGGGGTCCGGCCTTGTCGATAAGGGCACTGGGCGAGGTTACCTCAACCTATAGTGCGTAATTCACTGTTTAGCTGTTTAATACGTTTCTGCAACTGCGCAATTTCAGAGATTAAAGCGCACTCCCTTTGCTGCGGCTGTTGCTCACTTTCCCTTACCCATTGGTAAACCGCTTTAGCCGAAATACCGTACTGTCGTGCGACATCAGAGAGTAATCTGCCTTTGACTTTTACTTCAAAAATAACGTCAGGTTTAAGACTATGATTGGCGATTCCCATGGGTTATCCCTCTTACTCTATGTTCTGTCTGCTTGCTGGTTCTTTCGGTGCTTTCCTTGGTGATTAATGACGCTGTTCTATATCCCACTGGCTATGTCCTAGGTGGCGCAGGGACAACCATTCGTGGCGACAATGACTAATAAGTTTCATCAGATGTTTCATCTCTATTCTCCTCAATCCACTTAGAGATTGTGCTTCGATTACATGCCTCACAACGGGCACTTAGATTAACGTCCATTGATGTCAAACAGCTTACATAAGGTGTTGAGTGAGTGGCTTTGAGCGCCTCTGCTCTTCTACCTATTTATTAGTATGTAAAATCCGTGCCAACATTTATAAATTTAAATTTACATTAAAAATCATAAGCTTATTAAAATGTTTCAAACGGTGACTTTTTTAAGCCATGTCTGAAACGGTGCAGCTTGCACTATTTCAGTGCTTTTACTCTAAATGTTGTGCAGATGATCTTAAGATGTTTTTATTTAGTGTTGTTTTCGATTGAATCAGTCATAAACTGAGCAAAGAAGCGATTAAAGATTGTCTCAAAAGAGAATGCTTATATACTGCGATTTTTTATGGTGTCCTTTGGCGACTTGCCACGCCCTTTGCCTTTTGGCGGGCAAATACCATCATCAATCATGTTATGAGGTCATAAATGATGAAGCCTTCTCTGATCAAATCACTGCCAGCATCTAAGCTTGCGATTGTTGTGGTGACAGGCGCCTTGATTGCGTCTGGCTGTTCTACAGTCAATCCCTATACCAATGAGCAACAAACGGCAAAAGCAACTACGGGCGCCTTAATTGGTGCGGTTGCCGGCGCGGCTGTTGGGGTTGCGTCCTCTAGCAAGAGCGACCGTGGTAAAGGTGCCTTAATTGGTGCAGCCTCAGGCGCGGCCGTCGGCGGTGGGATTGGTTACTACATGGATGTGCAAGAAACCAAACTGCGTCAACAACTGGCCTCGACAGGCGTGAGTGTGACCCGCGACGGTGACAATATTATTCTCAATATGCCAAACGAAGTGACCTTTGGTGTTGACCAAACTGAACTGAGTGATGGTGCTAAGCGTGTACTTAACTCAGTGGCGCTGGTGGCCAAGGAATACAGCAAGACTCAACTGAATGTATTAGGTTACACCGATAGCAGCGGCTCAGATTCGTACAACCTACGTTTATCACAAGTCCGCGCCAGCGAAGTGGGCAACTACCTGATGAGTAAAGGCGTGGCTTCTGCTCGCGTTAAATCTAAGGGCATGGGTGAGGCGAGTCCTATTGCATCGAATGCGAATGCCGCAGGTCGCGCGCAAAACCGTCGAGTGGAAATTGTGTTAACCCCAACGGGGCAATAATTTCCATAAAATAAGAGTCGCCTACGGGCGACTTTTTACTCTCTGCACTCGCTGATTCTTTGCATTAGGCAACATTTTGCATTCGGGGACAATTTGTCCATTCACCTAAACAACTTAAGTGATCTTGGCCACAATCGTCCCGATTTGAATTTATCCAGTAGCGGTAATACTTGATCCGCTGAAGGTTTTGCCGTCTTGTATGCACTAGGACATTTTCCTGTGCAAACGGAGATAACATCATGGCAAAGCAGGGTTTAGTGTTAGCAATCAGTTTAGGGGCGACATTGATGGCGGGAATGGTACAAGGCGCGCCAACGAGCACTGAAGCGACAGCCCCTATTGAACTCAGGGCCGCAGGCAGTTTAAAGGCGGCGATGAACGATATTATTGCCGCCTATCAAGCGAAATCCGACGCTAAAGTCGCGGCGCAATATGCGCCTTCGGGCTTATTACTTAAGCGGATCCAAGAGGGTGAGCGGGTGGATATTTTCGCTTCGGCGAATATGAAACATCCGCAGGCCTTAGTCGATGCGGGAGCGGGTCAACAGGTGCAAATGTTTGCCCGTAACCAGCTCTGTGCCATTGCCCAGGCGGATGTACCACTCACCAGTGCGAACTTATTAGACACCCTGCTCGCGCCGCAAATTAAGCTTGGGACATCAACGCCAAAAGCCGATCCCGCGGGGGATTATGCTTGGGCTGTGTTTGCGAAAGCCGAGGCCTTAAAAGCTAATGCAAAAACCACATTAGAAACCAAAGCATTGCAGCTCACGGGTGGGCCTGAGAGTGCTAAACCGCCCAAAGATCGTAATCCCTATGCTTGGGTGATGGAAAATAAGCAGGCGGACGTGTTCTTAACCTATTGCACCAATGCGGTGCTGGCACAAAAAGAAGTGCCGAGCCTCAAGGTTGTCGATTTACCGCCAGAGTTAGCCGTTGGCGCCGACTATGGCCTATTGGTGTTAAAGGATGCCAATAGTGCGGCCGCGCCTCTGGCCGAGTTTATTTTATCCCCTGATGGACAAGCGATTTTAACGGGCTATGGCTTTCAGCCGCCTAAAAAATAGTGCTAATCGTCTATTAAAAATGGCGCCCTATGGCGCCATTTTTGTTGCTCGTTTTAGCAAGGCTTAGGCCTGTGCTAGTGCATTAAATACAGGGTCGCTAATCCTAGGAAGGCAAACAGGCCAATGACATCGGTGACTGTGGTGAGTACCATACCGCCCGCTAACGCCGGATCCACTTTCAAGCGTTTTAAGATCAGCGGAATACTGGCGCCAGCCAGTCCTGCGACTGTCATATTGATGAGCATTGCACCGCCAATCAGGCTAGCAAGCGCCATATCATCTTTCCAAACGAATACCGCGATAAACACCAAAATCGACCACATGAGGCCGTTCAAAAAGCCAATGGCGAGTTCTTTGCCAATCAGCCAGCGGGCATTACTCTGGCCAATATGGCCCAAGGCAATCCCGCGGATCACTAGGGCTAAGGTTTGATTACCCGCGACCCCGCCCATGCTCGGGACAATCGTCATTAAGATCGCAATGGTGGCGAATTGTTCGATTGTGCCTTCAAACATATTGCTGACAGAGGCTGCTAATAGGGCGGCGAATAGGTTAATCGTCAGCCAGAGTGAGCGGCGGAAAGTACTCTTCACTACTGGGGCGAAGGTGTCTTCATCATCGTCCATCCCCGCCATCCCCATCATGGAGTGCTCTGCGTCTTCACGGATAACATCTACTACGTCATCGATGGTGATACGCCCGAGTAATTTGCCCTCACTGTCGACCACTGGCGCAGATACCCAGTCATGGCGCTCGAACAGCTGCGCTACTTCGCTGTCGGACATGCCCACGGGAATGCTCTCGATATCGGTATCGATAATGCTACTGATATGAGTATTGGGATCGCAGGTGAGCAGATCCGCAAGTTTGACCCCGCCGAGTACGCGATCATGCTTATCCACCACGTATAAGGTGTCAGTGGTATCGGGCAGATTGCCCCGTTGGCGCAAATAACGCAGTACCACATCGATATTCACATCGGGCCTTAAGGTCACAGTATCTGTATTCATTAGGCTGCCCGCGGTTTCATCGGGGTAGGAGAGCGCTTGCTCCACCCGCTGGCGGTTTTGCAGGCTCATAGACTGCAATACTTGCTTATAGACGGTATCCGGCAAGCTTCGCAGGATATAAGCGAGATCGTCCGTATCCATACTGGCGGTCGCCTTGGCGACCCGTTCAGGGCTCATGGCGCGGATCAACGGATCTTTTAGCTCTTCACTGAGTTCATCGAGAATATCCCCGAGCTGATCTTGATCGATAAGTTGCCATAGCACTTGCCGCGCTTTAGGGGGCGAGGACTCTAAAATCAATGCTATATCCGACGCCGCCATGTTTTGCAGCATTTGCCTGACATGCACAAACATACCGCTATTGAGGGCATGGCTCAGTTGGTCGAGACGTTGTTCGACTTGTAAGCTGTCTGAAGCTTCTACAGGCATGTTTCCTCCAAGGTGGCGACGTGGATGGGGCGTTTGGCTGTTGAGGACTTAAGCCAAAGCGCAGCAGTATATTGTAATTGAGCGCACGGGAGGGCGTCGAGTCACAAATGTGTTTTACTGGTATAAGGTGCTGAAATCAAAACCAAACAGGGTACTGAATAACGGTAGGGGGCATCGAGATGAGATGTCGAGGCAATTAGCAGGCTTCGTCGAACTTCGCGTCGATAAGCGCGCAAATGGCATTGAGCGCAGGCTCCGCATCTGGGCCTTCGGCAATCAGGGTAATGGTTTTACCCATACCCGTTTCCAGCATGAGTAGCCCTAAAACACTGGCGGCAGAGGCTTGTTTTTCACCTTGGATCAGCGTAATGCTGGCATCAAACTCTGAGGCCAACACCACGAGCTTTGTCGCAGCGCGGGCATGTAAGCCGAGTTTATTGCAGATGGTGATTTGGCGCTCAAGCTTTGGCATGGCTTAACTCTCGGTGGCGGGCATTCACTTTGTGTTTACCGTTGCTAAAGCGTTTAGCCAGTTGCTCGGCCACGTAAACCGATCTGTGTTGACCGCCGGTACAGCCGATGGCGATGGTCAGATAGCTGCGGTTATTACGCTCTAAGTGGGGCAACCAAGTCTCGAGTAAATTCTCAATTTGCCAGATGAACTTGTTAACCAGCGGCTGGCGATTTAAAAACTCGGCAACGGGTTCATCTAAGCCGGTGAGAGGGCGCAGCTCGGGTTCCCAATGGGGATTGGGTAAAAAGCGCACATCAAACATAAAGTCGGCTTCGGTTGGCATACCATGCTTAAAACCGAAGGACTCGAAGTTGATCACCAGTTCCTTATCGACACTGCCAAGCAGGATTTGCCGTACTTGGTCGCTGAGTTCATAGATATTCAGATTTGAGGTATCTATGTAGTGATCCATCTGCTGTGACAGGGGCTCGAGCAATTTGCCTTCAAGTTTGATGGCTTCTTGCAGTGATACTCGGCTCTTAGATAAGGGATGTAAGCGCCGAGTCTCGCTGTAGCGCTTTAGCAGTACTTTATCGCTGGAATTTAAGAAGAAGCTGGTAAGTTCAGTGCCCTCTGGCAGGCTTGCGAGCTGTTTGACGAGTACCTTGTCTTGCTCCGGCAGGTTACGCACGTCAACGCTGATGGCGACGAGATCGTTACTGCCCTTGAGCTGTTCGAGTAAGCTGCCAATCAGCGGCAACGGAAGATTATCGACACAATAATAGCCGAGATCTTCAAGCACTCTTAGTGCGACCGATTTGCCTGAGCCTGAGCGCCCTGACACTATGACCAGTTTCATCCAGTGATTACCTGATAGAGTTCCGTTTCATCATGCGTCTTGCGCAATTGCTTCAATATTTGTTTGTCGCTGAGCTTTTCAGCCATGCAGGACAAAGTGCTTAAGTGCTGTTGACATTGGTCAGCAGGCACCAGCAGCGCAAATAAAATGTCGACAGGTTGTTTATCGATAGCATCAAAGGCTATCGGCTCCTCACATTTCACCAATATGGCTATGGGTTGTGTTATATCGGTTAATCGACCATGTGGAATGGCGATGCCGTTACCTATACCTGTGCTCCCCATCTTTTCGCGCGCCACTAGGCTTTCGAAGATCTCTTGAGATGAGAGGGTGGGGTACTGGGCAGCGGCTAAGTCGCTGATAAGTTCCAGTACCTTTTTCTTACTGCCCGGAGTGGCGCAGGTCGTGCATTCCGGCCGCAGTATGGTACGAAGTTCCATTGCTAGTGTTTTGTTAACTTCTCTTTGTGTTTAATAACCTGACGATCAAGCTTGTCGATCAGGACGTCTATGGCAGCATACATATCTGCATGCTCTGAAGTCGCGAAGACTTCACCACCGGTGAGGTTGATTCTCGCTTCGGCAATTTGTTGCATTTTCTCAACATTGAGCACAACGTGCACATTATTGATCTGTTCGAAATGACGTTCAAGTTTTGAAAACTTTTCCTCAACATAAGCCCGTAACGATTCAGTAATCTCGATATGGTGTCCACTCAGGTTTATTTGCATATAAACGTCCTCCGATTTCCACTTTAGGCTATAAACTTTTACGCTGATTGGAAGGGGGAATAAGCATCGCTTCTCGGTACTTCGCAATGGTTCTGCGCGCAACGTTAATTCCCTGTTCTGCCAGAAGCTGTGCCATCTTGCTGTCGCTTAATGGTTTTTTCTGGTTTTCCGCTGCAACCAGTTTCTTAATGAAGGCTCTGATTGCCGTGGATGAGCACTCACCGCCATCATCAGTCCCGACGTGGCTTGAGAAGAAATATTTTAGTTCAAAAAGTCCCTTTGGGGTATGCATGTATTTTTGTGTCGTCACCCGTGAAATGGTGGACTCATGCATTTCTACCGCCTCAGCGATA
Organism: Shewanella sp. Koi 1; assembly: GCF_052907445.1. Classification (NCBI taxonomy): domain Bacteria; kingdom Pseudomonadati; phylum Pseudomonadota; class Gammaproteobacteria; order Alteromonadales; family Shewanellaceae; genus Shewanella; species Shewanella sp. Koi 1. Next base: position 4,021,738 of record NZ_JBREJM010000001.1, on the reverse strand, counting down.
TCGTTCAGGACCATAGGTTTCATGGCTTCTTCACCGTATTCGAAGAAGCCCTGTTGATATTGCACTATGCAGTTTGCCACCTTGAGCAGTGTTTCGTTACGGCTTTCAAGGCTTTTGATAAACCACTTGGCTTCTTGCAGATGCCCGCGGATAAATTGGCTATCGGCTTGGCTTTTGGTGCTGCGCGCCATGGCTGCATATTGCTGATTAACATTGATTTTTGGCATGCAATCTGGATTTAACTCGACCACCCAGCGACCGTTTTTCTTCGATACCGACACATCGGGGATGACATATTCTTCATCAACAGGGGTGATGAGCAAACCGGGGCGAGGGTTTAAGGTTTGGATCAGCGCTATGCTGTCCCTTAACTCGTCCTCTTTAAGTTTGGTCTTACGCATCAACAACCTAAAGTCGCGGGCGGCGATCAGATCTAAATGATCTTTGATCAACATGCGGGCGTTTTCGAGGTGTGGGGTATCCGGCGAAAAATGGGAGAGTTGGATAAGCAGACATTCGCTTAAATCCCTTGCGGCGACACCAACGGGATCGAAGTGTTGAATACGCTTAAGTACGGCTTCGACTTCATCCAGTTCTATCTCAGGATTGCCCATGGCCTCGAGGATATCTTCAGTACTTTGAGTGAGATAACCTTGATCGTCGATGGCATCAATAATCGCGGTGGCGATGGCTAAATCGGTTTCAGAGAAGGGCGTGAGGTTTTTCTGCCATTCTAAATGCTCGTACAGGCCTTCACTGGTTTCCCCTTGGAAGGGCATGTCATCTTCACGGCTGGCGCCAGAACCTGAGTTTGGCGAGGCGGTAAAAACTTCATCCCAAGTAGTATCCATGGGCAGTTCTTCGGGCAGGGATTCTTTGGTCAACGACTCGGCAATGTCCACGGTGGAATTGTCTTGTTCCTGTGGCAGGGCCGTTGTTTCGCTAAAGTCGGTATCGGCGATATCTTGCTTACGTTCGGTAGGCGCGTCGAATTGCTCCTCTTCCAGCTCGAGAAGAGGATTAGAGTCTAAGGCTTGCTGGATCTCTTGCTGCAGTTCCAATGACGACAATTGCAACAGACGAATGGCCTGTTGGAGTTGTGGCGTCATGGTTAACTGTTGACCCAGTTTGAGCTGGAGTGACGCTTTCATGTTACCGCTGATCCCTACGTTATTATTTTGAATTTAGGCCGCTTGTTATCATATCGATGGCGCTTATAAGCCAAAATTCAAGGCTAATTGGCTCTGTTTAAGTAACTATAGCCTGAATTGTTCACCTAAGTACACAGCCCTAACTTGCTGATTGTCTAAGATCTCTGCGGGAGTTCCTTCGGCAATCAGGTTTCCGTGACTGACAATGTAAGCATGTTCACAGACGTCTAAGGTCTCGCGCACATTGTGGTCTGTGATCAGTACCCCAAGGCCTCGGCTCTTGAGTTGTTCGATGATTTTCTTGATATCGATAACCGAAATCGGGTCGACACCGGCGAAGGGTTCATCGAGCAGAATAAACTTTGGATTGGCCGCTAAAGCGCGGGCAATTTCGACGCGGCGACGTTCACCGCCCGATAACGACATGCCTTGGCTGTCTCGGATATGGGTGATATGGAACTCTTCGAGCAGATGTTCCAGCTCTTCTTCGCGTTGATCGCGATTGAGCTCTTTACGGGTTTGCAGTACCGCCATGATATTGTCGTGCACGGTCAGCTTGCGAAAGATACTGGCTTCCTGTGGCAGGTAACCAATGCCTTTGCGGGCGCGCAGGTGCATGGGATCGGCGGTTAAATCATCATCGTCGATAAAGATATGGCCTTTATCGCTTTTGACTAAGCCCACGACCATATAAAAGGTGGTGGTTTTACCCGCGCCGTTTGGGCCGAGTAGGCCGACGACTTGACCCGTTTTCACCGTCAGGCTGACATCTTTCACAACCTGACGACTCTTATAACTCTTAGCGAGATTCTGTGCTTTTAAGGTGATTTGGGTCATTTAGAGTCCTGTTTTTTCACAGGTTTGTCCGCGGGCTGGTTCTTGATCTCTTCCTGATAGTTGTCAGGTTGAATAATGGTAATCACGCGATCATCACCGCTACCCGTGCTCTCAGCGATCAATTTTTGCTGAATAATATCGTAACGGATGAGGTTACCCGTCACTTGGCTACCCGCTTGGTCTAGGCTGGCAGAGCCCGTCAAAGTTAGGGTGCGGGTCGCCATTTCGTAGCGAATTTCTTTCGCGCTCGCCGAAGCTGGGCGTCCATCGTCGAGGATCTGGCTATAAGTCGCAGGATTACCGGTTGCCACTAAAATCTTGCTGTTTTCCCCTTCGGCAGAAAATGCACGTAGTTGATCCGCATGGATTTTAATCGAGCCTTGGGTGACTTCAACCGGACCGAAGAAAATGATCTGGTTGTTTTTAATGTCCGCAGTTTGGCTAACGGCTTTAATTTTCACTTCTTGCTGTAAGTCACCAACCTTGGCGAAGGCGCTCATGCTGGTGATTAGCATTAGGCCGGCAAGTAATATGTTATTTTGCTTCATAGGTTCCTACTACCTGACTGGTCAATTGCACTTCCTGCGCGTTAAGGTCGGCATAAAGGCCTTGCCCTTGAATATTAAAATCTTTCCCTGTGACGTAAATGATGCGGTCAGAGGTCATTATCATAGTGTTGAGATCGAGTTCTAAAAAACTGGTGGACAATGTCTGTATGGGTTCACCAGGGCTGATGGCATCGATAATAACATTATTTTCTAATACAACCTTGCCGGTATCTTTGTTGAGTCGACCTTGATCGGCTCGGATCTGCCATTTTGCTTTACCTTGGTCGGGATAGACAAGATAGACGGGCTCAGTAAAGTCGGTTTGGTTTTTCAGCTCATAGTGTTCCATGTGCTTTGCCGTGACGCGACTGTTAACTTGCCCTTGCTCATTAAACTCAATGCTGCGCAGATCTTCGATAATGTAATCGGGTCTGTCACTGACGTTCAAGCTGTCATCCGTATCGCCACCGCGTTTTTGCTGCACTTGCCAATATAGCACCAGCGCAGTACCAAAAAAGGCGATAATGGCGAGGGTCACACGACTCATATGCTCATCCCATGGGCGGAAGTGAACTTATTTTGGCTCAGTAAGAGCAGATCCGTGAGTTCCCTGAGTGCGCCATGTCCACCATTCAAGTGAGTCACAAAATGGGCGTGTTGGCGGACATAGGGATGACCATCGGCAACACAGACGGCCAAGCCGACCACATTCATCACAGGCAAGTCGACAATATCATCACCAATATAGGCGACTTCTTCTGGGGTGACATTGTAGAGCGACAGCAGTTCTTCATAGGGAACGAATTTATTATCCACGCCCTGATAAATATGCGTTACACCCAGAGCCGTCATGCGGTTTTCGACAATTTTAGACTGACGACCTGTTATCACGGCCAGATTAAAACCACTGGTCAATAATGAGCGCACGCCATAACCATCGCGGGTGTGGAAGGCTTTGAGTTCTTCCCCTGAGTTGCTCAAATAAATGCGGCCGTCGGAAAACACCCCGTCCACATCGCAGATCAGCAGTTTAATTTTTTGCGCCCTTTGCCAAACATCGTCGCTGATGGGGCCATAAAAACCTTGCTGTGGCATTAAATCACTCCCGCTTTAACCATATCGAGCATATTGAGGGCTCCGACAGGATGATGTTCTTTATCTATCACTATCAGGCCGTTGATATTTTTGGAATCCATCACTTGCAGCGCCTGCGCCGCTAAAACGTTTTCAGTAATTGTGACACAGTTTCGCGTCATCACATCGGCAATCGGCGTGGTACGCAGGTTGACTTGGGCATCGATAACGCGGCGCAGGTCGCCGTCGGTAAAGATACCCACGAGTTTGTTTTGCTCATCGATAACCGCGGTCATGCCAAGGCCTTTCTTGGAGATCTCATACAGGGCATCGGTGATGCAGATATCGTGTTTAACCAGTGGTAAGTCATCGCCGCTGTGCATCACGTTGCTGACTTTAAGCAGCAGCTTACGGCCTAAGGCTCCGCCCGGATGGGACATGGCGAAATCTTCCCGGGTAAAGCCTTTGGCTTGCAGCAGCGCAATGGCGATGGCATCGCCCATGACTAAGGTTGCCGTGGTGCTTGAGGTTGGCGCAAGCCCAAGCGGGCAGGCTTCCTCTGGCACCTCAATACATAAATGAATTTTAGATAGACGCGCCATGGTGGATTCTGGCTTGCCAGTCATGGCAATCACAGGGATGGCTTTACGCTGGATAACTGGCATCAGCGCGAGGATTTCGCTCGACTCGCCCGAGTTTGAAATCGCAAGAATCACATCATTGTCAGAGAGTACACCTAGGTCACCATGGCTGGCTTCGCCTGGATGGACAAAAAACGCTGGGGTGCCTGTGCTGGCGAGGGTGGCCGAGATTTTATTGCCAATGTGGCCTGATTTTCCCATCCCCATCACTATCACTTTGCCGGTGCAGTTGAGAATTAACTCGCAGGCTTGGGCAAATTCAACGGAATCGACATATTGATAAAGATTGTCGAGGGCCGATTTTTCAATATCGATGACTTTACAGCCCCACTGGCGCAATTGTGATTGGTCTACCATGTCTATCTCTCTTCTTGCATTGTCTTTGTCGCCCCGTTCTGGGATTGGAATAGCACAATTTGGTACGCGATAAAGATGATAAAATTAACGGCTTCTTACTCGGAGTAGCGTCTTATTGTTCTGCCCTTGCCTATAGGGTGTGAGGCAATAGGGCAGGATAACCTGTTTAGCGATTGAATGCCTTGAGCAAAATCATCGTCTTGGTTGTTTTGTGCTGCCACTTTTATTGCTATGGCCGCCATAATAACCAGTTTGACATTCAATATGGCTTTTGAGTTAAGTTGTCTTGCCTAGTTCAGTGTTATTTCGCTTATCTTATTAGCCTTAACTAAACAATCCTGCTGATTAATCAACAAGGATGAAAACATTAAGTAACACTTTATCTTCACAGAGCGAAAACTTAGGGCGCATTCTCGCTGGAAATGAGGCAAATTGAAAGTATCGCAGGACGATAGTGTCGATTCTGTTGTAGGTTAAAGCGCAATTACGTACAATTTGCGGCTCTTCGATTGGTCTGGGCAGGAAGCGTAGGCCACCTCTTTTCAAATATCGGAATCAAGCATGACTCAAGAACAAACGCCGTTGGTTGAGATCCGTCATTTGGGCTTCAGCCGTGGCCAGCGTGTCATATATGAAGATATTAGCTTGTCTATCCCTCGGGGCAAAGTTACCGCCATTATGGGCCCCAGTGGTATAGGTAAAACCACTTTGCTTAAGCTTATCGGTGGCCAATTAACGCCCGATAGCGGCCAAGTGTTGTTCGATGGTCAGGATGTGCATGCCGCGAGTCGTAGCCAATTATTTGAACTGCGTAAGCGCATGAGTATGTTGTTTCAAAGTGGCGCCTTATTCACCGATATCAACGTCTTCGATAACGTCGCCTTTGCGCTGCGTGAACATTCGGGCTTACCCGAAGAGATTATTCGCTCAATCGTATTGATGAAGCTCGAAGCCGTTGGCCTTCGTGGCGCCGCGCAGATGATGCCAAGTGAGTTATCCGGTGGGATGCAGCGCCGCGCTGCCCTTGCTCGGGCGATCGCCCTTGAGCCTGAAATGGTGATGTACGATGAGCCCTTTGCCGGACAAGACCCGATTTCCATGGGCGTGCTGGTGAAGCTTATCCGCGAACTCTCCGATGCGTTGAATCTGACCTCGATTGTGGTGTCCCACGATGTGGATGAAGTGCTCGGCATTGCAGATTATGTGTATGTGGTGGCAGATAAAAGAGTGATCGCCCATGGCACGCCTGAGGAGTTAAAGCATGCGGACAATCCGCAGCTCAAACAGTTTATTCAAGGCGCGCCCGACGGTCCTGTACCTTTTCACTATCCGGCGAAGGATTATCAGCAAGAATTAATGGCTAAAGGAGCTGGCAAGTGAAGTTATTCGACAGTATTGCCGACCTCGGCCGCAGCGCTATCGAGTTAGTGCTCGGTTTTGGCCGTGCGGGTTTGATGCTCTGGGGTGCGATTTTTCGCTGGCCTCGGGTGCGTAAAGGTTTTCCATTATTAGTGCGCCAAATCTATGTGGTCGGCGTACAATCTATGGTCATTATTGTGGTCTCGGGCCTGTTTATCGGCATGGTGTTGGCATTGCAGGGCTACAACATCTTAGTGGGTTTCGGTACTGAAGAGAGCTTAGGTCCCATGGTGGCCTTAAGCTTACTGCGTGAACTCGGTCCTGTAGTCACAGCGCTATTATTTGCGGGCCGCGCAGGTTCGGCGCTGACCGCCGAAATCGGTCTGATGAAGAGTACCGAGCAGTTATCCAGCTTAGAGATGATGGCGATTGACCCGCTCAGGCAAATCATTGCGCCACGTTTTTGGGCGGGGGTGATCAGCATGCCGCTGTTGGCGCTGATGTTTACTGCGGTAGGCATTTATGGCGGCCATTTAGTGGGCGTGGAATGGAAAGGTATCGATGGCGGGGCTTTCTGGTCGATTCTGCAAGCCTCGGTCGAATGGCGCCAAGATATAGTGAACTGCCTGATTAAGAGCGGCGTGTTTGCCGTGGTGGTGACTTGGATTGCTTTATATCGCGGTTATCAAGTGGTGCCGAATCCTGAAGGGATCAGCCGTGCTACCACCTCAACCGTGGTGCAATCGAGCCTCGCCGTGCTGGCATTGGACTTTTTACTAACAGCCCTGATGTTTGGCCGCTAACGGATTGCAGCGCCAAGGATACAGATATACGGATTAACAGAGTGGTAACTGAGCATGTTGACACGAAAAATTGAATTATTAGTGGGTATGTTTCTCTTAACGGGCTTAGCGGCCTTTTTGGTGTTGGTGTTTAAAGTCGCCAATATCGAAGTGCAGACCAGCGACAGCAGCTATACCCTCACCGCCAACTTCACTAATATCGGTGGCTTGAAGGTACGCTCTCCGGTCAAGGTCGGCGGCGTTGTGGTTGGCCGCGTGAGTAAGATTGATTTAGACCCAGTCAAACTAGTGGCTGTGGTGACGATTGTGATGGACAAGCGTTTCGATAAGTTCCCTGAAACCAGTAGTTTAGCTATTTTAACTTCAGGTTTACTCGGTGAGCAGTTCCTCGGATTAACACCGGGCTTTGTCGATGATGACGTGAGTATGCTTAAAGATGGCGACAAGATTGACGATACTCGCTCCGCATTAGTGTTAGAAGATCTGATTGGTCAGTTCTTATATAGTATGGGTTCAAAGGATAAATAGGGGTTAGCTATGTTGAAACGCTTATCGCGCTTTTTACTGCCGTTAGTATGGATATTTACTGCAACGACCGCACTGGCGGATGATGCCACGATTAACACTATGGACCCGTATGCCATGGTGAAATCCGTTGCCAATAAAACCTTCGACCGCTTTCATCAAGATAAAGCCTTGATCGACGCCGATGCGGATCACCTCAAGGTGATCGTGCGTGAAGAGTTGATGCCTTACATCGACTATAAATACGCCTCATACAAAGTGTTAGGCCAGTATTTAAAAGAGTCGACTGAAGATCAGCGCAATCGCTTCGTCGATGCCTTTGAAGGCTACTTGGTCTCAACCTATGCCCAAGCTTTTACCGAATACACTAACCAAAAAGTGGAGTTTTCTCCCGGTAGTGATTTCAGCAATGAGAAGATTGTCGACGTAAACGTACAGATTATCGAAGCGGGTCGTCCGCCGATTAAGCTGTTGTTTAAAGTTCGTCGCCTCAAGGATGACTCTTGGAAGGCGTTTGACTTAGTTGCCGAAGGCGTGAGTTTGCTGTCCTCTAAGCAATCTGAAATCTCGAATCTTATCCGCCAACAGGGGATTGATGCCGTGATCAAGATGCTGGAAGAGCGCACCAAAGATAAAGTGACTAAACAGCCTAAAGCAGGGAAGTAAGCGCCGTGGTTGAATTTGTGCAACAGGGTAAAATTTGCCACCTAAAAGGGCGTTTATCACAGGAACAAGTGGCCGCGTTATGGCCGCAAAGGCAAAGCCTGTTAAGCCAAGAAACCCAAATCTTATCGCTCACTGAGCTGGAATACAGCGACAGTGCTGGCGTGGCATTTTTGCTGGCGTTAGTACGCCAGCATGGCACGCCACTACAGCTATGCTCAGCGTCGGATCAGCTAAAAAAATTAATCGATTTATATGATTTACAGTCCTTCTTCACCGAAGAAGCGAATTGAAAAGGTACCGAATTTCATGGAATGCAGCTTAATAGAACAGATTTTACGTGACGCGTTAGCACTCGATGAAGTGCACGCCAGCTCCGATGGCAGCCACTACAAAGTGGTCGCGGTCGGTGAATGTTTTGACGGCATGAGCCGTGTAAAACAACAACAAGCCATTTATGCACCTCTGATGAGCTATATCGCCAGCGGTGAGTTACATGCATTAACGATTAAAACTTTCACGCCGACCCAATGGAAACGCGAGAAAATTTTCAACAGCTAGTAGTGAGGAAAAGTGGATAAATTAGCAATTCAAGCAAGCCCTCCGCTTGCTGGTGATGTGATTATTTCCGGCGCTAAAAACGCTGCGCTGCCGATTCTGATGGCAGGCGTGTTAGCCGAGACTGATTTTATTGTGTCGAATGTCCCCAATTTGCGCGATGTGAGCACCAGCTGCAAATTGCTGCGCTGCCTAGGCGCCGATGTGGATGAATTAGGCAATGGCCAAATCCGTATTTCGACCAAGAACCTTAACGAGTTCTGCGCACCTTACGATCTCGTTAAGACCATGCGTGCCTCGATTCTGATCCTTGGCCCGTTATTAGCCCGTTATGGCACCGCAGATGTGTCATTACCCGGTGGCTGCGCCATTGGTGCCCGTCCTGTAAACCTTCACTTACATGGCCTCGAAATGATGGGCGCCAAGATTGAAGTGAAAGAAGGTTATATCAAGGCCCGTGTCGATGGTCGCTTAAAAGGCGCCCATATTTTTATGGACATGGTGAGCGTGGGTGCGACCGAAAACCTGTTGATGGCCGCGGCACTTGCCGATGGCGAAACCGTGATTGAAAACGCGGCCCGTGAACCAGAAGTGATTGACTTGGCTAACTGTCTGATTGCCATGGGCGCGAAGATCACTGGTGTTGGCAGTGCCACACTGCGTATTCAAGGCGTTGAGCGTCTTCAGGGCTGTGAGTACCGTGTGATGCCAGACCGTATCGAAACTGGCTCCTTCCTTGTGGCTGCGGCAGTGACCCGTGGTCGTATCCGTTGCTTAAAGGCCGATCCAGCTTCGTTAGAGTCTGTTATCGCGAAACTTGAAGATGCGGGCGCCAAGATCACCACAGGTGAAGATTGGATTGAGCTCGACATGGAAGGCAAGCGTCCAAAAGCGGTAAATATCAAGACGGCGCCATACCCAGGTTTTCCAACCGATATGCAGGCGCAGTTCTGTGTGCTTAACGTATTAGCCCAGGGCACGGCGACCATTACCGAAACTATCTTCGAAAACCGCTTTATGCACGTGCCAGAGCTCATCCGTATGGGCGCGAACATGGAGCTTGAAGGCAATACTTGCATCATCCAAGGCATTGAGTCTTTGAGTGGTGCGCAGGTGATGGCGACCGATTTACGCGCTTCGGCAAGTTTAGTGATCGCAGGCTTAGTCGCCGATGGTAAAACCATCGTCGATCGCATCTATCACTTAGATCGCGGTTATGAGCATATCGAGCAGAAGTTCCAAGGATTGGGCGCGCATGTAGAACGTGTGCAATAACATTTGCGTAGGATTAGCTCCCAATAAAAAACCAGCCTAGTGCTGGTTTTTTATTGGGCGCAATTTGTTTAGGTAAAAAGGAAAGGGACATCTAAATGCTGGATCTGATTGATGGATGAGTCATGGCATTTGCTCGACGACTCGCAGCGAGTCCTTCCTTGGATGCTCGACCGCCCCATCCATGGGGCGGACGGTCGTCTCGCTAATCACCATGGCTCACCCCTTTTAGCATCGGTGTAGTCTGCAGGTTTTAAAGAAACACACAGCATGCTTTGGGACAATTCCGATTTAAAGTGTTAACTCGAACTCGTCATTTTCAGATAAAAATATCTAAGGGATAACGCCTCAAAATCCAGTGCCGCTTTACTGCGTCCGGCGCCTAAAAGGCGCGTAGTTAAATGACTTGTTAAGTGTTCACAATATCTGGATTCGGGATGGCTTTTTCTAAAAAGAATGTCGTATAGTCTGCAGCATTAAGACCACCATCATGTACTGTGCCTAAATCCTTTGGTGTTACATCCAATGTTGGCCATATTTTATTGTGGCCAATAAATCGATCTAAATTGAGCTTATTAAGCTCTAAAAATAAGTAATCCTCGGTCTCGCCGCGACTAACTCCTGCAGCCCAGTATGAAAATGAGCTAGCTATGATGTCTGCTACCTGAATTTGTGAATAATCTTTGGAGCTTGCGAACTTTAAAGACTTTCCTTTAAGAGGGAGGTTATATTTCCTTCGGTCGTAACCAAGCTCCACCTCGTCCTGAGTCCAGTCCATAAATTGTGCAAACAAGAGTCTTTGCTTTTCGATGCTATGAGAATCATCATGAATGATGTGAAAACCTTTCGGATATGCATCTCCCCATTGAGCGCAGTGACTAAACAATGCTGGTATTGATGGATCTAAGGAAAATTTATCAATTCCGTTAAGAGCATCATGGATACAATTTTTCGTAGCCATAATAAAGTCAATGTCTTCTTTAAAATCCTCGTTAGACGACGACTCTTTTACCTTTTCAAGACTGTTGTAAAAGTTGTCAATATCGTCCTGCTTTTGGTCTCGAATCATTACCACAAAGGATTTGTACATAGATTGAACCATATCCTTGTCGCAAAATGATGGCAAACAGTAATAAAGCATGTTTGAAAGAGCTATATTCCTTCCGTTTAAATAGAGGTCTTCGCCCATCAGGTGTAACATGTGCTCGATAAGAATATCTACGATCTTAGTTGTGACCATGAACTCCTTTAAGAATATGTTTATTTTCACATTTTTTGTATTAAGTAACTTGCTACTCATTAACCTAACGATGCCATCCTGGCCAGATTTTCTCCGTTTCAGATTTTTGAAATGTGCTTCATGTGGAGAATTGGAATCTACAAGAGCCAGCAGCTTCTCTGAATCCTTTTCAGTAAATATACAGCTAGCTAAAGTGAAAACAGGCTGGTCTTGATCAAGTAGATTCGAGCCTGTATTTCCTGATTCATCAAGAAAAATCGTTGGGATTTTTTGCTTTTCACGCGTGGCTAAATCTTGCTTTTGGTTCTGCAGATGTTCTTTAGCCTTTTTTTGGGCATCTCTCTTAGATTTACTATTCTTGCTCATACGATTCTTGACTCATTACGTTCGAATAAACGGCGCAGATTCGCTGCGTCAGGCGCCGAAGGCGAATAGTTGATTGATTTGTTAGGTGTCATAGTAGTGCAGGCATGCACCCTAAACGCTTACCTGCTAGCTCTAGTATTGTTTTTTGCAGTGGTTGTTGACCAGAAAGAACTACGGCTTGCATAAATGACATAACTGCCAACCCATTAGTATTGCGTAGCACATCGTGAAGCAATTTTACTGGATACCCGTCGCGATGCCTTAGGATAGGATGAATACCTGCATGCGCATAAGAATTGAGAGCCTTCCACGAGTTGTCTTTAAATCGGGAAACTGCATCATATGCCTGCGGTGGCCCCTTTTTTTCTAATGCTTCGATCATTTGTGCAATTTGAGGCATGTTCTTTGCGGCTTGCTCCGATTCTAGAGATAGGTCTGCTGTTAGTTTAGACAGTTGGTGGTCTGTCGCAACGTATGTGAGCCAAATCGAACGGGTAAGAGCTTCAAACTGTGCGCGATGGACAACTAGGGCGGATGGTAAGAGGTGTACTGGTCAATCCAAACTGGACACTTTTACTTGAGAATTTTCAAACTCTACAGGTGACATATCGTCATTAGCAGAATGCAGTCGCTCCAAGTTGTAATATTTCATGTAAGCAGTCACATCTTGCTTCATAAACTCCCTTGTTGGTTGATTAACTTTAAAAATCCAATCGTGTTTTAAGCTGCCAAAAAATCGCTCAACAACGGCATTATCCCAACACGCCCCCACATCACCCATGCTGGCTCGGATACCATAACTCGATAGCAGCCTACCGAATTGCTTACTGGTATATTGCGAGCCTCGGTCACTGTGAAATACCAGCCCTCGCGCTGGTTGTCGCAGGTTGTAGGCTTTTATTAATGCCTTAGATATCAAATCTGTGGTCATGCGTTTGTTTATGTGCCATCCCACAATCCGGCGTGAATATAAATCCATCACCACTGCTAAATACATCCAGCCTTCACCCGTCTTTAAATAGGTCACGTCACCCGCCCAGACCTGATTAGCCGATACTGGATTAAAGTTCATATTTAACAGGTTATCAGCCACTGCATCTGAGTGTTTTCGCTGCGTAGTCACCTTGTAAGCGCGTCGCTGGGTTCCTTTAAGTCGAAGGCGGTGCATAATTTTACGAACGAGATAGCGACCAACCTGGTAGCCTTCCTTGCGCAATTTCTTCACCATTTCACGATTCCCTAAGCTGCCTCGACTTTGCTTAAATAGCTGTCGAACAAGGCGATAAAGCTTCAGTGTTTCAAGGCTTATCACGTTTGCAGGGCGTTTATGCCAATCGTAATAGCCTGACTTACTGACACTCATTACTCGACATAACAGTGCTATGGGAAACAGGTGAGATTGCAGTTTGATGAAACGAAATCTTACTTCATTTCTTTCGCAAAGAAGGCGCTTGCCTTTTTTAGAATTTCTTTCTCCATGCGCAATTCTTTGTTTTCTCTACGCAATCGCTTCAACTCATCCCGCTCAGACTCTTCTAAGGTGATACCTTGTTTCAGGGCTTCGTGTTTTTCTTTCCAGTTGTAAAGCAGGCTCGTGCTAACTCCAAGAGACTTTGCCGCATCGGCAACGCTATAACCTTGCTCTAGCACCATCAAGACGGCTTCATCTTTAAATGCCTGCGGATAACTTTTATGTGATTTCTTCAGACTCATATAGACCTCTTAATTTATTGACCATACTGTCTCAAAATTAAGTGTCCGATGGGATTAGACCAGAACAAACTGCTCACTCGAAAGTTAAGTCAGCTTAGATCTACTTATAAAGCTTTGGGACATAAAGCTTTTAGCCAGATGAACAGTTCAATGGTCGTCAAAATTGTCACTGTTGCAACAGTGACCGTTGGCGACATGGATGTCGCCGTCGAGCCTATAGGGACATATTCACGGCGTGTCACTGGGGAAACAATGACAATTCATCCTACACACCTGACGACAAACTTATCTCGTTTTGGGGCAAAAAGCTTTTAGCCAGATGAACAGTTCAATGGTCGTAAAGATTGTCATTGTTGCAACTGTGACCGTTGGCGGCATGGCCGCTCTTTCACATCCATGTGATCGCGGCATTCGCACTTCCATATGCAGCAGATGCAGCCGTCGAGCCCTCAGGGATGCTTTTTGTGAAATAAAAGGGTGGCGTGTCACAGGGGAAACAATGACAATTCATCGTACACACCCGACGACAAACTCATCTAAATTTGGGGCAAAAGTCAGTGAAAAATGGCAATGCGAGATAAATAGCTCTGCTATTTGAGTTATAAGGTAATAGGTGATTTGGATGATGACTCAGAATGAGGTTCTATACATGCCTCATTCTGAGATTAATCAAGGTAGCTTACTGAGCTTAATTATCGACGACGACCTTTTCATCGATAATCACCGGCAATACTTGCTCTTTGCCTTGGCGAATAACCGTCATCATGATTTTCTTGCCGGGTGTGGTTTCGGCAATTCTATCCATCAGCATTTCGACCCCTGGCACATCTTCGCCATCGTATTTGATGATCACATCCCTTGGTTGTAGCTGCGCCCGTGCCGCTGGGCCATTAGGATCGACGCCTGTGACTAATACCCCACGTAAATCGGGTAGGTTGAGGATTTGCGCCACAACCGGGTTAATCGGTTCGCCAGAGATCCCTAAAGCACCACGGATCACCCGACCATTTTTAATCAGTTTACCCATAATGCTGTGGGCCAGTTTAATTGGGATCGCGAAGTTAATCCCGTGGCCGCCACCTTCACCGCCCACTTGGAAGGCGGCGGTGTTGATACCAATCAGGCTACCATTAGTGTCGATTAAGGCGCCGCCTGAGTTACCGGCGTTAATTGCGGCATCTGTCTGTAAGAAGTCTAAATAACCAGAACTTAAGCCGTTACGACCCGTGGCGCTGATAATGCCTTGGGTAATGGTTTGGCCGAGGTTATAAGGGTTACCAATCGCTAATACCACATCCCCAACCTGCGGTGGGCTGTCGAGATTGACTGGCACCGTAGGAAGATTATCGCCTTCGATCTTAAGCACTGAAAGATCGGTTTCGGGATCAAACCCTACGACTTCCGAGGTGAATTTGCGGCCATCCTGCAGGGCGACCACAATTTCGTCGGCTTTTTTAATCACATGATAATTCGTGAGAATATAGCCTTCTTTGCTCATGATCACCCCAGAGCCTAGGCCTTGGAGGGAGCCAGAGTTCAGCGGACGGCTCTGATCGATACTTAAGCTATAAATATTGACTACGGCAGGGGCGGCGCGGCGGACGGCCTTAGCAAAGGAGAGTTCGACCGTGTTGTTACCCCGGTTTTGCAGTAACGAGCTGCCGAGATTCTTATTGTCGAAGTAGTGTGTAACTAACAAAAACATGGCCGCCATGATAAGGCCGAAGAGCACGGCTTTACCGAGATATAACAGGGTTTCTTTTATTGTCATGGCAGGCTAAGTATTGAAAAAGGTGAGTTAGATTAACATGTTTAACAAGTTAAAGCATAGGGAACCCGCGTTCCCTATGCTGATCCGCATCTGATAATGGGATAAAGATCAGAGCGGCGTACCGATTAACGCAGCACTAAGTACAACAAGCTCTTACCACGGAGGATCTTCAGGGCGACAGCGCCTTCTTGATCTTTGAGCTGCTCCTTGAGTGATTTCAGATCTTTCACCGCCGAACGGTTAATGCCGACAATCACATCGCCTTTTTGTAAGCCGCTCATTGCCGCTGGCGAGCCTTGGGCCACCTCAGTAATTTCCACCCCTTTCGAAGCGTTTTCTAGCGAGGCACCTTGTAGCATGGGATGCACAGCACCGGCAGCTTTTTCAGTAGTTTGGCTTGCTTCACCTAAGGTGACATTCACGGTTTTCTTATCGCCATCGCGGATAAGTCCCAGTTCAACCTTGGCACCCGCGCCCATAGTCGCGACTTTGGCTCGCAGCTCTTGGAAGGATTTAATCGCACGGCCATCGACGCTGACGATAATATCACCCGCCTTGATGCCGGCTTTTTCAGCGGCGCTGCCCGCGGTGACTTCATTCACAAAACCACCGTGCTGGGTATCTAAACCAAAACCTTGGGCGAGTTGACTATCCAAGTCGCGGCCAGAGATCCCGAGCACGCCACGGCGCACTTCACCGTGCTCGGCAATTTGTGCCACGAGGTTTTTCACCATATTGGCAGGGATCGCAAAACCGATACCCACGTTACCACCGCCTGGCGCTACGATGGCGGTGTTAATACCGATCAGCTCACCTTTCAGGTTAACCAGCGCACCACCCGAGTTACCGCTGTTAATTGCTGCGTCGGTTTGGATAAAGTTTTCAAGCATTTCAATGCCTAAACCGCTACGGCCTAGGGCGCTGACGATCCCTGAGGTCACTGTTTGACCTAAACCAAAGGGGTTACCGATAGCGACGGCAAAGTCACCCACACGTAGTTCATCAGAATCTGAGGTTTTGATTGCGACTAGATTTTTCGCTTCAATTTGCAGCAAGGCAATGTCGGACTCTGAGTCGGTACCAATCAGCTTGGCTTTGACTTCACGACCATCGTGCAGACCGACTTGGATATCATCGGCACCATCAATCACGTGATTGTTGGTGACGATATAACCTTTATCTGCGTCAATAATCACACCTGAGCCTAAGCCTCTAAAAGGACGCTCTTGCACTTGTTCCTGCGGTGCATTGGGGCCAAAGAAATAACGGAACACATCGGGTACACGTTGTTTAGAGACGTGCGTGCCAGATACCGCCACGGAAACCACAGCGGGCGTCGTGCGCTCTAACATAGGCGCAAGACTTGGAATGGATTGACCCTCAACAGATTGCGGAATAGCGGCCTGTGAGACAGCGGGCATCATTGTCAGAGTTGCGGCTAACATTGCGGCTGAAAGTACAGATAGTTTCGTTTTCATCTATTCATAACTCCAAATAAGGGATCAAGGATCTGGATGTAATGCGTCGTGAGTTGTGTCCGCACCAGATCGAATCTGTATCGGTACCGGCTATTTGCCTAGGTAACCATTCGGACACGCACCTCATTGAAAAAGTTCATCAATATTAACAAAGGTTAATATCTTAACGGTTATTTTATCAGCATTTTATGGGCTGTAACTTAAGTGAAACCTGTGGGCTTTTAAGGCCTTTTTCAAGTCTTAAAATGTTTCAATCGTCGCGTGAAATAAGTTAACAGCATAGCGCTTTCTAAATAAGTTTTTATCCTTTCGTGCCCAATTTGGCTTTTCCGTCGTCGAGTGTCTAAAAATGGAATCCAGCATCCTTAGCTTGTTGGGGGATAAATATATGCCCTGTGTGAGAGGCCGTGGTAATATCGACGCAGTTTTTCCAAAGGATAAAAGAGAATTATAACGTGCCCCAGTTAAGCCCTTGGCAGCATTACCAAAAAGATCTTACTCGTGATGGTTTTTCCCATGATCCCGCGCAGGAAATGGCCGTAAAGGCACTGCAACGCGTCTACGAGGATTTAACCGCTGCCGAAGCGCCAAGCTCACTCTTAGGCAAGTTACTGACCTCCTTTGGTCTTAAGTCAGCACCTGTCGCGCCTAAGGGATTGTATCTGTGGGGCGGTGTCGGTCGCGGCAAAACCTATTTGATGGACACTTTTTTTGATGCGCTGCCAGGTAATCAAAAACTAAGGGCGCACTTTCACCGCTTTATGCATCAACTGCATTTAGATCTGGATGCGCTCAAAGGTACGCGCGATCCTTTGTTAGTGATTGCCAAACAGATGGCGGCTAAATACCGAGTTATTTGTTTTGACGAATTTTTTGTCTCTGATATCACTGATGCCATGTTACTTGGCACCTTATTCCAAGCCCTCTTTAAAGAAGGAGTGGTATTAGTCGCTACCTCAAACATTATTCCCGATGATTTGTATAAAAACGGATTGCAACGGGCGCGATTCCTTCCCGCGATCGCCTTGATCAATCAGCATTGTGAAGTACTCAATGTGGATTCGGGCATCGACTATCGTCTACGCACACTGGAGCAGGCCGAGATTTATCACCATCCACTCGATGAAGAGGCCGATACTAACTTGCTGCGTTATTTCCGCCAGTTAGCCCCCGAGGCCGAAGTGTCAACCGACGCGATAGAGATTGAAGGGCGCGCAATCAGCATACGTCAACAGGCGCAAGGTGTGTTGCTCGCGGATTTCAGGGCCTTATGCGATGGTCCCCGTAGTCAGCGGGATTATATGGAGCTGGCGCGGATTTATCATACTGTGTTGGTGAGTGGCATCGAACAAATGGGCGCGTTTTTAACGGGTGATGATATCGCCAGACGTTTTTTAGCTATGGTGGATGAGTTTTACGAGCGCAACGTTAAGTTGATTGTTTCCGCGCAGGTGCCGCTGGAAGAGATTTATGCAGATGGCTTATTGAGTTTTGAATTTAGACGCTGCCGCTCTCGCTTAATCGAAATGCAATCCCACGATTACTTAAAATCAGAACATTTACCATAAGTTAGCGAGTGAGTTTTATCGGAGGTTAGCGCGTTTTTTGCGCAAACCTCCTGTGACTCATCCATCCCAGTGAAAATCAGCCTCACCGATCGATTTTTTATGATTTTTGTCAAAATATCAGGTGATTTTTAGCTCACGTTTGTCTATAATCCGCCACCTGCCCACGTTACTCCACCAAACTAGGTGGAAGTTGTACGCCGAGTTAAGTACTCGAAGGGGTACTGAAAGGCAATTTTGTGTTGTTTACCATTGTAGGCAACATGTGAGACAGAAATTAACTTTGGGTTTTTGTAATAATGAAGACTTTTACTGCTACACCAGAAACTGTAACTCGTGACTGGTTCGTCGTTGATGCTGACGGCAAAACTTTAGGTCGTATCGCTACCGAAATCGCTCTGCGTTTACGCGGTAAGCACAAGCCAGAATACACTCCTCACGTTGACACTGGTGATTACATCATCGTTATCAACGCTGAGAAAGTTACTGTTACTGGTAACAAAGCGCAAGGCAAGACGTACTACTCGCACTCAGGCTTCCCTGGTGGCATCAAGCAAATCAGCTTTGAAAAGCTGCAAGCTCACAAGCCAGAAATGATCATCGAGAAAGCAGTTAAGGGTATGTTACCAAAAGGTCCTCTGGGCCGTGCCATGTTCCGTAAACTGAAAGTTTACGCTGGCGCAGAACATAACCACGCTGCACAACAACCTCAAGTTCTTGATATCTAAACGGGATTAAGCAAATGGCTGCAACTCAGTACTACGGCACTGGCCGTCGCAAAACCTCTACAGCACGCGTATTCGCTAAAGCTGGTAGTGGCAACATCGTTGTAAATCAACGTCCTTTGGACCAATACTTTGGTCGTGAAACTGCTCGTATGGTTGTTCGTCAACCATTAGAACTAGTTGAAATGACTGACAAGCTGGACATCTATGTAACTGTTAAGGGCGGTGGTATCACTGGCCAAGCAGGTGCAATCCGTCACGGTATTACTCGTGCTCTGATGCAATTAGATGAAGCTCTGCGTCCATCATTACGTTCTGCTGGTTTCGTAACCCGTGACGCTCGTAAAGTTGAGCGTAAGAAAGTGGGTCTACGTAAAGCACGTCGTAAGCCACAATTCTCTAAGCGTTAATACGTTTTGGAATCTCAAAAAACCCAGCTTATGCTGGGTTTTTTATTGCCTAAAATTGGCTATGCTCGCGTTAATGAAAGTGTTTTTTTGCTGACTGTTCGAAGAGAGGGGAAGATGAGCTTACAGTTATTCATGTTGGCCGTGGCATTGGTGCTGATTTTAGAGGGCGTGGGGCCTTTGTTGTTTCCCAATAAATGGCGCCGATATTTAAACGAGCTTTCCCATCAAAATCAGCAAGTTTTACGCCGGATTGGCGGTTCTTTAGTCACCGCTGGGCTGGTCATTTTGATTATTTTTTCATAAATGCCTTACCACTTGCGCTTTAAAATCTGTTAGAATTCTTTTTTAACCACAACCTTGCAGCAAACAATGGGCAAAAACGTAGTTGTTCTCGGCACCCAATGGGGTGACGAAGGAAAAGGTAAGATTGTCGACCTTCTAACAGAACAGGCAAAATATGTAGTTCGCTACCAAGGCGGTCACAACGCGGGTCACACTCTTGTGATCAATGGCGATAAAACCGTACTTCATCTGATCCCATCAGGCATCCTACGCGACAATGTGAAATGCATTATCGGTAACGGTGTGGTGCTTGCACCTGACGCACTGATGAAAGAGATCAAAATGCTCAAAGAGCGCGGCATTCCAGTTGAGGAACGTCTGCTGATCTCTGAAGCATGTCCGCTGATCCTACCATTCCACTGTGCCTTAGACATCGCTCGCGAAAAAGCGCGCGGTAACAAAGCTATTGGTACTACGGGTCGTGGTATTGGTCCTGCGTATGAAGACAAGATTTCCCGTCGCGGTCTGCGTGTTGGCGATCTGTTCAATGCTGAACTATTTGCTGAAAAGCTGAAAGAAGTTATGGCATATCATAACTTTATGCTGACAGAGTACTACAAAGTTGACGCCGTAGATTACGAGCAAACACTGAGCGACGCGTTAGCCTTAGCTGACTACCTGAAGAGCATGTGTGTTGACGTAACCGAACTGCTGGATAACGCGCGTAAAGCGGGTGAGCCAATTCTGTTCGAAGGTGCACAAGGTACACTGTTAGACATCGACCACGGTACTTATCCGTTTGTAACTTCGTCAAACACTACCGCAGGTGGTGTGGCGACAGGCAGCGGCTTTGGTCCACGTCATTTAGACTATGTCTTAGGTATCATGAAGGCATACACCACTCGCGTGGGTGCAGGTCCTTTCCCTACTGAACTCTTATGTGAAGTGGGTGATCACTTAGGGACTAAAGGTCATGAATTTGGTGCGACTACCGGTCGTAAGCGTCGTCCGGGTTGGTTAGATGCAGTGGCAATGCGCCGCGCAGTACAAATCAACAGCGTAAGCGGCTTCTGCTTAACTAAGTTAGACGTACTCGATGGCCTGAAAGAAGTGAAGATCTGTGTGGGTTACCAACATCCAGATGGCACTATCTCTAAGGTTACGCCATTAGCGGCTGAAGGTTATGAGCAGGTCACGCCTGTTTATGAAACTATGCCAGGCTGGAGCGAGTCAACTTTCGGTGCGACCTCTTTAGAACAGTTACCGCAAGCAGCTATCAACTACATCAAGCGTATTGAAGAGTTGTTAGAAACGCCGATCGACATCATTTCTACCGGTCCAGACCGTAATGAAACGATGATTTTAGTTAGCCCATTTAACTAAAATCGTAGAGGCCGTGTTTCACGGCCTTTTCTTCTTTTGTTGTTCCTTCCTGTTTGTTTTCTGTGGTTAGAAATTCGGCTTGAGCTCAAGAAATAGGTTATACTGCCGATGCAAGTATTCACCCTATTGTCATTGAGAGTCGTTATGCCACGTACTGCATTAGTTGCGCTGCTGCCCTTAGTATCTTCAATGTGCTTTGCTGAAACACAGGCGGTGGATATTTATTCTCAAGATCAATTACTTGAAATGATCCGCGGCGAGAAATATTTGGCAAGAGTTAAGCAAGATGACTGTCAGTTAGTGCAAGACATCGAAGCGCGCGCAGAAGTCTTAAAGCAGCCCCTGTATCAGTTTCTGTGGGGGGAAATGCTCAACCATGGTACCTGCGTAAAAGCCAATGCAGTCAAAGGGATGGGATTATTGCAAGAGGCGGCCGAGCAGGGCAGTCCCGAGGCCATGGTGAAACTTGCCGAATATTATCAAAATGGTAAGTTTGTTATTCGTAATAAAGACCGTGCGGTCAATTATTTATTGCCAGCGGCGGCGAGCGGCAGTTTAGCCGCGCGAATGATGCTGGTTCGTTTATACGGTGAAGGTTATGGTAGTCCAAGGGACTATGAAATGGCCTATAACTGGTTATACAACAATGTATTTACCGATGAGGCGACCAAGAAAAAAGCCTTGTCATTACTGCAGGTGTTAGCCGCTAAAATGCCCGCCAGTGCAGTGGCGCGGGCCCAGCAAGGGCACTTGCGAACCCGTTGAGATGTCTCTACTGATTGAGACAGAAATATTGGATATTGAATGATCAAAGACCCTCATTTCGAGCGTGAACAGGATAAGTACGAAAACCCTATCCCAAGTCGTGAGTATATTATCGAGTACTTACGTTCTCAAAAATCACCTATTACCCGTGACAGCATCGCTGTTGCACTGCAGATCCACGATGAAGAACAGTTAGAAGCCCTGCGTCGCCGTTTACGGGCGATGGAGCGCGATGGTGAACTGGTATTTACCCGCGGTCAAAGCTATGGCTTACCTGAAAAAATGGATCTGATTTCCGGCACAGTTCTTGGGCATAGAGAAGGCTACGGCTTCTTTAAACCTGACGAAGGTGGCGACGATTTATTTATCTCAAATCGCGACATGCTGATGTATTTCCATGGCGATAAAGTACTGGCACAAAAAGCCGGTATGGATCGTAAAGGCCGCCGCGAGGCCCGTATAGTTCGCTTGATCCAACCACGCAGTGCCGCCATTGTGGGGCGATTCCATGTCGACAGTGGCATGGCATTTGTGATTGCCGATGATAAGCGCATTACCCAAGAAATCTTAATCGCCACCGAAGATCGTAATGGCGCCCGTCAAGGCGATGTGGTCGTGGTTGAATTAACCCGTCGTCCAGGCCGATTCGTTAAAGCTGCCGGTAAAGTCACTGAAGTGCTCGGCAAGCAAATGGCGCCGGGAATGGAAATCGAAATTGCCTTGCGTAATTACGATTTACCCCACACTTGGTCGGCGGTGATTGAGAAAAAACTGCGTCGGATCCCCGATGAAGTGACCGAAGCCGATAAAGTTGGCCGCGTCGATCTGCGAGATCTGCCCTTAGTGACCATCGATGGTGAAGATGCCCGTGACTTTGACGATGCGGTATATGCTGAAGTCAAACCTAGTGGTGGATGGCGTCTGTGGGTGGCGATTGCGGATGTGAGCTACTATGTGCGTACCGATTCGGCCTTAGATACCGAAGCCCGTGCCCGTGGTAACTCTGTGTATTTCCCGTCGCAAGTGATCCCTATGCTGCCGGAGAAAATCTCTAACGGCCTGTGCTCGCTTAATCCCCATGTCGACCGCTTGTGTATGGTCGCAGAGATGACGATTTCGGCCCGCGGTAAGCTGTCGGGTTATAAGTTTTATCCCGCGGTGATGCATTCACATGCGCGCTTCACTTATACCCAAGTGGCTGCAATGCTTGAAGGCGGCCCGATTGCGCCTGAGCATGAGGCGCTATTCCCGCATCTGCAATGTTTGCAGTCACTCTATTTAGCGCTCGATGAACAGCGCGCCGAGCGTGGTGCGATTGCCTTTGAGACCTTAGAAACGCAGTTTATTTTTAACGATCAGCGCAAGATCGATAAGATTGTGCCAAGAGCGCGTAATCAAGCTCATAAAATCATTGAAGAATGTATGATTTTGGCCAACGTATCGGCCGCTAAGTTTGTGAAAAAGCACAAGGGTGAAATCCTCTATCGCGTGCATGAGTCGCCCTCTGAGCAGAAGCTGGCAAACTTTAAAGAGTTTCTGGCCGAACGTGGTTTAAGCATGGGCGGTGGACTTGAGCCAACGCCTGCGGATTACCAGAATGTGATGCTGCAAATCGCCGATAGGCCCGATGCCGAGCTTATTCAAGTGATGTTGCTGCGCTCAATGCGCCAAGCTATTTATACACCTGATAACGAAGGTCATTTTGGTTTAGCACTCGAAGAATATGCGCACTTCACCTCGCCTATTCGCCGTTATCCTGACTTAGTGCTTCACCGCGTGATCCGCTATTTATTGGCGAAGGAAAAAGGCGAAGCCAATGAAAAGTGGACATCCGATGGTGGCTACCATTATCAGCTTGATGAGTTAGATCTCTTAGGCGAAGAATGCTCGAACACCGAGCGCCGCGCCGATGAAGCGACGCGTGATGTAAGCGACTGGCTGAAATGTGAATTTATGCAGGACCATGTGGGTGACACCTTCGAGGCGGTTATTGCCTCTGTCACTAACTTTGGTTTATTTGTTCGCTTAAATGACTTATTTATCGATGGCTTAGTGCATATTTCCAGCCTAGGCAGCGATTATTACCAGTTCGATCCTATGCGTCAGCGATTGATTGGTGAGCACACAGGTCAAATCTATCAAGTGGGTGATCCCGTCACGGTAAAAGTGGCCGCAGTAAACTTAGATGATAGACAGATTGACTTAGTCATGCTCGGCGACAGTGGAAAAGGCGGTCGCCGTAAGTCTGCGCCAAGTCGAGAAAAACCGATGACGGCACGTGAGCGGGTAAACCGTGAAGGCGCCAAAATGGCTAAGGCGGCTAAATCGACAGGCGCGAAATCGAAAGCCAGTTCAGATAAAGCCGGGGCGAGTAAGTCCAAGTCTAAAGCAGGCGCTAAGCCTAAGAAAAGCGTAAAAAATTCGGCGAAAAAGCCAAAGGCCGCGAAGCGGAGCACGAGAAAGAAGTAAATGAAGAAACAAGATATTATTTTTGGGATCCACGCAGTTGAAGCGCTGTTAAAACATAGCCCAGAGCGCATTATTGAACTTTGGCTGTTGCAGGGCCGTGAAGATGAGCGTCTAACGCCGCTGATCCGTCAGGCCAAAGCTTTTGGCACTAGTATCCAAGTGACCTCACGCAAAGTGTTGGACGATAAAGCCGAAAGTGCTCAGCACCAAGGCATTGTTGCCCGTGTTAAGGCAGCTAAAATCCTTGGTGAGCATGACTTAGATGAATTGTTAGCTAAGACCGACTTACCGTTCTTTTTGATTTTAGATGGTGTAACCGATCCGCATAACCTAGGTGCTTGCTTACGTAACGCTGATGCCGCGGGTGTGCAGGGCATTATTGTGCCGAAGGACAACTCAGTAGGCTTAACCGCTGTGGTGAGTAAAGTGGCCTGTGGCGCCGCCGAAACTGTGCCCTTATTCCAAGTGACTAACCTTGCGCGTACCATGCGTCATCTGCAGGAAAAGGGCGTGTGGATTGTCGGCACGGCGGGCGAAGCGGATTGCGAGCTATATCAAGCCGATCTTAAAGGGCCACTGGCGATTGCGATGGGCGCTGAAGGCAAAGGCTTACGCCGCCTAAGTCGTGAATGTTGCGATACTTTAGTGTCGATTCCGATGGCGGGGAGCGTTTCTAGCTTAAACGTATCGGTCGCAACGGGCATCTGCCTATTCGAAGCCGTGCGTCAACGCCGTAGCTAATCGATAGCTTTCCATAAAAAAGACGGGCTAGCCCGTCTTTTTTATTGTCCCGAATTACTGAAATCCCTCTTAAGCGGTTTTCACCGTATCGAGATTAGACTCTTCTAAGTCGTGACTTTCTGCGTCAACAAAAGTCGGCTCTGGATTAACGTCAAACTCGAATGTCAGCTGTTGTTCGCTGTCAGTGTCATCATCTTCGAGGGTATCGGCACCTAAATCTTCTTCATCGTCGCTGGGCGTGGGAGTCATTTGTTCCTGCACCGATTCGACATCAACCCTTGGGTCGAGCGCGGCCGCGAGCGGGGATGAGACTAAGTCACCGGTTGCCATGATGTAGTCTTGAGTCACGTTGGTTTCGGCCTTTTGTTGTGAGTGAACATAACGCAGGCGTAAAAACAGAATTAAGGTACAGGCCGACATAAAACCATAGAGCATGCTGTTGCCGAGCCATTGCATTAGGGTTGAGGCGATAAGCGGACCGATACTGGCGCCAAGACCGAAGGTCAGTAATATGGTAGCCGACAGACCGACCCTTTCGCTCTGCTCGACACGGGAGTTGGCCAGTGCCGTCGCCAAAGGGTAGA
Organism: Shewanella sp. Koi 1; assembly: GCF_052907445.1. Classification (NCBI taxonomy): domain Bacteria; kingdom Pseudomonadati; phylum Pseudomonadota; class Gammaproteobacteria; order Alteromonadales; family Shewanellaceae; genus Shewanella; species Shewanella sp. Koi 1. The sequence continues at coordinate 3,996,458 of NZ_JBREJM010000001.1, read as the reverse complement.
AGGTAAAACCAAGAATACCGAACAGAAACGTCATCACCAGTGAGAGTGTGGGGTGGTAAGGCGTGAGGGCGATAGCTAAGGCTAAGATCCCAAGCAATACGCAGTTAATGCGGATAAGCCGGCTGCGGGACATAATGTCGGATAATTTCCCCATCGGCCATTGCGCCAGCAGACCCGCAAGAATGGTGGCCGTCATATAGGTGGCGACTTTCTCGGGCGGTAAACCTAAGTTACTCGCATAGGCGGGCGCCAAGCCGTAAAAGGAGCCGACAATCATGCTACCTATCGCAATAGTCGTCAGTGCTTGCGGGGCTTTGCGCCAATAATGGGCGATTTTTAAGGGCGCGGGCACCAGTGGCGCAGGGTGAATACGGCGGGTCAAGGAAATGGGCACAATACACAGGGCAAAACAGATGGCGATCAGTAACAGCGGCTCTAGGCCGAGTTCAGGATAGAGGCTGATGGCACCTTGGCCCAATATCAAACCGAAGTACGAGACTATCATGTAGCTGGCAAACACAGTGCCGCGTTGGCTGCTTTCTGCCTGCTCATTGAGCCAGCTTTCGAGCACCATGTATTGGCACATCATGCCCATACCGACGATAAGTCTTAAGAGGATCCAAACAGCTAACTCATCCACTAAGGCGTGGCCGAGCGCGGAGGCGGCCACTATCCCAGCGCTGGCGACAAAGGCGCGAATATGCCCGACTTGGGCAATCAAACGGTGGCCTATCTTAGAGCCCGCCACCAGACCGACGTAATAGGCCGACATCATGCCGCCTATCCATAACTGTGGAACGTGCATCACCGACAGGCGCAGGCCTAAATAGGTGGTGAGTAAACCGCCTGCCAACACAGTTAATAGAGTCGTGCTATATAAAGAGGCGAAAGTGCGTAGCGGATTTGCCATTAACTACTCCTTGTGTGGTTGCAGGGAGAGTATATCAGGAGTTGGTGTGTATTCCGTGTTGCAAAATGTTGGGATTTAATGACTGAGTTATCATTTTTGTGTGTGGGTCACTCAATTCGACTGAAATGGGATTTGGCTGAGAGGGTGAACTTGTTTTCAGCCAAACCTCTGAGTACCTCGATTATCTAAAGGTGTAGAGCAAGTTAAAGGTGGTGACTGTGTCTGTCTGCTTACTGCCTTCGGGAACCACTTCGGTGTACTTGACGTTCATGCCGATTTTAAATGCCCAATCCTGAAACACTAAGTTCTTGTAGTTCATGTCGAGGGTGAGAGTGTTGTTATTCTCGCCCACCTCGGCGGTGAGATCGGCATTGATGCTGGTGTATTCCTGCAATTTTTGCGAAAACTTTGCCGCAGTACGTAAAATCACATCCTTTTCGGCGGCGGGATCGGGCTCTGCTACCGATTCTGCAGGCAGGTTGTATCGATAACCCGGACCGACTTCGAGGCTGAGTTTGGTCTTATAGGTACTGATGGCATTAAAACCATAACCCGAAGAAAGGGTTGAAATTTGGGTATAACTACCGAACTGATCCCAAGTAAAGTCACCACGGCCAAAGATATAGCCCTTAGTGAGTTTATAGTTGCTCTGCAATTGGAGTTCGTACTTCTCTGAGGTGGTTTGGTTTTTCTCTGAAGCAAAATACGCTTTTAGCGTGGCTTCTTGTTTTGTTTGCTTGGCATCGTAAATCAGCTGGGTGCGACCATTAAAACTGCTCGACTCGGTATTACCCGTGTTCAACTGTAAGCCAGCTTCGACTTCTGCAGTAAAATCGCTTGGCGGTTCCTGATAATCGGGAGGCACAAGCGCAAGTGCCTGAAAAGATAGGTAAAACAAACTCACAGGGGCGATAACTTTTAGCATTGCTCGTAACATTAGTCAGGGTTCTTGAATGGCTGGTGTCTGATATCCGAATAGGGGTGAGGCGTCATCATACCCGTATTGGGGGTTGAGGCAAAGTTATTGCTTGAGTTTCGCGTCTGCTTTCTGTACTATCTCGCGCTCGAATCAGTCACTATTTTCGTTCCTTGCCTCCACTTGGTCTGACTGAGCCAATAACGAGGCTACATAACCGTAAGGAGCAATAAATGCGTCATTACGAAATCGTATTTATGGTTCACCCAGATCAAAGTGAACAAGTACCAGGTATGATTGAGCGTTACACCGGTGCAATCACCGAAGCTAACGGCAAAATCCACCGTTTAGAAGATTGGGGCCGTCGTCAACTGGCTTACCCAATCCAAGACCTGCACAAAGCTCACTACGTTCTGATGAACGTTGAAGCACCAGCAGAGACGATTGAAGAGCTAGAAACTGCTTTCCGTTTCAACGACGCAGTTCTGCGTAACATGGTAATGCGTACTAAAGGTGCCATCACCGAAGCATCTCCAATGGCGAAAGCTAAAGATGAGCGCGATTCACGTCGTGGCCCAGCTGGCGACCGCTCATATGATGAAGCTAACGCTGAAGAAATCGCTGAGTAAGTTTATCTGTGACCACCAATAACTTGGTGTTGTCAGGAACCATAACCCGTTCCAGACGCTTTAAAAGCCCGGCAGGCATCGCACACAGTGTGATAATGCTAGAACACAAATCGCAGCGTTATGAAGCAGATATGCTCCGCAACGTCTACGTACAAATACAAGTGATATTGAGTGGCCCACGCTTTGAGAGCGTGGCAGACAATCTGAAAGCAGGTGTGGAAGTACAAGTTCAAGGTTTTATGACGCTTCAACAGGGGCGAAATGGCCAAAATCGCTTAGTCATCCATGCCGAAAATGTCGAATTGAAAACTTAGGAGACTGTCAAATGGCACGTTATTTCCGTCGTCGCAAGTTCTGCCGTTTCACCGCTGAAGGTGTTGCAGAAATTGATTACAAAGATATCGTTACTTTAAAGAACTACATCACTGAAAGCGGCAAGATTGTTCCAAGCCGTATCACTGGTACTAGTGCTAAATATCAGCGTCAACTAGCTCGCGCAATCAAGCGTGCTCGTTATCTTTCTCTACTGCCATACACTGATTTACATCAGTAATTGCAGTATTCCTAATCGAATATAGAGGATTTGATAATGAACGTTATTCTGCTTGATAAAATCGCTAACCTGGGTAATCTGGGTGACCAAGTTGCAGTTAAAGCTGGTTACGCTCGTAACTACCTGCTGCCACAAGGTAAAGCTGTTGTTGCTAACGAAAGCAACGTTAAAGTATTTGAGGCTCGTCGCGCTGAATTAGAAGCTAAATTAGCTGCTGATCTGGCTGCTGCTAACCAACGCGCTGAAAAAATCGCTGCTCTGGAAGCTGTTGTTATCGCTTCTAAAGCTGGTGATGAAGGCAAACTGTTTGGTTCAGTTGGCACTCGTGACATCGCTGATGCAGTAACTGCTGCTGGCGTTGAACTGGCTAAATCAGAAGTTCGTTTACCATTAGGCGCTCTGCGTACTACTGGCGACTTCGAAGTTGAAGTTCAGTTACACACTGAAGTTAAAGCTGTTGTTAAAGTATCTGTTGTTGCAGAAGCTTAATTACCAACTGCTTTAAATGAAAAACACCGCTTCGGCGGTGTTTTTTTATGGGCGCGATTTAGTTCGTATTGTTGTGTAAGTGGTTGTTTGTCAAGCATCAAGGATAAACAGGCTTAGCTACTTCATCGCAGCTAAGCCTGGCACTAAGGCTCAATATGTTATTGCTGAAGACTGTTGTTAAAAGGCGCAAGCACCCGTGGTAGCACGCCCTGTAGCTTTGAAATCGCGACCCCGTAGTTAGTGATAGGCACATTGCGCCGTTGGCATTCGTGGATGCGGCGGATCATTTCATTGCGGTTAAACATACAGGCACCGCAGTGGATGACGAGGGCATATTGCTCTAAATCATCGGGAAAGTCGTGGCCGGACGTCACGATAAATTCGAGTTGTTTACCCGTATAGCTATTTATCCAGCGGGGGAGTTTGACTCGGCCGATATCATCTTCCTGTACATTGTGGCTGCAGGCTTCGGCGATGAGCACTTTATCGCCATCTTGCAATTTATCTAACGCCTCAGCGCCTGCGGCAAGGGTGGGCAAATCCCCTTTAAAACGCGCAAATAGGGTTGAGAAAGTCGTGAGTGGAATCGATGCTGGTACTAGGGCGGCGACTTGTTTAATTGCCTGAGCATCTGAGATCACCAGTTTGGGGGTGACGACGGATAATGCCTTTTCGAGTTCTGTTTCTTTCACCACCATTGCGATCGCGCTGCGATCCAATGCTTCCCTAAGGATCTGTACCTGCGGCAGGATTAAGCGTCCTTTCGGTGCTGCCATATCGATTGGTACGACGCAGAGGATAATGTCCCCCGCTTGATAGAGGTCGCCCGCTAGCAGTGGCTCTTGCTTATATTCCGCGGGTGCTAAATCGATAATCTGCTGCTTAAGTGTTTTGGCCGCAAGACCTGTGGTAGCCGAGACCACAATATAAGGTAATGATTGCTGTTGGCAGAAGGCAATATCTTCAGTTTTAGGCATGTAGATATCAGCCTTGTTGAAGACCACCAATATTGGCATTCGCATCTGCTGTATTTCGTTTACTAAGGCGATATCCGATGGATAAAGCCCTTGTTCGTCCACCACCAAGAGTGCCATATCGGAGCGGAATAACACTCTACGAGTCGCCTTCACCCGCATTGTACCTAATTCTCCGTCATCATCGATCCCGGCAGTGTCATAAAAGGTCACAGGCCCCAGGGGCTGTAACTCATAGGCCTTGGCTACGGCATCAGTCGTGGTGCCCTTAATATCGGACACAATGGAGATCTGTTGCCCCGCGATCATATTGAGCAGAGAAGACTTACCCGCATTGCGTCGACCGACTAAGGCTATATGGTAACGCATGCCCCGAGGTGCCGATTGGGCTTGGGAGTGCTCTTGTGGATTAATGCCTTGACACATATTGGTTCCTTTTTGAATCACCACGGCTAAAGGATGGCAGGAGCCCGTGGCGTTGAATTTGCTGACAGACTTGCTTAAGTCGTGCTGTGGCTGACTGTTGTTGCTGGTTTTTTCCCGGATAAATGCTGTAATCGCCACTCACTTGTGTTGGGGTGAAGGAGGGCATAATCACATTGCAACCTCGCTTTAGTGCCTGCTCCCTTGCGCCCTTCTCAAGGGCGTCGAGTGAACTGGTGGCGGGAATATTTGCCCCTGGATTCATCAGTCGCAAAATAGCGCTCACTCGATGACTCTTAAGGGCGCTGCCATTGGCTGAAGTCGCAAACGGTGTTTGCTGATGGGCGATAAAAGGGCCGCAGGCCAGCATATCGAGTTGTAGTTCGGTTAATAGCTGAATATCACGGGCTAAGATCGCATCCGTCATTCCCGGTAAATCGACAATAATTCCTGAGCCAGTTTGATATCCCAGTGACTTAAGATAATTGAGCCTTGCAATGCGCTCGTCAAAATTGGCTTTAGGTCTACACCGAGCAAAGAGGGCGCGGTCGAAAGTTTCCATCTTGAGTAAATAGCGATCTGCTCCAACTTCGCGCCATTTTTCCAGCTCTTGATGTTTGCGATCACCCAGTGACAGAGTGATTGCTAGATTGTGGTGACGTTTAATCTCAGTAATCAGGGTACTTATACGATTGCCGCTGTAGTTAAAGTCATCCCCCGATTGCAGCACCACAGTACCTAGTCCCAGCTCGGCAATGCTAGCCACAGCGTTAAGGATTTCTTCGTTCGAGAGCCGATAGCGTGTTACCTGTCGATTTTCGGTGCGTAAACCACAGTAATGGCAGTGGTTACGACAGTGATTCGAAAACTCGACAATGCCGCGTAAATACACCTGTTGATTAAATTGCAATTCAGTGGCGAGCTGGGCGCGACTAAATAGCCATTCATCGTCTTGTCCCTGAAGTAGCGAAAGGATTTCGGCATAGGAAAACGCCGTGGGCTTAAGCAACGTCGGTTTAACGGATGTTGGCTGAGTGACTGGTACTGGCGGGCTAGGGCGAGTGTTCATCTGTTACGCCCTTTATCTAGCTCAATCAAGCTCTGATACCAAAGCTCACCCACTGCGCGGCGGCATTCCTCAACATAACGGCCAAGTGCTACTACCACCGCTGAGTTTTGCTCACTGGGGACGCCAGTATCAAACCAATCGATTAAGCTGTTTGGCGCAAGGCCTAAAGCAATAGTATCAAACTCCAGCCAAAGTCCTTGAGCCGAGGTGTAATTGCTGTGGGCGTAGTGGCCGACAAAGAGTCTATCGCCAATCAGCAATATAGGTTGCAGTGGCAGCGCTTGGGTCGAGACTAAATTGATGGCCTCAGGAAACTGCGTTTTAAGCTCGGCGCACCAGTGTCGGGAGTTTTCATAGAGTCGTTCCACTTCCGGCAGTGGCATCTCAGGTCTTAAGATGGTGGCAAACTCATCCCGCCATAGACGAGTGGGCTCAAGTTTAATCAGGGTGAGTTGCCTTAAGCGGGCGTTTTGTAGCCGCTTTAATAACAACTGCCCCACGGCATTATCGGCAAAATTACTGTAAATCGACGCGTGTAACACGATTACATCAGCGCGCTCTATCGCATTCAGTAAGGCGCTAGTGTTAAGGCCAAAATGCAACTGCACGCCGGGCTCAGAAAATAAATAAGGTGCCATTTACAGATAGATATCCCGTTCACCCGCATCGGTTTTTTGCAAACAGCCACGCACATTACGTTCCCGTGATGGACTCATTTTGGCGAGCTCTCGCTCTATCAGGGCGTTACCTGCCTCGCGGGTTTTATCGCTGGCGTAGTCGTTCAGATATTCCCTAAAGGTGATCAAGGCATTCGGCTGGCAGAACTTGCCAATAAACTGCTGTTTGGCTAATCCCATAAAGTGATCGCCAGTGCGCCCTTTACGGTAACAGCCTGTACAGAAAGAGGGGATGGCATCCGAATCCGTAACTAATTCATAGATGATCTCATCCATGGCGCGATGATCGCCAAGGCTAAATTGCTCGGCATCGTGTTGATTTAGCTTGCTGTCTTGATAGCCACCCGGCGCAGTGCGTGAGCCTGCACTGATTTGTGATACGCCGAGTTCTAACAACTCTTTACGTAGGGCCGCGCTCTCCCGTGTACTCATAATCAAGCCTGTATAAGGTACGGCGAGGCGAGTGATGGCTACAATGCGCTTAAAGCAGTCATCATCGACCTCATAGGGCGGCTTTTCACTGATAGCGGAGCCATGGGCGGGTTCTATCCGCGGGAAGGAGATAGTATGCGGGCCAACGCCACAGTCTTTTTCGAGTTGCTGAACATGGGTGAGCATGGCGAGCAGCTCAAATCTATGGTCATACAGGCCAAAGAGGGCGCCGATACCGACATCATCGATTCCCGCTTCCATTGCCCTGTGCATGGCGTAGAGGCGGTATAAAAAGTCGGTTTTTTTACCTTTAAGATGGACTTGGCTGTAGGTGTCTTGATGATAGGTTTCTTGGAAGCATTGATAAGTGCCTATCGCCGCGGTTTTAAGTTGTTTAAAGTCTTCCACACTCATTGGCGCGCAGTTGACGTTGATACGGCGAATTTCGCCACCCTTGCCCTGCTTAACGCTGTACATGGTTTGAATACTTTCAACAATGGCTTGCACATTGTTGCGTGGATGCTCGCCATAAACGGCCAAGATCCGTTTGTGGCCCATTTCTTCGAGGATCGCAACTTCTTGGCGGATCTCATCCTGTTTTAAGGTCTTTCGTTTTAGCTCATGATTATCGGCATTAAAGCCGCAGTAGCTACAACTGTTGGCGCAATGATTCGACACATACAGCGGCGCAAACATCACAATACGATTGCCGTAAATGGTGTTTTTAATCTCACGGGCGACGGCAAAGAGTGCTTCATCCAGCGCTTTATCTTGGTTTTGCAGTAGGAGAGCGGTTTCTTGAATGCTTAAGCCTTCGCATTGGCGCGCTTTGTCGAGAATGGCGAGGACTTGCTCGCGACTCGGATTGCTAGCGTCTTCAATGGCCTGCCAAATCGCCTGATCGTCAATAAAACTGACGTTGGGATTATAGTCAGAGACGGTAATAGAATGATGCTCGTGTGTGCTCATGGTTATCTATGCCCTTGAGTGTGAATGCAGAAATGCGACAGTTGTTGAGCAACTGCCGCAGGAGACCTTGCTATTTGCTGGTCAGTTGTTCGCCGTTTGTGGCGACGGGGGCAATTTCATTTTTGACCCATAGCGGGGTGTACTCGGCGGCATCATGGTAGGGCACATTGCCGTGGATCATCATGGCTTTGAAGTCATCGAAGCGGTACACCGCGAGGAATAAATGCACGGGTAAGAAGGCGGTTAACACTAGGCCTGAGACTAAATGGGCTTGACCTAAAAACCACACTATATCCCGCGGCGCAGCGTGGGGGATAAGCCACAGCACTAAGCCGGAGAGGATAAGCACTGTGCCGCCAATCAGTACGCAGGCACCAAAGAGCTTCTGGCCAGAGTTGTACTTGTTCATCGGAGGGATAGGCACTTTTTTACCCAGTAAGAATTTCTGTGGGTAACCCCCTAACACCATAAACCATTTCACGTCACGCTCGGAGAAGCTGAACACGCGGGCGATAAATAGCACCACTCGGTCGAATGCCATGATGGTAAATGCCACGGCATCGAGGGCCATAACAATCCCCGCAATGATGTGCACATCATAGGTTAGCTGCATACCTTCTTGGGAAAGCGGTTTAAAAAACAATAACAAACCCGTCGCGGCTAACGGCAAAAAGCTCAGTAGCAGGATGTAGTGGAAGATCCTGACGTTTAGCGGATGTTTTAAAATGGGTCTCATATCATGTTCTTGATGCATTTTTCATCTCCAATCAAGAGCTTAATTTAGTGCGGTCGACAAAGTGGGTGTGCAGCAGCTCGTGAGACATATGTCCTAATGGCTCGCCACCGAATTCTTTGTAGTATTTCTCTACCGCAGGGTTGGCGTGGCTGACACGCTTTTTCGCTAGGCTGTCGTCCTTATATAACCCTTGGCTTCTGGCCTTAATGTACTCATTGCGGCGCTCAAGCTTGCTGGTAAACCAACCAATAGGAATGGCTAAGGCGGCGACAAAGGCTGCACCGACGGCCATAAACTTACGGCGTGACAGAAAGAAACTGTCCTCGGCAAATAGGTGTTTTTTCTTGTTCATATCCGTTTTCCGTTAAATGTTACCAAGCCAAGAAGAGCCTTTACCTTCAATAGGTTGGCCTCCACCGTTGACACAACCGCCAGCGCAGTTCATCACTTCGATAAAGTGATAGGGCGAGGTGCCAGCCATTACATCGCGCAGCACGGGTTCGATGTTGTTGCCCATGTCGTGTACTACAGCGACATTGACGGTTACATTCTGGTTGAGTTGTGTATCAAACAGGCTGACGGAAGCCGATTTGACGCCTTTTAGCCCGCGTACGGGTTCAAATTCCAACTTAGCCATTTCAGTTCCTGTAAGTACCTTATGGGCGGTACGTAATGCCGCTTCCATTACGCCACCAGTGGTACCAAAGATAGTGCCCGCGCCAGTGTATTCAGAGAACAAACTATCGCCTTGATACTCGGGGGTATTAGCGAGATCGATATCGAGCAGTTTGAGCAATTGAGCCATTTCTCGGGTGGTCAACACAGCATCAATATCTTGGTACGAAGGTGTGTGAGCCCCATGTTCCTGATGGTATTGCCAAGCTGAGTTAAATTCGGGGCGTGAGGCTTCGAGTTTTTTCGAGGTACAAGGCATCACAGAGACAGTGAAAATATTCTCTGGCTGCATTTGATACACCTTAGCACCGTAGGTTTTAGCGACCGTACCTGCCATTTGTTGGGGAGATTTAGCGGTGGACAGATTAGGCAGTAGCGCTGGATAGCGGGTTTCGAGGTAACGCACCCAACCTGGGCAGCAGGAGGTGAACTGCGGCAGCGCACCTGCATTTTCTTCACCTTTGACATTGGCATGGAGGCGATGAATAAACTCACTGCCTTCTTCCATGATGGTGAGATCGGCGGCAAAGTTACAGTCGAAAATCTTAAAACCGGCCTGATTCATCGCACCATAGAGCTTACCCGTCACGAGTTCGCCCGTGCCTAGACCGAATTCTTCACCAATTGCGACCCGCACGGCAGGGGCGATAATACCGACGACGGTAGTATTTTTATCGGCGAGCTTTTTAATGACGGTTTCAAGGGCGCTGTGGGTTTCTTCAATGGCGCTAAAGGGGCAGTTAATTAAACATTGGCCGCAGCTTAAGCATTTATCTTCATCGATAGTGTGTACTGCACCCGAGGCGCCATTAATGGCGTGGGTTGGGCAGAACTGTTTACAGGCATCACATCCTTTGCATTTAGATGCATTTATCTTGATCAGCCCTTGGATTTCTCCCGGTTGATAAGTTGTCGCTGTCATAGGATTTCGCGTTCCTCATTTTCAACCTGAATTATATTTTCAGTGTTATTTAATGTATTTGTTTGGCAGCTTATGCCTATGGCAAAAGCGTATTGGTAAGTTTTAGACGGCTGGATAATAGGAAATTGATTCTGGAAAAAACTTGAGAACGATCAAGTTTTATTCTTTTTGATAAAACAGGCGTTTTTAATGGTTTTATTAGACGTTTTTGATAAATTTTTAGAAATAAAAATAGACTTTTGTGTTTGTGGTTTATCAGGTTCGATTTAATTTATTATTTATATACAGTGCGTTATGGTGGCGTCATCGGTCGCCTAACACTGTTTGTTGTATTTTAAAGGCTTGCGATGTGATTTATTGCATTATGAGGGTGTTATCACTCGTTTGGATTTTGTGTTTGGACAAATTGTCCATAAATGCTCTTGGTTTAAATAATGCTAATTAAGGTGGCTGATGAATGATTATGGCGAATGGATAATGTGATAGATCACAAATTAGCAAATTGCTTAAAATAAAAACCGTCCAAAGAATATTCTTTGAACGGTTTTAAAAGGTGCTTAATTTATGTTGATTAAATTAATGGAATTAATATCAGCTAATGTTATTGTCAATTAACACTGAATATTAATTTTATATTAATTTCTCACTAAATCGAGTTCTTTAATTAAATTATCAGCATGGTCTACTTCATCCATCATCCACAGGATATATCGAATATCCACGTGTACGGCGCGGGTGATGGTGGGGTTGAAGAACCAGTCCTTAGTAATGGCTTCATAGGTGGAATCGAAGTTTAGGCCGACGAGTTCGCCTTTGCCGTTAAAGACAGGTGAGCCCGAGTTACCACCCGTGGTATCGACACTCGACAAGAAGTTAACCGGCACAGAGTTAAATTCTTCAGGCTTGTCCAAGCAAGAGAACAGACGGCAAATCCAGCCGCGTGGATCTTGGTAGACAGATTTCACTAAGTGATCGCCAAAACGCTGCTCATGGATTGCATCGAGCAGTTTTTTCGGAGCGTTATAGGGTTCAACACCAGTGTGTTTAGCTACGATGCCATCGAGGCGAGTAAATGGCTGTTTGTAGAGGGCATCGCGGGATTGATAACCATCGACCATTCCGTAGCTGATACGTAGGGTACCGTTTGCATCGGGATACACAGGCCAGTTGTTGGCTTTGTAGTAGTCGATAACGGCGGCCATATACGCAGGGCGAGCGGTAGACAGTTTACCCGCTAGGATTTTTTCTGCCTTTTCCTGTGCCATATTGGTGTCGTACAACGCGACAGCGAGGCGGATAAAGGGATCGCTGCTGGTTTCAAAGGCCTTCGCATCGGCATCCATCCACGCCAGACGTTGCGCTTGGTCTGTCAGCGTTGTGAGCGAATACAGGCCGTCGAGTTTCGATTCTAGGCTGACGTTTTTGTCGTCTAGATTCAGCATATTGTCTAAGGCTGCAACACGGTTAGGTTGTGATAAGTAGGAATTTAAATCTTGCAACCAAAGGGTTTTATCGACTTTAACGTCAAAGCTGGAGTCGATACGCTTCAGGCGCGAGCTGAACATGGCAAGGTCACGCTCTTGGAAACCGATTTCACGCTCGGCATCGCTCTTTTGCTTTTCCTTGGCTAAGCGATAGAGGCTATTGGCCGCAGTGAGCAGTGTGCTCGATTGGGCGTTGGTGAAGTAATAATTGGTTTGGGTTTGCAGTTGCTGCTCGGTCAATAAGACTTCTAGCTCGCTGATAAGGTTTTGATTAAGAGCTGGGTTTTTCTTTAACCAAGCCAGAAAATCATCTTCGCGTTGCTGTTTAATACCAACGATATCCGTGGCTTTAAAGCCTGCTAGCAGACCGTTGAGTTTTTTCATCCGGTTCGCCATCGACGCCATATTGCCTGCATATTTAATGGCGATATCGGCATCTTCCTGACCCATGGCTTCGATAGTATCAATCTGTAATTGATAGCGTTTTGCCTGAGTTGGGTATAACCAGTCGCTAGCAAATTTAAGCTCGTTGGTGAGGTTATAACGGCTAGTGGTGCCAGGGTAACCCGCCACAAACACGCCGTCGCCCGCTTTCACACCATCGGCGTTCACTTTCAGGTAACTCTTTGGCGTGTAAGGAATGTTATCTTCACTGTAGGCCGCAGGCTTGCCATCTTTACCTACATAGGCGCGCAGGAAGGCAAAATCGCCCGAGTGGCGTGGATACTCGTAGTTATCGATATCACCGCCGTAAGCGCCAACGCTTTCTGGTGGCGCGTACACCAAGCGCACATCACGGATCATCAATTGCTTGATGAGATAATATTCCAAGCCATTGTGGAAGCTGCGCACGTTACAGCGGTAGTTATCATCGGCCTCACAGCTTTTGATTAAGGCTTTGCTGTGGTTTTCAATGTCTTCGTAGCGTTTGAGTGGATCTTGACTGAGGTCTTTGGTGACATCGCTGGTGACATTGGTCACGGCTTCGGTGATGTATAAACGCTCGTTAGGACCTGCCGACGGTTCTTTATCCATCGAGGTGGCTAAAAAGCCCTGTTCGAGATAGTTATGTTCTTTCTTAGTGTTATATTGTATCGCCTTGTAGGCACAATGATGGTTTGTCACAACTAGCCCTTGGGGCGAGACAAAACTGGCGGTACAATAGCCCAGCCCAACAACGGCATTCATGGGATAACTGGTGAGATCGGCTAATTTGTCAGCGGGAATATCGATTCCACGCGCGCTGAGTTTGTCTGCAATTGAAGGCATTTGATAAGGTTGCCATTGTCCTTCATCGGCTGTTGCTACGCCAGAGGTCAGTACTAAGGCTGCAACCAATGCAATACGCATGTTCTTTCCTTATTTTTAGTTAGAGTGTCCGTTGGAATGAAGTAACAGGCGAATGTAAACGGCCTGTTTGCTTGACGCGGGTTTTATATCATATTTTGTTAAGTTGTTGGAAATCGGGAGTGTTAATGTCACAACAAGGTGCGTTTAAACCTAAGAATAAGCCGACAGATGTGCAGGTCGATAGCTTAAAGCTGCCGCCGCATTCGATTGAGGCTGAACAATCGGTCTTAGGTGGCCTGATGTTAGACGCCGACGCTTGGGATAAAGTGGCCGAGACTGTGGTGAAAGAGGATTTTTATTCCCGATCCCACCGAATGATTTTTGCGGCCATGCACCGTTTGGTCGAAAGTGGTCAACCCATCGACTTAATTACGGTTTCTGAACAACTTGAAGTTGAAAATCAACTCGAAGAAGCGGGCGGCTTTGCCTATTTAGGTGAGATCGCCAAAAACACCCCGAGCGCGGGTAACATTGTTTCCTATGCCGAGATTGTGCGCGAGCGCGCCGTGGTGCGGGAGATGATCCGCGTCGCCCATGAGATTGCCGATGCGGGTTACAATCCCGAGGGACGTGACTCCAGTGCCTTGCTCGATTTAGCCGAGAGTAAAGTCTTTAAGATTGCCGAGCAGCGCACCAATGCCAACGAAGGTCCCGAAGGCATTAAAACCATTCTCGAAAAAACCGTCGATAAGATTGAGCAGCTCTACAACAACCCGCATAACGGTGTGACAGGGGTGTCGAGCGGTTTTAGCGATCTCGACCGTATGACTGCGGGCTTCCAATCCGGCGACTTGATCATCGTCGCGGCGCGTCCTTCTATGGGTAAAACCACTTTCGCGATGAACCTCTGCGAGCAGGCGGCGATGAATGAAGACAAGCCTGTACTGATTTTCAGTCTCGAGATGCCCTCGGAACAGATCATGATGCGTATGTTGGCCTCCTTGGGCCGCGTCGACCAAACCAAAATCCGTACCGGACAGCTCGATGATGAGGATTGGGCGCGGGTGTCATCGACCATGGGGATCATGCTCGAGCAGGGCAAGATGTATATCGACGACGGTTCAGGCTTAACCCCGACCGAAGTGCGCAGCCGTGCTCGCCGTATCGCCCGTGAACATGGCGGCTTATCGATGATCATGGTCGACTACTTGCAGCTGATGCAAGTACCGGCGTTATCGGACAACCGTACCCTAGAAATCGCCGAAATTTCTCGATCTCTCAAAGCATTGGCTAAAGAGTTAGAGATCCCCGTGATTGCACTTTCCCAGCTTAACCGCTCGCTCGAACAACGTGCCGATAAGCGCCCAGTGAACTCGGACTTACGTGAATCGGGTTCTATTGAGCAGGATGCGGACCTCATCATGTTTATTTACCGTGATGAGGTGTATAACAACGATTCTCCCGATAAGGGCACGGCGGAAATCATCATAGGTAAGCAGCGTAACGGCCCCATTGGACGTGTGCGCTTGACCTTCCAAGGCCAGTTTTCCCGTTTTGATAACTACGCTGGCCCGCAGTTTGAAGAAGATTAATTTCTGGTGTTAGAAGCTAAGCACTGCTTATGTATTCTTTTTTATTTCCTGACTTTCCAAATAGACAAGGCAAATTTTGAAACCTTTTCCCCGAGCAGAAATTAGCAGTAGTGCACTGCAAAACAATCTCGCCGTCTTGCGTCAACAGGCGAGTCGCAGCCAAGTGATGGCGGTGGTGAAAGCCAATGGTTATGGTCATGGATTATTAAATGTCGCCAACTGTTTACACACTGCCGATGGCTTTGGCTTAGCCCGTTTAGAAGAGGCCTTAGAATTGCGCGCCGGTGGCGTGAAGGCGCGCTTGTTATTGCTTGAGGGCTTCTTTCGCAGCACTGATTTACCTCTGTTGGTGGCCCACGATATCGATACTGTGGTGCACCACGAGTCGCAAATCGAGATGTTAGAGCAAGCGACGCTATCAAAACCTGTCACCGTATGGTTGAAAGTGGATTCGGGCATGCATCGTTTAGGTGTGACGCCTGAGCAATTTACGCAGGTGTATGCGCGTTTGATGGCCTGTGATAATGTCGCCAAGCCTATCCATTTGATGACTCACTTTGCCTGTGCCGATGAGCCTGAAAATCATTACACCCAAGTGCAAATGCAAACCTTTAACCAGTTAACCGCGGATTTGCCTGGGTTTAGAACTTTAGCCAATTCTGCGGGTGCCCTCTATTGGCCTAAGAGCCAAGGGGATTGGATCCGCCCAGGGATTGCACTCTATGGCGTCTCACCTGTGACGGGGGATTGCGGTGCCAATCATGGTCTGATCCCGGCGATGAACTTAGTCTCGCGTTTGATTGCGGTGCGCGATCACAAGGCGGGACAGCCCGTTGGCTATGGGTGTTATTGGACGGCGAAACAAGATACTCGCCTTGGTGTCGTGGCGATTGGTTACGGTGATGGTTATCCGCGCAATGCGCCAGAAGGTACGCCTGTATGGGTTAATGGTCGCCGAGTGCCGATTGTTGGTCGTGTATCTATGGATATGTTAACCGTTGATTTAGGCGCCGATGCGACAGACCAAGTTGGCGATGAAGCCCTGCTTTGGGGCGCCGCCTTGCCCGTTGAGGAAGTCGCCGAACACATTGGCACCATCGCCTATGAATTAGTGACTAAACTCACCCCAAGGGTGGCGGTGTGTCTTGCATAAGCCATCAGAGTAGAAATAAAAAACGGCGCATTTGCGCCGTTTTTTATGCCCTAAGAAGCGGGAGATTGAGTGGTTTGCTGTCAGCCTTTCTGCACTTGGTTATTAAGCCTTTGAAGCGATAATCAATCTTGCAGAGCGACATGAACGATATGAATTAATTCTCGAAGCAGATTTCAATAAAGGCGTTACCGAATGGGCTGCTGAAGGGCATGATAATTTTGGTGCCGTTCGCTTTATGGGAAATAGTATGCCCTTTACCCGAGACCACCATAGGGGTTGCCATTTCGAACTCGTAACCCTTTTGCCCTAAAAGATTTTTTGCCCCACCTGTAACCATATTGGTGATTTCACCCACGAGATCGGTGACTTCTTCGTTTATCTTACCAGGGTTTTCCCCAAGCATATTTTGCATGATCTGCAGTGCCAGCTTTTGTTCAAAGGTAATAGATAACGATCCCTTAGTCTGCGGCCCAACCATACCAATTAACCCCGACACATCACCCTTGGCTAAGTTGTCGGTTTTAATTTGGGGCTTGCCCGGAGTGAGATCCATGCTTGCCATCGTCGAAATGACATTGAGCAGGGATTGCAGAAAAGGGTTAATAAAATTGACGTTCATGCTTCAGTGTTTCCTCTTATGAACTTAAGCCTTATGGTCACCATGTCATTAAGGTTAGACGAAAAGTGGCTGAACCACAGCAATCTTAATCACACTCTATCAGCTTAGATGACACAAATGGAAATGTGAGGTTAATTTCACGATTTTATTGTTGTTTATCCGTGCAGAGGCTCAAGACACAGTCCTTTAATCTTACGCATCTGAATACATCTGCTTCGCGCAACGGCCGTTGATTTGGGTCCATTCGGCCTCTTATACCTTTCCAATGATTTATCCATCATTTTTCGAGAGAAGCTTGATTATTCAGGACTTTGCAAGCGCAGTATTTCCCCACTTAATACTAAATTTCTATTATTTTCATATTGTTAAGCTCAATTGGTGCAAATGTTATTCTCATATCTTGTTAATTGAGACCTAGCACTCAATCGCTGTTGATAATGTGATAAAGATTAAATTGTAATGTAAATGATAATAATTATTGATTGCAAATTGTGTTTTGAATATATTAGCGGCGATTAACAGGTGGGGGACATCTGTTACAGGTTTAGTCCGCAACAGGAATGTTTTTGATGAAATTTGCAAAACGTCGTAATGGCCGAGTCACACTCGGTGCTCATGTTTTAGGTTCGTTAACGATTGGGATGGCGGTTTCGGCCACTCCCGCGATGGCAACGGAAGGGCAAACGCAAGTCGTTGATAAAAAAGTCGAGCATATTGAAGTAAACGGTGAGTACTTAGGTTACAACACCCGTAAAGTGCAATCGGGTAAATTTACCGAAGACCTGCTCAATACAGCTAAAACTGTTACCGTTATCAACCAAGATTTAATCAAAGACATGGGCGCCCAAAGTTTTACCGATGCGCTACGTGCAACTCCTGGTATTACCTTAGGTACAGGTGAGGGTGGCAACCCCTACGGTGATAGACCTTTCATCCGTGGTTACGATGCCCAATCTTCAACCTTTATCAATGGTATGCGTAATGTGGGCTCTCAAAGCCGCGAAACCTTTAACATTGAACAAATTGAAGTCCTGAAAGGCCCAAGCTCTGTTTACAACGGCCGTGGTGCCGTTGGTGGTAGCATCAACATTGTGACCAAAAAAGCGCAATCCGAAGACTTTATTAATGCTGACGTTGCCGTTGGAACGGATTCCCTTAAACGCGCCAGCGTCGATGTTAACCATGTGATTGCCGATGAGGCTGCGGTTCGTATCAACATGATGGCCCACGATGCCGATACCCCTGGACGCGATGAAGTCACGGGTAACCGTTGGGGCGTAGCGCCTTCGGTGACCTTTGGTTTAACCACGCCAACGAAAGTGACGCTCGAATATTATCACTTTGAAAATCATGACATTCCTGATTATGGTATTCCTTACGATCAGGCTACGGGCGAGCCAGCGGATGTCGACCCTGACAACTTCTATGGTCTGTTGTCGCGGGATTTTCGCGACACTATGGATGATACGGCGTCAGTGTTGATAAGCCATGATTTTAATAACGACATGCAGTTCACTTCGACCTCCATCTATAGCCGTAACAGCAATTACTATATTGTGACCAACCCGGACGATACCACGGGCAACGTGGCTAATGGTTATGTCTGGCGAAACACTAAGTCGCGCCATTCGGTTACTAAGACTCTAGCCACTCAATTACAACTCTCGGGTGAAGCAAAACTCGCGGGGATGACGAACCGTTTTGCCGTCGGGACTGAACTCAGTAACGAACGTACTAGCAATTTGAGTTACACCGTCGATACGGGTAATGGCCGCAACGCGGGTTGTGATCAGGCGATGCTGGACAACTACAACTGTACGCTGCTGGATAATCCGAATCCGCACGATCCTTGGGTTGCTACTATCACCCTCGGCACCGATGCGACAGTTACAGAAACCGATACTCGCTCGCTTTATGCCTTTAACACCATTGAGTTAACCGAAGCCTGGATGGTGAACGCCGGGATCCGTTGGGATGATTACAGCACCAGTGCCGAGAATTCGACTTCTCAATTTAGCAATGATACTGACTTCTTTAACTATCAATTATCGGTACTTTATAAGCCCGCTGAAAACGGCAGTATTTATGCCGCGTGGGGTACTTCTTCTAACCCTCCGGGAACCTCAAATGGTGATGGCGCGGATCGCCTCGGCAGTACCAACGCCGATTTAGAGCCAGAAGATACTGAAAGCTATGAGTTAGGCACTAAGTGGGACTTCTTTGCCGGACGTTTATCTTTGAATGGTTCGGTATTCCAAATCGAGAAAAACAACGCTCGGGTCGCGACCTCTGGCGATCGTAATTCGCCGCAGGAAAACGTCGGTGAGCAAAAGGTGAAAGGTTTTGAACTTGGCTTCTCCGGTGACTTCACTGAGCATTGGCACGGTTTTGGCGGTTACACCTATTTGGATGCGACCTTGGAAAGCAATGGTTATAACCAAGCGCAAAATGGTAACCGCTTCCCCAATACCGCTAAAAATAGCTTAAGTTTATTCACGACTTACGATGTAACTGAGGATTTTACTGTTGGTACGGGCGCGTACTACATGGGTAAAGTTTATGGTAATACGGCTAACACGCTGTCGATTCCATCCTACTGGCGTTTTGATTTGACTTCATCCTATAAAATGAGTGAATTCTTGACCTTACGTCTGAACGTGCAAAATCTAACGGATGAGCGTTATTACGATAAAGCGTATACCGCGCACTTTGCCAATATGGCCCCTGGTCGCTTAGTGATGTTAAGTGCGGATATGCACTTCTAAGCAATATTAATCGAGATCTGAATGGCAGCCCTAGGGCTGCCTTTGATGTTTATGCTATTCCAATAGGATTTTGAAATGCTTATTGAAATTCCGAATGTTTTTTCTAAAGAAGAAGTCAATCAGCTAAGGGAAGAGCTCGATGCCTGCACTTGGATTGATGGCAATCAGACCTCGGGCGTGATGGCGAGTACCCGCAAACGTAATCAGCAGTTAGACAAAGGTGACCCTGTTGCACTGCAAATCGGCGAGTTGATCATGGCGCGTTTGTTGGCCCACCCTTTATTTGTGTCGGTGGCGCTGCCATTACAGTTTTATCTCCCTTTGTTTAATCGTTATCAAGGCGGCGAAACCTTTGGCTATCATATTGATAACGCGATTCGCTCGACCAGCGAAGGCATGGTACGCACCGACCTGTCAGCAACTTTATTTTTAAGTGAACCAGACACTTATCAAGGTGGTGAGCTGGTGATCCAAGATACCTATGGCCAGCAAAGCATAAAGCTCGCGGCGGGCTCATTGGTGCTATACCCTTCGACGAGCTTGCATCAAGTCACTCCTGTTACCTCGGGTGAACGTACCGCCGCTTTTATGTGGCTACAGAGCATGGTGCGCGATGAGGGGCAGCGCCGCTTGCTATTTCAACTTGATCAATCGATTCAAGCGTTGACGGCGCAGGCCGCGTCAGAACAAGAGTTGTTTAATCTGACGGGGGTTTACCATAACTTGCTCAGACGTTGGAGCGAGTTGTAGTAATTCTAAGCTAGGCTTCTGTCCCTGCTTCATCTCCCCAAAGCGGGCGGTTTAAGGTATAATCCCGCCAGCTCTGAGGGGCAACAAAACAGTAAACGTTAACTCGTTTACTGTTTTTGTATTTTTACGCTGGCGCTGCATGGCTCATCTGCAGCTTAAAGTAAGGCGCTTTATCCCTCAAAGCTGGAACTTACTGGCAAATTCTAATTACTTGAGTCGATAGTCACGTGTTGAAAAATAATCTTAATGATGGTCTACAGCTCGACCGCACCTTTTCCATTGCGCCCATGTTGGATTGGACGGATCGTCATTACCGTTATTTTGCTCGCTTAATGTCGGCTAATGCCTTGCTGTATACCGAGATGGTGACGACAGGGGCGATTTTACATGGCCGTGGTGATTATCTTGCCTATAACCAAGAAGAACATCCCCTTGCATTACAATTGGGTGGCTCGAATCCTGCTGAACTTGCTCGCTGCGCCAAACTTGCCGCCGAGCGCGGTTATGATGAAGTGAACCTCAATGTGGGCTGTCCTTCCGATCGGGTGCAAAACGGTCGCTTTGGTGCCTGTTTGATGGCTGAACCCGAGCTGGTGGCTGAATGTGTCGATGCTATGAAGCAAGTGGTTGATATTCCTGTGACGGTAAAAACGCGTATCGGCATTGACGAGCAGGATAGTTATGAGTTTCTGGCTCACTTTATTGATACTGTCATGGCTAAAGGCTGTGGTGAGTTTATTATCCATGCACGTAAGGCGTGGTTACAGGGCTTAAGTCCGAAGGAAAATCGCGAGATCCCGCCCTTAGACTACGACCGGGTATATCAGCTTAAGCGTGATTACCCGACGCTCAATATCAGCATTAACGGTGGTATCACTAGCCTTGAACAGGCTAAAAACCACTTGCAGCACTTAGATGGTGTGATGGTAGGACGTGAGGCTTACCAAAATCCCTATATTCTGGCGCAGGTTGACCAAATCCTCTGTGGTAGCCAGAAGGCGGTAATTAGCCGTGAAGCTGTGATTGAGGCTATGTTGCCCTATATCGAGGCTCACTTGCAGGCGGGCGGGCGCTTAAATCATATCACTCGCCATATGATTGGCTTATTCCAAGGCTTACCGGGTGCCCGTGCGTGGCGTCGTTATTTGAGCGAAAACGCCCATAAAAATGGTGCAGGTATTGAGGTGGTCAAGCAGGCTTACCAAAGTATTCAGAGCGAAATAATTGCTCAATAATCATTCGATTTAAAAAGTGGTGAGATTGACTAATGCTTGTAGTATTTTTCACCACTTTACCTTTCCTAAATATCCCGCTTATCTCGTTATAGCTTAAAATAAATTTTTAAATCTAATTAAATTAGTGTGTTAAGAGTGATTTGATAAGTTGGCACGCCCTTTGTAACAGTCCCTATGTCAAGTTAATCAATCGGAAAGGGACGACATCATGTTTACTTCAAACGTTAAAAAATCAGTTCAAGCGAGTGTGTTATTTGGTGCATTAATGGCGAGTGTTTCTGTACACGCCGAAGCAGCACCTGTATCTGATGTAGTGGGCGCCATCGAGCAAACGCTGAGCACCCAAGCGCAGGAGTTGTTGGTTAACACTAAGCGTGAACTGGTGTTATCACTGCAAACACAATTAGCTGAAAGTATCTATGACTTCAATAGCCAGCTAACACTGAGCGCCGATAACCAAGGTGAGTCTGTCACCTCAGGCGAATACAGCGCAAACAAGTAAGGAGCTGCCTATGTGGTTTGTAGCACCTCTTATGACTCTGCTACTGCTACCAGTGATTAGCCTCGCGTTGTTTTCAGGAATTATCTGCTGGTTTCAGTGGCACAGTGTCAGCGATAAATAAGTTATTCATCGATTGGAGTTCAAAATGAAACGAGCGCAAATGCGAATGGACAATTCGGAACGTTTAGTATGCGGTGTTGCCTCCGGTATGGCGTGGCAGTTTGGTTGGTCCTGTTTTTGGACTCGTGTAGTGTGGGCTGGCGCGATTCTGTTTATGCCGGGTGTGAGTCTGCTGGTTTACTTTGTGTTGGCCTTACTTGTGGACCAATGGAAAAGACCGATTTAACCCTCGTTTTACTCCCTCAATTTGGGGACGTGAATGGAATTGCCGATGCAAGTTTATGGACACAGTCTTTAGCGGGATGCTATCAACAAGAGGGCACATCGACCCTCATGCCAATAGTGAACACTGTTTAAGTGAGTATCACTTTTTAAGAAAAGCCTGAAATCTGGCTTTTGCTTCATCGCTTTTAAGTCTTGCACTAAATTGTTCTAATTCTTGATGCATCTGATGTTGCACGCGGTTTTTATGTGGTCGCATCAACTGACGGGTAATTTGCAGTGCTTGCGGTGGCTGATTCGCCAGTTTCTTGGCCTGACTCAGGGCGTAACCGAGTAACTCTTCTTGGGCGATCACATCGTTAATGATATTCAGTCTGTGTGCAGTATTTGCATCAAAACTTTCGCCGAGCAGCAAGAGCTCTGCCGCCTTTTGATAACCCACCAATTCGGGTAAGAGTAAGCTTGCGCCAGCCTCGGGCACTAGGGCCAAATTGACGAAGGGCAGTTGGAATTTAGCCGTGTTGTCGGCATATACCAAATCACAGTGAAGCAGTACCGTTGTGCCTATGCCAACGGCGGCACCAGAGACGGCGGCAACCAGTGGTTTTTTGAGTTCCAATAGGCAAAATAGGAAGCGCACCGCAGGATGATTTGGACCTAAGTCACTATTTTTCAAAAAGTCAGCAACATCATTGCCCGAGGTGAAACAATTATCTTCGCCATGGAGCATAAAGGCACGAATGTCGTTGTCTGCTTCACCTTCGATCAGGTATTCTGTCAGTTGTTTATACATATTAAGATCAAGTGCATTGCGTTTATCTGGGCGATTAAAGCTGATAATACGAACGCCCTGATCATCCCGAACCTGTATATGACTCATGGGTTGTTTTCCTTTACGACGACATTGGGTAGACATGGAGTTTAAGACATTGAAACCGATATTCAAACAGATGTTTAATTTTGTCGCATTATCCTGTGCCTCATTTTCTGTTTTCGCGAACGTAGTGATGACCGAAGGTCATGTCCGTGCAATGCCTGATACAGTACCAAATACCGCCGCTTACTTTACGCTGGAGAACCATAGCGATAAAACGGTTCGCCTCACCGGAGTGACGACTGAGGTCGCGACGGAAGCACAATTACATACCATCATCGAAGAACAAGGCATGGTAAAGATGCGCCATGTTGAAGGTTTCGATATTCCCTCCCACGGAAAATTAACCCTCTCGCCGTCAGGAGAGCATGTGATGCTCATCGGACTCAAAGCCCCATTAGCCCTAGATCAGCAAGTTAAACTGCAGTTAGCGTTTGACGATGGCGAGAATCTAACGATTACATTGCCTGTTGCTAAGCAGGCCGAGAATGCTGCTGAACATGAGCATCATCACCATCATTAAGGAGTCGCTTGATGCAAATCACATGGAAGAAGGTCACTGGAGTTAGTTTATGCGTTGTTTTAATTGGTTATGTTGTGAGTGTCTGGTGGAGTATCGAGCCTGATCCGCTGACGCCACAACAGCTTACTGCCACAGAAAAGAATGTTGTTGGTTATGCGACCACAACCTCTTTGATTATGACCGTTGAAACGCTGCTGGATAAGCAAGGTGGTTGGCTATCGAATGATGTTATGCCACCCTCAATCTTTATGGATAACATGCCCGCCTTTGAGTATGGCGCTTTAGAGCAAGCGCGTGATTTGGCGCTGATTATGCGTAAAGAGTTTAGCCGTTCACAGTCGCAATCTACCGCTGATAAAGATTTGAGTGAAGCGCAGGCTAAGTTAAACATCGACCATACCAGTTGGTTAGTGCCGAGTGCTGAAAGCGAATACCGCGATGGTATTAAGCTACTTAAGTTGTACCGGGCGCGAATGATGGATCCGAATAATCAAGATGCACAGTTTTATGCCCGCGCAGATAACCTTAATGAGTGGCTCAAAGAAGTGCAAAAACGTTTAGGCAGTATGTCGCAACGGTTATCTGCAAGTGTAGGTCAAGAACGTCTTAACACCGATTTAGCGGGGGATAATGCTGCGCGTCAATCAACCCCTAATTTAGCCAGCCATCAGGTGAAAACCAGCTGGTGGAAGATTGATGATGTGTTTTATGAGAGCCGCGGCGCCTCATGGGCATTACTGAATTTTATGCGTGCAGTTGAAGTCGATTTTGCTGACGTGCTGAAAAAGAAAAATGCTGAAGTGAGCCTAAAACAGATCATTCGTGAACTAGAGGCAACTCAGCAAACGGTTTGGAGCCCTGTTGTGCTTAATGGCAGTGGTTTCGGTCTAGTCGCTAATCATTCATTGGTTATGGCTAACTATGTATCCCGTGCAAATGCCGCGGTGATTGATTTAACGAACTTGCTATCTCAAGGTTAATTATGAAAAAAATACTCCTGGCCAGTGCAGTATTAGGCTGCATAATGGCTACATCAGCTCACGCGGCCACTGTGGTTGGTTTTAAAATAGGTGGCGATTATTGGCGCGCCGATACTAGCGGTACTTTTTCCGATAAAGGTCAGCCACAACAAGGTTTTGACTACAGCTCATCAGCGCAGGGTAGCTATTGGTTTGCCGTTGAACACCCACTGCCTTTTGTGCCAAATCTGAAAATTCGTGAAAACAGTCTTGATCAAAAAGGTAGCTTGGCGAACGCTGATTTCAGCTTTAATGGTCATGATTTTAAAGGTAATGTGACCAGTTATACCGATCTGAGCAACACCGATTTTGTGTTGTATTACGAACTGCTGGATAACGATATTTTATCTTTTGATTTGGGCGCAGCTTATAAGTTGATGAATGGCTCTCTGCGTGTCCAAGATGCAGGTCATCCAGAAGAGAAAGACGTAGATAGCGGAATTGTTATGGGGTACGCCAGTACCCATGTGAGCATGCCGGGTTTAGGCTTATTTGGCTTTGCAGATTTAATGCTTGGGGTGAATGAGTCGAATGTACACGATTATGCGGTCGGTTTAGGCTGGCAGTTTGATGGTGTTGCGGTGGATACCCGTGTGCGCGTTGGCTATCGTGAGTTTGCCTTTGATGTGAATAATTTCTCTGGCATTAGTGCTGACTCAAAGTTTGATGGCTATTTCGCTGGCGTCGAAATTGACTTCTAAGTCGTAATTCTGACAATAAAAAACCGCCAATCTTGGCGGTTTTTTTATTGGACAATATTGCTTAACTTATTCAGCTTTTAGGCCGTTGTTAATAGCAATAACATCATCTTCGTTTAATGTACCCGCTGCTTGTTTCAGTGCAACAATCGAGTTGATGTAGCTGTAACGCGCATCTGATAATTTACGTTTTGAGTCGTACAGATCGCGTGTACGGTTCAATACGTCAACAATAGTACGAGTACCAACTTCGAAGCCTGCTTGCGTAGCCTTTAATGCACTTTCAGATGAAATTACAGACTGTTCGTAAGCACGGATAGAGCTGATTGACGCCCCCACGTTGTTGTAGTTATTACGAACGTTTTTCACTACGCTACGGTAGGTTTGTTCCAACTTCTCGCTTGCCTCAACATATTGGAACTGCGCTTCTTTGACTTGTGATGAGACTTTAAAGCCTTCAAAAATCGGAATACTTAAGTTAATGCCTGCGCTCATGTTGTCAAAATCAGGTTCATTCGAATTACCTAATTTTTGCTCTAAACCTTTGCTATAACCAGCATTTAAGCTTAGTGATGGCATATGGCCTGCTTTATAGAGGCTAATGGTCTCTTGAGCGATATCTTTGCCAATACGTTGAGTCATTAGATCGACGCTATTGGTCTCGGCAATTTTTAACCAATCACTAGATGAACTCGGTGCTGGTGTGACTGCTGAGAAGCGGTTAGTGTCGAGTACGTTTAAGGCTTTGTGATCGATACCCGTGATTTCGCGCAGTGCTTCATAACTATTGGCAAGGGTATTTTCTGCCAAAATTTCAGAGGCTGAGGCTAAGTCATATTGTGCTTGAGCTTCATGAACGTCAGTAATCGCAGTTAAACCAACGGCAAAACGTTGTTTAGTTTGCTCAAGTTGACGCTCAATCGCGCGTTTTTCTGCACCTTGGAACTCGTAGTTATCTTTGGCCGTTAATACATCAAAGTAGGCTTTAGTCACGCGAGTGATCAAATTTTGCAGTGCCGATGCATAGGTTGAGTCAGCTTGAGAAGCGGCTTTCTCCGCAAGGCTTAAACCTACCCAAGCACTATGGTCATAAATGACTTGATTGAGCTTTAGGTTGCCAGTCAGGCCGCTGCTATCATCTCAGGATCATTCCATGCCTTGTCATAACCCACGTTTGCACTGATAGTCGGTAACAGTGGCGCACGATTTTGTTCAATCTTTTCAAACAAAGCGTTACGTTGCGCTTGCGCTTGCAACACGAGTGGGTCACTTGTCAGTGCCTGTTGATAAATTTGCAGTAAATCATCTGCTTGAACCGCAGGAGCGGAAGCGGCTAGAGTTAATGCTACGCATAGAGAACGGATCTTAAATTTCATTTGCTGTCCTTATTAGACAAAATCTCCAAAAGGAGAAATATATAACTTCGTTTAGACTAAGTAATGCCTTTACCAAGGCGGTTTGCGCTTCCCGACGCTTCCCGATACAGCTAAAACTTAATGACGTAGAGTCTAAAAACTCCCACACGTTCAAGTCAACTGCGAAGTGTAACAGATTTTATTTAAAAATGAGCCAAATTGCCTTGATAATAGGCGAAAATTTAACTGTTAAGGATAAGATATGAAGCCTCAGGTTTTTTCGCAAACAGATATTGAAATCCTCGAAAAAAAATCGCTATATCAAGGCTTTTTTGCCTTAGAGCAATTTACCTTCAAACATAAGCTATTTGCTGGAGGCTGGAGTCAGCCTGTCACCCGTGAGGTCTTTGAACGTGGCCATGCAGTCGTTGTGCTGCCCTATGATCCTAAGTGCGATAAGGTTGTGTTGATTGAGCAAGTTAGATTTCCTGCATTAGCAACCACTAAATCTCCTTGGCTTATGGAGTTAGTCGCGGGTATGATTGCGCCCGACGAAACGCCAGAGGATGTCGCGCACCGCGAATTGTTAGAAGAAACTGGCTTGACCGCTCGCCACATCCATTTTGTGAGCAGTTATCTTGCAAGCCCTGGTGGCAGTACTGAACGTTTCTATTTTTATTGGGCTGAGGTGGATTCATCACAAGCCCAAGGTTTGCATGGATTAGCTGACGAACACGAAGATATTCGATTGCATGTTGTAGACCGTGAGGTTGCCTATCGCGGTGTCGTTAATGGCGAAATAGACAATGCATCGACCGTTATTGGATTGCAGTGGTTGCAATTAAACTATCAGCAACTGGTTTAGGCTGGAAAAGGTTTGGCGCATTCAACATCACATCAAAAACCGCGTTATCAACCCAACGTGAGCGACTTTTTAGCGCTATGCGGGCGTAACTATGGCTATATGCAAAAGTGGTTGCCACTGGATATTGCTGTGGGTCAATCTTGGCAACTTGAAGGTGAATTTGGTGTATTAGTTATCCGTATTTTAGAAAATACCAAATATACTCAATTAGTTGAAATCTCACGCCCACTACAAATAGTGGAGTTTGTTAATATTCCCAAGGTGTTAGTGAGAATTTATCATGATGCTAAATTAGCAGAAGTGTTAACTGGTCAACAGATTTACCAACTGCGCCCAGTGTATGATTATCCCAATTTACGTATGTATCATAGTGATGAGAAGTACCAGGTAAATGCATTCCTGGGAGAATTATTGAAGATTGGTGGCCAACAACGTTTGGTTTGCCAGTCTTAGAATTGGGTATTCAATGTGCTGAAAGAGGCTATCTCTTACTCTGTAGCTGATGAAAGTGTGCGCATAGTGCAAGTCACCGACCCGCACCTCTTTGCCGATCCTGAAGCTCAGCTACTTGGTGTTAATACCAGCAAAAGTTTGGCCGCGGTACTCAATACGATCCGTGCCGTTAATTACCCTGCGCATCTTATGCTTGCCACAGGTGATTTAAGTCAAGATTATTCCCCTGAGTCCTATCGCCAATTTGTGTCAGCGGTCGCCCCGCTCAATTTACCTTGCCATTATCTTCTGGGTAATCATGATGATCCGCGGATCATGTTTTTGCATATGCAGGGCGAGCGGATTTTTGGCCAGCAACGTATCTTAGTTGGTAAATGGCAAATTTTGATGCTGGATTCCACCGTGAGAGGAAAACCTGGTGGTCATATGGCCGCGAGTCAATTCGAACTCATTGAACAGGCTATAGCCGCACATCCAGACCGCCATACCTTACTGGTGATGCATCATAATCCTATTTTGGTTAATTGTGCTTGGTTAGACCAACACTGCATGGATAATGGGACGGAATTTTTAAAGTGCGTCGCTCAATACCC
Organism: Shewanella sp. Koi 1; assembly: GCF_052907445.1. NCBI lineage: Bacteria > Pseudomonadati > Pseudomonadota > Gammaproteobacteria > Alteromonadales > Shewanellaceae > Shewanella > Shewanella sp. Koi 1. The sequence continues at coordinate 3,967,972 of NZ_JBREJM010000001.1, read as the reverse complement.
GCAGGTCAAAGCTTTGCTGTGGGGCCATGTGCATCAACAATGGGATAGCCTTTACGATGGTCCACATGGTGCGTTGCAATTAATGGCGACACCTTCTACTTGTATCCAGTTTAAACCGCAATCGCCTTATTTTGCCCTCGATGGACTGCAACCCGGTTATCGTTTGCTGGAGCTCAAGGCCGATGGTAGCATCAGCACTAATGTGTATCGCGTACCGGGAAATCTGTTTTCCCCCGATAAAGATTCCAGCGGTTATTAACGCGAGTGACCGCAGCTTGAGGAACTATGCTGCTCTATATTCACGGATTCAACAGTTCTCCTTTCTCTGATAAAGCGGTGATGACGGCACAATATATGGCCGAGCATCACCCGTCCGTCACTTTTCATCAGCCACAGTTACCCAATACCCCCAAAGCAGCGATGGCCTTACTACAGCGCTATGTTGAGGAGGCTTTGCAAGCGGGTGAGCCGCTTAACTATATTGGCTCGTCCTTAGGTGGTTATTTTGCCAGTTACTTGGCTGAGCATTATGGTGGCCGAGCCGTGTTGGTGAATCCGGCAGTAAAACCCTTTGAACTGTTTGATGAATTTATGGGGCCGCAATTTAACCCTTATACCGAAGAGCATTATCAGGTATTGCCAGAGCATAAGCAGGAAGTGACTGAATTTAATACGACTGTTATCCGCAATCCCGATCGTTTTTTGGTACTATTGCAAACGGGCGATGAAGTGCTGGATTATCGCGAAGCGCTACATAAATATCATCATTGCCAATTACGGATTGAATCCGGTGGTGATCACAGTTTTGTGGGTTATGAGCGATATCTGCAAACTGTAAGCCAATTTTTACACTTACCTTGACAAATCGTCATCCACAGCCGCAACATGGCCGGATATAACAACCTATAGCGTACACTATGACTAATCAATACACCTCTGACGCCATTGAAGTTCTTAACGGACTTGACCCAGTTAAACGCCGTCCAGGTATGTATACCGATACCAGCCGACCTAACCATTTAGGCCAAGAGGTCATAGATAACAGTGTCGATGAAGCCTTAGCTGGCCATGCCACTAAAATTGAAGTAGTGCTCCACACAGATAACTCGCTGGAAGTCACTGACGATGGTCGTGGTATGCCAGTGGATATTCATCCCGAAGAAGGTATTCCTGGGGTCGAGCTGATCCTGACTAAACTCCATGCCGGCGGTAAATTTTCAAATAAAAATTATCAATTCTCTGGTGGTTTGCATGGTGTAGGGATTTCAGTCGTTAACGCCCTGTCTCGCAGAGTTGAAGTCACTGTGCGCCGAGATGGCCAAGTGTATGATATGGCTTTCGAAAATGGCTTTAAAGTCGAAGATTTACGAGTCAATGGTACCTGCGGTCGGCGCAATACCGGTACTCGAGTACATTTTTGGCCTGATGCGAGTTATTTTGATTCGGCGAATTTCTCCAATTCCAAACTTATTTATTTACTGCGTGCCAAAGCAGTATTGTGCCCCGGTCTTAGAATTAAATTCACTAATAAGCACACTAACGAAGTGCATGAGTGGTACTACGAGAGTGGCTTAACCGATTATCTTAAGACGGCGGTAGGCGATAATATCATGCTGCCGGAAGAGCCTTTTATCGGTAGTTTTAAGGGGCAAATTGAGGCGGCAGATTGGGCTATTACCTGGTTGCCAGAGGGCGGAGAGTCGATCAACGAAAGTTATGTTAACTTGATCCCAACTCCCTTAGGTGGCACCCATGTGAATGGCTTTCGCCAAGGTTTGCTAGAGTCGATGCGTGAGTTTTGTGAGTTTCGTAATCTCATCCCCCGCGGGATTAAGCTCTCTCCTGAGGATATTTGGGATCGCGCAGCCTTCATTCTGTCAGTGAAAATGCAAGACCCGCAGTTTGCGGGACAGACAAAAGAGAAGCTTTCGAGCCGTCAAAGCTCAGCCTTTGTTTCTGGTATCGTGCGTGATGCATTTTCGCTTTGGTTAAATTCGAATACCGAATTAGCCGAGTCATTGGCTGAAATGTGTATTAATAACGCGCAAAAACGCTTAAAAGCAGCCAAAAAAGTCGCCCGTAAAAAAGTCACATCAGGTCCTGCATTACCGGGTAAATTGACCGATTGTAGTGGCCAAGATCCAATGCGCGGCGAACTCTTCCTTGTGGAAGGGGATTCTGCGGGAGGCAGTGCTAAACAGGCTAGAGACCGTGAGTTTCAAGCTATTATGCCGCTACGTGGTAAAATCTTAAATACGTGGGAAGTGGATGCATCTCAGGTATTAGCGTCGCAGGAAGTACATGATATTTCGGTGGCAATTGGTTGTGATCCCGATAGCAATGATATTTCTGAGTTAAGGTATGGCAAAATCTGCATTCTCGCCGACGCCGATTCTGATGGATTGCATATTGCGACTTTACTCTGTGCACTGTTTCTGAAACATTACCGAGTGTTGGTTGAGCAGGGGCATGTTTATATCGCCATGCCGCCACTGTTCCGTATCGATATAGGTAAAGATGTTTATTACGCTTTAGATGAGGCTGAAAAAGAAGGTATTCTCGATCGTATCAGCGCTGAGAATAAAAAAGGTAAAGTTCAAGTAACACGCTTTAAAGGTCTGGGTGAAATGAATCCACTGCAATTGCGTGAAACGACAATGGACCCTAATACTCGCCGTTTAGTGCAGTTAACTATTGATGATGCAGAAGAAACTGATTCTCTTATGGATATGCTGTTAGCTAAGAAGCGTTCACCCGATCGTAAAAACTGGCTCGAAGATAAGGGTGACATGGCGGTACTTTAATGTTGTGCACTATTGCCGATAACAATAACACTTAGGCATAAAGAAAATTACCATGTTGTATATTAAAACGAATAATTATAAATGTTTAAAGGTGTTCTCTGCCTATTGGACCCTACTGGTGAGTCTGGCTTTGTTACCATTCCAGAGCGCTATTGCAGGGTCGCAGTCGATCATGATTACCGTCTCAAAGGGGTTTGGTTTATCGCTCTATGCTTCCGATCTTGGGGATGCCAAACAGATTGCGATGGGGGCAAATGGCACCTTATTTGTCGGCTCCAATAAGAGTGGCACAGTGCATGCGCTTGTTGATAGTAATCAAGATGGTCGTGTAGACAAGCGTTATGTCATCGCCAAGGGGTTAGAGTCTCCCGATGCGATCGCGTTCCATAATGGTGATCTGTTTGTGGCAACTGAAAACCGAATTGTCCGCTTTATTGATATTGAGCAGCGCTTACGCCGTCCAAGTCGTCCTAAAGAGATTTATAGCGATTTACCAGAGTCAGATAAGAAAAGTGCACGAGCGATGAATTTTGGTCCTGATGGCAGGCTCTATGTCTCTATCGGTGCACCTTGTAACGTGTGTGAAGCGAGCGCGCCCTATAGCAGTATTATTGCGATTAATGTGGATACCGGCGCCAGTGAGCAAATTGCGTCAGGTATTCGCGATGTGACAGGTTTTGACTGGTCTCCTCAAGACGGCAAATTGTGGTTTGCCGATCAAGGACGCGATTGGATGGGCGATAACTTACCCCCCGATGAGATTAACCGCATAGATGTGGCGGGCAGCCATTATGGCTTTCCGTATTTACACGCATCATCCGTGGTCGAACCTGCCTATGAAAAGCCAAAAAATTTAAAAATTTCTGTACCGATATACGAACTTCCAGCACACGTTGCGCCAACGGGACTGGCATTTTACCGTGGTAAGCAATTCCCAGAAATCTATCATAACCAATTGTTTGTTGCTGAAAATGGTTCTTGGAACCGTTCAAGCAAAGTCGGTTATCAAATCGTCATGTTGAAGCTTGAGAACCAACAGGTGGTCAGCCGCGAAACCGTAGTGAGTTTTCTCGACGGTGAGTTTCCTGTCGCCCGCCCCTATGGATTATTGTCCGGTGAAGATGGGGCCATGTACATCTCGGATGATTTGAAAGGTAACCTGTATCGACTGTTCTATAGGGATGGCGATAATACTGAAGAACCACAGGAACTAGAAGAAAATGAGTGACGCAATCAAGTTAAGCTTGGATGGCGTAGAGCAGATGCCATTGCGGCGCTTTACCGAAGAAGCTTATCTGAATTATTCCATGTACGTCATTATGGACCGAGCCTTACCCCATATTGGTGATGGCCTTAAACCCGTACAACGACGGATTATTTATGCTATGAGCGAGCTTGGTTTATCGGCTCAATCAAAGCATAAAAAATCAGCTCGTACAGTGGGTGACGTATTAGGTAAGTACCATCCCCATGGCGATAGTGCCTGTTATGAGGCGATGGTGCTGATGGCGCAGCCATTTTCCTATCGTTATCCACTGGTAGATGGTCAAGGAAACTGGGGGGCACCAGACGATCCTAAGTCATTTGCAGCAATGCGTTATACCGAGGCGCGCCTGTCAAAGTTTTCTGAGTTGTTATTATCTGAGCTGGGACAAGGTACGGTTGACTGGGGGGCAAACTTCGATGGCACGTTAAAAGAGCCCAAAGTGCTGCCTGCACGTTTACCCCATATTTTGCTCAACGGGATCACTGGTATTGCGGTGGGCATGGCGACAGATATACCGCCACATAATGCTAGAGAGTTAGTGAATGCCTGCGTTGCGCTTTTGGACGAGCCCAAACTCGACCTTGCGCAGTTGATGGCCTATGTGCCAGGGCCTGATTATCCTACAGAAGCTGAGATCATCACCCCGTCTGCCGATATTGCCAAAATCTATGAAACTGGGCGGGGCTCCTTAAAAGCCCGTGCGGTTTATACTGTCGAAGCCGGTGAAATAGTGATCACCGCGCTACCACATCAGGCGGGTAGTGGTAAGATTTTAGAGCAGATTGCTGCTCAAATGCAGGCGAAAAAATTGCCTATGGTTGCTGACTTGCGTGATGAGTCTGACCATGAAAATCCCGTTCGCTTGGTGATAGTACCGCGCTCAAATCGCGTCGATTGCGATCAACTGATGGCGCACTTGTTTGCGACTACCGATCTTGAGAAAAGTTTTAGGGTAAACCTTAACGTACTGGGCCTTGATGGTCGTCCAAGAGTTAAGGGCCTAAAAGACTTACTCACCGAATGGCTTGAGTTTCGTGTCGATACCGTAAGACGTCGCCTCGAATATCGCCTCGATAAAGTCTTAGCAAGGTTACATATCCTCGAAGCCTTGATGATAGCCTTCCTCAATATCGATGAAGTGATTGAAATCATTCGCTTCCACGATGAGCCAAAGGCCGAGTTAATGGCGCGCTTTAACCTGACGGATAGGCAAGCCGAAGCCATCCTCGAGTTAAAGTTACGTCATTTAGCTAAGTTAGAAGAGTTTAAAATCAAGGCCGAGCAGGATGAGCTTGAGGCCGAGCGTGAGAAATTAGAACAGTTATTAAGCTCAGATCGCCGCTTAAAAACCTTGATAAAGAAAGAATTAATTCAAGATGGCGAAACCTATGGCGACGATCGCCGCTCTCCAATTGTAGAACGCCATGAGTCCCGTGCCTTAACAGAGCAAGAGCTTACCCCGAGTGAACCTGTGACTGTGGTGTTATCAGAAAAAGGTTGGGTGCGTTGTGCTAAGGGCCATGATATTGATGCTGAGTCTTTATCCTATAAGGCGGGCGATCAATATCTCTGTAGTGCCATCGGGCGCAGTAATCAGGTGGCAGTGTTTATTGACTCATCCGGTCGCGCCTTTGCCACCGATAGTCATAGTCTGCCATCGGCTCGTACCCAAGGTGAGCCCATTACCACGCGCTTTAATATGGCATCTGGTGAGACCATGCAGCATGTTATTTTGGGGGAAGACGAGCAATGCTTCCTCTTAGCAACCGATGCAGGTTACGGTTTTATTTGTACTTTCAATGACATGGTGTCTCGTAATAAGGCGGGTAAAGCGCTATTGAGTTTACCGACGAATGCCAAGTCTTTATCACCCAAACCGATTGATCGTAATCGAGAGATGTCTATCCTTGCCATCACCAATGAAGGTCGTATGCTGCTGTTTTCATTAGAAGCATTACCGCAATTATCCAAGGGTAAAGGTAATAAGATTATCGGTATTCCAAGCGAGCGCGCTAAAAACCGTGAAGAGTTAATGACACATTTACAACTTGTGCCAGCAGATACTCCAGTTACCTTGTGGGCGGGTAAGCGCAAACTCACACTTAAACCAAGTGATTTAGAGCATTATCGCGGTGAGCGCGGACGTCGTGGGGCAAAATTACCACGTGGATTACAGCGTGTTGATAGTGTGGAATTAGGCGAAGGTGCTGAGGTCTTGCCTAGCATTTAACTGTTAATTTGAGGCTGCGTAAGAGGTAGCCAGCAGAAGTTATCAAAACCGTTAATCAAAGCCACTCAAGTTTCACTGGAGTGGCTTTTTTATTCTCAGAGTTATGCGCTACAGAGTCACTTTTCTTAAATACAAGGCATAAAAAAACCTACCGCTTGCGGTAGGTTTTTATTAGCGAATATCCGTAAGGATATTAGAAGTCGTAACGTACACCAACAGAGAATACGTTGTCGTCTTGTAGGTCTACTTTGTTACCTGCTACAACATGGTCACCGCTGTACATTGAATATTGGCCGTAAACCATAGTTGATTTAGAGAAGCGGTAGTCAGCACCTACGTTGAAGTTTTGTACGCTGATGTCTGCGCCTTTTAACAGGTTTGTACCAGTGGTAACGTTTTTGTAGTAGTTACCAAAGCCTGTTTCATCAAAGCCGTATTCGGCTTTCAGGTTAACACCGTTTAAAGTGTAAACAACGTTTACAAAGTAAGTGTTACCATCTACTGAGCTATCAGTTACGCTTTCAGAGTTTTGGAATAAACCACCCACTTTGAAATCGCCAAATTTAACTTGTGCTACACCACGGTATGCATCAATACCCGCAATACCTTTGTTATAGGCAACCGCTAAGTAGTAGTTTTGATCTTTGAACTTGCTATCACCCAGAGTTGCACTCAGAGCGTATAAGCTCTCATTGGTCGCTGGAGCTGGTTTGCCATCGATATTATTATCGTTGTTATCATCAAATAGATAAGTTGCGTTTAAGGTCACTAAATCGGCGATTTTTGGTGAGTAGTACCATACACCATCTGCGCTACGAGTTTGTGCGCCAACTAAACGGTCGATATCCGCGTTGGTGTTACCAAATACGTCTACGTTACCTTCAGCTTGTTTAAATACAGTGTCATTACGACCCACTAATACAGTACCTGCATTAGTTTTTAAACCGAGGAAAGTGTTACGTGCTTTGAACACATCACCAGAACCTGAAGTGTTTTCAACTTGGAATTCCATTTGATAAACAACATCATAACCGTTGGCAATCTTTTCAGAACCTTTAACTCCTAACAGAGAGAAGTTATTTTCTAAATAAGTGCCGCCATTGTTTTCATCAGCATAGTTTTTAGTATCAACACCGTTAGTGCCAGATTGTAGAGTTGCACCTGTTTCAGTATTGGTTAATGCAAGCTCTAAACGACCGTAGAAGCTTGGGCCTTCGGCTAGCGCACCGAATGAGGCCAGTGCTAATACTGATGCGACTGATGCAGAGATGAATGTCTTTTTCATGTTTTGTGCTCCCTCGAACCTAAGTTCTTATCCATTTTTCATGGTTTTTGTGTGGTTTAACACATTTGTTACAGAAATCAGTAACAAAGTTGCTGCCGATTCTTACAGTTTTGCGACCTGCAGGCTGTGTCGCAGATCATGTTTTTGGCTCTCCTTGCCCGTATTCGGGGTTTTTTAGGAAATTTCCCTATAGCTTGATCGTAAATCGACGTGAAAGTCATAAAACTGTATTTTTCACATACCACTAAAGGGATAGGTGAAGTGCCATGGCACAAATGAGCCGGCGGGGCTAACTGTAGCATATGCTAATGCTGTCGCAAGTTTGTCATATACGCGTGAGTTGGTGTTATTGGGTACCGAGTACAATAAAAAAAACAAGTAAAGTTACTTTTTAGCAACAAAATACCTGCAAGGCTCTTGTTAAATGCGTTTAAAATCAATTATTTAGTTGATGCTGCTGTTCTATTGTTTAGATATTGTATTAACTCAGCTAGCATAAGCATAACTTCAATGCGATAGCCATGATCCTAGACCATAGTATTAGGACGTATTGACGTTTTGAGTGTGAATTTTATTCGTTCTGGCAAGCTTGTGCTTGCGATACGAGAAATGATTATTGACGAGTAAAGCCGTCAATCAACGTGGGTTTAGCGCTTACATTTGCATTCGTGCAAACATGTCTGCTCAGTGCCTTAGGAAAGCCGAGTGGTTTAATTTAATATCTAGCTGCATCTTTTAGCTCATGGGTTGAGTTTGATTTCGGTTTTTGGCTTAAATCGTTTAGAATCTTCGGCGCATTTTTCATGCATTATGCTGCGTTGGTAAGTGTTTCTCCTCATTCTCGTTGCGGCCGGGTTCGCTAGATATAAATAAGGTAAGTATTGATGACTGAAGCCTATCAAAATCGCTTTGGTGGCATAGGCCGCTTGTACGGGCAAAAAGCGCTTGCGAAATTTGCAGCATCTCATGTCGTGGTAATTGGTATTGGTGGTGTGGGCACTTGGGCGGCTGAGGCATTGGCAAGGAGTGGTATTGGTCAAATTACCTTAATTGATTTAGATGATATCTGCGTGACCAATACTAACCGTCAAATTCATGCGCTTACCTCAACTATTGGCGATTCTAAGGTTGCAGTTATGGCCAAACGGATCCGCGAGATTAATCCTGATTGCCAAGTCAATGAAGTAGAAGATTTTATTACGGTCGACAATCTGGGTGACTATTTACTAGGTTCTCTGTCAGGCGGCAATATTGATTATGTTGTTGATTGTATTGATGCGGTAAAACAAAAAGCAGCGCTTATTGCTTGGTGTAAACGTCAAAAAATCAAGATTGTGACCGTAGGTGGTGCAGGTGGGCAAGTTGATCCAACTCAGATCCAACTGACTGATTTGGCTAAGACCTATCAAGATCCGTTGCTTGCAAAAGTGCGTAATATTTTGCGCCGCGAATATAATTTCTCCAAAAATGTACAACGTCGTTTTGCTGTGGATGCCGTTTTTTCTAGTGAACAGCTCGTTTACCCTCAAGCTGATGGCTCGGTTTGTAGTACCAAAGCCACCGCCGATGGTAGCATGCGGATGGATTGTGCTTCGGGGTTTGGTGCTGTGACTATGGTCACTGGTTCTTTTGGATTTGTGGCGGCGAGCCGTGTCCTTTCTCGGTTGGCACAATTAGCTAACGAATAATCCAATTTGTGTGTTTTATTGTTCTAAATATTTTCAAATAGTGAACTCGTGGTGAGTGGTTATCTTAGGCGCATCGCATTGGTTAAGAGGAATGCGAATGTTAAATTGCGCGCCGCCGAGTGAAGAGTCTGCTTGATAGCTCATTGAACCTTTTAACAAGGTGACTGCATTAAAGGCGGCGGATAAACCTAATCCCGTGCCGCCTTTACTTCTATTGGTGGTAAAGAAAGGCTCGAACATATGTTCAGCGACTTCGGGGGGGATTGCGACGCCATTATTTTGGATGCTGATATTCACAAAACCCTGCTCAATACTGGCGGAGATTTGTATCTGATTATCTTCTCGGTCTTGAAATGCATGGGTATAAGCGTTGGACAATATATTACTGACGATTTGGTTTAATAGACTCACATTAGTTTGAATATTTAAGTTGGGATCGACTTGTAGGTCGGTTTTTGCGTTGAGTTTAGGATGCATTATCAAGCTAGACGCTAAAATCTCTTTAAGCTGCCTTTGCAGATTGATGCACTGATGCTCTTCGTGGCTGCGGTCGATAGCAATAGTCTTGAATTTTTGAATTAGGCTGCTGGCTTTGGTGATATTACGAACTATAAGCTCACAGCTTTGTTGATACTCGTCCAAAATCGCATTGATTTCGTCGAGTGTCGCGTGCTCACTATGGATAAGCTCTATGAGTTCTTCTATATGGTTTAATTGCGCGCTGGCCGCCGTTAAGCAAATACCAATGGGGGTATTAATTTCGTGCGCCACACCAGACACTAACCCTCCTAAGGCGGCCATTTTTTCCTGTTCAACTAACACCTGTTGTGCGCGCTTTAGAGCGGCTAAGGATTGCTCTAACTCTTGGGTTCGCTCTTTAACTTGTCTTGCTAGTTCTTCCTTATAACTACGTTCGAGTTTCAGTAAACGCTCTCTATCTTCTAATGCTGTTTGTAACTCTGCTTTAGAACTTTTCAGTGCTTCAAATGAGTTGCGAAGTTGCCCTTGCATGCTGTTAATCGCATCAGCAACTTGTTTAAACTCATCGATTTTCTCCTTACGTTCAAATTGAAGGGGTTCGAAGTCCGCGTCTAAGTTAATCCGTTTGCAGTATTTACTGAGTTTATCGAGATGTTTAGTGATGTTGTACCAGACTAAAAATAGAATAAATCCAGCGACTAAGAAGGTTTTTATGCCATTGGAGAGTAAAATAAGGATGGCTTTATCGTAAAGGCGGTCATAAATGGCATCCATGTCTACTTGTACTTCTAAAGTACCAACGTTGATATTGTCGGTCGGTGATTTATACACCAGAGGAAAGATTTTATTTAAAGTATGAGTTGGTTTTGGGGTTCCTCCGTTCCACGACTGGCCACTATCATCTTTGATTGAAATGTAGTTAATATCAGGTAGTTGGATGAGACCATTCAGTTGGGTGTTAATCAGTCTTTCATCTATTACCCAAATACTTGCGGCTAATACATCCAGGTTAGCTTTCTCGATATTAGAAAATACCCGATCAATCCGACTAACATCGCCACGATAATCGCTAATGAGTTGGTAGGCTGTCGTCATTAGCGTGATTAAGGAGCTGAATAGCACAATTGACAAGGTGAGGTGCCTACCAATCGGGCTTTTTATAAATTGACTGAAGAATGTCAGCATCTTAAATAATCTTTATCTGATAGCAAGTTGGATGCTTATAAGCATAGACTCAAGCTTAAAAAATTTCGCATGTTATCCCAGTGAAAAATCCCTCAATATTGAATAAAGCAATGGCATCAAACTTGCTTGGGCTTGGCTAAGTTCAATTTTTTGTCACTGGGATAACACTATGATTAAACTCAAATTCGATTCAGTGAAGTTGTTTAACCCTAAGAAGGTAATGTTTCGGGTTATGCTGTGGCTAATGGTGAGTTGTGCAGTTTTATTGGCGATGCCGTCAAATATTCTTACTTTGCTGGCACTGGATAAGTTTGTACCCGAGCACGCACATTTTGTCGGGCTTGGACTTATTATCTCGATCGCGTATTTTTTAACTCAGTTATTGAACTTGGGATTAGATGAGTCGATTCGTCATTTAAGTGATAAGCGCATCACCGAGACCATTGAAGCAAAAGTTAATTTGCTGGATCGTGCAGAGCGAGCATTATTACGAGAATTCTTTTTGCAAGGAGCCACTATTTTGACATTGCCGCAAAACGAACCCGCGGTCAAAAGTTTGCTCAGTGCTTGTATCCTCGAATGTTTAGGTAATGAACGTCATTACGCAATCCAAGGGCCCACAGCAGACTATAAAATTTCGATGAAAGCACGTATCTACTTAAATCGGGGCGTTTTACGTTTACCTGCAGGGGAACCAAGTGAAGAAGAAATGCAACATCTGATTAAAGCGCGCCCGCAGTTTCTCAATGGCTTAGTTCAAAACCGTAAACACGCAGCTTAAGTGTAGCGTTGGCTCTAACGCGAAATTACAGGCATAAAAAATGGGGGTTAATGGAACCCCCATAACAACGTGCAATTTTTACAAGCTACAATGAACAGAATAACAATTTGGAAGCAAAAACTACGATTGTTGCGCTGACTTCACGATAAACATCCAAGTGATATAAGAAATTATCCCTATAGTGCTAAAGATAACGATCATTGAAAGTAAACCAATTGGGTTACCGAACATTAAATCTAACCAAAATGCCATGATTGAAATCCTCTTTCTTGTGAAGTCATCCATACACTAGCGCTCTTACTGTCAGCAAATACTGATCCTGATCAATAAAAAATCGACGTCCTAAAACAATCTTGTAACCAAAGATTAACCCTGTGATCTACCTCAAATTTAGCGGGTGATGAAATTTTATCAAACTCAATCTTTTGGGCTTTGTTTCTTACTTCATTCGGGACTAGTCTTAAGAGTAGTAACTATTAAGTGGTACCAAGAACAAGGTATTTGCTAATCTGTTTTAGCATTGATTGAAGTTAGACTGCATTTTTGAAGGAGCCAAAAATGGCTAGCACCACTGTTAAAAGGGGCACTATGGGATATGGTATTATTTTCGCTCCCATGGTCTTACTTTTATATCCCCTTTATTGTTTGCTTAGTAGCGCGCATTGGGTTGCAACCTTATGTTTAATTGCACTTGCCCTTATTCTATTTTTTAACATTAACAAACTTATCCGTAATCTGAGGCACCTCGAGCGTGCGGCTCATCACTTGGGTGACGGTGATTTGAGTTACCAGCTTGATGAGAAAGATGCGGGAGTGTTTCACACTGTCGTTCACAGCATCAATCGCATGGGCGAAGATGTGAGTCGTACTATTCTATCTCTAGTTGATACCAGCGAATGGATGAAGAAGGTCGCCACCGACATCAAGACGATTAGTGAGCAGGCAAAACAAGGCGTTCTGGAGCAAGAACGTCAAACCGAGCTTGCGGCAACGGCCATGACCCAGATGGTTTCAACCGTACAAGAAGTGTCACACAATGCGGCTAATACCGCGCAAGCCGCTGATATTGCGCAGACTTCAGCTAAACATGGTGATGAAGTCATGGGCGCTATTGTCAATAAAATCAGCGATATGACGTCGCAAATTCACCAAACAAAAGCAGTGATTGAGCACCTAGCTGCCGATACGAATAGCATTAGCAGCATTATTGAGACTATCTCGCAAGTGGCCGAACAAACCAACTTATTGGCTCTTAATGCGGCGATTGAGAGTGCTCGAGCGGGTGAGCATGGCCGTGGATTTGCGGTTGTTGCCGATGAAGTCCGTAATTTGGCAAAACGTACCTCAGAGGCGACCGCTGAAATTCAACAGCAGATAACCGCATTACAAAAGGGCGCTCAACAAGGGGTTGAAGTGATGTTAAAAAACGTCACTATCGCCGATGAAACCGCCTTGATGGTAGAGAAAGCGCACCAATCTTTGGGGGAAATTGTCACTCACGTTGAAAGCATTACTGATATGTCTCATCAAATTGCCACTGCATCGGAAGAGCAGCATGCCGTTGCAGAGGAAATTAACAAAAATATCAACGCGATGACTGAATTAGCGTTGAAAAATGCACATCATACTAATCTAACCAATCTATCTAGTCTTAAGGTTTATAATATGTCTCAGGAGATTGGTTCACTGCTACATCGTTTCCATGTGGATAAGCAGCTATTTACCTCTAATCAAGCCCAAAGCCAACTATTTGTAAAATGGGGGCCAGAACTTGATATCGGTATGCCGGAGATTAACCGCCAGCATCAACGCTTAGTCTCTCTTGTTAACGAATTGCACCGTACCTTAAGCGAAGCCTATGGCCTCGAAGCGATTAAACGGATTGTTCAAGGACTTGTGGATTACACCGCGAATCATTTTTCCTATGAAGAAGAACTGTTTGCACGCTTTGGTTATCCTCAAACAGCTGGACATAAAGAAAAGCATGCTCAACTTGTCGGTCAGGTGCTGGATTTCCAGAAGCGGGTAGCGAGAGGTGAAGATGTTGCCGATGAACTTATGGCATTTTTAAAATCCTGGTTAGTTAACCATATACAAAAAAGTGACAGGGAATACGCGCAATTTTTGCTTTCCCACGGAGCTGAGTAGAATCAGGCGTGATAAATGTCTTCTTATCGAGCTATGTAGGGCTTTAATCCTATATAAGACTGATTTTTGAGCGGTTAAAACTAATTTGCCACCCAGCCTTTCAAAAGGGCTTGCCATTGTCAAAGGCAAAGGTATAATTCCCAGCACTTAGAGCCAGCTAGTTGTTTTTGTTAGCTCTAAATCTTGATGCCAGAGTGGTGAAATCGGTAGACACAGCGGATTCAAAATTCACTGTGTTACAATATCAAATTCACTAAGCTGTTGATTAAAAATGTTAATTGAAAATGATTAACACGCAAAGACGATGCAAAGATTTGCAAAGTTTTTGAAGCTCCAAAGTTGTGCCAGAGTGGTGAAATCGGTAGACACAGTGGATTCAAAATCCACCGCCCTTAAAAGCGTGACGGTTCGAGTCCGTCCTCTGGTACCATACAAATAGCCGACATTAAGTCGGTTTTTTTGTATCTAAAATTCAGCATTGTTAGATACTTACCGCTTTATGTCCAGCTTTTTGTTGGTACACACATGCCCTTCAAGATCCACCACTCTGCACATACCGATCTAGGTTAGATCTTTAATCGTCGTGGTTTTCCCATTCTCCATTACCGACTTGATCCCGTTGTCCCTTGCTGCGGTACTCGAATACATTTGGCTGGTGCCAATGATCTGATGGTTCGCAGCTTTTAGGTTGAAGTACGGCTTATCGTTTTTCGCCACTTCTTTGGTATATCGGGCTTCGATAGGGGCGTTGGTTTGAACGGATTCGATACCATTCATGGCACCACTCTTACCCGTGTAGAGTTCGCTGGTGAGGATGACTTCTCCGTTACCAGCCTTAAGCACAAACTTAAATTGATCGTTACTGCTTTTGCTTAATTCATACCATCCTGACATGGGGTTGCTCCTTCTTCTTTAAGGCATTGCATAGCGCAAGCGAGGAAACCATTTCCTGCTCGTGCCTCAGTCTAGTCGACTTTATCTGGTTTGATATATGCCGATGCCACATTTTTGAGTGTTTTGAAGGTTAGTCCGTCGAAATGCTGACATTAAAAACGTCCATTTCTTGCCAGTAACAGAAGAAGTTTTGCTCCCAAATGGGGTAAAGCTCTGCTGCCGCTTCAATCACTAACAAGCCACTAATGGACTGAAACACGCCGCAGCTAAAGTCAAAGTCCAACTCTTTCACTAATTCCCATTGCCCCGCATAGCCGACATAGCAAAAGTCGGTGATGTAGCATAACTGCCATTGGTCAGCACCTTTCTCTAGCCTGATTTCCACAGGATGAAAGCCGCCTGTTTGTGGGCTGTAATCGGGGTCGCGAAAGTTAATGGTGACAGCGTTGCTATCAATATTTTTCACAAGCTCTGCCAGTGCTTGGGCAAAGACAGGTGACACGGGTAATGGTAGGTCGGTATTCATGGTTTTCATTATTTAACCCTCAAAAGTGGTAAAACAAAGGGGGCATCATGTCCCCCTGTTGTTGGTATGGAATGTGGGTGAGGTGAGTTGTCACTTACTTGGTTTGGTGGCCTGTTTCTCGGTGTTAGCTGATGTCTTATCGGTTTTGGCCTTCTTGCCTATCTTGGGTGCAGGGGCGAGTAACTGCTCGTCTAACTCGCCTTTCTCCACGGCATCAATGACCACCTTAATGACCGCTGGCAAGTTGGCCTTTTCACCCACATCAATAGCAGGGCAGCCTTTTTCCAGTTCGATGGGTTTGTTACTAATCCGCACTTCAAAGTAGTAGTGCTCGTTGCTGTCATAGAACCAAGGTCGGACGATGTAACGGCGGCGAATTTTCTTACGCTCGCCAGTCTCTGGGTCTTTAACCGAACGCTCTTTGTAGGCTTCAAATTCACGGCCTTCAATCATGCATTCGGCTAGAGACAATTGCTGGTCTAGCTTGTCGAGCAGCTTCATTCGTTTGCCGAGCACAGGTGGCTTAGGGGCAATTTCAGGGCGAGCGATTACCTTGAGAGAACTCAATACAGTGGTCATGGTGTGTTTCCTTTAGTGGGTGTTAGCGGATAAATCCGATACGGGGTTGCCCTTGTTTACGGCTGTTCTCGGTGGTGAGTAGCGCAAGGGCGATTGCGCGGTGGTCGCGCTTGGGTTCAAAACGTTGGCGTCTTGCTAAGATGGCAAAGTCGCCGGGCGTTAACTGGTTTAGGCTGTTTAGGGTTGAGACTTCTTCATGGGTCAGGCGTTTAATGCCAAGGACTTGCCTATACAGCGCTTGGCGTTGGTCATTCGTTAAATAATCACACACCAACTTGAAATCAAATCGGCGCATGACCGCACCATCAATACTTGCAAGGGCATTGGTTGCTGCGAACACAGGTAGAGTGTTGCACTCAAGCTGAGATAGCAGTTCGTTAACGAGCTGGACTTCATGCAGCGCTTGAGCGCTATCGCGTTTGCTGAGCAAGCTATCGACTTCATCAATGAGCATCAGCTTTTGCTGTTTGTGCGCTTCTCTGAAGAGCCTAGCGATGTTCTGCTCGCTGTCCCCGACATACTTACTGAGTACATCAGAGCATTTGATGTGCATCAGCTCAAAGCCGTGGGTTTCAGCTAAGTGATGTACCCATGCTGTCTTGCCTGTACCAGGGGGACCACTCAGCATCACCCTAATCGGCATGGCCTGCTTAACCGCATGATTAATTGAGGCCAACATATCATCGGTAGTCATACTTGCTGCATCATCACCGCCTTTGAAGTTGACCATGTTGCTATCAAACGCAAGCTCCCCTTGATACTTTGGCGGTGGCGCTTCTTCACCACAGGCTTCTAGGGTGGCATCAATCACTTCATCGATAAGGACTTCCGCCTTGGCTCCTTTGAGCTTGAGTGTCATCGCCACATGGGCAGCATTACCAACCATGGCGGGGGTGACATTAGGCTTTTCTGCCAGTAGCAGGTGATAGTCCTGTGATACCTTAAGCGGTGTTAGTAAGTGCTCATTGATGGCATAGGCAAAGGGTTCATCGGGTACAGGGACTTCCATCACCAACTTAAAACGGCGAATAAAGCTGGGTTCTAACAAGCCAACATGGTTGGTAATCCAAATCGCAGGGACAGGGTTTTGCTCTAACGCCTGCATCAACTGTTCTTTGGAATACTGTTCATCGGCTTGCACAAATAACGCTTCACACTCATCGACCAATAACAAGCTGTCATTGCTGTGAGCCAGTAGACCTTGTAACAAGTTCAGGTGAGCAAGCCGTATGCTGGTTGCCTTTGCGATGTTGTCATTTCGGTATTGGCTCTCGATTAACTGCTGACTTTGGACTTCCAGTAGATTGCGCTTAATCGTCTTTGCCAATGTCCGAGCCAGCTCAGTTTTACCTGTACCCGCTTTACCATAGAGCAGGATATTGACGCCTACCGAGGGCTTTTGAGTGATGGCCGCAAGGTAGTTAGCCAGTAAGTCAGTGTTCACATGCCCAAATTGCGACAAGCTAAATTGTGCCTCGGGGCTTTTGCTGAGCATGGGGGCTAAGAAGTCGACCGCGCTCGTTAACTTCTGCGACACTAAAATGGATACCAGTACGCTTGGGAACAGCAATCGGTAAGGTGCATCCAAGGTTGCTTCTGCAATCAGTTGATAACGCTCGAACACCGCCAACTGCGACAGGATGACCTCTAAATCGAGGGTTGTCTTAGCCTGTAGCATGCGTTCTAGTACATCAAAGTCATCATCAATCAGGAACTCGGTTAACTCCCTGAGTCCGGCATTGGCATTGATGACAATCAAGAACTCAACTACAGGTTGCATCTGCGGCATTAAGCCAAACAACTGACCAAGAAACTGCGCATTATGCTTAACCGTTGCCGTGTTGAGCGGTGCACGGTCTTTGCTCGGTAGTTTGAGTGATGCATCTTCTAGGCTAAGGCGTAGAAACGGCTCCATCTGCTCGCCTGTGATTGCGCCCAGTATTGAGGATGGCACCGCTTTATCGACGGTAATGAGGGCAAAAATCAATGCTTCACTAAACTGCGAGGCGAGGTAGTGGCAATGATTGGCGCGCCATTTACGGGGTGATTTTGCACGCTTTAGCATCTTGTTTTCCCGCCCCGTTCGTTCGGTGCTGACACATAGTTCAAGGTGGCAGCGGCTTCACGCATAAAGGCATCACTGCGCTTGTCATAAATGGTGGTGGTACTGATATCCGCATGGCCGGCCATTTGGCGCACGGTGTTGATATCAACGTTTTGCTCCAGTAGTCGAGTAATAAAGGTGCGGCGTAAATCATGGGGTGATGCTCCTACTACGCCGATATCTCCCAGCTTATCTTTGACTAACCGATAGAGTGCATCCCGACTCACGGGGCGGTAATGGACCATAATGCCAGTCGTGCGACAGTGGCAAATGAGTGGTCCCGACTGCATCTTGCGCACGTTGAGCCAAGCGATGACATGCTGTTCAACCCAATCGGGTAAGAACAGAATGCGGCTCTTGTTGCCTTTACCTGCAACCACCTTAATCGTTGACGTTGCACTGTCATAATCGGCGAGCATCAGTGCCGCAAGCTCACTACGGCGCAACCCCGTTCCGAGGAACAGCGCAAAGATAGCTAATGTGCGAAGCCCATACGTGTCTTGGCGTTTGGAAAGTAAGGTGAGCAGCTTGGTGACTTGCTCAGCACTCAGGGGATTGCCCTGATGGGCACCGTGTTTCATGTTAGCGATGCTATTGATATGCGCGACTTGCTGCATATCCGCTTCACCCATTAAGGCCGCGACTTTGACGATACTCTTAATCGCTGTCATCGCACGGTTAATCGAGCGTGCCGACCACTGCTCATGGATTAGCAATGCCCGTATCTGCATCGCTTGTTGATAGTTAATGCTGCTGAGTTGCTTGCCTATCGTTGCGTCAGGCCAGTCCATCAGCTGTGCAATGCTGCGCATCTGCGAAGCAATTGAGCGCTGACTGTTGGGTGCAAGACGGCTCAAATAGAGCGCATAAGCAGTCGCTGTAGTCATAGATAACTCCAGTAAGAATAGATTGATATGTTGCTAGGGGATTGAAACAGAAGGGAATAGTGATACCACACTGTAAGAGTATGGTATCACAAGTGCGGCTAAACTTCAGCCGATGTTTTTGACACGGTTAGGCTACGTAAATGAGAAACTACTTAGCTGTACTCGCTCTCCTTATATCTTTAGTTGGCCTACTTACTCACACTTGGATGTCATCGAACCGTATTGTTCCATAAACATCTTACGTATCTTCTGCGCTTTGACTGATTTAGAGCGTGAATACTCAGACATTAACCCCCGCAATTTTTTCAGTTCTTTCGTGACTACATCTTTCACTGCTTTATCATCAAGAGAAAGGAGCACACAATCTTTTAGCTGGCTTTGCATTTTGCGCCGTTCTTCCTTAGGTAGGCGTTGTAATGCAGACTTTAGTCCGTAAGCTGTAATAGCCATAAGCGTATGCGGGTGTAAAGTAGGTGATTTTTTTAATTTCAAGAAATCATACACTTGGATCCTTTTAAGATAACTGTGATGATTTATGAACTTATCTAGTTGCAACAATTTACAATTGGGTTTGAATTGGGACTCTATGCGTGTCTCAGGCTCGTCATTTGTGGGAAGGTTTTTAGCCCTACAATTTGCGGTACGATCATAAGCAGTTATGCGGCAACCACTTTTCTTATTACCTAATATAATCGTTCCAATACCACCATCTTTAGCGAAGAAGACTCCAGATGTCTGCGAGCTCGCGAAATTGACGCAAATGTTATTAATATCGACCATCAAATCAAGGGCTATATCAAGGGTTGTTACCTTCATATTCTCGCTGCTTAGTAGAAAATGGGCTGAGGCCGGTATAATCTTTTCGAGCCATAACCGCGCGAGATAATAGTGCTCTCTATTGAGTGGGAACCCTTTAAACTCAAACCGAATGAAAGGCCTATTCTGAGCGTAGGGACCCACTTGAATGAACAAATGGGGCTCTCCATTTACTGGTCTTACCCAATCAATCGGCTCTAGTAATGGCAACTTAACAGAATAGCGATAGCCCCCTAAAGACTTCATTACCTGAGGCTGAGCAAGCCCTTCATGACCGACAATAGCTTCAATTATGCTGAATAGGTTAAGCACAATGGTTTCACGGTGGTCTAAGTCTAAGCAGTGGCAGACAATCACCAATTTGTCGAACAGGACACTTTCAATGGATTTGGAGAGCTTATTCATCTTGAGCCTCCAGAATCGCTTTTGCTTCTAAAGTCATGACTGATATTTGCTGCTTCATCAAGAACTCAATAGCCTTTGCTAAAATAGCTTGATTTTTACCTGCATCCGTTTCAATAAACGCCTCGAAGATGGCTTTGCTACTTTTGCATTTCTCAGCCTTAAGATTGAACTGTTCAAGGAATTGGCGATGGCTTTTGCTTTGTTTGACTTTATCAGTGCTGGGTTGTTTAGCTTTAAATGATTGCTTAGTCGATGTCTTAGCCTTTGTATCAGAGTCTAAAGTTTCATCGTCGCTACCATCAAAATCTAGACTATAATCGTCTTGCTCAACGCTATCTTCTTCGACGCCATCATTTACATCCAAATCTAGGTCATCATTCGAATTAACTTCTTGGAGTAGGCCAAGCGAACGCATAGCGGCTTCAACTATCTTGCGGGTGTATTTACCCACGATAGTAATTTCCTCGCCGTGTACTTCTTCAATATGCATAACAACTTCTTCAATTTGATCGTTTGACAGGTCTTTCATTGGTAGCATTGAGTTGTCACTATAGAAGCCAATAGCATCCATCCCGTTAATTGCATACGCTACCTTTGCGGCCCAAACTTGTTTAAGCGCCACGTCATATGAGATGGTGAGATTGTCTTTGACGTAAGCTTTAAAGTCTGCACAACCAAGTTTTTTATAACCCTCATTTTTATAGATGATGAGTAGAGCTTGTTTAAGCTCGGTTTGCGAAGTTGTGACAATATTGCTTAACTGTTTAACGTGATCATTAGATAGTTCAAAATTACCTTCAAATGCGGATTTAAAATCGTGTTCATCGTTGAATAATGCTGATACCAACTTCGATTTTGCAAAAGACTGGCTCGAGATGTCATGATTGATAGCGCATTTTTGTACTACAACTAACGACGTTGATTTCACTTTCTTCGATTTCTTCGATTTCTTTTTAGCGTGTTTGGTTGCTGGTGCATTTGCATCATGAATTTGCTTACGTTGAATAGCCATTGTAAATCTCCTAATTAGAACTGTGTGTGTTCGGTGATTACCGATCTCTTGATTTACAGATTCGCTTTTTCATCACTGAAACAACTTTCTCTGCAATCACAGATCTATTTACAGATTTAAATGTGTAGCTATCTAAGTACTGCTATCTACTGCTGTTTCTACTCAACTGAAAGCTTTCAGTTTTAGACATGGTTAGTGTTAATGAATACAATCACTTTAGATAAGAATGTTCTAGAAATACCTTATTAGACAATGCTTTATTGGCAAGATATTTTATCGACGGACCGATGGTTTAGTGATTTCGCAGCAAGCAGAATAGGAATTGAATCGACGGGCCGACTAATTATATTTTTGTAGAATTTTATCATGATGTATTATCGACGGGACGATGTTTTAATGTAATGATTAAGTAAGGCCTCACTAGTCGGGTTTTACATGTAGGAGATCTTATGGCTTCAGGACGGGAGGTATCGTATCAATCCATTTCTGCTCATTTGGTAGAGTGGCTTAAAGCCCTTGAAGTAAACGATGAAAAGGTGCTTTACAAGAGATGCGAACAAATACTAGGCGAGTCTCGAAAGCTTACAAAAACTAAATTTAAAGAGTTTCGGGAGTGCATAGACAAAGTTAGTCAGCCAACTTGGGAAAATTTCCTAAGGCGATGTCGTGATAAAGAGTACGAAAAAACTCGGGGCAGAGTGACGGTTAAAAAATCTACAGTCGCAAAGTTGGACGAATTAAGAGACGAGCTCCGTTTAGATTCAAATGATGCCCTAATTCTTAAGCTAATTGAAACCTACGAAATTTCAAAAACATCAGTTAAAGTTCATAAACCTAAGCTGAAGCCTAAGAAGAAAACCTCTTTATCGAGTCGTTCGAATAATAAACGTCAAAAGATTACACCGGAAGAAGGTTTGAATTTCGTTTTCGATAAGTTGGATTAGTCTCTTTTCCGGTTGAAAGTAAATAAGAACATGGAGGACGACACATACACAGTAGCTGTACAAGCCAGATGTGATTCAGCAATGGTGAGCACCGTGCGCATCACTAAATAACTGTTCTTGATAGTGCAACATCTTGCCTGACCCATTTAGCGTAAGGTATTTATTAATCAGGCTCCACATCACTGAAGTGACAAAACTCAGCGTACGATGCGTACACCGTGTCCCTTGTTGAAGCTTACGAGTGAAGAGACCTACTATTCGGAACAGCTATTTAGCCCTACTTGCGCTAAGCCAAATCTATACTATCGTCATGTTGATAAATGGTATTTTGATTCTGCGCTAAGGATGGCTAGTCTATGGTTTTCAGACCTATACGTGTTCTCGTCGCAACAGCAGCGTTAACCATTTTCGGTTATGCTGCAATGTTCTTATACTCCCTAACTCAGCCTCAATGTATTGATGACTTGTCGGAGGTTTCCGAGGTTGTGTTGCTAAGAGCTAAGCAGGGTGACACTTCACCAATGCACATCAGTGCTACATTCGATAAAGAAAAGAACCAATGGTGTTATGTCGAGGTCGTTCAATAGATCTTGCTAGCTGCTATTCTGCGACTATAATATACTGTATATATTAACAGTGGTTCATTGCTATGCGTGTTATCCCTATTCCTGCCCGTGCTGGCATTACAGGTTTTGAGTCGCCTGCGGCTGAATACACTCAGCTAGGTCTAAGCTTAGATGAGCTATTGGTCGACCACCCAAGCTCAACTTTTATGGCTTATGCCCTAGGGGACTCGATGCAAGATGTCGGCATCTTTGATGGTGATATTCTCATTGTTGACCGCCACGAGATGGTGCGAAATGGCGATGTCATTGTAGCCAATTTAAATAGGGAGTTTGTCTGTAAAATCATTGATATCCCCCGCCGTTTACTGCTTTCCTCTAATCAGCAACACCAGCCTGTCATCATTCATGAATACGACGAGTTTAGTATTGAAGGCGTTATCACTCGTTCTATTCGTTGCCACCGTAAAAGTCCTGTATTGAGTAAAAAATTGAGTAAAAAGTAGATGTTTGCGCTAGTCGATGCCAACAGCTTTTACTGTAGCGCGGAACAAGTATTCCGGCCTGATTGGCGTGGTAAGCCTGTTGTTGTGCTAAGTAACAATGATGGGATGATTGTTGCGGCCAATAGGCAGGCTAAAGAGGCGGGTATTCAGAAGTTTGTGCCTTACTTTCAAGTCAAAGCACAATGTGCTGAGCGTGGTGTGATTGCGTGTTCATCTAATTATGAACTGTATGCTGACTTGTCTAGCAAGATGATGGATATCATTGGCCGCTTTGCGCCTGAGCAGCATGTCTACAGCATCGATGAAACCTTCCTGTCGTTTAAGAACTGCTATCCAGCAATAAAATGTCTTCATACTCAAGGTCAATTAATAAGACGGGCTGTATGGAAAGAAGCTCGCTTACCTGTTTGTGTGGGAATTGCGGAGACCCTGACCTTGGCAAAACTGGCTAACCATGCTGCTAAGAAGATTGAGGGTTATAAAGGCGTTTGTGTCATCGGCAATGACCAAGACCGAACCGCTATTCTAAAGCAGCTAGTAGTAGGTGATGTTTGGGGGATTGGGCGCAGGATTAGTGCAAAGCTTGAACTGATGAATATCCGTACTGCGTTTGACCTAGCAAACATGCCAGCAGGGCTAGCCCGTAAACAGTTCAGCATTGAAGTCGAGCGGACAGTACGAGAGCTTAACGGCCAAGCATGCAAGGTGTGGGATGAAGCGAGGGCTGATAAGAAGCAGATATTCTCGACAAGAAGCATGGGGGAGCGCATCACTGATTTTGAATCGTTACTCCAAGCACTGAGTAAGCATGTGGGGATTGCAGCGGCTAAAGCACGTAAGCAAGGCTCAGTCTGCAAGACGATGCTGCTATTTGCGAGTAACTCCCCCCATGATGAGCGGCCTGTTAGCTATAAAACCGTGGTGCACTTCCCTTGTCCGACGAACTGTACGATAGAGCTGACTAAAGCTGTCTGTGAAGCCGCACCCAAGCTATTTCGTGAAGGTGTACGCTATTACAAGATAGGCGTTGGTTTGATTGATTTAGCGAGCGAGAAACACAGCCAATTAGACTTGTTCAATCCACCGACTGTAAAGCCAGCGCTAATGCTTACGCTCGATCACATTAACCAACGCTATGGAAGTGATACTCTGTTTGTTGCAGCTCAAGGCATAGAGCAAAAATGGGCAATGCGGAGGGACTTATTGACGCCTCAATATACGACTAAGTGGCGAAGTATGCCGATCATTAAGTGCTAACGAGGAGATGCCCCAAAGCTTGCTAGCACTCGGGTAGAGAATAACAGGCTTTCAGAAAAAATTGCCCTACAGATTCTCATCTTTTGGCCTAATGTTAGACCCTACTGCATACCTAACAATGTGTGGGTTGAAGTAATATTCTTGCCATAGAACGAGCCAAAAAAGTTATTCTAACTTCTCATTTGTTTTTATTTGTATATATAAATATTTGAAAATAAATGCTTTACATTAAAACTGCAAAATTTACCACGCCAGATATTGGTTCGGTAAATCCATTCTATGTTTTTGCATGTGAACAAACGTTGTATTTTGTTCTGACTGGGTGTAACTTATTGCTATATTTAGAATAATTTACCCATAACTCGTTGTTGCCACTGTTTGTGATTTGGGATTAATGAGAAGTATGGGTAATACACAGATGGACCATCAAAAACAGTCTTGTTAAGGCAACTAAAGGAGTAGTTAGGTGACAAATTATCTTCATCAAAAACAGATAACGGAAAGCCGCAGCAGTGGTTTTTACATAAAAAATATTTTGCCAGTCACCATATTATTTATGTTGTCTGGGTGCGGAAACCCCTCTACCACAGCCGTCAAGGATTTATACATTGACGACGCCATGACAATGACGACATCACAGTTGCTGGACAACAGAAGAATATGCGAAGACGTTCAATGGAGCAACTTTGAAGATCGACACAAAAGAACAGTAGTTGAATATAAATGCACATTTATCAACACAGCTGATTTTTTGGCAAAAAAAAGAAACTCGTACCTAAACAGCCAAAATATGATATTGAATGAACGGATAAAAGACATAAGAGATAAGATCGTCGCCGATGAAGACGAGATAGCTAACTTAACAAATAATGGGGAAAAGATTACAGAAGATAAGCTCAAACAATACAATATTGCACCAGCGGAAACTTCAGATCACTTAACTAGATTAAGTTGGGCTATTGATCAACTTGACAAGCTAAAAAACAACTACAGCGATGACAGCTATATAAATTTTTTGCTTACACATGAGTTTCAGTCTTTATTGGGATTACCATATACTTCCCCCGAACATGCTGAGATGTTAGAATTTTTTAGCGATTCTATGCGCTCATTTAAAGCACAGGTTGGATGGATGCGGAGAAAAACTACAGCAGCAGAGCAAGAGAATTACAAAAGACAAAACGTAGATCGTTATCTTCAGGGTATGCGGCAGTACATGGATGAGCTTAATATTTACTTTAATAGTAAATTAGAAAGTGAAAATAAACGTATTCAAGAGTTAAAAGCAGCCCGCATCGCACGATTAGCTGCTGATAAAGCTATGATGCTCGAATCTATAGCCGAAGATATAGAAAATCTCAAGAAAAGGATTATATATCTTAATAAATCTATAGCTTCAACAGAAGAAGAGTTGGGTAATTTAAAGAAAAAGAGTGATGAGCTATACCCGAAGTACGAAAATATTATCGAAACATTCCAATGGATAGTGAACAAAGAAAATCAACCAACACCAGCCTATGGGGATATTGTCGCAATATCCTCTGACCAAAGTAAAAATAAAATGATAATCAAGCATCAGTATCCAGAGGAGGCTTTTATCGCTATTTCTAAAATAGACACTGACAATTATGAAGAATACGTTCAAATAATTTCAGCAGGAAACTTTTTAAACTTCATATATAACTGATTTTGAGCATAACCCTGTTATTTATCAATATAACATCGCAGGTACCAAGGAAACACTAGCCATAGCCAATAAGGCAATGTACTGGACGGGGATTCAGCTACGCTCAATCCTCGCCAGTGAGTTATGTCGTTAGCACTTAGAAATTTAATCTGAAACTCACATAGTAGAGCTAAAGTCCTAACGCTATTGTCCCAAAGTGAGCTTGTGAATCAGTCTCTCACAGACAGATTTACGCATAAAGCCCAGAGATCTCGTGTTCGTTGTGTGCTGACATGCTTCTGCACGCCTAAGCTAGTTAGAAGTCAGATATGAGTCAAAATCTGACTATTTATGCAGTTCTGTATGCATAAGTGAAGTCTATCGATAAAAACGAGCAATTCGCTTCGAAAACAGCTTAAATCTGCTCGAAAACACACGGTTTCTGCATGTTAAGATTTATTAAAATGCTGAAGTTGATTTTTAGATGACAAACTTATATTGCTTGTTGTAACCAAGTTGTTTAGCTACAACAAGCCCATTCTCGAGGGGTAAAGTGGAATTCGCTAAATCGAAACTGCTCCAGGTATCAATAGGCCATGTTTTGCAAGTTTATACTTGGTATTTAACTCACTCATTGTTAGTTTGAGCCCAATTGTACCTAGCAGAGGAATTAATTCATCAAGAAGCTTATATGTTGTAACGTATTCTAATATTAATGTGAATTCTCTATATCTATATTCTGGGTTGATATTTTGGTTCATTGAGATGGTGATTGCTATATTCAAATACGAGCACTCAGTTTTGTGAAACACATCGATCTCTTTCACGAAAATTAATGATTCGACTTTTTTACTGTGATGATCGAATAGTGGGGGATGCTGCATTACTTGGTTTGCAAGATGATGTTCTATACTTCTTTCGAATTTCCGTGTCCATTTCCATAGTTGATTTATATGGTTAAGCAGTATTTTTGAGTCGTCAGAGCAGTCAGTTTCTTCAGGTGATTTCACGGGAATTCCAATGTAATTATTGTCATACCACTCGTGAATTAAGTCACCAGTAAGTACTACATCTCCTCCACTAGGTTCTTCTAAATTAAGATAGCTCGGCCCTCCTAACCAAGTCGAAAGAATCGTATTTGGCAGTTTCTTAAGGTCGTTAATTACAATCGATGTATAGGCAAGCATAGTTATAATTTCATTAGAGGTCGGTCGCATTTTACTTATAAGGTATTTATATTCTCTATCCTCAAGTAAATATTCCAAATTGAATTTTTTAAACAGGGTTAATATTGATAAATCTTCTCCCTGAATTGAAATGATATGACCAATCTCTGCATCACCAAGTAAGAACTCATCAGAGTCATTCCAGTGGCGTTTTGTTGTTGCATGATTTCGAAGTAGTTCTCGTGAAATCATCAGAAAGCTATCATCTTCTAGCATATTTGAAATGACATAATCTTCAATAGTCGGTTCTAACCTGATGCTTCTATTTGGGATAACTATGCATCTGATACTATTGATATATCCTGCAAGCAACCTACTTGCCTGCAGATTAGAAATGTCATTAAAGAAGCTTTGTAGTGACAGTTCTTTAGGTAGAATTTTGCAGTTGCTTTTAAACACTCCTTTAGCTTGAGATGGTGACCCAAATTTCTCAATCAGTTGTAAAGCAGTATTTGTAGGCATTTGGCCCTTGCCATTTTTCCATTCGCTGATCCGAGAATCAGGAGTACTTAATTCAAGAGCTAGTGTTTTTTGGCTAGGACATCGTTGAATCGCATGAGTAATCAGTATTTGAGTGGTTACTCTAGATTGTTTGGTTGCATGTGGATCAAATTGCATTTTTCACTCCTTCGGTGACTAGAGTACTCATTAAAAATAATTTATAAATTAGTTTCAAAATTACAATTTACATAAACTTTGTAAAAATGCAGTAATTAATTACTGTGATTAATGGTTGATATCTAATGTGTTGTTTTATAAGGTTTAAATTTTTTAGTGTTAGAGATGGGTTTGGAAAATATAGAGGCGGAGAGTGGTATTGTTATGGGGAATGTGATTCAAAGATGCGTAGTGCATAAGTGTTGAATAGTTGTTGACTCACGTAGATAGCTACCAAAGCCGCTCAAATATGCATGTTAAGTTGTTAGAATGCAGAAGTTATCTAGTGAAGTGGTGGCGATTCAATTTTCTTATCGACTTACTCACGTTTTTCTACCCATCATCACAATTTTTAAGCCTTCGTATCTAATCCAACTCTTGATAATATAGAATTAGTATTTTCAAGATAGTTTTACTTTTAAACCACTTTTATATCGATGTATCTTTATAAAATCAACTTTTTAGGTAGCTGCTCTATGGTTACAAAGTTAAAGCAATTATTTGCCCTCTCGCTTTTTGCATTTAGTTTCATAGCTATGGGTAATGAACCCGCTATCCTAAAGGCTGACGTTAGCGTAGGGTTTGCTAAATGGGCATTCGAAGATAAAACGGTCTTACTCATTGGGGAATGCGACTATTCCCCGCCACAATTTAGCGATGTTGTGGCTAAAGCTTTTACTAGTTCTGATGACTGCGGGGCTGCTGGCGTCTTTGCGTATCCTTCAGGATCAAAAGTTTTAATCGATGGTGTAGAGTCTACGTTTATAGACCTAAGACCACTGATAGGCGATAAGGACTCCTTTCTTATTGAAATTGATGGGATAGAGCTCAATATCCAAGGCTTCCAAGCGGTATTATCGCAAGCTAACAAAGATTCTACTTTCTTTTATAACAGCGAGCTATCAAAAATAAGGATCGTGCTCTTCGTTGCTCTTACCATTGCTCTATTCCTAGCTTACGAGGTTGCTAAGTATGCATTAAGGAAAGCAAAGCAGTTAGCAAAGACTGCAAAGTATAAAGTGGTGCAAATTGGTGAGGCTAAAGAAGCCAAAAGGGTTGCTAGAATTGCTGAGGACGAGGCCATTAGGCAAATAGTCTTTAGTCAAGCTAAAAATGCAACAAGTGACGAGTTAGAAGTACTTAAAGAGCAAATTAAGGCAGCTTTAGATGCCAATGATACAAAAACCGCTTCAAACCTGATGAGAGTTTTAAGCACACAAAAGAATAAATAACTGTATGAAATTTGATTTAAAGGGGTTGTTTTCACTGATTGTAAGTACTTTGCGATGGGAACTAAAAAAGAGCACTTTGGAACATTTTGTAGGTCTATTCGGTCAGCATTAAGATTAACCTACTGAATATCTTTTAATTTCCGATTAACATTGATTTGTCGCAACTTGATGGGACTCATGCTCATAACTACTCATATCGCTACTATTCACTCGGTTTATGTTCATAAGTGAAGTCTATCGACTTAATCTAGCTATTGGCTTCGAAAACAACTAAAAATACGCGTCAACACGCGATTTCTGCGTGTTCAGTTATTAAAGTGCAAATGAGTCACTTTACGTGTTAACTGTTCGTATAGGTATAGGTAGCTTCTTTACTGCTTTAATCAATTTAGCGCCATTTTCTTTCAGAAATATTTGATTTATCTTGGTTGCACCCGTCGCAAAGAATCTGAAGATTAGTGATATCTGATTCAAGATCAGGTCTTAATGAGCGAGGTTTTATGTGATCTACGTGTAACACGGCTCCATTTTTGGGAGTCTTTCCACAACAGGCACAGTAGTTACCGTATAGTTCAAATGCTTTACGCCTTAATTGACGCCATTCAGTTGTTTGTAAAAAGTTTACTTCATTTGGCTGTTCAGAGAATGGTAATTCTGACCACTGCGATATTACTCTAGGTTCTGTAATACTTGGTCCAATCACAATTGCATAGTGTCCCTTACCAACGATTTCTTCTGACCTTAGCCACTTCCAAACAGCGCGAAGAGCCCCAATCTCAGTTTTATATTTTTTTGTTCGTCTAGAATCGTCATGGTAAGTTACTGAGAACATTATTTATTCCTTAATTCAACTACATTAGATTAACTCATAACATGATAGTGTATTCAATATAAGCATTGCGAGACCAAAATGCTGTCAATCAAGATCAATAATGAGTCAGACCTGAACGTAAATGAATGAAAAAGCTAAAATGAGAGCAAGTGATTACCCTCAAAACGTGATAAAAAACAGCTTTCGCAAAAAAGCAAACTCCTATAGCATAATTAATATCAATATAAATGGATTGTTTGCCACCAACTATATCTAGATATTTTTGCTTTATAGATAATGTTCAAATCCTTAGATGTTACGTTCTCAATTAATCAGCGAAATTTTATGAAGTACGACAAAGTAATCGACCGAATTCAAAGTGGAAATATGAGTCGTGCCGATCTCGTCAAGTTGAAACGGAACGCAGACGAAAAATATAGTAAAGGTGATTGTGATGCTAAGTATGTTATTGATGCGATTAATAATTCCACGCCAACTGATTCTTACATACTTTTTATGGGATTTTGTCCCGGAGCTGACTTCAATGAACGCCTTGATACCGAATGGAAAGAGAAAGGAATTTGTAGATTCGATTATCATGAAAGCGAGCATCAGGTAGAACGTTTCAACAGCATCTGTAAAGGCGATCTAGTTATCCTAAAGAAGAGAGAGCAATTTGGTAAGACCATGAAACTATACGGATTTGGTCGAGTGAGTGGAATCGCCTATGATAATGATCAAGTGCGATATCTCGAAATGGATTGGTCAGACCAAGAAGATACTATCGAAGTTCCTCTGATGGGGTGTAATTCCACTGTTGACATTAGAACTATTGAGGCAGTGGAAAGCGAAATGACAGAAGAGTTCTATACATGGCTAAAAACGTAACAGAGCGCTGTTGTTTGCTATATCACCGGAGGTCGAAGCATGCGCATGACTAGAATAGCAGAGATTATTTTTGAAACGGCAATCTCTGAGAATAAAGAACTTTCGGTTATTGCTAATCAAGGAATTTTTCATATGCCAGAGTTGGCATTTGCTTATCAATGCGGAAAAGCCATTTTAAAGGAGGCTCATACAATTTTTGATGGTCTAAGTGTTACTTGGATTAGAGAGGCAAACCTTGGTAATGGTGGCCCTACGGACCTAGTTTTTGAACTTGAAAATGGAGATACCTTAGCGATAGAGTTCAAACTTCGGGGTACTGCAACTGCTTACAAAAAAGATATAATTAAACTCTGTAAAATTACACAACCAAATACATCAAAGATATTTTGTGCATTAATTGATGTTTTTGATTTGAAATTGCCTGATGATGGAAGGCAATCTTATATCGAGTCAATGCTTGGATATAGGGTTACATCGTTATTAAAAAGATCATTCAAGACAAAACAAAATTGGTATCAATCGGAAACTTCTTGTGTTGTGGGGGTGTGGTCAGTTTCTTTGAATGAAACAGATTAATTAAATTGGGAGCTTTGTTGATGTTGTGAGCAAGTACCTTATTGAAGAAAGAGTCCAAATGAATCAGAGCTAAGATTTTGTGAAGATTTTGAAGCTCTGGAAAAATTTAGTTTGTCACTTCAAGCCCTTAGAAACATTCGAGCGAGCACACATGGAATTGAGTAAGCCACTGGATTTATTTTCTCTTGTTGCTGGAGATACCGTTTCAAAGAGAAATTTATTTGACCTAATTCAGTACTCTAAGGTTGAGTCCTCGCAGTATTGGTCGGGTTCTGAGTTTGCTATCTGGAATACACCTCAGCAAGGCATAAACTGGATTGGAAAATTACCATCCGTGAAAGCTGTAATTATAAAAACTCGTCCGGGATCATATGAAGAAGATGGTTGGTCTGGCGATAAAAAATCGATATTTCACTATTCATTTAAAGCAAGGAATGGGGAGGTTAATTTTCGGGAACAGGCCAACGATGTTCTTATACAGCAACCACTGCATCTTTATCCTATTCTCTTGTTCACAGAGTCAGAGGGCAAATGGCTTTACGAAGGTGATTTTTCTGTTGCAGAGATCGAAGAAAAATTCGTTGTACTTGCACGAAAAGGTTCATTTTTTGCACATGAGGTTAATGATTTGAGCGAGATCCTGTATCAAGAAGGCTCGCGTCGTTATGTTACCCATTTGATGGCAGAAAGAAGCAAGGCGGTAGTTTCTGCTGTAAAGAATGCTCGCTCATGGTTCTGCGAAATATGTTCATTGGATTTTCATAAAAAATATGGAGTTAAATATATTGAGGCACACCACAAGACTCCAATTTCTACTTACTCAGAAAAGTACGCCATCAAACCTCAAGATTTAGCGCTCCTTTGTCCTAACTGTCATAAGGCTGTTCATATACTCATGAAGGAAAGTAACATTGAATATAATGAAATAATCAAAATTCTGGCTTCAAAGGACTAATCTTGGCATGGTTGCCAGATTGGTTTTCCGCCTCGTTTCAAAATCGCTGCAAAGTTTATTTCGTGACACTGTAAGTCAGTACTATATGGAGCTAAAAATCGCCTAGTGAAGAAGTGGCGATTTAGTATAACTAAACGAATATATTCAACATAACTATCAAAAATATAACTTGTTGATGAGTTTGAATTTAATCTAGGTTAAGCTTAATCAATAGTATTTAAATGATAAGAGTTAAGCATGTTCGAGCAGCTCGCTGATGTATTCACATCAGCCGCATTCAAGTACCTTACAGCCGTCGATGCCAGTCCGGTGTCAAATCAGCACGAAATTGGTGGACTGGTTAAGGCTGGTATTGGCAAAGATTTGGGAACTCCTGATGATGGTAGCCAGATAAAAATTGCCGCGATGCTCGTCTACCTCACTGAGGAGGAAGGCGAGCCGATCATCTGTGAGGATACAGTTACTTGGTACGATACACGTTACCACGATCCTAACCGCTCCCCTGAGTGGAGGCTCTATTACAAATCTAACGATGTCAGTAATAGGTTTGAACCCGGCGATTTTTTCTTGATAGCAGTTACACGTGAAGGGACGCTGCTGATGATATTCTGTCCCCCTAGTAGCGATTATGAAGATCAAATCCGAACACTTTTCGGTGTGCGGGATACCAATACTAATGAGAGGGGACTAACTGGCGTGAAGGTCGATCAGCCCGGATTCACTCTCCCCATCAGGTTGATGTTCGCTCGGTACGGAATAGAAATCGGCTCCGAGGGTACAGACTATCTTGAGCTTATCATCGATAGGTTTGGCGCCGAATTTCCCAAAACCAAGGATTTCTCCAAATTTGCACGTGACCTATCAAGGGAGTTATCTCCGATCGATAACCCTGATATGACTCTCATAGAGTGGATGGAGACAGAAGAGTCTGCGTTCAGGCAGCTTGAGAAACACATCGTACAACAGAGATTGCGAGAAGGGTTTGGTGAGAATGGCGACGATGTTGACGAGTTCGTACGCTTTTCGCTTAGTGTCCAGAATCGAAGGAAATCACGGAGTGGACATGCTTTTGAGAACCATATCGAAACTATATTGCTTTCTAACGGCATTATGTTTGATCGTGGTGCCATAACAGAGGGGAGACAGAGGCCTGACTTTCTATTTCCCGGCAGTAGTAGCTATGCTGATAACAATTTCTCCGGGAATAATCTCCGTATTCTGGGGGCTAAGACTACCTGTAAGGACAGATGGAGGCAGGTGCTGGCTGAAGCAAAAAGAGTTCCGCGTAAGCATCTTATAACAATGGAACCAGCTATCAGCGAAGCCCAGACTCAGCAGATGGAAGAACTACAGCTGCAGCTCGTTGTACCTGAAGCAATTCAAGCGAGTTACCAACCGTCGCAGGCAGAATGGCTGATGTCATTCAAGGACTTTATAGACGAAATCAAAGGTATACAGCGTTAGTCGGAGCAAATGCCGCGTGAATACACAAATACAAGGGACGCAAACACCTGTCAGCAACGGTACAGTGCTTAGTCAACTAGATCTGAACAATAAAAGGATTCAGTTCGAACTCCTTAGCTACGACAAACACCAGACCCTAGAAGGACTACAAATAGAACCAATCGCGATGACTTACATAAAGCAACTCGAACAGCTAGGTCTCGAGGTGCCCAACGTTACGACAGTTATTGCTCTTCAAAAGGGATTAGGAAATGCTCGCTGTTTTTTCGTTTGGGATCGAAGTAACAGCCGGGTAAGTCAAGAGTATATTAGAACTCTCCAGAAACTTGCGCCTAAAACTACCTTTATCGTCGGCTTCAACGAGGAAAGCTACGACTTCTACTGCCACAAACCCGGCCAAGAAGAAAAGGTATTACCGCTTCAAACCTTCCTGCAACGAAAAAGAAGATGTACAACAATCCCTTTCCCCGCTATCCAACAGAATGTCAGAGATACAGAAAGACAGATGGCTGTTTTCTGGGGTAGATTACATGGAGCCTTTGAAACAAAAGACAATTTCAGGAACGAGGTGCTGCTTAATAGGGTAATGAAAAACTTCGTGATCCAGCCATTCTTCAGTTGGCTATGGGATCTCGATCGGATCATCCTTTATAGAAATCAGTTCTGGGAGATCGAACTAAAGCATAAGTTCCCCTTTAGACGCGGAGCGAAGGCCCCTCTCAAATTTGGTATCAATGTAGGCCAAGCGAAACTAGTTAGGGACTTAGGGAAGGCTGGCGTCCGCACTTTACACCTGATCTTAGTAAAACCTGAATGGAATAAAAACTCCGATCCTGGCTACATATTTAATCGCCGGGACATTCACCATAAAGTTCTGCTCATTGGCACCGAGTTGACCAAAGACAAGGCCGAAGCTCTGCTGAACCAAAAAGCACAAGAGAGCGATGAAACAACTAGTTTTACTGGTGCGACCAAGAATCACTTCCTTGAAATACCTGCAACCGATTTCCATGTACTAGGTAGCTACCAGACCCCGCCAGAAGAAGTAGCAGAGAATATAAAACTCTTACTGGAAGGAACCTCCCTTGAAAAGGTCACGGATAGTCTTTTAGACAGTTGCCGAATAGACAAATAGTCAATCTTTATATGCTTAGTACTGGATATCCATACAATATAAAAATACTCTCTGGGAATTTTGTGTGATAAACTTTACGGAAAACTCCCATAAAATATTGTTATGTTACATAAAGAAATACGAATAGGCGATCAGTTTGACAAACTGAGAATCGAAACGAATAGATTACAAAGCAATAAGTTACTTAAGCTACTTGTCGAGATTTATGATCAAAAAAATCTCGCTATTCAATTTCAAATGCTTGGCGGTGATTTCTCATCGGTGACAAGAGAAAAGCTTAATAAGTGGAAAGCCTCAGCAGAAGAGCATCCAATCATTTTCCACGAACGAGCGATAGCGCATCTTAGAGAAAACTTACTACCTCGTAAACCTACACATTGGGATAATCCTGATTTCACATTTATCGACTTATTTGCAGGTATCGGTGGAATAAGAAAAGGCTTTGAAGCCGCGGGTGGTAAGTGTGTGTTTACAAGTGAATATGATGCAAATGCTCGTAGAACCTACCTCGCAAACCATTTTGTAGACGATACCGAGTTACCTTACTTTCTAAACAGTGAGGAAGATGACCCCCATAGAAACAATACATTCATGGATATCACCAAAGTGACAAGAAGTGGTGATGATTCAGCAAGTGAAGAGGAAAGAAAGCATAGTATTCTTTCTCACATTCCAGAGCATGATGTGTTGTTAGCTGGTTTTCCTTGCCAACCTTTCTCAATTGCTGGTGTTTCTAAGAAAAACTCACTTGGTCGCGCACATGGCTTTGATTGTGACACGCAAGGGACATTGTTTTTCGATGTCGAACAAATACTTATAGTTAGACAGCCAAAATACTTCGTACTTGAAAATGTTAAGAATCTTAAAAGTCACGATAAGGGAAATACTTTTGCAACAATCATTCGTGCGTTAGATCGAGCTGGTTATTGGATTGCAGATATTAGTAATCAGCACAAGGACATTGAAGAGGCTATTAAATTCGTACGTCAGCGTAAGCCTGAGCCGACCATCATAGATGGAGCGATATATACGCCACAACACCGCGAACGTATCGTTTTAGTCGGCGTGAGAAAAGACATTTTAGCGGCTAAACCCGAACTCGCTAACTTAAGTTTGAAAGACATTGCTAAGCCTGAGCGTCGCTATACATTGTCAGACATTCTTCTCCCTCTTGATAAAGCTGAGCAAGCTAAATATACACTTACTCCAAATTTATGGAGCTACTTATATCAC
Organism: Shewanella sp. Koi 1; assembly: GCF_052907445.1. Taxonomy (NCBI): domain Bacteria; kingdom Pseudomonadati; phylum Pseudomonadota; class Gammaproteobacteria; order Alteromonadales; family Shewanellaceae; genus Shewanella; species Shewanella sp. Koi 1. Next base: position 3,931,768 of record NZ_JBREJM010000001.1, on the reverse strand, counting down.
TATGCTCTTAAGCATCAAAGTAAAGGTAATGGTTTCGGTTTTGGATTAGTTGACCCTAAAAATGAACAAGCAGTGACTCGTACTCTATCTGCCCGCTATTACAAAGATGGTTCAGAAATTCTGGTCAACCAACATGGTTTACAGGATGAGTATCTTCAGAGCAGGAAAAAGTTTGCTATTCGCAAAAACCAAGATAGAGAACGGTTTGCTATAGAATTTGCAAATAAATGGAAGAATGATAATCCCAAGTCGACAACAAATGCCTTTAATGAACAGATTAAAGAAGGTGAGAAGATTTACGATGACAAGTTCGGTCGTTATGCTGAGGAGTTTGACTCCCTATACCGTACCCCTCGTCGTTTAACACCTCGTGAATGTGCGCGTTTAATGGGTTTTGAAAAGCCTGAATTCGATAGAGGCGAAGTGGATACGAATTTTAGAATTGTTTGTGCTGACACATCAGCGTACAAGCAATTTGGTAACTCTGTAGTTGTTCCTGTATTTAGTGGTGTGGCTGATTTGCTGAAAAGGTATTTATAGGGAGAGAAATGTAAAAGCCGTTTTCTAAGATGTATTAGTTCAGATTAGATTTGAGCTAGTACATCTTAGAAATAGAAGACGGTTCTAATATAGATCTCTTTAGTTAGTGTCTAAATAAACAATATCACAACCGTAATAAAGAAAGTGCTTTGTCTGTAGAGATTCATATAACAAGATTAGGAAGCATTTTTATTTCTTTATCTAAACTTTGATGAATGGCATCGTAATCTGCCATTATCTCGGTCTCAACCAGCTTTGCTCTCTCTTTTTCTTGGCCATAAATCAAATACATCATTTCTGGCATACCATAGCGCAGCAGCGTTAAAACGAGTGGCCAGCTAATAGATAAGGGGTTGCTGGTCACTGTCACTTTGCCTGCATTGATCACACCGGCCACCCCATGTGCAATCAGCAACTGGCGACGAAGTTGCGGATGCGCTGCATTGGGAAATGCCTCGGCCAGTGTCGCTCCCGCATTGAGCTTTCTCACCATAAAGCCAAGCCGAACAATCAATTCACTGATCGCCAATGGCACTGATGCCGCAATGAAATGACGCAGGTCATATCCACTGCGATACATCTGTCTTGCAACTTCTGCGATGGTGTAGCCTTGCTTTCCTATCGTTCCGAATTGAAAGAAAGAGAGAAGGGGCATCAGGGGGGCGGGCAGGCCTGCTGATGTTGCTACATCTGATGCCAGATGACCGCCAACTTTTCTGATGGCCTCCAAGAGCCTAATAATAAAATGCTCACCCTCCAGTAATGGCGCAGCAGTTTGTTGGACAATCACGTTGCCAAACTTATCAATGGCAGTAAATTCACCGCACAACACATCTTTGACCCCAAAAATGAAACCTAGGATGGGGTCATGTCCCAATGATTGGTAACGATGGATGCGAGGGCCCAATCCAGCAACCGCTTCTTCCAGACCTTTGCTAGTTGAGGGATCGAAAGAGACTTTGTACAACCCCTCAAGCTCTTTGATCTTGTCTGGTGGCAGAACTTCGCCAAAAAGTTCCTTGACCTTGTTGGATAGCCATCCCCCTTCCGAAGCAGGGCTACCCAAAAAAACCGGATGTGCGGGCACTTGGACAAGAAAGATATCGATAAGCCCGGAGAGGATGCCCGCAGAAACAGCCAGTGCAACATCGTATCGATCAAGGCTGCCGAGCCAACCTAGGTGCTCACCGAGTTTCTGATGTTTTGCCAATACAGCATCAATTTCCGCTGGCGTCAGTACATCATTAAAATCCACATTACAGGGTATCGCCTGTTTAGCCTCTGTGAGGATTTGTTCCCATGATTTTGTCCTAGCAGGGGGAATTACGTGCAAAGAGTTTGACGTGCTGGAGTCCTTTACTGGTAATGCCTTACCCAAGCGTCGGAGCAAGGCTTCACTGGAGTTGATCGCAGCATCGAGGCTATGATGCTGTTCATCATGTTCGGAGCCCAGTTGATCAAGCATTTGCTTGTGATGAACTGCAACCCTCAATCCATCGGTGAGGTAATCACCCTTGTCATTGCTCATCAGGCTGCCGCCTTCAAATCACCCTCAAGGTCAATGATGATTGACTGCAGGAGTGTGTTGAGTTTGGTCAAATAGTCTGCTCTTGCTTTGTTGTCGTCTGAGGATTTGCGCAGTTCAGAGATGATGGCATTCTGCTTTTTCATCGCTTCTTGCAACAACATCTCTTTCTTTTCTTTGAGCTTGCGTTTGTTCCATTGTGATACGAAAGCGTATGAGCCAATCCCCAGTATTACTGCTGGCGCGGCCAGTACTGCAACACCAGCAGCCATGCCTCCACCAATTAAGCCGCCTGCAGCAGCTAAACCTGAAGTAATACCAGCGGCAGACAGTCCCGTCACTCCACCGAAGTACAGCCCGGCAAAACCAATACCTGCACCTGCTGCGACACCACTCGCTGTTGCCAATACTTCCTTTATTTCGTCGTTGTCAGAGCCTGTTCTATTCTGATCACCCAGAGCTTTGTCAACCTCTTTTAATACCTTCTCAACAGGCGATAAGGCTTCTATATTCTTGTAGATAGCTTCCTTACTCATTGTGTTTCTCTATTTATATTCGGATGTTTTTGAATGGCTTTAGTTTATATAAGAATTATTGATGTCAATGTGAATAGTATTACACTATTAACAATTGTCTTGGAAAGTCATCGGAAATTGGTAAAGACATGTAAACCATTTATAACCAGGATATTAACATGGGTTATTTGATGTAATAGTTCCTCTGTTTGTGTGAATAAGCTGCGTTCGAGAGCAATCAAACGAGTAAACCTTGCCGTATGTGACTCATAGTCGGTTGTGCCTAAGGCAAAGATTTGGGAACATCCTGTCTATTGTTATGTGTAGGACTGACTATGAGTATTAAACTGGCAACAGCGGTAACGTTAAGGCAATTGCGCAATGAGGCTGGGTTAAGCCAAGAACAATTGGCAAGGCAATCTGGTATTGATCGCACCTACATTTCGGGAGTTGAACGCTCCGTTCGTAACATCACCCTTGATTCGCTTGAAGGGCTTATTGGTGCGCTAGGCGTGACTTCTGAAGAGTTTATCCGTAGGTTACATGATGAACTAATAAAACAGAGGTCATAGCTGCAAGTTTGAGTCACTTTCATAGGCTGCCAGCATTTCAGATAATACGTAGTACCAAAGTGACGGTGTTAAGCCAACTCATTAACTAACACAATCATAGAGTTATCATATTTTTTGTTTCCTTGAATAACTCTATTGGCTTCGGTCTCGGCAGCGTACCAAGCTTGCCCCAGCTCAGAATCAGGAGCTTGCTTGAAGGCCACATAACATTCAGCGGCGTCTAAATCGTTTTCCTCAAAGTAAAGAACCGCTAATTCTAATCCCTCCTGTGCCAGATAGTCTGGAACATCACCAACACCTTCCGCGCCCAGCTCAAATTTATTCATCATATTTTTCCTATACTTAATTTGGATTCAAATGCTTGCAATAGCCTGTGCGAAATTCATCGGGATTGTGTGCCCAAGATTAATGTGCCGTGGCTAATTGTCTCAGATACGCCGTTAATTCTGATGGGCTTTCAGTTGCCAATACCACTTCGCTCCCTTCGTCTGCGTATATTTCTGGCTCAGTATCTGTTCCTTCATTGGTGGCTGTCATTACGACATAGCGCTCTTGCCCAAGTTCGCGGCTATCAGGTTCTTCATAGTCGACCCAAAGGACTAGGTACTGGGAACCTGCTTTAAAAGTAAAGCTAGGGCAGACATCATTGTGCCAACTCTTATCAACCAACCAAGGGAATTCGGAATGGTCAAAGCCTAAATTAAAGCTTGCACCAAACTCGCGTTTATATAATGTCATTTTTAGCTCCTGAATTTGTAAGCTATGAATGTTAAGTGATTGAGGCCAAGTTAAATTCTGATGTGGTTTAGATACACCCAACTTTTTTATAGTGTGCTTCCCACTCTTTATACCTATTTTTCAATATTTTAAGAAGTCTATCACTGCGGTTTTTAATCGGCTTTTTGACCGTAACTTCACCGAGGTCAACACCAGACAATTCTTTACTGAACATCTTAGGGATTACATGGCTGTAGTGCTTTTCAATCATAGCTACACTGGTACCACATTGTTTAGCCAAGACTTCCATATTCACCCCCGCTAAGAGTTGCCAAGTGATATAGCTGTGGCGTAAAGAGTAAAGCGACCTATCACCATGTGGGGATTTCTTTAAACCTGCACTGATTAGCGCCTTTTCAAAGGTTTTCGTCAGCTCATTGGTTGTAGTGCCATCTGCTAATCGAAAGATCTTGTCAGTGGGTTTCCTGTTTGGGAATCGTTCGCGTAATGATTGTAAGCTCGACAGAACCTCTTCACGACACACAATCTCACGAGTCCCAGTATGCTTTATGGTTTTGCCTTTGGTGACGGTAATAAATAAATGAACGGCAGTGCCGTTGGTCCGGAAGCGGATATCGCCCCACGTTAAATTATCCATTTCAGTACCAGCCCTGATACCTGTGTAGACTGCAAATTCCATATAATCGATTAGCAATTCACGGATTTGTCTGGTCTTTTCTTTACGGCTGTTTTCCTCCAAGGCAACCACGGCATCAAAGGCTTTTTCATACTCTTCTGGTGTGAAGTGTGCGCGTCGTTGTGACTCAGCACCTTTAGTCGATAGGGACGGCACTTGAGCGGCTAGCATCCATTTCTGGTCTACCGCTTCTTTGAATACTAACTGCATGGCAGCATTGTGGTTCAGTAGCGTCGATTTTGCTGGCTCACGGCCGAATTGCTCTATTCGCCATTTATCAAATTCACGTAGCTTATCGCTGTCGATAGAGGTGATGTAAGTGCGGTCGAAAAAGGGGATATGGTACTTGCGGAGTACCTGAATGTAGGTTGTTAGCTTGTGCTTTTTTGGATTCTGTTTGTCTTTGTCTTTGTCTTTGTCTTTGTCTTTGTCTTTGTCTTTGTCTGTCTTATTTTTCTTTTCGGTATCGATTTTGATAATAACTTTCATGGCACTAATGGCTTTTTCTGCTACATCGCGAAAACGTTTGGAGCTAACAAAAAGGCCACGTTCCTGCAATATCCCAAATTCCATTTGTAGGCGGTGAGCCATGGCTATGGCTTTCTCTTTTTCCTTTTGCTTTGTGGCTTTGGCAATCCACTTGCCAGCAACTTTAATCCGCGCGTACCAACGCTCGCTATTGTCCTGCTTATAGACGTATAATTCGTCTGAGATATCGTGTCGTTCGAGTTGTTTGCTCATGGTCAGTGTCTGAGATGTTTTTGCAAAGAATTTGCAAAGTTGATATTAGCACAAGCTAATTTTTGATAACTTACTGAAAAATAATACCTAAAAATTTGAGTTTTGATAAGAAATAAAACACTATCTTTTCAAAATCCGCCGCCCTTAAAAGCGTGACGGTTCGAGTCCGTCCTCTGGTACCATCCCTTCAAAGGGATTAAAACCGACCTAGAGTCGGTTTTTTTGTGTCTGAATTTTGCGCTAAATATTCCACTCAGTGGGACTCAGCAATATCCATTTGCGTCATAGTCACGCCTTTGATTTGGGCATAGATATTTTTGCCGGGAGTTAGTTGTAACTCGTTACAAGCCCATGGGGTGATGTTGGCCCACAGTTCGTCTTTACCTAGGGCAATTTTAAGCTGAATTTGCTCGCCATTATCGCTGGGGTAGAGCTCTTTTATTTTTCCTTTGAGTAAGTTACGGATACTCGAGCCTTTAGGCTCCTCAGTGCAAACCGAAACATGGTTCGCTTGAATGCGCACCTTTAACTGTTTATGGGTGGGCGGCAATTGGCCGCTGACCCAGAGCTGATTGCCGTCATCCATCAACAGTCTGGTCATTGGATAATCAGGATGTCTGTCGGAGATTCTGGCGCTCAGCAGCGAACTTAATTCCTGCAATGGTACCCAGGGGCGCATTTGTTCACTATTCCATACCTGTGTTAGCGGTCCTTGGGCGATCATTTTTCCTTGATGCAACACCAACATATGGTCGGCAAGTTGTAGGATTTCATCCAAGCTGTGGCTCACATAGACGATTGGTAGCTTCAATTCCTGCGCTAGGGTTTGTAGGTAAGGCAGCAATTCGCGTTTTCGGGGTAAATCGAGGGAAGCTAAGGGCTCGTCCATCAATAGCATTTGCGGCGAGATGAGTAGGGCTCGGCCAATGGCGACCCGTTGTTTTTCACCGCCAGACAGTGTGCTGGGATAGCGGCTTAAAAGTTTTTCTATACCCAGTAGCGAGACCACTTTGTCGAACAATTCAGGTGCTTTATAGCGCATTCCATAGGTGAGATTGCCCTTCACACTGTAATGGGGAAATAATCTCGCTTCTTGAAAGACATAGCCAATTCGGCGTTTTTCAGGGGGCAGATTAACGGTTTTATGCTTGAACAATAGTGTATCGCCCAAGCTAATCTCGCCTTTGTCTGGCGTGGTTAATCCGCCGAGTAAATTCACTAAGGAGGTTTTGCCCGCTCCTGAGCGGCCGAATACGGCGGTGACGCCCTGTAAAGGTAACTGGGTGTTCACCTTAAGTTGTAGTTGGCCGAGTTGTTTTTCAATATTGATGTTTAACATACACTTGCCGTTCTTTTGAGGGCTTTTTTCGTGAGCCATTGGGAGGCGAGCAAAGAAGCCAGGGCTATTACTATCGAGATGATACACAGGCGCATTGCCTGATATTCCGCTCCCGGTGTTTCGATAAAGGAATACATGGCCAGCGGAATGGTGCGAGTTTCGCCGGGAATATTAGAGACGAAGGTAATTGTCGAGCCAAATTCCCCTAGGCTGCGGGCAAAGGCGATGATCATCCCTGAGACTATGCCGGGCGAGGTGAGCGGCAGGGTGATGGTCAAAAATACCCGCCAGCGGCTGCTTCCCAAGGTGCGCGCCGCCTGTTCGAGGCGAATATCAACGGTTTCGAAGGATTGACGTATGGCTCTGACCATCAGAGGAAAGGAGACCACTGCGGCGGCGAGTGCCGCACCTCGCCAGCTAAAGCTAAAACTTATGCCAAACCAGTTATAGAGCCACTGCCCGATTACGCCCTGACGCCCCATACTGATGAGCAGCAGGTAACCCACCACCACTGGTGGTAACACCAGCGGGAGATGCAGGAGACTGTCGAAGACAGCCTTACCGGGGAACTCTACGCGCGCCAGCAACCAAGCGCATAAAATGCCTAAGGGTAAACTGGCGAGCACGGCAACCGCCGAGACTTTGAGACTCAGCAGCAGCGCGGCGGTTTCGTATTCGCTGAGCAGTGGCCCGTCAAACAGCGAGCCACTTACTAAAACATCACTCAGCACTAGTTCACTCCAAAGCCATATTTTTCAAATACTGCTTTTGCACTTGAGCTTTGAAGGTATTGATTAAAGTCTTTAGCGCTGGCGGTGGATTCCTGCTTTGTTAAGGCGCTGGGATATTCAATCGGGCTATAGCTGGTGGCGGGGAAGGTTGCCACAATTTTAATCTTTTGTGCCACTTTGGCATCGGTCGAGTACACGATACCGAGGGGTGCTTCGCCCTGTTCTACCAATGCTAAAGCGGCGCGGACATTGTTTGCTCTTGCAAGAAGTGGCTCTGCGGTTTTCCAAAGGTTCAGGTTTTCAAGCGCTTGCTTGGCGTATTGTCCGGCTGGGACATGATCTGGGTCGCCCACCGCTAAGCGGCTGCCATTGACCGCGGCCTTAATATCCCAATCGCTGTTTAGGGTGACTTGGTCTACTGGGCTATTCTTTTCGGCAATCAGCACTAAGGTATTTTTTAACAGGGTAATGCGGCTATTGGCATTGACCGCCTTGGCCTCGACGAGGTAATCCATCCATTTTTGGTTGGCGGAGATAAACAGATCGGCGGGCGCACCATTAGCGATTTGTTTGGCGAGTGTTGAGGAGGAGGCGAAGGAGAAAATCACTTTCGTTTGATGTTCCTTTTCGTACTGCTGGCCAATCTCATTAAGCGCATTCGTGAGGGATGCGGCGGCAAAAACAGTCACTTGTTCTTGGTCTGCGGCAAAGCTGATGCTGCAACTGAGGGCTAAGCCAACGACTGAGGCTGTGGTAAAGCGTAAAAAGTGTTTGAGCGAGCTCATGGTGTTCCTCCGTGATAAAAAGTGATCGTTATATACCAATCTATATATCGATCATTCAAGTCCCGATGCGTAAATTAGTGATCTCGGCTCGGTTTATTGGCGAAAACGCTAATACCTCGGCGGAGAATTCCGACCGTACGTATTGGTATCTCAAGATTGATCGGGGACAATAGCATTCACTTAAGCTAAGGCGCGCAGGAACATGGACTTACACGCACTATTGACATTGTCATTGGGGGACAAACCCTTCGCCAATCCTCGGCGGATAGCTTTGCTACGCCAAGTGGCTAATACTGGGTCTATCAGCCAGGGCGCTAAGTTGGCGGGGATCAGCTATAAGGCCGCGTGGGATGCGATAAACGAGATGAATACCACTATGCCCGAGCCCGTCGTCAGCAGCGAAAAGGGCGGTAAGGGCGGTGGCGGCGCCAAACTCACCGAGTTTGGTGAGCGTTTACTTAAGGTGTATTCCATCACCTCGCAGGTGCAGGAAATGGCACTGTCAGCGTTGCTGGATGATTCGGTCGATATGCACAGTTTGTTAGATGTGATGGCGCATTTCTCCCTTAAAACCAGTGCTCGCAACCAATTAACGGGGCGTATCCACGACATTGAGCCACTCGGTTTGAATGACAGCCTGAAGGTGACATTGGCGGGTGGGCAACAGATCCAAATCTCAGTGACCCATGCTAGTTTTGAGCGTCTGCAGTTAGCCTTGGACCAATCGATTCTATTGTTGTTTAAGGCACCCGCGGTGACAGCCAGTCGTGATGCTTGCCAGAGCATTGGGCAAAATTGCGTCAGTGGGCACTTACTGAGTGTGACCGAACTGGCCGATAAGGCTGAGTTAGCGATAGAGATTGGCGCTAAGGAGATTATCTATTCGGTGATACCATTGGCCGACATTCAAACGCTCAAGGTTGGTGAGCCTTGTTTTGCCTGTTTTGATGCAACACAAGTGATTGTTGCCAGTATGAATTAAGGCATGCCGCGAGGATGCTAGGCATCACGTGGCAGGCCTTTTTGAATGACCCGAACCAGTCGCTCCGTTTTTCGGTTATTGGCTTGTGAGCCGCCCGCATGTTGCCGCGCTAGGGCCCAATCGATATGTTCTTTCACTATTTCATCGACATCCGCTTGGGCTTTACGTTGCTCAAGGGCGGCGATGATTTGCGGCGAACTCGGCGCATTGCCTAGGGCGACGGCGATATTGCGTAGCCAGCGCTGATGACCAATACGGCGAATGGCGCTGCCTTCTGTCTGTTTAAGAAACTCGGTTTCGCTCCACGCAAACAAGCTGAGCAGTTCAGGCTGCTTGAGTTTAGGCCGAATATGGAAATCACTCTCTAGAGTCAGCGGCGCCTCGCGATTGACCGGGCACACCAACTGACAATCATCACAACCGTAAATGCGATTTCCCATTAAGGGGCGAAACTCCTCAGGAATGGCACCCTGCAATTCGATTGTGAGATAAGAAATACAGCGCCGTGCATCCACGGTATAAGGCTCGACTATGGCGCCTGTCGGGCAGGAGGTGATGCAGGCTACGCAGGTGTTGCAGTCTTCTTGGATTGGAATGTCTACGGGTAAGGGTAGGTTGATCAGCAATTCCCCAAGGAAGAACCAACTGCCCGCATCGTGATTAAGGATAAGTGAGTGCTTACCTGTCCAACCAATGCCGGCTTTTTCGGCGAGTGGACGTTCCAGCACTGGGGCCGAATCGACAAAGGGCCTGAAGTCGGCGGCATCAAACCCCAAGGCGACAAGCTCGCTACTGATTTGATCGCCCAGCTTTTTTAAGCGGGCACGGATGAGTTTGTGGTAATCCCTGCCGCCCGCATAACGCGAGATATAGCCCATATTCGGTGAAGCTAAGTTAGTGGCAAAGCCCGCCTCCGGTGGCAAATAATCCATCCGTGCTGAAATCACTCGAACTGTGCCTGGGTGCAACTCATGGGGGCGAGCGCGCATCATGCCATGGGTGGCCATGTAGGCCATTTCTCCGTGATATCCTTTATCTAACCACGCTTCCAACTTAGCTTCTTCCGCGGTTAAATCGGTGTCACAAATCCCTATTTGGGCAAAACCGAGCGCCTTTCCCCAGTTCTTGATTTGCATGGCAAGACGACTAAGTGTTGCTGCGTCGGGAATATTGGCGGGAGAGGTTGCTGTGGTTGACATGGAAGCTGCGTTGAACTTAATAAGATGGCGCTATGATAGCAGTTTTAAGCCGCTACGGACGAGTTTAGTGTTTCGGGGATTTAAGCCAAACAGCAATTGTTACTTTCTTCTGTGCGTAAATTAGATCTATGATTAAGATTAACCTCCCCTTCGGCCTTGCCTATGTTATCCGCCATTTCCAAGTACTGCTATCGATTGTTATTAGGTGTGAGCTTAGGTTATTCAGGGCTAAGCTTTGCTGTAGTGGCTCCAGTGCGTTTAGTCACAGAAGCTTGGCCGCCTATGAGTTTTGAGCAAGATGGTGTACCCACTGGTTTTGGGGTGGAACTGGTGAATATGCTGCAAGCTCGCCTTGGACAGCAAGAAAAGATTGAAGTATTGCCTTGGGCGCGGGCGTATTCGATCGCGAGTACAACGGCAAATGTGCTGCTGTTTGCGACATCTATTAGCGATGAGCGGGAAGCCAATTTTGATTTTATTGGTCCCATCGCGACTAGTAACATTACTCTTTACACCAGAGCGGACGATCCTATCAGCATCAATCACTTGTTAGATGTGAATACGGCGGGAATCGTTGGTGTGTATCGAGAGTCTGTGGGGGCACAACTGTTGCAACAGCAGGGAGTTAATGCCCTCTTAGTGGCAAGTTTTCCACAGCAATCGGCTAAACAGCTGTTGTTTTCGCGGATACGATTCTGGTGTCAGGCTGATCTGGCGGTAAAGCATATACTTGAAGATGTTGGGGCGAAGGACTCGGCTATTAAACCTGTTTATATTATCGCTGAAATCCATCTTTATCTTGCTTTCTCGAAGGGGACACCTGCCGAGACTGTGCAGCGTTGGCAAGTTGAGTTAGAAAAGCTAAAAGAGTCAGGGGAGTTTGCAAAGGTCTATCAAAAATGGTTTGGCGCACTGCAGCCCCCCCTCGAAAATCAGATTTTTTGGCGTAAAAATAATTCAGCTAGCAGGTAAGTTCCGCAGCTTTAACACAGTTTCTTCCGGCATTTTTGGCTTCGTACAGCGCGCTATCTGCCCGTTTCAGTAAACGGGCAAAGCTTTCATCTTGAGGCTTTTTCTCTGGACATAAGGTGGCAACTCCTGCACTAACCGTCAGTTTTAACTCTTCCGGTAAATTAATGGTGCCGTAACGGCTGATTAAGCTTTGTAATTCATGGGCCAGCTCCCAAACGCGTTCAGCGCTGGTATTGGGTAATAAGATCAAAAACTCCTCACCGCCGATCCTGCCGATTTGATTGTGGTCCGCGGCAAATTCTTTGCAGGCCTGGGCTATGGTTAAAAGTGCTTGGTCGCCAATTTCGTGGCCGAAGTTATCGTTGATTTTTTTAAAATGATCGGCATCGAAGATGATGATCGAAAAAGGCATTTGCTGTTTAATCGCTTGCTGAAAATACTGTTCTGCTTGGGCATATATATGCCTGCGATTAGGCAATTGGGTGAGATAATCGGTTAAGGCGATTGTTTGTAGTTGGCGGTTTCTGTGCACTTGCTTATAGGCAAATAGCGACACTATGCCCAAAATACAGCCCGTCAACAGTAGAATGATAAGCTGTAGTGACTTATTTTTTTCGAGCAATGCTAGTTCTTGCTCTTTTAATTTTTGGTTATCAATCAATCGCTTGTTTTCAGACTCGATCCTACTGGTATCAAATTTTACTTTTAATTCAGTTGTCTGGTGAGCCGTGGAGTTGTTATCAACTTTCTTCGTTAGATCAACAAATTGCTGCAGAGTATAGTAGGCTTGCTGTAAGTCCCCCATCGCAGCATAGATATCACTCTTGAGTTGTAACAGTTGAATAAGACCACGGTCATTATGCATGGTCCGAAAAGCATTTTCGGCTGAGGCTAGTTCAGTTAGCGCCTCTGGGTAAAGAGCTTGTTGAGAAAGGATTTTTGCCATAAACAGCTTCATAAAACCATAAGCTCCGGGCTCTTTCTCTGTAATGTCGAGTGCAGCCTCCTTTAAATAGTTTTCCGCTTCCTGTAACCGGTTTAATTGAATAAGACTGTAGGCTATATTCGTTGCATTTATTGCAGCCACAAGCTTGTACTTGTGATCTTTAAAATATTGGTAACTAAAGCGAAAGTTCTCTATTGCTTGCTCATGCTCCCCTATTTCATCTAGGGCGAGTCCAATATCTGAAGTTACACCAGCAACTTGATCCATATTGCCATTTTTTAAATATAACTCTTTGAGTTTTTGATAGTATTTTATTGCGCTTTCAGGGTCGCCATAGCGTCTAAAGCTGGTGGCAATATCGGTCAAGTTTATATTGGCCCAGCCTGTGAGATTTAATGATTCATAAAGCCCTTGGGCGGTGACAAGATCGTCTAATGCCTCTGAAAAGTCACCAATATAGGAGTGTAGTGCTCCACGAAGACTGCGGGCATCGGCAATGAGTTTTATATCTTCATGCGCGTATGCGCTTTTCACGCCTTTACTATAACTTTCCATAGCTCCGCTAATATCACCACTTAGCTGTAAAAACCAAGCATGGCAAAGGGTTATATCGGTAATAAAATGGGCCGAAGCGGTAGATGGAATATGTGAGAGCATTTGCTCGGCATAATTAAGCGCGTTAGTTATTTGGCCTTCATCATCTGAAGGTTGGCTCCAGCACTTGATTTGGTTCAGTTTTTCAATACGTTCTATATCATCACTTGAGATGTACTGCTCTAGTAAAGCAATATTTTTCTCGATGGCTTCACGGGACATTGTCTCACCGCTATCAAATAATTTGAATATTTGTTCGACCTGTGGCGGCTCTTCAGCTAAAGCTAGGTATGCTTGCCCGGTGAAGAGGAGTAGTGCTATGGCAAAGAATCGTCGGCAATATCGCAAGAGATAGATTTCCTGTTCACTTTGAAACAGATAGCTAACTATTATCCTAACATAAGTTTTTCACTAATTGTTTACATTGTGTATTGGCAATTTTTGCATTCATTCCGCTATCAAGGTATAAACGTCGCCTTGGATCTCACCCAATAAGGAAAACCCTTGAAAAAATTACTCTGTGCCGCACTGTTACTGTTCTCGGGAGCGAGTTGGGCAAACTCGGATGATATCGAGACCTCGGGCGATGTGGTTCATTTACTCCTGCCGGCGACGGCTTTGGGCGCGACCCTATTCTATGAAGAGGGGAATGAAGGCTCGTGGCAATTACTTAAAGCAGCAGTCTCGAGCCGAGTCATAGTCGAAGGGCTTAAACTGGGTGTCAGTAAGGACAGACCCGATGGCAGTGGTGATGATTCTTTTCCGTCAGGGCACACCTCGGACAGCTTTATGGCGGCCACGTTTATTCAGCAGCGTTATGGCTGGCAATATGGTCTGCCGGCCTATCTTGCCGCAACTTATGTGGGCTATACCCGAGTCGAGAGTGATAAGCACTATTTAGAAGATGTGCTCGCAGGCGCAGCCATTGGCGCACTGGCGGGTTGGTATTTTACTGAGCCCTATAAAGGGATCACAGTGACACCTTTGGCCCATAATGGGGTCTATGGTTTATATATTAGTGGCCAATTTTGAGCCGCTTAGGATAAGAGAGTTATTATGGCTGAAGTATCAGTTGAGTATCGTGAAATCGCCGAGCGGATTTCCCACAATGTTGCCAATAAAGTGCTACCTATGGCAAAAATGCCAGAGAGCCTGTTAGCGGCTTATCAAGGTTTATGTGCCGAGTTGTTACTCGATCGCGAAGACAAATTTGCCACGGCTTGGGAAGCATTACCCGCCAGTGCGCGCAATTTAATGCCGCAGGCTGAGTTCCACGGTTTTTATATTGCCAATGCGTGGTTGCAACTTAGCCGTGTCGCCCAGGAGATTTCTGAGCAGGCCGATACCGATGAGGCCATCAATGAGAATGAGTACAACGGTATTTTCGGTCGCTTAGCCGATGAGTCACTGAAAGAGTGCGTGCGGAAATTAAAGAAAGCGCGTACCGACCGTTCTATGCTCAACAGCTTTAAGCAGGTGATGGCGCCTTAAGCTGTGAGTTTGACTCAATAAAAAGCCCGTCGATTGACGGGCTTTTTATTGGAATAATGTCTGATATTAGAAAGACGTACGTTTATAACGGCGATACTCTGGCTTCCAGAAATTATCTTCGATAGATTGCATCAGCAGCTCATCACTTGCAGGCAAGGATAATCCTTGCTCAATCGCCACTTTACCGACGGCAAACGCAATATGCTTACTTACTGAGTGAATATCTTCCAATTTTGGCAGGAGTGGTCCTGAGCCATTAATGGCTAACGGTGAGCATTCGGCGAGCGCGCGGCTCGATGCCATTAACATCGCATCTGAGACATGGCGAGCACCCGAGGCGAGTACACCTAAACCAATACCTGGGAAGATAAAGCTGTTGTTACATTGCGCGATTTCATAGGTCTCGCCATCGACAACAACAGGTTCAAACGGGCTACCCGTTGCCACTAAGGCTTGGCCAGACGTCCAGTGCAGAATGTCTTTTGGCGTCGCTTCAACACGGCTGGTGGGGTTTGACAGTGGGAAGATAATTGGACGTTCGCAGTGGCTATGCATTGCACGAACAATTTCTTCGGTAAACAGACCCGGTGCGCCCGATACGCCAATCAGCACCGTTGGTTTAGCGTTATTGACCACATCGAGCAGTGAAATATTGTCGCTGAAGTTATTCCAGTTGCTGATATCGGCACATTTTTGAGCCAATTTTTGTTGGAATGGCAACAGGTTAGGCATGTTGTCGAGCAGCAGGCCCCAACGATCAACCATGCAAACTTGGCTGCGGGCTTGCTCGTCGCTGATCCCTTCAGACACCATTTGTGCAACGATAGCTTCGGCAATACCGCAGCCTGCGCTACCGGCACCTAAAAAGGCGATACGTTGTTTATTCAGCTCAGTGCCCGCGGCTTTACAGGCGGCGAGTAATGAACCCACAGTCACGGCGGCGGTGCCTTGAATGTCATCGTTAAAGCAGCAGTAGCGATCCTTATAACGCTCAAGGATTGGCATCGCATTCTTTTGGGCAAAGTCTTCGAATTGGATCAGTGTATCTGGCCAACGTACATGCACGGCTTGCATAAAGGCTTCGATAAACTCGGCATACTCTTCGCCGCCAATACGTGGATGGCGCCAACCCATGTACATAGGATCTTCCAGCAACTGTGGATTATCGGTACCTACGTCTAAGGTAATTGGCAGTGTGTATGCGGGGCTGATCCCACCACAGCTGGTGTAGAGCGACAATTTACCAATCGGGATCCCCATGCCGCCAATACCTTGGTCGCCTAAGCCTAAGATGCGCTCACCGTCGGTCACAACGATGATTTTTACTTTTTGGCGAGTCGAGTTATTGAGGATGTCGTCGATTCTGTCCTTATTCGGGTAGGAGATGAACAGACCACGGTTACGGCGATAGTTTTTCGAGAAGCGCTCACAGGCCAAACCTACCGTCGGGGTGTAGATAATTGGCATCATTTCGCTGATGTGGTTTTGCACTAAACGATAAAACAGGGTTTCGTTGGTGTCTTGAATGTTGCGCAGATAGATGTGCTTATCGAGATCGTTATTGAAACTTCTGAACTGATCGTAGGCGCGTGAAGCCTGTTCTTCAATGGTTTCAATGGCGTAGGGTACTAAGCCTTCGAGGTTAAAGAAAATACGCTCTTCTTCCGAAAATGCACTGCCCTTGTTAATTAAGGGGGCTTCAAGAATGGCAGGTCCTGCAAACGGAAGATAGAGGGGGCGTTTATTATCGTCCATGGGTAACCTTTGAGTTATTGTTTAATGGTTCGGTACGTGCTTGAGACGTGCTGTAAGTCACGTAAGGTTATCATGAAATGTGATCTTTGTTGCCTGTGTCGTGCGCTATTTGTGGCTTTTTTTGCAGCAGGCGCCAATCTGGCCGTTTAAAACATGCTTCTGTTAACTGATTGTAAATGCTTTTGCCGTGTAAATGGCTGTTTAAGGTGCTATTAAAACAAAAAACGCAGCCTAGGCTGCGTTTCTGGGGTTAAGCTATTTGGAGATTAAACACCGCGATATTTTAGTGATAAGCCACGGATAAAGTTACGCAGGATCTGGTCGCCACAGGCTTTGAAGTTTTTATGATCTGGATTGCGAAACAGTGCGCTTAACTCAGACTTAGACATTTGCACTTCGGCGAGCGCTAAGGTGGCCATAATATCTTCTTCACGCATTTCGAGAGCAACACGTAACTTTTTGAAGATTAAGTTATTGTTTAATTTTGATACTGGCTTTGGGATTTCAGCCCCTTCACGTAGACCGCGTTTTTCGATGATAAGACCATCTAAAAACTGACATAGGGTCGTGTCGTTACAGGCCTTATAGCCTTCTTCCTCTTCTTTGCGCAGCAGACTAATCATCTCTTCGGTTGGCACTTCTCTTCCAACTTTGGCAAAGATCTTAATCATTTTGGCATTGTTGAAATCAAACACGAAGCGCAAACGGCGCAAAATATCATTGTTAATCATGGTCATCTCTAGGCGCGGCTGCGCTGTCTGGTTTAAGAGCAGACATTATATACTCAAAGTAACAGAAAAGCAGGAAAGTCTAGTATGGATGAGGCCTGTGGCACAGTAGAGCATGAGCCCTCGCTGAGGGCTCATGCTTAAATAAGTAAAACTAAACGTTAACGGCTAAATACCAGTAAATAAAAAGCACTGCAAAAATAAGCAAATAGCTTAATCCTATCCAAGAGAGGCCTTTCATTTTTATGCCATAACGATGAGCCTCTGGCAGTTGGGTGCTAGTCATTAAGCGATAGTTTAGCCATGCAAAAACAACTGTAGTCATAAAAGCCAAAATCATCACAAATTCCAGCAGTGGCAGCAGGGCGCCCTTGAAAAACAGGATGAGCAATAATCCTAATGCGCTTACGCTGAGCATGATGCCCGTTAGGCGTTTGTCCGATGGGGTTTCGCTGACTGCTGCGCGTGAGAGCAGTTGCCAGCCCATGTTCAAGGTTCGGCTATAGCCATCGATGACAGTGACAGTGGTGCTGAAAATACATAAAAACGCCACTATGCCTATCAAATAGCGGCTTTCACCACCCATGACTTGGCTATATAAGTTGATTAATTGGTTCGCAAATTTGGCACCAGAGTCGGAAAAGTGCTCACCACTGCCATGCATCACCAGCGCACCTAAGGCCAAAAAGACCACAGCTAACAGGGCGGTGACGATATAGCCTAAGTTGAAGTCTAAGATGGCTTGGGCGGGGGTAACGGGTGATGTCTTTTGTTTTTCCAATAACCACAGCGAATTCCATGCGCTGACTTCAATTGGTGCTGGCATCCAACCCATCATGGCGACCAAGAATCCCACATGGGCCCACTGCCAAGGTGAGGGGGAGACAAACTGGCTTTCAAGCGGTTTTACATGATCCAATGCCAAGGCGACGGCGATTAAGGTGGTGAGTGTCAGGGCGAACATGATGATCTTCGTCAGCCTGTCCAACAATGAATAGTGCCCTAAAATCAATAACAACAACGAACTTATCAGCACCAATAACGCCAACACATCAATAGGCAGAGGGATAAACTGGGTGAGCATGGCGGCGGTTAACATGCAAACCCCCGCGGTGCTGGCGATGGAAGCAATCACATTGAGGCCAGTGAATAACCACAAGTAACCTCGGCCCTGTTTAAGATAACCATGCAGCAGGCTTTCACCCGTTGCAGCGGTGTAACGTGCACCTGCGGCAAAGAAGGGGTATTTCAGCAAGTTTACTCCCAGAATCACCCAGGCGAGTTGCCAGCCAAATTCTGCGCCGGCGCGGGTAGATGACACTAAATGTGAAGCCCCAATCGCAGCGGCGGCCATTAACACACCGGGTCCCATGGCTTTTACGCCGAGGGCCAGTTGGGCTGTCCAATTCATGGGGAGAGGTTTTACTTGAGAAGTCGCCATAATACGCAGGGTGTTTCCTTATCCGTTGGAAATGGTTTGCTCGATACTGAGCTATCTAAGCCGTTAAGTCGCGATGTTAACTGTTAAGAATTGTATTTTGAGGCGAGTAGGGCTTCGATGCGTTTTAAGCTTGCCGTCATTTCCACAAGTTGGGTCAACATTGCGTTATCTTCTGTGGGAGCGCTCGTCTCGCTGGTGGTATGTGCCTCACTTAAGCGTTCTTTTTGCTCCAAAATCTGCGCCCTAAAATCGGGGGCGTTGACTATACCAACCAGACTAATTAAGGCGCCAGCGCCCGATTGTCCTGCGGTTTCTACAGTGAGTTTATGTAATCCCATCAGGCGCATAATCGGCCCCTGAATGAGGGCGATATCGGTAATTTTATCTAAGGGAACCGTATTTTCTGTGCGAGTTAATATGCCTCTGCGCACGATCAGCTTTTTGCTGGTTAAGCGTGCGCTCATATTGCTGATGTAGCGGCGAGTCCCCCATAACCCAATAGGAAACCAAAGTAATAACAAGGGAATACCCACAATACTTAAGGTGAAGTAAGCGGCCCCTGAGAGTAACCAGTACAAACCTAAATTATCTTCAAATTGGGCTTCATGAATTGTTTGTTCTTGCATGTTCTTCCTCAATGCCAATGTTCCATTTCGCTATCTTGAGAGATCTCAGCAGGAAAATACATGGTTTTTATTAGTAACAAAAGTTTAACTTTTTACAGTCCCCCATTGACTTTGTTTTACAACCGATTACCTTGGTTGTGTTAAAAATTAGTTTAATAAAAGTAAAATAAATTTAACGAATGAAGATTAGGGGATGTAAATGAAAAGACCTCAGATTCTACCCAGTGCTTGTGCTATTGCGATCGCAATGGCATTTGCCCCGAGTATTAGCTATGCTGCCGATAACGGCGCTGACAAAGTTGAACGCATTGAAGTAACGGGCTCTCGTATTAAGCGCACTGATATCGAGGGACCGTCACCCATTCAATCCATTGGCAAAGAGGATATTGCCAACATGGGTTTTGACAACCTGCAGCAGTTACTCGAACGTATGCCTGCCAACGGTGCTGGCGCTTTCTCTACCCGTGGGAACAGCCAAGACTCGACCGCAAACGGTGGTGCTTCAATCAGTTTGCGTGGCTTAGGCCCTGACGCCACTCTGGTATTGATTAACGGTCGCCGTGTTGCGGCAAGTGCCTTTGCCGAAGGTATCACTAACTCCTTCGTCGACATTAACAACATTCCGGTTTCAGCGATTGAACGCATTGATATTCTGAAAGATGGTGCATCGGCGATTTACGGTTCCGATGCGATTGCGGGTGTAGTTAACATCGTCTTGAAAAAAGACATCGAAGGGATTGAGGTTAACTTAGGTTACGGCGACACCCCAGGTACGGGTTATGATGAAACCACGGCAAGCGTCGTTTGGGGCGTGAAGTCCGAAAAGGGCAGTGCGTCGGTTATTCTCGACTATTTTAAAAACGATACCTTAGCGGCAACCGATTTGGGCCGTTTTGGCACAGCCGATCAAAGCCCTTACGGTGGTGAAGATTTCCGCTCCTCACGCGGTTTCCCCGGTTATTTTTATGTTGATGGCGTGAAGACAATCGATCCATCCTGTCCGCCCGATCGTGCAACGGCCAGCGGCAGCTGTTTATTTGACTATGGTCCATACAACTTAGTGATCCCTGAGGCTGAGCGTATCGGGGCTATTGGTCAATTCGATTACCATTTCAATGACGATTTAACCGCGTTCCTCGAGTTAGCCGCGCAACATAACTCTTCAATTGCGGGTGGTGCGCCAACACCTTTGGATGAAGATGCGGCCTTAACTGTGCCTGGCACTCACCCAAATAATCCTTGGGGCAAAGATATTGAAATCGGTCGTTTCCGTACAGTGGATGCGGGCGCTCGTCGTTGGGATATCGAGTCCGACACCCTGCGTTTAGTCGCGGGTTTACGTGGCACGATTAAAGAGTGGGATTGGGAAGCCTCGGTACAACGCGGCCGTAGTGAATCGACTCAAACGGGCGATCGTACTCAAGGTTGGGTCAGAACCGATTACCTGCAAGCCGAAATTGATGCGGGTCGCTACAATCCCTTTGGCGGCACCATGAACTCGCAGGATGTGATCGATGCGATTACCACTAGCCTAGTTCGCCAAGGTTTATCGAGCATGACGTCTTACGCGGCGAACATTTCTGGCCAAGCGTTCACGCTGGCGGATCGCGATATTATGATGGCTGCGGGTGTGGAATACCGTGAAGAAAGTGTCAGCGACGTGCCGGATGAACAGTTCCAACGTGGGCTGATTTTCGGTACCGAAGCGGTTTCTGCGGCGGCATCCCGTGACCAATACGCGGGTTATGTGGAGTTCTCTATTCCTGTCACGGATAACTTTGAGCTGCAACTCGCGGGTCGCTACGACCACTACAGCGATTTTGGTTCAACCACTAACCCTAAAGTGGCGTTCCAATGGGGCATCACCGATGAGCTGACGAGCCGTGGTTCTTGGTCAACGGGTTTCCGCGCGCCTTCATTAGCACAAATCGGTTTAGGCCCATCACGCGAAAGTAGCTTCTTTATCGATACTTATCGCTGCGCCGCCGATGGTGTAGATTGTGAAGCGCTCGACTACAACACTGAATTCCAAGGTAACTCTGAGTTGGATGCCGAAGAGTCAGAAACATGGAACCTTGGACTTATCTGGGCGCCAAGCCAGAAGTTTGATATCGGTTTCGATGTTTACAGCATCACTCAAGATAACAAGATCGATAAGCAGCCATTGGGTGATATCTACACCGCAAACTGTAACGATCAAAACAGCACAGTGTGTGAGCGTTTAGCACCGCAAGCGGGTCAAACCTTAGGCCCTATCAGCATTATTCACTCAAGCTTTATCAACTTAAGCTCGCAGGATGTGCAGGGTGTTGACCTGTCAACCCACTATGGTCTTGAGCTAGATAGCTTTGGTGATTTGAAGTTTGGCCTAGAGTACAGCTAATAACTTCGAAAAAGACGGTCTCGATTACACTGGCGAGTACAAGTTCCCACAACATCGCTGGTTACTCACCACGAATTGGACCATGGATAACTTCGCGGCCAACGTAAACTTAAGTTACATCGGTGAGTTCGAAGATACTCCAGATATCGACTTTGACGGTGTGTTAGACTTCGAAACTAACAAGTCTCGTATGGTGGATGCTCAGTTATTAGTTGATATGTCAGGTAGTTACCGATTCAACGAGATGTTTAAGCTGACATTAGGCGTGAACAACGTGTTTGATGAAGAACCACCATTTGCGATTGGTGACGGCGATACCGACCTCTATGGTTATGTGATTTCTGTACACAACCCAATGGGACGTTATATCTACACCAAACTGACAATGAACTTCTAATGAGTCATTGATTGAGTCATAGGAAACGGCGCTTCGGCGCCGTTTTTGTATTTTACTCTGCCGCGACACAGTGTATCTTCGTTCTCGTTAATCAGTCATCACTAAAAGGACGTTAATATGATCACCTTATATGGCATGCCCCGCAGCCGTGCATTACGAGTCGCTTGGGTGTTAGAAGAGTTAGGCGCCGAATGGGCCTTTTCGTTTGTGGATATGAATAAGGGCGAGCACCGTAGCGCCGCGTTCTTAGCGCTTAATCCCTGCGGCAAAGTGCCAGTGTTAACCGACGATAATCTTGTATTGTCTGAGTCTGCGGCCATTTGCCTGTATCTGGCAGAGAAGTTTGGCAGCTTGTTACCTGAAGCGGGCAGTGCGGCATCGGGTCTGCATCATCAATGGGTGAGCTTTATTATTACCGAACTCGAGCAGCCTCTATGGACCCTAGGCAAGCATAAATTCGCGCTGCCGGAAGCGCAGCGTCATCCTTCTATCATGCCTTGCGCTGTGTGGGAGTTTGATAAGGCGGCGGCCTTGGCTGAAGCTATGCTGCCCGATAGTGACTTTTTACTCGGCGATACCTTATCGGTTGCCGATATTCTGCTGGCACATACACTGATGTGGGGCACTTTATTTGAGCAGCAGATCCCGCCTAAATTGGCGGCGTATCGCGATAGAATTGCGGCGCGTCCTTCGCGTAAATCGGCGCTCGCCAAAATGGAAGCCGTCGCCAACGCAGCGCAGGCTTAATTGGCACTAAGCGATAAAAAACAAAAGGGCAGAAGATTTACTTCTGCCCTTTTTGCTTAAGTCGTTTAGCGTTTATAGCTGAGTCGCCGCCCATTTCGCACGGCTTTCACGGCTTTCACTTAATCCATTTTGCTCACGGAATGCCTTGTAGGCTTCGACATCGAGATTGACTAAGCTAACATCCACTTCAAGCACCAGTTTGCATTCTTTTTTAATGCGCCATGCAGCGGTGTTGTACAGCTCAGTTAACGGCAGCGAGCTTAAAAATTCAGGATTATATTGGGTGTAAACGGCTTGGGTTGGATACACCACGAAGGCTAGGTGACGTTTAGGCTCTTTCTTAAACAAGGCTTCGATGCCGTCTGTGGTATTGAGCACTTGCATCTCGATAATATCGTCGAGATCTAACAGCTTTTTCTGTGCCAGTTCAGGGGCCTGTGTTTCAGCATTTTCCCACGCTAATACATCGGCTTCGCTGTGATTGGTCAGTTGTCCTACTTGAGCCGCACTGAGGCTGAGTGATTGGCGTAAGTAGCTCATTTCGATGGCGTTCAAGCCAATATTTTTAGACATAATGCGGTTCTCAAGTTGATAAAAATACAATCTCGGTAAAATCAGTATTTGTTTTTAAGCCAAATATCTTCGACCCATTCCCAGAAGGATTCCCAATAAGTATCGGTAAAGTCACCGTTTTGCCAGAAGTGAACTTGGCCATCCTGATCGATACAATAAAAGTCATCGCCCAATTGGCAGATGGCGATTAAGTCCCTCGGCAAGCCGATTGACCAAGCATAGCAAGTGACTTCGGGTAAATAGGTGTGTGAATAGGGATCGGCTGCGGTCACAGGCTCAATCGCACCATAAATCACATCACTGGCATGGAGTAGGTATTCCTTTAATTCCCGTGGCAGCGGGATCAAAATCTGTTCCTCAACCTCCACTAACTGCTCGAATGTGGGTAACTCAGTGGCACAGGCACGGTTTCGCTGCGTTCTTGGAGTTGCTCAATAATGTCGTGCATGGAATGTCCTTAAGGGTCGCCTTATGGCGCGGGATTATATAGGGAAATAAGGTTGGATGCGAGGGAAGGGCTGTGAGCGATAGTGGACATAGAACGATAGTGGGCATAGATCGATTGTTAGCGAGATGACGCTTTGGGCTGAGTTTGGGGTTATGCCATAAAAAAGCGCTGGCATCTGTTTTCACAAATAGCCAGCGCAACAGTGGAAGTGGTATAGCGTTAAACGGTTAAGCGATTAAACAATTAAACAAACGGGTGATTAAGCAACTGAGTTAGTGAGCAGTAGTCCTTCATCGACGCGTTTATAGTTAAGCCAAGCTTTGTGATACAGCTTATGGGACTCTTGGCGCAGCTTAGCGATCTGCGCGGTTTCAAACTCACTTAATGCACGTTGCTGTTTTATCGCATTTGCCTCAATCTGTTGAACTTGCTCGTAAACCTTGTGCTCTGGGCCACTTTTAATGTCGGCAATGTCTTTAAGGTGTAATTGGACCTCGGCAATCATGCCGCTTTCGGGCAAACGTACCAGTAAGTTAAGGTCGCGATAACCTGAGGCTTTAGGCTCGGCGAAACGGTTTTTCTGTTTCACGACCTGAGCTTGCTCGCTTAAGGCATAATAGCTTTGCATCAGCTCGGAGATACTGTTACTGACGATGCTGGCGCGGGCAAGATCGGTGATTTGGCTGGCATCACCATTAAATTTAGTGGCGACCTTCTCGGCGGCGCGTTGATAGCTTTTTACGTCTGGTAAAATCACCCGCGCCTGTGTATCCGCTGTGATTCGTTGCAATAAGTTACCTAGCTCATTTTGGGCAATAGGGGCATTTGAATACAGTTTATCTAAACAGCTTAAAGATTGGCGTGGTGTGTCGAAGGTTTGAGTGTTGAGTGCATATAGCCCTTGAAGATCATGGCTTTGAGCTTGCCTTGCGCTATAGCTGCCACGTTCGGCTCTGCTGTCATTGATATCTAAAGGATTGGCTACGCCAGTGCGGGTCGATAATAAGAGTAGAAAGATAAAAAAGGTACGAAATAACTTATTCATAACGGCCTACTTCCTTATGGGAGTGATACACATCACGGGAATACCATAGGCTGGAGTGGCTTAATTAAAGCTGAATCAATGATGAAGACTTGTTCATGTTTAGCTTAGGTTCACATTTTTCGCGCCTAAAAAATAGCGCCGCTATAGTGAGCGGCGCCATAGGGTTTGTTGATTACTATCTTGAATTAATTTGGGATTACCAAATTTTCACGCGTTTCTCTGGTGCGATATACATAGCATCACCAGGTTTCACATCATAGGTGGTGTAAAACTCAGGCATGTTAGACAGCGCGCCAAGAGCACGGAATTCCGCAGGTGAGTGTGGATCTGTTGCTACGCGGTTACGCAGGGCTTCTTCTTTGGCTTTTGCACGCCAAATTTGCGTGAAGCCGATGAAGAAACGTTGATCGCCAGTCAGACCGTCGATAACCGGTGCTTCTTTACCATTGAGTGACTTTTTGTAGGCACGGTAAGCGATAGTCACGCCCGATAAGTCACCGATGTTCTCGCCTAAGGTCAGGCTGCCGTTGACGTGCAGATCGTCAAACACATAGTAGCCATCGTATTGTGCGATCAGCGCCTTACCACGGGCAGAGAATTCTTCTAAGTCTTTCTCTGTCCACCAGTCGCGCATATTACCTTCGCCGTCGAACTTAGCGCCTTGGTCGTCGAAACCATGACCCATTTCGTGACCGATAACCGCACCGATACCACCGTAGTTAACGGCATCATCCGCTTCCATGTTGAAGAAAGGTGGTTGCAGAATTGCAGCTGGGAACACGATTTCGTTCATGGTTGGGTTGTAGTAGGCGTTAACCGTTTGTGGGGTCATGTGCCACTCGTCTTTATCGATTGGCGCGCCTAACTTAGCCAGTGACTTAGCGTGCTCAACTTCGCTTGCGCGAACCGCGTTACCAATCAAATCATCGGCTTTAATGGTTAGCTTGCTGTAATCTTCCCACTTGTTTGGATAACCAATTTTCGGGTTGAATTTCGCTAATTTTTCGGCAGCAGCTTGCTTAGTGGTATCGCTCATCCAAGTCAGATCTTTGATGCTGTCGCCGTAGGCGCCGCGCAGGTTTTCAACCAATGCTTGCATGCGCTCTTTGGCTTCTGGTGCGAAGTGACGCTTCACGTACACTTTACCCACCACTTCACCTAATACGCCGTTGACTGCCGCAACACCGCGCTTCCAACGTGGCTCTTGTTCTTCTTGTCCGTTCAGGGTTTTAGAGAAGAAGGCAAAGTTCTCGTTGTCTAACTCTTCGCTCAAGTTGCTTGCCGCGTGGGTCAGCACTTGCCATTGCATGTAGGTTTTCCAAGTCGCTAGATCGGTCGTTTTGAGGACTTCGTTCAGGCCTTGGATATAGCTTGGTTGGTTAACGATAATGTCGGTTTGCTTGTCAGCACCTAATGTCGTTAAGTAGCCTGTCCAGTCGATATCTGGCGCTAAGCTTGGCAGATCTTTAACTTGGTACAGGTTATAGGATTTAGTGCTGTCGCGGGTTTCAACCACATCCCAATGTTTAGAGGCAATCGCAGTTTCGAGTGCGAGGATCGATTCTGCGCTGGCTTTTGGATTAGCAAGGCCGGCTAGAGTAAACATTTTTTCGATATGGGCAAGGTAAGCCTTACGAATATTAACGAAACGCTCTGACTCGTTAAAGTAGTAGTCTTTTTCTGGCAGGCTTAGGCCGTATTGATACAGGTGAGTCGCGTAACGGCTAGAGTTTTTTGCATCGATATCGATGTAGAAAGCCATTGGCGTACCAGCGCCCATGATTTGGCTGTGGGCGAAGTATTTCACCAGCTCGTTTTTGTCTTTTAAGGCGTTGATAGCATCAAATTCGCCTTTCAGTGGCGTCACGCCTAGCTTGTTTAGCGTCGCTGTGTCCATAAATGAACGGTAAAGATCAGCCACTTTTTGCTCGTCAGTGCCTACGGCCAGATTTGGCGTTGCAGCGACTTCTTCGATAATGGCTTTAACGTCATCACGGGATTTTTCACGCAGATCGTAGAAGGCACCAATGCTAGTGCGATCGGCTGGGATCTCGGCTTTCTTCAGCCAAGCGCCGTTAACATATTCATAGAAGTCGTCCTGTGGACGCACAGACTTATCGAAGTTTTCAAATTCGATACCTGAACCTAATGCTTTAGTTACAGCGGCAGCAGTGGCGGTTTTAGTGGTTTCTGGCGCTTTAACTTCAGCGGGTTTGTCATTACAGGCAGTGAGGCCCGCGATGAGTGAGGCACACAGTCCCCCAATGAGTACTTTTCTCATGTCGTTTCCTTCGAATTTGTTATTGTGCCCATCTCTGGGTCTGTTTGGCTGTAAAATGGGATTGCTTCAGGCGCAACGCTACGTATGTTAATGCTTTAGTGGGAATCTAAACAAGGTGATTACACTTTTTCAGTCGGATTTATTATCCGTCAGTTGTAACTAAAAATTACCATGGTTGAATTTGGCCTAAAAACCGCCAAACATACCGTACGCAAGCTCTGTCAAGTAAGTAAGCACTTAGGTTTGCATTGCGTAACCGAGCACGCGTTTGGGTAATTTGATTGGCTAGGCTTTGCCCTTTCGTTCGTTGGGCCTCATAATACGGCGGTTTTCATTTATTGAAGTTGAGTCGTCCCGTGCGTTTAGACAAATTTATCTGTGAAAGTACCTCGCTTACCCGTTCTTTAGCGAAAAAAGCCCTGCACCGTGGTGACATCACCTGTGATGGGGCTGTGATTAAAGATGCTGGCTTTAAAGTGCTCGAGGGGATGCAAGTGTGCCTCGAAGGTGAGCCTATCTCCCTCCTCGGTGAGCGTTACCTGATGCTCAATAAACCCGTGGATACGATTTGCTCGACCATAGATGAAGTCTACCCTTCGGTATTGAGCCTGCTGGATATTGAAAAGCCCGAAACTTTACACATTGCTGGCCGTTTAGATGCCGATACCACGGGCCTAGTGTTGATCACGAGTGATGGTCAATGGTCGCATCGGATCACCTCGCCGAAAAAAGAATGTGGCAAGCGTTACTTAGTGACGTTAGCCGAGCCTGTGGATGAGAGTCTGATTGGCGTTTTTGCCGCTGGAGTGGAGCTGAGAAACGAGGACGGCCTGACAAAACCCGCAGTGCTTGAAATCATCGAGCCGCAGCTGGTGCGTTTAACCATTACAGAAGGCAAGTATCACCAAGTGAAGCGGATGTTTGCCGCCGTAGGTAATCATGTGGTTGGCTTACACCGTGAAAGCATTGGCAAAATTGAATTAGACGCAGAACTTGCTCTAGGCGAATGGCGCTATCTGACGAGCGAAGAAATCGCCTCGATTTAACACCCTTTGGCTAAAAAAATGCCGCTCCTGATGAGCGGCATTTTTATTGCTATTTTTATCGCCAATTAGCGTTTTCTGATAAGGCTATTGTTTTTTCAGGATCAGATTACCGCTAATGGTATCCATCTTCACACTGGCGCTACCAGAGCCCGTTTGGAAGCTTAAGGATTCATTCGGCACGTATTTTTGTCTTTGTGGCACATCTTGGCTCAAGCCATTTTTGATTTTGCCGCCTGGGCCGCCATTGAGCTCGAAATTGGCATCTGGTGTATCAGCAAATGTCACAATAATATCGCCACTGACGCTCTCTAGATTGGCTTTATCGAAGCTTTTTGCCAGTGACACTTGAGTGTCGCCGCTCACGGTGCGGACATTGACTTCTTTGGCGGTATTTAAGTCGGCTTTGATTTCCCCCGAAACCTGCTCGACTTTCACTTTATCGGCTAAGGTTTGGCTGTTGAGATCGCCGCTCACTAAACGGTATTTGATTTCGCCTTTGCTTTGGGTGTCTTTAATCTCACCGGAGACGGTATCTAACATCACTTTACCCGCTAACCCCTTAGTGGTGATGTCGCCAGACACAGTGTGCAATGTCGGTGTGCCGTCTAGTGCCTCGGCGGTGATATTACCGCTAACGGTATTTAACTCCAGCTCGCCTTGAGTCTGGCTGATTTGCAGATTGGCTGAAATCGTATCGGCGCTCAGCTTGACGGTTTTAGGTACCTTAATGGTGAGTTTTGAACCGTTATTGTCACTGCCGTTATAGTGGCGTGGCATTTTATCTTCGATATTCAGGTTGTTACCTTTCTGTTCGAAGACAAAACCTTCGCTCAGCTCATCGAGAGTGCCCGTCACGCTGACTTCATTTTTATCCCAGCTTTGAATTTGCACTTCGCCCCGTTGGACTTTGATTTGCAGCAGGGTATCGCTGCTCATCGGCAACTGTTTGTCCACACTTTCAGCGGCGAACACACTGCCCATAAGGCCAAGATAAAGCGTCGACACTAAGAGACTGGTTTTCGTGAGGGTAAAATGGCTCATATGCTATTTCCTTGTGTTGAGTTTTGAATCGGAAGTTTTTGGCCTTGCTGTAGCAAATCGAGTTCACGTTGTTGCACCCAAAGCCAGAGTTGCCAAAGTTGTTTGTCGGTTGGATTAGCTTGTAACGCTTGATAAATCTGTTCGCCGGCACGGCGTAATTCCGCTAAGCCTTGCTCTAATGGCGCGCTAAAGCGACTGGTTTGCCAAGCCACAACCGTCGGGGGGTGTTCGAGGCTCGTCACTTGGGCTTGATGTGTCTGGGCAATTTGGCTTAGCAGCGTGTGCAGCGCTTGTTCATCATCCGCCGGTTGGCTGACGATTTGCTCAGGGAGCAACGTTATTACCGGAGCTTGAGTGTAAAAACCAAAGAACACAGCTAGCACTACAGTTGCGGCAATCGCCCATTGCACGCCTTGCAGTCGCGGCGCTTGGCGAACAGCCGTTTGCGACACCAATGGCTTATCCATACGTTTTTCGATGCCTTGCCAAAGATCCCGTTCGGGAGTTAATGCTTTGGGGGCATCATCAATCAACTGCTGGAGCTTGGCCTCGCGGGGATCGTTAGATAAGGACATTACAGCATCTCCTGTAGTAATTGCTTGGCTCTGTGGTACTGGGTCTTGCTGGTTCCCACCGCAATACCCAGTAATTGCGCAATTTCTTCATGTTGATAGCCTTCAATGGCGCAGAGCACAAACACGATGCGCGCCCGCTCTGGCAGTTTGAGGATCAACTTGTCTAACCCTTGATAATGTTCATCCGCGCTTGAATGTTCATCGTCACTCTCCATCGGGATAAAACGTGCCCAAAATGACTTTTGCTTACGGATAAAGCTCAGTGCCTGATTCACACAAATACTGTGTAACCAAGTGGAAAATTGGCTCTCCCCCCTAAACTGCGGCAATTTCTGCCAGACCAGAATAAAACACTCTTGGGTGATTTCTTCCGCCTGCGAGGCTTGGCCGGATAACCGCAGTGATAGGGCATATACTCTTGGATGATGCTGTAAATACAGTTGCTTAAATGCGGCTCTATTCCCTTGGCTGGCCAAGGTGATGAGGTCAAATTCTGACATTGCATCGTTGAGTGGGAGTCTCCCTACCGTCACTGTATTTTCCTGTCATCAAGGTGAATGATTACTGATTGGACGCTTTGAAAAGCGCAAAAGGTTTGTATCCAATAAAAATATATTCAGTTTATTTTTAGATATTG
Organism: Shewanella sp. Koi 1; assembly: GCF_052907445.1. Classification (NCBI taxonomy): domain Bacteria; kingdom Pseudomonadati; phylum Pseudomonadota; class Gammaproteobacteria; order Alteromonadales; family Shewanellaceae; genus Shewanella; species Shewanella sp. Koi 1. The sequence continues at coordinate 3,901,699 of NZ_JBREJM010000001.1, read as the reverse complement.
CGTAACTCTTTGCGTTGTTGTAGTAAAATTAGTGGTGTTTTTTAGCGCTAACTTTATGAAGTTATTAATTTTATACCAGATGGTATTCAGGTGTAATCGCTAATACAGCAGGATAAATCATTCGCGATATTCAGCCTAATACTGGCGTTGCAGTTAATGGTGATGGTGTGAAGAGGAGCATTGCTCGACCGATGCACTATAAATAAAAGATAAACTTTGTATATCAGGGATATTTTGCTGTTAAAGGCCTAACTCCCAGCTATCTTTTTAAGAGATGTTATTTATTAGGGGCTTTATATGTTAATCCGCTCAAAGTTGTTACTCAGTGCCGCTGTATCCGTGACGGCCTTGATTGCCATGTTTGGATTGCAGCTTCATTCTAATTCGGTTGAGTCGGAACTCTCCCACGCCGCGCAAACCGTTCTCGAGCTAGAGCGAGACGTATTGCTACTGCGTAAAAATGAAAAGGACTTCTTTGGTCGGAAAGATATTCAATATGTTGAAAAGCATAAAGAAGTACATGCAAAGATTGATGAGTTAGTCCCGAGTCTCGAGAGTATTTTTAAAAAATACAAGGTTTCCACAGCGTCACTCGAAAGCTTTGACCGTAACCTCAATCAGTACCAAGTCGCCTTTAACGAAGTTGTACAACTCCAACAAGAAATTGGTTTAACCCCTAAAACGGGTCTCTACGGCACCCTAAGAACGGCAGTGCATAATGTCGAGTCCATGCTGAAGGAATACGACCAGTTATCCCTCGAAGTCGCTATGTTGCAGCTACGCCGCAACGAAAAAGACTTTATGCTGCGCCGCGAGATGAGCTATGTCGAGACCTTCGACGCTAACATCGCCAAGTTCAATACTAGCCTCAGAGCATCGAGTTTAGACACGGATACCCAAAATAAAATTGCGGGCTTAATTGAACAATATCAAAAGGATTTTAAGAGCTTAGTTAATAAAGAGCAGCAACTGGGTCTCAGTGAAAAAGATGGCACCATGGCGAAATTGATCGCCGCGAATAAGTTGACCGAAGTGAGTGCTGACGAGCTGCATAATCTTGCGTTAAAAGCCATCGATGATACTGAAAGCAGCAGCGTCAATATCGGGATTTTGGTCTTCGTGATTATCGCCCTGATCCTTGCTGTGATTACCTACCTCATCATCCGCAGTATTATCACCCCAGTTGAGCGTATCACTCAGGTGATTTCACGTATCGAGGTCAGTAAGGATTTAACCCTCAGATGCGATGCCTCGACCCAAGATGAACTGGGGGAAATTGCGCAGCATTTCAACAGCATGGTGGGAAGCTTCCAGCAGCTTATCGAGCAGGTTATTGACTCAGTCGCCACGATTAACACCTCCTGTAAGAGTGTGTCAGAGAACGCCATGCTTGCGTCTGAAGGCGTTGCCCAGCAGCTTAATGAAACCGATATGGTGGCGACGGCGATTACCGAAATGGGCGCGACCATTGATGAAATTGCTAAAACTACCGAGCTTGCAGCCCTCAAAGCGGGTAAAACCCATGAAAACGCCCAATTAGGGCAAACGGAGGTTGAGCAAACCATCCTTAAGATCAGACAACTGTCAGATCAGATTAACAGCAGCGCTTCTGTGGTGGATGAGCTCGAGCGTGATAGTGAAACCATTGGTAGCGTGCTCGATGTGATCCGTGGCATTGCGGAGCAAACCAACTTACTGGCACTCAATGCGGCGATTGAAGCGGCTCGCGCGGGTGAGCAAGGCCGTGGTTTTGCTGTGGTTGCCGATGAAGTACGCAGTCTGGCGATGCGAACTCAATCGTCGACACAGGAAATTGCCAACATTATTCAAACCTTGCAAAGCCGAACTCGCGCCATAGTGCAATTAATGGATGCGAGCCAAAAGCAAGGGGCCGAGAGTGCTGAGCAGGCTGCGGCGGCAGGAGAGTTGCTGAAGCTTATCAATACCGATGTACATAATATTATGGATATGAGCACACAGATTGCCGCAGCGATTGAAGAGCAGAGCATGGTTGCCGCCGAAGTGAATAAGAACGTGGTCGTTATCCGTGATATTGCTGAGGATTCTTCTCGGGCTGCCGATGCCAATGCATCGGCTTCGGATGAACTTAAATCCCGCGCCGAATATCTGGTCAGTGCTGTGAGTCACTTTAAGATCTAGTCGCACTTTTGTCTGTCAGAAACGCACCTTAGGGTGCGTTTTTTATGGGGAAGTTAAGCGCTGAGGTTTTGTCTTAAGATGGCTGCGTGAGTGAATTAACGTGAATAGCTCTAAATGATAACTGCGATAAAACCCACCAACAAAAAACGCACCCTAAGGTGCGTTTTTTATGCAAAGCGCCGCCATTAGTGGCTGAACATTGCAGAGATAGACTCTTCGTTGCTTACGCGGCGAATGGCTTCTGCCAATACGGCCGACATTGTCAGTTGAGTCACTTTAGCCACTTTAAGCATTTCAGGGCTTAAAGGTACAGTATCGGTCACGATAACTTCATCGATCACTGAGTTTTCGATATTTTCAGCCGCTTTGCCAGAGAACACTGGGTGAGTTGCGTAAGCAAATACGCGGTTTGCACCATGTTCTTTCAGGGCTTCAGCCGCTTTACACAGAGTGCCGCCTGTGTCGATCATATCGTCAACGATAATGCAGTCACGGCCTTGAACATCGCCGATAATGTGCATCACTTGTGCAACGTTTGCCTGTGGACGACGTTTATCGATAATGGCCAAATCAGAATCATCTAACAGTTTTGCCACTGCGCGAGCACGAACCACGCCACCGATGTCAGGAGAGACAACCACAGGGTTATCTAACTTCTTCGCAACCATGTCTTCTAATAGCACTGGGCTACCAAATACGTTATCAACAGGAACGTCGAAGAAGCCTTGGATCTGCTCAGCGTGTAAATCACAGGTTAAAACGCGGTCAACACCGACGCTAGACAGGAAGTCAGCAACCACTTTTGCCGTAATAGGTACACGTGCGCTGCGGACGCGACGGTCTTGACGAGCATAACCAAAGTAAGGAATAACAGCAGTGATACGACCAGCAGATGCACGGCGTAGCGCATCAACCATCACGATCAGTTCCATGAGGTTATCGTTAGTCGGCGCGCAGGTGGATTGGATGATAAACACATCGGCACCACGTACATTTTCGTTGATTTGGACACTGATTTCACCATCGCTGAAACGACCAACCACTGCGTCTCCGAGTTTACAAAATAGACGATCGGCTATCTTCTTAGCGAGACTGGGGGTGGCATTCCCAGCAAAGAGCTTGATGTCGGGCACTGTATGAACCTCAGGCGTTTGCTTTATATTTTAGTGGCTAGAGCAACGACGATGCGGGGACGGGAGCGGACCCGTGGGCTATCGTGAAAAAAGTTGCTCTAGAAGAAAGTAGTTTATGGACGATTGAGTCGCACTATGAGCGGCGAAATATTCATCCCTTTTGCAACAAATCCTTGCATATCAGACGGTAATTTCGCCAAGGCTGCGAGAGCTTGCTGCTGCGACGAAAACTCCCCAAACACGCATGCGCCCGTTCCGGTCATTCTCGACGGCGCATATTCTAGCAGCCAGCCTAAGGCCTTGGCAACTTGAGGGTATTTAGATACGACCAGTTCTTGGCAATCATTTCTCCAAGGTTGGCTCAGTAAAGTGTCAATGCCAAGCTTAGGCGTATTACGCGGCAGCTTCGGATCTTGGAATACCGCTGCGGTGGAAACATGGGCGTCAGGGGCAATGATTAAATACCATAATTCAGCGGGATTAACCGTCTGTAAACACTCTCCAACTCCCTCGGCAAATGCAGCGAAACCATGAATAAAAACAGGGATATCGGCACCGAGTTTTAATCCAATTGCCGCTAATTCATCATGAGACAATTGGGTATTCCATAACTGATTCAAGGCGACAAGTGTGGTGGCTGCATCCGAGGAGCCACCGCCTAAACCGCCGCCCATGGGCAGACGTTTATCGAGCCAGATTTCAGCACCGCCACGATAACCTGTAGATTGTTGCAGTGATTTTGCGGCTCGCAGAATTAAGTTATCGCTATCCGCGACAACGTTTGACATGTCCGAGTGCAAAATCAGTTCAGGTGTGTCAGTCACTCGAAAGTCGAGTTGATCGCAACAGTCAACAAATTGAAACAGGGTTTGCAACTCATGGTAACCGTCACTGCGGCGTCCGTTGATATGCAAAAACAGATTGAGTTTGGCGGGAGCTGGCCAATTTCGTGAAATCTCTTGGGACATGCTAAGGTTTTTCTCCGAGCAGTATTGAGGGTTTACCTAAGGCTTGCCATTGATTGAGCTGAAGCTTGAGCTGTAAATCACCGCGTTCGAGCGTTAATTGGTAAGGCACCTTAGCGCCACTTTGGAATTGCCAGCTTAAAAATGTGACTAACCAAGGCGGTGGCGTTTGCACATTTTGCAGTTGCTTAGTTTGGCCTGTACTATCAACGGCGATAACGCGATCTAAACTGCCAACTTGCCCTGTGATCCACAGGGGCAAATCGTTAATCGGGATGGACCAGCCACTGACGCGTTCAAGTAAGGCTTGGGCGTTATTATCACGAAAATCTTTGTCATCAATATGTAGGTGAGCCGAGTGAGGCGTCGCCTCCAAAGTCAATACTGTAGTACCTAACATCGTCGTGAGCGTGAGCTCGTCGCGTTCCTCGCTGTGGCGCCAATAGAGATTGGCACTGAGCTTATCTTCAGGTGTGCGGATAGCGAGTTTACCCTGTAGCTCCCACGCTTTAGCTTGGGCTGCATTATCGACCGTAATAGGGCTGAGATCGGTCATAGGCGGCAGTGTTTCACAGCCGCCTAAAAACAATAGTCCGCTCAAGGCGATACAAGAGAAAATGGATTTTGTGAAGCGCTTCAAATTATTCATCTATAACTGATATACCAAAGTCCTTATGATACGAGGGCTTGGAAAGAATACCAATGCCATTTGTAAAATTTCCATTGGCAGTCACTTGGGATAACTTCAGTCGTGCTAATCGGTAATTGTCTATCATTGATAGAAAATTTAGGTAAGAAGTTAGACCTTTATTCGGTTTTGTTAAGCGTATTCTGTTTTTAGTTGGGCCAATTCAGTAGAATGCCCTTATTAAGAGAGACGCCAAGAATCTAGAAAAGAGTCAGATGAGCCTTGTAGCAATCGGTATTAACCATAAAACAGCCACGGTAGACCTGCGTGAGAAAGTCGCCTTCTCTCCAGACACAATTCATGATGCCATGAAGAGTCTGGCCAGTCGTACGCGCTCCGGTGAAGCCGTTATCGTCTCGACCTGTAATCGCACTGAGTTGTATTGTAACAATGGCGATGAGGCCGATATCATTGAATGGCTTGAAGAGTTTCATGGCCTAGAGCATAAAGATGTCGCGCCCTGCCTCTACAATTATCACGGACAAGAGGCGGTGAGGCATTTGATGCGTGTTGCTTCGGGTCTTGACTCGTTGATCCTGGGTGAGCCGCAGATTCTTGGTCAAGTTAAACAAGCCTTTGTCAAAGCCAAAGAAGCCGGCACTGTCGCCTTAACTATTGACCGCTTGTTCCAAAATACTTTCTCTGTTGCTAAAAAAGTGCGTACCGAAACCGAAATCGGTGCCGCTGCTGTATCGGTCGCTTTTGCGGCCGTGAGCATGGCAAAACATATCTTCTCTTCGCTGTCGACCACTAAGGTACTGTTAATCGGTGCGGGTGAAACGATAGAGCTAGTAGCTAAGCATCTTAAAGATAACGGTGTTGCCTCTATGGTGGTGGCAAACCGTACTTTAGAGCGCGCTCAAAGCATGTGTGAAGAGTTCAATGCCACGGCAATTACGCTGGCACAGATACCAGATTTTCTCCCTAAAGCCGATATCGTGATATCCTCTACCGCCAGCCCGCTACCAATCCTTGGTAAAGGCATGGTAGAAAAAGCGCTAAAGCAGCGTCGCCATCAACCTATGTTATTGGTTGATATAGCAGTTCCCCGGGATATTGAGCCGGAAGTCGCCGATTTGGACGATGCGTTTCTGTATACAGTGGACGACCTGCATAGCATTATTGAACAGAATAAGGCTTCCCGTAAGGAGGCCGCCGAGCAAGCTGAATTAATTACTGAAGAACAATCTCACCTCTTTATGGAGTGGGTGCGTTCTTTAGAGTCGGTCGATAGTATTCGCGAGTATCGCAGCCAGAGCATGGCGATAAAGGATGAGTTAGTGGAACGCGCCCTGAATAAATTAGCGCAGGGGGGCGACACTGAGCAGGTATTGATTGAACTAGCCAATCGCCTGACCAATAGACTCATTCACGCACCCACCCAAGCCCTCACGGTGGCGAGCCGTCAGGGGGATTTGAATACATTAGGTCAGTTAAGAACAGCGCTCGGATTAGATAAAAACTAAGGTTAGCGAGTTAAATGAAGGAATCCGTTATCCGCAAGCTGGAAGGCTTGCTCGAGCGCAACGAAGAAGTCTTAGCTTTGCTTGGTGATGCGTCTGTCATTGCCGATCAGGATCGTTTTCGTGCGTTATCCAAAGAATATTCTCAGTTAGAAGAAGTGGTTGCAGGCTTTAAAGCCTACCAGCAGGCACTGGCGGATCTCGAGTCTGCTAAGGAAATGCTGGAAGAAGATGACGCTGAAATGCGTGAAATGGCGCAGGAAGAAATCAAGGCTGCTAAAGCTGAACTTGAACGTCTCGAAGCCGAACTGCAAATTCTGTTACTACCAAAAGATCCTAACGACGACACTAACGCCTTTATCGAAATTCGTGCCGGTGCGGGTGGCGACGAAGCGGCGATCTTCGCGGGCGACTTATTCCGTATGTATAGCCGTTATGCTGAAGCCAACCGTTGGCAGCTCGAGATCATGAGCTCGAACGAAGGCGAGCATGGCGGTTTTAAAGAAATCATCGTTAAAGTCAGTGGTGAAGGCGCCTACGGTAAACTCAAATTTGAATCCGGTGGTCACCGCGTTCAACGTGTACCTGAAACCGAGTCCCAAGGCCGAGTTCACACTTCCGCAGTAACTGTGGTAGTGATGCATGAAGTGCCTGAAGCTGAGGCGATTTCCATTAATCCTGCCGATCTTAAGGTCGATACTTTCCGCTCATCGGGCGCAGGTGGTCAGCACGTTAACAAAACCGATTCTGCCATTCGTATTACTCACATTCCTACCGGGATTGTGGTGGAATGTCAGGATCAACGCTCGCAACATAAAAATCGCGCACAAGCAATGAGCGTGTTAGCGGCGCGTATCCAAGCCGTAGAAGATGAAAAACGCCGCAGCGCTGAAGAGTCAACTCGTCGTAGTCTGGTCGCCAGTGGTGACCGCTCTGAGCGGATTCGTACCTATAACTTCCCGCAGGGCCGCGTGAGTGAACATCGTATTAACTTAACCCTATATCGCTTAAATGAAGTGATGGAGGGTGACTTGGATGCGATTTTAGGACCGCTGATGCAAGAACATCAGGCAGATTTATTAGCCGCACTCGCTGACGAGCAGGGGTAATTTTGGCTGATCAATCCTGTATCGCCGAGGCCCTGCAATGGGCCTATGTACAGCTAGCTTCAACCTCTGAATCCGCCCATTTGGATGCAGAGGTTTTCCTGCTGTATTGCCTCAATAAAAACCGTGCATTTCTCTACACTTGGCCCGAAAAAGCCTTAACGGTGGAGCAGTGGAAACGTTTCCAGCAAATGGTGCAACGTCGCCAGCAGGGCGTACCCGTGGCGCATATTGTGGGTGAGCGTGAGTTTTGGTCACTGCCGTTTATCGTGAATGACACCACGTTAATTCCTCGCCCCGATACCGAAATCTTAGTCGAAACTGCCTTAAACTTGCCCCTTGAGAGCAATGCTAAGGTGCTCGATTTAGGGACTGGAACCGGTGCAATTGCGCTGGCGCTGGCTTCTGAGCGGGCGACTTGGCAAATCACTGCCGTCGATAAGGTGGAAGATGCGGTGGCATTGGCCAAAGCGAATCGGACTAACCTTAAGTTAGAGCAGGTAGAGATCCTCCAGAGTGATTGGTTTAGCGCTATCAAGGCCCATGACTTTGATTTAATTGTCTCAAATCCGCCTTACATCGATGAGGCCGATGAGCATTTACATCAAGGGGATGTGCGTTTTGAGCCGCAAAGCGCGCTCACTGCCGCCGATGAGGGCTTTGCCGATCTTTACTACATCGCCAAAACCGCTCGGGATTATTTAAAGCCCAACGGCTATATTCTGCTCGAGCATGGTTTTGAGCAGGCGGTAAAGCTTAGAGAAAAACTGACCGAGCTGGGTTATCAGAATGTCGCAACCGTGCGGGATTTTGGCAGCAACGACAGATGTACTATGGGTAAGTGGATGGGTTTGATTGGAATTTAATATGTAATCCTATCCTGCCAAGCACTAAACAACGCCATTGGTTATTTATCAATGGCGTTTTTATTTGTGTATCGGTTGAAATGGGCCGCTTTTGGCAAGTGCCCGACTCAATATCTTCAAAATCAGCTCTAAGCTTAGGCTCAAGCTATAACACTTTGACCATAAAGAATTTACTGCCGGTTTCGGGATAGGCTTGTTGTACCCATTGCACGCGATATCCGTGGCGCTCATAGAAAGGTTTGGCTTGAAAATCTAAGGTATCGAGTAGGACAAATTGGCAGCCGCGTTGTTTGGCCTTGGTTTCGGCCTCGAATAATAAGCGTGAGCCGATGTTTTGCTGGCGTAATGCGGCATCGACCCAAAGGTAGTCAATCAATAGCCAATTACCAAAGGTTTTGCCGCTTAAGCCCGCGAGCAAGCTGCCATCCTCATCCTGTAATTTTAATCCTAGGTTTTGGCGTTTCAGTGTTTGCCAGTGCAGTTGATTAAATTCGACAATTTTTTGCTTTACTGCATCGGCAAATTCGGCGGACTCATCGTCAATTATCATTAAATTCATTGTGGTTTCCTACAAACTGAGGGCCAGGTTTTCGTCTGCGAATCTCGCGCGTTAGGCATTGGTCTGGCGTTATGATTAGGGTAAACTAGCGCCTTTGTCACTGGCCATAAGTATCACAATGGAAACTTTTTACAGTCTTTATCCTGCTGTTAAGCACCTGCATTTAACCTTAATTGCCGTGAGTGTGCTGTTTTTTGTCGTTCGTTTTGTGTTGCACTTACGTCAGTCAGCACTGATGGGCAAGAAAGTATTCAAAATCGCGCCCCATGTTATCGACACTTTTTTACTGCTGTCGGGCTTAACCCTGTGCTTTATGATCAAGCAATATCCCTTTGTGGACCCTTGGTTGACCGAAAAGATTGGCGCCGTGCTCGCGTATATTGCCTTGGGCGTGATTGCGATAAAAGCGAACAGAAACAAATTGTTCAAAGTTTTTGCCTTTTTAGGTGCATTAGGTTGGTTAGTTTACGCCGCCAAATTGGCGCATTTTAAACAAGCGGTATTATTGGGTTAATGGGTAAATACAATCTGCAAGATGGCATTTCTTTGCCCGAGTCGGCATTGGATGTAGGTGCTCACCTTGGATTTTCAAACCTCGAAGCGGCGAAATGGGCTTGGTTTGAATTGGCGGGAGCCGTATTAAGTCATTACCTGGTGGATCAACAGCAACGCTTTAATGCGTTGCTGCATTGGTTTTATCAGGACTTGGGTTTTTGTGTCCGCGACAATTACTTCAGTACCGAAGCGGCGGACTTAGGCACTTGCCTTATCACTAAACAGGGCAATAGCACCACACTGGCGACGGTTTTGATGCTACTGGCCAAGCAGCTCGATTTAGAGCTCGAAGCCTTACTCTTACCGGGTAATACCGTGCTTCGCAGTCATGTTGCTGGTGTTGTGCGTTATCACGACCCACTGACGGGCAAAGAGCTAACGAAGCACCAGCTCCATGTGTTAGTGCGCGGTGAGTTGGGTAACGCGGCTGAACTTAAGCCAAGCTACTTAAAGGCGGCGTCGGTGAAGAAGCTGATTTCACGCATGCTGCATGAGCTTAAGGCGGGGTGTATCGTGTCGCATCAATTTGAGGCGGCGATGGAATGTTGCAACTTACTGCTACAGTGGCACCCAGATGATGTGCACCTAAATCGGGAGCGCGCCTTTATCGCCCAGCAACTGGGATGTATCAATGTCGCTGCGGCCGATCTGCAACACTTTGTCGATAACAGTCCGCATGATCCTGTTATCGAAATCGTCAAAATGCAGCTCAAAGAGCTCAGTGAACACGCTGAAATCTATCACTAAATCTTAAAGGAGAGCCTAACAGGCTCTCCTTGTTTTTCTAAAAAACAACAATAAATCGGGCGAATGGGAAGTTTGCCCACTAACTGCAAACGGCAGTTTTTAGCATAAATACAATAACAACTGTACCAAACAGGGAGAATACACATGGCAAGCACGGCATTAGTCACCAATGACGCGGTGGCGCTGGGAATATTGGCAACGATTCTGGGATTTGTGTTTTATACCAGTAGTAGTAGCCATCCATTTTGGCAAAAGTTTTACCGTTTTATCCCAGCGTTATTACTCTGCTATTTCTTGCCATCGTTGTTGAATACCTTTGGGGTGATCGATGGTGGCACATCGCAGCTTTACTATGTGGCCTCGCGTTATCTATTGCCCGCCTGTTTGGTGCTACTGATTTTAAGTGTGGATTTAAAAGCCATCTTAGGACTGGGGCCTAAGGCGGTGATCATGTTTTTAACTGGGACTGTCGGCATTGTGATCGGCGGGCCGATTGCACTGTTCGTAGTGTCCTTTATCGAACCCTCATTGATTGGTGTCGATAGTCCTGATGCTGTGTGGCGTGGCATGACGACCCTCGCGGGGAGCTGGATTGGCGGCGGTGCGAACCAAGCCGCGATGAAGGAAATTTATGAAGTGGGCGGCAATATCTTCTCCGTGATGGTGACAGTCGATGTGATTGTGGCCAATATTTGGATGGCGGTATTGTTGTTTATGGCATCAAAAGCCAAAGAAATCGATGCCAAGACAGGTGCAGATACCACAGCAATTGAGACCTTAAAGAACAAGGTTGAGCAGTATCATGCTGAAAATGCACGTATTCCAAGCCTGCGTGATTTGATGCTGATTGTGGCCGTCGGTTTTGGCATCACGGGCGTGGCCCATATTGCCGCCGATTTCCTCGGCCCTTATTTTGAGGCCAACTATCCTTGGACTGAGGATTACAGCTTAACCTCTAAGTTCTTCTGGCTAGTGGTGATTGTGACCACCATAGGTTTAGCCATGTCCTTTAGCCCTATGCGCCATTTAGAGGCGGCGGGGGCTTCTAAGGTAGCGTCGGCATTCTTGTATATTTTGGTGGCGACCATTGGTTTACATATGGATGTAAGCAAGGTCCTTGATACGCCGCTATATTTTTTAGTGGGCATTATTTGGATGATAGTGCACGCTGGTTTTATGTTATTGATTGCTAAGTTAATTAAGGCTCCTTTGTTTTATATGGCCGTGGGCAGTCAGGCAAACGTAGGTGGAGCGGCATCGGCGCCAGTTGTGGCGGCGGCGTTCCACCCAGCTTTAGCCCCTGTTGGGGTATTGTTAGCCGTATTTGGTTATGCGCTAGGCACTTATATGGCGTGGCTCTGCGGTCAGTTACTGCAAGCCGTCGCGGTATAGTAGCCTTAGCTCCTGTTCAGCGCTGGTAAGGTTCCAGCATTTTAGAGAGAAGTTGCGATGAGTAATAAAATCATAAACCTAGGTTCAATCGAGATCGCTAACGATAAACCTTTCGTGTTGTTTGGTGGCATGAACGTGCTTGAGTCTCGCGATCTCGCTATGTCGATTGCTGAAACCTATGCCGAAGTGACGCAAAAACTGGGTATTCCCTATGTTTTCAAGGCGTCGTTCGACAAGGCTAACCGCTCTTCTGTTAACTCTTACCGTGGTCCTGGCATGGAAGAAGGCTTAAAGATTTTTGAAGAAATCAAAAAGACTTTCAATCTGCCATTAATCACCGACGTGCATGAGCCTTACCAATGTGCGCCTGTCGCTGAAGTGGTTGATATTATTCAGCTACCTGCTTTCTTAGCGCGCCAAACTGACCTCGTTGTCGCCATGGCGAAAACGGGCGCTATCATCAACGTGAAAAAGCCACAGTTTTTAGCGCCCCATGAAATGCGCCATATCATCACTAAGTTTAACGAAGCGGGTAACGATGAGATTATCCTGTGTGAGCGTGGTTCATGCTTTGGTTACAACAACCTAGTCGTTGATATGCTGGGCATGGATGAGATGAAGCAATCCGGCTATCCAGTGATTTTCGATGCTACCCACGCATTGCAACGCCCCGGTGGTCGTGCCGATTCTGCGGGCGGCCGTCGTGCTCAAGCGACTGAATTAGCTCGTAGTGGCATGGCCTTAGGCTTAGCGGGTCTGTTTATTGAGGCCCACCCAGATCCAGATAACGCTAAGTGTGATGGTCCATGCGCCTTACCACTGCACCAGTTAGAAAACTACCTGAAGCAGATGAAGGCGATTGATGATTTGGTGAAATCCTTCGACCCGATTGATACCAGCAAATAAGCTTGGCTGAACCTTCTTAACTAAAAAGCCCCGAATCGTTCGGGGTTTTTTATTGGGTGAAATTTTCTCCATAGCGATATCAATACCTTGTGTTTATGATGTTGGCTGCAATTTAGCGCATAACCCATGTCAGAGTGCCGTCTGGCAGTAACAGGATAGCTCGGATGTGGATTTTCTTTACCTTATTAGCCGCATTTATGCAGGCGTGGCGCAATGCCTTTCAGAGCCAACTGAGTAAAGAGGTTAAGGTGGCGGGCGTCACCTTGGCGCGGTTTATTTGGGCAGGCCCGATTGCGGCCTTGTATCTTGGGCTGTTATATCTTTGGGACAATGTGGGATTACCGCATTTTACGGCGGAATATATCGGCTTTATTGTCGGCGCATCCATGATGCAGATCCTCGCGACTGGCTTGATGGTTAAGTTGTTTCAACAACAAAATTTTGCCATCGGTGCCGGGCTTGCCAAGAGTGAGGCCATCGTCGCCGCGATATTAGGCACTTTCTTTTTTGGCACCCATTTATCGTTACTCGGTTGGATTGGGGTGATTTTAGGTGGCGTTGCCGTGTTTTTATTGAGTGCCAAGCAAGGGCTTAGGCAGTTATCCCTAAGCACTGTGCTGCTCGGCATTGCTAGCGGTAGCGCCTTTGCACTGACCTCTTTATGGGTGAGGGAAGCAAGCCTGAGGTTAAATGTCGGCTTTCCCCATAGCGCCGCTTGGGTATTGTTATGCGTGATCAGTTTGCAAACCTTAGTGTTAGTGAGTTATTTAGTCCTAAAGGATAAGGAAACGTTAATCGCCTTAATCCAACGGCCTAGGTTAACCTTGCTGACGAGTACCGCTAGCTGCTTTGGCTCCATTGGTTGGTTTAGTGCCATGTCTTTGCAGGCCGTACCCTACGTGAAAACCCTAGGCCAAGTAGAAATCTTCTTTATGATGTTGATTTCGGCATTCTGGCTTAAAGAGAAAGTGAAAATTAAAGAGTTGCTCGGCCTTATCTTAATCGCCTTGGCGGCGATATTAGTGATGTGGGAATAATGCGCAATTGATGGCAAAGTCGGTATCGATTAGTTAAGTTGCGCAGGCCCGATAATCGATTAATCAAAACATAGGGCAAGAAAGACCAAATCGGCTATATCTTTGATTCTTTAAGTGGCTAAGATACTGTCGATACAAAAATTAACAATCGATTCAACGGGGATTTGTTACTATGCCAGTCCGTACGATTCTTGCCCAAATTTCGATGCGTCACATCTTCTCCTTATCCGAATTGACATTAAAACACTGGCTAACCTTACTTCTGTTGCCCATCTTTTTAGCTTTGCTATTGAGTTACTTTATCGCAGGCTATTTAAGCCATAATAAAGCCGCGGAGATTGGCCGTTTCAATTTGGAGCGTCTAGAGGCAATCTTAGACTTATCGGATGAAGTGGGTGAGTTTGCCAAGGACTTAACTGAACAAGATTGCGGCAAGTTAACCGAATATATGCATTTTCAGCCTTATTTTCGGGGCGTATTACTCTTCAATGCAAACGAGTTTTACTGCTCGTCGACTACGGGCGGGGTGAATCTCCCCTTAAATACCTTACTTCCAGCGAATAGTTTGCAAGATGGCGCGCAATATATCGTGCCTGAGACGCCTGCTCGGCCGGGCGTACCAGCGATCATCACGATTTATAAGAATGAGAATACGCAATACGGCGCCGTGGTTGTTTCCGAAGGCCAATACCTGATCGATAGTTTCATTCAGCCGGATGTCTTTCCTCGCGCGGTGAAAACCGTTGTGCTTGGCTTACATGGGGCGACGTTGCCCTCAAGCCCGCAGTTTAGTGGTAATCAAGTTATTAGGGTATTGGCGAAGGATCAGTTTGATGTGCATCAGGATTTTGTCATCCTGCTGGAGATCTCTAAGGGATTGTTTTGGCATTTTTATTGGATTGCCTTTGCATTATCACTGCCGCAGATATTTACCCTGATCATATTGTCTAGCCTATTGCTGACAAAGCGTCGTGGGCGCCACTCCCTTGCGGACGACATTAGAAGCGGCATTGAAAATAAAGAGTTTTTCCTCGTATACCAACCTATTGTAGGCAGTGAAGATGGCAAAGCCAAAGGCGTTGAAGCACTGGTGCGCTGGCAACATCCGCAAATGGGCTTAGTTCGTCCTGATTTGTTTATTCCCATCGCCGAAGAAAGCCAATTAATTGTGCCATTAACCAATTATATTTTTGAACGGGCCTTGGCCGATTTTAGCTCGATGCAAGTGGAACCGGGTTTTAGGGTCGGTTTTAACGTGGCGCCCGAACATTTTATCCAAAGCGATATCGAGGCTAAGTTTCGTTACCTTAGGGATGCGTTTGCCGAAATCGGTGTGCAGCCGTTAATCGAAATCACCGAGCGGCAATTATTAACGGCGGATATGTGTGAGCGAATTGCGGCGCTACGTGAGCTGGGGATTCTGGTGGCGATTGACGATTTTGGCACTGGGCAGACAACCTTGTCGCTGCTGCAAACCTTTACCTTGGATTACCTTAAAATCGATAAATGCTTTATCGATACCATAGGCCAAGATTCGGTGACCTCCCATGTGCTCGATACCATCATCGAACTCTGCCATAAGATGAATTATGTGGCTGTGGCCGAAGGGGTGGAGACCCAAGAGCAGGCGGACTATTTAATCAGTCGTAATGTGCATTCTTTGCAGGGCTATTTATACGCTAAGCCGATGAAATTAGATGAGCTTAGGCAATGGCTGAAGGTTCATTAACAAGCGGTATCAGTAAACTTGCCATCAGGATGTGAGTCCTGACGGCAAGTGTAGTCATCGAGCTACAGGCTATAGCCTGTTTCTTCGTGTTCGGAAAGGTCTAGGCCATTCACTTCTTGCTCTGTGCTGACGCGAAGTCCGCCGAGGATTTTGCCAATCACCACAAACAATAACCAAGTTACAATCGCTGTATAGGTGAACGTAGCGATAACGCCAATGGCCTGTGCCCCGAGTTGGTCGAGCATAGTGTGGTTCACACTGGCAAAGCCATAACCGCTGAAGATCCCAAGCTGAGTCGAACTAAATACTCCCGCCAGTAACGTACCGAGAATACCGCCGACACCATGCACTGGGAACACATCGAGTGAGTCATCAATCTTAAGCTTTTGTTTAATGTAGACGGTTGAAAAGAAGCAGACCACGCCGCCAAGAAAACCGATAACTAACGCGCCAGCAGGGCCGACATAACCCGATGCAGGAGTGATAGTGCCAAGGCCTGCCACCATGCCGGTGACGATACCGAGTGCACTGGCCTTACCGAATTTATACCACTCGATACCTGCCCACGTGATGGCGCCCATTGACGCGGCTAGATGGGTCGCGAGAATCGCCATGGCCGCAGTGCCATTGGCGCCTAAAGCGCTGCCGCCATTAAAGCCAAACCAGCCTACCCACAACATGCCCGCGCCTGTCACTGTCATGGTCAGGTTATGGGGCATAATGGCCGAGTTTAAGAATCCCTTACGCGGCCCTAACACTTTTGCCGCCACCAGTGCCGCCACCCCAGCGGTAATGTGTACGACTGTACCGCCAGCAAAGTCATACAGGCCAAGTTCCGCCAACCAGCCGCCGCCCCACACCCAGTGGGTGATAGGTGCATAGACTAACAGCAACCAAGCGCTTGAAAACATCAGTACGGCGGAGAACCTCATCCGCTCGGCAAAGCCACCGATGATCAGCGCTGGCGTGATAATCGCGAAGGTCATCTGGAAAAGCATAAATAAAGGTTCGGGAATATCCCCACTGACACTATCGCGACCAATGCTGGCTAGAAAAGCTTTGTCAAGCCCGCCGATAAAACCGTTGCCGGTATCGAAGGCGATAGAGTAACCCACCACAAACCACAGCACGGAGGCGATAGCGGCGATAGAAAAACACTGCATTAAAATTGATAGCACGTTTTTACTGCGCACCAGACCGCCGTAAAACAGCGCCAGCCCTGGGAGTGTCATCAATAGGACGAGTGCTGATGAGCTTAAAATCCATGCTGTGTTGGCGCCGCTGAGCTGCGCCTCATCGGCCAAAGCCGTGCCCGCAAAGCTGCTGGCGAACAGCGCCAATAATGCCTGATAACCCAATTTTGAATAACGGGCGTTTGGCTTCGCGGACTGAGTGTGCTGGCTGATTTGGGTATTCGTGCTGCGCTCGAGCGTAGCGTTAAGTGCGGTTGTCTGTTGGCTCATATTGCATCACTCCCTTCCTCAGCGGTGCGCACGCGGATCACTTGCTCGAGTGGGGTGACGAATATCTTGCCGTCGCCGACTTTACCCGTGTGAGCCGCGGCAACAATGGCTTCGATGACCGCATCCTCCTGCTCGGAATGGATGGCGATTTCAAGCTTCATTTTGGGGAGAAAATCGACCGCATATTCGGCGCCGCGATACAGCTCTGTATGTCCCTTCTGGCGACCAAAACCGCGTACTTCGGTCACTGTCATACCTTGGATGCCAAGTTGCGTCAGCGCTTCACGTACATCATCAATTTTAAAGGGTTTAATAATAGCGGTGATGAGTTTCAACTTTATTCTCCAACGAACTTCAGACGTAAGTTAGGTGAACAAAGCAGGAATCAGGCCATAACAATAATGTTTTTATTATCATTATGTTAACAAAGTGGGGCACTCAAATAGACAGCGTTTTTGCCGCAAAACAGTGCGAAAACAGGTGATTGCGCCCCGATTTGGTGCGCTGTGATGGTGCATTTGGCACCGAAATACCAATTCGAGTGCATTTAAAAATGCTGGAATATCACTGAGTTTTATTAAGCTCGGTTGGATAGGGGGAAATCCATTTAAAATCAATTGAGTATATTGATTAAGCTTGTGGCGTTATTGCCGACAGCTGTTTAATGGCTTGGCACATTTGGGTATTGGTGGCTGCACTTAAACCGTGCGCGCTGGCGCGGTCGCAAATATAACCATTAATTTGTTCAATCTCGGTTGGCCTATGGTGTGCTACATCTTGGTGCATCGACGAGAAATTCGCGGCCGTGAGTTCAATCACCCGATACACGCGCTCTTCAAGCATTTGTCTATCCAGCTCGATACCATCGTGGGCGGCCACCTCGACCAGTTCATCTAAGATACTGGCGATGGTCTGGGTAAATTGTGCTTGAGCCAAGGTGCCATTCGGGCATTGATGCAGGGCAGTCAACGGATTAATCGCGGCGTTTACCGCAAGCTTTTGCCAAAGACTCGGGATAATTGCCTCAACCCATTCACTGCTGGGGATAGCGTTGAGCAGCCCATCACGCAGTGTGTGTGGTAATGCGGGGCCGGTAAAATGGCCAAACTGGGTCAAGCCTTGACCGGTTTGTTTGACTTGCCAGCGGGACTGGCGCAGCACGCCTTGTGAGGTGGTGCCAAGGCTTAAGCCGCGACCCTGTAATTTAGGCGCGAGAGCCAAGTGTGGACCCATGCCATTATGTAATAACAGGATATGACACTGGGGCGAGAGTTTGTCGAGTAAAGGGCTAATAGCATCAACGACTTGATAAGCCTTAACGCACACAATTAGCAGCTTAACCTGCTGTAAGCCTGTGCTGTCTAAACTGACTTTAGGCACTCGGTATGAGACTGAGTCGGCACTTGCATCCGTTGATGGCAGAGGGCAAAACACAAGGTCTTGCCCATCCGTCGCCTCAGAAGTGGATACTGATTCACGCGCTATCAGGCCTACGGCTAATCCCGCCGAATGCAGTTGATGGCAAATCAATTGCCCCACGGCGCCAGCCCCTAAAATCGCGATATCGGTGATTTGAGGCTCCATAGCGGATGACGCACCTTGGCCGAACATTATTCTTCCTTGAGTTGGGCGGCGCTAAAGTATTTTCGATAGGCCCAAAGACAGAAGTAAAACAAAGCGATACCAGCAAAGTCAGCTAACACATCGCCGACAGAGGCGCTGCGGTAGGGTAAACGCGATTGCACTAGCTCAATCAAAATCGCGTAGGCGGCAAGCACCAGCGAGAGCCAGTACCACTTAGGGCGAAAGGCGAGAAAGGTCAGATAAGAGAGACAGAAGAAGCTCCCAAGATGGCCTACCTTATCGATATTGGGGATACTTTGCGAATAGGTTGGTCTGGAAAACACCAGATAACTGATCACGACAAAGGCTACGGCTAAAGCCAATTTGAATAGGGTGTTTTTAGTTATCACAAATACAATTTGATTATCTTAGTGTGACGCCATAATAGGAAAATGTGCCGCCAAAGTCATCCATAACCCGAGTTTTATCTTGCTTGGGTAAAGTTAACCTTCAACTTGGGGGAGGGAGTCGGTAAACTATGGGCATTTACAATCACCTAAGGGGCGGCAACTATGCCTTCATTTGATATTGTGTCTGAAGTGGATGAGGTTGAATTACGTAACGCGGTCGAAAACTCCCGCCGTGAACTCAGCAGCCGATTCGATTTTCGTGGTAAAGATGCCAGCATCGAATATAAAGATCATGTGGTGACTCTCACCGCGGAAGATGATTTCCAGTGCAAGCAGTTGGTCGATATTCTGCGTACCCAATTGAGCAAGCGTAACGTTGAGCCTTCGACTATGGATGTCGACGAAAAGTCGGTACATAGTGGCAAGACTTTCTCTCTTAAAGTGCGCTTTAAGCAAGGGATCGAGACGGATATCGCCAAGAAAATCGTTAAGATGGTCAAGGATAGCAAGATTAAAGTGCAATCTCAGATCCAAGGCGACACAGTGCGTGTGACGGGTAAAGCTCGCGATGATTTACAAGCTGTGATGGCGTTAGTGCGTCAAGCGGATCTGGGTCAGCCTTTCCAGTTCAATAACTTCCGCGATTAATCGCAAAGCCTAGCCAGCATTTGATTCACCTCGAGTCAGTGTGCTGATAGAGATTCAAAAGCCCCTCGCTATCAAAGGCGAGGGGCTTTTTTATTGCTTAGATTCGGCGTTGTCTTTGCTGCCATGGGGTACGTATCTATTCACTAAATGAATAAGCAGTAACACGGGAAAACCAATCACACTGGCAGCGACAAAGAAGTTCACATAGCCATAGGCATCGACATAGGCGCCCGAGAAGCCAGCAATAAACTTAGGGAAGAGCAACATAATTGAGGAGAGTAGCGCATATTGGGTCGCACTGTAGCCGCTGCTGGTGAGGCTCGAGAGGTAAGCGATAAAGGCGGCGGTGGCAATACCGGCACTAAAGTTATCGACTGAGATCGCGAAGGTTAAAAATTGGACGTTGTACCCAATCATCGCCTGCCAAGCAAACAGCAAATTGGTGACGGCGACCAAGAGGGCGCCAAGGAATAAAATCTTCATGGTGCCGAAGCGGGCTAATAGGATACCGCCAAAGGCTGCGCCAACTAAGGTCATGATAAGGCCATAGATCTTACTCAGATAAGCAATTTCTTCTTTGCTAAATCCCATGTCCACGTAGAACACGTTGGCCATAATCCCCATCACAATATCCGAAATGCGATAGCAGGAAATCAGCAAAAGAATCAAAATGGCGCTACGGCCATAGCGTTTAAAAAAGTCAATAAAGGGCAGTATGCTGGCGGTATAAATCCATGAGAGACTCGCCGCAACGGGCTTGGGATAACGCTCGCTCAAGCGTTGTTTTACCGCTAATTCGGTCTCATCGGCGGCGCGGGTATCGACCTGTGGCTCGCGGCTAAAAAGCGTTGTTAACACCCCGACAAACATCAGTCCTGCCATCACCAAATAGGAAGTTTGCCAAGCGAGCAGGTTATATTCGGTATTGCCTGGCTCAACCCAAGCGGCGATGCTGAGCGCACCAGCGGTCGCCACAATCATGGCGCTGCGATAGCCCACCTGATAGGCGGCAGCAAGCGCGGCCTGCATTTTTTCGGGGGCAGATTCAATCCGAAAGGCATCAATCACAATATCTTGAGTGGCAGATGCAAAGGCGACCATCAGGGCAAATACGGCTAAGCGTTCGAGATCTTGCAGTGGGTCGCTAAAGGACATGCCCAAAATCGCGCCGACCAATAGCAGTTGGGCGAACAACATCCAACTGCGCCGACGACCTAAAAAGCGCGTCAGTATGGGCAGAGATAATCTGTCCACCAAGGGCGACCAGGCCCATTTGAAGGCATAAGCCAGCGCTATCCAGCTGAAATACCCGATAGAAGTACGGTCGACTCCCGCTTCCCGTAGCCAAAAAGACAAGGTTGAAAAGACCAACATTAATGGCAGGCCGGCAGAAAAGCCGAGTAACAGCAGTATCAACACGCGCTTATGGTAGTAAACGCTAAAGAATTCTAAGATGCGCCGATTTAAACCGATTACGAACATAAGCATGAGCCGAGGAGTCGAATCCGCCTAGCTTACGGGTAAGATGCGGTGGGATTCAAGGATTAATGCGTATCCTTTTGATGCTCGATGGGTTTCTGTGCGGCAGGGGGAAAATAAAAAGACCCAGCAAGCTGAGTCTTTAGAGAGTGTATTGCTCAAGGTCGAATACCAACGCACCCTGAGGGCATTTGGCCTCCTAAACTAAGGAAGTCGCAGCACGCATGCAACTGCTGATACAGGTACTGATTGCCGCGGATCACCCAGTCTGGCCACTTGTTAAAGCTATGGAGCAAATGCCAAAACACGGTTTCTGTTTCTGTTTGCGCTTCACTACTTGGAATGAGTAATTGCCATTCCTCGAGTGTGTCCCAAAGATAGAGCTGGACTTCATGGAAATCGAGCTCGTCACTCAAAAATGCTTTGCCATACATAGCAAGCTGGGGCGCTTTATTATCGATAAATTCTTCAATCGTCACCCTTGCCTCCTTTCTGTTGCCTTTTGAGTATAGACAGAGGATTAGGGCTTTTGCTCAAATTATTTTCGATTATTTTTTCGGCAGTAATTTAGCTGTTTTCAATATGATAGGTGTCACTGGCACATCGGGCCAATTGAGTTTCGCATTGGTCGTGGTCTCGACCACGGCCATGGCTTCCAGCACTTGTTTGCCCTCAATCACTTCACCAAATACCGCATAACCCCAACGACGTTTGGATGGATCCAGCTTAGTGTTATCCGCCACGTTGAAGTAAAACTGACGGGTAGCCGAGTGGGGATCGTTGTCGCGCGCCATCGCAATAGTCCCCATGCTGTTGGATAAGCCGTTGCCAGACTCGTTAACTATCGGCTTACCTGCGGGTAATTCTTCTAATTGCGGGTTTAGTCCGCCACCTTGAACGACAAAGTCACTGATAATGCGATGGAAAATCGTATTGTTGTACTCGCCTTTGACTACATAGGTCAGGAAGTTATCGACGGTAATCGGTGCGCGGGTTCTATCGAGTTCGACCACAATCTTACCTAGGCTGGTATCAAACTCGACTTGGGGATACAAGGTATCGGGTTGAATGTCGATTGCTGCCCAACTGCTATAGCTAGCACACAGAACTAAGAGTGCAGATATCCAACGAAACATTATGATTTCCTTATTAATTATCGATTAGCACTATTATTGTTGCAGGAACTGGTTTAACTCAGGGTCATTCAAAATTTCCCCAGTGAGTTGGCCGAGTAACTTGTTCATATCCAGCTCTAGAGTGGCAAAGTCTGGCGTTAACGGGCCTTTTAAAGTGCCCTTGGCTTTATAGCGTTTGACTAATTCTTGACTGGAATTACGGGCTTGCACGGCAATCAGCACGCTGTGTTTGGCTTCATAACCGAAGGTCTTTTTGGTGACATCCATTTGCAGTTCTTCTAACTGAACTTGCACTGAGTTGGTTGCGCTTGGGTCAATCTGGTAGCCCGCTTGGGTAAAACCGTTACGGAAAACTTCATCGAGCAATAATTTTGGTGGCTCACTCGGGCCGACGAGGCGAGTCTTAGTGCCTTCTTCGATAAAGCGCGCCACGTACTCAACGTTACGGGTATCAATGGTATCCAATGAGATCTGTACGGGTCTGGTGGTCTGTTGGCTAATATCGGGAACCTGTGGGCTAAATGCCATATGAGTTGGATTTTGGCTCGCGCAGCCCACGAAGAGCAGGGGGAAAGTCAGCGTCAATAATAACTTTTTCATGGGGGATCTCATGCAAGTAAAAAGTGGCTACAGCATACCAGAAATCCCCCCCGTTACCACAATGCACTCGGGTTCAGTCCTTATACAGGTGCAAAGGTTATGATGTGCCAACATCTGCATACTGAATTTAAACAATATGAAATACTTAACAATTAATACTTGGCTGTTGTCGTTCGCGCTGTTTACCGGGGCGGTTGTGGGCAAGGCGAATGCTGGCGATTCTCCCCATGTGTTAGGTGGCAGCTTAGGCTACGGCACTCAAGAATTTGAAACTAAGAGCGGCAAATATGATGCGGGCGATACCTTCACCAGCGACTTGTATTACCGCTATATGCTTAACGACAACTTTGGCGTTGAGGCTGGGTATTTAACGGGTTCTGGTGGTGTGGCAAGTGCGCTCGTTAGTACGTTCAGCGAGATAAAAGATTTACGTTTCCAGGGTGTTAGAGCTACCGCCTACGGCGAATATGCGCTCTCCCGTGGTAATAGTCTGTACGCCAAACTCGGCGCTGCTTACACCCAAGTGAGTTATGAGATGGATAAGCAAGAGATGGATTCGGACGATGTAGGCTTTTACGGCGCGGTCGGTTGGCAATATCGGTTTCAGTCGGGCTTTGGGTTAAACCTTGAATACCAATATGTGCCAATGAAAGAACTCGAGCTACAAGGGGTAAACTTCGGCATGAGTTATCGTTTCTAACGACGAATCAGGTTTACAGAGTCATTCGCTATTATGTAGCGGATAAGTCTGTGTCGATTAGCGCCTTCGGGCGCTTTTTTTATGATCCGCAGGTGGGATTAAACCGAACTCTTGCCGGCAACAAAATCACAACAATTTGAGCTTGCACTCTTTTAATGCAATGGGCGACAGGTTAGAGTAAAAATTCAACATTAAATAAGAGAGCATAAATGCTCCTTCGACTGCACAAGCAAAGGCGAGTTTATGTCTAGGATTATTACCCAAATCGCCCCCGACAGTTTAATCAATGCCAAAGGTCAGCCACATTTCGGCCATTTCGATGGCATAGTCGGTAGCTTAGGTTTAGCGGATTTTGCCTATTTCGATACCATGGACAAGCCCGCATCGGCCTGGGCAAAACGGTTCGATTTTAAGCAGTTCCAGTTTATTTCGATTATCACGCCGCGCTACATCATTGGAATTGCACTGGCGGATATCGCTTATCTCGGGAGTGGTTTCTGTTATTTATATGACATTAAAAATAACAGCTTAACTCAACAGGACTGGCTAAAACCCTTTGGGATTGGCTACCGGATGACGCCTTCACCCGCCAACGGGGTTGCCGCAATCGGCGGTAAAGGCGCTAGCGTGACCTTTAAGATCCAAGAGGGTAATTGGCATTTAGTCATTGATACTAAAAGCATTCAAGCCGATTTAACCCTGCATGCCTTACCCTTAAGTTTACCTATGGCCATGTGTAGTCCCACGGGATACAACGGCTGGACCTATACCCAAAAACACAATGGCTTATCGGTCAAAGGACAACTCACCATAGACCATGAACCGCAACCATTGAATTTTGCCCTCGCAGGTTATGATTTTTCCGCGGGCTTTATGCGCCGAGATACCAGCTGGCGCTGGGCATCCATCAATGCCCAAATAGATGAAGGGGTGATTGGATTAAATCTTGCTGCGGGTGTTAATGAAACCGGTGCCAATGAAAACGTGTTTTGGATCAATGGCGAGCGGCATTTACTCGGACCTGTGCAATTTGAGTTTGACCGTCATGGTCAGCAGGGCACAGATCTCTGGCGTATTCATAGTCACGATGGCCGCGTCGATTTAGAGTTTACGGCGCGAAATTGCCGCAGTGAGAAACGCAATTTTATCTTGCTGAAAAGTAATTTCCGCCAATATCTGGGGCTTTTTAGCGGTTTTATCATTGACAACCAGGGGCGTAAATTCCAACTCAATAATGTGTTGGGATTGACCGAGGACCACTACGCCCGCTGGTAGCCGATTTACGCTTTAATACAATAATAACAATAGGATAAGGGTATATGGATATCGCCGCGTTAATCAATCATCCCGAGGTGTTGCTGCTGGTATTGGCTCCACTGTTTTTTGTCTGCATTTTGCTGGAATGGTATTTCGGCGACAGAAGACAAAAACTGCCAGTGAGTGCCCGTTACCACACGAAGGAAGTGCTGTGTAATTTTAGTCTCGCCGCCATGCACCAAGGCGCGGATATCCTCACGGGGTTGCTGATCGCTAAGTTGTACCTAGCGGTATTTGGTTGGAAATTATTCGATATTCAAATGGGTCCACTCAGCTTTGTGCTGCTGATGATTGCCCAAGATTTTTGCTATTACTGGTTCCACCGTGCGAGCCATAGAGTGCGGTGGATGTGGGCGGCCCATGTGGTGCACCACAGCTCGGAAAATATGAACTTCAGCACCGCCTTTCGCCAGAGTTTGATGTATCCCTTCGCTGGCATGTGGGTGTTTTGGTTGCCGCTGGTGATCTTAGGCTTCGACCCTAATTGGGTGGTTTTTGTGGTGCTATTGAACTTGGGATTGCAGTTTTTTGTGCATACCCAAGCGGTGAGAACACTTGGCCCCTTAGAATGGCTGTTTAATACGCCTTCCCACCACAGGGTGCACCATGGGCGTAATCCACAATATATTGATAAAAATTACGCCGGTATTTTAATTATTTGGGACAAACTCTTCGGTACCTTTGTACCCGAAGGCGAGACAGTGATTTACGGGATCACTAAACCCGTCAACAGTTTTAATCCACTCAAAGTGACCTTTAGCGAATGGCGCGATATGTTCAGCGAGGTGACGGCGCGGGGGCTGACATTCTCGGAGCGCTGTAAAATCCTCTTCGCGCCCCCTGCCAGTCAGCAAAAGGATAAGTGATTTAGCTCAATACGCGAATTAGCAGTGCTCAACGAGTGGTTAATCTTCACTAAATAGTGCAAATGGCTAATAGGAGTCAGACCTTAGCCTTGCTAGCCTACTTTTCTTTTTTTGCAAATTTATAGATGAAAAAATGTACAGGCTCATGCTTTGGTGGTAATTTTTTGTACAAGGGATTCATCTGAGTAGGTTGCAGTATGGTTGATGAGCCGCATTTAACCTTAGAGGAATTAGCTTGTTTTAGAGAGCTATTTTCTCCTAATCGCATAACCCATAACGCCGAGGATGCTCATCCTGAGCCCTTGGTTAATCATGTTTTAACGGTCAAAACCGATGTGCCGCAAGCGCTGGCTTCGCTATTGGGTAAGGCCAAGTTGACCCTGCTGGCCGAAGTCGGCCCCTACAAACTCTGGTTTCCTTTAGAGATGCGCCTCGATGATTTTGGCCAATTGCAGCCCACCTTGGGTGTCCCTGAAGTGTTCGACGCCACTGGGGCGGAGCGGAGTTGGCGTTTGACTCAGCCAGAAGATGTGTGGATCTTCGACCAAGATCAGGGTGAACAATGGTCTGTGGTATCTTTGTCGAGTTCTGGCATGGCGATTCGTGCTAAATCCCAGCAGCAGTTTGAGCAGTTGGTCGATAGCCAAGAACTACAATTACAGTTACCCGATGGTGAAACCATGCGGGTTAAAATCGAGCCTATTCGCCACGAGCAAGGGCTAGCGATTGTCAGGTTTCAGGCCGAAGCCGAAGAGCGAGAAGCCCTGCGTCAGTTCCTCTTTAATCGCCATCGCAGTCAATATCCAAAGCTCTATGCCAGCTTGCGCGGATAAGTGAGCTTGGTGGCACAATTCTGTTAGCTAAACTTAATTCAATTGTAAAAATCCCTTTCTCTATCAGTATCTTTGCCAAACAAGTGGCTTTTCCGAGATCCTAACCTGCCAATCTGCGGTGCTATGGATTAGAATAGCCTTGAATTCAAAAACATCAGAGCGAGCGGTATGCACGTACATATTTTAGGAATTTGTGGAACCTTCATGGGTGGCCTAGCACTCTTGGCTAGGGCAAAAGGGCACAGAGTGACAGGCTCGGATGCCAACGTCTATCCACCGATGAGTACGCAGCTTGAAGAGCAAGGTATTGAACTTATTCAAGGTTTTGACCCAAGTCAGTTAGGTGAAGCGGGTAGTTATCCCGATCTCGTGGTGATTGGTAATGCCATGAGCCGAGGCAATCCTTGCGTCGAAGCGGTATTAAACCTTGGGATCCCTTACACCTCTGGACCGCAGTTTTTAGCCGATCATATTCTGCCTGAGCGTTGGGTGTTAGCCGTGTCTGGTACCCATGGAAAGACTTCCACTTCAAGCATGCTGGCGTGGATCTTAGAGGATTGTGGTTATCAACCCGGTTTCTTGATTGGCGGCGTGCCGCAAAACTTTGGTGTGTCGGCCCGTTTAGGGGAATCGGCGTTTTTTGTGGTCGAAGCCGATGAATACGACAGCGCCTTCTTCGATAAGCGTTCTAAATTTGTGCATTATCATCCCCGTACGCTGGTGATCAATAACCTCGAATTTGACCATGCCGATATTTTTGCCGATTTAGCTGCGATCCAAAAACAATTCCATCATCTGATCCGTACCGTGCCAGGGCAAGGCAAAGTGATTTGGCCTGCCGATTCCCACGCGGTAAAACAAACCATTGAGATGGGCTGCTGGAGCGAGCAAGAGACCTTCAACACCGCTGAGGTGACTAAGGGTTGGTATGCTAAGGCTTTAAGTGATGATTGCCACGAGTTTGAAGTCTTCTTCGACGGCGAATCCCAAGGTGTGCTCGAATGGGCGCTGATTGGTCAGCACAATATCGAAAACGCGCTAATGGCCATCGCGGCCGCGCGCCATGTTGGGGTTAAACCGAGTGCTGCAATTGCAGCATTAACTCGCTTTGTACCGCCGAAACGTCGTCTGGAGCTGTTGGGCACAGTCCACGGCGTGAGCGTATACGATGATTTTGCCCACCATCCAACGGCGATTGCGACCACCATTAAGGGCATGCGTGCCAAGGTCGGTCAAAGCAAAATCACTATCGTATTAGAGCCACGTTCAAACACGATGAAGAGTGGGGTGCACAAAGACACGCTGGCTCATTCCATGCTGCAAGCGGACGAAGCCTTTTTATATCAAGCCGATACTATCGATTGGAACATGAAAGAGGCGATGGAAGCGGCGGTGATCCCTGTGACTGTCCTACATCAAATTGATGATGTTGTCGCTAAAGTCTCTGCCTCGGCAAAAGCGGGTGACACTAT
The DNA here is from genome assembly GCF_052907445.1 of Shewanella sp. Koi 1. Lineage (NCBI taxonomy): Bacteria > Pseudomonadati > Pseudomonadota > Gammaproteobacteria > Alteromonadales > Shewanellaceae > Shewanella > Shewanella sp. Koi 1. The sequence goes on along the minus strand of NZ_JBREJM010000001.1, from coordinate 3,873,906 downwards.
TGTGGTGATGAGTAACGGTGGCTTTGGCGGCTTACATAAGAAACTGTTGGCGGCGCTCGAAGTGAGCCCACAGTTTGTTCAGCAGGCGGACTAATATGGCCTATGCCAAATCTGAGAAAGCCATTAGTTTAGCCTGGACCGGTGCCTCGGGCGCGCCCTATGGCTTGAAATTGTTAGAATGTTTATTGGCCTCGGGCTATCAAGTATTTCTAATGATCTCAAGCGCCGCCCGTGTGGTGCTGGCCACTGAGCATGGCTTGCAGCTTAGTGCGAGCAGCGATAAAGCCAAGGCACAATTGCTCGATATGCTGGCACAGAAGAAGATAACCTTATCTGGCGAGTTAGTGGTATTAGGCAAAGATGAGTGGTTTTCGCCGCCAGCTTCAGGCAGTGCAGCCCCTAAACAAATGGTGATTTGCCCTTGCTCGACTGGGACACTGGCGGCTGTTGCCACTGGTATGAGCAATAATTTGCTCGAACGGGCGGCGGACGTGGTATTAAAAGAGCGCGGTCAGCTGATCTTGGTTCCGCGTGAAACTCCGTTTAATGCCATACACTTAGAGCATATGCTAACCCTGTCGCGCTTAGGGGCCACTATTATGCCGGCGGCGCCGGGCTTTTATCATAATCCCAAATCCGTAGAAGATCTGGTAGACTTTATGGTCGCTCGAATCCTCGATCATTTGGGCGTTGACCATGCATTAACGAGTCGCTGGGGCTATGACAAACACTCCCCCAATGACATCGACAATTGAGACTGATATGAAACACACCATCGAAGTGATGATCTCCGCCGAAGAGATCAGCCAAAAATTGGATCAAATGGCCGAGCAAATCAATGCCCACTATGCCAACAGCGAGCGTTTGCTGATGGTGGGATTGTTAAAAGGTTCAGTCGTATTTATGGCTGATCTGTGCCGCCGTATTAAAGGCCATGTTGAAATCGATTTTATGTCGGTTTCGAGCTATGGCAATGCCATGACCAGCTCACGGGATGTGAAAGTGCTGAAGGATGTGCAATCGGATATCGCGGGTCGCGACGTGCTGATTGTGGAAGACTTAATTGACTCGGGCAACACTTTAAACAAAGTGCGCGAAATGCTGTTATTGCGTGAGCCAAAGAGCTTAGCCCTGTGCACTCTGTTGGATAAACCCGAGCGCCGTGAAGTGGATGTTAAAGTCGACTTTATCGGTTTTACGATCCCAGACGAGTTTATTGTGGGTTACGGCATCGATTATGCTGAGCAATACCGCAACTTGCCTTATATCGCTAAAGTGGTGCCGCTCGAATAAGCCCGATGCGTTATGACTCAAACTCCCGCCTAGGCGGGAGTTTTGTTTTGTGCCGAAAGTTGGCGACGCAAATGTTGTTTGGGGTCACCTATCTGCGTTTGGTGATCTATTAGTTATTTTTAATAAATTAATCTGTATTGATTCAATCAACTAGAGCCATAATTCGTTTTTATACAGCCTAGCGTGTTGCATTTGCTGTTTTCGACACCATCTTATTGTTTTGTTCATTCTTTCAGGATCAGGAAGCACTATGGCCAATCATGCCCATGCTCTCGTACTCGAGGGGCTAAAAAAAACCTACAAAGGTGGTGTAGAAGCGGTAAAGGGGATTAGCCTTACCGTTGAACAGGGAGACTTTTTTGCTCTACTCGGCCCGAACGGCGCAGGTAAGTCGACCACTATTGGTATTATCAGCTCCTTGGTGCAGAAAACCGCTGGCTCTGTGCAGGTGTTTGATTTTGATATCGATAAGCAGCTCGAGGAAGCCAAGCTGTGCATAGGTTTAGTGCCACAGGAATTTAACTTCAACCAGTTTGAAACGGTACTGCAAATTGTCGTGAATCAGGCGGGTTATTATGGTGTGCCTAAGGCCGTGGCTCTTGAGCGAGCCGAAAAATACTTAAGCCAGCTGGATTTGTGGGATAAGCGCAATAGCCAATCTCGCACTCTCTCTGGGGGAATGAAGCGGCGATTAATGATTGCCCGCGCCCTGATGCACGAACCTAAGTTACTGATCTTAGATGAGCCAACGGCAGGGGTCGATATTGAGCTACGCCGCTCAATGTGGGAATTCCTCAAACAAATCAACCAGCAGGGCGTGACTATCATTCTGACGACCCACTACCTTGAAGAAGCTGAAATGCTGTGTCGCAATATCGGCATTATCGATAAGGGCGTGCTGGTGGAATGCACGAGCATGAAGGCCTTGCTGAGTAAGCTGAATCTCGAAACCTTTATCCTCGACCTACGCCGCGACATCGATGTCGCCCCCACACTCGATGGGATGGTGTGCCGTTTAACCGATCCGCATACCTTAGAGGTGGATGTGGCAAAGGATCACAATCTCAATGATGTGTTTACGCAGTTAACCGCCGCTAAGGTAGAGGTTTTGTCGATGCGTAACAAATCCAATCGTTTAGAAGAACTCTTCGTCGAGTTAGTGAAGAAAACCCAAGGAGCTAAGGCATGAAACAGCTGTATTTTATCGCCTTCAAAAGCATATTAACGAAGGAAATCAATCGTTTTACCCGGATTTGGATCCAGACCTTAGTTCCGCCAGCGATCACTATGACCTTGTATTTTTTGATTTTCGGTAACTTGGTCGGTAGCCGCATTGGCGATATGGGTGGCGTATCTTATATGGAGTTTATCGCGCCAGGTTTAATCATGATGTCGGTGATTACTAACTCCTATTCGAATGTGGCGAGCTCTTTCTATAGTGCGAAATTTCAGCGTAATCTCGAGGAGTTAATGGTCGCACCCGTGCCTCATTATGTGATGATCGCAGGCTATGTGGGGGGCGGTGTCGCTCGGGGCTTATGCGTTGGTTTAATCGTCACGCTAGTCGCCATGTTCTTTGTCGACATCAGCTTGCACCATGCGGGCCTTGTGGTCATGACGGTATTTTTAACCTCAGTGCTGTTCTCCTTAGGGGGATTAATTAATGCGGTATTTGCCAAGAGTTTCGATGATATCAGCATCATCCCGACGTTTGTGCTTACGCCCTTAACCTACCTCGGCGGAGTATTCTATTCACTGTCGTTGCTGCCATCGTTTTGGCAAGGCGTTTCGGCACTGAACCCTGTGGTCTATATGATCAACGTCTTCCGTTACGGTTTCTTAGGTTTTGCCGATATTAGCATCCCGCTTTCTATTGGCATTATGGTGGGCTTTTGTGCCGTACTCTGGGGCGTTGCGTATTACCTCATCTCGCGGGGAATTGGCCTGCGTTCGTAGCTAACTATTAAGGTTGTGACTATAGAAGGCATAATTTCTTATGCCTTTTTTATGTGCTGGTTTTTGTTTAAGGAGTATTTAGCTTCATTTTTGATGATAACTTGCTAAGGTAATGTTTTATGTTGGTTTGAAATGAAGGATGAGCATGTATAGGACTTTATATATACTAATTGTGGGGTGCTTATTTGGCTGCACGAACGCAAAAAATGAAGTAACAGTCAGCGACACTCTTTCTACTCGCAATGGTCAAGTAACAACTTTGCCGACGGAGGGAGAGAATTATCCACAAAACAATCTCTCATCAACGCAACCAAAAGGCTTGGCTCAGAAAAATAAATTATACAGTTATCAATTTAATGAACGTCTGTTTACCGCGCATGCAGCTCGACTCGTTAAAGGAACAGTGGTTTACGATACGCAAATATCGACGTTTGGACGGCTTAGAGGTTCATTCGTACTGGTTTCTAAATCTAATTTAGCGGCATTATCCTCTAGTTTTCGAATTGAGCACATTGCAGATAATACTTATCGATTAATACCAATCGATAACTCTATTTTATTATTAGATATTCTTAAAAGCTTACAGAAATTAGGTCAAGTTGAATTAGAGGTCGATTACACTCCGCAAGATAAAAATTCAGAAATGTAGTATTTAAGGAATTATTTTTTATCGTGCTGAAATAAAAACGCCCGATGAGGTTCATCAGGCGTTTTAGATGGAAATAAGTGTCAACTTATTTCTGGACGATACATAGCGCGTTATTTACGTCGACGTAATGTCGCTAAAGGCAACAAGATAAATGTTAACCAACCTAAACTACCTCCGGAAGACTTATTCGGTGTAGGAGTTGGTGTTGGTGCCGGAATATCATTCACCTTCACTGATATAGTACTCACTACATCGTCTGTTCCATCATTTACAGTTAGTGTAAATTCAAGAGTCTCATTTGCATTAACTTGCGGAGCTGTAAAGCTTAATGATGCCGTGTCAGCACCAGTCAAGGTGACTGCTGTCCCTGAGGTTTGTGCCCAAGAATAGGTGAGTACATCATCAGAATCTGCATCAGTCGCAACAGCGCTTATGCTAACATCTTCACCCTCTTTTACTTCAGTAGCACTTGGAGTCAAACTGACGACAGGAATGTTGTTGTTTTTTACTGTTACCAACACAGTGCTTACAACATCATCTGTACCATCATTTACAGTTAATGCGAATTCTAAAACTTCATCAGCATCAACATTTGGCGCTGTAAAACTTAACGAAGCAGTATCTTTGCCTGTAAGTGTCGCTGCAGTGCCTGAAGTTTGAACCCAAGTATAAGTGAGAGTATCACCTGCATTCGCATCAATAGCTGTAGCAGTAATGCTCACAGCTTCGCCTTCTTTTACCTCTGTCGCGCTGGTGACCAAGCTAACATTGGGTAAACGGTTAACGCATGGATTTACATCACCTGCCGTTTGCTCATGGAAGACACTAGTCACAATATTTGAGAAGGTGATGTTATCAATAATCCAGCCAAACTCATTTGTGTTGGTATCAGAGACTATGCGGAAGCGGAAACGTACTTCGTTACCATTTAACTTAGTTCCAAAGTTAACTGTTTCAATATCACCAGGGAAATCCATAAAGCCAGTAAATGCTTGGCGACCAGGGAGTAGATCCGCTAACTCACCAGTATAGCCTGCACCTTCAAAGACACCGCCCATTTGAGTAACATCGGCCCAATCTCCTCCGTTGATGCTAATTTCGACGACACCACCGTCGTAGTTTTCTTCAATTTCAAAATATTGGAACCAGCTGATTTTGAAATCACCGCCGTAACCAACAGTTACTGGTTTAGTTTCATAAGCGACATCTGATGCAAAACCATTATTGGCAATACGTAGATATTGAGTGTCAACGGGGAAGTAATCAGCATATTGGCTTTCAAGTTTCGCAGTGCCCTTGGCCATGTCACCGCCTTCAAGCACATGTTCCTTAAAGTCAACTAGCCCAGCTTGGCTTTCCATATTACTCGTAGACTTATTGCCTTCAGGCGCTTTGTCTTTAAAGTCCATGTTAACGACGGTCGTAAAGCTATATTCGTTTACATCGGTTCCCTCTAAAGTTGGGAACGTCAGTTTTAACTCAACAGTATCTGCTGTTGTAGCTTCATTAAGAGTCATCTCTATCGGAGTACTAGTGACTTCTGCAAATAAGTCTAGAGCTCCAAAGGTGACTTTACCGTCGTTTGCAAGCGTAATATCTTGGCCGCTGACAATTTCAACTTTTCCTTCTAGCCCTTCAAAAGTTTTACTTCCGCGGTTAGTTATCGTGAAGCTGACAGCCCCTGTTTCGCCTTTATCTAAAATGCCATCTTTACTGCAATAACCGACAGTTAATCCTTCATAGTCTGCATTGATTTCGTGGTTAGTCACATTAAAGGCAGATAGCTCCGTCTTATAAGATTCGACCACACCACGATGTTTGGTGTCATACCGTTCAGGTGAAACGGCTCCAAGGCCCATACCTCTACGAGCAAAGGCTTTTAGGAATAGTTCATAGTCCTTAGGCTCATTTGCATACGCTGCGGCTAATAAGGCATCACGGGCTTCGGTATAAGTTGGTGCAATCGGCGTCATTTTATAGGCGGCAACGAGATAACTCATCATCATGCTGCGCGCTTCTGCAAAGGTATAGCGCTCATCATTGATTAAAGAGACATAACAATCCCATAGCATGGCGGCCCATGGTTCACCTGCATCATGTACTTCCGCATTGCCATACTGGTCAGCACTAGTCCCTTTATTTAACTCGACATTACCGAAAGTGAGAGGATTCACTTCCATATTTGTGCTGTAAGGGTAATTGCGGATGCCTGAATAGAAAGAGGCTACATAAGTAATCGCAGCATAAGGTTTTTGGAATAGCTCGTTACCAGGGATTAATGCATCGTCTGCTTCTGATATCACGAGCAATGCATGGAAGTCCCCCCAACCTTCGCCCATAGAACGGCCTTGTTGGTTGATTAAACCCGAAGAGTTACCCACTAAACGGTTACTGATGTAATGTCCCCATTCATGGGCAACAATAGCATTATCCCAAGAGCTGTCTTTAAACGGCTTTTTGTTGAACATGGTGACATTGACTGGTTTGGCTGCATCGAGCTGGGCATAAATCAATGCACCGTCATTTTTTGACAAGCCGATGCTTGGAATTTTGACAGTGTCGTCGCTGCCGCCCATTGGCGCAGGCTCTGTGGTACCCGAGTTGTTAGCAATGAGTACGCCAATAGCTCCTGCAGTTTGGGCGAATTTAGCTTTCACGGTAAAGCCGCAAACACCACGGTCAATAATGGCAATTTTACCTGCGAGGTCTGCTGCATTTGTTGGTGCAGTACATCCATCATTTACGGGGGCTACACCATCAACAAGACGAACCACTTCACCACTGATTTCAAACTGACCTTGACCAAAGCTTGCGCGTTGTGTCGACGGGAGTAGTCCAATAGCAGCATCAGAGGTTACGGTTACTCCATAGTCTTCACCATTGACTGCATCTTTACTATCCCAAAGATACATTTGCATTCTCGGTGAGCGGCCATCAGCTGGAGTGCTCATGTTTGCATTGTTAAAGCCTGAGTTATCTTGAACTTCGGCTCTAATAGCATCTCCCTCTTCACCGCCACGCCCGTAGTTCTGTGCTTGAGCGTTTCCTGAGGCTTCATCGAACCCATGATCATAAAATAAATCATGTAAATAGTTGTTCATATAGAACAGGTTAACAATAGATGCTTTGCGGTTGTTAACAGAGCTTTCGACTTGATTTGTATTATATTGATAGTCAAAAGTTTTATCGCTAGTGATCTCTGCTGTGAAGTCACCATTGGTAAAACCATCTGGGGCTAGAGCGTCTACATAGGCAAAGACGTTATTACCCGATGTTGTGGTGGCATCTTCCGCTAACCATGGATCCATTGTACTAATGGGGCCAGAGGTGATAGTAACCATTGGAGCATCTAAATACTCAGTTGCGTCGACTTGGTCTTCACTCATCGCTGGAATAACATTGCCATGTGGACCATCCCAAGGCACACCTTGCTCATCAGCATATATACGATAATTAAACGCGGCTTCTTGTGCTGTCAGGTTATGTTTAAAAAGGACTTTATTATCTAAGTCGCTAATAACAAATGAATAAAATTCAGAGTCAACACTGTCGTTATCTGCGACCTCAATCTCCACGTAATGAGCAGGTACGAGCGAACCTTTTAATTCAAAAAATACGGGTTTAGAACGTGGTTCACCTTTAAGTATTTTCGAACTACCAGAAGCTGTTACGTTAAAAGATTGGTATTTACCAGACGTTGTCGATGCGCTGATATTGGCATCGGAAACACCCATTGCCTTTGAAGCCGCTTTCACCGCATTTAAAGGATCATTAAAAGTCGTTTTAATCCCTTTGAGCTCAGTTGTGTTAGCTGTACTTGAGGGTAATAAGCTTCCAGAAGTTGCCACGAGTTCAAAATTACTATTCATCAACACATTGAAATTACGGTTAAAAACCTCAACGCCTTGATATTCTTGCTGGTATTTAGCAATTTTTGCCCCACGGCCTGTATCGTGCAAGTTGGTTAGCACTGGTTTCAAACTAGCATTTTTGCTGGTTGATAGACCCGTTACTTGGTTTAGATAGTAATCGGCTGCAAAGGCAAGTTTATATTGTGAATCAAGGGCCCCCATATCGGGAGTTCTTTGATCTGATTTTGCCCACTGAAAAGTGGCTTCTCCAGTTTCTTGGTCATATTGATCTTTCATACCGCTGACTGAAGTTACGCTCTGGCTATGCTGATTTTTGGCTAAGTTATTACTGATTTGATGTATACGTAGAGTATTATTGTCTGCAACTGCTGCACTTGATAATAGTGCCGCCGAGATAGCGATAGATAATTTTGTCTTCACAACTTCATTCCTTGTCAATTAATGCTTTTGGTACTGACAACAGTACCGTGTAGCTAAATTGTTATTGTTATGCTGCGCATTTAATGGCTAGCAATGAAGTTGTAACACAAAAGTATCGTACGGTTAACACTTTTGGTGGAAAAAAGACTTAAGTCATCATTTTGCGATATAGCATTCTGTTTGAAGGCTTTTTTGTGAGAGCCGTAACTAAGGCTTCACCGCTCTTGTGATAGGGTTTTGCAGGCTGATAAGGGTTTCAGTCGATTGAATTTCGTCGATTGATTGGATGCGGTTAATCAGCACGTGTTGCAGGCCATCGATGGATTGGCACATGACTTTGACAAAAATGCTGTAGTTGCCTGTGGTGTAGTAGGCTTCTACCACTTCTTCTAAGGCATTTAGCTTGGCGATGGCGGCGGGGTAGTCGCCGGCACTTTTGAGATTAATTCCAATAAAACAGCAGACATCGTAACCAAGTGCCTTGGGATTGATGGTGATCTGGGCACCAGTGATAATCCCTGCTTGTTTCATTTTCTCAACACGCACATGGATAGTACCCGCACTCACGCCGAAACGTTTGGCAAGCTCGGCAAACGGGGTGCGTGCGTCTTGCATTAAGGCTTCGAGGATATGGTTATCAAGCTGATCGCGCTGAAATGCGGTTTCCATAAATAAACTCTCTATAACATAATGAATTGTCATAAAGTTACGTTCTTTTATGGTGAATGGCTACTGCTTTTAGGTGTTTTTATTGTTTTTAGTGATCATTGCTCACCTTCTGGCTCACAAAAGGGGGCATCGGCACTGAACGTCATGCTCTCACCCGTGTATGGGTGTTTAATGGTCAGTTCTGCGGCGTGGAGTAATAATCGCGGTGCTAAGGATTTTGCCAGCGGATCGGCATAAAAGCCGTCGCCGAGAATAGGATGCCCAAGTGCCATCATATGTACCCTGAGTTGGTGTGAGCGTCCAGTAATCGGCTTTAGCTTAACGAGAGTCGAGCGTTTGGCGCGGCTTAACACTTCAAAGTGGGTTAATGAGGGTTTACCTATTTCGTGGTCAACCTTCTGTTTTGGGCGATTGGGCCAATCACAGATTAGCGGGTAATCCACACTGCCTGTATCATTTTTGATATGACCAGCCACCCGAGCGAGATAGGTTTTACTGGTTTCTCTATCGTGGAATTGGCGTTTTAGCTCGCGCTCGGCGCTACGAATGAGCGCAACCACCATGACACCAGAGGTCGCCATGTCGAGGCGATGGACGATTTGGCAATGGGGATGCTCGGCTTTTACTCGGGCGTAAACACTGTCGTAATGGGCGGGATCGCGACCTGGCACGGACAATAATCCCGAAGGCTTGTTGACCACGATAATGTCTTTATCTTGGTAAAGCACATCGAGCCAGGGAGTTGTCGGTGGTTGGTAAATAAAATCAGTCATAATCGCGCCTATTAAACAATGCGCGGCAAAGATACTCTGCTCGGCTCTGGGGTGCAAGTTTGTTGTCTCTGCTCCTTATCTCGCCTCGCTTTAATCCATCGAAAAATGATTTGCAGATAGAGCTGGATTTGAGTTTTTGTTATACTCGTCACCTTTTTCGTGATTGTTCATTTTGAGCCAGTGAAGTATGAGCCAGCCAGAGATTTACACACCTGAGACACTTTCTCACGTTAATAACCGCTTAGAGTTATTGGCGCCTGCAAAAAATGCCGATTATGGCATTGAAGCCATTCGCCATGGTGCCGACGCGGTTTATATCGGTGGTCCCGCATTCGGAGCGCGTGCGACCGCGGGTAACAGTGTGGAAGATATCGCCCGTCTGTGTACTTTTGCTCATAAGTATCATGCGCAAGTGTTTGTGGCCATTAACACTATTCTGATGGACGATGAGCTCGAGACCGCTGAAAAGCTGATTTGGGATGTGTATAACGCGGGCGCCGATGCACTGATTGTGCAGGACATGGGCGTATTGCAACTTAACTTGCCGCCGATTGCGCTGCATGCTAGTACGCAAATGGATAACCGTAATCCCGAGAAAGTCGCCTTCTTAGAGCAAGTGGGTTTCTCACAAGTGGTATTGGCGCGTGAGTTAGGCTTAAGTCAAATCCGTGAGGTTGCGGCTCACACCAATATGCAGATTGAGTTCTTTATCCACGGCGCCCTGTGTGTGGCCTACAGCGGCTTATGTAACTTAAGTCACGCCTTCAGTAACCGCAGTGCAAACCGCGGCGAATGTTCGCAAATGTGTCGTCTGCCGGGCAATCTTAAGACCCGTCAAGGGGATGTGTTGGCGCAAAATGAGCACTTACTTTCATTAAAAGACAATAACCAAACCGATAACCTCGAAGCCTTGATTGATGCCGGTGTGCGCTCCTTCAAAATTGAGGGGCGTTTAAAAGATCTAAGTTACGTTAAAAACGTGACCGCCCATTATCGTCAAAAGCTCGATGCCATTATGGCGCGTCGCCCAGAGTTTGTGGCGTCATCCCATGGCCGTACTGAACATACTTTTACTCCGGATCCCGAAAAAACCTTTAACCGTGGCAGCACAGATTACTTTGTGAATGAGCGTAGCCAAGGGATTAAAGACTTCCGCTCGCCAAAATATATCGGTCAAGATGTGGGTAAAGTGGTCGCCATCGGTAAAGACTTTATTCAAGTCAGTTCAACCCACGAGTTTAATAACGGCGATGGTTTAGCCTATTTCCCGCCAAACTATGCGATGGCCAAACAGTCCGATGACAAATTGCAGGGACTGCGTGTTAACCGAGCCGAAGGTCATAAGCTGCATGTATTGCAGGTGCCGCGCGATCTGCGTGTCGGTATGACCTTATACCGTAACCACAACCAAGCCTTCGAGACTTTACTTTCTAAGGAGTCAGCCAAGCGTATTATCGGCGTCGACATGCGTTTAACCGATACTGCTACGGGCGTGGCGCTGACCTTAACGGATATTTACGGTCTTAGTGCAACGGTTGAGCTTGCAGTCGAAAAGATGCCCGCCACCGACGCTGAAAAAACCTTGCAGACTATCCGTACTCAATTGTCGAAGCTGGGCAGTACCGATTTTACGGCGCGGCAGATCAGTATCGAAACTGCCGAGCCTTGGTTCCTGCCTGCATCTGTGCTCAACGGCCTGCGCCGTGATGCGGTAGCAGCATTAGAACTTGCCCGTGTTGAAGGTTACCAGCGTCCAAAACCTTGGAAATATAATCAAGATGCCGTGTATCCATTCAAACACTTAAGTTACTTGGGGAACGTGGCAAACGAAAAGGCGAAGGACTTTTATCAACGCCATGGCGTGATTGAAATTCAGGACACCTACGAGAAAAACGGCGTAACTGAAGACGTGCCGTTAATGATCACTAAGCATTGCCTGCGATTTAACTTCAATCTCTGTCCTAAGGAAGTGCCGGGCATTAAGGCGGATCCTATGGTGCTTGAGATAGGTAACGATGTGTTGAAGTTGGTCTTCGACTGTCCAAAATGCGAGATGATGGTCGTCGGTGAAAACCGTCAGGTTCGCGGTCAAAAAGCTGTTTAATTCAGCTTGAATGGTTATCAAGGGAGCATTGAGTATTCAATGCTCCCTTTTTGTTTTTAGGGCCGTTGCCGCGCTCTATGTTGCCACTTGGTTAACTACAGGATATTTTATTGAAAAATTTCAATAATAAAGGATGTCAGCATGGGATTGTTAGATGGGTTACTGGGGAATGCGTCTGAGGTCGATTTACAGGAACTGGCCGAAGAGTTGCGCCCAATTATGGGGATTCAGGAAGAATTAAAACTGGCCTATAAAGTGATCCGCGATCTGTTTGTATTTACCAACAAGCGATTGATTTTAATCGATAAGCAAGGACTGACGGGCAAGAAAACCAGCTATCACTCAGTGCCCTATAAATCCATCACCCATTTCGAAGTGGAAACCACAGGCCATTTCGATATGGATGCCGAGCTTAGGATCTGGATCTCTGGCCAAAGTGATCCTCTGGTCAAAGAGCTGAAACGCGGCACCGATGTGGTGGGGATCCAAAAGACCATAGCGACGTTCGCGCTCTAACTACTAAGAGGTTTGAATAAGATACATGGATGTAAAAACATGGCGTTTTAATAAGCTATTATTTAGCTTTGGTTTTTTAGGGATTATTTCAATTATCCCTTTTGTTTCGAAACTACTCGAAACACATTCTACTCAGTTAGCAATTCCCAGTTTTCTATTGGTTTTACTAACGGTAATACAGTCATCGTTGATGTTAGTACTGATGATGTTTATCGGTTCTGTTTTCTCATCCAAAGTTGGCTTGCATGCACCCGTTATTGCTGCTTATGCAGAGGGAAAGGAGCCCTACAGTATTCTGCAATCGCAGGTGATTCCAGCCGTGATCGGCGGAGTATTAGGGGGACTGTTTGTTTTGGGGTTTATGGCTGTTTTGGTTGGCTATCTACCTGAAGATTTTATTCGTGCAGCAGAGAAACTTACCCCTCCTTGGTATTCGAAAGTTATCTATGGTGGAATAACTGAAGAGATATTAATTCGATGGGGATTAATGTCGTTCATCACTTGGTGTTGCTATCGATTAACCCAAGCAAAAGACTCTGTTATTCAATCTCATAATTATCTATTCGCAATAGTGTTATCTGCTTTTCTGTTCGGAGTTGGTCACTTACCCGTTGCCTTTGCGCTTAGTTCTGAGGTTAATTTAGCCTTAGTTTTGTATATTATTTTTGGTAATGCTGGCTTTGGCTTGATCGCTGGCTACCTGTATTGGAAGCGAGGTTTAGAGTGTGCAATTGGTGCCCATATGATTGCACATTTAGTCATCCTTAGTTTTCTGTAAAACTAGTTAATTTAAACGAATGGTATTTGACTCTGTTGTGTGTTCTATCGGTTCACCATTCATAGTATAGGTTTCGGATAATTCGAGTCGGCCTTGTTTATCGTACTGATTGTGTATCCCCACCCAAAAGTGCTCTTGTCCCCGAAAATGTAAGTTGCCTTCTTCGGCGATTTGACGATTCGGATGATAGCGTTTCATGGCATAGAGTTGGCTATCTGGGTCAAATTTCAAATGGTAACTAAGAATAGGCGCCGACGTTTGTGGCTCCTTAGTATCGTTAGACTTAGCCATTGCCTCGACAATATTATTGTCTTCGACCTTGGTTTCCGCTGCCATCTTTTGTTGCTGCTCGGCGGCATCAAAATAGTGACGGGTTTCATTGAGCTTGCCATCATCACTGAGCCAGGCTTCGCGCTGCAGTTGGCCTTGCGGTGTAAAACGTTGCCAGTGGCCGACATCTTGATAATCGTTATCTATCACTTTCACAAAACCAGACTCGAGTAATTCGCCTTGTTTTGAAAAGGCTTTTGAGCTGAATAGGTTCTCGTCTACGCGAGTGAGCAGCCAACGGATAGCTCCATCCTCATAGTATTCGATGCGAGTATCTGGGTGGCCCGTTTGATAATATTCCCGTTGATTATCCTCAAGGTGATAGCCACAACGGGTGTTGGAGTGGCTCTCAAAGGATTCGAGAATACCTTGCTTGTTATAGGAGGAGCTTTCCTTAAGGTAACCTTGGCCATCGCGGACAAAATATTCAGCAATTGTCTTGATAGTACCGTCTTCATAAAACCAGCGGGCAGTGCCATCGCGATTGCCTTGAGTGTGGGGCAGATACATTTGAATTTGCTGGTTTTCATAGTATTCGATAAAGGGCGCGACGGAGAGGTTACGCTGATATTGGCCCTCGGCTGACAATACGCCGCTTGCATAATAGCTACGGAAAAGGCCTTCTCTTAGACCCTTTTCAAGGTAAATCTCAAGGGAGAGTTGACCATTTTCATGGTACCAAGTGGCAAGACCCTGTTCATGGCCATTTTCAAAGGGGATGCATTGTTCAAGCTGTCCGTTCGGATACCATTTCTCGCTGTTGCCATGGGCAAGGCCATCAACAAAATTGAGTTGATTTGCCAGCACGCCATTGGGGTGCCATTCCTGGCGTAGACCGCAATTTAACCCTTGTGGATTGAGGCGTTCTCGCCAGGCGAGTTGGCCATCTTCGTAATAGGTTTCGAGGCTTTTGCCCGCGGCATCGAGATGGACTTCTTGCTTAAGATTGCCGTTGGTATGGTACCAAAGCTCTTTAACCAACTCCCCCATGTCATAGCTTAATTCGGCCTGTAGCTTGCCATCTTCATAGTAGATATGCTCTGTGCCATGGATTTTTCCCGCCCGCATGGGGCGTATCAGCCACAGGGCGCCTGATTCATAATAGCGAGTTAACTGATTGATATAATTATCTTCGCTATCCTTCTCAGCGGTTTCTTTTATCTGACCATTGGTATAGTAGCGGGTCAGTAACATTCCCTCGGCGTGGCGCTCCTCGACTTGATTGATTTTGCCCTCATTGTCATACCAGGTCTGGCGCCCGAGCTGTTGCTCCTCAATAAAATGCCCTTCGAACTGCAATACACCTAAGGCATTGAATTGGCGAGTGATGCCGTTACGCTCACCAAAGTAATTGCAATCGACGGCCTGAGTGAGGTTGGGGGATTGGGTGACAATTCTCAGTACATTCTGACCTTGCTCAGTCTCAATCTGATGGAATGTCCGTTGCAGTTTGCCAGTGAGACTGCCGAAGTCCTGCATATCGCCTTGTACTCTGTACCCTGCATCGATATAAAAACGGCAGATCACTAATTCCTGCAGGTTTACCAGTGCCACTTGCCAGCGGGCTTGAGTTGTCGCTGCATCAGAATCCAGCACTAGGCTACAGGTCTTATCCTGACCGAGATAAAAATCTTGCACAGGGCCGTGTATCTCGATGCGGTCAAATTGGGTCTCGTGAAAGGTGCAGGATTCATGCTCTCGCTCCCAACCGAGCAGTTCAATCGTTTGCGGGCTGTCGAAGTCGTGGCGGGTAAATTCTTCATGGGTTTCTGAATGAGTGGCTTGCGCCGGAGTTGATTGAATGGCAAGACTAAAATAGGGTTTGAAGGTACTGGATGGGAGCGGAGCGGGATTGGGAGAAGTTTGAAGAGGTATGTCTTGATGGGCGCAGCTTTTTTCTTTGGTATTAAATAATTTAGCTTTAAACGCGCGAAACAACGACATAGGTCAACCTCTCCATATCCATATGATACAACTGTCTTATCTTGTCATCTCATAAGGCTCTTAGCCCTAAGAGCCTTATGATAACGGTTTATACTTTGGTTTCTCAATAGATTATCTTGCACTCAAGCCATGATAAGGATTCAAGATGCTACAAAATTTTTATCAGTCACTCCCCGATGATTTATCACAAGAAGTGTTCGAAACCCTTGCTGGCAATGGCAAGGTGAAGATAGAGCGCATTATCTCGCAAGGCCATTCGACGCCAGTGGGGGAGTGGTACGATCAATCTCAATATGAGTGGGTGATGTTGCTCAAAGGGGAGGCGCAGCTCGAATTCGAAGATGCTCAGTTAGTTACCCTTAAACCTGGGGATTATCTCACCCTAGCGCCGCATCAAAAGCACAGAGTCGCTTCGACCAGTTCAGAGGGCGAAACCTTATGGCTGGCAGTATTTTACGATGCTGAAACGGTATGATGCAAAGACGCTATATCTTAGCAGCTATTTGAGTTGCCATTGCCAGCTCGGCGTATTGAGTAAATCCTGCCCCACGATTTGGGTTTGCCCTAGATTTTTATCCAGCGCCAAAGTATTGCAGTGCTCAAACTGACTCAAGGCATTAATCAAGCGGTTAGCGTGGGACACGACCCAAAGCTGACACACCTCGGAAGCCTTGGCGATAAGCCGAGCTAAAGCGGGCAATAAATCGGGGTGCAAGCTGGTTTCTGGCTCGTTTAATACCATTAGCTCGGGTGGCCTTGGGGTGAGTAATGCGGCAATAAGCAATAAATACCTCAGGGTGCCGTCGGAGAGTTCACTGGCATGCAGTGGCCTTAATAAGCCCTGCTGGTGAAATTCGAGTTGGAGTATCCCGCCCGCTTGGGGCGTGATACGCACCTTGGCTCCCGGAAAAGCATCAGTCACAGCATGATCGAATGCGGCTTTATCGCCAATCTCAAAAATAGTTTGTATGGCAGAGGGAAGATCTCGACCGTCATGGTGCAATACGGGCGTGGCGGTCCCTAGCTGTGGACGACGCGCAGCAGCTTCGGCATCGGTTCGAAAGTGATCGTAAAAGCGCCATGCGCGAATGCTGTCCCTTAGCGTTAATACTTCAGGGCTACGTTCAGGATCGGCAAGTTCGGTAAAAATGCTGTCACCGTTTTGCAGATGGGCGCTCAAGGTGAGCCAACCTTGTCCCTCAGGGCTGCGACTCTTCACCATAGGACCGCGCCGCTCGACCAACACGCTGGCGGAGCGATATTTGGGGCCATTCCAAATCGCTTCGCGTTTAATTTGCGGATCTAATCCAAATAGGGTGGTGGAGTCCGGTTTGGGGAGACCAAGTTCAATCAGATAACTAAAATCTTCGCCCGCAAATCCGAGTTTTAGGCGTTTGGGCGCTTGTCTGACTGTAGCTTCAATTGGCGTATCGCCCGCTAACATGCCCTTGGTGAGATTTTCTGGTCCTGCCCAAAAACAGGAGTCTAAGCCGCCCTCCTGCGCCAAAGCATTAACAACGCCACCCTGCGCTGTTTGAGCGAGTAGTCGCAACGCTTTGTATAAATTGGATTTGCCACTACCGTTAGCGCCGGTCACTAAGTTTAAGCGCCCAAGGGGTAAGACTATCTCCCGCAAGGTACGATAGTTAGAGATGGCTAGGGTGGTCAGCATGACGGTCCGTTTTCTCGAGTAATTTTTCGCAATTTAACCCTGACTGAGTTAGCGCGGGCTTAGATGAGTACCTGATTGAGCACTCTTTGCCAGTTTCCGCCCATAAAGCGGTCGCGATCGGTCGACTTAAAACGGGCCTTAGCTAAGGCATCGTCGATACGGCTCATACGCTCAATATGGTTTAGTTCGGGAATGACCACATGCCTTGGCTCTGCATCAAAACCTAACACTTTTTTAGCCCTTAGGCTGTACCACCATTCCTGATATTCCTTCACGCCCTGGGCATTGTCGTTATTCAGGGCTAACAGATTTTCTTGGCCTCTGAGCGGATAATCATTAGCGATGGCAACACAATCGACCCCGCCGACTCGGGCGACATATTCTAACTGGCGGATATAGTCATCGACAGTTGGAACGGCATTATTGGTGAGCCAAAAGCTCATCATAAAGACCCCGAATACGCCGCCTGAGTCGGCAATGGCACGGATCACTTCATCGGGGCTACAACGGGCATGTTTGACAATACCCCGCGCTGCGCCATGGCTTTGGACTATGGGCGCGCGGCTGAGTTTAGCTACATCTAACGCGGTTTGGGCACTCGAGTGGCTGACATCGACTAAGATATTGGCATGATTGAGTTTTTCAATCAGTGTGCGGCCATGGGCGGTAAGAGGTTTATTGAGCCCGCCATTGGCATCGTTATCGAGGGCGCCGCCCGCAAAGGTATTGCCGTAATGGTGGGTAAGTTGCAGTGCTCGCAGACCTTGACGGTGAAACTCATCGACACGGGCCCATTGGTTAGCCTCGCTGTCTTCTTCAACGCAATCTGCGCCTTGGATTTGGAAGAAAACCGCAGTGCGATTGCTCTCCCGCGCCAATTGGATATCGCGTCCAGTTAAGCCTTGCAGGAGAATGTCAGGGTGTTCGCTGACGCGTTTCGCGGCTTGCTGGATGCTTTCCATACAGGCTTTGTAAGTGCGTTTGTAGTTTAAGGTGCCGTCGGCTTGTTCAATGGTTTCGATGGCAGAGATATCACATAAAAAGGCATCGAGCCCCGATGCGGGAACATCGGCTAAATCATCGGGCAGAAAGGATAAACCATCGATATATAAGCGCCGAGAGCGCGGCGCAGCAAGGCTGGAGAAACTGGCAAAGGGGCAAAGTAGCGTGGCGGCGCCAATCCCTTTTAACAGCGTTCGACGATCTTGATTAACAGCCTTCATGGGCGTGCGCTCTCCTTCAGATGAAGCTAATTTTTACTTCTTTATACCCTGTTAAGGCGTAGAAGTCTTTGATTAAATCCCTCTTTTACCTATTTAACCCGCAGATTGATTTAGGGTTTTACCGCATCAACCATCGCCTTAGCTAAGGCATGTAAGCCATTGGTGCGCGAGGGGCTTAATTGGCCCTCTAGCCCTAATTGTTTGAAATAGGCGGAAGGGTCGAAGGCGAGTATCTCGTCGCTCAGTTTGCCGTGACAGGCACTCAATAGTAAACCGATTAACCCCTTCACTATGCGTGCATCACTATCGGCCAGAAAATAATGCTTAGCGTCTCGCTCTAGATGGTACAGCCAGGCATCGCTCTCGCAGCCTTTGACTTGGGCAGACTCAAGGCGAAATTCATCCGCTAAACTCGGTAAGGTTTTACCTAATAACATGATTTGGCGATATCTTTCCTGCCAGTTCGGCGCTTGCTCAAAACGGGCTAACAGGCTTGATGTCTCCTCAACGGAGTAATCAAACTCGGTGGCAGCGGGCATGATTGGCAATGTCATGGCGAAAATGTCCTCTTCTTAAGCGTGTTGCCTGATGGCGCAATGATGTTAGCCCTTAGCGAGCGGATTAGAGTAGCAAGTCTTTGACTGAGGCTAAGGCGGCAATAAAGCGGTCGATATCGGCTTTATTGGTGTAGATACCAATCGATGCTCGGCAACAACCCTTCAGGTTAAGGCTTTGCATCAAGGGCATGGCGCAGTGATGGCCACAGCGCACGGCAACGCCTTGTTGGTCTAATAAAATCCCGACATCTTGATGATGTTCATCGCCCAGATTAAAGGCAACCGCACCGAGATTATCACTATGGGCAGCATAGAGATGCACATCTCCGAGGGCGCGAAGCTGCTGCTGTAAATACTGCAGCAGTTCAGCCTCGTGGGCCTGAACCTCAGGCGTGAGGTGTTGTTGCAAAAAACGGATAGCGGCGCCTAGGCCGATGACTTCACTGATGGGTGGGGTACCCGCTTCTAAGCGATTGGGTAGGCTGCCAAATTCGGTGCCATCGAAACTCACTCGTTTAATCATCTCGCCGCCCGTTAACAGTGGCGTGAGCGTATCTAACTTATCGAAGCGGCCATAAAGCACACCAATGCCAGTCGGGCCATACATCTTATGGCCTGAAAAGACGTAAAAATCACAATCGATAGCGGCCATATCTAAGCTTAAGTGTGCAACCGCCTGCGCCCCATCGACTAAAGTGATCGCCCCCTGCGCCTTGGCTTGTTGCACTAACTCGACAACAGGATTCACTGTGCCTAAGGCGTTCGACACATGGCAAAGGGTGACTACTTTGGGCTTGAGGGCGAGCAGCGCTTGATAGGCATGGCGATCGAGCCTGCCATCCCGATCGAGAGAGATAGGTTTAATGATGGCGCCCGTGCGTTTTGCCAATTCTTGCCACGGCACTATGTTGGCGTGGTGGGCGGCGGTATCGATCAAAATCAGATCGCCCGCAGCTATCTGTGGCGTTAAGCCATAGGCAACTAGATTGATCGACTCTGTGGTGCCGTGGGTGAAGATGATTTCTTCGCGGCGCTTAGCATTAATAAACCCTTTTAACTCATCGCGGACTTTCTCGTAGCTAGAGGTCGCGCGCGCCGATAACTGGTGCGCCGCACGGTGCACATTGGCATTGTCGTTCAGGTAATACTGCGCCATGGCATCTAACACGGATTGCGGCTTTTGGCTGGTGGCCGCGGTATCGAGATAACACAGGGGATAGTCGCCCAACATTTGCGAGAGGGTAGGAAATTGCGAGCGGATTTGGCTATGGCTATCGGGCAATGTTGTGTCGGTCGAGGCTGAGTGTGTCATCTGGGGCTTAACGCAATAAAAAGGCTTTTGGATCTTCGGTTATCTCTCACCTGAATGCAAGTTTTCATCGGTTGCGGGCGTGTGGTTTGCAAGGGGACGCTAGGGTCTGTAAGGGATTGACACTCAGTTGCCTACTTGGATTAGGTGAATCGGGTATGCTAAAGGTTTTATTTTTCGTTTATAAGCGCTTAGCCTAAGCGGCAAAGCGTAAAACTCCAACTATGCTAAATACAGACAAAGGGATCCTTGGTAGTTGGAGTTCAAAGCTTATGCTTGGTTTTTTAAAAGATTTACGGATCAAATATAAGATGGGCAGCCTTATCGGCATCATGCTGCTACTCATGCTGTTATTAGCGGCTTTTAGCCTACTAAAGATGAAGCGGGTAACGGATGAAATCCACACTATTACCGCCGAAAACCTCCCCCTAGTGAAGTTATCGAGTGAGGTCACTATTTTGCAGCTCGAGAGTTCGATTAGCCTTGAAAAGGCTTTTCGCGCTTCAGAGATCCCAGTCTCAGCCCAAGAGCGATTAATTGAAGGCTTTATTGGTGAAGTGATTCAACATAAAGAGCGAATTAACGGCGAGTTACTCTCCACACAGACCATGCTAAATGAGGCGTTAACCCTCCCTCAACCGCCTGAACTACGTGATAAAACCCAACAATTGATCCAAGAAGTCACCGACATTATTCGCGTTTATCGTGACTATGATGCTCAGCTAGCGACTGTGGTGAATGCGATACAGCAACATACTCAGGCCACGGCGTTGGTGCAGCAGGTGAGCGACCTTGAGCGAACTCAATCCCAATTCAACACCCAGCTCAGCCAATTTGCGCAGCGTTTAGAGCAAATGACCCAAACCGCGGTATCCATCACTGAGGATGAGGAGAAAAGCGCGATTTACGGCCTGATGGTGATTTCGTCGGTCGCCCTCATCTTGGGATTAGGCATCGGCATGTTATTTAGTCAATACATAGTGCGGTCTATTACGCGCTTGCGTAATGCCGCCGCCATGATGGAGTCGGGTAACTTTAGCCGAGTGCTGCAAGCAGAATCTAAGGATGAGCTTGGCGAGTTAACCTTGAGCATGAATCAAATGGCCTTGACCCTGAGCCAAACCGTCGGGCATGTGATTGGGCGCAGCGAAGAAATCGCCTCTATGGTGACAGAGCTCAATGCGGTGGCAGAAAATAATCGCAGGGCAATACTCAGCCAACAGGAAGATACTGACCAAGTCGCCGCCTCGATGACACAAATGGCGGCGACCATTACCGAGGTTGCCAGCAGCGCCGAGACGGCATCCTTTTCGGCGGGCCAAGCGGAAGGCCGAGCTAAGGATAGCTGCGCCGTTGTGGAGGCCAGCGAGCGGATCACTCAGCAACTGGTGGAGAGTGCCCAGCAATCGAGCCAACTTATCCAGCAGCTCCAGGCCAGCACAGGCAAAATTTTAAACTTTGTTTCCGTGGTGGATGCCATTGCGGGGCAGACAAATTTACTGGCGTTAAACGCCTCCATTGAGGCGGCTAGGGCGGGCGATCAGGGACGGGGCTTTGCCGTCGTTGCTGACGAGGTGCGCGCCCTCGCGACGCGCAGCCAAACCGCCACCCAGGAAATTAGTCAGCTTATTCAAACCTTAGTGCTTGATGCCCAATCTGCAGTCGACTCATTTGGTAAAAATGAGCAACAAATCAATGAGTCATCGCTCCAAGTTAAGCAAATTAAACAAAACTTGTTTGAGATCTTAGATGCCTTAACTCAGCTCTCACAGGCCAATGCTCAAGTCGCCACCGCCAGTGAGGAGCAGGCGGTCACCGCCGAAGATATCAGCGAGCGCTTAAATACCATTCGTGACTCGGGAGAATCCGTGCTTAATAGCGCATTTGAAACGGCGAAGGCCAGCGAATCCCTCTCGCAGCAGGCCAACACTCTACGCGAAGCCATGCAGCAATTTAAGGTGCGTGAAGCCTAACAACTCTAAGATTGTAGATAAGTTAGTTCTCAAACAAAGATGCCCAGCACTCAGTGCTGGGCATCTTTTTTACGCATCTTGTTACGGGGCTTTTTAGCTCGAAATCGATTTAGGATTTTACGCGATTAGGGCGGTTATCTGGTCGATGCGAGGGCTTTTTGTGCTCACCGCTGGCGGGATTGGCCGTTTGCTGAGCGCGGCCTTGGCGGCGTGAGTCAGAATGTTGTTTCTCGCTGCGAGCCTGTGGACTAAGTTGTTGCGCCGCTGAATGAGGCTGGCCTTTGGCTTTATGTTCGCTATTAGCCGGGCCTTTGCCGCGCGGAGGACGTTTATCCTGTGGTTTGGGCGTGCGGCCAGCTTCGGTACTTGAGTGCGTATTTTTATGCTCAGCGTTTTTTGCCGCTTGAGGACGCTTATGCTGGCCTTGATTATTGCGCTGGCCTTGGTTTGGATTTGAGTTCTTTTGCTGCGTAGCGCCGTCGCTGCTGTCTGGCGTTTTACGACCATCGCGGCCTGTACCGGCTCTTGGCGAGGGTTTACCCGCGCTGCGATGCTTACGTTGGCTCGCCACGGCTTTGATTTTGTTCTCTTTACCATGGGCATTTAGTGTCGATTCGGGGAGCGCATGCACAGGGCTGAAGCCTTCAAGCTCCTGCCTTTCAAGCACGCGATTGATCAAACGCTCGATGTCCCTGAGCAGCTTAGTTTCTTCGCTACTGACTAAGGATACGGCTTGGCCTAAGGCGCCAGCACGGCCGGTGCGGCCAATGCGGTGTACGTAATCCTCGGGGACATTGGGCAGATCGAAGTTCACTACTTGTGGTAATTGGTCGATATCGAGCCCGCGCGCCGCAATATCGGTCGCCACTAGCACGCGCACTTCGCCACTCTTAAAGTCGGCTAAGGCTTTGGTGCGTGCGCCTTGGCTCTTATTGCCGTGGATAGCGGCGGCGCTGATCTCGGCTTGAATAAGACTCTTAGCCAGTCTGTTGGCGCCGTGTTTAGTGCGTGAAAACACTAAGACTTGCTGCCAGTTTTCCTGCTTGATGAGCTGAATTAGCAGCGCTGATTTTTGATTCTTATCGACGGGGCAAATCCATTGTTTGACTGTGTTTGCCGCGGCGTTGCGTGGCGTAACTGAAATTTCTACTGGTTGATTCACTAGGCCTTTGGCCAGCTCGCGGATTTCATCGGAGAAGGTCGCCGAAAACATCAGGTTTTGTCGTTTAGCGGGCAACATGGCGAGGATCTTTTTGATATCGCGGATAAAACCCATGTCGAGCATGCGATCCGCTTCATCCAGCACTAAGACTTCGAGTTGATTAAACTTCACCGCTTTTTGCTGCTCAAGATCTAATAATCGTCCAGGTGTGGCGACCAGTACATCTACCCCGTGGCGTAGCTTTTGAATTTGGGGATTAATTGGCACGCCACCAAAGACGACCGCTGAGCGCAATGGCAGATATTTACCATAGGTTTCAACGCTTTCGCTTACTTGAGCCGCTAACTCGCGCGTGGGGGTTAGCACTAGGGCGCGGATTTGTCCCGCCTTGGCTTTATTGCCTTTAGAGAGTAATTCGAGCAACGGCAGGGTAAAGCCTGCGGTTTTTCCTGTCCCCGTTTGGGCCGCAGCCATCACGTCTTTACCCGTCAGTACGGCGGGAATCGCCTGTGCTTGAATAGGAGAGGGTGTGTCATAACCTTGTTCAGTCACGGCTTTTTGGATCGGTGCAGATAAACCTAGGGAGGAAAAACTCATTAATGGGTCTCTTGTGGCAGCAAAGTGTCGCAGCAGTAGTATGGCCGAATTGGCGGGCGTGCAGCTTACATGAAGAGGCGCTAGATCGCCATGTTTGAAAGTGGTTTGTTGTCTATCTGGCGCAAAAGCCGATTCAGGAGTGGCTAATTTATCGACCTATCAGTATCTTGTTCAGTATTTAGGGAAAGATCACGCTTGTGTTAATTTCATTGCTTCTAAGTAATCTAACTTGGGGTAAAATTAACAAGCATCCTCAATAGGTTGCAAAGACGTTAGTCATCAATCGGATTCGTAAAGATAACTGGGAAATTTTCCCTTTGTAGCTTGAATTCAGCAGCATTGAATTCTTAGGATGAGTCCTCTTAGGCATATTGACGCTCCATGGCAGGTGGATTATGACAGCAATACAGCATATTGAACGCCTCGCACGTGGTCGAAGTGAACAGGCCGTGGCGGTTATTCGAAACGTGCAGCAGATGTCCAACATTCCCATGCAGGAGATGCAAGCGGCGCTGAAGCAATTGTTACACTGTGGCCGAGTCGCACTGCATTTTCATCCCGACAGAATCGATAGCCGCGGTATCACAGTGGCCGAAGGATTATTGCGTGATGGTCAATACCGCAGCCAATTCGAAACCCATATCTCCAACGGACAGTTATCCCCCGAATTAGGTGGGCCAAGGGATCATTGGGAAAATCAACTCTTTGGCGATGCTTACAAGGGGACTAAGTCTCGGCCTAAGTATGGCGCCTTGGATTTAGGCATGTGGCAGGATGGCCCTGCCCCGCGTTTTGGCAGCTGTTATTTGCTGACCCATTCGCAGTTACTCACGCGCTCGACGTTCACTTATTTAGATTCCTACCGTAACCCGAAGGAAAAGGGCACTTTATCCTGCTTTGATGATGTATTAGCGGCACTGCTCACCGAGAGTTTTGAGCGCCACTATGCCTTGGGGAAAGTAGATTTTAAACCGCTCAATGTGATCCAATATTTGGCGCATCAACTGAACTCCTCCCTGCTGTCGCGCTTTGAACGGCCGATGTCGAACAATCTCGACCATTATATTGAAGCGCAGATCCACGGTGATGTGTCCCTCGATGAAGACATTGCCATGCTGGTGGCAGATCCTAGTTTTAAAGGGACTGAAATCGGTGCCACCTTGAGCAAGCTCTGTGATCGCTATGATATCGAGCTGCAATATCATAATGGTTTTAGTCTGCACACGGCGCAGATCCCCAGTGATTTCCGTGGACCGACTATGCCATCTTTGGCGAGTCGAATTGCTATCGACGAGCGTGTCGATGCCTATGCCATTGGCGTGGCGGCGCGGGATTTATACCATTCGCCACAGCATTGGCGCGATCGGGGGAACCGCGCTCAGGTGGCACACGAGCTCAAGCTGCTCTGGCATGTGTTAGTCAAATACGGCGCTCAGCAATAATTAAGGCCGATTGATTAAGCTGGCGGCAAGCGTTGGCTCAGGGTTCCCGCACTTTGGGAATTTATTGATCTTTATCTCATTTTTGTGAATAGGCTAACAAAAGCTTCCGCTAAGGTTTCATCTACCTTGGATGCCTGCGATACTGCGTCCCTATCGAACCTTTTCAACACTTGCAAGCCCCTCGGGGTCACTCAGTGTTTAGCCTATTTCTACAACCTACTGCTTTGCTAGTTTCCGTTGGAGCACCATGGATAAGTCGTTAGAAAAGTCCCTTCTCGTTTGGCTCAAGTCGCAAAAAAAAGCCTGTGGCTGGTTTGTTAAGCTCTCCGTATGGTGTGGAATGTTAAGTGCTATTGCATTGATAGCACAGGCTTATCTGATAGCCACACTCCTCGATGGCGTCATTGTTGGCAATGCCTTGCTGGCATTTACTGATGGCGCGAATAGCACACCAATCCAGCCTGCTGTGGGGGCAATCGATTATCTGCCACATTTTATGGCCTTGATTGGCTTAATGTTGCTGCGAGCAATACTCGCCTATGGCCGCGAGCGCGCCAGTTTTGAAGCGGGTAAGCGCTTACGCCAACAAATCCGCGCTGCGGTAATGGATAAGTTAACTCGGCTTGGCCCCGCGTTTATTAAAGGTAAACCCGCAGGCAGTTGGGCGAGCATAGTGTTAGAGCAAGTTGAAGATTTACAAGATTTTTATGCCCGTTATTTACCGCAAATGACGCTTGCTGGCGTGATCCCCTTATTGATCCTCATCGCCGTGTTTCCCATCAACTGGGCGGCGGGGCTGATTTTGCTGTTAACCGCGCCCCTTATCCCGCTGTTTATGATCCTTGTCGGTATGGGTGCTGCTGATGCCAATCGTAAAAATTTCAATGCGTTAGCCAGATTAAGTGGCCACTTTATGGATAGATTAAAAGGGCTCGCGACCTTAAAGCTATTCAATCGAGGCGATGCTGAGCTGAAGGTGATTGAAAAGGCATCGGAGGAGTTTCGCAGCCGTACTATGTCTGTGCTGCGCATGGCCTTTTTAAGCTCGGCGGTACTGGAGTTTTTTGCCGCGGTGTCGATTGCTGTATTAGCGGTTTACTTTGGTTTTAGTTACTTAGGTCACCTCGATTTTGGCTACTATGGCGCGCACGCTCAAATTGGGCCTAATACCAATGAAGGTTTACCTTTTAGCCTGTTTGTCGGTTTGTTTATCCTTATTTTAGCGCCGGAGTTTTATCAGCCGTTAAGGGATATGGGCACTCACTACCATGCTAAAGCGCAGGCGATTGGCGCAGCCCAAGCATTGATGACACTGCTGGAACATCCTGAGCCAGATTCTTCGCAGGACAAGCTCGGGCAGCAAACGCGACTCGATAAGCTGACTCACCTTAGCGTAAAAGATCTAGAAGTCTTTAGTACCGATGGCAGCCGTTTACTCGGCCCCATCAGTTTTGAGTTGAAACAGGGGGAACATTTAGCCTTAGTTGGCCCAAGTGGTGCAGGCAAAACCAGTTTACTCAACGCGCTATTAGGATTTTTACCCTATCAAGGCAAGTTACTGATTAATGGTGTTGAGCTCTCCAGCATTGATCTTGCCTATTGGCGGCGCCAATTAGCGTGGCTTGGACAAGAGCCACAGTTATTCCATGGCACAGTGCGGGAAAACGTAGCCCTAGCCAATCCTAATATTACAGACGAGCAGGTGTGGCAATTGCTGGAGCAGGCCAATATCCATGAGTTTGTCCGCAGCCAACCCCTTGGTTTAGCCACGCCAATAGGCGAGCAGTCATCGACCTTATCGGTCGGGCAGGCGCAACGTATTGCGCTTGCGCGGGCATTGGGACAGGCGGCGCAGGTCTTTATTCTCGATGAACCGACGGCGAGTTTAGACAGTGTCAGCGAACAACTCGTTAGCCGCACCTTAAAAGCAGCGATGGCGGGCAAGATGGGCATTATGGTAACCCACAGAGTCGATCAGCTGGACCATATGTCGTCGATCCTAGTGCTCGATAAAGGCGAGATAGTCCAGCGGGGGGATTTTGCGACACTGTCTACTGAGGTAGGGTTATTCCAAACCATGTTGCATGAAAATACTGAGTCAGTAGCCGATATTGGGCTGGAATCACCCATGCCCGATACCCACAGCGATCTCGCGTTAGGGACAACCGAGGGAGCCACACAATGAAAATTCTCCTGCCCTTTATTCGATTGTTCTCCCACCAATGGTTAATGATGGCCGTTGGACTTATGCTCACCTTAACCACACTCATGGCGGGGATTGGTTTATTGTCGCTGTCGGGCTGGTTTTTATCGGCGACGGCGGTGGCGGGATTAACGGTTATCGGCTCCCAATCCTTTAACTTTTTTACCCCCGCGGGTGGCGTGCGTTTCCTTTCTATCGCGCGAACTGCCAGTCGTTACGGGGAGCGTCTCGCGACCCATGAGGCGACCTTTAAATTACTGACTGAGCTCAGAGTTTGGGCGTGGCGAAAACTCTTCCCACTCAGTGCTAAAAATCTGCAGGGTCTGCGCCGCGCGGATATGCTCAACCGCCTCGTGGCGGATATAGATACGCTCGACCATCTGTATTTACGATTGTTGACGCCGATGGCGGCTTCCTTGCTGATGACGGCGTTGTTATACCTGTTCCTCGCATGGTTTGATGCCAAGCTGGCCTTAAGTTTATGCCTGTTTTTAGTGGTGGTTTGGCTGCTGCTACCACTGCTGTTTTATCGGCTTGGGCATGAGCCAAGTCGCAATATGCTGGAGACCAAACGCCAATATCGGGTACAGTTGCTTGAGATGCTGCAGGGCCAAGCTGAGCTGAGTTTATTTGGTGCGAACGCCAGATACAGACACAAGCTCGATGAGGCAGAACAGGCGTTATTTGCCAGCCAAGGTGCGATGGCGAATATCACCGCCTTGAGCCAAGCCATGCTGATCCTGGCGACAGGCTCGGCACTCATCATGATGCTATTTTTAGCCGCCAATGGCGTGGGCGATACCGTACCTCCCGGCCCGATGTTCGCCTTGATGGTGTTTGCCACTATGGCCTGCGTCGAAATGATGATGCCAATCGCGGGCGCTTTCCAACATTTGTCGGGCTGCGTGCTGGCGGCGACACGAATTCACGAAATCACCGAGCAGGAAAGCGATATTCGTTTTAGCGAAGATTCAACGCTCAAGGCGACATCGGGCGGGCTGCAGATGACGGATATCTATTTTGGCTATCACGACAATCAGAGCGTTCTGCAGGGCTTATCCTTAACGGTAGAGCCTGGGCAAAAGGTGGCATTATTGGGCGCCACGGGCTGCGGTAAATCCAGTTTATTGTCCTTAATCACCCGTGAATGGCAGGCGCAGCGTGGTCAAATTTGCCTAGATGGTC
Organism: Shewanella sp. Koi 1; assembly: GCF_052907445.1. Classification (NCBI taxonomy): domain Bacteria; kingdom Pseudomonadati; phylum Pseudomonadota; class Gammaproteobacteria; order Alteromonadales; family Shewanellaceae; genus Shewanella; species Shewanella sp. Koi 1. Next base: position 3,845,279 of record NZ_JBREJM010000001.1, on the reverse strand, counting down.
AGCCGCTGACGAACTATAGCGAGGCCGCATTAAGATCGGCGATGACTGTTGTGAGTCAGCGGATTTACCTGTACGCGGGCACGCTGCGGGAGAACCTTTCTATTGCCTTGCCTGTGCCAGAAGGGCAAAAGCGTACCGCCAATGACGAGCGTTTTATCCAAGTATTACAGCAGGTAGGTTTAGGCGAATTACTTAAAGGCGACAAGCCTCTCGATATGTGGATTGGTGAGGGCGGCCGGCAGTTATCGGGCGGTGAGCAGCGCCGTATCGGCGTGGCAAGGGCATTACTGCGTGATGCGCCTTTATTACTGTTAGATGAGCCAACCGAGGGCTTAGATAAGCGCACCGAGCGGGAGATCTTAAGTTTACTGCTTGAATTTGCAAAGGATAAAACCCTGCTAATGATCAGCCATCGATTAACGGCGATGGCCAAGATGGACCAAATTCACCTCCTCGCCGAAGGGCAAATTGTGGCATCGGGCAACCATGAGCAGTTACTTCAAACTTGCCCCGCCTATCAGGCGCTCTATCGTCGCTTAGCTTGAGTCTGGATGTCGAATGGGTGAGAAATACGCGCAGCAGGAGTGCAGCCTTTATATGAGTAATTCAATGCCAGCAGACATTGCATCAAAAGAATTGGCAGCAAAAGAATTCGCTCCGCAAATTAACACCCATTTTAACGGTAAGTTTGAGGTAGAGCTTAAGTATCGTCTCACGGACCGTGAGGCCTTTTGGGCGCGTTTAAGTGCCAAATCCCCCGAGGTGATGCTCGAGAATAATCTTGAGCATGACTGCTATTTTGATTCACCAACAGCATCCTTAGCGGCTGAGCATAAAAGCCTGTGTATGCGCGAGATGCAGCCCTCTGGCATCATGCTGTGGATTGTGAAAGGGCCCGAGAAAGACCGCTGTGAGGCGGTCAATATCACGGATGCCAACAAGGCCAAAAGTATGCTGCGGACTTTAGGCTATCAATGTGTGCTTGAGATTAAAAAACGCCGCAGCGTGTATTTTCTTGGGGAATTTCACTTAACGCTTGATTGGCTCGAAGGTTTAGGTGACTTTGCCGAGCTTGCTATTATGACTAATGATGAAGCTAAGCTGCCAATCTATGAGGCGCAGCTCCTCGCTTTAGCCGCAGAGCTTGGGCTAGAGGAATCTCAGCGGGAGTTGTTATCTTACAGACAGTTACAGATGGCTATACAAGGATAAGCGAGGCATCCCAAGTCCATTTGGGGATGAATCGACAAAGACGCGGCGGCTTATCTTCCTAAGCGCTGCGAAAAGGCTAAGTAACGTTTGACCTCTTCTTCGGGGAATCGCAATTCTTCACCGTCTTTCACACTGCTGAGCAGGTTTTCCCGCGCATAGCGTTTGATCGTTGCCGGACTCTTATCCAGCAACTTGCATACTTCATCCACAGTTAACAGATTATCACTCATGGCTCACTCCCATTATTGATTGGTGATTAACCCAATGAGTATAGAACAAGAATCAGACTGCGCTTTGGCTGGCGCAGTCTTGGGTTGGCTGGCGACTACTTGGATTGGCGCTGGTTTTCTCGCGCCTGATATTCGCTGCCTAAATGTGCCTTGGCGGCAGTAATGGCTATTACGGCGCGGGATTTAAATTCGCGGCGATAGAGGGTGACCACCACAAACAGGCTAGCCAAAATAAACAGTATCGGGTGCACAAACCAGCAGAGCACGGCCATCGAAAAGTAGTAAGCCCGCAGGCCATAGTTATAGGAGTGCGCGGCTTGGTCTTGCACCGTTGCCATTTGCCGCGCGTAGGCTTTGAGGTTGTCGTTGGCGCCTTCGCTATCCATTGGGCCTGCGCCTATCATCACGTTCACAAAGCCGTATTGGCGCATTGACCAGGTAAATTGGAAAAACGCCATTACGAAGATCACCACTAATAGCGCCAATTTCACTTGGACTAAGGAGTGGTTCGGCGGCGTAGCATAGGGAATCGTAGCAATCACGGCTTCGAGGCGCTCAACCTGGGCAAATAAGGTTAATACCCCCGCGAGCACGAACAGCGTGGTCGAGGCAAAAAAGGCAATATTACGCTCAAGGTTCGCTAATAACGCCGCATCGCCTACGCGCACGCCTCGGGTCATCAGCTCGAGCATCCAGTAAATTCGATGTTTATGCAGGCCACGGGCAATACAGTCGGTATCCTTCGCCTTACGTCGGGCAAAAGCGGTATAGCCAGCCCAAGAAACGATAAACCACGTTAATGCAGAAATATCTAATAGCGAGAATGTCATAGTTGCCTTGAGAAAGTGACTTTGAAAAAATAAAAATCGGTTGATTGAATGGCGATTATGAAGGCTTTTATCTCTTAGGCGCAATCCCCTCATATCGCTTTCAAATCTCACCTAGTCACAATTTGAAGCCGCTCACATTGGCTTTGAAACCTCTTGCTTGGCGAGACTCAGTTTTGAGGAAATTCTTGTCAGGTAAGTGAGTGAGAAAAATGCGTTGGGGTTGTGTCACAAATCTCGAATCATGGCCTTTCGGCCGAGGTGAATCAAAGTCGTGGGGCTTCACCCCACACCCGACCAAAAGGGGAAAAACGCCTGTTCCCCTTTTGGAAATCCCCCGGCGTCCCTAGCGAAGTTACATGCATTGATGAGTGGCTTCGTGCTTATTCGAAAATAGCTAACGCTTCCGATGGGGCGTCCCTTCCCCCCGAAAGCTACGCAGACGTCCTGTCTGCGTCACGCGATTTTCTTCAACGCCCTTCAGCAACTTCGCAGGGGAAGGTGAACTCCTGACGCAATTGTGCGAGCTATTAATCCCCGAAGATCTGTGCCTATCCTGTCTTTTAAGAATTATTGTATCCATATAGATAAATCCATTGTATCGCCAATTTTCCTTCGGTAATTTGCGTGCGCTATAGCAATTCCAACACTAGTTAACTCAAACTTATTGAAAGGTGACTTGCCCCAAGTCTCGAAGATTCTTTCCATTTCCGGGATTGCATCTGTCAGCATCTTCTTTACTTCATTTGCAGGTTTTGTTGAAGATTCGAAAAGCTGTTTTAGTTTTTGCTTTGTCTCATCCTCAAGACCATTTTCGCTGGCAATATTCTCAAGTGTTTCGTCATCCAGCACACCGATTTGCAGTTTTTCATTATCATGAAAGCACCGAATTATTAAGCCTTGCAGGTTTATTCTTTCGCCAACTTTCTCTTTTAGTTCTTCTTCACTAAATCCATTCGAGAAAAATGCTTTATAAGTTGTTCTTAAATTTCCTTCAAGCTGCCCATAATTACCTGCTCGAACATGACCGCAACCAAGGTATTCAGCGTGAGTATAATCCGAATGTTTATCGGATAGGTTTTCAATAAAAGGGACTATTCTTCTTCTAAAATGAGCCAGCAACCCTTCATAGTTCAGTACATCGAGTCTTCGAGTGCTGATCAATAGAAAGTTGAGTGTTAAAGTATCAAATTGCTCTAGAGTTAATTTAGGTGCGATACCCAAGGATTCATCTAATACGATTTGAACCATATTTCTTTTTGGGGCTGCAGCTCTGTCAACAAGAATATCGACCAAAAGATCGCCCAATTCTTTATCGCCACTAATTGCATACTGTTTTTGAACGGTAAACAAAGCATCTTGCAATGCAGGTGTTTCAAACTGCTCAAGTGATTCGGGGTGGCGTTTGCTTAGTTGAGCAATTACTTTTTCAGTTACTTCCTCTGCCCGCTCTTGTGCGATGATTGCTGCTTCTTGCTTTAGTTCAATGAAATTGGCTTTGAATACGTCGTTTGCAATTTCTTTTGCATCTGAATATGAAATACCCTGATTGACAATGACCTGTTGACCTTGAAGGTTTGTTGAATTATCTCCAGCATTTTGTTTTTGATCTGATTTATTAATCATTTTTCTGAGTAAATTCAACATTTTTGCCTGCTTGTATATTAAGAGAATTGGCACCTGATTTTTGAGTTTGGGTTATTCCAGAGGATTTCTTCTTTTTAAAGAATGCAATCATTCCACCTAACACAGCGATACCAGCTCCACTAAATACCCATTGATAATGGTCAACTAATAATTTCCATATGTCGTTCAAGTTTAAATCCTTATGTTGAGCTGAGTAATTCTAACGTCTTAGTATTTATGCAATGCGTTGCTTGCATGGCATTAATCGTTTCTTGGACTTGGCCACTGCCACATCCATGTCAATTGATATAAATGATGCTATAGGAATTTGCTTTTTTGCGGTAGCGGTTTTTTATACAGTTTAGTCGGTAATTACTTGATATCGTTTTGGCTTTTTCATTCTTATACGCTCACGTCTTAATGATGGGAAAGGCACCACTCTCTTGTTATTAGCTGCTAACACCGAAGCAACAGAATACGCCTCCCCTCGGAGTTGCCGCAGGGCGAATAGACAAATTGCGTGAGTTCGGTTATGGATGACCGACTAGCTTTCGCAGGTGCAGGGACGCATCCTTCGGAAGCGATAGCAAATTTGGCAATGAGCACAAGGGGCTTTCAACTCCGTTGGGGCGTCTTGGAGCATCCAAGGAGGATAGGACGAGCAGTCCTCCTTGGTCGGGTGTGGGGGAAGCCCCACGACTTTGATTAATGAATTAAAAAAGGCCAGACAATGTCTGGCCTTAACTTTACGGAATAGTCGTGAGCAAGCTTAAGCGTCGCTATCACCCAGTGACAACAGGGTCGCGTTACCACCGATAGCAGTGATGTTATTAGTGCGAGTCTTTTCAGTCACGAAGCGAGTTAAGTAGTGTGGGCCGCCGGCTTTAGGACCTGTGCCCGACAGACCTTGGCCGCCGAAAGGCTGTACGCCAACGACTGCGCCGATTTGGTTACGGTTGATGTACACGTTACCTACGTTAACCTTGTCAGCTACTTCGAGGGCATGGCCTTCGTTGCGGCTGTGGATGCCTAAGGTTAAGCCAAAGCCTGTGCTGTTGATTTCATCGATCACATGGGCAAGTTCAGATGCCTTGTAACGGATCACGTGCAGGATTGGACCAAAGTGTTCTTTTTCAAGCACTTTGATTGAGTCGATTTCAACGGCCGTTGGCGACACAAAGTGGCCATTCTCGGTACCCGCTGGCAGAGACATTTGCTTGATCAACTTACCCACTTGCTTGATGTGGTCGATATGGGCGTCAAGATTAGCCTTCGCGGTCGCATCGATAACTGGGCCTACGTCGGTTTTCACTGAACTTGGGTTGCCAATCACTAACTCATCCATTGCACCTTGGAGTACATCGATAACGCGGTCGGCAATATCTTCCTGTAGGAAAAGTACACGCAGCGCCGAGCAGCGTTGACCCGCACTGGTAAAGGATGAAGACACTACATCGTTAACCACTTGTTCTGGCTGAGAAGTAGAGTCAACCACCATAGCGTTTTGACCACCGGTTTCGGCGATTAACGGAATAATTGCGCCTTCACGGTTTGCCAGTGTGCGGTTGATGAGTTTGGCTGTGCCAGTTGAACCGGTAAAACATACGCCGCCGATGCGCTCATCAGCCGTCAGTGCGTTACCTACGGTAGCGCCAGTGCCTGGTAGATATTGCAGCACGTCTGTTGGAATACCCGCTTGGTGTGCAAGCTGCACCGCGCGGTAACCAATGATAGAAGTCTGCTCAGCAGGTTTAGCAACGACAGTGTTACCTGCAGCGAGGGCTGCCGAAACTTGGCCTAAGAAGATCGCTAATGGGAAGTTCCATGGGCTGATACAGACGAACACACCGCGACCTTGGAGGAAGAGTTCGTTTAACTCACCCGTTGGGCCTGGGAGCAGTTCAGGTTTTGACATCAGCTTCTTAGCTTGCACCGCGTAGTAGCGGCAGAAGTCTACGGCTTCACGCACTTCGTCGATACCGTCTTGAATGCTCTTGCCCGCTTCACGGGTACACAGAGCAATCAGTTCTTCGCGGTTTTCTTCTAACAGATCCGCAAGCTTTTGCAGGGCAGAGGCGCGCACTTCAACCGGAGTACGAGTCCAAGTTGCAAACGCCGCATCGGCAGAGGCGACAGCTTGTTCGATAGCCGCTTTGTCGGCAAAGGCCACTTGACCCACGGTTTGGGTGGTATCGAATGGGCTGACCACGGTTTTGTGCTCGCCAGTTAAGGTTTGACCATTAACCAGAGGGCCCGCTTGCCACTGCGTCGATTTGAATTTGTCTAAGGCCGCGAAGAATGGCTCTGCTTCTGAAATGATGTTCATATTGAGTCCCTTGGAATTTTTGCGATCGCTACCGAAGATGTCGGTAGGTAAAACGATTTTGTTGTTAGCCAGGGTTTTGTAGCCTGTCAGGGTTTTCAGTGGGTGAACCACTAAAGACTCGATAGGGGTTTTCGGGTCGACCAGCTTGTGTACGAACGAGGTGTTTGCACCGTTTTCCAGCAGGCGACGCACTAAGTAGGGCAGCAGATCCTTATGGGCACCGATTGGAGCGTAGATACGTACCGCTTTCGCGCCAGCTTCCGACAGAATAGTGTCGTACAGCTCTTGTCCCATGCCGTGCAGGCGTTGGAATTCGTGGTTACGATCGCCCGCCATATCGGAAATTGCGGCAACGGTTTGCGCGTTGTGGCTGGCAAATTGTGGGTAAATCGCGCCGCGGGTGGCGTCAGATAACAGGTAACGCGCACAGGCTAAGTAAGAAACGTCGGTACCAGCTTTACGAGTGTAGAGTGGGTATGCGGCTTCGCCAGCTTGCTGTGCCCATTTCAGCTCGCTATCCCAGTAAGCGCCTTTCACTAAGCGAACGGGGATTTCGTCGCCTTGCTCTTTCGCTAGGCGGGTTAACCATACCAGCACCGGCAGAGCGCGCTTAGAGTAAGCTTGCACCACGATACCGAGTAAGCCCCAACCCTTAGTAGCGTCAGCATTAAACAGTTTTTGGAACAGTTTTAATGACAGTTCGAGGCGGTCAACTTCTTCGGCGTCGATAGAAATACCGATATTTAAACCACGGGCTAACTTAATCAGGCGAATAACTGTGTCATATAGCTCGGTCAGTACACGGTCTTCGTTAGCGACTTCGTAACGTGGGTGCAGTGCCGACAGCTTGATAGAAATAGTTGGGCGTGGTGATTCGTTTTCGTTATAGCTTTGCGCGCCTAACTCGGTAATCGCATTGGCATAATCGTTAAAGTATTTTTCGGCATCTTTACGCGTCAGCGCGGCTTCACCCAGCATATCGTAGGAGTGGGTGTAACCTAATTTACGCTTGTCTTCGCTGTTCTTGAGCGCTTCTTTCATGGTGCGGCCGAGAACGAACTGCTTACCCATGATCTTCATCGCCGCCATCATGGCTTGGCGGATCACAGGCTCACCTAGACGATTCACTAAACGGCTTAACAGATTGCTTGGCGTACCATCGATTTTTTTATCGAGTTTGACGATTTTGCCAGTGAGCATCAGGCCCCAAGTTGAGGCGTTAACCAGTACCGAATCGCTCTTGCTTAAGTGTTCATCCCATTTCGCGCCTGAGAGTTTATCTTCAATCAAGGCGTCGGCGGTGGCCGCATCGGGAATACGCAGCAGGGCTTCGGCTAAACACATCAGGATAATCCCTTCCTGTGTTTCTAGGCTGTATTGCTGCAGGAAGGCATCGATGCCAACCATTAAACCTTTCTTATCGAATTGACGAACTTTGTTGACCAGTTCGTGGGCACGACGAGTGACGCGCTCGATGGCTTCATCACTGGAGGGCACTAGTTTGATTAGCTCTGACAAGTATTGTTCTTCATCGACAATGTAGTTGTCGGTGACGGCTTTGAACAGTTCGTCGAGATTGGCAGAATCGTAGCGGCCTGCCAGCACTTCACTCGCTTTGAACATAGTAATCGCTTCCATCTTGGCCAGTTGTTTTGGGCTCTATTGTTGAAACAAAAATGGGGGGCGCGAAACGCATTTGATATTTTGTATACAATATGAAGCTTTGCGCGCGCAGATTATACAACCAAAATGTGACGGACAACACTATAGCGTGAAAGAATGTGAAGATTGTTTGATTAGCTTGTTACGCGCCAGATGTAACGCTCAATTGACAAAAAAGCCAGTGTTTGAAAACACTGGCTTTTGATTTTACTTTCAGCGGATTCGCGTAAAAATTTACATCCAACGCTTTTTATTACGGCGTTGCGGTCTTGGTAGATACACCAAAATCACCCCGACCACTAAACCGGCTGCGGCGATCAGTCCACCTTCACGCCATAGGGCAAATTGCGCTTCCTGAGCGCTGCGATCCACGGCGACTTTCAAACTATCACGCTCTTGGGTAGTTTTGCTGAGCATAGTTTCGGCTTCGGTCAGCTTGGCTTTAAGCTCGGCCACTTCATCGGCATGGTTATCGGTTGAGCTCATCACTTCGTCCAGTTTAGCTTTGGCTTCAGCCAGTTCACTGGTGAGTGACGATACTTGCTCGCGAAAACTGGGTGCCGAGCTAATCATGTTAGTCGGTATCCAACCTTCACGGCCCTTGTGGTCGACAATTTTGGAGTAATCGCCTTGGGTTTCGCCTAATAAGGTAATTGGTTGACCCGCTTCAATTGAGCCTAAGATACGGTAGTCTGTACTCGGACCATTGAGAATATAAAGAAACACGTTGTCCGAGATATAGCGGGGTTGGCCTTCGGCCAGCAGGTTGGGGGAGAGTAACATCATTCCCACCAGAGTCAGCATTCTTAACACTTTTGTATTCTCATCAACGAAATAGTGACCACATGCTAGGGATTTGAGGCCTGCAATGCAAGAGGGAAGTCATAGACTTCCCTCAACTTTGCCGCATCCATGCTAGCGATTCCTGTGTGTTTGTGCGTTTCTAAGGCAAGCTTGCCATAGTCACCTTGGGCTTCTTAGTTAAAGATACCTTTAATCATAAAGAAGAAGATGATCGACAGACCCGCACCCGCAGGTAAGGTGACCACCCAAGACACAACGATATTACGCACTACACCGATATTGATTGCAGCAATACCACGGGCCATACCCACACCTAATACCGCACCTACTAAGGTTTGTGTGGTAGAGATAGGTAAACCAGTACCAGAAGCAATAACGACAGTCGAGGCAGCGGCTAATTCGGCAGCAAAACCACGGCTTGGCGTTAAGTGAGTGATGTTTTTACCAATGGTTTGCATCACGCGCTTACCGAAGATTGCCAGACCCATCACGATACCAACGGCACCTAAAGGCAGGATCCACCAAACTAACGGAGACTTAGACGCAATTTGACCGCCACTGTTTACCACAGAGACAACCGCCGCTAGTGGGCCAATCGCGTTAGCTACGTCGTTTGAACCGTGGGCGAACGCCATACAACAGGCGGTGAGCACCATCAGGATAGCAAACACTTTTTCAACGTTAGCGTACATGGTTTTGTGGGTGGCCTTCTCATCCATTTTTAAACGAGAAATCACTACCTTACCCACGATACCCACGATCAGCGCAATCACGCCGGCTAGCATGTACGCTTCGGCACCTTTTAAGTGAATACCAACGTGTGATAAACCCTTAAGGATGGTGACTAACGACATGATAAAGCCCGCAAATGCCATGTAGAAAGGCACATAGCGTTTCGCGTTAGCGAGTGGGTTATCAGTGTTGAAAATCAGTTTTTGCGTGCTTTGGAACAGAATGAAAGCCATAAAGCCAGAGATTGCAGGGGTGATGACCCAAGAGCCAACGATACCACCTACTTTTTCCCAAGCGACTGAATCAGTGCCAACACCCACAGCCGCGAAGCCGATGATCGCACCCACGATTGAGTGAGTGGTCGATACTGGCGCCTAAGGCTGATGCGACAACTAACCAAATCCCTGCGGCTAACAGCGAGCCAATCATGCCGTATACCAACAATTCAGGGGTTTGGGTAAAGTAGCTTGAATCAATAATACCGTTACGGATCGTACTGGTTACTTCGCCGCCGGCTAAGTAAGCACCAGCAAATTCGAAGATCATTGCGATAATAATCGCTTGTTTAATAGTAATCGCGTTGGAACCCACAGAGGTTCCCATTGCATTGGCCACGTCGTTCGCACCAATACCCCACGCCATTAGAAAACCAAACGCGGCCGCAATGGCAATAAGCCACGGCCCATTAGTGGCTAAGACGTTAGCCACCTCCATACCTGCATCAACCATATTGATACCTTGATAACCTTATTTATTAAACGCGAGCCAGCATAAGCTCAAGACGCGAACCGACTCGTTCGGCAAGATCTGCAAGACCGCCGACCCATTCAATCGTTTTATAGAGGAACATCACATCGACAGGATTCAATTCTGATTCCAATGCAAATAGTTGACGACGTAATTGAATTTGCAGATCGTCAGTATCTTCTTCGATGATATCGAGTTCGTTGATCATTTTAGCCACTAAGTCGACTTCACGACCGCGGAAACCTGCTTCAAGCAAATCTTCGAGTTCGTTAATGACTTGTTTTGCAAGACCTACTGCGTCGATACAACGTTGTAGATACGCAATAAATGGCACTTGCATGACCTGAGGGATTAATAATTGACGGCCGATAACACGACCAGAGATATCTTTTGCTTTGTTAGCGATTTTGTCTTGTTGAGTCAGTAGTTCCAATAGATCTGTACGCTCAACTGGCATAAACAAGCCGCTTGGCAGAGTGAGGCGAATTTCACGCTTGAGTGAGTCACCTTGCTTTTCCGCTAAACTGATTTGCTTACGAAGTTGAACTGCGCCATCCCAGTTACCTGTGATGGTGGCTTCGAAAAAGGGGACCAGTAACGATGCGCAATCGTAGACTTTGTCCATGTGCTCTTGAAGAGGCTTGATTGGCGATTTTGCAAACACGCCCAAAATAGAGTTTACTGGCATTGCCGTTTACCTATTTAGATTGTTCCATGATTGGAAAAAGCGGGCGCATGTTACCCTATGCGTCCGCGTATTGAAACTGTGTTTTTTGAGAAAAAATCACAGCTTTATTCTAACGGGTTATATACCAACTTCAAAACCAAATCCTACGGGATTTTTATGACACATTTGTGACATTATGAACTAAAAGTGACGCATCAATGAATATTTGATGACAAAATGAGCGGTGCCGCAATGAATGCAGAGATAGAATTAAAACTGTTTTTCCTTCCTAAGTTTCAAGAATCCTTGATAAATAAGTTAGATAGCCTGCCAAACGCCACTCCGCAGGGAAAGCGTCGCTTAAGCAACGGTTACTTTGATACCCCCGGATTACAATTACGCCAATGGGACATGGGGTTAAGGGTACGCGGGTTTGATGGTCACAAAGAGCAAACCATTAAGACGGCGGGGCAAGTTGTGGGCGGGATCCATTCACGTCCCGAATATAACGTCACCATTGAAGCCGACAGCCCAAATTTAAGACTCTTTCCCGCCAATATCTGGCCCGCGAATGCCGATTTAGCCTCAGTGCAAGCGGCGCTTGGCTGCGTATTTCATACCGATTTTTATCGCCGCGCCTGGCATGTGACTCTCGAAGAGAGCCTTATTGAGGTTGCCTTGGACACGGGGGATATTACCGCTAATGGTCAGCATGAAGTCCTCTGCGAACTCGAGTTTGAGCTATTGTCAGGGGATGCCAGTGCCTTATTAACTTTGGCGATGCAAGTGGCCGATAGCGTTCCTGTTCGTTTAGGTAAAGCCAGTAAGGCGCAGCGCGGCTATCGACTTGCGGGGCAATCTAAGCCGCTAACCTTGAGTGCGCTGGAGTTTTTACCGCTGCCCGTGCCAGAGGATCTCAACCTGCATCAGCCCCACCAACAGGATTTAACGGCTACCTGCCAAGTGCTACTGGAAACTGCGCTCGAACGTTGGCAGTTGCTCGAAGCCATGATTGTTGAAGAACAAGACAACGAAGCCGTAATAGTCCTGTGGTGGCGGATGCGCGCCTGTATCCGTTTATTACGGATGACGCTGAGCCAGTTTGGTCTCGCCAATGCTACTTTGATGCAGCACTTTAATTTGATTGAATCGCAACTCACCTTTATTGAAGAGGCGCAGGCCCTCGCAGCCTTGCTCGGCAGTCAAAAAGGCTTATTGGCTCGGCACGACGCCCGTCAAGCTTTGATGCAACAACTACAGTTGCAATTTGAGGCCATGGATATCTCTGGGCGGTTAAACTCACTCTGGCAAAGTGTTGAATATGGTCAATTGCAGTTAGCGATTGTCGAGATCCTATTGGCGCTCAGCGCGGGAAATATCGAACTACCCGCAGAGCTTGGGCTATCCCAGCATGCTGATCATGCGCAGGAAGCCTCATGGCAGGCGGTACTCTCGGCTATGCCAAGCGATAAGACCATGACAGCCGAGGATTATTTACAGTGCGCGGCGTTACTGGATGAGAGTATTCAAGTAGGGCAAGCGTATGGGCTTTTGTATGAGGCAAAATCCCGCGATGCCTTTAGGGCACCTTGGCAGGATTTAGTGTTAGGGATTAGAACCTTAGCCTGTTATCAGCAATTGACGCTGGCGGCGCAAACCCTTGGCATCGACTTAAGCGACTGGCTTGAGGCTAAGCAGCAAAGCTTACTCTTTGCGATGGAGGCGTCGAGACAAAACGCGATGACGCAAACGACCTATTGGTAAATGGCCGATTGGTCATCACCCCATAGAATGAAGCTTAGGAAGGCCATGCCTTCCTAATTTTTTTGGGCTTCCAATGCCTGTTTTAACTCGGCAATTTTGGCCAGCATCTGCGCTTGATTCTGCTCCATCTGCCGCTGGTTTTCTTCCATTCTGGCAAGAGCCATTTCGAGTTCGCTTTTAATCTCCGCCTTATGGGCGTCTTGACGTTCTTGGCGCTCACTTTCATCGGGGGCGACAAATACCGAGGCCATATAACCCGAAATCACCCCGAAAAAGCTTACACCGCTGACAATCACTATGCCGCCCACAATATGTCCTGCGGTGCTGACGGGATAAAAATCGCCATAACCCACGGTCGAAATCGTCACTAAGGCCCACCAAATGGCTTGCTCGGCGGTTTGGATATTGGCGCCCTCGGTGCCACTTTCGACAATCAGAATGATGATAGAAGCGAAGGTTAAAATGGTCACCATAGCGACCAGTAAGCTGGCGAGGGTTGCTTGTTTGCGCTGCTTTATCAATGGAATAAGGAAAGAACGGCTCATGCGAATTAGGCGGATCACCCGCAGAATTTGGAACACCCTCGCGATACGCAGTGCCTCGATGGCGGGAATACTGGCGATAAAATCAATCCAATGATGGCGCAGATAAAAAACTTTATCGCGTGCGCGAAATAGGCCAACGAAAAAGTTAACCATAAAAATCATGCAAATCGTGGTATCGATAAAAAACAGTAACCGGTAGGTTTCTTTGTCGAGTCGGCCAAAGGTCATCACTAACACTATGATGACCGAGAGCAGCGACAACAGCATCATGGCTAATTCGAAGGGAGATGGATTACCCAAAGAGCGGAGCGACCAAGGGGTTTTATCTGTCATGCCTAACATGATCCCTGTGTTTTAAGGCGAATGTCTAAGGTAAAAGAGTTTACGCTATGAGTAAATTAACTTTGTGATAAATCGCCCGACTTAGGTTTGTCGGGCGCTTAAATGCTTAGAGGCGTAACTGCGATTAATCATCGGCGACAAAGCGTACTAAGTCTTCGAGCACGCGGCGTTTAATCTCAAGCTGAGAGTCAGCGCTAAGACCGTATTTCTCCGCGAGTTGTACATAATCTTCGGCGTTTAGAGAGACGGTTAAGCGGGGGCGAGTCGGACGTTTTGAAACACTTAAGCCTAAAATGGTACGGATTTGATCGGAAGGGCTGACACCCGCATCGAGCGCGGCTTTGCGAATAGAATATTGAAACTTTTCATCGAGATCGAAGGCCACTTGCGTCGCTTTTGCGGCTTGCTGGTTCTTTTGCCATTGCTCTGGGAGAGGGTGTTTCGTTTTACTCATTAGGCGCTACCTGTTGCTATCAACCGTACATTTCGAGCGAATTCAATTGGGATTGTAATGGCTTAAGCGATAAAGTGCGAGTCGCGCACTTTATCGTATGCCAAACTTTATTGACCGGGCCAGTAATCCCTAATGTCCGACAGGGGGCGGTATAAGGTCAGTACCACATCGGTATCTCCGCCTTCGTACACTTCGACTTCTACCGCGCGGCTTTCGTCATCATCGAGCAGTAAATAATATTCGAAGGGCTCGCCGGTTGCACCATTGGCATCCTGCGGTGGTTTTAGGCCGCGGTAGTCTTCGCGGTGAAAATAGCCAAACAGCGCAAAGGTCACTTGATGGTATTGCTTACCCAGCCATTGTTCGAGCTGCTCGGCTAGCTGTGGCGATAACTCTTGGGGGGTGAGTTCGGCGTGGCCTGGTTCATCGAACAGAGTGCTGAATTGCTCTAAATCGAATAACTGTTCCACCTGTGCGCGGGTAATTTTCATAGAGAAGGCGAGGTAAGTTTCATCGTCTTCTTCAAGACTCAAAAATAGCGTCTCGCTACCATGACCCTTAAGTACCCACTCGGTTTGCTGATTGCGTTCAAACTCATAGGTATTCACCGCTTCGACTTTGAGTTGCTGACCGCGCAATTGTGGCGGCAGAGCAAAACTATTGTCGATGGAGATCATATCGCCGATCTTGAGCGCAGAGGGATGGTTGAGTTCACGCGCTGGCGGCGCCTTTTTACCAAAAATACTGTTAAAAAATCCCATATTCGCTCCTAAACAGTGCGCACTATGCCAAAGCTCACGCTATGAGTGGGTGATTGGACATATTCGCGTGTCTAAAACAAAAAAGCCGAGCACAATAGGGGGTGATGGTCCCATCGGTGCTCGGCGTTTGGTCAATCATGAATTAGCTTTTACGTGCCTTAATACGTTCGAGCACGGCGTTGGCATTCGATTTTTGCTCACCTATGCCAGCTTCGGCTAATTTAGCTTGCAATGATTTATCGCTGCCTTCTTCGGCTAAGGTTTCAGCGGCTTTCAATCTGTCGTCAAACTGTTGTTGACGCGCCTTGATACGCTCTAATGAATCTTTAGCATTCAGCAGCTTAGAGTTGCTTGAGGCAAAAGAGTCGGTAATGGTCGCTGTTGCCTTTTGTACGCTTTCGGTGGTTTTAACCATGCTTAACTGACGTTGATAATCAGACAGTTGACGCTCAGTTTTCTTCACTAAATCTTTTAGGCGTACTGCATGGGCGCTGAAGCTATCATTAGCAGTTTGCTGCTCAGCCAGTTCTTGCTCTAATTGAGCAATTTTTTCAGCTACTTCAATGGCTAAGGCTTCGTTGCCTTTATCTAAAGCTTGCGTTGCATAGCCTTCGTGTTCGGCAATTGAACGCTTTAAGCGGTCAACTTCGCGGCTGGCTTGCATTTCTTTCGCCATCACATCGGTCAGTTCGCGCTTAGCGTTGGTTAAGTGTTTCTCGGCATCACGGATTTCCTGTTCGAAAATACGAGTCGAGTTTGCGTCTACGATGCTTTGGCCTACTTCGGTGGCACCACCGCGAAACGCTGTTAAAATTTTATTCAGAATGCCCATAGTAGTGGCTCCTTATTTCAGATAGTCGACCATTTCATCGATAACTTCTAAGCAGTTATCGGATAAGACTGCTAACTCTTGCTCGATTTCGAGCATGCTAGATTGCAGGGACAGCGCGCCGTAAACCACGTATTTGTCATCAATTTTGGCAAAGGCTGACAATGGCATTGGAATGTTTAATTCGAGCATGGTTTCAAACATTTCGCTGCGACGTTCTTGGTTTACTTCGTTCTCGCCCCATAGGTAGCTGATGCAGAGAATTTGGTTGTCCGTAACCGATACGAATACCGGGATTTCTTCACGGCCGACCACATTCACTTGCAACACTTCGACTTCACCATCAATTGGATAGCAATCGAATTGGAAGCCGGTTTGGCTGTTATTGCCAAGGCTGTTGAGGTGATTTGCAAGAGTATGGATATTCATATTTGTCCTTATTGACATATTATGTCTGTGTTCAAAGATAGCACCGAGACATAATATGTCAAGCACTATCTTTATCCGTTAAAAAAGATCCAGTCCTTGGGTTTCGGACCATGCCTGTTGATGATAATGGTACAACTGCAATGAACCGAGTTCGTTAGGCTTAATATTGGCGGCGTCCTGATAAAAATTGGCAGGAAATTCAAAGGCGCCTTTGACTAAACCTAAGGTTAACCAGTCATCCGCTATCGGCAGTGTTGTCAGCTCGCCAAGGCGATGCTGGGCATCTTTTCCCGATAGGGTGGCAATGCTCCAGCCCCATTCTCCAAAGCTTGGGACGTTATGGTGATACTGTTTTACGTCAAACCCCGCTAAAGCCAAGGTTTTCGCGACCGAGATAAAGGCCTTTTGCGCGTGATAGGGCGAGGTTGACTGTACAGTCAGAGCGCCATCACTGCTCATTAGTTCCTTGAGCTTGCGATAGAAATAATCCGAATAGAGCTTATTTAAATCGGGATGGCTAGGATCGGGCAAGTCCACAATAATGGCATCGTATTTATCCCCTGCGGCAATCAATTTATCGACTCCGTTAAAGGCGTCGTCGTGGATCACCTTAACGCGAGGATCGTTAAAGGCATTGCCATTGAGGGCTAACAGGGCTTGGCTTAGACGCTTAGGCATATCCGTATCGGGCGTTTTAAAGAGTTGCACCAATGCGGCATCCAGATCGAGTAAGGTCACTTGCTCAGGTTCCCAACGCAGCACTTGCTTTAGGCCCAGTCCATCACCACCACCAATGATTAATACCTTGTTGTGGCGAGCGCTGGCCGCAAGCGTTGGGTGAACTAAAAACGCATGGTAGATATGCTCATCGATACTCGAAAACTGTAATCGGCCATTGATATACAAAGAGTATATGGGGGAGAGGCCATTGCCACGTAAGCGCTCGGTAAAGGTGAGTTGTTGAAAACGCGTGGCCTTAGCGTAAACCACTTTGTCTTTATAGAGCAGATTGTTGAACTGTTGCTCCCAACTCGGCCCTTGAATGGCGAGCAGCAATAATACGCCCGTGACCACAAAATGCCCCGCGAGCAATAATTTCGCCCTTTGGATCTTGGGCCAAAAACGCCAGATAAACACAAAGCCAGCGAGCAAGTTAAAGCTGGCGGTCAGCGCGGCGGCGAGTTGAATATCGATGGCCAGCATAAAGCCGACCCAAATGGCTGCGCCAATCCCTGCGCCAATATAGTCGGCGCCATAAATGGTACCGGCATTATGCAGTAAGTGTTCATCTGATAGAGATTGTCTTACCCTCGCGATCAGCGGAATTTCCATCCCGATCATCAAGCCGAGCAAAACGCCCCAGACATAGGGCAGATATTCGCTCAGCTTTTGCAGCGAGCCAATCATGCCACCCTCGGGCAATTGATCCGGTGGTAAGCCTAAGGTGGAGGCGATAAGCATCGGCAGCTGCTGACCAAAACCTATTACGGCTGCGGTAATTAAAATCGCCAGCGAGCCGCAGAGCGCGACCGTGAGTTCGAGCACCACAAAGCCAGTAAAGGCATCTTTAATTTTGCGAGCGGCAAAGGCGCCAAGACCCATGGAGACGATCATCAGGCCGATCATAGTGTAAATGGCGGCTTCTAACGCGCCTAAGATCCGGCCTGCGTAGTGGGACAACAGGTATTCGTAGATCAGGCCACACCCAGCGAGTACGGCCATAATGCCCAATAGTAGGACATCATCGAACCAGCTTAGGCGACTCGTTTTTACCGCTTGAGTCGCCGAGCCAGTTATTTGGGATTCGTGCATTGGATTACGCCATTAGGGCCGTGAGAATAAGTGCGATAGCAATACTGATGGCCATTTCTACGGCAGCTATACCAATGTTGTGCTGTCTTTCAACCTCATCCGCTAAATCGATTCGTGCCAGCACTAGCTTTTTGATCACAAATAGCAGCAGTGTCAGTACGACCAACATGATGATGGAGAACACTAACCAGCCGATGATGTTAGTCACATAGGCGGTTGGGTTGAACAGGATAAAATGACTCGCGGCATTAAAGCTAAGTGCCATGGCGATCATAAAGCCTGCGTGGCGAATGGCTAATGCCGTGTGGCCTTGGGCGAGAGCTTGCTGCATGGAAGAGTCTTGATTACGACTCGCGAAGCGTTTTTCGCGTAGGCGGGTGAGTAGCACTAGCATCAACTGTGAAATCGCAAAGGCGCTGAAGATGGCAATAAAGGTGTCGAGTGTTAAATCCTCGGCCCATAGCAGTACGGCGCGAATAATGATCGCGGTAGCGATGGCGGCGCTCGCATCCACAATGGCGACAGACACGTTGCCTTTAAGGATTTGCTGGTTCTTATCTAATTCATTTAGCGCGATTTTGTCGTGTAAAAAACGTCCGAGTTTAATCAGCACTAAACCAAATAACCCGTAGGCGCTCATGCCAATGGCTTCGGTTAAATAGGAGGGGGCAGCAGCGCCAGTAATAGCACCGGTCAGCACTATGCCGAGCGCGGCAACGGCGCCGGCGGTGCTGATCCCAAAGGCAAAGTTATCACGTTCGGCCAGCTCTTTACTGCTGTTGACTCTGACGCTCCAACCCTGCAAATAACGCATTAATGTCAATAAGATAACCGCAATAGTGAGGTCAATTGCCAGTATGGTGACTAGCTCTGGTGTGATACCGAAATCCTGAAATAATGTCATGGGAGATCCTTTAGTTTACTTGCCTCGGCGCACACTGCGGGTCGTGCGGTTGCTGGAATTACGGAAACTGCTGTCTTTAGAATAATTTGAGCGGAATTTGCTGTCCGACTGCGCGCTAGACTTATTCGCTGTGGTATTGGTTTTAGGCGCGCTGCTGCTCTCACGGGAGAGAGCCGTGGCACCCGTGCGCGATTTTGAATAAGGGCTGTCGAAGCGTTTCCCTTGAGAATCGAAACGTTTTTTGGTCTGCTCGAAGGTTTTTTCCTGCGCCTGTGCTTGTTTTGGCGAGGTATAGCGATAGCGACCTACGTCGTTGTAATAGCTGTAGCCACGGTTACCCGACCAACGGTCGTAATAAATGGGGCGGTGGAAGATATTCGAAAACATCGAATACATGCCGTACCAAGCCCAGAAGGACATGCCGCTCGAGTCTGTCTGCCAGCTGCCGTAGGCTGGGTTACCCACCAATTGGCTACCAGGGCCAAAATCTTCGGCATTATTGGCAAGGGCCGCCGCTTCACGGCTGATGGCATTAACGCGGGCAAGCTTGCCATCCGACATATCGGCAATCACGTTGACGGGATCGGAAAGCATGTCGTTATACAGGCTGGGATCGGCCGCTTGATAAAGATTCTCAACCTCGGCGAGTTGCTGGTCGAGATCGGTAAAGTTAGCCGAGTTTTTGGCATCGTCTAAGCGGCGCTTCAGCGACGTATACATTGGCCCTTCGGCGGTGGAATCCTTGGCTAATTCATCCAAGAGTGGCGCGAAATCGGGCTTTTGTTGTTTAAGCAAACTGCTGTATTGCTTGAGCAGATTGGCGTTACGTACTTGGCCGTCCTCAAGCATAGTATTGAGTGTCGAGAGGCGCTGCTGAGTGAGTTGTTGATACTTCTCAATTTTCTCTGGCCTGTCATCGCCACAACCCGTAAGCGATAAGGTCGCGGCCAAAATGAGTATCGACGTGAGAACCCGCATTAGCATTCCTGCCATGTTTTCTCCAAAAGTGCTGAAATAAAACTCAAATATGGGCGGACAATAATAATCTACTTGCCCAATATGTTTGCCTCACAGGTTATAGTACCCTAAACAGCCAAGAAAGAGGGGGCCACTTTCTGTTGGGCTGAGCTTGCATTTGCCATGGAGGGAAATTTGCCTTGAGGCATGGCAATGGCATCAAACCTGATGTGGCTTCATTCTATATCATTTATGACATAATATGTCGATGTTTAAATTTGTTAGGGATTATTATGGCCGTACAAAAAGACAGTAATAAGTCATTGTCTCCCCTCGTTACTCAAGCCGCAGAGCGGCATTGGGCACGCCTCGCCGAAGTATGGTCAGAAGGACTGGCAAATTTAACGCCTGCGCAGCAGCAGGAACTGAAAAACGTTTTAGGATTAAGCGATTATATCGCAGCGCAGTTAACTCGGTCACCCGAGTGGATTAACACTTTATTCGCGGGCGATCTGCAGCAAGTGGAGCGGCAGACCTTTGATGCCCAGCTACACGAACAGTTAAATAGCGCGACGACTGAAGACCTCGCAAAACGTCAATTACGCCGATTCCGTAACTATCAAATGGTGCGTTTAGCCTGGCGAGATTTTTTAGATTACGCCAGTTTAGAAGAGTCACTGTTAGACCTCTCCGCACTCGCCGAAGCGTTGGTGATTGGTGCAAGGGATTGGCTCTATAAAGAAATGTGCGCCCAATATGGCACGCCAATGGATAAGGCGGGCAATCCGCAGCCTTTGCTTATTTTGGGCATGGGCAAGCTCGGTGGGCGTGAGTTGAACTTCTCCTCCGATATCGACCTGATTTTTACCTTCCCCGAGCATGGCGAAACCGTGGGCGGGCGCCGAAGCCTCGATAATCAACAGTTTTTCATCCGTATGGGGCAGCGGCTAGTTAATTTACTCGACCAAATTACTGTCGATGGGTTTGTGTTCCGCGTCGACATGCGCCTGCGTCCCTACGGCGAGAGTGGTCCATTGGTGGTGAGTTTTAGTGGCCTTGAGGATTATTACCAAGAGCAAGGGCGGGATTGGGAACGCTATGCCATGGTCAAAGCCCGTTCGCTCGGACCGTGGAATCATTTTTCCGACGAATTGCACTGCTTGCTGCGCCCCTTTGTTTATCGCCGTTATATCGACTTCTCGGCGATTGAATCCCTGCGCAAAATGAAACAACTCATTGCCCAAGAAGTGCGTCGCCGTCAGCTAACCGACAATATAAAACTCGGAGCGGGCGGGATACGTGAGGTGGAGTTCGTGGTGCAAAGCTTCCAGCTGATCCGCGGCGGCCGTGAACCCGCCCTGCGCCAGCAGAGCCTATTTGGAGCCATGGATACCCTTTACAGCCTAGGGCAATTCGAGTACTTAGCGGTCGATGAGCTAAAACACAGTTACTTATTACTGCGCCGAGTCGAGAACCTGTTACAGGCGATTGATGATAAGCAAACCCAGACTCTGCCAAATAATCCCCTCGATTGGGCAAGACTTTGCGCAGTGCTGGATATGATCAACGAAACCGATCTTCGCACCCATATCGAGGCGGCGATGGCGAAAATTCATCGTCATTTTAAAGCCACAGTTGGCGGTGAAGAAGGTGAGGAGAAAGCCGAGCATTGGACTGCGCAGCTGTGGAATGTGCAGCAGGACGACCACGCGATCAATCTCCTCGCCGAGCAGCAGATTGACGACGATAAACTCTGGCCGCTGCTCAGCAGTTGGCGCGACACCGTGACTAAACGCTCGATTGGTCCCCGTGGTCGTGAGACCCTCGATAAATTAATGCCAAGGTTGCTGGACGAGTTACTCAATCAGCCGAGCCCTTCAGCGGCCTTCGAGCCTGTCTCAAAGGTGCTAGAGCAAATTCTAACGCGCACCACCTATCTTGAGTTGCTGTGCGAAAACCCCGGCGCACGGCAACAGCTTGTGAGCCTGTGCTGCGCCAGTCCTTGGATTGCGGCGCAGCTTGCTAAATTCCCGATGTTGCTCGATGAGCTTATCGACCCTGCGCATCTGTACGATACAACCTCGCTTGATGATTACCCCAGTGAGCTACGCCAATATCTGCTGCGAGTACCTGAGGATGATATGGAGCAGCAAATGGAGGCGCTGCGTCAGTTTAAGTTGTCACAACAGCTGAAAATCGCCGCCGCTGATGTGACTGGTGTTTTACCTGTGATGCAGGTGAGTGACCACTTAACCTTTTTGGCCGAAGCCATTATCGAACAAGTGGTAATGCAGGCATGGCAACAAGTGGCGGTGCGCCATGGTGTGCCCAGTTATCTTGAGGAAGGCAACGACACCGGCTTTGCGGTCATAGGCTATGGCAAATTAGGCGGTATCGAATTGGGTTACGGTTCGGATCTGGATTTAGTTTTCCTCTACGAAGCGCCCGAAAATATGGCCAACAGCCTTACCAATGGCGATAGACCGATAGAAGTGGGTCATTTTTATTTGAAACTGGCTCAACGTATTTTGCACTTATTCTCGACCCGAACCACCTCGGGTGAGTTGTATGAAGTGGATATGCGCCTGCGTCCGTCTGGCGCATCGGGCTTAATGGTGAGTGAGATTGCGCGCTTTGGTGAGTATCAAGCGCAGGAGGCCTGGACATGGGAACATCAAGCCTTAGTGCGTTCACGTTTTGTTTTTGGCGATAATAGTTTAGCGGCTAAATTTAGCCAGATCCGCGCCTCTGTGCTTGAGCAATCAAGAGACAAGGACGAGCTGAAAAAGGCCGTGCGTGAGATGCGCCAAAAGATGCGTGACCATTTACTTAAGGTCAGTGACGGTGAATTCGACTTAAAACAGAGCCCCGGCGGGATCACGGATATTGAGTTTATCGCCCAATATTTAGTGCTTGCTCATGCCCATGAGTATCCCGAGTTGTCGATTTGGTCTGATAACGTGCGTATTTTTGGTGTGCTGGCCGAGCTTGAGCTGTTGCCTCTGATGAGCGCGCAGCATTTAACCCAGAGTTATTGCTGGCTACGGGATGAAAATCATCGTCTCACCCTGCAACAAAAAGCCGGTAAGTTAGCCTTTGATGATGTGGCAGCTCACGCGGAGCGAGTGGTTGTGATTTATCAGGCAATCCTTGAGTAAATCAACGTGGGCCTTGCAGTTAGTCTAAGCTTGTTAGAGAGCCATTAGCGGAGTGTACTATGCAACTACCTCCCATTCCTGAGAATGAGTTACAACGTTTAGCCACCCTAAGGGCGCTGAATGTACTCGATACAGATGCCGAGGAAAGATTCGACAGGATCACTCGGCTAACGCGGCGGATCTTTGCCCTGCCGATTTGCGTGGTGACTTTAGTCGACGCGAATCGTCAGTGGTTTAAGTCTCGCCAAGGGTTAGAGGTGACTGAAACTCCAAGGGATATTTCCTTTTGCGCCCATGCTATTAACCATGATGGCGTGTTTATCGTTAACGATGCCCTCAAGGATCCCCGTTTTTTCGATAACCCCTTAGTTACCGAGCCTCCGCATATCCGGTTTTATGCGGGTTATCCTCTTACCATTCAAGGGGAATATCGGGTTGGGACGCTGTGCTTAATCGGCAATGAGCCGCGGGAGTTTAGCGACGATGATATTGAAACCTTAACGGATCTGGGACAAATGGTTGAGGCCGAGCTGCTGTTTATCGCGCAAAATACCTTAGATCCGCTCACCATGATCTCTAATCGGCGAGGGTTTGAACTGCTGGCCTATCAATCTCTTGCCAGTTGTCGACGTACTAACGCAAAAGCGGCGTTAGTGTTTTTTGACCTCGACTTTTTTAAAGAAGTAAACGACAGCTTTGGCCATCGTAAGGGCGACCAAGTGCTCTATGATTTTGCCCATATTTTAATGGCGGCCTTTAGAGAGTCAGATGTAATAGCCAGATTGGGCGGGGATGAGTTTGTGGTGCTGCTCAGTTTTGTGCAGCCTGATACCGTCAGTTTTGCCATCGAGCGTTTTAAGTTATTGCTTGAGCAATATAATCAGCAACGTCCGCAGCAGCGTCCGTTAGAAACCAGTATCGGTGTTGCCCATTGGTCGCCAGAATCCGATATGAACCTTGAGGATTTACTCGATACCGCCGACCGGGCTATGTATGAAAACAAAGCCTTGCACCACTTAGATAAGCCCTAGTAGATTGGGCATTCGCTCAGTGATAAGCAGATTGAAAAGCTAAAAAGGGAGACTGTCGTCTCCTTTTTTATGGGCGTAGTTTAAGCGGTAATTTGTAGCACCCAGTGCTGATACAGGGGCAAACCGATTAGCACATTTACCGGGAAGGTAATCCCCAGCGATGCCAGCATCGCTAAACCGATATTGGCCTCGGGAATCGCGGCGCGGATAGCGGCAGGCGCAGCAATATAGGAGGCGCTGGCACTTAAGGCCGCAAGTATTAAGATGCTGCCTTCGGGCAATTCCAACCACAAACCGACTCCGATACCACACCATGCCAAAATAAACGGCGTAACGGCGGCAAATACTAACAGGCGCCATTGTTGCAGTGGCAGCGGTAAACAGACTTTCGCCGTGACTAAGCCCATCTCCAGTAAAAACAGTGCCAGTAGGGTTTTGAAGCCGCCGAGCAGCACAGGTGTGAGAGGAGCAAGTCCCGCCGGGCCATAGAGCCAACCTATCACGACACCGCCAACCAGTAGCACGACGCCACGGCTGGTTAGCGCCTCATGTAACACACTGGATTTATGGGCCGTTGGCGCGGCATCTTGTCCCGCCTGTTTTGAGCTTAAGTATCTGTGCAGCCAGAGCATGACCACAATCGCGGGCAGTTCGAGTAGTACTAGGTATAGGGTGGTTTCGGGCCTTAATTCCATTCCTGATTTTTCGACCATGGCGAGAACCACGGCAAAGGTGCCCGCGCTCACCGAACCATAATGGGCGGCGATGCTAATGGCATCGGTTCGACCGAGTTGCACTAAGCGCGTCAGGACAGGGTAAAGCACTAAGGGGATCAGTAAGCCTAAGGCGACAACGGCAACCAATTCGGTGATCACTAGGTTTTGGGTATGACCGTGCAGCGCCATACCGCCCTTAAGCCCTAAGGTCAGCATTAACAAAATCGAGAGGGTTTCGTAGATGGCGGGGGGGACCTTAAGATCGGATTTAACCAAACCGGCGAGTAAACCTAAGGCGAAAAACGCAATGACAATATCTGGCATAAGTATCTCATTAATAACGACATCAACAGAATAATGCGCCGAGAAAGTTCTGCGGGCATCGATGGCTGGAGATTCTGAACCCAATTCGCTATATTGAAAAATAAATTGTTTGCAGATTAGGTATAGATAATCGTCTATGAGTAAATCATCCCAAGGCCAACTTAAACTTCGGCACTTAAGCTTTCGTTTGCTCGAGGTCTATGTGCAGGTCGTCAGGCTTGGCAATATCTCGGCCGCCGCGCGCGCCTTGCATCTCACTCAGCCGACGGTCTCGCTACAGCTGAAGAAATTGGCGGATATTTTGGGTGAGCCTCTGTTGGTAAGCGCTGAGGGGCGAATGCAGCCGACCTTAGTTGGGCAAGAGCTCTATCGGGTTGCCTGCGATACCTTGAGTCGTTTCGAAGACTTCGATGCCTTTATCCAGCAGGCGAGGGGCGGCAGTGTGGGCCATATCAATATTGGTCTAGTGACCACGGCAAAATACGTGATGCCTCGGATTCTAGGGGCCTTCTATCGTCAATTCCCGCAGGTCAAAGTCACCTTAAATATTGGCAACCGTGCGCATATTTTGGGGCGATTCGAGCGCCAAGAAGATGATTTATATCTCTTTAGTCATCCCCCAAGTGGTGAGCATGTGTTATCGGCGAGGATCATTAAAAATCCGCTGCAACTGATAGCCCCAAAGGATCATTGGGCGGTTGAGCGCCAACACCTCAGCTTTAGCGAATTGAAACAAGAGCGCTTTATCATGCGCGAGCCAGGCTCTGCCACACGGCTGATGTTTGAGTCTTGGTGTAGCGCCCAAGGGATAGCATTGAGCGACACTATGCAAATTGAGAGCAACGAGGCCATTCGTTTAAGCGTGGCGTCGGGCTTAGGATTATCGGTAATTTCGGCGCACACTCTGCAAGAAGGCCGTGAAAAACCCGCAATCTTGTCGGTGAAAGGATTTCCACTGGAGAGTAACTGGTATCTGGTGGGGCGCAAGGATAGGCGCCTACCCTATGCTGCCATGCAGTTGGTGTCGTTTATGGCGAGCCAACTTGCCGACTGTATTGAACCTGAGTGGGTTGCTGCGGATATTCAGCAGTTAAGCCAGCGATTTAATGGGTGACAACATGGCTTAACGCTAATGTGTTTTTACATGAGGATGTCTCTTACATCCAAAGTGGCGTCGTTTC
Source organism: Shewanella sp. Koi 1 (assembly GCF_052907445.1). Taxonomy (NCBI): domain Bacteria; kingdom Pseudomonadati; phylum Pseudomonadota; class Gammaproteobacteria; order Alteromonadales; family Shewanellaceae; genus Shewanella; species Shewanella sp. Koi 1. The sequence goes on along the minus strand of NZ_JBREJM010000001.1, from coordinate 3,819,239 downwards.
CTTGTCGTTTTACCGCAATAAGTGCACCTTGGAGGTCATTTTTATTATTATCACGGTCTAGAGGAGTACTGTGGTAAATATTCGCTTTTTTCTGATGTTAATCGTGACCATGTTGGGATGCCTCATTCTACTCTTTGTTGGCTCATTTCAATGAGTCGACTATAGGTACGGCGAAACTCAAAACTGAGGGCGCCGCCTTGGTAGAGTTCGCTCAGTGGCACTTCGCAACTTAAATATAAGCTCACCCCTTGATCGTATAACTCATCGATAAGGCTGATAAAACGCCGCGCTGGATCATCGTTAGCGGCGTAGGACAGTTGCCGCTCTCCCGTGGTGGCCGCTTGATTGTCGCCTGTGCCATCTTCAGTGCCGCGGGCGCGGATCCAACCTTTTACTTCGCCCCCGAGTCTTGGCACATTGCTTAGCATTAACACCTTAAATCGGCTCGCAATTTCAATATAGTCGAGTAGCGAGCGCGGGCCATCACACAGGGCATGAAAATCAAACCAAGCGACCGAAGGCTGCTGGTCTTCGGTAGTGGCGTGCACGACGGGAATATCCCGCTGACAGATGCGCAGTGTGCTGGCTTCAAGCACGGGCGCGTCATGCGTCAGCGCCGCAAAAATGGCCTCGAAATCCAGTGTGCCCGTCAGGCCAATATTCTTTGAGGTGGCGGCAATGGCCTCTGCCGACGGTTCGTGATTCAAGGCGTGCAACCTGTGGTCTTGCTCGCCATTCAGATGCAGCATTTGGGTATGGGCTTGGAGCAGGGCAATGCAGGGTAAAAATCTGTGTCTGGCGAGGCCATTTTCATATAAGCGCTCGATGGGAATGTTGGATGTGGCGACAAGCACCACCCCTTGGGCAAACAAGGTTTCAAACAAACCGGCGAGGATCATGGCATCCCCTATGTCTGAGACAAAAAACTCATCGAAACAGAGTACCTTGCACTCCTGCGCTAGATTTTTTGCGATCAGCTTAAGCGGATCGCGCTGCCCCGCATGTTCCTTTAAGGCTTGGTGCACCCGCGCCATAAAGTGATGAAAGTGCAGCCTGAGCTTTCCCTGTTGTGGCAGGGCATCGAAGAACAAATCCATAAGAAAGGTTTTACCCCGGCCAACATCACCCCACAGATATAAGCCTTTGATTGGCTGAGCGTCTGTTCGACCAATAATCTGCTGATACAGCTTATCTAAGGTGAGTACCGCCTGTGCCTGCGCGGGATCCTCAATCAGCTCGGTGCCGATTTTGGCCTGATAAATGGCCAGAGGTGATTGGGGGGCGGTTGTCGTTGTGAGCTGGTTTAAGACCATGGAATTTGTCATCAATTGAGCCAGTGTTATCCCTTTGCGGCAGCAAGCTTGGGCTGATTTCGTGTGAGGTGTTAAGCCTAAATCTGCTGAAAAACCTTGCCAGCCTAACACAGTTAATCAGCGGACTAAAATCTTACCTAAAACCGACTCAAGTCAAATATCAAGGGAATCCAATGCTTTATTCTTCAGGTATTTTCACTTAACATCTTTTTCACAAAATAATGAGATGGAATTAAACCTATGGGTAGCAAAGGTAATGGTGTCACTTTTATCAGTGCCTCAACCTCCATTGAGGGCGAGATGCAACTGGCGGGCACGGCATTAGTTGCGGGGAAATTAGCGGGAAATATCCGCTGCGCCGGACAGATTAAAATCGAGCTTGGTGGCGAAGTTTCGGGTGAGCTCAGCTGTGATGAACTGAAAGTCTGCGGAGTTTTTCGCGGCAAGGTGCGTTGCAATAAATTAGTGATTGTCAGCTCTGGCACGGTCGAGGGCGAAGTGCTTAGCCATCAATTAGAAATTTATGAAGGTGGGCAATTTATCGGTCAGCGTGTTATCGGCCAAGAGCTGGAACATCTACCCGAGCTATTACAAACCTTAGCGCCAGAGGGCGCAGCCAAAAATACCAAAACCGCTCAGACTAACGCCTTGTATGCTCGGGATAATCAGCCGGGTGCGCGCAAATGGTTACCCTATGGCGCCGCGGCCGCAGCTGTCATTGTGCTGGTCAGTGTTATAACGCCCGCAAAATTAACCACTTGGCTAAGCACCCTTAGTCAACCAGCGGCCATTACAGCAAATACTGCCAAGGGCGAGGTACAGAATCGTGAGAATTTGCGCGCGCAGAATGAGGGCGGTGAAACTCTGCTGCCATCACCCGTGAAAGATGACTCGTTCGTCAATGATAGCGCTGTAGCAAGCGATAACGACACGCAAACGGCTTCAGCCATGGCATTAGATAACCACGATGGCAGCAATCCAGAACACCCAAGCGAAGCGCATCCTAATATGGAGTCTGGCGCCGCCATGGAAGACTTAGCGCAAATGGAGCAAGGCCATGCCCAGATGTTACAACAGGGCACGGCGAGCGATGTACCTAGCGGTAAACTCTAAAAATTAATCGTTTACTTTGACCACCTCTAGCTGCCAGCCCGGCAGCTTGTCGGTGAGGTCGGCCGTTATCCTATCGACATCCCCCCGTAAAATCACCAAAGGTTCGCCGCTAAAGGCTTGCTGAGTTAATTGCTGCAACTGAGCGGGCGTCAGATCCTGCAGCTTTGCGCTCATCGCTTGGTTCGACTGGGGATCTAATCCCAACACGAGTTGATGAATAAACTGGGTTTCGCGCTGGCTGGGATTGTCTTGGGTTAACAGTGCTTCGCCAATCAGATAGGTTTTAAGGGCGGCAATTTCCCCTTCGCTTGCGGGCGCTGAGGCCAGCAGGTTGAGATGATCTAAAATCCCCACCACAAAGGCGCCCGTGTGCTCTATTGCCGTACTGCCATAAAACTTAATGCTGGTGGCGAGCGGCGCATTAGCGCATTGGCCGTAAATGCCATAGGTTAAGCCGCGCTGTTCACGTAAGTCGTAATAGAGTCGACCCGAAAAACTGCGTCCCATGATGGCGGCCAAACTGCGGCAAGCGAGTGGAATATCCTGCGCTGATAAGTGTTTATCGTCGAGGGCATAACCGATCCGTACCTGAGTTTGCACGCTGCCCGGCGCATCAATCAGATAGATAGTGTGGGACTGCTTTATCGACGCCGTCGCTTGATTAAGCGGTTTTGGTTTTGTTGATGCCGTTGGCAAGCTTGAGTTTGTAGCACTCGGCCACAGGGCGAGGCTTTGCTTGAGATCAAACTCGGCTTCTGCGGCCTCTTTGCCTTCTAAAAACAGGTGCCACTTTGCTTGGGCAAACGTGCGCTGCTGCAATTGCGACAGCTCACTTAAGGTCAGTGAGTCGTACAGTGCCTGATTATTGATGCTCTGATTATAGGGATGTGCCGCCCCGAGGAGTTTATCGCGCCAGACTTTATCAATTTCGACGCCACTAAAGGCATTTAAGTGCTTATTGAGTTTCAATTGGCGGCGGATATTGTCGATATCGACCGCTGCCACTCCATGTTCGCTAAACGCATCGGCTTGCCAAAATTGTATCAATAGGCGGTAGAGATGATTAACCGGCATGGGGCAGGCTAGGCTCAGATTGATACTGTGCAGGGTAACGCGAGTCTCGAAGGTTTCAAGGCAGGCATCGGGTTGGTTGAGCGCCAGACTGCGGGCTTTTTCCTGCAAGGCGAACTGTAAAATATCTGGATTTTCGAAGGGCATGCTGGGACTGATGGCGACGAGGCTCACCCTGTTACTCAGCCCTTGGTTGCTGTGTGCTGTGTGGAGCTGGTAGGGGAGTGTTAAGCCATCGGGCACCACATCGATAAACGCCGATTCCGTGGGCAGGCGGATCAGCCCCACCTCCGGTAGCTGAGTTGGGGTATCGAAGCTTGCCAAGCTGGGCGCTTGGGTGGCGGTAAAGTTAAGCTGGGTCTGTTGGCAGGCCATTAGCGAGATACCGATAAGGCCAAGGCTCATGGCTTTTAGGCCTTTAAGGAGATTTTGCACTATTGCCAATCTAGTGAATGGAATCATTTTTATCATAGTACCGCGTCCTCAAGGCTATCGCTCACACCCGATGGCAGCCACTCCAGCAATGTCTTTCCTACGCGGATATACCAAGGCGGTAACAGGTCAACCCTGACCATATCGGTGGTAAAGTATCGCGTGGCAACCCGTTGAATATCCTCTGCACTAACGGAGTTAATCCGTTGCCACTGGGCCGTTAAAGGATGCATTTGGTCTTGTTTCGCCGTGGCGGATAACAGGGTGGCGAGCGATTGAGTGTTATCGAGCAGCGCTAACTGATTGTTCAACCAGCTTTGTTTAAGTTGGCACAGTTCTGCGTTGCTCAATGGTGTCTGCTGCACTTTAGCAACCACGCTTAAAACCTTTTCCGTTAAGTCATCGAGGGAGGTTTTGGCCCTAGGCACTAAGACCAGATTGGTCATGCCATGATTTTCCAGCTCAAAGGGCAATGAATAACTCAACATTTGTGTCGGATCGTGCTGGCTGATTTGCGCTATGGCGCTGCGGGTATTTTGGAATAAATTGCCTTCGAGCAGGCGAATCGCGGCGGCGTCGGGATGATTTTTACCCACAGTATGCCAGGCGAGCAGTAAGCCGGGCCAAGGACCACGCTCATCAATAAGCTCTGCATGCACGGGTTTGGGAGTGATTTTCAGCTCATCAAATTCGGCTATGGGCTGACTAGGCGTGGGCCAAGCATTAAAGTATTGTGCTATAAGCGACTTAACGTCGGAGGGAAGCTTGCCGACTAAGGATAACTGCATCGCATCGGGGCGATAATGGTCGCGGTGAAAGGCGGTTAAACGCTCGGGACTCGCCTCGGTAATATCCTCGCGGCTGCCAATAACACCGTGGCCGTAGGGCGTATCCTTTACTTGCTCTAGCAGAAACTCCATCGCAATGCGCACATAGGGCTGGTTATCTATGGTTTGCGCCATTTCTTGGAGCACGGTTTCCTGCTGATTTTTCACCGTAGTCTGGTTCAAATCGGGGCGAATAAAACGATCGGCCTCGAGGAACAGCCCTAAGTTGAGGGCTTGGCTGGGTAGAGTGACGTAATAATTGGTGTAATCGAAGTGGGTACTGGCGTTAAAACGCGCCCCTAGGGCACTTAACTGCTGGGCATAGCTGTCGCCGGGAGCCTGCTCGCTGCCCTTGAAGAGCATGTGCTCGAATAAGTGCGCATAGCCAGTTTGGCCCTTGGCCTCATTGCGCGCGCCGACATTAAACTGGCTGGCAATGGTCAAGGTATGCATATCTGCCTGCGGCAAGAGGTGCACCGTGAGGCCATTGGCCAAAGTGTAAGTCTCAATTTGCGACTCGAGTTGATACAGTCGCTCGGCGCCCGTTATCTGGCACTGCGCCTTAAGCGCAGGGCTAAGCAACGCAATAACTAGGCCAAAATAACCGCTAAGGTATGGTGTCATTTAGCATCCTATCTAAATTACCCGCTGAAGGCTTTCATCCGTGTGGTTGGTAGGCAGGTTAACCCACTCGTCTGATTTCATCTAAATCAGTTGAATAGCATTCAGTTTTTTAAAAGAACTGCTATGATGGCACAGTTCTTTTTCTGGCATAAGTACAAGATATGGTAAGCAGATCTCCGTTCGAATCCTTTCAGTGGAAAAGCGATATTTTTAACTGTGAAAGCACTGATATCGATAATTTTTATCTACAGCTTGAGCAGGAAATGTCCCGTTTGGGGATGGTTGAGAAAAAACTCGGTGAAGTCGGCAAGTACAGCGTTAGTCTGTATCAATCTCCCGCCGCCAAATCTGGCTTACCTTCGTTATTGATCAGCGCAGGGTTTCACGGTGAAGAATCGGCAGGCCCTTGGGGCTTACTGCACTTTTTAAGTGAGGCATCGGCCGATTTATTCGAACGGGTGAATTTGAGCATTCTGCCTCTGGTGAATCCAACAGGCTTTAAGCGTGGTCATCGATTTAACAAGTTTGGTGAAAACCCTAACCGTGGTTTCGTGTTTGAAAATGGTAAACCTAAGGCCAATGAAAGCACCTCGGTCGAAGGTAAACTGCTGTTAGACCATGCGCAGTTACTCATCGCGGCGAGCCGTGACGGTATTTTAACCTGCCATGAGGACGTGCTGAGCCGTGAGGCTTATGTGTATTCCTTCGAGCCAAGCCAAGTGCCTGGACGTTTTAGTATCGATTTACGCGATACCCTAGGGGGCTATTTCCCTATCGCAGAAGATGGTGAAATTGATGGTTGCCCGGTTAAAGATGGCCTCATTTTCAACCACTTCGATACTTCATTTGAGGCGTGTTTAGTGCGTAGCGGCGCGCGTGTCGGTGCCTGTACCGAAACGCCAGCACTGCAAAACTTCGACCAACGCGTCTTGGCAAATAGCGCGGCAATGACCCATTTCTTGGCCCTTTGCGCACCATTATGCGATTGATTCGATAAGTTCTATTTCGATTGAAACAAAAATACCCGCCTAGGCGGGTATTTTTATGGGCGCAGCGGTATTAACCGCTGCTGACGATTACGCTCGCCGATTACTGATTAATAATCGTTGGCACGCCTGTACGCTCATCGAGCAGCTTTTTAATCACTGCTGAATCGGTATCGGCCTTAGCAATAAACTTGGCGATTTCTTTCGGTAAGGTCAGAGAGACTGGCTCTGCTGATTCAAACTCGGCAATGGTGCGTGACAGTGGCTGGTGCACGGCTAAGTAGCGCTTACCATCTGGCTCTTCGGTCGCTTTAATTGGTTGGTTCACAAATTGTACTCGGGTACCCACTGGAACCGTTTTGAATAAGTGTTCAATGTCATCGTGGCGTAAACGCACGCAGCCTTGGCTGACACGTAAACCAATACCGAAGCTGGCGTTGGTACCATGGATGGCATACAAGTTACCAATGTAGAGCGCGTAGAGTCCCATTGGGTTATCGGGACCCGCTGGCCATACTGCAGGCAGAATTTCGCCCCTTGCCGCATATTCTTTACGAATACGTGGTGTCGGTGTCCAAGTTGGGTTAGCGCGTTTACGTTGAACACTGGTGACCCAGTTTTCAGGGGTATCTTTACCAATCTGACCAATACCGATTGGCAGTACTTCAACTGTGTTCTTACCTTTTGGATAGTAATACAGGCGCATTTCGGCGACGTTGATGACAATGCCTTCACGCGGCGCATTTGGCAGAATGAGCTGTTGAGGAATTAATAGCTTGCTGCCTGGTGTTGGTAGGAAAGGATCCACGCCAGGGTTTGCTTCCAGCAAGTTGCTTAGACCGAGTTGGAATTTAGCGGCAATATCTTCGAGGGTGTGTTTACCCTCTGGCACTGTGTAATACAGGTTCTCGCCAACTAACCGACTCTTCGAAGACGGTAAAGGGTATTCCGTTGCTAAAGCGGAAAGACTCGGAAAAACCAGAGTCAATAATAAAGCTGTGGTGCGAAGCATACTCATAAGCGGATACTACGATTCCTGTTAATAAAATAACCTGTTTTACGCGGCTTTTTCTCCCCAAAACAGGGCGGCAAATTGTTGGGCAAAGTGCACTGGCGCGCGAAGCTCGCATCCTTCCTTATTTTGGCCATTATTTCAACTGAAATATGATCCGTACGGCGTATTTATCACTTATTTTAGCCTTAAGCGTTTTGCGAGGCGATGCAGATTGCCAGGGTCGAGTCCTAAGGCTCTGGCCGAGGCGGCCCAATTGCCGTTTTGCGCCGTGAGCACTTGTTTGATGTAGTCACGCTGAAAGGCGTCGGTCGCTTGGGCTAAACTGGCACCTTCTAACGGGCGAAGCTGGGTTTCGTTTACGCTTAAGCTTGTCGATGCGTTTGTCTCTACAGAGCTTTGTTTAAACGGTAAATCAAAATGTTGTGGCGCTATGGTGCAGCAGCCATCCTGTGCCGAGACGCGCGCCAGCACGGTCGCCCTGTGAATGGCGTGCTCGAGCTCGCGCACATTGCCCGGCCATGCATATTGATTGAGCAACATTAAGCTACTGGGGCTAAAGTTAAGCTGCTTCATCCCAAGCTTTTGCCGATATCGCTCGGCGAAGAATCCGCTCAACAAGGTGATGTCTTGCTCACGTTCCCTCAGGGGCGGCACCAGCAGGGGGAACACACTTAATCTATGGTAGAGATCGGCCCTAAAGCGGCCAGCCAGCACTTCTGTCTTCAGATCCTTATTGGTGGCGGCAATGATACGCACATCGACTTTAAGACTGCGATCATCCCCCACTTTTTGAATATCGCCATATTGTAATACCCGCAGCAACTTGGCCTGAAGCGTGAGCGGAAGCTCACCAATTTCATCGAGAAAGAGTGTGCCCTTATCGGCCATTTCAAACTTGCCACTGCGATGGCTGATGGCGCCGGTAAACGCGCCTTTGATATGGCCAAAGAGTTCGCTTTCGGCAACCGATTCTGGAAGCGCCGCGCAATTGAGATAAACCAAGGGTTTGTGCTGTCTCGCGGACTTTTGGTGTATTGCCTGTGCAACTAACTCTTTGCCTGTTCCTGTCTCGCCTAAAATCAGTACGTTAAGGTCGCTATGGGCAACAACTTCTATCTCCCTATTTAAGCTTTGCATCTGGGGCGAGTTACCGATGATTTCGGCATCGTGGTTAAGGTTGGGGCTTTTTTCCTGCACATGGGTCGAGTGGCTATTGAGTGCCATGCGCTCCAACTTTTCAACCAACAGGGCGTTGCTTAAGGATGCGGCGGCAATCGCACTTAAGCTGCGAAGCTCAGTATTGCTGAATTGGTCGAACTGTAGCGGATTAAAGGCATCGATAGTCACGGCACCGATAAGCTGCTCGTCGGCAAATAAGGGCAGTCCGATACAGGCATGGACCTTCAAGGTCCCAGTTTGATTGGGGATCAAACCATCGTAGGGATCGGCAAGTTCACTGTCGGCGGGAAAGCGCACTATATCCCCCGCACGGGCAATGGCCTCAAGCCTTGGATGTTCATTCAGGATAAAGCGTCTGCCGAGTACATCCTCGTTCAAACCGTCGATGGCCAGCGGGGTAAAATAGTGTCCATGGAAGGTGAGTAGCGCTGCTGCGTCACAGTGCAGGTTAGCTCTCACCGTATCGAGCAAGCGTGTGAAGCGGTCCCTGTGGGCTAAACCAGAGGTGATATCCAGAGCGATACGGGTAAGGTCGGTTTGACTAAGGGCCATAAAAACTCCTGCAGCGAGGCTTCCCTGATTTATACCATTGATTGTTATATTGACACAGGTTATTTAGACACTGCTAACCGTCAATGCGGTATGGCCATAAAAGTGTGGTGGACGATAAACGGCGCAAACTATAAAAAAAATCAGCAACCAAGGTGCCTAAACGACACCTTGTTCTGACCGGATTAATCGCAGTGGTTAGTGATTTGTTTGTAAGACTTCCTGTTGCAATTTGGCAGGTTTATTCAGGGCTTTTCTGATCAAATCGAGCAAGAAGGCACCCATTAAGAGACCACCGATACTGAAGATGACATCCCCAAACATGCGCATCCAAACCAGCCTTTCAACCAGCGGACTATGGATCACTTCTGGCGAGCGGGCGAACCAATATCCATGGTCGATGACCGCAAAAAACTGCGTAATTCCCACGGGTAATAACGACATGAACACCATAGCCGCTAGGCCAATATTGAGGCTCCAGAAGGCGCCTTTGAGCATTTTGTCATTCCACTGCATATTGCCGGTAAGGCCCCGCAGACAGAAGAGCATCAAGCCCATGCCGAGCATACCGTAAACCCCCATAAAGGCGGCGTGACCATGGGTGGCCGTGGTGTTTAATCCTTGAATGTAATAGAGCGAGATAGGTGGATTGATTAAGAAGCCCAGCATACCGGCACCGACCAAGTTCCAAAACGCGGTAGCCACAAAGAACATAATCGCCCAGTGATAACGTTGCATCCAGCCGCTGGCTTTACGCAGGCGGTAGGTTTCCATGGCTTCGAAACCAATAATGGCGAGGGGAACAACTTCCAAGGCCGAGAAGATGGCGCCCCAAGCGATCACCGAGGTCGGTGTGCCAGTAAAGTAGAGGTGGTGTAGGGTGCCAATCAAGCCGCCGGTTAAGAAGATCACCGTTGTAAATAACACTGCACCGTTGGCACTGCGGCCGCGGATTAACCCTAAACGTACTAACATCAAGGCGATAACTGCGGTGGCAAAGGTTTCGAAGAAGCCCTCGACCCACAGGTGTACTACCCACCAACGCCAGTATTCTGCAATCGCTAAATTGGCGTGTTTACCCATAAAGAGGCCGGCGCCATAGAACAAACCAATCGCCACGCAGGAGGCATAGAGTACCCAAATAACAGGGCGCATCTCGCCTTGCACTTTGAGGGCGGGTTTGATGGCAGCAGTGACTAAGGCAAGCCAAATCAATAATCCAACGAGGAGTAAGATTTGCCATACTCGACCAAGATCTATGTACTCATATCCTTGATGACCAAAGAGGAAGTTCATATCGAGGTCAAAATACTGCTGCACCCCAATCCATTCGCCGGCCATGGAGCCAAGCACTACGACCACTAAGGCTACCCAGAGTACGTTAACGCCAAGACGTTGATATTTTGGCTCATAACCCGATAAGGCGGGAGCAATATACAACCCAGTACCTAACCAGGCCGTGGCAATCCAAAATACCGCTAATTGGGTGTGCCAGGTGCGAGTGACTGAGTAGGGCAGTATTTCTGAAATTGGTAAACTATAAAACTCTTGGCCTTCTACCGCATAGTGGGCAGTGATCCCGCCGAGTAAAATTTGCAGTAAAAACAGGCCAATTGCCGTGATGAAGTATTTACCGACGGCTTTTTGTGAGGCGGTTGGTTTAGTGAAAAACAGCGGATCTTGCTCCGAAGGCTTGGGCAGGCTTTCATGTTTGCCGCTTGCATGGTGCCAGATCAATCCGCCAATCCCCGCAATTAGAGTCACAATACTGAGTATCGACCAGACGATATTATCCGAGGTCGGTGTATTGCCTAACTGGGGATCGAAGGGCCAGTTATTGGTGTAGGTATAGGGGGCATCTGGGCGTTCAGTGATTGCCGCCCAGGCTCCCCAAAAGAGGAACGCATTGAGTTGTTCGCGGCGCGCAAGATCGGGCACTGTGCCCTCTTTCATGGCGTATTGTTCACGAAGATGACTAAGCGCTGAATCGCTCCCAAACAGGGATAGATAATGCTGCTCGACCCTGTTAATCGCTTCGATACGAGTGCTAGACAAGCGAATAAGCACTGTGCCATCGGCCTGTGGCTCGACGCTGTTATGGCGTAAATCTTCCCTTAATGCCTGCTCAAGCCCGGCTTTTTGTTGGGAATTTAATTGGGCGAACGGCGTTTGATATTGCTGCTCTGCGCGAATATCGAGCCAAGCTTCGGCTTCTCTATGTAACCAGTCGGCGGTCCAATCTGGGGCGACATAAGAGCCATGTCCCCAAACCGACCCCAGTTGATGGCCGCCCATGGAGCGCCAGACCAATTGGCCCTGTTCGATATCATTTTCGCTAAACACAACTTGACCATTTACATCCGTAAATGCGTTGGGTATCGGCGGTTTTTCCCGATAAATTTCACTGCCTATGCTCAGTAGGACAGTGAATGAAGCAATCAGCACAACTAACAGTGCGATAGCGGTGAGTTTTTGTTTGCTCATAAGTCTCCTTGATGCAACGTCATTTTGATACGTTTCACCTGATATTGCGTAATACGTGCCAAATGTTTTTGTTGTTGAAAATAAAAGGAAATATAAGTTTTGTGTTATGGTGTATTGTCTTTTTGATACTGAATTTTTATTGTTGATATGACAGCCATTGTCTTTGTGACAGCTTTAGGGGCTTGAATGTCGATAACACAATGAAAAAAGGGATTTTATCTATGCTTTCAAGTTATTGCGGAGTTAATGGGATTTAAGTCGGCATTGGGAAGATACTGTACATTTTTATATGGTTATCCCCACCATTTAGGCTATATGCGGTGAGTTTGTATGGAATAGGTTTTTTAAATGTATTGATAAATAAAGATTTTATCTTGTTTATGGGGCTTAGGTTATGTTCAGTAGGTATTTTTGCTTGTACTGGTTTTTATATAAAAGTTAGTCAAAATGGCCTATTACTGAGGATTTCAATGTAGATGTTTGAAATTTAATATTTAAAACTCCATTAATTTGCATTTTTTATGCTAGTATAGAAACACAAAAATTTTCAACTGAGTCATTTTTAATCTAGGTGATTTCTTTATCGTTTAACTAAACACTCTTGTATTTAAGGAGGCATGTGTGGATGCAGATTCCATCAATAGTTTTTTTCTGATCGGTGCCTTGCTTGCCGCTGTGAGTGTTTTGTTAAGTCCCGTGTCTTCGCGCTTGGGTATCCCTATCTTATTAATTTTCCTCGCAGTAGGGATTTTAGCTGGGGAAGATGGTCCCGGCGGCATTCTGTTTGACGACTACTCAACCGCTTATCTTGTCAGTAACTTAGCCTTAGCCATTATCTTGCTCGATGGCGGTATGCGTACGCGGGTCGCAAGCTTTAGGGTGGCACTCTGGCCGGCATTGTCGCTGGCGACCTTTGGAGTTGCTATCACCACTAGTATCACTGGTGTGATGGCCGCATGGTTATTTGACTTACACTGGTTACAAGGTTTGCTGGTGGGGGCGATAGTCGGCTCCACCGATGCGGCGGCGGTATTCTCACTATTAAAGGGACGTAGCTTAAACGAGCGTGTAGGCGCGACGCTGGAAATCGAATCGGGTAGCAACGACCCTATGGCGGTGTTTTTAACCGTAACCCTGATTGCCATCCTCGCGAACGTGGATGCCGAGTTATCCGCAAGTTTTATGCTGATAAGCTTTATCAAGCAATTTGGTTTGGGGATTTTCCTCGGCCTCGGTGGCGGTTGGCTGCTGTGGAAGTTGGTGAATTTAAGCAAACTTGCCGAAGGCTTGTATTCAATTTTAGTGCTCAGTGGCGGCTTGATGATTTATGCAGCGTCGAACAAACTGGGCGGCAGCGGCATCCTGTCGATTTACTTAGTCGGTTTATTCCTTGGCAACAAGCCTACCCGTGGTCGCCATTCAATCTTAAACGTATTGGATGGCATGACCTGGGTCAGCCAAATCGGCATGTTCCTCGTGTTAGGGCTACTGCTCACACCGTCTGACTTGTTGGATATTTGGCTGCCGGGCTTGGCATTAGCCTTTGGAATGATCCTGTTTGCCAGACCGTTAGCCGTTTGGCTCAGCTTGCTGCCCTTTAAGAGTTTTAGCAGTCGTGACCGTTGGTTTATCTCGTGGGTTGGGCTTCGTGGCGCCGTGCCGATTATTTTAGCGGTATTCCCTATGATGGCGGGTTTACCGGGCGCTCAGTTGTACTTTAACTTGGCATTCTTCGTGGTGTTAGTGTCACTGCTAGTACAAGGGGCGTCACTTACCACGGCTGCGCGTTTAGCTAAGGTGGAGTTACCGCCTAAGCCATTACCTATTTCACGCTCTGGGGTCGAAATTTACCCGAGCAGCGAGTGGGAAGTGTTTGTGTACCATCTGAGTGAAAACAAATGGTGTATCGGCGAGCCGCTCAAACGTCTCTCTATGCCGGATGGCACGAGGATTGCTGCGGTATTTCGCCACAACACACTGTTGCATCCATCGGGTAGTACCTGCCTAGAAGCGGGGGATATTTTGTGCGTGCTCGGGCAAGAGAAGAGCCTAGAGGCCTTGAGTAATCTCTTTAGTCAGGCGCCCGAAACCAAAGAAGTACCACGTTTCTTCGGGGACTTCTTTATCGATACCGAGGTTAAGCTGCTGGATCTAGCGCCGATTTATGGTCTGGAGTTAGACGAAGCAACCGGTGATATGACGGTCGCGGATTTAGTGGCGGCAGAATTAGGTTCACATCCGGTACTTGGGGATCAGTTCCTGTGGCAGTCGTTGCATTGGGTGGTTGCAGGGCTCTATGAAGGCAAAGTCACCAATGTGGGTATTCGCTTACCGGCAGAGGCGTAATCACTGCTTAAGCCTGCTATGCAGGACTTAACAGGATATGATGCTTAGGGTTTCAGCCCTCAATCCTCAACCCTCAACAATGCTTTAAACCGAAAGTTCTAAGATAAAAAATGCCAAGCGATTGCTTGGCATTTTTTTATTCGCGTTTAAGCGCTTATCTCGAACAAACTGAACAAAAGTTTATTTATATAAGGACTTGTCCGTTGGATCTGGGCGAGTCTTAAAGCGGCGGTGAAGCCACATATATTGGGCGCGATTTCTATCGATAATCCCTTCGATTATTTTGTTACCGCGAATGGCATCGGTCAGTTCATCTTCGCCGGGGAAGTTATCAAGCGGCGGCATAATCTCAATATGGTAACCCTTATCGCCTTCGGTGCGCTCCACGAAGAAGGGAAGCACTTTGGCCTTGCCGAGTTTGGCCAGTGTAGTGGCGCCAGTAATGGTCGCGGCATCGGGCACAGCATAGAAGGGAATAAATACCGCACTCGAACGCCCAAAATCCTGATCGGCGGTATACCAAATCACATCGGGATTGCGTAAACAACGCACCATCTGGCGTAGATCGCGTTTAGGTACTAAGGCTTTGTTTGAGCGTAGGCGGCCTTTGACCTGCAGGTATTCCATCACCGGATTGTTGTGTGGGCGGTATACCCCAACACCGGGTTGGAATTGACCAAAAATACGTGCGCCCATTTCCAGTGGTAAGCAGTGCACGGCAAACAGAATCACCCCATGGCCAGCGTTCAAGGTGTCTTGAACGTATTCCTTGCCAGTGATCTGCATATGTTGTTGGATTTTTTCATCGGACCACCACCAGGCATTGATGGTATCGAAAATCGCTTTACCCGTTTCTTCAAAGTTGCGGGTCAGTAGGGCTTCACGCTCCGACTCGGGCATATCAGGGAAACAGAGGGTTAAATTGCGGCGCGCGGTATGGGTACGACTGCCTGCAATAGCCTTGACTAATCGGCCTAGGCCTTTGCCTAACTTCATCTGCCACGAGAGAGGTAACACTTGGGTAATCCGCATCACTAACACCCCAAACCACATGGGCCAGTGCTTCGGATGATATAAGGATGATGAAAACTCAGCTTTCTCGACCACAAAAATACTCACTACTTTTGAAAATTACTGCTTATTCTAACTCATATTTTGCCGAAAATTAGGTACAATCACGGTTTAATTTCTGCAATAGATAAGAGCGCTATGAAGGTTTCTCTGCCAGCATTTGAAAAAGCCAAAGTGTTAGTTGTCGGCGATGTGATGTTAGATCGCTACTGGGTTGGGCCGACGGGACGTATCTCGCCCGAAGCGCCAGTGCCCGTGGTGAAGATCAACCAAGTCGAAGACAGACCGGGCGGTGCGGCCAACGTGGCGCTAAATATCGCGACCCTCGGCGGCCAAGTGCAATTGGCGGGGTTAGTCGGTGAGGATGATACCGCTAAAGCGTTAACCCTTGGCGTGCAAGCCCTGGGGGTTGAGCCACAGTGGTTGAATATTGCCGACAAACCGACCATCACCAAGCTGCGGGTACTGTCGCGTAATCAGCAACTCATTCGCCTCGATTTTGAAGAGTCCTTCGATAAGCAGGATAGTGCGCGTTTACTCAAACAGTCTGAAGCCTTACTCGATTCGGTCGATGTGGTGGTGCTGTCGGATTATGCAAAGGGTGCTATCGATAAGCCGCAGGATTTTATTGCACTGGCTCGCGCTAAAGGTGTGAAAGTGCTTGTCGATCCAAAGGGTTCCGATTTTAGCCGTTACCATGGCGCCTCACTGATCACACCCAATATGAGTGAATTTGAAGCCGTGGTTGGCGCGGTAACCTCTGAGGCCGATCTGCTCGAAAAGGCCCGAGGCTTACTCAATAAACATCAGTTCGACGCTATCTTAGTCACTCGCTCAGAAAAGGGCATGACCTTAGTGACGGCCAATGCCCCTGAGTTACACATTCCTACGGTGGCCCGTGAGGTGTATGACGTAACAGGCGCTGGCGATACTGTGATTTCTGCTCTGGCGACGTCACTCGCCGCGGGCGCAGAATTGCCGCAGGCATGCGCCATTGCCAATACCGCCGCTGGGGTTGTGGTGGGTAAATTGGGCACTTCAACCGTGTCTCGTATCGAGCTGATTGAAGCCTTAGCCCTGCACCACGGTGAGTCGGGTTTTGGGGTGGTGAGTGAAGATCAACTTGCCTATGCCCTAGAGCAAGCCAAATTGCGCGGCGAGCGAGTGGTAATGACCAACGGTTGCTTCGATATTCTGCATGCGGGGCACGTCAGTTACCTCAAGCAAGCCAAAGCCTTAGGCGATAGATTGATTGTGGCTGTGAATGATGACGCCTCGGTCAAACGCTTAAAAGGCGAAGGTCGCCCTGTCAATCAAGTGGATAGACGTATGGCGGTGTTAGCGGGATTAGCCGCCGTCGATTGGGTGGTACCTTTTAGTGAAGATACGCCACAGCGGATCATCGCCAGATTGCTCCCCGATCTTCTCGTCAAAGGCGGTGATTATAAGGTTGAAGATATCGCAGGTGGAGCCGAGGTGATTGCCGCGGGCGGCCAAGTCCAAGTGTTGGGATTTGAAGACGGGATATCAACGACGGCCATTATCCAAAATATCATGGCAAAACAGTGAGTCTCATTGCTCTGACGCTGATCTCTAGCCTGACTTGGGTGCCTATTGGCGACAAGCAGGCGTTAATTTGCCCGTTAGCGCAATTGAGTCAGTGTCTGGCAAGCTTTCCAACTCAGGTCCGTGAACAACTCCCCCGCAGCGAAGCCCAATTTCAAACAGAGCTTGGGCTTCGCAGTGCCATGGTGTTACCCGTCGAAAATAGTCATTTCTCCGGTTTAATCCTAGTAAATGAGCGAGAAACACCAGAGTTTCAACTGCTCAATATCGATGGCACAACCTACCAATATGACCTCAAAGAACAGGAACTATTGACCCTGTGGCATGAGCTAGGACACCTTGAGAATCTGGCCTTGCAGGGCAGTTTATTGCCAAAAGAATTAACAGCTTACCAGCATGAGTGGTTAGCGGATCTCTATCTGGTTTGGCGTGTTGCTAAGGCCAAAGGCAATCTGGATTTAGCCTGGCAGCAATACCACAGACGCAACCTTGCAGCGTTAACAAGTTCGCAGTATATGTCTCACTGGAGCAGCCCGATGATGATACAAGTGTTAAAAAAGTATCAAGTGAGCCAGATTGCCCACTACAGCCAATATCGTGATTTTGTCGCCGATTTTTATCCTAAAATAGTACAAATAGAACCAGAGGTATTTCGCGAATATTCGAGTTTAATGCAGCGTACTTTTGGTGAGACTGTGCTGCAACCCCTGCCAGCATACCTATCTTGGCGTAAGCCGGATCTTGGACGTTACCTTAACCCGACACTGACATTGCTGATGGGGGAGGCAAAGGCCCACGACTGGTTAGTACAAAATTTAATGTTGTGAATATGTAAACAGAATCGATAAATCTCCCTGTTTCAAACTGAACCCTAGCTGAACAAAAGCGAAATACACTTGTTTGGCGTTTCCAAACAGCAGTAATCCCTGAAAGGCTTTGGTAAGCTCTACCCCAGAAAAAGAACAACGGGAGACTTTACTATGGCTAAGCGCTCGCGAGTACAGACTGAGCAGACCATAAATCAGATTATGGATGAAGCGTTAAGACAAATTTTGACTATTGGCTTTGAGACTATGTCTTATACCACGTTATCTGAAGCAACGGGGATTAGCCGCACTGGTATTAGTCATCACTTTCCGCGTAAAAACGACTTCTTAATCCGTTTAGATAGTCGTATTGGCAATTTATTTGTTGCCGCGCTCGACTTTTCTAGCCAAGAAGCCTTAGAAGCCTCTTGGATGAAAGCGATGCAAGAAGAGCATTACCGCGCAGTGCTAAGATTATTCTTCAGCCTCTGTGGTGGCGCGAATAATGAAATCACCCTCTTCAGAGCGGTCAGCACAGCACGTCAGCAAGCCATTGCTGAATTAGGATTGGTCGGTGATCGCACCATCAATCATCTATTAGGCCGTACTGCGGTTATGCTGCTGTCTAATTTTGATGTTGCCAAAGCGGCATAATCATAAGCATCACCACAAAAAAGGAGCCTTAGGCTCCTTTTTTGTTTCTATGGTTTGTCGCGCCGATTACGTGCTCGCGCTGTTAAGTTAGTTAAGCTGCAATGGGGGAGACAGCTGCGCTTGTTTTAACTTTTGTTGGGTAAGATAAACACCGACAGCCATAAAGGTCAGCGCCGCGGCGATCAGGGCGCAAAGCGCATGATGGAACACCAAATGGCTGATAAAGAAGGCTGGGATATCCTCAATACTATCGATAAAGAAGAGTTTAACGATAAGCCCAAAGTACAAGAGTAAGTGCAATATCGCTCCTGTGATAAAGAGGCGCTTAAACTTTTGCACCAAACGAGCGGCGAGATTGATGCTGTAATAGCGGCAAAACAGATAACCGCCGGCGCCAATGCCAATCGATATCCAGCCGAGCCCCAGCAATGAGGTTTTAATCAAAATTGCCGACAGCATAAATAATCCAAGCAGCATCAAGCTATCCTTTCAATGAATGGGGCGACCATAAACAAGTTGCGCAGAGACTAGCTGAGCTGGCTTAAAAACGTGTGAAAACACATCCCTAAGCAGGGGAAAAGATAAAGGGAGCCAAGTGGCTCCCTTTATGGTTAATACGCAAACTTAAGCATTACAGCGCTTTTAAAATCGCCTCAACACTGGCCTTAGCATCGCCGAACAGCATTTGAGTATTGTCTTTAAAGAACAGTGGGTTTTGTACACCCGCATAACCCGTATTCATTGAGCGTTTAAAGCCAATCACGTTTTGTGCTTTCCACACTTCGAGCACTGGCATGCCCGCAATTGGGCTGCCTGGATCTTCCATCGCCGCTGGGTTCACCGTATCGTTGGCACCAATGACGAGTACTACGTCGGTATCGCTAAAGTCCTCGTTGATTTCGTCCATTTCGAGCACGATATCGTAGGGCACTTTGGCTTCAGCCAAGAGTACGTTCATATGGCCTGGTAAGCGACCCGCCACTGGGTGAATACCAAAGCGTACCTTCACGCCGCGATCACGCAGTTTTTGAGTGATTTCAGCCACAGGATATTGCGCCTGCGCCACTGCCATACCATAGCCTGGGGTGATGATGACAGAAGTTGCGTTTTTGAGCATATCCGCCACGTCTTCAGCGTTGGTTTCACGGTATTCGCCCATCTCTTCATCGCCAGATGAGGCCACACCATCGGTGCCAAATCCACCTGCGATAACCGAGATAAACGAGCGATTCATCGCCTTACACATGATGTAAGACAGAATCGCACCCGATGAGCCCACGAGCGCACCTGTCACGATCAGCAGATCGTTTGACAGCATAAAGCCCGCCGCCGCTGCCGCCCAACCCGAGTAGGAGTTCAGCATTGAGACCACAACTGGCATGTCCGCACCGCCGATTGAAGCCACTAAATGCCAGCCAAAGGCGAAGGCGATAAGTGTCATCAACAGTAGGGCTGGCATAGTGCCACCCGTTTGTACGAAGTAAACCAATAGCGCCAATGATACCAATACCGCAGCGAGGTTCAGTTTATGGCGATGTGGCAACATCAAAGGTTTTGAGGAAATTAATCCGCGTAACTTACCGAAGGCCACGATAGAACCCGTGAAGGTCACCGCACCGATAAAGATACCGAGGAACACTTCCACTAAGTGAATGTTGAGCATAGCGCCAGTTAAATGGGCTTTCTCGGCGGCTTTGGCCGCTTCGCTTAGCGCATCCTGCACCGCGGCTAAGGTGGAGTTGATATCTCCGCCAACGGCCACAACCACTTGCGATACTTGCTCTGGGTGAAGGTCGATAAAGCTGTTAAAGCCCACTAATACCGCCGCCATACCCACAAAGCTGTGGAGTACTGCGACCAGTTCGGGCATTTCCGTCATTTCGACTTTAAGTGCTAAACGCACGCCGATGGCACCACCAATCACCATGGCGACAATAATCCAAGCGACACCGCTGGTGTCAGGATTAAAAATGGTCGCCAGTAGGGCGATGGCCATACCTGTGATACCAAATAAATTGCCGTGTTTGGCCGTTTCTTGCTTCGACAATCCTGCGAGACTGAAGATAAAGAGCACGGCGGCAATAATGTAAGCTGCTGTTACCAGTCCTTGAGACACGTTATACCCCCTTAATCTTTACGGAACATCTTCAGCATGCGCTGAGTGACGGTAAAACCGCCAAAGATGTTAATACTGGCGATCAGCACGGCGATAAACGCCAGCACAGTGACCAAGGTTGAACCTTGACCAATTTGCAGCAAGGCGCCGACCACGATAATGCCCGAAATCGCGTTAGTCACTGACATTAAAGGCGTATGTAGTGAGTGGGAGACGTTCCACACCACGTAATAGCCCACCACGCAGGACAGGACAAAAACCGTAAAGTGGGATAAGAACTCGGCTGGCGCAACCGAGGCAACCGCGGCAAAACCCGCAGCACCAAGGGCGGCAAGAATATACTTAAGTTTGGATGGCTTTTTGGCTTCAGCCGCTTTGGCTTCAACCTTAGCCGCAGGTTTGGCGGGCGCTGCCGACACCGAAATCGCCGGTGGCGGGAAGGTCACTTCGCCTGCTTTGACCACTGTCATATTGCGCATCACCACATCATCGAAGTTGATGCTGGCGACGCCGTTTTTCTCTTTACACATTAACTTCATCAGGTTGACTAAGTTAGTGCCGTAAAGCTGTGAAGACTGCGCGGGCAGGCGGCCGGGAAGATCGGTAAAGCCGATGACTTTGACGCCATTCTCGGTCACGAATAGCTCGCTAGGCTGAGTGTATTCACAGTTGCCGCCCGCTTGCGCGGCCATATCGACAATCACAGAGCCGGGTTTCATGCTGTCGACCATCGCCTTAGTAATGAGCTTAGGTGCAGGGCGGCCTGGGATCAGCGCTGTGGTAATGATGATATCGACTTCTTTGGCTTGCTCGGCAAACAGTGCCATTTCGGCGGCGATAAACTCGTCCGACATGGTTTTAGCGTAACCGTCCGATGAGCTGCCATCTTCATTGGTAAAATCCAGTTTGAGGAACTGGCCACCCATAGATTCGATTTGTTCGGCCACTTCTAAGCGTGTGTCGAAGGCGCGAACGATAGCCCCTAGTGAACCTGCGGTACCAATGGCGGCAAGACCCGCTACACCGGCACCAATCACCAGTACTTTGGCTGGAGGAACTTTACCCGCGGCGGTAATTTGTCCAGTAAAGAAACGGCCAAAGTGGTGTGCGGCTTCAACAACGGCGCGATAACCGCCGATATTTGCCATAGAAGAGAGAGCATCGAGGGATTGGGCACGGGAAATACGTGGCACCATGTCCATCGCCATCACATTGATGTTGCGTTTAGACAGTTTCTCGACCAGCTCAGCATTTTGAGCGGGCCAGATAAAGCTGATTAAGGTCGCGCCTTCTTTAATTTGCGCAATTTCAGCATCGGTCGGTGCATTGACTTTAAAAATCAGATCCGCTTGCCAAACCTCTGCCGTGATCTTCGCCCCAGCGGCTTCAAAAGCGGCATCGTCAAAGCTAGACAGTAAGCCAGCATTGGCCTCAACAACAACTTCAAAGCCGAGCTTTTTAAGTTGTTCGACGGTGGCAGGGGTCGCGGCGACCCGAGTCTCACCGGCGAGACTCTCTCTCGGTATTCCAATATGCATGATTACTCCCTGGTGGTTTATATAATCGTTCCGCCTGAGTGCTTCCCCTGAGCTAAACCTAGGTAGGGCTAGGCCGCGATAAGAATGAACTCGTTTATTCAGTTGTGGCAGTTAGCGCATTCAATCTTGGTATGAAATTTGTGCTTGAAAACAAACTTCTTTGCGAGCAACAGAAGGTACTGTACAGCAGGCTCGTCACCATTGTGGCAATACTTTGGTTTGACACAAGCGCATATTGCTCAAGCTGGTCGTTTCTGAACTGGTCGTATCAAAAACTTTTAACCAGTGCACACTTTTGTAGCTTAAATTTTGCACTTTGTATATTCCAAAATGGAATTAAAAATCAAATATTATTCTTTTTTGCTTTTCTAAAACCACGCTAATCTGCTGGACATTACACTGTCATAGGGCCGTCTCATGTTGTTAAAAGAACTTTCATCACTGGCTTCACCCCTGTCGCAACCGCAGGTCGAAAAGCTGAAACAACTCACCGCTGAATTAAACGCGGTGCAACTTGCTTGGGTGAGCGGTTATTTAGCCGCAACGGCCAATGCGTCGGGTAATCTAGCCCAGCTCGCGCCCGTGTCCGATGCTCAGGCGGCGCAGACAGTGACCATTCTCTATGGCAGCCAAACCGGCAATGGCCGTGGTATTGCCAAAGCCTTGGCCGAGAAGGCAAAAGCACAGGGCTATAGCGTGAATCTAGCCTCTATGGGTGAATACAATGTGCGCCAGCTTAAGCAAGAAACCTTGTTATTGCTGGTAGTCAGTACCCATGGTGAAGGTGAAGCGCCGGATGATGCGATTGAATTACATAAGTTTTTAGCATCGAAACGCGCACCTCAATTAAACAATTTACATTACTCTGTGTTGGCGCTGGGCGATTCAAGCTATGAGTTTTTCTGCCAGACAGGTAAAGATTTTGATGCTCGTCTTTCGGCATTAGGCGCCAAAGCGCTACTGCCTCTGGTTGAGTGTGATGTGGACTATGAGGCTGCGGCTGGACAGTGGCACGCCGATGTACTCACCGCCGTGAAGCCACTGATTCAAACCACGGCTAACGTGGTGGCGCTGAATGATACCAGCTCGGCACCAGCTGCCAGCGAGAGCGAATTTACTAAGCAAAACCCTTACAGTGCCGAAGTGTTGGTGAGCCAAAAGATCACCGGACGTGGTTCAGACCGAGACGTGCGCCACGTTGAAATCGATTTAGGCGAGTCAGGGCTGCGTTACGAAGTCGGTGATGCCCTTGGGGTGTGGTTTAGCAACAGTGAAACTTTAGTCGATGAGATTTTAGTGGGCTTAGGGTTAGCAGCCGATACTAAGGTGACTGTGAGTAATGAGTCCATCAGCCTCAAACAAGCCTTGATCGAGAAGAAAGAGCTGACACAGTTATATCCGGGTTTAGTCAAAGCCTGGGCCGAGTTGTCCGCAAGCCCAGAGCTGCTTGCCCTGAGCGAAGATAAAGAACAGGTTCGCCAGTTTATCTTACATCATCAATTTGCAGACTTAGTGGCGAACTATCAGCTCAAGGCCGATGCTAATCTCGATGCAAACAAGTTAGTGGAATTATTACGCCCATTAACGCCAAGACTCTACTCCATCGCCTCGAGCCAGAGTGAAGTCGATACCGAAGTGCATCTCACCGTGGCTTTGGTGGAAGATGAGCACCAAGGGCAAGCCCGTTTTGGCGGTGCATCGCATTTCTTAGCCTCGGCAGAGGAAGGCGCCGAAGTAAAAGTGTATGTTGAACCGAATAAGCATTTCCGTTTACCTGAAGATCCACAAACGCCAGTCATCATGATTGGCCCTGGCACAGGGGTTGCGCCGTTTCGCGCCTTTATGCAGGAGCGCGTGGCGCAAGGCGCTGAGGGCGATAGCTGGTTATTCTTCGGTAATCCTCACTTTGAGCAGGACTTCCTGTATCAAACCGAGTGGCAACAGTATCTGAAAAACGGCGATTTAACCCGTATCGATGTGGCATTTTCGCGGGATCAGGCCCATAAGATTTACGTGCAGCACCGCATCAAAGAGCAGGGACAAACCCTGTGGCAATGGCTGCAAAATGGCGCGCATCTCTATATTTGTGGTGATGCTGAACGTATGGCTAAAGACGTACACCAAGCCCTATTAGCGGTTGCGGTGGAGTTTGGCGGACTGTCGAGCGAGGCGGCGGAAGAATATTTCGAAACCCTGCGCAGTCATAAACGTTACCAAAAAGACGTGTACTAATTAATCGATCCCAAAGATAGAGAGCAGTATCCACGGAGATACTGCCGCCGAACGAATTTTAAGAGGCAGTTGCCATGAGTGAGCAAAAGTTAGCATTAAACGAATACCTAAAGACCGACAGTGATTATCTGCGTGGCACCATCAAAGAGGGATTAGATTCCTCGGTGACGGGTAGTTTTAGCGATGGCGATCAGCAATTGATCAAATTCCACGGCTTCTATCAGCAGGATGACCGTGATTTACGTAACGAGCGTAAAGAGCAAAAACTCGAGCCTTTGTATAGCTTTATGTTACGTGCCCGCGTGCCTGGCGGTGTGTGTACGCCTAAGCAATGGTTAGGCGTGGATGAAATTGCCTCGACGCTTACCAGCTCTAACAGCATTCGTTTAACGACGCGTCAGACGTTCCAATACCACGGCATTCCAAAGCGTAACCTCAAGACCATTATTCAAGGCTTGGACCGTGAGGCGCTCGACTCAATCGCCGCCTGTGGTGACGTTAACCGTAACGTGATGTGTAACCCGAATCCGGTCGAATCTAAGCTGCATGCGCAGGCCTATGAAGTCGCGAAAAAGCTCTCTGATCACCTACTGCCTCACACTCGTGCCTACGCCGAGATTTGGTTAGATGAAGAGAAGTTACTGACTACAGAAGACGAAACCGTTGAACCTGTATACGGCAAGACCTACTTGCCACGTAAGTTTAAGATGGCCGTTGCCGTACCGCCGGATAACGATGTTGACGTCTACACCAACGACTTAGGTTTTATTGCGGTGGCTGAAAATGGTGAATTAGTCGGTTTTAACCTGACCGCTGGTGGCGGCATGGGCTCAACCCACGGCGAAGTGGAAACCTTCCCGCGCTTGGCCGATGACTTTGGTTTTATCAAAACTGAAGATGTGATGAAGTTTGCCGAAGCTGTGATGACAGTGCAGCGTGACTGGGGTAATCGTACCAACCGTAAGCGTTCGCGTCTTAAGTACACTATCGTCGACCATGGCTATGAGAAGTTTAAGGCCGAAGTGGAAGCCCGTGCTGGGGTCAAGTTTGAGCCGAAGCGCGATGTGGTGATTGGCGATCGCGGCGATCGTTATGGCTGGGTCGAAGGTGTCGATGGTAAGTGGCATTTAACCCTGTTTATTGAAAGCGGCCGCATTAAAGACGTGCCCGGTAAGAGTTTGCAAACCGGTATGCGTGAAATCGCGAAGATCCACAAGGGTGATTTCCGCATGACCTCAAACCAGAATATGATTATTGCGGGTGTGGCTCCCGAGGATAAAGCGACCATCGAAGGCCTTGCCCGTAAACACGGTTTACTTGGCCAAGTGTTGACCCAAACTCGCGGTCATTCGATTGCCTGTGTGGCCTTGCCAACCTGTCCATTGGCGATGGCGGAAGCCGAGCGTTATTTCCCTGAGTTTATCGACCATATCGATGCGCTGCAGGCTAAAAACGGCATTAGCGATCAAGCCATAGTAGTGCGTATGACGGGCTGTCCAAATGGTTGTGCGCGCCCATTTGCCGCTGAAATCGGCTTAGTGGGTAAGGCGCCGGGTCGCTACAACCTGTATCTCGGGGCGAACTTCGAAGGCACTCGTCTGAATAAGATGTACAGA
This sequence comes from Shewanella sp. Koi 1, assembly GCF_052907445.1. Classification (NCBI taxonomy): domain Bacteria; kingdom Pseudomonadati; phylum Pseudomonadota; class Gammaproteobacteria; order Alteromonadales; family Shewanellaceae; genus Shewanella; species Shewanella sp. Koi 1. The sequence continues at coordinate 3,793,701 of NZ_JBREJM010000001.1, read as the reverse complement.
GAGAATATCCAAGAGGCTGAGATCCTTGCTGAATTGGATGCATTATTTGCCCGTTACGCGGTTGAGCGTAATGCAGGCGAAACCTTTGGTAACTTCACCGTCCGCACGGGCGTAGTGAAGGCGGTAATCGATGCCGCTAAGGATTTCCATGGCTGATCTTGATTCTGGGGTGACGGGTTCCGGCTTGCCGAACGCGTTGCAGAGCGTGGTAAGTCACAGCGAACTGAAAGCGCTGCTGACGGCGCCTAAGGATGTGCAGCGAGCGGAACTGGAACGCATTAATCGCTTCTTGGCCGGATTGACGGCTCAAGAGCGAGTGCTCTGGGGCTTAGCCTATTTGCCGGGGAATCACGCGCTGTCATCCAGTTTTGGGATCCAGGCGGCGGTGATGCTGCATATGGTGAGTCAGGTGCAATCGGATATTCCGGTGATCTTAACGGATACTGGGTATCTCTTTCCTGAGACATATCAGTTTATTGACCAGCTCACCGAGCGCTTATCCTTAAACCTCAAAGTTTACCAAGCGCCGATGACCTCGGCATGGCAGGAAGCGCGTTTTGGCAAGCTGTGGGAGCAGGGCTTAGACGGGCTCGAGCGTTACAATCGACTGAATAAAGTGGAGCCGATGCAACGTGCTTTGGCGGAACTTGAAGTCGGCACTTGGTTTGCGGGACTTCGCCGTAGCCAGTCGAGCACTCGCGAAGAGTTACCGATATTGGCTATCCACGGTACTCGCTTTAAGCTGCTGCCGATTATCGAATGGTCGAACAAAGATGTGCACTTGTATCTGACGCAATTTGACTTGCCTTACCATCCTCTATGGGATCAAGGGTATGTTTCTGTTGGGGATACCCATTCGAGTAAACCCTTAGAATTAGGGATGACTGAAGAAGAAACCCGCTTTAATGGTCTAAAACGTGAATGCGGTTTGCATTACGAAATATAGTCATCTATTTGATTTAATAGATAAATGCCACAGTATTCCCTGTGGCATTTTTTATTTTACACCACCAAAATGGTATTTTGCTCAATTTTAAAGCGGTTTGGCCGTTAAAGTATTTTGTATGTCATTCTGGCGTCATCAAAGTCAGATAGAGTTTATTTTCATAGAGTTAGTTTAGACTTTTTCATCGGTGATAAATTTTTTGTACATTTTTACTCACAGAGTTATGCACATTAGAATGTTCTGAGCTATATTACAAAGTTCCCGTAGATGGTTTTGAGGGAGTTTACTGCGCAGATATGCCTTAGTCGGTATTTTGCCAAGTTAAGTTGTTGAATATCGTTATTTATGGGCTTAGTTTGCTGTGTAACGATATAACGAGACGGAAAACAGTAGCACTTCCAAAAGACCTTGCTCGCCGCCGCGAGTATCAAGCAGTTTGATTGACTTGCTAGCCCTCGTTAATCTGCCCATTTCACCTCGGTCAGCTGTGGTCAAAGCTGCCGAGGTTGAGCCAACATAGTTAACATCGTTTATTTCGCTAATTCATCAATTCAGCTCGGTTTTTGGCGCTGTTTATGACAATATTATCATCAACTTACACTGTGCTATTTTATGCGGTGTGGCTAATGCCACCGCAAACGGCCCCTTTGGTAAAACTATTGATGAGGATAACTGGATGACCGCCCCTTTGTATGCCATGCGCGATCATGTCAATCGTCCTCAAGGGAACAAATCCAATCGCCCAGCACCCAGACCTAAGTCGCGAGGCTTTAAGCGCATAGTCGCTTGGTTCGTTAAACTCATCTTGGGCTTATTACTCGCCTCTGTTCTAAGCGTGGTGCTACTGCGTTTTATTGACCCGCCGATGTGGACTTGGCGGATTGAACGGGCATTATTCCCGCCTGCACCAGTGACAGAGGTGCGACATCAATGGCGCTCACTCGAGCAAATTTCCCCTGAATTACAATTAGCCGTGATTGCCGCAGAGGATCAAAAATTTGCCAACCACACGGGGTTTGATTTAGCCGCAATAAGTTCGGCCATCGAATACAACCAAAAGGGCAACAAGGTTCGCGGTGCGAGTACCTTAAGTCAGCAAGCGGCGAAAAATTTGTTTATGTGGTCGAGCCGCAGTTTTATCCGCAAGGGAATTGAGGCCTGGTTTACCCTGTTGATGGAATTGATTTGGGATAAGTCGCGGATCCTCGAAGTGTATCTCAATATCGTCGAATTTGGCCCCGGAATATATGGCGCAGAAGCCGCATCGAAACATTATTTTGGTAAGAGTGCCGCCAAATTAACCCGTTATGAGGCATCATTATTAGCGGCGGTATTACCCAATCCTTGGCGATATAAAGTCTCGCCGCCTTCACCTTATGTTGAGCAGCGCTCCGCTTGGATCCGTAAGCAAATGCGCCAGTTAGGGGAAGTGACGCTTAACCGTGTTCATAACGCCGATTAACGGGGAAATAAGGCGATAACCTTCGTCTTATTAATATGTCATGCGCTTTATCGCTGCGATGAACTTTATCTTTAATATGAATTAGGCGCTGAATATGAAATTAATTTAGTTTGCTAAGCGAATTCGCCTTAATAGAGCAGCTTGATTCGCATCCTAGGTTAATTAATGGTAAATTAGCGTACGAATTTCCCCTTCAAATACACTCTGTCCTTGGGCTATTCCCCTCGCTAATGCTTAGCTTGTGTCGGATGTTGGTGTGCCATGACGCGTGTAAAAAGGAATGACAACAGGTCAGTATTTAAATACCGAAGGCGAGTGCTTTCGGTATTATTTTTGTCACTTTGACGGTTATTAAATGGAGTTTTAGATGAAGAAGATTGTTATTGCTGCGGCAATTATTGCAGCGGGCGCAGGTGCTTATTGGTACACTCAGCATGGAACTAGCTCGAGTGCTTCGGCCAATCCTTTGCTTGATTATATCCCTGCCGACACCCCAGTATTTTCAGGTCAATTAAAACCTTTCCCACTGAAAAACTACCTGCAATCCATTTCTAGCAATTACCAGCAATTTTCAACGGATTCGTTGGCCGAGTTAGGTGCATTAGATAGCCCTATGGCCAAGTTCTTTGTCAGCATCTATACGCAGTATATGGATGGAATGAAAGATCCAACCCAATTGCTTAAGACCTTTGGTTTACCAAATGAAGTCGAGCCTTTTTTCTATACCTTAGGTGTGATCCCTGTTCTTAAAACCAATGTGGATCAAATTGATGCATTCTGGGCCGTCTTGGATAAAGCCGAGAAAGACAGCGGTTTCACCCATGAAAAGCGCACCTTAGCGGGCGTTGATTATCGCGCTTATTCACTGGCCGAAGAAGGTTCTACTGAGAAGGTTGACCTGTTATTTGCCCATAAAGATGGCATCTTAACTGTGACCTTATCTGGCACAACGATTGAGCCAGAAATCTTAGAAATGGCCTTTGGATTAAAGAAACCGACTCAATCCTTAGCCGCTTCAGGCATGCTGAAAGAGATCATCAAAACCCATGGTTTTATGGAAGATAGCATCAGCTTTATCAACCACGTTGAGATTGTTAAAGCGATTACGTCTCCCGATGGCAATATGTTAGGTAAGCAGCTCACTCAATTCATGGCTGAAGAAAACCATGGTGAAGATCCGTTAGCGGAAATCCGTACTCCTGAGTGCAAAACTGAGCTAACCGCCATTGCTGCCAACTGGCCTCGTACTGTTGCGGGATTAACGGCATTTAGCTCAACCGAAAAAGAAAGCCATATGGCGGCCTCTTTTGTGGTTGAAAGCAAAAACCAAGCAATCTTAACTGCGCTGCAAAAAATGCGCGGCTACATTCCAACCCACTTAGCTGACATTAACAGCACTATCTTCTCGATGGGACTGGGGATTGACGTTAATGAAGTTGCGCCTTCACTGACGGCGATTTGGGACGATCTGCAAAAGCCACAGTTAACCTGTGCGCCGCTTGCCGAGTTACAAGCCGAATTAAGCCAACAAAGCCCTGCGATGCTGGGGATGTTTACTGGCATGGCGAACGGCGTTAAAGGTGTGAGCCTGTCATTGCTCGACTATAAGATGAGCTCTCAAGACCAAGAGCCTAAGCTTGAAAGCTTGGATGCCTTAGTGAGCTTAACGGCCGATAACCCATCAATGCTGTTCAACATGGTGAAACCTTTTGCTCCAATGCTGGCCGAACTGCAAGTTGCAGATAATGGTGAGCCTACCGATTTATCACCACTGTTAATGTTGCCGCCTGAGATGAACATCAAGCCGATGCTGGCCATTAAGGGACAACACTTAGTGGTTTACTCTGGCGATAAAGGCTTAGCGTTAGCCAATAAACTGGCTGGCGAAAAGCCATCGGCCAATGGGCTTTACAGCATGTCGGCTGACTACGGTAAGATGTTTACCCCAGTGTTAACCCTATTAGAACTGACTGGCGAGCCGATTCCTGAAGAGCTGCAAGCGCTGAAAGATTACAATATGCGCGTACAAATGAGCTTCGATGTGAATAAACAGGGCTTAGTGTTTGGTTCAGTGATGAACTCAAAGGCGAGCGAGAAGAAGTAAGCTTTATGCCAATCGTGCATTAATCGAAAAGCCAGCTTATTGCTGGCTTTTTTGTTAATTGGCTTGGGCTAACTTAGGTTGAGAACCAAGGGGCGTATCTGTGGGTTTAGGTTTAGCGGAGCGCACTAAACTGACTAGCCCTTGCCATTCAATATCGTTGTTCTGTGGCAGCCAAATATCCGGCTCAGTGCCTTTTCCTGAAAGCAGCTCGCCTGCGGCATCATAGGTGAGTGAGCTACTAAAACGAACATCTAAATCACTGTTAGGTAAGGTCAGTTGATACTGTCTGGCAAAATCCCCCGAGGTTTTTTCACCAATCAGGTTCACTCTAGACCAGGCTTTTGTTCGGTAGGCTATCCACTCGCACTCTTGTTTACATAAGGGGCTGACGAGTAGGGCAAGGCGATTATTGCCTTCGGCGAGCACTTCGGGTTTAGTGCGGACAAACCAAGGGCTAAATCGGCCCTCATCTATGCTGGGCAAACGCCGAGTTAACACCTTAAGTCGTGGTGAACTGAGTTCAAGCGCATCGAGCGGCCTAAAATTGAGGGGCTTTAAATAATCATTCCTAAGTTCGGGGGAGCGGCGATAATGGGCAAAGCCCATGATTTGTTCTAACGCCGAATGATATTGCTGGCTTTGGGGCGGCATATCTTGATAACGCGACAACATGGTCAATAACTTAGGGCTAAATCCCTTGGCTTGCCTCAAATCGACAATCAGTAACGGCTGCTGCATTCCCTGTCGGAGCGCATCCTGCTGGTTTTTATCGAGTTCAAAGGCGTAGAGATCATCAATCTTGAGCTTAGCCGTGGTTGGATTGACCTGTTCCAGTAAATAATCGGGCTTGATTGGCGCCGTTGGGGCCAAATTATCGAGTTGGGTGATGAGGCTTTCAAAGCTCAGCTCAGTCTCATCTTCAATCGGTTTGACTATGGTTTTTGACGGCTGCGGCAGGGCGATAGTCACTTGCGTGGTCTGCAAATCATCATTAATCAAGCTGATAAGCACATGGGGCTTGATGCTTAAACCTAAGTCTTCCCGCAGTAAATTGAGTCGCTTGAGCCAAATCAGCTGCATCTCTTGGCTGTTTTTTGCAGGCTCAGATAAATAGGCTTGGCTGGCTGAAATCCACTTGCTTAAGGGGATGCCATCAATATGGGTAATAAAGGGAAAATCGGCGCTGATGGGGTTATTTTTGCTGTCCAAGGCGAGCCATTGCTCGTTGACAGGCCTGAGCGTTAAGGGCAGTTCACCGCTGCTATTTTCGACTTTCGCGACCTGTGTCCCTGGATCTTTCAAGGTATTGAGCAGTTTGGTGAGCTCGGCGGCGAAGCGCTCTTTAGGGATAACATCTTGATATTGTTCTGTGATTAATCCAGCTAATCGTTTGAGTTGCTGCCCATTCGCCTGTGGGTCCAGTGCGTAAAATGCCGAGTGTTGTTCAATTTGATCGAACAGAATATAGAGATCTTGGCGAATATCTTTGGTCGTCAGCGTGGGTTGGGCTTTTTCAGGAATAGCGAAAAACGCGAGCCTGATGAGGCTCGCGCAAATGATCACGCTCAGTAAAGTAACGACAGTGCGATAGCTAAAATTCATACTCCTCCATGACCACTTTACTTTTACCGCTAAAAAGGTGTGCGACTATCGATGTAAATGCCTATTTTGGCAATAAAAATCATCATTCGGCCCCTTTTGCTCCGGTCCATTTGAGCAATTTAGCAGCAGTTTTGGCAAGTCAGCATAGAATTATGGCTATTTTTTGTGCTCTGTCACGGTTAAATCGTTAGAGGATATCGTTGAGTGATACGCCGATACCGATGCGTTGGTTATGGTAATTATAGTCAATAAGACTCTCGCCATAGCCATTAAAGTATTGAGTATAAAGGCGTAAATTACCGATGATTGGGTAGCTCCACGTAAATTCTGCCGAGCCTCGATCAATATCTTTAAAGTTGGTTTTTAGGGTGAGGGTGAATCTATGGTCATCGATGCCATACACTCCCACAAACTCGGCTTTACCTATGTATTCATCGATGTCAGGGTTATCGTCACCACGGGGTTGATGGATATCGGTTTTTTCGTCCTCAGGAATACGCCACCACACCTTGGTTGAGAAGGCCAATGGGCCAGCATCGAAGATCATGGTGCCGTAAATACGGTTCCAGCTTCGGGATAACAACCCTGACTTGCCATTGGATTGATGTACAGCGCCAAAGCCCCAGAAAGAGTTAGTCACGCTGCCGATTTTCCAATCATTGTTAAACAGCATAAAGATTTCGGGTTCGTGGTTAGTCTCACGGAAGGGGGAAGAAATATCCTTGTTATACAGCTGCCAATAGGATTGGTTCGTGTAGGCAAAAAACAGGTGGCCATTGTCGCCAAAGACGTTGTACCAAATGGGAAACTTAAAACTTATCTGGAACTTAGCTTCCATCTCGTCCAGAGTGTAGTTGTTCTCCGCCGCATCTTGAGCAAAGGGGGCCATGTTGGGATCGGGATTGTAGGTGGCGGGTAAAATGTAATTCACTTTATGTGGCGTGATCACGAAGGGACGTTCTGAGGTGGCAAGTTCGTCCTGCACGCGTCCTTCGACAAGGGATTCTTCCGCCTGAAGCCCTGTACAAGTTAACAGTCCAATTAATGCGATACCTTTATTAAATCGGGACATCGGCCCTCCTTGATGTGTCTGTTTGCCTTACGCTTTCTCGTTGTTTGCCCAGCTTAACATTAGTTTGTGGATCTATTGTGAGAAATCCTGCCAGAGAGTGACGCAACTGGCGCGAGCTTGCGCCCATTTTTATGTGCTAAAGAGACGCCTGAGTAGAATTTTTAGCAATAACATAGTGCGGTTATGTGAGGTGACGCAAGTTTTGATTGCCGATATATTCGGCATGAAATCCTGTTTTATTTAATTATTTCATTTGCTTAAACGATTTTTCGGCCATTGGCGTTTTGGTTACCCTCACTTATCGTTAACAGGCTTAATTCGAAGCACTTTTGTTATTCCTTTTTGATATAACAATTAATGATTTTATATTTATTAAGGAATATAACTAGGGCTATATTGCTACACATTGATCTCATATCGGGGAATGTGATGGAAATTTTATCTTTACCGGGCCAAAGGGCGAAGGGCAAAGTCTGGCTTGTTGGCGCAGGCCCCGGAGACGTTGAACTCTTAACCCTCAAAGCCTGGCGCATTCTCAAGTCGGCCGACGCAGTGCTATACGATGCGCTCGTCAGCCAAGATATCCTCGATCTGATCCCTAAGGATGCGGAGAAGATTGCCGTCGGCAAACGTGCCGGTAAGCATAGTGCTGCGCAAGATGAAATTAATCAGTTACTGGTGACAAAAGCCTATACCCGTAAAAACGTGGTACGCCTCAAGGGCGGCGATCCGTTTATTTTTGGCCGCGGTGGTGAAGAATTACAAACCTTAGTCGAAGCAGGCGTCGAATTTGAAGTGGTTCCTGGCATTACCGCCGCCAGTGGCACTTCGGCCTATGCGGGCATTCCATTAACTCACAGGGATTATGCCCAAGGGGTGACTTTTATCACTGGCCATTGTCAGCTCGAAAGCCGTCCGATGGACTGGCAGGGTTATGCTAATCCAAACAATACCTTAGTTGTGTATATGGGGATTCTAAATGCGGGCATTATTCGTCAAGGATTAATCGATGCTGGCCGTAGCCCAAAAACCCCTGTGGCGATTGTCTCTAAGGCGACCACTCAGTCGCAGCAGCGTTTTATTGGTCAATTAGATTCACTCGAACAGCTTGCGGCCGATCCGCAATTGCAAATGCCCGCCCTGATGATTATTGGTGAAGTGGTTGCGCTGGCAGACAGCTTAAATTGGTTCCAACCTAAGGGTGAAGGCGAGTCAGCGCTCGACACCGCAGATGCCGCCAAGATTGTGGCAAAAATTTAGTTAAATCAGATCATTTTTTAGAAATAGTTAAGTTAAATCCAGCTGCCTGTCGCAGCCCATTTTAGGTAAACGGAGAAGAGTATGGCCGGGCGTGAATTAAGCCACTTACAACAACTGGAAGCCGAAAGCATTCAGATCATTCGTGAAGTCGCTGCCGAATTCGATAATCCAGTAATGTTGTATTCCATCGGAAAAGATTCTTCGGTGATGTTACACCTTGCGCGTAAAGCTTTTTATCCCGGCAAGATCCCATTCCCCTTGTTGCACGTGGATACGGGCTGGAAATTCAAAGAGATGATCGCCTTTCGTGATGCGCAGGCGAAAAAGTTTGGCTTTGAATTATTAACCCACACCAACCCAGAAGGCGTTGCCCAAGGGATTAATCCCTTCGATCATGGCAGTGCCAAGCACACTGACATCATGAAAACCCAAGGCTTAAAACAAGCCTTAAACCAATATGGTTTCGATGCCGCATTTGGTGGTGCGCGCCGCGATGAGGAAAAGTCTCGTGCGAAGGAGCGGGTGTATTCGTTCCGCGATCGTCACCACAGATGGGATCCTAAGAATCAACGCCCAGAACTGTGGCGCACCTATAACGGCGCGGTGAATAAGGGCGAAAGTATTCGTGTCTTCCCTTTATCTAACTGGACCGAACTCGATATTTGGCAATATATCTACCAAGAAAACATTGAGTTAGTACCACTGTATTTTGCCGCCGAGCGCCCAGTGGTTGAGCGTGGTGGTCAGTTGATTATGGCCGACGATGAGCGCATGAAACTCGAAGACGGCGAAACCATTAAGAATGAGGTGGTGCGTTTTAGAACCTTAGGTTGTTATCCATTGACGGCGGCGATGCATTCGCAGGCGGATAATCTCGAAAAAATCATCGAAGAAATGCTGTTAACTCGCTCGAGCGAACGCCAAGGGCGGTTGATTGACTCGGATCAGAGTGCATCGATGGAGCAAAAGAAACGCCAAGGTTATTTCTAAACCAAGGCATTTCTAGCGCAGGTTAGAGACAAATTAAACCGATTTCGTGAATGTCCTGATAAAGGCTTGTAGAGCAATCAAGTAACAGCGACTTCACGAACAGTTGAGCAAGATAAGAGTGAGATAAAGATGGATAAAGCGGTCAATAAAACCAATCGTATGGCGGCAGAAATTAGCCAGCACGGGGTTAAAGAATATCTAGCCCAGCAACAGCATAAAGGTTTGTTGCGCTTTTTAACCTGCGGCAGCGTAGACGATGGCAAGAGTACCCTGATTGGTCGTTTACTGCATGACAGCGCGCAGATTTATGAAGACCAACTCGCCAGCTTAAAAAATGATAGCGCTAAGATGGGTACAACGGGTGAAGCCATCGACTTGGCTTTGCTGGTGGATGGTCTGCAAGCCGAGCGCGAGCAGGGCATTACTATCGATGTCGCTTATCGTTATTTTTCAAGCGACAAGCGTAAGTTTATTATCGCTGATACCCCAGGCCATGAGCAGTACACCCGTAATATGGCGACTGGTGCCTCAACCTGTGACCTAGCGGTGATCTTAGTGGATGCGCGTTACGGCGTGCAGACTCAAACTAAGCGTCATGCCTTTATTGCCTCTTTGCTGGGCATTCGCCACTTTGTGGTCGCGGTTAATAAGATGGATTTACTCGGGTTCGATGAGCAAGTATTCAATCGTATCCGTAATGATTTCAGTGAGTTCGTAAAAGATTTTGGCGACTTAGATATTCACTTTGTGCCCTTATCTGCACTCAATGGCGATAACGTGGTTGAGCCGAGTCTGCATACGCCTTGGTATCAGGGCGGCACACTGCTGGAGCTACTCGAAACTATTGATACTCAACGTGAACTGAGTGCCTTACCCGTGCGCTTCCCAGTGCAATATGTGTCGCGTCCAAATCTGGATTTTCGTGGTTTTGCCGGTACTTTAGCCTCTGGCGTGATTAAGGTGGGGGACGAGGTGGTTGCGCTGCCTTCGGGTAAGCGTAGCAAGGTTGAACGTATCGTGACCTTCGATGGCGATCTCGCCGAAGCGACGGCTGGTCAAGCCGTGACTATCACCTTGGAAGATGAAATCGATATTTCCCGTGGTGACTTACTGGCTCTGCCTGAGAGTGCGCCACAGGTTGCCAACCAAATCGTGGCTGACCTAGTGTGGATGGATGAAAAGCCATTACAACTCGGCCAGTTATACGACATTAAAGTCGCGGGTAAGAAGACCCAAGCCTCTGTTACTGCCATCGACTATGTGGTTGATGTGAATACGCTTGCGCGCAGCAGCGCCGACACTTTAGGGCTCAATGCCATCGCCCGGGTGACCTTAGAGCTGACCGAAGATATCGTCTTCGATGCCTATTCTTTGGTGCGTGATACCGGCGGCATGATCCTGATTGACCGTTTATCCAATGCCACTGTGGCGGCGGTGATGGTGGTATCGGGTCAGCATGTGAATAAGCAAGTATCTTCACAATTTAGTGCCTTTGAAATCGAGTTTAATGCACTGGTGCGTAAGCACTTCCCGCATTGGCAAGCGATTGATATTTCAAAGCTTGGAGCCTAATACGTGAGTGACTTGTGGCTATTAGCTATTGTGTTGTTTGGATTAGTGGCTGGCTTAATCGCCGGCCGCATTAATCCCGCTGTGTTGTTTTTATTTGCTTTTTTACTCTGTTACCTCCTAGGAATGGTATCACTCGACACGGCGCTCACTAGCTTTACCAACACAGGTTTGGTCACACTGGTGTTATTGGTGCTGGCGGCGACGGCGCTGGAGAAAACCTCACTGCTGGGTAAGTTAAGCCAAGTGATTGGTAACAGCTCGCTTGCGGTGACGATGGCAAAACTGGGATTTTCAACGGCGTTGCTGTCCTCTTTTACCAATAACACCGCCGTAGTCGCGTCTTTGATTGGAGTGGTGCGCCGTAATCAGGCCCACGCTCCGGCTAAGTTGTTACTGCCACTCAACTATGCGGCGATTTTGGGCGGCACGCTGACCTTAATTGGCACTTCCACAAACCTTATCGTCAACTCGTTTGTCGAAAACGCTGGCTTGCCAGCGCTGGGGTTCTTTGAGTTCACTCCAGTGGCCACGCTGATTGTGATCTTAGGCATAGTGCTGCTGATAGTGCTGGCCAATACCTTACCCGACAGGCGGGATGAATCGACTGAGGAAGCGTTGCCTTATCTGCTAGAAGCCCACGTGGCCAAAGGCTCGTCTTTAGTCGGTCGCAGCGTGGTGGATAACAAATTAAGAGCCCTGAAAAAACTCTATTTAGTTGAGCTTGAGCGAAGCGGCATTTGTATCTGTCCGGTTCCGCCCCAGTTAGTGTTACAGGCGGACGATGTGCTGCGTTTCAGTGGCGCAGTGGAGTCGGTGGAGTTGTTACATCAATTCGATGGTCTCGATTGGTTTGGTAAACATCAAGCCAAGGGGCAAAATCTGGTCGAAGCCGTGTTAGCGTCTTCGTCGAGTCTGGTGGGCAGCACCTTGAAGGAATCACGCTTTCGCGAGCAGTTTGATGCGGCGGTGATGGCGATTCGCCGTGGCCACCATCCGCTAAAGGGCGGCTTGGGCGATATCGTATTACAGCCGGGTGATGTGTTGCTGTTGACGCCGGGGGATGGTTTTAGCACCAATTCTAAGCTAAGCACCGAATTTGCTGCCGTAAGCGGGCTCGATTTGAATGTGCGTTTAGACAGTCGCCGTAGCCGTATTGTGCTTGCTGGGTTTGTGCTGACAATAGGCCTGAGTCTTACGGGGATTTTACCCTTAGCCAAAGGACTCGTGCTGTTATTACTCAGCTATTTTGCCATTGGCGCCGTGACCTTATCTGAACTTAAGCGCCGCTTCCCGCTGGAATTAGTGGTGATTGTGGGCAGCGCTTTGGGGTTGGCAAACCTGATGATGAGCACAGGTCTTGCCGATGGTTTAGCACAGGGATTGCTTGGTGCCATCAATGGCTACGGAGTGTTTGGTGCCTTTGTGGGCGTTTATTTAGTCACACTGCTGCTGACAGAACTCGTGACTAATAATGCTGCAGCGGCCTTGGCCTTTCCGATTGCCTATGCGGTAGCGCTGAATTATGGCGTCGATCCTCGGCCGTTTATCATGGCCGTGGTGTTTGGTGCCAGCGCTAGCTTTATTTCGCCCTACGGCTATCAAACTAATTTGATGGTGTTTAATGCGGGGAACTATCGTTTTAGTGACTTTGTGCGTTTAGGGCTGCCCTTATCCCTGCTGTATTCGCTGATCGTGATTTTTATGGTCCCAGTTATCTTTCCGTTTTAATGATTTTTTGTCTTAGGTAGTTACTCAACCTAAGGTTTGAGGAGTGTTTATGAGCAATATTGTGTGGCACCAACATAGCGTTGACCAAGCGGCCAGAGCCAAACTTAAGGGACAAAATCCGGTATTACTCTGGTTTACTGGGCTGTCTGGTGCGGGTAAGTCGACTTTGGCTGGGGCGCTTGAGCGTGCACTGTTTGAGGCGGGCTTTCACACTTATCTGCTCGATGGTGACAATGTTCGCCACGGTTTATGTAAGGATCTGGGCTTTAGCGTCGCCGATAGGGACGAAAATTTACGCCGCGTCGGCGAAGTAGCAAAACTCATGGTGGATGCGGGCTTGGTCGTACTATCAGCCTTTATCTCTCCGACCCGTGAGGAGCGCGATAGCATACGGGAACGTTTTCCTGAAGGGCAATTTATCGAAGTGCATGTCTCGACGCCGCTTAGCATATGTGAGCAGCGCGATCCTAAGGGCTTGTATGTTAAGGCTCGTCGCGGTGAGATCAGTAACTTTACTGGTATTTCATCTCCCTATGAGGCGCCGCTCTCGGCGGAGCTGACGATTGATACCAGCAAAGGGGATTTAGCCTCGCAAGTCCGCGCCTTGATTGACTATTTGACCGCGATTGAAGTCATTAATCCAGATAAAGCCAAAGCCTTAGCCTAAGGTCATTTTATGGGATTCGGGGGCATTTGTTGGCAGCGTTAGCGTAAAACAAGTGCCTTTTTCCTGTTCACTCGTCACCTTGATATACCCGCCAAGTAACTGCGTCACCAGTTGATGCGCCAAGTGTAATCCTAAGCCTGTGCCGCCTTTACCTCGGCGAGTCGTAAAGAAGGGATCGAAGATCTGCTTCAAGGTCGCATCATCCATTCCGCTGCCATTATCGCTAACAGTTATGGCGATGAAGGCATCTTCAAGACGGTAGGCCGTGATGTAAATCTGGCCATTACCGACATCATCAAAGGCATGAATGAGGGCGTTGGACACGAGATTTTCGAGCACTTGGCCAAGGGCGCCAGGGTAACTGTTTAATTCAATCTCTGGCGCAATATCGATGTTTAACTCATGGGATTGTTTCTTCATCCTCAGCCATGAGGTGTGCAGCATATCTTGAACTAAGCCTGTGAGTTTAAAGACGCGCCGTTCTTCCCCGGTACGGTCGACCGCTAAGCGTTTAAAACTTTTGACGAGGGAGGCGGCGCGCTCCAAGTTGGCTCTGACTATCTCTGCGCCTTCATTAAAGTGCTCAAAATACGTATCTACATCGGAACGTTTAAGGCCAGTCTCGAAGGCTGACTGTAAACGGCGACATTCATTCTTCATGCTCGATAGGGTCATTAAAGATGCGCCCACGGGGGTATTTAACTCATGGGCGACGCCCGCGACCATCATCCCGAGTGAGGAGAGTTTGCCGGTTTCAATTAATTGCTGCTGGGTGTCGTGCAGGTGTTGTAAAGATTGTGCCAGCGCCTTATTGCTGCTTGCCAGTCGTCGCTGTTGCTCGATTAAGTCGTCGTGGAGTTTATCCCGTTCGTACATAGACTTAGCCGCGCGCCAACAGACTATGCCGCCTAAAATCAACAACATTAGCCCGATAGTTAAAGACTCCAGAGCGCATTGCAGGGTGATTTGGCTTAACACTGTTGGGGAAATATGAGCAACCAAGCGCCAATTCGGTAGCGTCGCATTACCGAGATTTTGCACATTTTCATAATCCCAAAATCCATTTGATGTGGTAAAGGCAAGTTCGGTATTTTTGCTGATGGCTTGCCACGCTTCGGGATAGTTATTGCCAAACTTTAAATCTTCTCGACCATACATAAATCCCCATGCCATTTGCGGCTGCGGCGCCAATAACCAGTATCCGTCGGCGTTTAGCATCGACAGTTCGACTCCGACTTTAGTTGTGCTGGCGATGGCGTCTAACAGGGTTTGGGCGAGAAAATTCAGCGCAATAAATCCTTGCCTTTCCCCCGAGGCTAAAAACACTGGGGTGGTGATACGCAGCATAGGTTTAATCGGGGTTTCAATGACTTTGTTTTCAACGTTTAAGTCTAGGGGGGAGAAGTAAAACGTATCGGGTTCAAGCGCCAGACTCGGTGCTATGTAGTAGCGCCCTTGTTTAGATTGTAACTCTGTCTGCGGCACTATTTGGGCGACTTGGTTGATGAGATTAATGCGTACCTTTTCCATGGCGTCGTTATCGAGCCAGCGCACTTGGTCATATTGCTGTGACGCCTCACTGAATGCCTTAAAAAAGTGTTCGACGGTACTGAGATCGGTATTTTTGCCCGAAGCGGTATCGAGAAGAAGTTGATATTTAGCGAGAAACAGCGCATCCCGTTTAAGGCTGCCCAAATAGTAGGCTATGGTTTGGTTGGCATCGGCCAGCACCATCGCCGCCTGTCGCGCTAAAGGCGTCATCGCTTCTTCATGGCGTTTTTGATAAAGCAAGAGACTTAGCAAGGGTACCAAGAGTAACCAAGGCAACATCAGTTTAAGCCAGTAGCGACTAAGCAGTTGTAAGGGCGTCATGGCTTGGCTCAATATCATTCGATAATGCGTTTTTGGAAGTTGGCCAACCAAATGAGTAGCTCTTTGAGTGGCATTGGTTTCGCGTAAAAATAGCCCTGGGCATCGTGGCATCCTCGATGTTTTAGCCAACGTGCTTGCTCTAGGGTTTCGACACCTTCGGCTATCACATTCATCTTAAAGCGTTCCCCGAGCAGGATAATGCTATCGACAATGGCCGCGGCACCATCGTCCGTGGTGACATTATCGATAAAGGACTTATCAATTTTAATGCGATCGAAGGTGAGTTTGCTGAGGTAGGCCAGCGATGAAAAACCTGTGCCAAAGTCATCGATGGCGACGTTAATATTCATATTACGCAGAGCTTTGAGTTGCTTATTAATCACCTCAAAATTCTGCATAGCAATCGACTCTGTGACTTCAATTTCAATCTGAACACTGGCAATTTGTGCCGCTTGGATATCGGCATTGAGCTGATTGACGATTTGCTCTTGCTCAAACTGCATCGCCGAGAGGTTAACGCCGATCCGCAGATTCGGGTAACCCGCCTCGGTTAAGGCATGCATGGCTTGGCAAGATTGCACAAATAATTGCTTACCAAGTTTTGTGATCAGCCCCGTAGCTTCGGCGATGGGAATAAAGCGCAAGGGAGGTACGCTGTCGCCATTGGGCAAGGTCCAGCGCGCCAGCGCTTCGACACCCACGACTTCCCCCGTTTGTAACGACACCTGTGGCTGCAGCGCGATATTGATATCTCCTTGGGTTATCCCAAGTTGCAAGGCCTGCAGTAATTCAAAATGCGACGCCACATCATCTTTAGATGGTTGATATGTCACATGTTGACGTATCCCGAGGCTCTTGGCCTTTTTCAGTGCCATATTCAGCTGGGTGATGGCGGCGACAGCATCCCCTTCGGCGAGCTCCAAGGGCAGAGTAACAGTGCTGATATTGACAGTAATACAGGAGGTACCCTGTTGGTAGGGTGCGACAAATAACTGCTCAATCAAAGCGGCTGAAACTAAATGTTTAGGGCCTAAAATGGCAAACTTATCATCCTTTAAACGGCTGACTAGTACGCTGGCATCGAACTGATCTTTTAGACTATTTGCCACATGCTTGAGCATGTTGTTGCCATGCTCTGAGCCAAATACATGGTTGAAGTCTGAAAACTTATCTATGTCTATGAGTAGTAAATTAAATTTGTCGCGAATGTCTTCCTTCAAAATGCCATCGAGTGTGCGGATGAGTACGTTGAGGTTCGGTATTCTGAGCAAGGGATCTTCAAAGGCGATTTTATCCAGTTGGCTCATTAGCGATACGCTGTGCAGGCCGCCGCAAATGTTCATGCTAAAAACACGGATAAGTTCGGTTTCGGTCGCATCGAGCAGTCGCCCCGTGGCGAGGTAAACCGCGTAGTCATTACCGGCAAGCTCGCCGGGGAAAAACAGGCAGGTATATTGCGACTCGATTCGGGAGTGTTTACTGCTTAGGCACAACTCGAGTTGGATGCGGATATGTTGCTGTTCGAGCTGTTGTAAGGCTTTACCGTAGTAGGATTCAAACTCTCCTGAAGCGCCAATGATCTGATGCATATGGCCAAATTCATGCAGATCGTTAATGGCTTTAACACAGACTATGCCGCCCGAGGGTAAATTCAGCAGAATTGCCAATTGTTGAAGCATTTTGCTCGACAGTTCTTTGATATTGCGCGAGGTGTAGAGGGCACCGCTGGACTCGGCAATTAACTGCAACCCGCGCTTTGCATTAGCGATATTACTGATCTGCTGATAGGAGCGCAGGTTAGTGGTCAAGATGGTTTGCAGACGGTCGGCGGAAAGCTCGGATTTAGTCCAATAGTCATTGATATCATAATCACGCATCACGTTAAACACGGGCGCCATACCGGGTTGCCCTGTGAGCAGAATAATGCGGATTTTCTCGTTACCGAGCACTTCCCTGATGCCACGCACGAGTCTGAGGCCTGCATCTTCGGTTTCCATCACCACATCGACTAAGGCAATGGCAAAGTCGTCTTCATTGGCGACCATCTGGCAGGCTTCTGCGTAACTAAATGCTTGGGTTAATTCTATTTTTGCGCCAAGAATGGTGAGAGTGGACAAGGCGAAAGCGGTAGAGCGTTGGAAGTTAATATCATCGTCTACCGTGAGAATTTTGACCGCTTTCGTCGCCTTTAGCGCGGTACTGGGTTCGGGTTCATCTAAGAAGATAATGTCTTGCGATTGGCTGACCATATTCTCTTTCCTTGAGATGTCGAAACATCCTTATTTACCCAGTTTAGAATTGAGTGTTTTTTATACTCAAAGTATTTGCGACACTCAGGGGTAATTCAAGAAAAGATTTCGTGGTCAGATATATAAGTCTGTTTAAGCGATTACTCTATTTTAAAATCCTTCGCAAATAGCGCCTGTAGCGCCTTCAGGTAATCTTGATCCTGTTTTGGTAGCACCAGTTGCGCCAGTTCATCACCAATCGGGGTTAAGCGATAGTAGCTAAACAGCAAGTTACCACTCTTTGGGGTGAGCTTCATTTGGATGCCGGGCATGGTGAGTTGGATGGGGGTTTTACTGTTGAGCAGACCAGTTTCAAACTCACTGCTGTGCAGGATCCCCGCATCGACTAAGGTGAGAATGCTGGAGTAGGGCAGACCAAATTGGGATAAGCCTAGGGTGACACTGGTATTCTTACGAAAATATTGGCCGAGTCCGCCCGTGAGCCGATAGCCGCTGATCAGCTTTAAGCGCTGCTCATTATTCACTTTGGCCGCCATGCCGAGGGCTTTCTCGAGGATTTGCGCTTCCCTATGGGTCAGTTGTTTTAACAGCGCTAGGGTGCGCAGGCTAAAGTTGCCCGGGTTGACGATTTCACTGGAGAGGATACGGGCCCACAGATCCTGCATTTTGCGGTTGTGGATTTGCTCCGCCATCAAAAAAAATTGATGGCTCCAGTCGGGATCCAGATCGACCCCAGTGACATCCGACGGGGTGTAACTCAAGGCGAGGGCGAAAATGGTTTCGACATTGGCTTGATACTGGCTGGCGAGTTTACGCTCCCTATGTTGCGCACGTTCGGCCATCGAGGCATTGGCGGGGCGATATTCCTGCTCACTGGCGAGCCCGAGTTGGCGACCCAGTACCAGCGCTTTTTTACGGGCCGAGACCTCGGCTGCGGGAGCCGCTTCATCCGCAAGCATTAAAATATCTGAATCCTTCATGCCTTTATCCTGTCTGACCTATTTGTGTTGGCCCTATTTTTGTTAGCTCGTGGGATCAAGTTGACCCCACGAAATGCTTCCAGCTTAGTCGATTGCAATCCTTAAGTCTCTGCGCTGGATTGCTTTTATTACGCTGCGGGCACTTTTTAACTGTCGAGACTGGGTTTTTCGATAGATTTAGCAGACCAAGCCCAATTGGTTTCATTCCCTGGTGACGGATGGCGCGGCACATTGAGGGCCAATACTAAGGAACAGACCGCAAATCCAGCGCCAATGTAGAAGACGAGGGCGGGATCGCTCAGCCACAGTAAGCCCAAGAGCACGGGGATAATCACCGCAGCGATATGGTTAATGGTAAAACTGACCGACATGGTGGCCGCAATATCTTTGCTATCTGCAATCTTTTGAAAATAGGTTTTCATGGCAATTGCCATCGCAAACAGCAAATGGTCAATCACATAGAGGGCGGCGGCCATATGGGGGTGCTCGACAAGCGCATAGCTGACAAACACAAAAAATAACCCAATGTATTCCACTGTGAGGGCGTTGCGCTCGCCAATACGGCCGATTAGGCGACCAATGGATGGCGCAAACAATAGATTGACCACATAGTTGATCAGGAAAAGGGCGGTGATTTCACTGACGGTATAGCCGAATTTCTCGACCATCATAAAGCCTGCAAACACCATAAAAATCTGCCGACGGGCGCCAGAGAAGAAGGTTAACAGGTAATACAACCAGTAGCGTTTACGTAGGATGATTTTTTTGTGTTGCACTTCGTGGGTATCAAACTGTGGGTAGTACAGACTCATGCTGATCACCATCAGTAGGCCTAATACACCAATAATCAAATACATATGCCAGTAATCGAGTTTAAGCCAAGTCATGACAAGCCAAATACTGCCATAGCCGACTAAGGCCGCTGCCGAGCGCCATGCCAGCGCTTTACCCATAAAACCTGCAGTATCCTGCTTCGCGACCCATTGCAGTGTGAGGGATTGGTTAATGGTTTCAAAGTAATGGAAACCAACCGACATCAACACTGTGGTGAGGTATAAGCCCAATACCTGCGGGAAAAAGCCGGTAATCGCCACGCCAATGCACAGAAGGGCTAATGACAGCAGGGCGAAGGCCTGCTCGCGCACTAACAGCAATACAAAAATAGCGGTAAAGGCCAAAAAGCCGGGGATTTCCCTTAGGCTTTGCAGCATACCGATTTCGGCGCCAGTGAATTGGGCTTTTTCAATCACGAAGTTGTTCAGTAGGGCTTGCCAAACGGCGAACACGAGCGACATAACAAACGTCATCCACAGCAGCAATGCTTTGGGATCTGCGTTTTGAGTTGTTTTCATGGGTAGGGTACTCAGGCGATAAGTGAACAAATGCTAATGCTTTTGCCTTTTATGCGCTAGCGCTAAGGATTGGCACTTATTTCTGATTTTGTAACATTTTGATCCCAGAGATGAGGATATTTATTTTTGTGAGCAAGCTAGAATTACCGTATATCCAGCGGCCATTTGGCGCTAAGCCCGTGATCTATTTCATGTAAATCGGTGACTAAATCACCTAGTATGCAATATCGTAATAGGCAGTTTGCTTTTTGCGTGGTAAACCTAAACCGCCTCTATTTGACTCATGCACCATAGATGCGCTTCGCAGGCGCTTGATTATCAAAGTGGTGAATTGTGTTATAGGGCTGAATTTATCGGTTTGTTTAGGTCAACATAAAGCCGCCGTTCTTTGTCTTTCTTCTGGCCGCTTTTTCTTATTTTTGTTGAGATAATCGAGGCTTAAGTGAAAAAAATTCTGATCATCTTCTCTAGTGTTCATGGTCAAACTCGCAAAATCACCAATCAATTGGCGCAGCAACTCAAAGAGTTAGGTAATTCTGTGGTGATTGCGGATATTAAGGCTGTGCCGGCGATGGAGTCCTTCGATAAGATCGTTATTGGCGCCAGTATTCGCCACGGAAAACATAATCCGGCGTTGTACGAATTTATTCAAAAGCATCAAAAGATCCTCACGCAAAAGGTGAGCGGTTTTTTCTCCGTCAGTTTAGTCGCCCGTAAACCTGAGAAAAACACCCCAGAAACCAATCCTTATATGCAGGCGTTTTTAAGCAAAACCACTTGGCGCCCAACCCTATTGCAAGTGTTTGGCGGTAATCTAAATTACCAAGGCTACAATGCCTTCGATAGAAATATCATACGCTTTATCATGTGGTTAACTAAGGGGCCAACGGATCCTGTTACCAATGTTGAATACACGGATTGGCAAAAAGTGAATGATTTCGGCCTGTTGATCCACCAAGCCTGAGCGAGCCCGTCGCTTAGCTCTTAAGGGGAAACCCACTATGTCGGCAAAAGTAACCCAGATATTCGATTTTGTGTTGGCACGTCTACACCTGTGGATTGTGCTATCCGTGGGGCTACTCGTCTGCACCAGCCCATGGATTTTTATCGGTAGAAGCCTGCGCGCCAATGCCAGTATCTGGGATTATCTGCATGTTTATCTTGGATTAATTGCTGCTGCATTGGGGATCTTATTTTTACTGCGCAACAGTATTCAAGGCAAATGGCATCAATACTTCGCTTGGCTGGTGGGGGATTGGGGGCAACTCATACAGGATGTAAAAGGGCTTTTTAAGGGAAAACTGCCGGTTGCCGGGGGCAAGGGCTTATTCAGCACGGTTGAAGGCATTGGCATGTTGCTGCTGGTCGCAACGGGCGTGACTGGGGCGTTGTGGTTTTTCTATCAAGGCACCCCGCTGGCGATGACATGGCGTGGTTACCATCAAATTTGCGCCGATGTATTTATTGGCTTTTTAGTGGTTCACTTGGTTTTAGCGGCATCTCACATCATTGAATTTATCAGGCAATAAGTCGCAAATAGGTTCGGATGCACCTAAGGATGTGGCTTTGTTCTGCTCGAGTCCTACGCCTTCTTAATATCTTCCACCGTTGAACGGATTTTCACCGTTCAGCGTACGTTAATCGACAAGCTGCACACTCAGCCCTAGACTTATCTCTACATGCCTACCCAACCCGTTTGAGCCGTTGTTTTCATGCTTTGGCGTTACGATGTGTGCTCATGGGGCGAGGTATGACGATGTTGAGAATTTTGTGGAAGACTAATGAAGGTATCCTATGAATATTCTAAAAAGTGCTCTAGCGATAGCGTTAACAGGTTTGCTGTTTGGTTGCGGTGGATCTGACTCGGGCGAACCTGCCACCCAAATGGCGACATTCAGCCTAGGCGTATCCGATAATCCCGCCGATGCCAAATCGGTCACGATTGCATTCAGGCAAGTGGTATTAAAGAACGACACAGGTAGCTACTCGTTCAATGTCACCCCAAATGGCGAGCTTAAATTTGTCGATTTATTGGAGTTTCAAGGCAGTGCGGTAGATACCCTAGTGAGCGGTCAATCGATTCCCGTGGGCGAATATCAAATGTGTTTGTATATGAAAAACAGCACAGTAGCCAATAGCGACAGCTCACACGTACAAACCTTAGACGACACTCTCTATGGGCTAACGACCAACAGCAACGGTTCATGCGGCGGTGTGGGTGCCGATGAAAGCGATACGGGCCGATTGTTTTTCAATAAGAAATTCACCATTGCGGCGGGCGTCAATAGCTTTGTTGCCGAGTTTGATTTAAGCAAAGGTTTGCAAGATCCCCACGGTAATAAAGATTACTGGACGCTAAAACCGACTTCAGTGCAATTATTTAATCAGTCCGAAGTGGGCGCGATTAAAGGCACAGTTGGCGCTACTGTGATGGAAGGCTGTGAAGTCGCCGCGGGTGGCTCAGTGTTCTCGCCAGCGGTTTATTTGTATCCAGCCAATACCACGCTGGAGCAGATGAAGGATTTCAGAACCGAGGCCGATACGGCCACTGAGATTGCGCCTATTGCGGCGGCTCGGGTGAATGATGTCACCGATGCAAACGGCCAAGTCATCGGCCACGATTATGAATTTGGCTTTGTGGTCGCAGGGGATTACAGCTTAGGTTATACCTGCCTAGCGCAAAATGATGACCCAGATGTGAGTAACAATCCCGATGATGTGGAATCGCCTTTCTTTATTCACGCCGCAGAAACTGGGGTGACAGTGACGGCCAAAGGGGTTGCCGAGCGTAACTTCCCTTAGTCGTTAACCGAGCCAACAAAAAAACCAGCATCACTGCTGGTTTTTTACTGGCTGCTCTTCAATCGAGCCTTAGCTCAAACGCTTTTGGCGGCCAAGGGCGATAACGGCTGCAAAGGCTAAGAATAACCAGTTTAAGCTGCCGCCTGAACTCTTAGGCGCCTGAGCATCTTTCTCGACGGCCAGATAGTTAATTAAGCCAATCAGCTCATCTAAGGTTTTGATACTGCTTAAGTTAACCGCATATTTATCGTTAACGATAAAGGCTGGCACGCTTTCAACGCGGAATTGGTTTTGCTGGGCACGCCACAGGGCCAGCTTCTCATCTGTGCTTTTACTGTCGGCGAGTTGGTCGTACTTGGCAGCATCGATACCAAACTTGGCAAAAATTTGCTTAATGTCGTCACGGCTGTTGATTTGCGGCTCGTGCTTATGTCCTGGCGCACTGTGGTCGTGGCCGTTTGCGCCTGCTTCGCCTTGGATGGCGGCGAACATCGCATGGGTTAACGCATCCTTATTATCTAACTCATGAATGACTGCCAGTGAGCGCATCACCTCGGTGCCAATGTCGCTATTCATAAAGTCGACATGCTTAGTATCAAATGCAATACCTTTGTTTAGATTGGCTTTGATATCAGGCAGATAGTTGGTTTCCATATTGAAACAGTTATGACAATAGAAGGAGAAAAACTCGGTGAGTTTTGGCTCGCTGCTCGGTGCTTTGTCAGAGATTTGCGTGAAGTGCGTGCCTTCGACAAAGTTGGCGGCAAAGGTGCTAAATGGTGCAACGATTAAGGCGACAGCCAAGGCGATTGGTTTGATCATAGAACCCTCAAATTCGGTTAGAGTGAATTCACCGCATCAATTGCATGCGCTGTACCTACCTAAGTGGATTAAGGTGGCTCAGGTGATTTCAGTCTCGGAGTTACGCTCGCGTTATACCAGCGTGTATATGGTTTTAGGTTAGTTTGGGATGCTTAATTATCGCTGAAATGGGCGGTAGATATTGGACTAAATCTGTGATCCCGCGGGAGTTTAGCTCGATAACTTTGTCAGACTGCAAAGGGGATCACAGATATAAAAGGAAAAACTTAAGCAATATCCCGCAGGGATTGCCAAGCTTCACAGACCTCGCGGAAACGCGCCGCATCGCCTTCGGGTCTATCGGGATGCCATTTCAGTGCCAAACGGCGCCATTGTTTGCGGATGTCCCTTGGGGTTGCGCTCTCATCTAACTCGAATACTCTCAGGGCGTGGCCCTTATGCATTAAGTTCACGTTCAGGCCAATATAGCTCTTATAACTGCTCCAGAAGGCTTCCAATAATTCGCGTACTACGTTTTCACTGGTGTCGTAGTTATTCCAGTCAAGATAGTATTCCCGCAGTGAAGTATCTTCCATTATCAATAGGTTAACGTTGGAAGGCACGAGGCGGAAAATCTGGATCTC
The DNA here is from genome assembly GCF_052907445.1 of Shewanella sp. Koi 1. Classification (NCBI taxonomy): domain Bacteria; kingdom Pseudomonadati; phylum Pseudomonadota; class Gammaproteobacteria; order Alteromonadales; family Shewanellaceae; genus Shewanella; species Shewanella sp. Koi 1. The sequence continues at coordinate 3,769,598 of NZ_JBREJM010000001.1, read as the reverse complement.
CATCGCTTTGACTTGCAGCCATTGCTTTGGCATCAGGATCTCTTGCAGTTCGAACAGGGCATTCATCAGTAAAAAATTGCGTTTAAACAAATCATTACCAGGGTTTTCATCTAACGGATGGATTAGCCCGCGATTTTGCAGTTCGGTAGCCAGGTGATGGATTTTCCAGCTTTGATTAGAGGCTTGTAACACGGATAACACGGGCCAGATTAACGGGTTATCGCCCTTAGTGGTCGAGAGCGTTGCCGATTGAGCTTCTGCACTGAGTGAAGGTTTAGCGAGTAGCATACTGACTGTCCCATCCTAAGTTGTTATCAAGCGAGTGTGATTAAAAGTAAGGTTTTACTATCTATAAGATTTTAAATGCTTTTATCTTATTTTGATGCGAGTCGTTACTGAGCTTGGAATACACTATGCCATAGAGGAAAAGTGTAGGCAAAGAAGGATTCTAGAGCAATTTACCCCGAGGTCACTCCGACTTTGGTTGGTTTTAACTGCGGCAATGGGATCTGGCTGATGCTAGAGAGCAAGCGATGAAAATGCCCTTGTTTGCAATCACAAACAAGGGCATATGCAAACTTAGCGAACGAGGTTTAGATCTCGGTAAAGATAACCTCTTGCGCTAAACGTGACTTAGGTAACTTAGCGTTGAAGTCTTCTTCGGAGCGATAACCTAGAGCCACCACCACTGATGCGCAGAAACCTTTTTCGCGTAGGCCTAAGACTTGATTGAGTTTAGTCGCATCAAAACCTTCGATTGGACAGGCATCGATATCGAGCACACTCGCACCTAACATCAGGGTTCCGAGAGCTAAATACACTTGTTTTTCCATCCAATGTTGGGCGTCTTTTAACTCATTCTTATGCATATTGGCAAAGAAAGAGCGGCCGTTGTGCTGGCCTTGCTTGGCTTCTTCATTGGCAAAACGGCCATCAGCAGCCTCTTGCTCTAACACTTGCAGTAAATGGGCTTCATCGAGTTGAGTGCGAGTGCAGAGCACAACCACATGGGAAGCATTGAGGATTTTCTGGGTGTTAAAGGCAAAGTGCTCGGTCGATTGTGCGATCAAGGCTTTGTCTTCCGCCGTACTTGCTAGCACAAAATGCCAAGGCTGCGAGTTAGTCGATGATGGGCTGAACTGCAGTAATGTCTTGATTTCGGCTATCTTGTCGGCAGGAATCGTCTTTGTTGGATCAAAGGCTTTAGTGGTGTAACGCTTTTTAGCGAGAAAACTTAAATCACTCATGTAACAGCTCCAAATCATCGAGGAATACAAAATCAACGACAGCATTTTAAGCGGGTTTAAGTAAAAAACAATGTGATCAAAACGGCTATCAGTTTCAAAATATTTTTGAAATTAATAGCAGTTGTACGCAATGAATGCTGAGGGACTTTTTATGAATAGTAGTGAATAGCAAGAGTCATCTCATGGCGTTATGACTGATTAAACAAATTGCTGAGTGCGGTTTTATTGTGGGCTGAGAAATGAGCTAACTCAAAAATACTGAGTGAGATCAAAAGTCCTCCAAAATACCGTTGTCGCTCGTATGGTTTAATCTATTCCTTTGCTACATTTTATTAAGTCGAGCTTACTGTTTAGGGGAATGTATGGCGAGATTATTGATGCTGCTGATTGCATTTAGCCTATTACCACTGTCTTGTGGCTACGGAAAGGAGCTTAAGTTTGCAGTAGTGCCTAAATTCTATAGTGTTTTTTTTGATCAAAGCAAAACGGGTTGTGTTGACGCCGCCGCACAAATTAAAGGGGTTGAATGCATCTATCGGGGACCCGAATCAAGTAGTGTGAGATTGCAAGATCAAGTGATAAACCAGCTGATTGATGAAGGTGTAGATGGAATTGCCGTCGCGGTTACACAATCTAAGTATCTTGCCGAAAATAGCCTAAAGAGGGCAAAGGAAGCCGGCATCCCCGTAGTTACCTATGACTCAGACTTGGATGCTTCTATCGATGAAGATCCTAAAAATTTACGTTTGGCTTATATCGGCACCGACAATTTCGCACTAGGTCAGTCGTTAGGGGAGCAGCTTAAAAAGTTACGGCCTAATGGGGGAAGCCTCATCATGCAATCGGGCCGGCCCGATTCTCCAAATCTGAATTTAAGGTTGATGGGCGTGCGCTCCGCGTTATCTGGCAAAACCTACAATGCCCCTCCAGGAGAATTGCTCAATAACGATTTGGGCTGGACTGAAGTGCGCGAGCCTTTGTTTAATTTTGACCAACTTAGTCAAGCGGTTAAGCAAATGGAGTCCGTGATGAAAGGTAAGCCTGTAAAGGCAAATTCCTTCGTTGCCGTAGGCGGTTGGGCACAAAATGATGCAGCCCTCTATCGTGAAATGATGGCTCCCTATCAAAATAAAATCGATAACAAGGACATCGTCATTATTATTACCGACACCTCTCCAGAGCAATTAACTATGTTGAAAGACCGCCTTGCCCATATCAACATTGGTCAAAGTCCCTATGAAATGGGCAGACAGGCCATTTTGACCTTATATAAAATTGTCACCAAACAAAAATACGACGACATTATCTACACACCAGTGACCTTTTGTACTCAGCAAAACTATGAGACCTGCGATTAACCTGCGGGAATGTAATGCCATAGAGGTTATGTTCTAGAGATCGTTTTGGAGAGTGCAGACTCCCAAAAGTCACAAACAGATGTTTGCGCAGTCTTTTATATCCATAAGTTGGTGATGAAAGACCATTGGTAATCTGTTGCTGTATTAATTTGAAATTACCCTATCAATTTTTTGAACGTGAAAGTGGATCAAACTTGCCTAGTCTTGTTAACTTCGACCCATTTTCAATTTTCGTTGGCTTCTGGCAAACGAGCTTTTGCCCCAAAGCTTGCTAGCATTTATTTAGTGAATCGAAAACTGACGAATGAATTGCCCTACAAAATCTCATCCATTTACCTAATGTTTGGCCCTACCGTAAAGCGACTAACAATGTATGGGTATACAGTCGTATTTAAATTTAGATGCTTTTGAGTGTTTTTACACTCATTAGTTTGCGCGTTTATCCAGCCTAAAATTTATAAAACCCTTAAAAATCATCCGCATAAACTTTCCCAAAATTAATTAATAGGTTTGGAAAACGCGCATGCACGTTTTTCCAGATGGAGTATTCGTCAGAAAGCTGATAAGTTCTTTCCATACAGATAGTTAACCGTGCGCGTTTTTACTGGTCCAACGAGATAAACGTGCATGCGCACGAATAAAATGTTAGCTGTATAAGGATATTTATGAGTATATATGATGATTTTATGAAAACTGGTCATTGGGGGCCAATTGAAACAAAGCTAGGCATCGATTTTAATTTTTGCTGTGCATACTGCGATAAAAAAATGTTGGAGTCCGTTGATAATTATAAAGAGTGGCAAACTGATCATATTGTCCCCGTATCTAAAGGTGGTGATGATGATATTGAAAATTATGCCCTAAGTTGCCGCACCTGTAATTTTATAAAAAGTACCTGGAATCCAGCTGAAAACCTTGGTGAACTAAGTGGTACTAAGTTAAACCTTATTAAGGTTTCCAGAGAATATATAATAGAAAAGCGAAAAGGAACTCAGGCTGAAATTGACTTATATAATCAGATTATTGCCAAATACAGCTAACAAGTTGCTCAAGTTCACTCCGGCCGCAAAAAGCACGGCCTCCGCGGGACAACCTACACTGCGTTTCGGTTGCCCCTTAGCAAAGCGTTAAGTATTCCATGTATGAATGAACTAGATAATTCAAGTAATCCCTTGTCACTCTTGGTGGCACCCAAAACGATCATGGTTGATCCTAATGAACTCGTAGCGCGTGACGTGGAGCACGACGAATTCTTTTTCAAAAAATACTGTGATTATCTTGAAGGGAAAATTAAGGGATATATAACCAGAGTGTCGATATCTCGCATAGAACCAGGGTTTTATAGGCGTGAAAAAGATGGATGGGAACACGTCATAGATAATCCCCCACAAGATGATATAGATTACATAGCCGCTGCAATTCGCGGCGGATATCGTCCTGCGTTACACCTTTATCAAAATCTGAACAAAGATAGTAAATTTGATTTTGTGTGCGCAGACGATGTGGCTACATATTATGCATACGCTTCTTTGGGTATCAGCAAGCCTCCGGCAATAATTTTGGGGTCGAAAAAAGGACTCGAGGAATCAGCACTTGTTATCAAAGGATTTAAATGCACGCACAATCCTTACACTCACTTTATATTTTCTATGGAAAAAATAAATCGAGATTCCTTTCTTTCGTTATTAGGAACTAATTTAAGTAACAACATCTCTTCAGACCTTTTAAAGCTAGAAGACTATATCAATCACCTAAAAGATGAGTTTCGAAAGTTTCATGCAAAGGGAAAGTCAGATGTTAGCTATCACCAAATCATATTCGGCATGCTGGTTAGAGCATCTGAAATACTAAAGTCAATCAGGATCTTAACTGATGAAAATTTAGTTATTCAGTCATCAAATCTGGTAAGAAGTCTCTATGAGCTTTCGTTAAATTTCTATTTGTGCTGGTTGAGCCCGCACGAAATCACGCGAATGGTCCAATTATCGAGTGTGATGTCAGAAAATGAGTGGAAACAAATATGTGAGAAAACAGTCAAAGAGCAAGTTGCTAAAAAACTAGACAGAACCTCTGCGGAAAAAATAAAAGAGGCTAAGTTGTATCAATTTAACATTGCAACCTCGGTCATAGAAAAGGCTAGGCTTTCACCTTTCGGTGAGTCATATTATAAAGATGTCTATTCTTTCCTTTCTGACATCGCACATCACGATTTCAGTATGTCTGCAAGATATAAAGGCTCATTAGAGAATGGAGATGATTCTGTCTATGACCGAGATGTTAGGAGCTCTATTGTAAGAATAGTTGACTTCTGCATAACAAAAATATTTGTTCGGGTGGCTGACGACATAGGGTCGAATATTTCTTTTAGCAACGAAAAACTTAACAAGCAGCTGCACGGCGACCGTTTTTCCGCCGCTTCGCAGCTACAAAACGGCGCGTGAGCTGAGCGTTAGCCCATAGAGATTTTCATCCGAAAATGACGAGTTAGAGTTAATAACCTAACTCATTTTTGTCCCAAAGCTTGCTGAGTATTTCTTTAAGACTTATAGGCTACGACAATGCTAAATAGGTGAGCCATGGTGATTAGCGAGACGACCGTCCGCCCCAAGGACGGGGCGGTCGAGCATCCACGGATGGACTCGCTGCGTGTCGTCGAGCAAACACCATGGTTCGCCTTTCAATATGGGCATGAATTTAATAACTAAGCAGTGATATTAGCCTTTCAATTTTTCACGCTCTTCTGTCTCAAAGCATGCAGAGTCTCATCAAGCAAATACCATTGTTCACCTTTTAATGTTGTATAAGTCTTTATTACCTCAGCACTTTACTTAAAAAGCTTTGGGTTCTGGCTTCTTTGGGGCGGGTGAATAATTCCTCGGGGACATTGGACTCCACCACATAGCCGCCATCCATAAAGATGACTCTGTCGGAAACATCGCGTGCAAAGCCCATTTCATGGGTGACAATCACCATGGTCATGCCTTTTTGCGCTAAGTCCTTCATTACATCCAGTACATCGCCGACCATTTCGGGGTCGAGTGCCGAGGTGGGCTCATCGAATAACATCAGATCCGGCTCCATCGCCAGCGCGCGGGCAATGGCAACCCGTTGTTTTTGTCCACCCGAGAGACTCGAAGGATAGGCATTAGCTTTATCCTGCAAACCCACTTGAGTGAGTAGCGTGAGCGCCTTGTTATCGGCTTCGGCTTGGGTCATTAACTTTAGGCTCACTGGCGCTAAGGTAATGTTTTGCAATACGGTTTTATGGGGGAACAGGTTGAAGTTTTGGAACACCATGCCCACTTTTTGCCGCAATTTATCGACACAGGCATCCTTAGCGGTAATGGATTGCCCTTCGATTTCAATATCCCCTTGGGTGGGTTTTTCTAACAGGTTGATGCAACGTAAAAAGGTGCTTTTACCGCTGCCGCTGGGGCCGATCACACTGACCACTTCGCCTTGGCGAATATGTTCGTTGATGCCCTTAAGGACCGCATTATCGCCGTAACTTTTGTGTAGGTTGGTTATGTTAATCACTTTGCTTCAACCTCTTTTCGAATTTCGACAGCATAAATGTGAAGCTGTAGGTCAGGAACAGGTAAATCAGTGCACAGGTAAAGAGTGGGATACTGTCTTCAAAGGTACGGCTACGGATAATCTCACCCGCCCGCATTAAATCCACGCCGCCAATAAAGCCAATTACGGCGGTTTCTTTGAGTAGCACGATAAACTCATTGCCTAAAGCGGGCAGAATATTCTTAATCGCCTGCGGCAGAATAATCAGCTTCATGGTCATTGCTTGCGACAGGCCGAGCGAGCGTGCCGCTTCGGTTTGACCCTTATCGACGGCTTGGATCCCTGCGCGAATAATCTCAGAGATATAAGCGCCGCTGTTTAAACCAAAGGCGATGATGGCAGCGGTGACCTTATCGACATCGAATGCGGCCAGCACGATGAAGTAAAGGATCACTAACTGTACCACCACTGGCGTGCCGCGGATAACGCCAACATAAAGCTCGGCGGGGAAGCGGATATACCACTTTGAAGACATCTTCATCAGTGTGGTACCCACGCCTAATACTGCGCCTAATAACATGGCGAAGAAGGTCACAATCAAGGTGACTTTTAAGCCATTTAAGATCAGCAGTATGCCTATCATGCCGTCGTCGCCAATGGGGCTAAACAGCGAAGTATTGATTGCTTCTAACATAGGGATCACTTGATATGGGCTGAAACGAGCGTCTGATATTGGCCGCTTTCTTTCAAGTTTTTCAGCGTGTTATTAATGCTATTGAGAAGTTCTGGCTGCTGCTTTGATACCGCAAAACCATAAAACTCTGGGGGGAAATCCAGCTTGATCAGTTTGAGATCGGGGTTTTTCGCCAGATAGTTCGCCGCAGGCTCGCTATCGAATAGCACTAAGTCGACTTTGCCATTTTTCAGTTCCATGATGGCTTCGAAGCCGGTGTTAAAAGCAGTGACATTTTGGGTGTATTTTTTAGACATCATATCGGCGGTTGAGCCGAGCTGCACCGCAAAGTGTTTGTCTTTAATGTCATCAAGGGTATGAATGGTGTCGTTATCTTTATTCACGAGCAGCACTTGAGTAGCCTCATAGTAGGGCTCCGAAAAGTTAACGCTGGCTTGGCGCTCTGGCGTGATGGTCATGCCCGAGGCGATAAAATCAATCTTGCCAGAGTTTAGCGCCACGATCAGTGAATCGAATTTCATATTCTCGACTTTGAGCGTCTTGCCGGCATCTTTAGCGATTTGTTTGGCAAGCTCAATGTCGAAGCCTTTGATCTCGTCGCCACTCTGTCCGCCAACATATTCAAAGGGCGGGAAGGCCGCATTGGTGCCAACCACTAAAACATCGTTGCTTTTCCCACATCCAGCTAACAACAAGGTGGCAGTGAGGGCTAGGCCGCCTAATAACATGGATTTTTTCATTTAAGACTCTCTTTTGAATGACTCGCAATGTGGCGACTATAGGGATGTGACGCCTCTTTGTCAATAATTATGCTTTAAAAGTGATTAAAAATGCATGTTGAGTCGTGATTGCTGTATGCCTAAACACTTGTGATTACAACGCTGGCTGTGTTTGATATAGATACGTTTTTAAAGCGTTAGTGAATTGTTTAGGATGACCGTGAATAGCAATTTTCGGCTTTCACTTGTGCGGGATATATCATTTTTTATTCATTTTTACGGCTAAAATAGTTAGCGATGAACGATTTCTAACAAAAATTGTAAAAACTTCATTAAATTATGCCCAGTTAATCTAATCTTAATGCAGGATCAAATAGCAATTTATGGAGCGAAATGTGAGATACCTAACTCTGGCACCAGCGGCACTCCTTTTGGGTCTAGCAACTTCGGTCAGTGCAGAAGAATCGACCCAGTGGCATTACACCATGGGGATACACGATTTTATTGTGGAACAGGAGAGTTCACATACCTTTGGATTTAACGGCAATATTATGATTGAACATACCACTGCATCGGATATTTACCTGTCCGCCATGCTGGATATGTTTATCGACATTGATACCGACGATCTCGACCCCGACCATATTCCCGTGTGGTTTAAATCGGACTATGTGGCCTCGGGTGAGTTCTACCATATCGATCCTCGCTTCTTCTTCGGATGGCAAGTGGACCTACAGGGTAAACGTAACACTGTGAGTTCTATCGAAAAGCAAGCCAAGCTATTCCCTGAATTAACCGCCAATTATCAGGGGCAGGAATCGCAGGCCCAGTTAAAAGCGGGCGCAGGTTATTACTATTTAGAAATCGATGACGACGTGCCCCGTACCCGTGGTTACGATCGGGGCGATTTTGGTAATGGCGAGTTCGCTTACACCTTAATGGGCAGTTTTGGTTTTGATATTACGCCTAAATTAAACATGAGTTTTGCCGCGCAAAACTGGAACGACGGTGATAAATGGCTTGAAAATCAATATCGCTTCAGCATGAGTTACGATACGGATTATTGGGAGAAGGGCAGCAGTGGTTACTGTATGTGGAGCATACCGAATACAACCTCGACCACTATGCCAAGGAGAGTGTGCACTCACCCGACTACTTGCCCATCCTGCCTTGGGATAACGATACCTTAGTGCGTTTTAGCTTAGTCGTGCCTTGGTAGTGAGCTACTTTTGCGTTAAGTGTTTCTCCACTAACGCAATCATCGCCTTCGCCGCAAAGGACAACACCTGTTCTTTGCGCCAAAACAGTGATAACTCCCAGCGCAGTTCATCGCTCGCCAATGGAATATTCACCACCCCAGAGACACTGTAACGCCGCGCGATAGAGCGCGGCAGTATCATCACGCCCGTGCCCGCCGCCACAAGGGCAATACCGAAGTCGGCTTGGCTGACTCGAGTGATGTTTTTAGGGGTAAATCCTGCGTGTTGGCAAGCGGTTAATACGAGTTGGTACAAGGTATATTCGGTTTCAAACATCACTTGTGGCTCGTCGACTAAGTCGTGGATCGACAGCATAGCTTGTGAGGTGAGGGGATTCTCCTTGGGCAGCACCACCACCATGGGATCGTTAAACACCCGAATGCCGTGGTAACCATCGTCGAAGTTGATAATCCCGGTGGCCAGTTCAATTTCACCCTTTTGAATCGCTAAGGTTTGCTCCACACCGCCGCGCACCAGCAGGTGCATATCAATTTGCGGATATTGCTGGCGATATTTGGCAATGATAGGGGCAAAAATTTCAGCACTGCCGAGTGGCGCGAGACCGAGTTTCAATTCGCCTGCGGTTAAACTGCGCTGGGCACTGAGTTCGGCCAGCATGCGTTGTCGCCCAGCGAGCAACTCCTTGCCATGGCGATAGACCACTTCTCCCGCTTGGGTGAGCTTAACCTGAGTGCCACGCTTGCCGCGCTCGAGTAGTACCAGATCGAGTTCTTCCTCTAATTGGCGCAGCGCCTTGGAGAGGGCGGGTTGGGTGAGATGAACCTTTTCACTGGCCTTACCAAAACCGCCGGCATCGATGATCTCGATAAAATAACGCAGCACTTTAAGATCCATTCTCGCCTCGATAATACATTCTTAAAATTCATGGATTACATGCTTAATATTCATTTTTTTTATTTAATAGGCAAGACTAAAATATTCCCATAGCAACTTTAGTGTAAATCGAGAAACCGCATGTCTTTCCTACAAGCCGCAATACGTCGATGCCGTCATGGGGCTTTATTGTTAACTCAAATTGGCCTCTTTTGTTTATTGTCTTTCGCCTGCCATTGGTTAGCCTCTTGGGCGCATTTACCTGTGCCTGGTAGTGTTTTAGGTTTAGGTATCTTACTGATTTTACTCGCGACTAAGCTAATCCCTGAAAATGCGGTGCAGCTTGGTGCCGCTTGGTTGATTGGTGAGTTGCTGCTGTTTTTTATTCCGCCAGTGATCTCTGTTATCAAGTACGAAGGACTGTTTGAGCAATATGGGGTGAATATTCTCTTCACCTTAGTCATGGGCAGTGTGTGCGTGATGGTGGGCACGGGATTTGTGGTTGACCGAGTATTTCGATTCGAGCGTCAACTCAATATCAAAAAGCATGCACGTCGGCATGCTAAGGCCGCTTAATGTCGAGCCTGAATTTAAGCCCTGCAGCGATTTCCGAGTTACTGTTTTCGCAGACGGGATTGGCACTTATCAGCTTGTTATTAACGCTATTCTGTTACTTTGCAGCCAAGCGTTTATATAGGCTTCACCGTGTGTGGTGGTTGGCGCCGATTGTACTCGCGCCTGTAGTGATTACGCTCTTGGTGTTTAATCTCGATATTCCACTGCCGACTTATTTTGAATACACCCATTGGTTAATGGCGATGTTAGCACCTGCGACAATCGCATTTGCCTTGCCGATTTATCGGGAGCGTAAACTCATTCGCCAATATCCGCTGACCATTGCCCTTGGGGTGATAGCGGGATTGTTGTTGGGCATGATTTCTAGCTGGCTGTTAGTGAAATTTGTGCCACTGCCGGTCGAGCTGTCTAAGAGCTTGTTGGTGCGTTCGGTATCTACGCCCTTTGCGATGGAGGCGACAAGCGCCTTTGGCGGTGTGCCAGAACTGACCGCCATGATGGTGCTCATCACCGGCATTATCGGCATGTTGGTATGTGAGCCGCTGTTCAAGCTGATGCACATTCGTACGTCTTTAGGTAAGGGCGTGGCATTGGGCGCTTCGGCCCACGGTGCGGGCGCCGCAAAAGCCAGTGAGTTAGGCCAGCAAGAGGGCGTTATTGCCAGTTTGACCATGATTTTTATCGGAATCGCCATGGTGCTGGGCGCGCCCGTATTTGCCGTGATCTTTAGTTAGTGTTCGAGAGTGATGTGCTGAATTTGCGTTAACCCTCTCTACCTTAAATGTGATTTTGTCAGTTTTAATGATGTTGTTTTGCCTCTTAGGGCGCTAACCTCTGCTTGGGTTATGCGCCCATTTTTTTAGCTGGCGGCTAATGTCAAAATAAAGTGGCACTAAATTAAATCAAATAGGGACATAGGATGGATAAGCAAACACGGGTATCGAATGTGACATTGAGACCCATAGGGCAAGACGATCTGGAGTTGATCTTCACCCATCAACAGGATCCGATTGCCTCCCAATTGGCGCAATTTCCCTCGCGGGATCGTGAGGCGTTTTACCTTCATTGGCAGCAAAATATTCTCGGACAGGCGTCGGTACTGGCACGGGGGATAGAAGTCGATGGCTTGCTGGTTGGCAATATTGGCCATTGGCATATGGATGGTCAGGCGATGATTGGTTACTGGATTGACCGCGCATTTTGGGGGCGCGGGGTAGCAACCTTAACCTTAAGCGCGTTTTTACCTTTAGTGACCTCAAGGCCGCTTTTTGCCCATGTAGCACAGCATAATCTTGCGTCTCAGCGGGTGTTGCTGCGCCATGGATTTGTAAAGATGGACAGACTCATTCAAGAGGCAGACGATGTGGCGCCTTTGTTGGAGTTTGTGCTGCGCTGATGCTTAAACCGTCACGCTAACCAAAAGCTTAAAGCCCTTAACCTGAGATTTTGGCATATTGGGAGCCGATACATTATTTAATAAATCTATTTAGATATACGTGTTTTATCGTAAATTTAGATTTATCAACCCGACTTTAGTCTAGTACCTGATGGCTTGACCTCATTGGCTAACTCAATGAAACTCTCCATTTAATCACCTCCTACTAAAGTATGGATAATTAAATAATGTTTATTTTCTTCTTATGCCTTGCGCTCTTAGTGCTGGCATACAAGTTTTATAGCCCATTTGTTGAGCGCCAAGCAGGGATTGATCCTAAAGCGCAAACTCCCCAAGCAAGATTCGAAGATGGTGTGGACTATGTGCCCGTTCACCCCGCCAAAGCGTTTTTGATCCAATTCTTAAACGTTGCCGGTGTCGGCCCGATTTTTGGTCCTATCCTAGGTGCTTTATATGGTCCAGTCGCCTTACTCTGGATTGTGTTAGGTAACATTATTGGCGGCGCGGTACACGACTATTTCTCGGGCGTGTTAAGCATTAAAGAAGACGGTAAGAGCCTGCCAGAAATCGCCGGTCACTACTTTAATGTCTACTTTAAAGGCGTGATGCTGCTGTTTACTGCGATGTTACTGTTCTTCGTGGGCGTGGTGTTTATCATGAGCCCTGCGGGCCTGTTAAGTAACCTCGACTATTTTAAAGACACCATTTTTGGCAATAACACCTTCTGGGTGTTAGTGATTTTGGCTTATTACTTCTTAGCCACTATGCTGCCAATCGATAAGATCATCACTAAGCTGTATCCCGCTTTTGGTCTGTTGATGATCGTCATGACCACTTCGATTGCGGTTGCTCTGCTGATCAGCGCGCCACAGTTACCCGAAATGGGCGATGTGTTTGCTTACTTCAACCACAGCCATTACAACAATGAGTTACTCGAGCCAAACCCAGACGGTTTACCGATTTGGCCATTGCTGTTTGTGACTATTACCTGTGGTGCAATCAGTGGTTTTCACTCGACTCAAGCACCTATTATGGCGCGCTGCCTGACCAACGAGAAATACGTTCGCCCCGTTTACTATGGCGCTATGGTGGCTGAAGGTGTTGTAGCTTGTGTGTGGGCGACTGCGGGTATTGCGGCCTTCCCAGGTGGTTACGTTGAGCTTAAGAGCTTACTCGACCAAGGTGGTCCAGGCCTGGTCGTTAACCAAGTGGCTACTAGCTATCTTGGTGTATTAGGCGGTGTGATGGCGATTATTGCGGTGGCTGTATTCCCTATTACCTCGGGTGATACTGCATTTAGATCGCTGCGTCTCACCATTATCGACGCCTTTAACATCCCACAGAGTATGCGTAACCGTTTGTTGGTGGCGGCGCCTATCCTGACTATCGCTTACTTTATGACTAAGATCGACTTCTCCTTGATCTGGCGTTATTTTGCCTTCTCAAACATGCTGTTATCGACAAGCGTGCTGTGGTTGGCGACTAAGTACCTGTTCGATAGAGGCAGCTTCCATTGGATTGTGAGTTTGCCTGCGATTGCCGGAACCTGTGTCACCATCTCTTACATCATGACGGCGGGTATTGGTTTAGGCTTGCCTCAATCTCTGAGTCAACCCGTGGGGATTGCGGTCGGCGTGGTGTGTTTAGTGGCCTTGATTATTGCCCACAACAAACGCAAAACAGTGCTGGATACAAACTCTTAACCTCATCGGTTTTATGATTGCTAAGGGCTGCATTTTGCAGCCCTTTTTAATACTATTTTCATAAACTGGCGTCAGTATTGAATATTGTCACTGTGACATATTCCATTGCGTCGAAATTATGTTAGATTCTGGCGAACTGATGGAGATAGAGGTATGGTTATCACTGTCATCAACAGTTCTCCACAGGGCAGTCACTGCAATATTGCTTACTTTTGCAGAGAAGTGTCAGGAAGTTACACCAAATCAGAGTCTGCTTATGCAACCCAATTTATTTCCCGAACAAAGACATTTAAATCGTGAGCCGATGGTGATGCCGTCGGTGGAAGCTCAGTCTACCCGTAGCCGTTTACAACGCATGGTGGGCAGTGTGCTACTCACTTGCAGCGTGTTGTTAAGCTTATCTGCTTGTGCAGCGGGTAAGGCGAGTGCACCGCAGGAAGAAGAGTTTAGCTACGCCTGGTTGAAAGGCTATGCCCATACGCTGGCGACTGAGTCCTATGTGAGCCATAAGGGCGAGTTGCCAAAAAGCTTACAGGGCATGAGCTGGGATGATTACCAGCAGTTCCATTTCAAGAAAAAAGCCGCCCTGTGGCGTGAGGATGATTCGGAGTTTCGCGCCGAGTTATTCCACTTAGGTCTGTACTTCGATACGCCTGTGCATATTTACCAATTGGAAAATGGCAAGGCAAAGCTTATCGAATATTCGTCTTCCATGTTCGATTACGGTAAATCCAAGGTAAAGGGTAGCCAACTACCGAAAGACCTAGGCTTTGCTGGGTTTAGAATGCAGTTTAATACCGACTGGCAGCGTGACGTGGTCGCCTTCTTAGGTGCCAGCTATTTCCGCGCCGTAGGTCAAGAAATGCAATATGGTCTATCTGCCCGTGGTTTAGCGGTAGACACTGCGCTGCCTAAGCCTGAAGAATTTCCTATGTTTACCCGTTTCTGGTTAGAGAAACCACAACCGGGTTCTAATATTGCGACTGTGTACGCTCTGTTAGATTCACCAAGTGTAACAGGGGCTTACCGTTTCGATATCGAGCCGGGTGAGCGTTTAAAAATGAAGGTCGATGCGGCGATTTACCCGCGTAAAGCCATCGAACGTTTAGGCGTTGCACCATTGACCAGTATGTACATGGTGGGTGAAAACGATCGCCGCACGGGTTACGACTGGCGCCAAGAGATCCACGATTCAGACGGTCTTGCCATGCACACGGGTAACGGTGAATGGATTTGGCGTCCGCTGGGTAACCCAAGCAACCTGCGTTTCAATGCCTATAGCGATGAGAATCCAAAGGGCTTTGGTTTAATGCAGCGCGACCGTAACTTCGACCATTATCAAGATGATGGTGTGTTCTACGAGAAGCGTCCAAGCCTGTGGATTGAGCCAACTGGCAACTGGGGTAAAGGTTCGGTGCAGTTAGTGGAAATTCCAACACTGGATGAAACCTTCGACAATATCGTGGCGTTTTGGAACCCTGCTGAGCCCATTCAACCGGGTCAAGAGTTACTCTATAGCTACAACATGTACTGGGGCGGTATTCCACCCGTGCAGTCACCCCGTGCCCGCGTAGTCGATACCTTTACCGGTATTGGTGGTGTGGTTGGTCAAAAGCGTAAGTACTATAGCAAGCGCTTTGTGATTGATTTTGCTGGTGGTTCCTTACCTATGCTGGGTAAAGATACCCAAGTGAAAGCGGTGATTTCGACCTCTCAGGGTCGTGTAGAAATCGAATCTGCTCGCCCACAACATGCGATCAACGGTTACCGCGCTATGTTTGACCTAGTGCCGCCAGAAGACAGCGTTGAGCCAATTAACCTCAGAGTTTACTTAGAGGTAGATGGTCAGCCGTTAACTGAGACCTGGATGTACCAGTGGACACCACCACCAGTGAACGAGCGTGAATTGCATAACGCCGGTCATCTGCAGTAAGCCGTGACTCAGTGTTAAATCTTAAAACGCCAGCCCTGTGCTGGCGTTTTTGCATTAGCGGATTTGTTAAATGCAAGCCTGACACGGAGTTATTGAGGACTGATTCACTTTTTGCAAATCTAAATAATTTTTCACTGTCAAAGAGGCCAACCTTAGGCGTAATCTGTGGCGTCCTCGTTATAGGTTAGCGATTCATGTTTGAGATATTGACTTCTATCGGCCTGGGTTGGTCGGTAGCTTTAGTGCTGGCGGTGTTATTTGTGCTGGCCTACGAATTTATCAATGGTTTCCACGATACCGCCAATGCTGTTGCCACAGTCATCTACACCAAGGCAATGCCTGCCAACCTCGCGGTGATTTCTTCAGCCCTGTTCAACTTTGCCGGAGTGCTGCTCGGTGGACTTGGCGTCGCCTACGCTATAGTGCATCTCTTGCCCGTCGATTCTTTACTGGGAATGGATTCAACCCAAGGGCTGTTGATGGTGTTCTCACTACTCTTTTCGGCCATTATTTGGAACTTAGGGACTTGGTATTTTGGTATTCCTGCCTCCAGTTCCCATACCCTGATTGGCTCGATTATGGGTGTTGGCGGCGCATTCGCCTGGATACACAATGAACCTGTACTGCACGGCATTAATCTCACCAAAGCCACGCAGATTATGCTGTCGTTGATCATTTCGCCCACGCTGGGATTTGTGCTGGCGGGGATACTGTTATTGCTAATGAAGTACGTGTGGCAAAAGCACAAGATACACCGCACCCCCGATGAACAATTTCAGATTAATGGCAAACGCCATCCGCCGTTCTGGGCGCGCGTCAGTTTGATAGCCTCGGCCATGGGGGTGAGCTTTGCCCACGGTTCTAACGATGGCCAAAAAGGCATTGGTTTAGTGATGCTGGTGCTGATCTGTATGGCACCAGCGTATTTTGCCCTCGACATGAGTAGCCAATCCTATGATTTGGCGAGAACACAGGATGCTAACCGCCGTATTATGGCTATCTACAGTCGCAATCAAGCTGTGATTAGCGATCTGGTGGATGTTAAAGCACAAGTGAATGTGACTGACACTTTACTGAGCCACTGCTCGGCACAAACCGTGTTACCGGCCATGTCGCTGCTCGATCGCCGTTTAGATAAGGCCAGCAGTTTTCAAGAGATGAGTGTCGAAGAACGTCGTGAAGTGCGTCGTTTGCTGCTGTGTATCGATGACACTGCGCGCAAAGTGGCAAAATTAGACTTACCCGCCAAAGAGTTAACATCACTCAATAAATGGCGTAAGGACCTAACTAAGTCAACCGAATACGCGCCTTTGTGGGTGATAGTAGCCATTGCGACGGCCTTGGGCTGTGGCACCTTAGTGGGGTGGCGCCGCATTGTTTATACGGTCGGTGAGAAGATAGGCTCCTCGGGGATGACCTACAGCCAAGGGATTGCGGCGCAGGTGACGGCGGCGGCATCGATTGGGATTGCTAGCGTGACGGGGATGCCGGTTTCAACCACCCATATTCTGTCTTCGGCGGTGGCGGGCACTATGGTGGCTAATCGCTCTGGCTTACAAAGCCAAACCATTAAGCAGATTTTATTAGCTTGGGTACTGACATTGCCGATTACCATGCTCTTATCTGCATTGGTGTTTATCTTGGCTAACGCGCTCTGGGGTTAAGCTAAATTCCTTTTACCACGTCAGTTGCATCTGCGCGGCAGACTCTGCCAACGCTTTATGCAACTGAATAGTGGGCAAGCTGATTTCATCGGCCAGTTGTTGCTGCAACTGCTGGTATAAACGTACCGCTAATTCGGGCGCGGTCTGGTTATCGGGCGTATGGATAAACAGATAGGGCTCGCGCCCTTCTTTTATCCAGAGTGCGAGTTGCCTTAGCCAGTTGTTAAAAAAGCTATCGTTATTCTTCACCTGCAATTTATCGTTACTCGCCGCTAAGGCTTCAATTGTGCCATCCGTTTGGCCAATAAAACGCACCACGGGCGTATGGGCGGTCGCGATAGCGTGAACGGGCACCTGTGGCTTTTTTTTATGGGCATCGATAATCGCTTCGTTGGCGGGCGGCAGGGCAAACAGCGGGCGACTGTCCATGATGATGCGATTGACTTGTCTGTCCATCAGCAGGCGATTCAGTGCTCGCTCGGCGTCTCCCTTGGCAAAAAAGGCTAAATGGCGAACCTCGACGCCATAGCTTAAACCTTGCGGTAAAAGATCAAAAAAACCTGCTAACACTGGCAGCTGTTCGGGGCCAAATGAGGCAGGGAGCTGAATTTTCCACAAGCCAGTTTTTTCAACCAAGGGCGACATCACTTGGAAGAAGGCCAATAACTCCTGCTGACAATCCTGCAACTGCTTTTGATGGGTGATGGTTTGTGGCAGTTTAAAGGTAAAGCGAAAATCATCGGGAGTGGCGCTGTGCCAATTCATCACTGTTTGCGCATTTGGCGTCGCGTAAAAGCTGGTGTTGCCTTCCACTGTATTGAAGATACTGGCATAGCGGGCAAGTCTTTCAGCTTGTTTAGTGCTTGAACCATAAACACTTTCTTGCCAATGGTTATGCGACCACATGGCAAGCCCGAGACGTAATTGTCGCGCGCTATGGGGAGGGGACTGGAACGACGTCAAACATACTCCTACTTAACTGGCTAAACACTGGAATGAGGCATAAGTGGGCGACTTATGCCATCGCCCTTTAGGGTATTGTGCTTAAATCGGTTTGTGTCCGTCAAATCCACCGCTGGCTTTTATCAGTATGCGGGCGAGATTGCGCTGGATTTAGCTTGGAACTGTCATGGTAATTAACCTACTCTAATAGTATGTTATTCTGTGTTTTGGACTTTAATGGCGGGGATTTCCCCGGTTTGTTAATGGGCCTCATGACGTAAATAAACCCTCGGCATAGTTGGAGAGTTGTGTGAAAAACGATGGTTATACTTCCCTAAGCCAATTTGTTGATTTGTTATTAGATGCTATCTGCGTCGTCGATAAAACCGGGCGCTTCGAGTTTGTCAGTGCGGGCGCCGAGCGTATTTTTGGTTATACCCCAGATGAAATGCTGGGGATGCAGATGTTAGATCTTGTTTATCCAGAAGATAGAGAACGCACACTGGCCGCCGCCAATGACATTATGGCGGGCAGTTATAAGCTCGATTTTGAAAATCGTTATGTTCGTAAAGATGGCTCACTGGTCGATATTCTCTGGTCTGCCCGTTGGTCTGAGGATCGCCAGCAGCGGATTGCCGTCGCTCGCGATATCACTAAAAGCAAAGCCGCCGAGCGGCGCCAGGCTGCGCTGTATGAGATTTCTGAGGCGGTGCATGTTACCGAAGATCTCCTCGCACTGTATCGACGCATTCACCAGATCCTAGCCAAACTGTTACCGACGGATAATTTTGCTATCGCGCTGTATGATGCCGATCTTAATGAGTTAGATTTTCCCTATCGTGTGTTGGCGGGGGAGCAAAATCCGGCGCAATCCGCCAGTTTCGATCATTTTACCGAGCAAGTGATCCAAAGCGCAGAGTCTATGCTGCTTTGCCCCATGACTCGGCCTGTTTCTGCGGTTGAAAGTGAGCTTTGTTATTCGCAAGTAGGCCCGCAAAAAAATCAGCAAGAAAATCCGCAAGCCATAAGTTGGCTTGGCGTGCCGCTAACATTGCAGAAGGGCATTATCGGCGCCTTGATTATGCACAGTACCCCTGATTCTCGGGCTTACACTCAGCAGGATTGTGAGTTACTGGAGTTTGTGTCGACCCAAGTCGCTTTTGCGATTGAGCGGCGGCAGATGTTGGCGCGGTTAGAGCATATTGCACTTTATGACCAACTCACCCATTTGCCTAATCGTGAGTTGTTTTATGACAGATTCCAAAAGGCGCTATCACGCGCGAATCGTGAGTCGAGCTATTTCTCCTTACTCTATTTGGACTTAGACAAGTTTAAATGGGTGAATGATACCTATGGCCATGGCGTGGGCGATCTCTTACTACAAATCACCGCCCAGCGGATCTTGGGATGCGTGAGAAACTCGGATACGGTTGCCCGTTTTGGTGGCGATGAGTTTGTGATCCTGCTTGAGCGTGTCGATTCGGCGCAGAATACCTTGCTCGTCGCCCAAAAAATCTTAGAAGTGCTTAACCAGCCTTTTGAGCTGGTTAATCAACAGGTCCATATTTTGCCGAGCATTGGAATTGCCCTCTATCCCGAGCATGGCAGGGATGAAAAACAACTGTTGTCCTGCGCCGATACGGCGATGTACAAGGCGAAGCGTAATGGTGGCAATCGGATTGAAATGGGTTATCAAGGCTTAAAGACCAGCTATTTCGAACCCTTAATCCAACCCCATCGAGAGGCCTTGAAGCGCTAGTGTGATCTTTATAAAAAAATCCCCGATAAGCTCAACATTATCGGGGATTTTTTATAGCGTGGCGATGCGTTAGGGCATAGGGCATAGGGCGTTGGCGCATTTATAGCTTAAAGCGGCCGACTTCCTGTTGCAGCGAGGCGGCTAAATGAGCCAATTCCTGCGCTTGTACCATAGAGCTTTGCGCCTCGATGGAGAGGTTTTCAGAAACTTCGCGAATCGACTCGGTATTACGGTTAATTTCGCTGGTGACCGAGGTTTGTTCTTCTGCTGCGGTGGCAATCTGGCTCGCCATATCCGAGATCTCATTAATGGCTTTGCTGATCTGTAGCAGGCTCTCACTGGCCGAGTTGGCGTCGGCGACACTGGTTTCAGCCATATCATGGCTTTGTGTCATAGATTTAACCGCCTTACCCGCAGTTTGCTGTAAGGTTTCGATCATCGCCTGAATTTCTTGGGTCGAGGAGTGAGTTCGCTGCGACAACACGCGCACTTCGTCGGCTACCACGGCAAAGCCGCGACCTTGTTCACCGGCGCGGGCGGCTTCAATGGCGGCGTTTAACGCCAGCAAGTTGGTTTGTTCGGCAATGCCACTGATGGTGAGCAGGATGCTATTAATTTTTTGCGAGTGTTCGTTCAACTCGCTGATAATACGGCCCGCAGTTTCGACCTCATTGGCCAAGTTGCGGATCGATTGCTGACTCTGCATCACTTGTTTTTGGCCGTGGTTCGACAGACCAACCGCATCTTGTGCCGTTTGCGCGGTATGCTCGGCGTTGCTAGCAATCTCTTCGGTGGCGCTCGCCATCTCAGTGACAGCGGTCGCCACCATAGTCACTTCGTCCTGCTGCACGGCGATGCGCTGGCTATTATCCGTGGCAGATGCACTGCTGCCCTGGGCTTGATATTCCAGTTGGCCTGCAATCTTGTGCATTCTGGAGATCATGCCATGCAGGCGCTCGACGAAGCGGTTAAAGCCCGAGGCCAAGATGCCAATCTCGTCGTGGCTGTTGGCTGTGTGAATTCTCATTGTCAGGTCACCATCCCCTTCGGCAATATCATTGAGTGCCAAGGCTACGCGTTCTAGGTCTTTAAATTGAATTTTGAAGATAGCCACGAGAACCAAGCCGAAGAGGACCAGTAACGCGGCACCGACGGCGGACATCCACCAAGCGAGTGTGGTGGCCTGCGACATGATCTCCTCTTTGTTCATCACGAAAATCAACTCCCAATCGGTGGACGGTATTGCCGCCACATAAATGAGTTGAGTTTCGCCACCGAGTTCACGCTCTTCTAAGGTATTGGCATTTGCCCGTTGGGATAACCAGCTGGGGGTAAAGTCTTTATCTATGGTGTTCAGCTGTTGATTGTTGAGCTGGCTATTGGGATGGCTGATGATAAGCCCTGTCCTGTCTACCATTAAGGTGTAGCCTTTACCTGGGACTTGAAGGCGCTGAACCGCATCGGTGAGCTGGTCTATGGTGAGGTTTGCTGCGGCCACCCCGAATAGGCTACCCGAGACCATGACTGGCTCGGCAATGGTCACCACTTGTTTTTTCAAGGTCGCGCTAACATAGGGCGCCGTCATCACCATCGCATTGGCGGCTTTGGCGTCCATATACCAAGGACGGACTCTGGGATCATAGTTAGCCGTGTTTAGCGCGGGATCTTGGCGGTACATGTTGCCTTGTTCATCGCCAAAATAGGTCAGCGCGAATCCCATGCCATTGTGGGCTTGTAATAAATAGGGCGTGATCTGCACATTAGGATCGGCTTCTACGGTCTTTTTAAGGCTGGTAATCGCCATTTTGCGATCTTGCATCCACAGGCCAATCCCTTCGGCAAAGGTGTTCGCCAGTTGATCAATTTCATGTTGGGTGTTTTGTAAGGCGTTATTGCGGATGAAATAGCTTGAAATGCTTACCAGTACTGCAACAGTAATGAGAACGGCGAAAAGACTACTAAAGAGTAGGCGGGTTTTGAGTGTTGATCTCATATTTAATTCCTTTAAATTCCGTTAGCTGTCTAACGTCAATAGAGTATAGCGGCTGAAAGTGTGAAAGCATTAATTGATAAGTTGCCAATTTTTTAATGTGTTTAAATTGGCAGCACCTCGGATTGACTGTCATCTTGGTAAATTGGCGATATTGCCCAAATAGGAGTTTACTCCTGTAAGATGACTAATTTGATTTGTTGCACAGCTTTCATCGGATATAAGGCATACTCTGATATAACAGTAAGTTAGTACAAATCAGTGCTGATGAATGCAAATGAGCGGAATAATATGAAATGGAATTTTCCTCGCTGGAGCCTTAATCCCTGGTTACATACCAGCCTTATCTTTATTTTGCCCATACTGCTGGCATGTGCGATGCAACCTTGGCTGACCCGTTACAGCATGGAAAAAAGATTCAGCGATGATTTAGATATTATTGCGACTTCGTTTGCCAATGGACTCGATGGATTTGAAGCGACAAATGTCGCGCAGGCCTTCAGCGAATTATCTTTTACCTGCGATACCGACGATATCGCGCTGCTAAATAGCCCATCCTTAAGCCCCGCGATCGTTCGTTTTATTCAGTTAGAATTGGTAGACGGCAAGCAATGCTCCAATATAGGGCCTCCGGTTAATTATCAGTTCGACCGCTCTCGAAGTTTATATTTCGATTCACATCGAGTGGATATTGCCACGACAGTCGCGGCTAACGATAGGGCTCGCAGCATTGGTTATGTGTTCCATTTGGGCGAGCAAAAGTTAGTGGTGCTCACCAATAGCTCTGTCTATAACGAAACCCTGTCAAATCTGTGCCTAGGTTGTTATCAACTATTGGTTGGTTATCAAGGCCTTTCTTCCCTCGAGCGGGGCGTTGAGCGGCTAGAAACAGAGAACGTATTTATTGAGGACTCTCGTTATATCAACGTATTAGATGTGACCTTGACCTTAAGGGCGGGGGATACGCTTTACTGGCGAGAAGCCTCACACGTAGCCGTTGTGCTATTTGTGGTTGCCTTGATAGTGTCTTTCCTTGCGGTGATTTTTTATTGGAATTGGCAATCGGCGCGGGTGTCGCTGGGGATGCTTATCCAAAAAGGCATCAGTCGAAAAGAGTTTATTCCTTATTATCAACCGATTATAGATTGCCGCACCGGAGAGGTCGTCGGCCAAGAGATGTTAGTCCGCTGGCGCCGATTCGATGGCGTGCTCGTTCAACCTAATCAGTTTATTCCCTACGCCGAAGATTCGGGCTTAATTTTGCCGATCACCGATCTTATCCTCGAGCAGGTATATCAGGACTTGCCTCAGCTCAAAGGCTGGGTCAGCGTTAATATCGTCGCCCAGCAGCTCGAGTCGGGGTTATTGAGCAAATGGTTCTCCAGCCATAGCGATCACAGGGTTAAGCGCATCGCCTTTGAGCTGACTGAGCGTAAGCCCATCACCCAATTTGAGCTGGCCCTCGCCGAAATGAAGGCGGTGTTACCCCTGTGCCATGACTTTAAATTGGATGATTTTGGCACTGGCTTTGGTGGTTTTAGTTATTTGCAGCGGCTAGGGATTAACAGCATCAAAATCGACAAGATGTTTACCGATACCATAGGCACGCAGGATTTAAAGGGCGCGGTACTCGATGCCATTATCGCCTTTGGCCGTGAGTCGCATATGGATATGGTGGCCGAAGGCGTTGAAACTCAGGCGCAAGTGGAGTACTTAGCCGCGAAAGGGGTTTATCAACATCAGGGATATTTTTACGCTAAACCTTTGGCGCTCGAAGAGTTGCTGCAGTTCTACCAAGAATTGCCTTCTCGGCGTATCGAGTAACCCGATCAAAAAGAGGCTCAATTGAGCCTCTTTTTAATGAGCCATTATCAATGGGTCATTTTATTTTTGATCAGCACGCAACGTTGCTCGGTTTGGCGGGTTTCTAACAGCGTGCGGCGCGTTAGGTTTGATAATCCTGTTTGGGTATCTAATACCTTATCCAAGGCGGCAATACTGGTGTAATTACAGTCGGTTGGGATAAGGTTGCGGCTGTAGCTACGCATAAACACAGGGCCTTTCTTATCCATGTCCGCCAAGTTAGCGAGGCGCTCTTCTGCGGTGGCGGCGCTGAGCAGTTTCTGTTCAGCAGGATAGAGGTTTTCCATGATGATCCGCTGTTTGGCAAACGGCAGGGCGTCGGTGTGCACTTTGCTCAACCAGCGACGTTTGGCAGCGGCTTCTGGGCGGATAACCTGTGCGGCCAATGCGGCCTTTTCACCCGAATCCGAGTTATCGCGGGCGGCTTCCTGGGTAATACGTTGCTGCGCATTTGGGAAGTCATAGCGATTCAGCTGAGTGATGATGGCCCAGCGGAGATCTTGGTCTAGGGTTAAGCCCTTGATTTTGGTTGTACCATCCAGCAATTGCGCTAAGTGACGCAAGCTGTCGCGATCGCCCGCTAACTGAATATAGGCATTGAACCAGCGGCGCTGGAAGTCATTGTCGCCTCGGCTCTCCATGGTTTTGCGAAGGCTCATTTGCGCTAAGCCTTTGACCGCATTTTCAGCATAGTTTTGCTGAATCGGCGCGATTTGCGCGAGGTATTCTTTGCTGCGCAGCAGAGTCGAAATAATCTGGCCGACTACAGTGTAGTCATTTTCCGCAGGGGCGTTGACGAACACTGTGCTTAAGTATTGATCTAGGCTCAGGTTGCCTTCACGCACGCTGTCCCACAGGCTTTGCCACAGCATGGAGCGCAGCAGTGGATCTGTAACACGGCTTAACTGTTGCTTAGCGGTGTCGAAGGATTTGTCATCGAGTTGCACCTTTACAAAGCCCCAGTCATCGTAGTTGGGGTAAACCAAATCTGGACAACGCTCGCCGACCAATTGTTTCACCTCGGTGCGCTCACCCTTATAGGTGACGGCGACCGTGGTCTCATGTCTTAAATCGAAGCGTCCCTTAGTGAACAGGGCGATTTGGACTTTCTGCTCCCTGAGTGTAGGCAACTCGCTGCTTGCAGGATACTGCAACAGGCTAAAATCGCTGATGCGGTTACCGTCACAGCGGTATTCGGCCTTAATAGTGTTAACCCCTGCGCTGTAGAGCCAATCTTTCGTCCAGGCGCTTAAGTCACGGCCCGCCGATTTAGCTAGGCTATTGATAAAGTCATCTAGCTCGGCATTTTGATAGCTGTATTGCTTTAAGTAGTTACTCACGCCTCGCTGGAACACTAGATCGCCGAGTAAATGGCGCAACTGCTTGAGGGTCGAGGCGCCTTTTTGATAGGTGATGGCATCGATATTATCGAAGGCGTTTTGCGTGGTCGCCACGGGCACTTCGATGGGATGCGTTGTCACTAGGCTGTCTTGCTCATAGGCACGTTGTTTGCCTTGGGCGTAAAAGCTGCGCCAGGCATTGGTGAACTCGGTGGCCTCTTGAGTCGCGAGCGTACCCATAAAGGAAGCAAAACTCTCGTTTAGCCACAAACCATTCCACCACTTCATTGTGACCAGATCGCCAAACCATTGGTGTGCCATTTCGTGCATAATAACGCCGGCTAAGCTTTGTTTTTGCTCGGCGGTCATAGCGGCTTTGTGGAGGAAACGATCTTCGGCGAAAGTGATGGCGCCAGCGTTTTCCATTGCGCCGTAGAGGAAATCAGGCACTAAGAGTTGGTCGTACTTCTTAAAGGGATAAGGAATACCGAAATAGGCATCAAAGAAGGTTAAGCCTTGTTTGGTATAGGTAAACCAATCCTCTGGCGTGACTTGGTTCGCCACCGATTGGCGCGCGAAGAGGCGCATCGGATAGCGGCCAGAGTTGTCCTGCCACATATGGTACGGACCTGCATGCATCGAGAAGTTATAAGGGCTTAACTTAGGTGTTTCAGGAAACTCCCAACGATTCATGGCCCCAGCTGGTGTGACTGAGGACTCGCGCATGGTGCTGATCACTTGCCAGTCTTTCGGCGCGGTCACGCTGATTTTATAGTTGGCTTTCAAGTCGGGTTGGTCGAACACCGCAAACATTTGCTGCGCAGCGGCAGGCTCAAAATGTGAATACAGGTAGACTTTGCCATCGACGGGATCTTGGAAACGGTGCAAGCCTTCACCATTGGTGCTGTGGGGGCGAGTAAATTGCACTTCAATGGTGTTGTCACCCGAGGACAGCAAACGAGTATTCAGGCTGATATAGGCGCCGTTGTAGTTGGGGTAAACCGCGGTGCCGTTGATCAAAAAGCGCTTAATTTGTGCTTTATTCAAATCGAGACTCAATTGCTTGGGCACTTCGCTGAGATTGAAGTTGACCTTAGTCGTTGCGCTAAACTCAGTGTCGCCAGTCAGTTGAAAATCCAGCTCATAATGCACATTCGAAATCACCTGTGAACGTAAGCTTGCCTGATATTGGCTGATATAGGGGCTTGCATCCCTTGGGCCCGTATTTAACGGACTTTGGACGGCGCACGACATGAGTGCCGAGCAGGTGATGGCAACTAGGCTGGCTTTGAACAAATTCACGACTTCAATCCTTCAACGATTTACTTTATTTATGGCTTGGATGCGGCGCAGGCTGGTAAGTTTAGGCTCTGTGGCCTAGTAAACTTATCCCCATTTGAAAGCGGCACCCATGCTGGGTATTTTGGCCGAGTACACTACCTTATTTAGCTGGGATAACCAATGTTAAAAATGTAAAAAAAAGCCAGCGAAAATGCTGGCTTTTTTTGAGTATTTCGGCTTTAGCCCATGGGGCTTAGCGGGATTACATGCCTAAGAAAGACTTAGACTTAGTCTTACGGATTTCTTTTTCGTCAGACCATTCGATCAGGCCTGTTTCTAAGTCCATCAGACGCATAGTCATCTTGTAGTAAACGTCTTTGGTGCTGCCATCTTGCTTAACGATGCTAGACAGGTTGCCATACAGCATGTATTGGGCGCCGATTTGACGGCCAAACTTGATGGCGGTTGATGGGTCAACCATACCGGTATTGTTTTGGTAATCCAGTTGCTTACGAACTGAATCTACCTTTGTCATGTCGATAAAACGGAACTTGCCTGAGCGCAGTAACTTGTTGCTGATAGAGTCGGTCACAGACTCTGTATCGATATGCTCAGAGGTTTTGTTTTTGATGCTATCGACAAACAAAATTGGGCGGTTGTTCGCCGTCATAGCCACGATAGGTGGGAAAGTCATCATGCTATCGACCATCTTAGCGGCGATGGCTTGCAGATCCGTTGAGCCAAAGTTTTCGTTAACGGTTTCCACTTCTGTGGCATCGCCATACTCGACTTTCGATTGACATGCAGCCAGACCCATTACGGCAGCCAGCACAAAAATCAGTTTAAATTGTTTCATAGTCAGTTCCATTTTGTGATTGTAAAAACTTAATGACACTCGTTTTATTCAAACATTCACCGCTAGGTTAAATGATTATTGAATAAATTCGGGTGTAATTACCAGTATCAATTGCCCAGACCAAGGTGGTCTTGCCTGCGGCAACTTCAATTTTGGCCGGTGGAGCCTTGTCCAACTGCAGCGTGTATTCCCCGGGATTGAGGTAACGTCTGCCAATTTGCGCCTGTTTTGGCAGGGTCAACCAACTGCGGCGATCCGCCTGTTCGCTGACCACGTTAAAAATCTGCATGGCGATACTGCCAATATCGGCGGCATTGTTGCCGGGCTTACCGCTTTTTTCGACCTGATAGGCCATTTCTGATTTGGCATACACCCGCGCGACTTGTCGTACCAAGGTGCCGGGTAAATCTTCCTTGAGTGCGTTAATTGCTAAGGCATCGATATTGGCGATGGGCTCGGTTTTCAGCACTGTACCTAAGCCTTGTACTTGGGTCTCGGCGACAACACTATTGTTCGGCCCATAGGTGGCCAGAGACACGGTTTGCCAGTTGCCATGGATAGTGAAGGGCACTGTGAGCGCTTGTTTTTCAGGTACAAAGCCCTTTTCGACCATTAGGATGACTTGGCCTTCGCCCGCCTTGGGAAACTTGGCATCGCCCCAGCGCTTTTTAAACTCATCGTACTGTGGCATGCCGAGTTGCTTGGCAAGACGCACTAAATCCTGTTGCAGATAAGTGTTATCCGGGCTGATTTGTGCCGCTTTACGATAGTCGATAAAGGCATCGTTTGGCTCGCCCAAAACCTCGTGGAGCAACCCCGTCGTGTAGTAGCTGTAGGCGTTGAGGAAGGAGCTGGTTACCGTGCCTGCGGCTTGGCCGAGCTTATTCATTTCGGCATCTATGGTGCCATTGGCCATGGCCTGCACGGATTTTTGTGACTTCTGATAACGCTCCTGCTCAGAGCTTTGCAGCTCGTTACTGCGGCGAACTTCCACTAAGGCGCCTTGATAGTCACCGCTGAACAGGTAATTCAAGGCTTGATATTGGTGCAGCATAATGCGCTCGTAGCCTGGGCCACGGTAGGGGATGGCATTATCGTTTAATACCAAGCTTGTAGCGGTTGCGCCTATGTCGCTGGCGCTAATCTTGGCTTTATCATCGAAGGCTGTATAGGCCTCGACCGCTTGCTGGTAGTACTTACGGCTGCTGGCAAAGTCTCCGGCAACCTGCGCTACACGTCCCGCTTCTTGGGCGTAGAGTAGGCCATCATTACCTTGGATATTGCTGGCTAATTTCTCGATATCCGCCATGGGCGTTGCGGTATTGAGTTCTTGTTTTATCGGTGCAATTTGCGCCGGATAATTGATAAAAATACTGTTATAGGCACAACCGCTCGAGCCTAAGATCGCGGCGAGCATCAGCGTGCTGAGTGTGGGTCTGATTAAAGAGTGAATGAAGGTGCTATTCATGCCTGTGGTTTACCTTCTCGCGCCATGTGTTTTTGTTCTGGCATTTGTGAACGCTCAAGCAAAGTGATCCCCTGAAGATGATCAAACTCATGTTGAAAAATACGTGCAATAAAACCTGTTAACTCAGAGCGTTGCCATTGTCCTGCCAGGTTTTGATAGCGCACTACTATCTGCTGGTGGCGCCAAATTGTAAACCTTTGTCCGGGAACCGATAAACAACCTTCTTCACTGCTGACTAAATCCGCAGAGGCAGACAAAATCTCTGGGTTGACCACCACAACGGGGTCCATCAGCGGCGCATCGGGGTAACGCTCGTTCGGCCGAGAAGCCATGATAAACAGTGCCAGCGGGCTGTGTACTTGCGGTGCGGCAATACCAACGCCTTTAGCGGCCTCCATGCTCACTGCCATCTGCTCTGCTAATTGACTCAAGGCCGTATCGAAGTCGCGAACTTCAATGGCTTGCTCTTTTAAAATGGCTTCACCCACCACGGCAATAGGCAGTGGCTGACTGGGTGTGGGTGATATCGCATCTTTAAACATCGCATTCCTTGGATATTTATGGGCCATGGTGTCGTTAACGGATGGGCTTATCCGCTATCACATTAGTAATGGGGTGGCGGCGTTTCTTCGGCTTGGGTCGCAATATTGCTGGGTTCCATCGCTTTTAATTTACCAATCAATAACTGAATTTGATGTTGCTGATGGGCTATGAGCTGGTTCAGCTTAATGACCTCTTGGTTTAACTCTTCGACCGTGAGCTCTTGAAAAGCCATTTTCATTTGCAGCTCTTCAATCTGTTCTTGTACGCCTTGCATGACTAACCTCTACTCCTGCCAAGTCTCGACTAAGCCTTGGCTACTGATACTAACCACTTTATTGGTATCTCGAATTGCCACAGAGTATACAACGGCTCCTCGGTTTTGGCTGTTTTTAGTCAGCGCAATTTGCCACTTAGCAATAGGTTTACCCGTTTGGCGTTGCCAGAGTATGACTTCGCGCGCGGGCGTCCCTGTGAGCAGCTGGCTGTCTTGCTGGGCGAAACGCACCGCCGAGAAGGTCATTTGCCTGCGTTTAATCTCTAATTGATTTAATAGCTTACCATTGGTGTTATCCCAAATCTTCGCTTCATTGATACTGCCATTGGTAAAGCTTAATGTGCCACTGTCGTTGAGTGCCACCTTAGTCACCCGACTTCCTATATCCCAAGTGTGGATTGGCTGCCCCGTTTGCGCCTGCCACAGGATAGCCTGCATGTCGTTGGAGCCTGAGAGGGCAATGCGTCCATCGGCGGAAAGCGCGACGGTATTCACCCTTTCCTTATGGCCTAAAAATTTAATCAATGCCGTTTTGGCCGCATTGAGTGACATCACACTGCCATCGTTTAAGCCTATGAGTAGGGCGCCATTATTCGCCACGGCGACACTCTCACCCGAGGCGGGCAGCGACCACCATCCTCGGGATTTGCCGTCGGCTATTGTCCATAGGGCAACTGAATCGCGGCTTAACGATGCGGCGAACTCACCGTTAGGGGAAATGGCGGTGGCCGTGACGCCGGTATTCAGATCGCCATGCACCCATTGGTACTTGAGGCTGTGGGTGGTTAAGTCCCAACATTGCACCCCTTGGCTTTGGGTGGCGACAATGGCGATATTGCCGTCGCTAGAGAGGCTCGCGCTGTATGAGGGTTCCTGTGAAATGACTCGAATATCATCGGCTTTGGGCTGACATGCCGCTAAAAAAAGTGTGCAAAATACCAGCAGTAGGGTTTTCTTCATGAACTTGCTCCTAAAGTTGGTGTCTCTAGTCCGGTAGAGTGAGATTAATCACAGTTAACACATAACAGAATCTAGTTGGTATAACCCAGATAACTAGTATACAGTTGTCGCGCTTAGGTTATTGTAACCGCTTGAGGATGCTGAGGAAGCTTTAATGAAATCGATTTATAAATTATCGTTAGTTGCATTGGCTGTTATTGGCCTATCTGCTTGTAATCAAGAAGAAAAAGCAACAAACGCAAGCACAAATGTTGAATTAACGACTGAAGCACAAAAAGAAGCCTACAGTGTTGGCGCTTCAATCGGTCGTTATATGTCTGGCCAT
Organism: Shewanella sp. Koi 1; assembly: GCF_052907445.1. Classification (NCBI taxonomy): domain Bacteria; kingdom Pseudomonadati; phylum Pseudomonadota; class Gammaproteobacteria; order Alteromonadales; family Shewanellaceae; genus Shewanella; species Shewanella sp. Koi 1. The sequence continues at coordinate 3,739,098 of NZ_JBREJM010000001.1, read as the reverse complement.
ATCAAAGAGCAAGAAGAATTAGGCCTGCCAGTTGACCGTGCGCTGATCGTAACTGGTTTTACTAACGGTCTGAATGATCAACTGAAATTAACTGAAGAAGAAATGCAAACCATTCTTCAAGGTTTAGATAAAAAGTTAAACGACAAACGTACAGAACAAGCTAAAGCCATTGCTGCGAAAAACATCGAGGATGGTAAAAAGTTCCTCGAGGAAAACAAAGCTAAGCCTGGCGTAGTGACCACTGAATCGGGTCTGCAATACGAAGTGTTAACTCCAGGTTCTGGTGACAAGCCTGCGGCTGAAGACACTGTAGAAGTGGATTACGTAGGTACACTGCTTGACGGTACTGAGTTTGATAGCTCATACAAGCGTGGTCAAACGGCTAAGTTCCCATTAAACCGCGTTATTCCCGGTTGGACCGAAGGCGTACAGTTAATGCCTGTCGGTGCTAAGTACAAGTTTGTTATCCCTGCAAACTTAGCTTATGGCGACCGCGATACTGGTACTATTCCACCAAACTCAACCCTGATTTTTGAAGTTGAACTGAAATCAATTGAGAAAGCACAAGCTGCTCCTGCTGCTGAGCCTGCTAAAAAGTAATTTACTGTGATAACGGCTTAACTTGGGTTAAGTCGTTCACTGATAAAATACCGCCCCACACAGGGCGGTATTTTTTGCACTCGAAATGACTAAGCAGTGCTGCAATCGATACAAATAAAATCATGGAGGAGTTTGTTTACCCGTTTTATACCATCTCGCAAATGACCCACTGCCAAGCTTTTTAAATCGAGCTAGCGTTTAAAAGACGGATAAGGAGTATTCGTTTTTCAACGAATAATATTTCAAAATAATGATCGAATAATTAAGTTTTAAATAAATTGCGATGATTTAAATTATCGAAAACGCTTATATTATTCAGGATGGTGTACTTAAAAATGTCATCAAAATATCACATTTATTTTTTGATTGTTATTTGTTCGATTTCACTCTGGTATATCACTGTGATGTCTTTATCTTACTTATTGTTTTCTTACTGCTTAATACTTTTGTGTTATATCACTGTTCTGAATAAAAGACAGTTTTGTTTGTAAAATTTCATTTCCATCAATATCTTATGCGTGCATAGTGAGATCTTCCCCTCTTTTTTTAGCAATTCAACTCTGGAATAATTCGCCCGCACGTTAATAAAAATTAGCGGCGATATTATAATAATGGGGTTGATAATATGGATAATGTTAATAAGTTAACGGCTATATCTTTAGCTGTGGCCGCAGCTTTGCCAATGATGGCAAGCGCTGATGTGATGATCACTGAATATGTTGAAGGTAGCTCAAACAACAAAGCTATCGAGTTATATAACAGCGGTGATACGGCAATTGATTTGGCGGGTTATAAACTCGTTCGTTATAAAGATGGCGCCACTGATGCCTTAGATATGCAGGTATTAGATGGACAAAGCATTGCGCCAAAATCGACAAAAGTCATTTTAAACTCAAGCGCAGTCATTACCCTTCCTCAAGGTGTCGATAGTTTTTCGGGTTCTTTAAGTTTTAACGGTGGCGATGCGGTTGCCTTAGTTAAAGATGGCGCTGTGGTCGATATTATCGGTGACGTGCCAACGCCGACTGGTTGGGGGCTCGATGTCACCCTTAAGCGTAAACTCGACGCATTAGTCGCTAACACTGTCTTTAATCCTGCCCAATGGGAACAATTACCTAAGGACACCTTCACCGGTTTAGGTTCGCTAGAAGGTGCAGCAGAGCCAGAAACACCAGTCTTTAGCTGCAGCGGCGCGAAAATCGTCCCTATTTATCAAGTCCAAGGCGCGGGTGAGTCTAGCCCTTATGTTCCAGTTGGCGCATTCGAGTCTGAAACTGAAGTGACTGTTCGCGGTGTAGTGACTGCCCGTGGCGAGAGCTTATTCAAAGGTTTCTACCTTCAAGAAGTGAAGGGCGATAACTCGCCATACACCTCAGACGGTGTGTTCGTGTTTTTAGGTGAGAATCCACCAGAAGCGATTCAACCTGGGGTTGAGGTCTGCGTTCAGGGTAAGGTGAAGGAATACTTCGGCTTAACCCAAATCGATATCAAAACCGACAAGAAATTCGAAGTCGGTACCAAGGGTGAAGTCCCTGCTGCTGCGCCATTCTATGTGGCCGATGGCGAAACCTTAGCGCAGGCATTAGAGCGCTACGAAGGCATGAACGTGAAACTGGATGCGGGTAGCGATCTGAAGATCAGTCGTACCTTCAGCTACGATTATGCTGGCCGTCGTAATAATATGCTGGTGTCTTACAAAGCGCCGTTGATGAAGCCAACTCAGCTTTATCCTGCAGTATCTCCAGAAGCGACAGCTTTAGTTAAATCTAACCTTGAAAATCAGTTGTTTATCGAGTCTGACTACAAGCCAGCCGATGGTGTTATCCCTTACTTCCCTGATTTTAACGTCGAAACCGGTTATATCCGTGTGGGTGACCAACTGACTAATCTTGAAGGGGTGATTGGTTACAGCTATGGTGCCTACCGTTTAGTGGCAACTAACACCATTACCGCTGGTGACTTTATCCGTGGTGATGACAGAACCGACGCACCTTCGGTTGCAACTAAGGGCGATATCCGTGTTGCTAGCTTTAACGTACTGAACTTCTTCAACGATGTTGTCGGTGGTGACACTAACCCATCGGGCAGTAACCGCGGCGCTTTGACCGAAGAGGAAATGTTACTGCAACGCGCGAAAATCGTTAGCGCTATCACCGCCATGAACGCCGATATCGTCGGTTTAATGGAAATCGCTAACAACGGCTTTGGTGAAAAGAGCGCAATTAAGAACTTAGTTGATGCCTTAAACGAGAAGCAAACTGCTGAAAACGCTTATAGTTTCGTTGAAATCACCGATGAAGATAAATACGACGGTAAGTACTTCGGTAGCGATGCCATTACAGTGGGTATGCTTTACCGCGCAGGCAAAGTGAGCTTAGCGGGTGCGGCTCGTACTATTGATACGCCAGAACAACACGCTAGCGCTGGCAGTGTGACTCGCACTAAAGACGGTAAAACTGAGACCAACCCAGGTAACGATGCTTATCAACGTCACAGCTTAGCGCAAACCTTTAAGATCCATGATGAAAACTTAACCGTTGTGGTTAACCATCTAAAATCTAAAGGTTCAGGCTGTCTAGAAGATTGGGTCAACTTCGAAGAGTCAGTCGATCCTGCCGATCAACAGGGCAAGTGTAACGCCTTCCGCGTGTCAGCGGCTAAAGTGCTTGGCGAAGCTTTGAAAGATGTTAAAGGCGATCTGCTGGTGATTGGTGATATGAATGCCTACGGCATGGAAGACCCTATCCGCGTATTGACCGACTACGATGCGAGCAAGTCTGACAGAGATATTATGACCGCCTCTTGGACCACCTTAAATGGCAAAGTGTTTGAGCGCCAAGGTAGCAAGATTGAGAAGGGCTATGGCCTAGTTAACCTCAATACTAAGGCCCATGGCGCTGGTACTTACTCATACAGCTACAACGGTGAGTTAGGTAACCTCGACCATGCCTTAGCAAATACTAGTCTTGCTAAGCGTTTAGTGGATATCGAAGATTGGCATATCAACTCGGTTGAATCTAACCTGTTCGAATACGGCAAAAAATTCTCTGGCGCACTGGCCAAATCTGAGAATGCTTTCTCAGCCTCTGACCATGATCCAGTGATTGTGGCATTAAGCTACCCTGCGCCTGTTGAGCCACCAAAACCTGAGCCAAAACCCAAGGATGATGGTGGTGCATTAGGATACTTAGGCTTAGCCTTGCTATCGCTATTCGGCCTGCAACGCCGTCGCCGTTAATCGAGTGATTGCACGCTCACAACTGAGTTTGTGAGCTAAACTCAAAGCTAAGGGATGGTTTTACCATCCCTTTTTTATGGCACTGTTGTTGTGGGACTTTATGTACCTTGATCACAAGGAGAGCGGACATGGCAGCGACTGGCTCCGACCATGCAATCGGCGTGGCAAAAGCGCCACTGTGGTTTTATTTTGTCGCATTCATCAGTTTGTTATGGAACATCATGGGCTTATTGGCATTTGTTATCCAAATGACCATGACGCCTGAGGCCATGGCGCAAATGAGCCCAGATCAAATAAAGCTCTATGAATCGACACCCGCCTGGCTCGACTGTGTGTTTGGGTTTGCGGTGGTTTCTGGCGTTATAGGTTGTCTGTTATTACTCGTTAAAAAAGCCTTTTCTTATAAAATGTTGCTCGCGTCTCTTGTCGCCATATTGGTGCAAATGGGCTATGTATTTAGTATTCAGCAGGCGGCTGCAGTATTGGGGAGCGATGCCCTTATGATGCCGAGCGTGGTGATCCTGTGGGGAATATTCTTAGCCTGGTTTAGTCGTTTTGGTGTCACAAAGCATTGGTTAACTTAGGCGTAGTGACTCCTTGCCATTATCTGGCTGTTATTAGCCAATGCTTATGTGTTGAACTTCAGTCACTTCTTAGTAAACTGCTAGCTGGTTTTCTTTACTAGGATGTTGAAATGAGTATTTGGTTTAGACCTGTCACCTTAGAGGATTGTGCCCGATTAGATGCTGGTATGGGGGGCAAAGGCACCCTGATGCAGACCCTAGGGATCGAGATCAGCGAGATTGGCGATGACTATATGAAGGCGACTATGCCTGCCACGCCCGCCATACATAACCCCTTAGGCATTGTCCATGGCGGCGCGAACGTGGCACTGGCCGAAACCGTGGCCAGCTATGCCGCAAACTTTGCGGTAGATTTCGAGCAATATTATTGTGTTGGACAAGAGATTAACGCCAACCATTTACGCGCTTCGCGTAATGGCGTACTGACCGCGACGGCTAAACCAGTTCATTTGGGGAAACGCAGTTCGGTGTGGGAAATCTTAATCCATAATAGTGCAGGGGAGTTGACCTGTATTTCACGGATGACGGCGGCGGTAGTAAAACGCTAAGAAGGCTCAACCAACCTGTTTAGTTGTATCAATCGATAAATAAGGACGTGATATGGATAGTGCAATGATGTGGGAATGGGTTGGTTATTTGGCATCTGTGGTGGTGGCCATCTCTTTGATGATGTCTAACATCAAAAAGTTACGCTGGTGGAACTTGTTGGGGTCGGCATTGTTCGTTGCCTATGGGGTTGCGATACAAGCTTATCCGGTGGCGGCGGTTAACTTTTTTATCGTGTTAATCGATGCCTATTACTTGGTCGTTATCTATCGCGAGCAGGCGAGTTCTGTCAATGAGTAATATGTAGCACTCTGAATCAATTGAAGTATTTTTTAAGTTTGTCTTAAGCTCAAGTTCTCATTTTTGCCAAGTCGGTTTGCGTTGCGACTGGTATACTCTTTATTCTGTTGCTGGCTATTTCATCACATTCAGGGAGTGAACTTTACTCCCTGAATGATCTAAGTACTCTTCGTTAATCTGAAATGTAGATTATTTGAATCTATATTAATCGTTTTATTGAATTCGTATTTTTGCCTATTCTAACTCCATCGACAACACGTCGCCCTGCCAAGGAGAGAAGCCATGGCCACCATTTACGATTTAATTGAATCTTGGGTTAACACCAATCAAGAATGAGGAGCAAGATATGAGTCAACAGTATTTAACAAGCCAAAGCGGTTCTCCAATTGCTGACGATCAAAACTCATTGTCAGCGGGTGAGCGTGGTCCCTTACTACTGCAAGATTGGCATTTAATTGAAAAACTTGCCCACTTTAACCGTGAGCGTATTCCTGAGCGTGTTGTGCATGCGAAAGGGACTGGCGTATACGGTACTTTCACCCTGACTAAAGACTTAAGCGAATACACCATCGCCGATCACTTTAACGGTTTGGGTAAGCAAACTGAGACCTTCGTGCGCTTCTCTACTGTAGGCGGTGAAATGGGGTCTGCCGATGCCGAGCGCGATCCCCGTGGTTTTGGTTTACGCTTCTATACCGCTCGCGGTAATCACGATATCGTGGGTAACAACACGCCGACTTTCTTCCTGCGTGACGGTATTAAGTTCCCTGACTTTATCCATACTCAAAAGCGTAACCCATTGACGAATTTGAAAGATCCACAAGCTATGTGGGACTTCTGGTCATTAAACCCTGAAGCCATGCATCAAGTGACGATTCTGATGTCTGACCGTGGTATTCCGGCAAACTACCGCCAAATGCATGGTTATGGTTCGCATACTTTCTCGTTCTGGAATGCTAAAGGTGAGCGTTTCTGGGTGAAGTTCCACTTCAAATCGCAGCAAGGCGTGGTGAACTTAACTAATGAGCAAGCCGATAAGTTAAAGGGTATCGACCCTGACTCATCCCAGCGCGATATGGTGGTAGCTGTGACCGACGGTAACTTCCCTCGTTGGACGGTGAACGTACAGATTATGCCTGAGGCTGATGCCAACACTTACCATATCAACCCATTCGATTTGACTAAGGTGTGGCCACATGGCGATTACCCGTTAATTGAGATTGGTGTGTTAGAGCTAAATCGTTTACCGCAAAACTACTTTGCCGAAGTCGAGCAAGTGGCATTAGCCCCGAGCAACTTAGTACCAGGTGTGGGCGCATCGCCCGACAAGATGTTGCAGGCGCGTTTATTCGCCTATGCCGATGCGCAGCGTTACCGAATTGGGGCGAACTACAACCAGTTACCCGTAAACTGCCCACATGCGACTAAAGCCAACCATCACCAACGTGCGGGAGCCATGGCGGGAACACAATGCCCGTACCACGGTAGTCAAACCGGCGGCGATGCCGCGGCTAACTATGGTCCAAACAGCACTGCGGGTGCTTTAGTTGAACCGGCAAACTTTGCCGAGCCACCACTGCGTTTAGATGGCGAAGCGGCGCGTTACAGCCGTTACAATCAGGATGATTACACTCAGGCGGGTAATTTGTATCGCATCTTCAGCGAAGCCGAGAAAGCACGCTTAGTGGAAACGATTTCTGGCTCACTGCGTCAGGCAAGTGTAGAGGTACAGCAACGTATGCTGGCACATTTCCACAAAGCAGATGCCGATTACGGTCAACGGATCCAAACTGCTCTCGGGTTATAAGTTGATTCGTTAGCCCCATAAAAAAAGGCCAGTGTTATCACTGGCCTTTTTGTTTATCTTCATTTTATCAATTAGTTAACCATTAAGGTTGCTACGCCGAGCAGGGCAAACAAAATTGCGCAGCCTCTGTGGATCCACTTCATTGGTAATTTTTCGGCACTAAAATGTCCCGCAATAACCACTGGGACGTTCGCTAGCAACATACCCAAAGTAGTACCTGCAACCACCATGGCTAAGGCATCGTATTTAGCGGCTAAAACGACAGTTGCGATTTGGGTTTTGTCGCCCATTTCGGCGATAAAGAACAGAATAAAGGTCGCAACAAAGGGTCCCATCTTATAGAAACGGCTCTCCTCGGCGTCCACTTTATCGGGGATCAGTACCCAGAGTGCAATCGCAAAGAAGGAGGCGGCAACCAAGTAGCGTGCTACATCTGGGCTCACCCAGTTAATCGCCCATTGTCCAAGCCAAGCGGCGGCAAAATGGTTAAACAGGGTTGAGAGTAAAATACCCAAGATAATCGCAGTTTTATTTTTAAATCTTGCAGCGAGTAATAGGGCAAGCAGTTGGGTTTTATCGCCAATCTCGGCGATGGCAACCGTAAAGGTTGAGGCGAGTAACGCTTCCAAGTGTGATCCTTTTAGGGGTGGTTTTTGACATAAGCACAATAGACCGTCCACCCCTAGGTGCGGTTACTGTGCTCAGGTCTTGCAGGACAAATCGATGATTTGCTGTGAACACCATGGCATGCGGCCAAGTATGTTGATGTTCACCCTGAATATCGATGGCTCGAAATCCAGTTAGCTACTCCCCCGAAGCGAGGTGGGCATTATACCCAAGTGCAACAGGGTTTCAAGATTAAACTCATCGAGTCAGAGGGCAAATAATCTGACAGGTGCCAGTAAAATACCGCTTAGTGTTTTTTAAGGCATTGAATTGTAATAATTTAAATTTTGACAACGCTGTCTTTTGTTGTTAGGTTAGCCGGGTCTCAATGTTTAAGTTACATACTGTTAACTTCAATGGAGATCCACCGTATTTGGCAAACTAATTGAAAAATTAGGACGCAAAGCCTCCGGTCTAAGGTTGTAAAGGGATATTGAAACTAAGATAGCGGGGTTGCCTCAGAATTGAGCTGATGCTTTTAATTCTTTGAAAAATAAACGGCTTTGCTTAATGCTGTTTTGCCTAAATACCACTTTTATACCTATGCCAATCTCGTCGAGAAAGGCGCCCTACGGAGTACAATAAAGTGGCACATCTAACTGCTTTTACATCAATCAGAAATGCTAACCACAAACACCCACAACTGGCTCGTTTAAGCCTAATTGCCTTGGCCTTAAGCGCAACGAGTGCGCTAGTTAGCCAAACGGCGTCGGCCCACGGTTATGTGGTTTCACCAGAATCACGCTCGTACGCCTGTAAAACTGGCAGCAATTTAAACTGCGGCGCCGTTCAGTGGGAACCGCAAAGTGTTGAAGGCCCATCAGGTTTTCCTGAGTCAGGCCCTGCCGACGGTAAAATTGCCAGTGCAGCCAATGCTGCGTTTTCTCCCTTGGATGAACAGAGCCCAAGCCGTTGGTCTAAGCATGACATTAAGTCGGGTTGGAATGACTTTAGCTGGCAGTTCACCGCTAACCACGTGACCCGCAATTGGCGTTACTATTTAACTCGCCAAGGGTGGGACCAAAACCAAGCGTTGAGCCGTGCAAGCTTTGACTTAGCTCCCTTCTGTGTGGTCGACGGAGGCATGGTGCAGCCGCCTAAGTTAGTGACACATAACTGTTATGTGCCTGAAGACAGAAGCGGTTATCACGTGATTTTGGCCGTGTGGGAAGTCGGTGATACCACCAACAGTTTCTATAATGCCATCGATGTGAACTTTAGCTCAGATGTTGTGGTGCCGGGCGAGTGGACCGATATTGGCGATATCAATCCGTCACTCGATCTTAAGGCGGGTGATAAGGTGATGACGCGGGTGTTTGATGCTAATGGCGAGCAAACTGCCAAGCAAACCCAGATAACCATTGCCGACACTACTCAAGGCGCCAAGCAAAATTGGCCATTCCTGTTAGCCAGTGCCATTAATGACCAGCAGCCACAACTTAAGGCGGGGCAGAAGAATGCCTCTGGGGTAATCTCGCCCGTTTACGGTAAAAATGAGATTTATGCCGCGCCTAATTCAGGCCTAGAGCGAGTGGAAGTGAGCTTTGATATTGCGCCTGCGCCGGGCAATCAGCTCGATGTCACGTCACTGGCCGATGATTACACCATTGTCGATGGTGCCGCAAAGGTCAGTTTCGATGTCAGCACTAATGCGGATATGCAGGTCTCGGCTTACCTATTTAGCCACGATGGCACGGCAGCTGGTTATGTCACACAAGCGGTCAACAACACCAACGCGAGTCTAGTGCTTGATGTCGTCGCGCCAAAGGCAGGCCATTATCACTTACAAGTGAAGGGCGAGCCGAAGCAAGGTGAGGTTATCCAGCAAAACTTCGATCTGTTCTTAAAAGATCAAACCACAGCGCCGGATGCCGATTTTGTCTTCCCCGAGGGAGTTAAAAACTATGTGGCGGGCACTAAAGTGCTGCAACCTAAAACTGGCAAGGTCTATCAATGTAAACCTTGGCCTTACAGTGGTTATTGCATGCAATGGTCGCCCACTGCAACTGGGTTTGAACCGGGTGTCGGCGGCTCTTGGAATATGGCTTGGACTGAGCTGTAATTGGTTAACTGGGGAATAAGCGGATTGTGAGTCGCGTTAATCCGCTTTAGCGCAATCCCGTATCCCCGTGAGCGAATCGCTAAACTCATTGATAAACCCTGCAATGCCACAGGTGTTGCAGGGTTTATTGTTTTGATAACAGTTCCGCCTCGTTTTTTTATCTTTTACTCACATTTCCCCTTCGGATAGCCAAAGCGGCTTCATCTTTGTCTATAACTGGCTTGCCCGCTGGGGTTGGCTCTGTTAATGTCCAGAGCTATCTTCTTTTACGCGCGATGTCGCTGCTTTGCTAAGGCAATCACGGTTGAAATTAATGTCACTTTTCTGCAAACGATTTAGTTAGCCTCAATGGCGACTGGGTTGAAATATTCAAAAGCTATTGGGGCCAATTGATCTGCTCTTTGAGATCGGATTGGATGCTTTAAGTTTAGTGACGCTTTTCGTTTGAGATTGCTGTTGGCTTAATCACAGAGTGCGCAAGGCTTTATCCTTCAAATCTACTCAAAAAACCTTAAAAAATAATAATTAATACTTGAACAGGATAATTGTGTGAATTCAAAAATGTTAGGCTCGATAGCCATTGTCGCGGGGACCGCCATTGGCGCGGGAATGTTAGCCTTACCCTTAGCCACGGCCGCCTTAGGCATGGTGCCAGCCATTTTGTTAATGGTGGTGATTTGGGGCTTGTCAGCCTATACCTCATTGTTAATGCTTGAGATTAACCTGCGCTCAGGCGTCGGTGATAACGTCCACGCCATCACGGGCAAACTCCTCGGCAAAAAAGGCCAAATGGTGCAAGGTGCTTCTTTTCTCAGCTTACTCTTTGCCTTAACGGCGGCGTATTTGACGGGCGGTTCATCGCTATTAGTACTTAAAGCCAAAAATATGTTCGACCTCGTGTTAGATAACCAACTGGCGGTCGTGCTGTTTACCTTAGTGCTGGGTGGATTTGCGGCCTTAGGAGTCGCTTGGGTCGATAAAGCCTCGCGCTTCTTGTTTTCGCTGATGATTTTATTACTGATTGTGGTCGTGCTGTTTTTATTACCCGAAGTCAGTATCTCGAGTATGGCAACCAGTGCGGTGGCCGAGTCCATGACTAGCAGTTGGATGGCGGCGATTCCCGTGGTGTTTACCTCCTTCGGTTTTCACGTGTGTATTGCGACCTTAGTACGTTATTTGGATGGCGATGCCGTGTCGCTGCGCAAAGTATTATTAATCGGTTCAACCATTCCGCTCGCGTGTTATATCTTCTGGTTATTGGTGACCTTAGGCACAGTGGGTGGCACCGAAATCAGCAGCTTTAATGGCTCTTTACCTGCGCTTATCAGTGCATTACAAGAGATTGCCCACACGCCTTGGATCAGCAAATGTATTTCGCTGTTTGCGGATTTAGCCTTAATCACCTCTTTCCTCGGGGTCACCTTAAGCCTGTATGATTTTGTGGCCGAACTGACCCGCGCGAAGAAGACCTTCCTCGGTCGCGCCCAAACCTGGTTGTTAACCTTTGTGCCGCCGCTGTTGTGCGCGCTCTATGTACCCGAAGGTTTTGTTGCGGTATTAGGCTTTGCCGCCGTGCCGCTGGTGGTGATGATTATCTTCCTGCCGATCGTGATGGCACTGCGTCAGCGCCAAGCCACGCCGCAGGGATACCAAGTGTCTGGCGGGGCATTTGCCCTCGGGATTGCGGGTTTGCTAGGCGCGGTGATTATCGGCGCTCAGTTATTTGTCGCGCTGTAAGTTAAAGCCGTTTAGCGTACTGAAACGGTAGAGTTAAACCGATAAATATGATGAATGTATTTGCTTTGTAAGCGAATTTTTCTAACTCTGTTATAGAGTGCGTGCGATATGCTAAAGTCAGGCCCAGTGCCTGACTTTTTGCTTTTTAGCGTTAACCAAAGTGGCATGTAATCCCAATAAATATAAGAAATGGCCTCGCAAGCGCTCGGCTTTCTTCACCTAAAACGGACTTAAGATAATGAAAAAATGGTTACTCTCAGTTGCCGTGGCGGCGAGTTTTGCCTCCCATGCCGATGAAGGTATGTGGCAGCCACACCAATTGCCCGCAATGGCCGATGAACTCAAAGCGAAAGGCTTAGAGATTGATGCGAAATCGATTTCCAAACTGACCGAATTCCCCATGAATGCCGTGATCAGCCTAGGTGGCTGTACGGCATCTTTTGTTTCGCCAAAAGGCTTAGTGGTGACAAACCATCACTGCGCCTATGGTTCGATTCAATATAACTCGACTGCAGAGAAAAACCTGTTGCAGGACGGTTTCTTAGCTAAAACCTTTGCCGATGAATTACCCGCAGCGCCAGGTTCTCGCGTTTATGTTACCGAAGAGGTGACCAATGTGACTGAGCGCGTCAACGCTGGGCTTGAAAACAAAGCGGGCCGTGAGTTTTATCAAGGCGTTGAGAACCAAGAAAAAGCTCTCGTTGCCGAGTGTGAAAAGGATGAAGGCTACCGCTGCCAAGTGTATAGCTTCCACGGTGGCTTAGAATATTATCTGGTAAAACAGTTAGAAATCCGCGACGTACGTTTAGTCTATAACCCAGCGGGCAGCGTCGGTAAATACGGCGGCGATGTCGATAACTGGATGTGGCCGCGCCACACGGGCGACTTTTCATTCTACCGCGCCTATGTGTCTAAAACCGGTAAACCCGCCGAATTTAGCGCCGACAACGTGCCTTACGAGCCAAAGAGTTTCTTAAAAGTCTCGGCCAAAGGCGTGAGTGAAGGGGATTTTGTGATGGTGGCGGGTTATCCCGGCCGCACTAACAGATACCGCACCGCGAACGAAGTGCAAAATCAGTTCGAATGGGCTTACCCAGAAGGCAAGATGCTGCGCGAACGTTTTATTGAAATCATCAAAGAAACAGCGCCAGAAGGCAGCGACGAGCGCATTAAGTACGAGAGCCAAATCGCTGGCTTAGCGAACTACGCTAAAAACTTCACCTCGATGATCGAGTTTTATGGCAAATCCACCATGTTAGCCGACCGCAAGGCCCGTGAAGCCGAGCTCGCCGCATGGATTGCCAAAGACAGCAGCCGCGAAGCCAAATACGGTAAAACCTTAAGCGAGCTAGACGCGCTGATCGCCAAAAGCAAAGCCCATCAAGAACGGGATATGATTTTAAGCTACATTGGCAACACGACTATGGTGCCAACGGCGACCAATCTGTACCGTCTAGCCCATGAGAAGCAATTGCCTGATATGCAACGCGAACCCGGCTTCCAAGACCGCGATATGACGCGTTTCAAGGCGAGCATGGAGCGTATCGATCGCCGTTATGCGCCAAGTGTCGATAAGGCCGTTCTATTGGATATGCTTAAACGTTATGCCGCATTACCCGAGGCGCAGCGCTTACCAGCAATGGATAAAGCCTTTGGTATCGATAAAAAGGTTAACGAAGCTAAACTTGCGAAAACCTTAGACAAAATGTACGCCAAAACCGAGCTGGGCAACAAAGATGTGCGTTTAGCTTGGATGGAAAAATCCGTTGATGACTTCAAAGCCTCTAAGGATCCTTTTATTCAATTCGCCGTGGCCATGTATGACACCAACATGAGCGAAGAGAAGAAAGAGAAAGAGTTAGATGGCGAGCTGATGAAAGTGCGTCCGCAATATATGGATGCCATCATTGCCTATAACCGTGAGCAAGGTAAGCCAGTGTACGCCGATGCGAACTCTAGTCTGCGCGTGACCGTTGGCCATGTTAAAGGTTATGAACCTAAAGATGGTTTAGTGGCTAAGCCCTTTACTCGCCTCGAAGGTATAGTGCAAAAAGACACTGGCGTTGACCCATTCGATGCGCCGAAAAAGCAGTTAGAGCTTATCAAGCAGAAGCAATACGGTGATTTCTATGTGAAAGCCATCGATTCTGTACCAGTAAACTTCCTGTCGACCTTAGACACAACGGGCGGTAACTCTGGTTCTCCAACCCTAAACGGCCGCGCCGAATTAGTGGGTTTACTGTTCGATGGCGTGTATGAAAGCATCATCGGTGACTGGGCGTACGACGATAACATCAACCGCTCAATCCAAGTCGATAGCCGTTATATGCTGTGGGTAATGAAGTATTTAGATAATGCCGACAACCTGCTAGCCGAGATGGAAATCGTTAAGTAATCCATCGCCGCATCAGCAATGGTGCGGCCTATAGTGGCCGGATTATCAGCATTTAAGCGTGATATAAGACTGCAATAGCAACACATCAAAATAGCGATAAACTAAGTAAGTTTATCGCTATTTTTTTGTGCAATGACTACTGATAGCTGTTGAGATAGCAGTATTGCTAGGCGAGCCATGGTATTCGCTCACCGACACGGTGAATAGAAACCTAGGGTTTCTAAGCTTATGAACGAGAGCCATGGATGGCGAACTGGCCGTTAAACAGGGATGTTGTTCAAGTCCATCCGTGGATGCTCGACCGCCTCGTCCTTGAGGCGGACGGTCGTCTCGCCAATCACCATGACTCACCCTTTTAGCATCGGTGTAGCTTGCAGGTTTTAAAGAAACACACAGCATGCTTTGGGACATTTTCGAGTTAAAGCTTTAACTCTAACGCGTCTGTTTCGGAAAAAATTTCTATGGGTTAACGCCCAATTAAGGTGTGAGCCACGCTACCACGCCAGTCAAATTGGACACCGTAAACACTAAACTAAACCCAAACCAAAAATGCCAAGCGTGGGGAATCACTCTTAAATTGTTTGTTAGCATTCAAAAGGTGCTTGAAAACTAAATTGACCCAATAAATGTAGCTTTAAAGCTAACTCTGGTGTGCAGTGATCTCGAAAGTAGTCAAACTCTTCCCCTATCGCACTAGCTGCATGATCATAGTCATATGATTGCATTCCCTGATTATACTTGTTCAGCAATATCTGAATATAGAAACAAGCAGCTCTGCATGCGTTAAGAAGAACACCATACAAGGCTTCTAACGGTTCATAATCTAGGTCCCATTCAGGGTTTACTGCAATTGGAAAAACACCATGGGCAATATAGTTCCTAATATTCCTAATTAAATGAAGACCATAACTTATATCTGACTTCTTGACGCCTTTCATACCACCAAGTGGTTTTTTATTGATATAAGAACACACCTCGATAGATTTAATGAGGCTATCGATCTTATGATGGAAATGAAGGGGCAGTTCACACTCAGTACTATGGTCCACTAACGCAGCTGCTTGCATGCTAGCTTTGTGCAGCTTCTTATTTTTGATCTTATCGTGATTGAGGTATGACGGAACAATAAAACGATACATTTCCTCAAGTGCGTTAGACACAAAAATAAAGCGAGTTAACACAGTAGCGTATGAAGAATAATGCTTCATGTCAGAGTCATATGCATCAGCTGCGGGTCGACAATATAGCCCCGAATCATCTGCAAACTTCCAAGTGTTGATTTTTACTTCTTCAAGCTGTGCCGCCAACATTAACCACTGACCTATGGTTTCTGTGGATACACTTACCTCACCCTCGTCCCCGTCGTAAGAAACGCTATTACCCAAACTTTCACAAAAAGATGCTAATTCAAATAGGTGAGCATCAAGTTTACGAAACTGAGTACAAGTTGGACATTTATTCATATTATAGAGTACTCCTGAATGCTAACATTTGATTAGTGCGCATGCGCGTTTACCTTGTTAGACCAGTGAAAACGCGCACGGTTAACTATCTGTATGTAAAGAACTTATCAGCTTTCTGCCAAATACACCATCTGGAAAAACGCGCATGCGCGTTTTCCAAACCTATTAACTAAAATTCAGTTACTATATTCACCTGATTTTATAGCGTTTTATTTATTGCGGATGGAATTAGTGCGCACTGATTTTGTCTTAAAATCATACTAAAATACTAAAATACTAAAATACTAAAATACTAAAATACTAAAATACTAAAATACTAAAATACTAAAATACTAAAATACTAAAATACTTAAATTTAAATATGACTGTATACCCATACATTGTTAGCCAATTTCTGGTAAGGCCAAACATAGGCAAATAGATAAGAATATATATGGCAGCAGGTATGGGAATTTTCGATTGAGCTAACGAGCCGAAACACGGAATGAGGCAAAAAGCTTTTAGCCAGATGAACAGTTCAATGGTCGTTAAGATTGCCACTGTTACAACAGTGACCGTTGGCGGCATGGATGCCGCCGTCGAGCCTATAGGGATATATTCACGGCGTGTCACTGGGGAAACAGTGGCAAAGCATATAACGCAATATCCGATTCGACTGTCTTGTTTGGGGGCAAAAAGCTTTTAGCCAGATGAACAGTTCAATGGTCGTTAAAATTGCCATTGTTGCAATAGTGACCGTTGGTCGCATGGCTGCTCTTTCACATTCATATGAACATGGTATCTCTACTTCTGTGTGCTATTTAAAGATGGGGCTTCTATATTTTTCTTTATTTCTTCGCAGTATTTCCCGTATTTCCTTTTCAATAAAAAGTATTACTTTTATGTCGTTTAATACCTAGGTAAAAAATTTTATCGTATTATCCCGTCACTATTTTTATCTATTTAATTGCTTCGCGAGAGCTAGATTCCACAGAAAAGGATTTTTTATGGGACATAAGACGTTATTGAGTGCTGTACTTTTGACTGCGACCTGCTGTGTCGCTACTTTTGTGGTGAATGCTGAATCGCTGTTTACTCCCTTTCCTGACGCCAAATCGCCTGAAGAAAAGCGTATCCACTTTACGCCATTTGAACTAATTACCGCAGTGGATGGTGGCAAGTTCACTCTGTTGCCTGTATCAGGCAAATTGACTCGACAAAGCGTTGAGTTGCCCGAGGGGTATAGTCCTGAACATGTAATCAATAACTATTTGGCACAGCTAAAAAAGCTGAATGCTGAAGTGTTATTTAGTTGTCAGGCCGCCAGCTGCGGTGATGGTCAAGCGATGCAAACTCAGCTAAAGCCGCTTAAAAGTGTGAATGCCGACTATCACAGTGCTTACGTGGCGGCAAAACTGAAAGGTACTCGCGGTGAGGTTTACGCCAGTATCTATGTCGTCAATCGCGAGGATAGATATACCTATCTGCAGGTCGATATCCTCGATGCTATCCCTGAGCCGCTGGATTTGATCCAAGCGAATAGTGACTTTTTACAGCAGGCGCCGAAGCAAATTGAGATTAAAGATAGGCGTAGTGACGATGCTCAAGGCGCGACCGACCATCCTTTATTGGGGCGCATGCCCGGCAGTTATATTACCAGTTACAAACAAACTAACTTTATCCAAGTGCCTGTATTGGTGGGGATCTCGGGCGCAGATTATCAAACCCAATCGCTGGATGCCAAGCTTACCCAAATAAGTTATCAGATGCCTGAAAGCTATTCGTTGTTTGAAATCAACAGCAATTATGCCGCAGCAGCACAAAAACTGCAGGCTGAACGGGTATTCCACTGTAAAGGTACGGCCTGCGGCGACGATGATAGCCTGATCAATGCCATCAAATTAATCAAGGACGATAAAGAGGACGAATGGCAGGAGTATCAGCTGTTTAAGCTGAGTCACGCCAAGGGAGATGTTTACTTCGATATCTATTCCCAAGGATATTTCGATGGCACACCTGCCGATACTACGCTTAGGGTAATGGAGCTTTCTACTCTGAAAGATGATCGTGTGGCGATTAATCTCGATGCCCTGACCGATGCGATTAGCCAAACTGGCAAGGCGACGTTGGAGGGATTGCTATTTGATTATGACAGTGAGCGTTTGTTACCTGAGTCCAAGCCTGTACTCGAGGTCCTCGCGAGTTATCTTAAGCAGAATCCGACGCTGAGTTTTTATGTGGTCGGACATACCGATGACAAGGGCGAGCGGAGTTACAATCAAAGCCTGTCGGAGCGCCGCGCCGCAGCAGTGATTAAGCAGTTGAGTGACGGGTTTAAAATTCCGTCGGCCCAATTAACCGCCCACGGAAACGGGGAATACAGCCCTGTGGCCAGTAACACAAATGATGCTGGACAAAAATTGAATCGCAGAGTGGAGTTAGTGCTTCGTTCCGATAAAAAGTAGCTCAACGCATCAGCTTGAAAGGCTATCTTCGTTCCATCTAAAACGCCTGAGTCATCTCAGGCGTTTTTATCTTCATTGGTGCTCTTTGGCAGATATTGTTCGCGCAGGTATTTGTCTCAAATTCAGGCTAGCAACTTGAGGGCATTCGCCATTTGTCTTCCACTAAATTGCCACAGCGGCTTTAAGCGCTGTAACTTCCTCTGGGCTGAGTGGGCGCATTTCGCCTTCGGCTAAGGAGCCTAGCGTTAATGTCATTAACGCGACGCGTTGTAAGTCAATCACCTTATAACCTAAGGCGTTGGACATGCGCCGAATTTGGCGATTTAACCCTTGGGTAAGCACAATTTCAAAACTCACATCACTTAACCGCGTGACTTGGCAGGGGAGTGTGCGCACCTCTTTATATTGCACGCCGCAGGCCATTTGTTCGATAAAGGCATCGTTGAAGGGTCTATCGAGTTGCACATGATAGGTTTTACTGTGGGCAAAACTAGGGTGCATCAGTTTATGGGTGAGTTCGCCATCGTTGGTGAGCAGCAATAAGCCACGGGAATCCTTATCTAATCTGCCAACAGGGTAGAGTCTTGGCGTGGTTGGCAGTAAATGCAGCAAACTGGACTTATCGGCGCCTAACAAACGGCAATCTGTGCCCACGGCTTTATTGAAGATCCAATAGCTGAGTGCTTCGGCGCCCGATATGGGCTTTTCATCTAAGCAGAGGCTATCAAGACATTGGCCATCTGCATCGACATGCACGGCATCGGTATGCTTGGCTATCTTGCCATTGAGGCTGATGCGTCCGGCCTCAATCAAGCGGCAGGCTTCACGGCGTGAACTAATGCCGCATTGGGCAAGGTATTTGGCGAGACGCATAAATGATTAAGCTAAAACGGGTGATGGACTTGGGCGCGATAATACAGGATTTTGGATAAACGGCGCATGGCAAATGCAAGGCTGATGCACCAAATAATATTGAGGTTTGTTTGCAGCCACATATTGGCGGCGACAACACAGAAGTGATTGTCTGTCTCGCAGGGCGGGAAATCTAGCTGGCTCCAGTCCAGCTGTAAGCTCAGGCAAACGGCACTGATAAAGCTTAATAAGCTTAAGTAAAACAAAGGTCTTGGGCAGATTAGTTTAGGCACAATTCCCGCAATAATCACCAAGGCATGCAGGGTTAGCGTGCTTAACAGATAGCTAGTGGAAACCAGTCTGTGCATGGTTAAAAAGTTAATCGGAAAAATACCCATCAAAATCACCGAGGTGCCAACCCAGGTGCCAGTGAGCGCAATATATTGGCTAAAGCTGTCGAGTTTAAGTAAGTAGAGTCCAGCCATAGAGATCAACATACAAATCCCCGCAGCTAATAATCCGAGGTTAAAGACATAGGCGAGGGGTGAGTTGATATAGTCACTAAGAAAATCGGCACGCATAAACAGGGCTGCAGTGCCGACGACTTGATATTCGGCGTAGAGCGCGATGATAACCCCTGTGGCACTTAGCATCGCCGCGCCCACAATCAACCAAGTGATCAGGCGATGTAAGTCGTAAAAGCTGGGTTCATGCTGCGGATTCATATTTTTATGGATGCATTTTGGGGTGAATGGCTATGGCGTAAATTAAGGTTAATACCGCGCAAATAACCCGCTGTAACTTGCCTTAATCCGAAACTGATGGCAAGTCCTTGAGCTAATTTGAACCTTAGGCAGATAAAAACAAAGGGAGCGAATGGCTCCCTTTGTGTTATCGACAGTCGAATAAGATTAGTGGCGCTTACGGAAAATCACAATCGCAATCGCGACAGCTGCTAGGATCATGCAGTACCAAGCGTGGGAGACGGCCGCCAGCGGTGTGATGCTAAAGGTTGAAGCAATCAGCAGTGCTTGGGCGCCATAGGGAATTAACCCTTGAATAATACAGGCAAAAATATCGAGTACACTGGCCGCGCGCTTAGGGCTAACACCGTGTTTTTCTGCCAGATCTTTAGCAATATCACCGGTCACAACGATAGACACTGTGTTGTTAGCAACGCAGCTGTTGGTGACGGCCACAATCCCTGCCATGCCTAATTCGGCCGCGCGGCATGAGGCTTCACCTTGAGCTTTTGAGAAACGGGTGATGAGCTTTTCAATCTGCTTGCTTACAAAGGCTAGACCACCTTGTTGCTGCATCAGCGCGGCTAAACCACCGACTAGCATCGACAGGATGAAGATTTCCTGCATATTGCTAAAGCCCGCGTAGATATCCTTACCAAATTGGATAACGCCATAGTCCATGGTCAGGAATCCCGCTGCGCCCGCCAGCAGAATGCCTAAGGTCAATACGACAAACACGTTTAACCCTGCGACTGCTAATACCAGAATCGTCAGGTAAGGAATCACCTTAATAAAGTCAATTTCTTGAGCGGCTAGATCGGCTTGGCCTTGGCCTGCAATCACAAAAGCGATAAAGGTCAGTAGTGAAGCCGGGATAGCAAAAATCAGGTTCTCGCGGAATTTATCTTTCATATCACAGCCTTGAGTACGAGTGGCCGCAATAGTGGTATCCGAAATAATTGAGAGGTTATCGCCAAACAGTGCGCCAGACATCACGGCGCCCGCCATCAGGGCATAATCAATTTGTGCCTGCTCGGCAACGCCTAAGGCGATAGGTGCCACGGCGGCGATGGTGCCCATTGAGGTGCCCATTGCGGTGGCAATAAAGGCGGCAATCACGAAAAAGCCGGGCAGTAATAGGTTTGAAGGAATAAGGGATAAACCTAAGGCGACAGTCGCATCGACACCGCCTGTGGCTTTCGCTACCGCAGCAAAACCGCCTGCTAGCAAGTAAATCAAACACATAGCAATAATATTGCTGTGGCCAATACCGCCGATAAAGGTATCAATCGCTTGATTGAGTTTTTGTTTTGATAATACCAAGGCCAGAATAATAGCTGGCAGAATGGCAATCACACTCGGTAATTGATAGAAGGCAAAGTCCACACCTTGGCTTTGGAAATAGACGCCTGCGCCAATAAACAGACTTAGAAAAACGAATAAGGGTAACAGGGCAATAAAGGATGCCGGGCTACTCGGTGCAGTGGTTTGGGCTGATTGACTCAATGTAATTTCTCTTTTACTCGGCGGGTTGTCCGCGTGATCCTTGGCAGTCGAACTCGCTTAAAATCTATGCCGCTTTGGCATCATATCCTAGCAACTTGGTGCCAAGCATATTGGATTGCCATTTTACTGTCAATCTAGACGTCTAGATGTTTTTACTTCCATTGTGATCTGTTCGTTAAAAAGAGGTTTAAATCGTGGTTTTTACTCAGTTTAGACCTTATTTATCAGTTGGTTAATTACCGCTATTTTGTTGTCCCCACGCAATGAATGAACCCTGTATTTGTGTGAGTAGGGTGGCCGTGAGCCGATTCAAGGCTGTGGTGAGTATAGTCATTGAGCAGAAATGCGCGATGACCTGAGCAGATTGATTTGCATAGCAAAAAAATATTAATTGAATATTAATTTGTAATATCGTGTTTTAAATGAAATATCTTTATTATTTGGTACTTTATCTGATAAAACACTAATGATAATGATTTGCGTTGTTTTTGTTGCTCTACTAGAATCGCCTCCAAATTATGTTAATAACTCTTTGGAGCTTTGTTTAAATGCGCACATCTTCTCGTCATCGCCTGAGTGTCGTCGCTGCCTCTGTGCTAACACTCGGTATCTGCCACACTGCCACTGCGGGTGAAGATTTATTTGGTTATGTCAAAGGCGCTGAGGCTATGCCTAAAGAAGCCATTGAACTCTATCAAAAAGTGACGTTGCGTAACGACAAAGGCCAAGGCACTTACCGTGGTATTAATTACGAAACTGAGCTGGAATACGGTGTGACCGACAAGTTTGCGGTATCGGGTTCGGCTAAGTTTATGTCTTTAGATACCAGCGGCTTAATCATCGATGGTTATCTGCCGAAAGAGAAAAACATTGGTTTTGCCACCTCTGGCGCTGAAGTCGGCTTAAGCTACATGTTTTTAAGTCCTGCCAAGGATGATATCGGTCTGTCTATGACTGCCTCTTTAGACTATGACTGGATTGATGTGCACTCTGGTCAAGACAAAGACACCCTGTCACTCGATTTAGGCTTACAGACTCAAAAGTACATGCTCGAAGGCGAGTTAATTTGGGTTGGCAACCTTGGCATGGAATCGACCTATGCCGACCGTGCGCCAATTGCCAATTTGCCTGAAGACTTTGATTGGTCAACCGACCCTGAGATGGAACTGGAGCTGAAAATGGGCACTGGCCTGAGCTACCGTTTCGCGCCTAACTGGTTTATCAGTGCCGAAGTGTTATTCGAGACTGAATTTGAGACTGAGATTGGTCAAGAGCGTTGGTCATTCTTCGCCGGCCCTTCATTGCACTATGGTAGCGCCGATTGGTGGGCGACCCTCACTTGGTTACCCCAGTTAAGTGGTGGCGGTGAGCAGTACGAAGGTCAAAAGGACACCAGTCTGCATCTGATTGAAAAAACGGAACAAGAAGTCAGATTAAAAGTGGCATTTAACTTCTAATTTGTACTTTGCTCATAGGCAGGGCAGCGTGGCTCTGCCTGCGATGAATCAAGCTTTTGCTTTAACACTAGGTATTGAAATGGCGCATACATATCTGAATAGCTTGTGGTTTATGCCAATGGTCATAGTTGCCGCCCCTGCATTTTCTGCGGATTATTTAACAGTGGCCCAAGCGCAGGCGTTGATTTTTGATAAGGCAGCGGTATTTAGTGAGCGTCCAACCTTACTGAGCTCCGATGCGAAAGATCAGATCAAAGATTTATCGGGCGTTCGCCAACGCCAAGATCAGCAACCTATCTGGAAAGTTGAAAAGGATGGTCAGTTTCTCGGTTGGTTTGTGGTGGATGATGTTGTCGGTAAACATGAGTATATTACCTACGCTATTGGCATTAGCCCGCAGGGTGAAGTGCTCGGGTTAGAAGTGCTCAGTTATCGTGAAACCCACGGCGGCCAAGTGCGTGAAGCGAGTTGGCGCGATCAATTCCACGGTAAAACCCTCAAAGATCCCTTTAAACTCGATGAGGATGTCAGCAATATTAGTGGGGCCACATTAAGTTGCCGTAATTTACTCGATGGCGTAAAACGGTTACTTGTTATCCATCAACTCTTTTTGTCGCAGTCAGTCGCATAGTGATACGTAGAGCCAAACCCTTACTCGGTACCTTAGTCGAAATTGCCGCTGAGTCCGTTGCCGAGCACAATGCTCATCCTTCACTGGATGAGTCTGCCCTTCAAGCCGCTATAACAGCGGCTTTTTCGCGTGTGGCCCATATTGGCCGCTTACTCAGTTTTCACCAGCAGGATAGTGAGCTGAATCTACTGAATCGCCAGCCGGGGCAGTGGATATCCTTAAGTCCTGATAGCCTGAGGGTGTTGAAGCTCGCCAAGTGGTTTGGCAGGGCTAGTGACAACTTCTTCAACTGCACTGTGGGCGGCGAGATGATGTCCCGCGGCGCCTTGCCTGCTTATCTCGGAATGCCGCTGCTGTTGCAGGGAGATTGGCGAGATATTGAAATCCAAGCGGATAAAGCAAGGTTAGCTCGCCCACTGATTTTGACCTTAGATGGTATCGCTAAAGGCTATGCGGTCGATATGGCGGTCACTGAATTGCGACGGGCTGGCGTGTGCGGCGGCTGGGTGAATGCGGGTGGTGATTTAAAAGTGTTTGGCAGCGCTTCATTAAATGTGTTGTGCCGTGGTCCGAACGGATTGAGTCAAAAGATCAACGTCAGCAATACCGCCCTTGCCAGTTCGCGGGTTTCTCAGCATTTAAGCCATGATTACCCCGCGTTATTGTTACCGACGGGCAATTTAGACGAGCAGCGGTGTGCCTGCGACCAAGAAAGGGTTGTGAGTGTTCGCGCACCGTTTGCCTGGCGCGCCGATGCGTTAACTAAGGTCGCGGGTTACCTTGACGATGCTACTGCCGCCGCAAGAATTCAGCAGTTGGGTGGCGATTTAGTCAACTTCGCGCCCTAAGATTTGTCGGTAACGCTTTCATCACTCTTTAGTTTTTTTGACGATATAAATAAAAATGAAAAAATTAAGTGGTTATCCCAATTGGTTTTTCTGGTTGATTATCCTTGCCATCACAGTGACGGGCCTTACGGGCTTATTTATGTTGCCTTGGGTGATGGAGTTTAAGCTGCAGTGGGATGTGGATTTTGGTCTGAGCGGGGATCTGCGCTTACCCGCAGTTGTGATGCATGTGCTGCTCGGCTGGCTGATGCTCATGTTGCTCGGCGCACTGTGGCATAGCCATATTCGTGCAGGCTGGCGTAAAAAGCTTAATCATAAGAGTGGATTAGTGATGTCACTCAGTTTGTTGGCATTAGCGTTAACGGGTGTTGGCTTGTATTACTTAAGCTCTGAATCGGCGCAGTTGGCCGCGAGTTTGTTACACACCTTTTTAGGGCTGTTACTCTGTGGTGGCTTTGGTTGGCATTATTGGCACGGCCGGCAAATTCGCCAGCAATCCTTAACGCGCCAACGTATCCTCTAATCGATAAAAAAGAGTGCCTAGGCACTCTTTTTATTGGTCTTTGAGTAACGCTAAGCCTGGTACATCTGGGCGCGTTACTTTCCTTAAGCGACTTTAAAGCGTGACACTTCTTTTTGCAGATTGCTGCAAATGGTTTGGGTGTTGACGACGATTTGCTGAGTCTCTTGGATAACGGTATTGCAGTAGCGGGTTTTGTCAGACAGCTCGGTCAAGTTACGATTGATTTCTTCGGTCACATGGGTTTGCTCTTCGGTGGCCGTGGCGGTTTGTGTCGACATTTCACTGACCTTAGAGGTGGAGTTCAGGATCTCATCTAAAGCATCCTGTGTCTGACTGGCGAGGGTCACGGTCGAGTTCGTGAGGCTGGCGCCCGATTCAATGCTCTTAACCGCATCATTCACGCCCCGTTGTAACTCTTCAATCATTCGCTGAATATCTTGGGTCGAGGTTTCGGTGCGGCTCGCCAGTGTCCGCACCTCATCGGCAACCACCGCAAAGCCCCGACCTTGCTCACCCGCACGGGCCGCTTCAATGGCGGCGTTGAGGGCGAGTAGGTTAGTTTGCTCTGCAATCGAGCGGATAACATCCAATACGGAGGCGATATTGGCGGAATTGACTGAGAGTTTTTCAATAACCGCTACGGCTTGTTTCACCGACTCTGACAGCTGCTGAATATGATTGACTGACTGGGTGAGAATGTTTTTACCTTCAATGGTTTGGTCATTAACCTTAGTGATTTCGGTGGCGGTATGCAGGGCGTTGCTGGCGACCTCTCGCACCGCGGCACTCATCTCATTCACCGCCGTGACTATGGTATCGACAAACTGTTCCTGCTCGTAACTGATGCCTATGGTGGTGGTTGATTTTGTCGCTAGGTTTTCAACGGTTTGGCTGACATCTTTGGTTTGGCTGATAATCGCGATAACCATTTGCTGCAATTGGGCAACGAACAAGTTAAAGGCATTGGCCAGCTCACCAATTTCATCTTGGCGGGTGATGGGTATACGCTGGGTTAAGTTTCCGTCGCCATCGACAATATCCTTGATCCTATCGGTAATATCACGAATAGCATTGACGATAATTTTGGGGCCAAAGTAGGCAATCACTAGGGCAACTATGGCGACTAAGGTGGCTATGGTGACCGAAATTTGGGTTTGCGTGGTGGCCTGCTCTGAGGCCTGTAAATCGAGTTCTTTAACGCGGTTATCGGCGGCTTCACCGGCGGCGTTGTAGATACTCCTCAGGGCCTTAAACTCTTTTTTAGATTTGTTTTCATGGAGTTGTCTTGCCTGTTCGAGGTCATTGTTTTTCACTGCATTGATCACTTCCGATGAGGCTTGATACCAGAGCGAAAACTGCGCCTCAAAACCGCTGGTGGACTTTATCACCTCTAAATGGTCTTGCAGATAATTTTTAAATTCCCCCATGCGATCACGCGCTTGGTCGACGTTTTCCTGCCAATTGTCTATCTCACTCTTACGGTTCTCGTTGCTGAGTTCGGGTCGAAGCAAAATTTCCTCACTCAGTTGGGCCTGATAAAGATCGCGGTCGGCGTTAAGAATGGCCGAAATTGCCGGATTAAATCGTTGGCTAAATTCCTGCATTTGCTTAAGGGTGGTGCGGTTTTGCATCGCATCCGTCACGGCCATCACAATTAAAGCTGTCGCCATAATGGCAAACATCAGTGAAAACTTTACTCTAATGCTATTAAACATGGGACTCTCCATAACTCTCTGACAAAACGACTTATTAAATAGCTTAGTCGCTATTTGGTTGTTTGCAGCAGTCGGCGAAAAGTCTGTATTAGAAGCGATGATAAAAAACGCCCCAAGGCTTTGAGGCGTTGAATACAGCAATTTATTCGGTACAAGCGATGGGGGCTATGGGTTTCATCTTAGGTTTTACCTGCACTAACATCACCCCAATGATGACCATAGCGCCGCCTAAATAGTGATAAACGGCTAAGGTTTCATTCAAAATGATCGCCGCTAAGATAGCCGCGAGGATTGGCAGCAAATTGAAGAAAATGCTGGTGCGCTCGGCACCTAACTTGCTGATGCCATTAATCCAGGCCCAAGGTGCGATGAGTGAAGCCCCCAGAGCGGCATAGAGTATTAACGGTGCGGCTTGACTGCTAATGGCGACACTGGGGGCGCTAAACAGCAGTGGGGTTAACATCAACACGGCAATAAGCCCTTGAATATACACTGACTCCCACGTCGATATCGGCAATTGCCAGCGTTTAAGCAATACTCCATAAAGCGCGTAGACAAAGGCGCTGATGAGTAACAGTAAATCCCCTTGGGTCACGCCGATGGCAAGATTGGCCATATCGCCGTGGCTTAACATAAACACTAAGCCCAAGAGCGAAATCACAGTGCCACCAAAGACTAAGGGTGTCAGCTTTTGTTTAAGCAGTGGTACGGCTAAAAACAAGCTCACCATTGGCACCAGCGAGTTGATTAGGGCCATATTGGTAGCAGTTGTTGTTGCCGCCGCAAAATAAGCAAGACTCTGGTTTAATACCATGCCTAAGGCGGCTAAGGTGGCGAGTTTGGGCAGTAATGGTGCAATCGTTTTACGCTTGCGCCAGACGGGTTTTAGCATAAATGGGGTTAACACTAGCATGGCAAAAAACCAGCGATAAAAGGCTATCGCTTCGGGGGCGATGATCCCAAAGGAGAGTTTGTTAACAATGGCATTGCCCGCCCAAATCACGACGGCGAGCAGGGGAAATAAATACAGCATAGATTAGTCTTAATTGGCGTGAAGACGGGGTTAGCCGAAAGGGCATAAACCCGATGTCATAGGTTGGTTGCTATTATCTCTGGTCTTTTATGATATAAATATCGCTTATAAGACAATGTCAGTTCGTCGGCGGACAATCCTTTTTCGGCTAAAGCCCCTGTATGCGCCCCGAATCGACTCGCTATTATGGAGAACAGTGGAGTACTGATGCGCTCGGTTTATCATCCGCTCAGGGCGGAACAAGCACCTGTTGCCGATATTTTCTTTAACTATGAAGCTTTTCTCCCTAATACCATCACCCCCAAACACAGCCACGTTTGGGGGCAATTACAGCTGATCAGCGGCGGTATTATGGAGCTGCATGCCGCTGGGCAGCGATTTTTATCGCCATCCCAATATGCGATTTGGGTGCCGGCGGGGATAGAACATGAGAGCTTTACTCGCCGCAGTATCCATTATTGCTCGATGAATATAGTGGCTAGTCGTGCGGGTGTTTTTCCGGAGGAGACCTGTCTGCTGGCGGTCACCCCCATAGCGCAGGCGATAGTGAACGATCTAAGGGAGCGGCAAGTCCGAGTGGCCGAGAGCGAAGCGGATAAACGTCTGGTTGAGGTGTTAATCGACCAATTGATTTTAGGTCAGGCACAGCCGCAATTTTTACCCTCGAGTCGCGATAAATTATTACAGCCCATTTTGCAGCAACTCGAACTCGACCCCGCCAGCCAAAAGAGCCTTAAGACCTGGGCGAGTGAGCTGCATACCACAGAGCGCACTTTGGCTCGGCGTTGCCAAGACAGCCTTGGGATGAGTTTTACCGAGCTGCGACAGCGGCATAAGTTTATTTATTCGTTACAGCTATTACGTGAAGGATTGGCAATCAAGGAAGTGGCGCTGACCTTGGGCTATAACCAAACCTCACCTTATATAGTGATGTTTAAAAAATATGCCCAATATTCGCCTGAGCAATACCGCCGTCAACTGGGATAAAAAAGAGGGCGCGGTAGTCACCACGCCCTCTTACAAATAAAGAGAGGATTTAAGGGATTTTTTACACAGGGATTAATCGGAGTTTTTCTGTCGATTCCGTTTATCCTGACGTTTCTCTTTTAAGGTTTTCATCGGCGGTTTTTTCGCTTTTTCTTTACTCATGACAAATACTCCTAACTGAACTTAAACTCAGCAAAGTGATACTCAGTAAAGTGAAACTTCATAAAATGAGACTATCGAGTGTAGCGCCGCATTCCCATCGATAGTTTATTCAACTCTATCCGTCGATAAAGTTAAATGGTAAAAGTCGATGACCCATAATTTACTTTCACTCCTTGATGATTTTTACATAAGCGCTGCCATACTCGGTAAATAGTCAAGAGGTTCTGATATTGGGCCATCGGCTTTAATTCATTACGCGGCC
This sequence comes from Shewanella sp. Koi 1, assembly GCF_052907445.1. NCBI lineage: Bacteria > Pseudomonadati > Pseudomonadota > Gammaproteobacteria > Alteromonadales > Shewanellaceae > Shewanella > Shewanella sp. Koi 1. Next base: position 3,710,537 of record NZ_JBREJM010000001.1, on the reverse strand, counting down.
TGTTAATAACTTCAAAATAATGCTCTCCTGCTTTTATATTATGCTTATGCTAAATGCCGCCGCAAATAGCGATTTAAAAGCATGCTGCCACTGAAATTTGAACATGCTTTATTCTGAAAATGCTATTTTCCCTCTAACTTATTTCTTACAAAGGGCGATATTCTTCACCATAAACAGTACGGGTTTACCTAGAATATTGACTTCGGCATATTCGCCCTTAGTGCGTCCGAGTAGGCTGACACCGAGATCGGAGATCACCGAGTAGCGTCCTGCTCTGGGTTTGTGCCTAGGTGGATACACCAGCTCGATACGGTATTCCTGCTGGTCCTGTTGATTAATCAGTAAAATTTCTCGTCCAACCGTCACTTTATCTAGGGTTTCTTCACTTTTGAGTTGATCCAGTTTTGCAATCACTGCGGCTAATGAAGTCGGGCGCAGTGAGGCATTAAAACTGTTTTGCAGGTAATAGGTTTCAGTTTTCAACATAAAAGACTGAAATAGATTGCTAAAAAAAGAATAAAACATAACTACCCCAAAATATGAGCTAGATAACTGCCATGCCCCAAATAAACATGGAAGCGATAAAATTAAATGTGGGTATTAGATGCCGAGTGCGAGTGGCACTCGGCTTAAACTGGAAATTTAAGTGACAGGCGTACAGCGTTAGCTAAATAAATTGCACGATTCAGCTTTAAAAAGATTGGCTTAATTGTGAATAATGAAAATGCATTTTTTAACATAGTGCTACATCTCCATCTAAAATTAAGGCTAAATTAATCATTCAGTGCTTGATGATTAATCACTAATTAATGACCCATACCATAGGCCAACTAAAAAAATAAAGCAAGCATGATAATATTTAAAATAATGATCATTAACCAGTAAAAGAATATTTATTATTTTAGTGAATGATAGGCCTTCTTTTTTGGCATTTGTCGCACATTCTTAATGTAGATCTGAAAATTATTTAGACTTCTAGATGTCCATCTGTTAGCTTGGCTACAGTGCACAAATCTTGTGCGATCGGAGCATCAATTTGCGTAGCGCACACCCTCGATTTGCCTTGGGGAGTGGCTATGTTTGAGGAACGGCTTGGGGAATTTATTGGGGAAGGACACAAAGATGAAACTTGAATCACTGGCGTTACACCACGGATATGAATCAGAGGCGACCACGAAAGCCGCTGCGGTACCTATTTATCAAACCACTTCCTACACCTTCGATGATACCCAACATGGTGCTGATTTATTTGACTTAAAAGTCGCAGGCAATATCTACACGCGGATTATGAACCCGACGACCAGCGTGCTCGAACAGCGGCTTGCGGCCATTGAAGGCGGCATAGGCGCACTCGCACTAGCCTCGGGAATGGCGGCCATTACCTATGCGATTCAAGCCCTTACTCAGGTGGGGGACAATATTGTCAGTACCAGCCAACTCTATGGCGGCACTTATAATCTGTTTGCCCATACGCTGCCGCGCCAAGGAGTCGAAGTGCGGATGGCAGCCTTCGATGACTTTGAAGAGCTTGATGCCTTAATCGATGCCAAGACCAAAGCGCTATTCTGTGAGTCCATCGGTAACCCCGCCGGCAATATTGTCGACCTTAAACGTTTAGCCGAGATAGCCCATAAACACGGCGTGCCTTTAATCGTCGATAACACTGTCGCCACCCCTGTTCTATGTCGCCCGTTTGAGCATGGTGCCGATATCGTTATTCATTCGTTGACCAAATACATTGGCGGCCATGGTACGACGATTGGCGGTGTGATTATTGACTCGGGCAAGTTCGATTGGGTGGCGAACAAAGAACGCTTTGCTCTGCTGAATCAAGCCGATCCTTCCTACCATGGCGTGGTGTATACCGAGGCCTTTGGCGCCGCAGCCTTTATTGGACGTTGCCGTGTGGTGCCGCTGCGTAATACTGGGGCGGCGCTTTCACCCCACAGTGCATTTTTGCTGCTACAAGGGCTGGAAACCTTGAGCCTACGTATGGATCGTCACTGCTCGAACGCCTTGGCATTAGCCGAGTACTTGATACTGCACCCTTCGGTCAGTTGGGTGAATTACGGCGCTTTGCCGAGCAGCCCTTACCGTGAAAATTGCCAAAAAATCACTGGCGGTAAAGCCTCTGGGATCATCAGTTTCGGGATTAAAGCGGCCACTCCCGAGGAGGGAAAAATCGCTGGTGGCAAGTTTATCGACGCGTTGCAGATGATTTTGCGCTTAGTGAACATTGGTGATGCCAAGTCGCTGGCTTGCCATCCAGCCAGCACCACCCACAGACAGTTGGATGCGAACGAGCTTGCCAGAGCCGGGGTGTCTGAGGACTTAATTCGAATCTCCGTTGGCATTGAACATATCGACGATATTATTGCCGATGTGGCGCAGGCGCTAGAAAAAGCCTTGGCTTAAATTAGGGCGTGTTGACGTTTCGAGATTAAATTTTGTTCGTTCTGGCAAGCACGTGCTCGCGAAACGAGGAATGAAGTGTCGTTATTCTACTCAAATGACGAGCTGCTCTTATGACGGAAAGTAAGAGCACCTACTTGCCAGACGACCCCTTCGGGCAGCATTTGGCAGGCGTTTCTGCTGCGTTAGCGTCCGTTTATGTAGAATAACTACACTGCACGGACTTTGCCTTGCATAAAAGCCAGCCAAATTGCTGCAAAAATAACTCTGAAACGTCAACACGCCCTAGCAGATTGATTATTTGAATGAAAAGGCCGCTATTGTTAGCGGCCTTTTACTTTGCATTACTGGCGACTTATTGGTTTGCTTCTTGTAGGCGATTACGCGCCTTTTGATAGAAGTAAGATACGGTCAGTAAGATCACCCCAATCACCATAAAAGCGATAACCTTTTGCACTAGCTCGAAGGATGCCATATCCAGCAATAACACTTTGAGTGTGGCTAAGGTAAAGAGTCCGGCGGCGAGGCGGATCATATCCGCATGCTGGGGTTTTAGGCTGATAAACATCAACACGCTGCCATGCACGACCAGCAGAATGGCACTGAGTGGCGCGGCAATAATATTATCGAACGTATAACTCCAAGTGAGATAACTCAATGCGAGCAACCCGTGCCAGCCCCATTTGAGCCACTGCAGTGGTAAGAAACGCTGATGCAAACGAATAGCGACGCCGCGGCGTAAGATAAGTAGCGCGAGCAGTGCTAATGCCATCAATTCACAGAGGAATAGTAAGGCGTTATTCAAGTCCAATCTTAACGATATCTCAAAGTGCAGCATTATCGGCAGTAGCGCTAGCCCCAGGCAGAGCCCGTAGGCCAAGCTGTAGCTTGAGCGCACCGCGGCTTGGGTTTCGATGGCTAAGTGCGCCATTAATCCCGTTTGCGTGGCGCCATGTTTGGCGCGTCTTTGGAGCAAGAGTGCAAAGTAGCCGCTCAAAGCTAATGCTGTCATCGACCATGCCACTACATCAACACGATTAAATCCATAGACCAATACGGCCAGCACCAGCGCGAAATAATAAGGGCTAAGTTGCCATTGCAGGGTTAGCAGTGATGCCCAAGGCTTGGCAAGCTTGCGATAACGCAGCAGTACAAAGCCCATGACTAGGGCGCCGATGAGCAGCGCGATAAGCCCTTGCCAAACTTCAAATAGGCACAAGCTGGCGGTGGTGAGTATCGCCAGCCAAGTCAAAATCTTGGCTTCAATCTCAAGGGCTTTATGCTTGATAACATAGGCAAGGGCGAGGCTGAACAAACTGCTAAGCCAGAGTGCAACCGCGGTAAATTCCCAATAACTGCGCATTACCTTAGGCAAGAAGAGCAGCGGCAGTAGCAGATAACAGCCGAGCTGTATCTGCTTGGCGGCTTGGGCGAACAGCGAACTTGGATAATGCTTACGATACCAATAGTGGGCCAGCAGCAGGGCGGCGAACAATTCGATGCGTGCCAGCTTGGCTATCAGTGGCTGCGCACTAAAGCTCAGGCTGTCAGTAAGGGTCACGCCTTCAACCACAGTAAATAAGAGCGGTAGTAGCAAGAGCCAAGCGGCAAACTCGCTGACCATCAACTTGTCTTTACCACTTAAATACAACAGCAACAGACTCACAAGCGGGATGATGGCGAGATAATAATCGCTGCTGACAAGGAAAGCTGCCAGCAAAAGGGTCGCCGCATAAAAACCGCTGAGTAACTCTTTGAGTAAATAGCTCAGTTGCAGCTCAAGCCGTGACAGTGGTAACTCATCATTGGCTATTTGGCGGATAACAAATAGCAGTGCCGCCGCGCTTAAGGCTAAGGCGAGCAGCGGGAACCCAAGTGCCGCCATAGGCGTTCGCTCGCCAAGTCCGAGTAAGGAAAAACCTGTCAGCACCGCATATAAATTGAGCATAAGCCCTGTTAGCAATAACACATAGGCTTCGGCGCGTACCGAAATCAGTTTCTCCTTAAGGCCAATCCAGAGCAGGAGCAATGCTTCGAGGATAAGTACTAATCCGAGAAAATCATGGCTTAATAGATAAAGGGCGGCAAAAGCGGCAAAACTGCCGCCAAAGACTAATAAGAGACTGCGTTGGGACGGGGTGAGTCGAGACTTAAGCTTAAGGTATAAGCCCGCACAGATGAGTGCGTTAGCGATAAAAATCTCCCCGGCAAATGGCGTAAATTGGGTGATTTCGAAGAGAGCAAATGCCAGTAGGGCTATCGGCAGAACGAGGGCTCTATGGCTGAGTGAGGTCGTTGAAGGATTGACCATAAACCCATATAGACCATAGAGATAAAACAGTGCGTTAATGCTCACTAGGGCGAGCACTGCAGCGCCGCCCCATTGGGTGAGCGGTAAATCGACAAAATAGCTGAAGGCTTCGATGCAGGCGATATGCAGGAAGGCGGTGATTTCAAGCAGTAATGGCCAGTGTAATTTACGGCTTTGGGCGAGGGCGCCCGCACCAATCAGTAGCAGATAGGGAATATACAGTAACGGCGCATAGCTTTGGGATAACAGCATCATAGGTGCCATCGAACCGCCGACTAAGGCTATCACGGCTATGACCTTGGCATCGAGCCGCATCGACAGGCCATAGCCCGCTAAGGTAATCAATAGCAGCAGGATAAAGCTGGCACTATTGGGGATAATCTCAAAGTAAGGGCCAATAAAATAGGCGCAGAGATAGTTTAGGATGAGGCCTAATCCGACAATCCCAGAGCCAAAGTCGGCCATGCCCGCCCTTTTTTGGCGGATAAAAATCCCGCCCGCAATGATCGCATTGGCGCAGCCAAAACCCAGCAGGGCTTTACCGAGTTCGGAAAACCAATGGTTGATTGAATATTGCAGTAGATAACCAAAACCCAGAGTTAGGGTGATGATGCCCGCGACCGTCATCAAAAACACTGGGCCTAAGCCCTTGGCTTGATAATGCTGATAAAAGCCTTTGACCTGTTCGCTGATGGCCGCAAATGGCGCCATGATGACGGCAACGCCTTGGGATAAGATGGTCTCTAACTGACTTGTGGCCTGCACACCCACTTCAAGTCCGGCTTGCTGAGAAAAGGCCTTATCTTTCTGCGAATCATCCTGCTGCGAATCCTCAGGTGAATGCATGGCTTTTGAGGGAGCCTTTGCGTGGCGCTGCCAAGGATCGTCTTGCCAAGGATTTGCCTCGGGCATTTGCGGCTGGATATGGGGGGTAAGCTCTTCAGATTGCAGCGAAACGCGCTCATCCCCTGAATCAATCGTCGTGCCGAATGGTGCCGTGATATCGTCCACACTCGCGGATGGGGTGGTGAGAGGGCCATTGTCTTGCTGCTCAAGCTGAAGACTGATGCTGTCGAGCTTGGCCGAGAATTCTGCCAGTTGGCGGCTGAGTGAAGATTGCTGCGACAGGTGCTGCAGTTTTAACTGTGCCAATTCTGCCTTGAGTTGGTCAACGTCATCCTTTAACGGCATCTCAATATCCTAAATATGCTTTCCATATCCATGGGGCATAAAAGTCTAAGTGACTCACTTTTATGCATTTGCTGCCAAAGATTGTACTGACAACTTAGGGGGACGGCTAGCGAAAGCCGTTATTCAGTATGCGCTGATGCTGGAATGAAAAGAGAGAGCAAAGATAGCGCCATTATTTTGGCCTATCTTTGCTGAGCTAAAGCGGTTATTTCTGCGCTTGCAGGATCACAAATTTGCCGTTGGAGGCAACAGTAGTGCAGTTTTTAAATAAACGCTGCAATTTCACGTGGTAAGCCAAGTGGCGATTACCCACTATATGTAAAATGCCGCCATTTTTGAGTCGGCGACGCGCGTCTAAAAACATCTGCCAAGCAATGTGATCGGTAATCGCCTCGCCCTGATGGAAGGGCGGGTTGCAGAGTACTAAATCCGGCTCCACTTCATCGGGTAAATGGGTCATACAATCGTCCCAATGAAAATAGCCTTTTTCATTGGGGAGTTGGTTGTTTGCCCAATTGGCTTTTGCCGAGGCCACCGCCATTTCGGAATCATCAATAAAATGGATTTCGGCATTTGGGTATAACTGGGCGGCACGCAGACCGAGCACGCCATTACCACAACCTAGGTCGACAATTGTTTTAAAATCGCCCTGAGGGAGGTTATCCAACATAATGCGCGCGCCGATATCGAGTTTATTGGCGGCAAACACATTGCTTAAATTGCTGATGTGGAGATTAAATTCGGGAATATCCCAAGTGATTTCCTTTGGTAAGGCACGTGGCTTACCATCGCTAATACAGGTGATGACGCGGGTTTTCTTCCACGCGAGGCTGGCGCTCGCTGGCCCTAAGTATTTGGCAAAGACTTCCAATAAGCTGGCGTTGATTGACTTGGCTTTTGCACCAACCAACACTTTACTGCCCGCGGGCAACACTTGGGATAAGCGCATTAGCTGGTGGGCAAAGTAAGTGAGGTTTTTAGGCAGCTTCATCAACACGAGGGCGAGATCGCCAGGCAAGGCATCGCGACTGGTAAACCAGGTGAGGTTATCCATAGGCAACTGATTGCGATGATGATTTTGCTCTGCACCTAAAAAACTGGTTCTGGCATCGCTTTCGACATTTAGTGGCCAATCGGGAGTGAGCCGCGATAGGGCACAGCTTAAGGCGCCAAAGCTGTCGTTGATAATGGCCGTTGGCACAGCGGTTTGTCCGCCTTCGACTAGGGTGTTAATCAAATGCTCGTCTGCCGCATCCCAAGCTTGGAGATTGGATTCCTGCGAAGCGGGGTAGCGAAATAGTTCAAGCTCAATCCCTGCCACTGAAAATTGTGTCGTCATCTTTGTACTATGCCAATAAAAACGGCGCCAATAAAAATGCTGCCAATAAAAATAAGGCGCAGATTATCGCAGATTTCCGCTCATCGTGCGATGCTTGCCTGAGGTTGTGTATCCGCTCGCGCATTCATGGGTAATTGAGCGGGGTCAATCACGTCGTCAGTTGTAATAAGGTGCTGCATGAAACAAGTCGATTTAGGACTCGAGCCTGAGGTCAATATTGAAGCTGCTAGAGGAAGCTCTTGTGCTCATAGCCAAGATGCGGCACAGGTCGAGCCGCCTATTACCTTAATTAGGGATTATTTGAATGTGGCGCAGCAACATGCCTTACTCAAGGAGGCCGAATCTTACCCGCTGAGCCGCCCACAAATCCAAGTGTTTGGGGAATATCATGCCATTCCAAGGTTGCAGGTTTGGTATGGCGATGCGGGATGCGACTACTTATATTCAGGGCTATTTATTCGTGCTCTGCCTTGGCCTAAGTATTTGCAAAAATTGCGCGACAAACTGCAGCGGGATTTTGGCCTAGGCAGCAATGGTGTGTTAGTGAATCGCTATGCCGATGGTCAAGATTGCATGGGCGCCCACAGCGATGATGAGCCCGAGATTGCAAGCGGCACTGACATTGCCTCTATCAGCCTTGGCGCCTCGCGGGATTTTGTGATTAAACATAAACACAGCAGGGTGAAATACACTATTAGCTTACACAGTGGTGACTTACTGATCATGCACTGGCCAATGCAGCAAGATTGGTTACACAGCGTGCCTAAGCGCTTAAAGGTTAAGGAACCCCGTTGGAACTACACCTTTAGGCAATTGATTGTTAATTATCATGGCTGATTGAAAGCTAAATCATTTCATACTGTTGCTAAATTGGCTCAGTTTAAAGCCGCAAAGCTGACGTTGGGATTTGATCTTTTGTACTTGAAGCAGTACTCTGCGGCCACTGGATTTTCCCATGTTGAGATTTGAATATGTCCAATACCCATGCGCAGGGCACAGTGGCACAGACCATTGATAAGAAGCTGACTGAAAGCTTCTCGCCAACTCATTTAGAAGTCCTTAACGAAAGCCATCGTCACCATGTTCCGCCAAATTCAGAGACTCACTTTAAAGTGGTTGTCGTCAGTGATGAATTTGAAGGCCTTCGCTTACTTGCCCGCCATCGTTTGGTAAACAATTGTTTAGCCGATGAATTAGCGAACGGTGTGCATGCACTTTCTATCCATACCTTCACTCAGAGTGAATGGGCTAAGGATGTTGAAGTGCCTAAAACGCCAAATTGTCGCGGTTAATTGCGCCCCTGATTTTATAAAAGCCACGTTATCAACGTGGCTTTTTTGTTTTAGGTCAAATTGAGGAAATTATTGGGTTTCCCTCCCTAACTTTATGTGTTAACAATATGTTTTATTTCAGCAGCGTTAAGCGTTCGTTGTTCGATAAAAGCACGCTAATTTTCATACTGTTAACTGGTTATTTGTCTTCTGGGAGAGGTTTGATGCGTCATTTGGGGAGTCTATTGCTTGCGGTATTATTGATTGGACTCGGTGGGTGTAATCCTGCGCCTTCAAAGACCGAACAGATTTCTGCATCGCCCCATCCTGACTCGGCTCCCGCCAAAGAGGTGATTGAGTGGCGCTTAGCCACGTCGTGGCCGAAAAACTTTGCTGGTTTAGGTATGGCGCCTGAGCGTTTTGCTAAGCTGGTCAACGACATGTCCCATGGCCGTTTACAAATTCATGTGTATGGCGCGGGTGAACTCATGCCTGCCTTTGCGGTATTCGACGGGGTGAGCCAAGGTAAAGTGCAGATGGCCCACGCCGCCTCCTATTATTGGAAGGGGAAAGCGCCCGCCTCACAGTTTTTTTCTTCTATCCCCTTTGGCATGACGGCCCAAGAGATGAACGGCTGGCTGCATTATGGTGGCGGCATGGCACTGTGGGAGGAAGTCTATCGTCCCTTTGGTATTATTCCATTAGCGGGGGGCAATACGGGCATGCAGATGGGGGGCTGGTTTAATAAACCCATCAACACTATTGCCGACTTTAAAGGCTTGAAGATCCGTATGCCAGGCCTCGGGGGCGAAGTGCTGAAACGTGTCGGTGCCGTTCCCGTTAATATGGCGGGCAGGGAGCTTTATGGCGCTTTGCAAACGGGGTCGATTGATGCGGCTGAGTGGGTTGGGCCAGTTAATGACCTTGCCTTTGGCTTACATAAAGTCGCCAAATATTACTATTATCCCGGCTGGCATGAGCCTGGCTCCAATATGGAGTTCTTGATCAATAAAGCCGCCTTCGAGAGTCTGCCCGAAGATTTACAGGCCATAGTCAAAGGCGCGGCGCGTGCTATCAATCAAGATATGTTGGACGAATACACCACGCGTAACGTGACCGCCCTTGAAACCTTAGTAAAAGACGAAGGTGTGGTGCTGAAGGCATTCCCGCCAGAGGTGCTTAGCGAGCTTGAACGTATTTCACAGCAGGTCATTGAAGAACAGGCGGAGCAAGACCCTATGATGCGCAAAGTGTACCGCGCTTACCATGCGTATGAGCAAGGGGTGCGTGAGTATCATAAGATTTCTGAGGATGCTTACAGCCTGCAGCGTCAGCACTAATGCTGCTAATTTGAACAAAATGTTCATATTAGCGTCTGATTGATATGAGATGATTTCATCTTACATTATCTTGTTATCGACCGAATCCATTTGGTGTTATGCTTGCGCCCATAAACCGATAGCGGTTGTATCGCCCTAAGAATTTGGAGAGCCCTATGCCATTACTTGATAGCTTTACCGTTGACCATACACGGATGAATGCGCCTGCCGTGCGCGTTGCCAAACATATGAGTACCCCCAAAGGCGATGCCATTACCGTATTCGATCTGCGTTTTTGTGCACCGAATAAAGATATCCTCAGCGAGCGCGGTATCCATACCCTAGAGCATTTGTTTGCGGGCTTTATGCGTGATCATCTTAACGGCAGCGATGTTGAAATTATTGATATTTCACCAATGGGATGCCGCACTGGTTTCTACATGAGCCTGATTGGTGAGCCCAGCGAGCGCCAAGTGGCCGATGCATGGCTTGCCTCTATGGAAGATGTGCTCAAAGTGGTTGAGCAATCTGAAATTCCTGAGCTTAACGAGTATCAATGTGGTACTTATCAGATGCACTCGTTAGAACAAGCACAAGATATTGCCCGCAACATTATCGCCGCAGGCGTGAGTGTTAACCGGAACGACGACTTAAAACTCAGCGATGAGATCTTAGGTCAACTCTAAGCTTTGCTGCGCTAGCGATGTCCAAAGTGTTAGCGTCAAGAAAGCGACATTCGTCGCTTTTTTTTTCGAGTAAATTCAGCTATTTTACAAAATAACAACAAAAACGCCGTACGCTAACAAACACTTTTGGGAGCTTGGTATGTCCAGTCGCTACTTTGTGATGTCGCTGACCGCGCTTGCGGTTTCCTGTGTTTACCCTAATAAACTTAATGCAAATCCGCTCCATTCTCAGACGCTCGATCTGATTGAACTCAATAACCTGTATCACTCCAGTGATGATGGGATGCAGTTGAGTTACTTAAACAGCCTAACCTTATTGCGAGCCGACCACAGCGGAAACAGTGCGAATATCAGTATGCGCTCCGCCAGCCAAGGAGTAGCTGTGATGCAAGATAGGGTGTATTTTTCACCCGCGCCTTATTCGGCGCCGCAGTTGCAGTTACTGCCTAACCTTTTACTACAGCAAAATGTCACGAGTACACCACTGGCAAATATGACGGTAGGCGGGCAGGGGGCCTTTGGGGTAGTGAATTACCAGAGCCTTGAAATTGCCGACCAACCTCAGTCTGGTAGTTTTCAGGTTGAAGGCACAACGGATTCCGACTTCAATGCCGGCATGACTTGGGGTGTTAAGCAAAAGGAATATGGAGCCTTATTCGCGGCGAATTATCTTCAAGAACAAGGTGATGCCAATTTTTTCAACGGTAGCGATGCCGATAGAAAAAAAACTGACCTGCTGTTTAAGGTCAACGCCGCCAGTTTGCTCGGGGCTCGTAGTCCGCAGCAAACAGAATTTACTTACCAATTTATCGATGATGACAGCTATCGCTCGCAGCTTGGTATCACGGCAGCGGACTGGCAACAGGATCCCTTACTCTTATATTCGGCAACGGCACAAGATAACCACCAGGGACGGCAGCACAAGTATCAGCTATCACACCAAGTGGATTTAGGCGGCAGTAAAGTGATCACTGACTTTTACTATCAGTCCTATTCACAACAACTGAACCAACTTGGCTTGTTTAATGGGCAAGAGATTGACGCTGCAACGCTTGCGGACATCGCCGCCTTTGACCGTGCGCCAACCGCGGATGTTAATGATGTCGCTCTGCTCGTCCAAGACAACGATTACAGCGCCTTTGGCGCCCAGACCCAAGCCATAAACCAATACGGCGAACATCAAATTATTTACAGCGCTCGTTATCATACGGATAAGGCCGAAATGCACTTTGGCGAGCAAACCGCGTTATGGCAAGCGGATAGAAGTCTGATGGCTGATGAGTCAAACGCCCTGTTCGCTTATACCGATGATGCCACTGCGCTGACGTCGGCCATCGATTCGTTATTCCGCTGGCAAGGCATGCAAATCAAGTTAGGGCTTACTTACGAGCATGTGACTGTCAATCGTGAAGTGAAGCAAGCGTTTGCGGGGCTGGATGAAGCGGATTTCTCCGATAGTGATTGGATGCCGCAATTAGGTGTTCTCTATGATGCGGGCGATTGGCGTTTTAGTACCGATATCCGTCGTGCCTGGACTGCGGCAAGCGCGGGGAATACTACCCAAGAGGCTCAGGTGTCGCTTCATTATCAAGTGAGCGCCCAATATGCGCGCGAAGGGATAAAAGCGGATTTACGGGCCTATGTTCAAGAGTTCGATAATTTACATGTGGACTGCGATAGCTATTCGATGTGCGCCGATGAACGCTTGTTAACCCAAGAGAATATTCCCGATGTGCTCACCTACGGCGTAGAACTTGGCCTTGGCTATCGCTGGGATCTGGGTGGGGTAGAGCTACCCTTAGGGCTAAATTATCAATATCTTAGCGCCGAGTATCAAACCAGCACTTGCACCGATGTTCAAGGCTGTGTTCTGGAGGGAGAGAGATTGGCTTGGTTACCCGAGCATCAATTGCAATTGAGTGCGGGGGTTAACTACGGCGAATATCAACTAAATCTTGAGGCGGCCTATCAATCGGAGCGGAATTTCAGCCAATTTGGCAGCGAATTGCAACAGGTTTCGGGCCAATGGCGGGTCGATTTAGCGGCAAACTATGATTTTGATAAACACCATAGGTTGTATATTCGCGTCGAAAACCTACTCGATGAGTCCTTAGTCACCACAGCATCAAATAGCGGAATTCGGTCTGAAAATGGACGGATCAGCTATTTGGGTTATCAATGGCGTTTTTAAACTGAATTAAATCTTGTTTAAAGATTATTCAACGAGAAAGCGAAATGGTCGTATTAAGCCTCGCCATAAAGAGGTATCGACCTTTCGCTAAATTATTTCTTTTAAAATTAATGTTATAGTATTTGACGACCGTAATATTTTCTCTTTCTGAGCCCTCATTCGGTCGGAAGGTGAACGCTGTAGCGCATGATTCTTTTAAATCCTTATTTGAGGTTTGAAATCACCTATAATTTTCGTGGCGATGCCACGGCAATTGGGGTAAAATGCGCGCGACCAGCGTGATTGCGATCGCATTTCTGTGATAAATCTGCGCTAGCTCAATGCAGTAGGTTTTGTTTAAAACCTCAGTATTTAGCAGGAACGCGGCGCATTGTCTTTCCTTCAAAACGTAGTGCTTGTGGATATGATTACAATTAAGAAAGGATTGGAACTGCCTATAGCAGGCGGACCAGAGCAAGTTATCCATAATGGCCCAGCCATTAAACATGTAGCTACTTTGGGTGAAGAGTATATTGGCTTACGTCCAACGATGAAGATCAAAGTGGGCGATAAAGTACAAAAAGGTCAGGTGATTTTCGAAGATAAGAAAAATCCTGGCGTAAAATATACGGCTTTAGCCAGTGGTACTATATTAGACATTAACCGGGGCGCCCAGCGTGTGCTGCAGTCTGTTGTTATTCAAGTAGAAGGGAACGAAAGCGTTGCCTTTGCTAAGTATGACGCCACTGCTCTCGATACGCTAGACTCGCAACTGGTCCGTGACAACCTGATCGAATCAGGCTTATGGACTGCATTGCGTACACGTCCTTTCAGCAAAGTGCCTGCCGTAGATTCTTCTGCCGCTGGTATTTTTGTAACCGCGATTGATACGCAACCCCATGCCGCCGATCCTGTTGTAGTGATCCGTGAGCATAAAGAAGATTTTGCTAATGGTCTTAAGGTCTTAGCAAGACTTACCGAAGGTAAAGTTTACCTTTGTAAAGCGCCTGGCGCCGATATTCCTGCCGCTAATGCCCAAGTTGAAGAATTTGCCGGTGTTCACCCTGCGGGTCTTGTTGGTACTCATATCCATTTCCTACTTCCAGCTTCTGCAAAACGTACTGTTTGGCATGTCGGTTACCAAGATGTAATAGCCATTGGTCAGCTATTTACTACCGGTCAACTGAATACCGAACGCGTGGTCGCTATTGCCGGTCCTAAAGCGGCTAAGCCACGTTTGGTTCGCACTGTTTTAGGTGCAAGCATGACTGAACTGACCGCGGGCGAAACCTTAGATGGTAACGTACGTGTTGTTTCAGGTTCTGTGCTGAATGGCCGTACTGCTGTAGGTCCTCAAGGATATTTAGGTCGTTACCACGCGCAGGTGAGTCTGTTAGAAGAAGGCACTGAAAAAGAATTCTTTGGTTGGGTGTTACCAGGCTCAAACAAATACTCTATTACCCGTGCATTCCTTGGCCACTTAAGCGCTTCTCGTCTGTTCAACATGACAACGAGCACTGGTGGTTCAGACCGCGCTATGGTGCCAATCGGCAACTACGAGCGTGTAATGCCATTGGATATTCTTCCTACTATGTTGCTGCGTGACCTGATCTCAGGTGACTTTGACGGTGCTGCCACTTTAGGCGCGTTAGAGTTGGATGAAGAAGATCTCGCACTGTGTACGTTCGTATGTCCAGGCAAATATGACTACGGTTCATATCTGCGTGACTGTTTAGATACGATCGAGAGGGAAGGCTAATGAGCTTGAAAGATTTTTTCGAACGTATTGAACCCGACTTTGAAAAAGGCGGTAAATACGAAAAGTTTTATGCCCTCTTCGAAGCGGCATACACCATTTTTTATACGCCGGGTAAAGTGAACAAGGGTAAAACCCATGTTCGCGACAACATCGACCTGAAACGTATGATGATCACGGTTTGGGCCTGTGCCTTCCCTGCGATGTTCGTGGGTATGTACAACGTAGGTTTGCAAGCACAACTTGCGTTAATCGCGGGTTTTGCAACGCCTGACGTATGGCAAGTGAGCCTGTTCGGCATGTTCGGTACCGAACTGACCGCCAACTCTGGCTGGCCAGCACTGATGTGGTACGGCGCATGTTTCTTCCTACCTATCTACGCGGTGACTTTCGCCGTAGGTGGTATTTGGGAAGTGCTGTTTGCCGCTATCCGTGGCCACGAAGTTAACGAAGGTTTCTTCGTTACCTCTATCCTGTTCGCGTTAACCCTGCCAGCAACTATCCCATTGTGGATGGTGGCCTTAGGTATCACCTTCGGTGTGGTTGTGGCTAAAGAAGTGTTCGGTGGTACTGGTCGTAACTTCTTAAACCCAGCATTAGCCGGTCGTGCCTTCCTGTTCTTCGCTTACCCACTGAACATGTCTGGTGACACTTCATGGGTTGTCGCTGACGGTTACTCTGGTGCAACGGCTCTGAGCCAAGCGGCAGCGGGTACTTTAGATTACACATTCAACCAAAACTGGTGGGATGCGTTCTTCGGTTTCATTCCAGGCTCTGTGGGTGAAGTATCGACTCTGGCGATTCTGTTAGGTGGTCTGGTTATCATCTATACCCGTATCGCTTCATGGCGCATCGTTGGCGGCGTGATGGTCGGTATGATTGCTATCTCTACACTGTTAAATGTGATCGGTAGCGACACTAACCCAATGTTTGCAATGCCTTGGTACTGGCACTTAGTGTTAGGTGGTTTTGCATTTGGCATGATGTTTATGGCGACTGACCCAGTGTCTGCGTCGTTCACTAACCAAGCTAAATGGGCATACGGTATCTTGATTGGTGCAATGGCTGTGTTTATCCGCGTGATTAACCCTGCATTCCCAGAAGGCATGATGTTAGCGATTCTGTTTGCTAACTTGTTCGCGCCATTGTTCGACCACTTCGTGGTTCAGGCAAATATCAAGCGGAGGATTGCTCGTGGCTAGTAATAAAGATTCGTTCGGCAGAACGTTATTTATCGTCGTTGGCTTATGTCTAATTTGTGCGATATTCGTGTCGACAGCGGCAGTATTACTGCGCCCAACTCAAGCAGAAAACAAGCTGCTTGATAAGCAAAAGTACATCCTCGAAGCTGCGGGTCTGATTGACACGAAAGCGGGCAAAGTAACCAAAGCTCAGATTTTGGATACTTACAGCAAGCACATCGAAGCTAAGTTAGTTAACTTAAAAACCGGTGATTGGGTTGAAGGTGTTGATGCCAACACATTCGATCAACGCAAAGCGTCTCGCGATGTGAAAACCTCATTTGTACCTGAAAACGACATCGCTTCTGTTAAGCGTGTTGCTGAAGATGCAGTGGTTTATTTAGTGCGTGACGAACAAGGTAAGTTAACCAGTGTGATCCTGCCAGTTCATGGTTATGGCCTGTGGTCGACTATGTATGCTTTCCTCGCGTTAGATGCTGATCTGAACACGATTCAAAGCTTAGTGTACTACGAGCAAGGCGAAACCCCAGGTCTTGGTGGTGAAGTGCAAAACGCTCAGTGGAAAGCGAAATGGCACGGTAAGAAGTTATTTGATGAGCAAGGTAACATTGCAATCAGCGTAACTAAAAACCCAGCTGTTGCTAGCACTGAATACGGTGTGGATGCATTATCCGGCGCGACTCTGACCAGTAACGGTGTTCAACACTCTCTAACATTCTGGTTAGGTAAAGAAGGTTTTGCGAGTTTCATTGAAAAAGCACGCAATGGAGGTCTCAGCTAATGTCTGACGCTAAAGAACTGAAACAGGTTCTGACTGGACCTATCGTCAACAACAACCCGATTGCATTACAGGTACTTGGTGTATGTAGTGCGTTAGCGGTAACGAGCAAGCTCGAAACTGCACTGGTAATGGCGTTGGCATTAACTGCGGTAACAGCGTTTTCTAACCTGTTTATCTCAATGATCCGTAACCATATTCCTAGTAGCGTACGTATTATCGTACAGATGACCATTATTGCCTCTCTGGTAATCGTGGTTGACCAATTGCTGCAGGCTTATGCTTATCAGATTTCTAAGCAGTTATCGGTATTCGTGGGCCTTATCATTACGAACTGTATCGTAATGGGTCGCGCTGAAGCCTATGCGATGAAAACACCGCCAATGATGAGCTTTATGGATGGTATCGGTAACGGTTTAGGTTACGGTGCGATTCTGTTAGCCGTTGGCTTCGTGCGTGAACTGTTTGGTAACGGTTCTCTGTTCGGTGTTCAAATCCTGCACAAGATCTCTGAAGGTGGCTGGTATCAACCAAACGGTCTGTTATTACTGCCGCCAAGTGCGTTCTTCCTGATCGGTATTCTGATTTGGATTATTCGTACCTATAAGCCAGAGCAAGTTGAAGCAAAAGGGTAATTTGAGATGGAACATTATATTAGCCTGTTAATTCGCTCTGTTTTCATTGAAAACATGGCACTGGCCTTCTTCTTAGGTATGTGTACTTTCTTAGCGGTATCGAAGAAAGTGACTACCGCGATGGGCCTAGGGATTGCGGTAGTTGTAGTGTTAACTATCTCTGTTCCTGCTAACCAAGTTATTTACCAAGGGCTGTTAGCTCCTGGCGCACTGGCTTGGGCTGGTGCACCTGAAGCTGACTTAAGCTTCTTGAAATTCATTACCTTTATCGGTGTGATTGCGGCTTTAGTTCAAATTCTGGAAATGGCACTGGATAAGTACTTTCCTCCTTTGTACAACGCGTTAGGTATCTTCTTACCTCTGATCACTGTGAACTGTGCGATTTTCGGTGCGGTATCATTCATGGTTGAGCGTGACTACAAGCTGGGCGAAAGTGTGGTGTTTGGTTTCGGCTCTGGAGTAGGTTGGGCATTAGCTATCGTATTGATGGCCGGTATCCGTGAGAAGCTGAAGTATGCCGATGTGCCGAATGGCCTGCGTGGTTTAGGTATTACCTTTATTACCGCTGGTTTAATGGCCTTAGGTTTCATGTCGTTTTCTGGTGTGTCTCTGTAAGAGACACCAAACGGCTTCTTGAATTGGACCTTCTAAGGATAAGTTAATGGATATTCTTGGTATTTTTAAATCTACTCCGCTCGAGGTTTACCTCGGTGTGAGTATGTTTACTGCTATCGTCCTGGTCTTAGTGTTAGTGATTTTATTCGCTAAATCTAAGCTAGTGTCTAGCGGTGACATCACGATCGGCATCAACGACGATCCTGAAAAAGCGATTACAACCGGTGCCGGTGGCAAGCTGTTAGGCGTGCTAGCGAACAGCGGTATCTTCGTATCGAGCGCCTGTGGTGGCGGTGGTTCTTGTGGCCAATGTCGCGTAGTGGTGAAGTCTGGCGGCGGTGATATTCTGCCAACAGAATTAGATCACATCAGCAAGGGTGACGCCCGTAAAGGTTGCCGTCTGTCTTGCCAGGTGAACGTTAAGAACGACATGGAAATCGAGCTTGACGAAGAAATCTTCGGTATTAAGAAGTGGGAATGTACTGTTATCTCTAACGATAACAAGGCGACCTTCATTAAAGAACTGAAGCTGCAAATCCCTGATGGTGAATCTGTTCCGTTCCGTGCGGGTGGTTACATCCAGATCGAAGCGCCTGCGCACCATGTTAAATATGCTGATTTCGACGTACCTGAAAAGTACCGTGGTGACTGGGAACACTTTGGCTTCTTCAAGTTAGAATCTAAAGTTGACGAAGAAACGATCCGTGCTTACTCAATGGCTAACTACCCAGAAGAGTTTGGCATCATCATGTTGAACGTACGTATCGCAACGCCACCTCCACGTAACTTGAGCTTACCATGCGGTAAGATGTCATCTTACATTTGGAGCCTGAAGGCTGGCGATAAAGTGACGATTTCTGGCCCATTCGGTGAATTCTTCGCGAAAGATACCGATGCAGAAATGGTGTTTATCGGTGGTGGTGCGGGTATGGCACCAATGCGTTCACACATTTTCGACCAACTGAAGCGTCTGAAGTCTAAGCGTAAGATGAGCTTCTGGTACGGTGCACGTTCTAAGCGTGAAATGTTCTACGTGGAAGACTTTGACGGCCTAGCGGCTGAAAACGACAACTTCGTATGGCATGTGGCTCTGTCTGATCCTCAACCAGAGGACAACTGGGATGGTTACACAGGTTTCATCCATAACGTACTGTATGAAAACTACCTGAAAGACCATGAAGCGCCAGAAGATTGTGAGTTCTACATGTGTGGACCTCCAATGATGAACGCGGCCGTGATCGGTATGTTGAAAAATCTTGGTGTCGAAGACGAAAACATCCTGTTGGATGACTTCGGCGGCTAATGTGAATTAGCCCAAGGTGAGAAGAGTTGCAGATGTGGAGTAAAGCTCTCATCTGCAACTTTTGCATTAAAGGGCATCCAAAAGAGTTGTTAGTCACTATGTTTAAAACCCTAGCGTTAAAAACCCCCGTGTTAAAAACCTCAGTGTTAAAGCATTCAGTGAGCTGGCTGGTCCTTGTAGGTCTAGCCTTTTTTATTTCAGCCTGTAGCAAACAGGATGAGGTTATCTCCCTCGCGGGCAGCACAATGGGCACGACCTACCACATTAAAGTGGTTCCCAATGAGCAAATGCCAACGGCCCAGCTGTTGCAGGCCGAAATTGACTTAGCACTCGAGCAAGTCAATAACCAAATGTCGACCTATCGACCCAATTCAGAACTGTCCCGTTTCAACCAGTTACCGCTCGAGCAGAGCGTTGAAGTGTCGCCGGATACCATCAAAGTGGTTAAAGAAGGCATGCGTTTGTATAACGTGACGGACAAAGCCTTAGACATTACCTTAGGGCCGCTGGTGAATCTATGGGGATTTGGCCCCGATAAGCGCCCAACCAAAGTGCCGACTCAGGCCGATATCGATGCGGCTAAAGCCAAAACGGGTATCAGTGAGCTTTCTATCGAAGGCAATCGCTTAAGCAAGCACAATGCGCATTTATATGTGGACCTGTCTTCAATCGCCAAAGGTTTTGGCGTGGACAAAGTGGCCTCTATTTTAGATAAGTATCATGCAAGCGGTTACTTAGTCGAAATTGGTGGCGAGCTAAGCATTAAAGGCACTAAAGGCGATGGTAGCTCGTGGCGCGTCGCAATAGAGAAACCGACCGATGATGGCATGGCGGTGCAGCAGGTGATTGAGCCTGGCACTATGGCGATGGCAACGTCGGGGGATTATCGCAATTATTATGAGGAAGAAGGTCAGCGTTTTACTCATATAATTGATCCACGTACCGGTTTACCGATTAATCATAAGCTAGCATCTGTGACCGTTTTGCATAAAGAATGTATGACGGCCGATGGTTTTGCGACGGCGATGATGGTTTTAGGCACAGAAGCGTCATTGGAGCTTGCCAAGAAAGAACACTTGGCGATAATGCTAATAGAAAAGCAAGGCGAAGGATTTAAAGTCTACTACAGTGACGCCTTCAAGCCTTTCCTTAAGTAGTTGGAGTTAACATGAGCACTTTTATCGCGGCATTTGTGATTTTATTACTGTTCTTTTTGCTTATGTCGATAGGTTATCTCATCAAGCGCAAAGCCGTTGAAGGAAGCTGTGGCGGTTTAGGTGTATTAGGGATTGAAAAAGCCTGCGATTGTGATGATCCCTGCGACAAGCGTAAGCGTCGTATGGCCGCAGAAGAAGCGCGCCGTGAGAAGTTAACGAAAGACAGGATCATTTAATTATCCGCTTCAACTGAAATAGCCTCCTCTGGAGGCTATTTTTTGCCTCGATTTTAGCGCAGCAGAGGTTTGGAGCGTCGATTTTCTTCTGGAAAGCGCAAGTTCACGAAGGGATGAGTGACGCGGGTTATGCTAATCAGTTAACGAGTGCCTTTTATAACTGCAAGAAAGAGAATTTACTTACCTGCTGAGCGTACCCATAAAATTAATCCTTGATATATGAGGAGGATAGCTGGCTAATCTAAGCGATAATGAGAATGCTTTTTATCTTTAAGCTTGTGAAAAATAAAGAAAATTTGAGTTAGCTTGAAAACTGTACTAGGCTAGAAGCTTGATTTAGATCAATCTTTCACTCATATCAAGGATAGTTACTTATGAAAGGTCATCCTAAAGTGGTGGGACAACTCAATCGGGTGCTTACCTGTGAGTTAACGGCCATTAATCAATATTTTCTCCACGCTAGAATGTTCAAGCATTGGGGTCTCGAGAAGCTAGATCACGTCGAATACAAGAAATCCATCCAAGATATGAAACACGCCGATAAACTTATCGGGCGAGTATTATTTTTAGAGGGATTACCGAATCTGCAACAGCTCGAAAAACTGCGTATTGGCGAGCATACCCAAGAGATGCTGGATTGCGATTTAGCCATGGTGCAGGAACAACTCACACTGTTACGGGATGCCATTAGCCTTTGCGAGGCGGAGCAGGATTATGTGAGTCGCGATCTGCTCGAAGATATCCTTGAAGATGAAGAAGAGCACTTGGATTGGCTCGAGTCACAGCAGGAGCTGATCAGCTTAACCGGCATTCAAAACTATCTTCAATCGCAAATTAGTGAGTCATAGGAGCTGAATATGAAAGGTGATAAAGAGGTCATCGACGCGTTGAATCGACTCCTAACGGGAGAGTTATCGGCGATGGATCAGTATTTTGTGCATGCCCATATGTACGAAGACTGGGGCCTGAACGAACTCTATGAACGTATTGCCCACGAGTCGGATGATGAAAAGGGCCATGCGGCCAAACTGGTACAGCGCATTTTATTCCTCGAAGGCGTGCCGAATGTGGCCGCGCGGGAAGCGCTCAACATTGGTTCAAACGTTGAAGAGATGCTGCGTAACGATTTGGCCTATGAATATAAGGTCGCCGATGATCTGCGTAAGGTGATTGCCCTGTGTGAGTCGAAAAAAGATTATCAAACCCGTGAGATCTTAGAAGTGTTACTCGACGATACCGAATCTGACCACATGTATTGGTTAGAAAAACAGCTCGGTTTGATTGACCGAATTGGTTTACCGAATTATCTGCAAACTAAGATGTAACCACTCCAGCTTACGCAGCTTAAGCACAAAGGCCAGTCACTAAATGACTGGCCTTTGTTTTTGGATTTTGAGTATTTAGTCTAACACTCTGTAAAAAATCGCTATCGCAATGGGATCTTCTGATGGATGTCGATTGTTTAGCGATTCCTGTTATTTTGCTAATGTCTATTCTTTACAAATACTTGTTTACGTTTTTTCTCATCATTTCGGCTGTTGTTGGCTGGTAAAAATTGTTACCGTGTGAAACTGTTTTTGCAGGCTTTTTTGTTAAGTGGTTGGTTAACCAGACGGGAAGATGGATGAGATATATAAAACGTTCTCTTAGTTTGCAGTTAGTGGTAACTATCGTCGGTGCCCTCGCTGTACTTCTTACTTTAGTTGCCGCTTTGCTCGTGAATAAAGAAAGTAATAACACACGTAAGCAAGTGGATGCGGACATTTCGGCGCTTGTGGCTCTCAAGGCCAATGAGATTGGTGGTTACTTTGTTGCTAAAGGGCAAGTGATCCACTCGGTTTTTGCTGAACCAGGGCTTATCCATTGGTTTAGCCAATATCATGCCCGTGGCAGTAACTTAGCCAACGATCAACAGTACCAAGATATTATTCGCTATTTCCGCTCGTTCTCCGACCGTGATAGCGATGTGAAGTCAGTGTTCTTTGGCTCGGCGAATACCTTCGAATATTTCGACCTCAATGGCCGTTTCGATGGCGATCCAAACTATTACACTAACAAGCGTCCTTGGTGGCAGGAGGCTATCGATCAGCGTAGCTTGTTTGTGGGCGATCCTGCGGTCGATGCCAACGATGGATCTATTTCAGCCACGGTTAAAACCCCAGTCTATGGTGCCAATGGCGAACTCATCGGGATTGGTGGTATGGATATTCTTATCGATACCATTGGTAAAACCCTGTTAGCGCCAATCAAATACCGCAACTATGGCCAAGCCTTCCTGATGACAGATGAAGGTAAGCTGGTTTATTTCCCTGGATTCTCAGATAAATTCCCGCCAGGCTCACTTGCGAATCAAATCGATAGCCAGTTTAAGGACACCTCAGGTTTTACCGCCTTAAGACAACAAATGCAGCGCGAGACGCAGGGCTTTGCCGAAGTCACCTTTAACGGTGTGCCGCAGCGGGTAACCTTTGTGTCCGTGGGCGGTGATTATCCTAAGCAGAAATGGCACTTAGCCTTTATGTTACCCCATGAGGTGATTGAAGCGCCTGTAACCGAAGCCTTTTGGAATGCCTGTTTTGTAGCCTTAGGGATCATGCTCTTGGTCGGCATCACAGTATGGTTGATGTTATTGCCCTTTAGACGCCAACTCGGCAAATTGCTCGATGCGATGGAAGACATTGCCGAAGGTGATAGCGATTTATCCCAACGCATTTTAATGGAGCGCGAAGATGAGTTAGGCAAGTTGGGTGATGCCTTCAATCGCTTTGCCGAAAAGGTGCAGCAGATGTTACTGCATACTCGTAACTTAACCCAAGAGGTGGGCACTGGGATGATGGATGCGCGCCAAGTGTGTGATTTAGCCGTATCTTCGGTGTCATCGCAGAAACAACAAATCGACTCAGTGGCCACGGCCGCCACCCAAATGGCACAGACGAGCCAAGAAATGGCGATTAGCGCGCAGCGGGCGAATGATTTTGCTGAAAAGGCACAAACCCAAGCCCATGACGGTACCCAAATCGTGTCCCGCGCGACCGAAGGTATGAAGGCATTATCGGTTCAAGTGATTGAAGCGGCCAAAGTCATCAAGGAGTTACGTAGCAGATCTGAGCAAATTGGCGAAGTGTTAAGCGTGATCCGCAACATTGCCGACCAAACCAACTTGCTGGCGCTCAATGCGGCCATCGAGGCGGCGCGGGCGGGTGAGCAGGGCCGAGGTTTTGCCGTGGTGGCCGATGAAGTGCGTACCCTCGCGTCTCGTACCCAAGATTCTACCGCCAACATTCAAGGCATTATCCAAACCCTGCAACAGAGTGCGCTACAAGCCGAGCAGGTGATGGAATCTGGGGTTGAGCAGGCAAGAGTCGGACAAGACTTGACCACACAAGTGGAGCAAGCCTTAAGTGATATCGCCAGTGCCATTGTGTCGATTCAGCAGCAAACGGTGGAAATTACTGTCGCGATTGGCCAGCAGGCCGTTGTGGCTGAAGAGGTGGCACAGAACGTGGTTAGCGTACGTGGTTTGTCCGATCAGTCTTTGCTCTCGAGCCAAGATTTATCCCAAAGTTTGCAAGGATTTGAGCAAGCGACTCACGAACTCACCCGCAACATTGGGCAATTTAAGATTTAATTCAAAACGTTGCAAATCAAGGGAGCCTTAGGGCTCCCTTTGTTTTTGAGCGCTGATAATCCAAGCGCAAACAGCACCGCTGCAAATTGATAAGTGATACTTGATTACTGTTTTTATATACAGTATTTTGAGTGTCGGAGGAATGCAAGGTGCGAAAAATCATTCATATCGATATGGATTGCTATTTTGCTGCGGTAGAAATGCGGGATTTTCCCGAATACCGCGGTAAACCGCTGGCTGTCGGCGGCAGTCGGGTGCAGCGTGGCGTCATCAGCACTTGTAATTATGAGGCGCGCAAATTTGGCGTGCGTTCGGCCATGGCGACGGGCTACGCACTGAAATTGTGCCCCGATCTTATCCTCGTTCCCGGTCGTATGCAGGTCTACAAAGAGGTCTCACAGCAAATTCGCGCCATCTTTTCCCGATACACTGAGTTAATCGAACCACTTTCCCTCGATGAAGCCTATTTAGATGTCAGCGATTGTAAGCTGTTTAAGGGCTCAGCCACGTTAATTGCCGAGGCGATTCGCCGTGATATTTTGGCCGAAACTGGGCTGACGGCATCGGCGGGCGTGGCGCCGATTAAATTTCTCGCCAAGGTTGCCTCTGATTTAAATAAGCCCAATGGGCAATGTGTTATCCCACCCGATGAGGTGCCCGAGTTCGTTAAAAGCTTATCCCTGCGGAAAATACCCGGAGTCGGTAAAGTGACCGCTGAGAAACTGTCTTCGCTAGGCTTAAATACCTGCGCCGATGTGCAGGCTTATCCAAAGCAAGAGTTGATTGCCCGTTTTGGTAAGTTTGGCGCCGTGTTAGTCGAGCGGGCCCATGGCATCGATGATCGCGGGATTTCTGTGAGCCGCGAGCGCAAATCCGTAGGCGTTGAGACCACTCTCGCTCAGGATATTTACACGCTGGAGCAGTGCCAACAGGTGATGCCGGGATTAATCCAAGAGTTGTCCAGCCGTTTAGGGCGAAGTGCTAAGGGGAGGCAAATCCATAAGCAGGTGGTCAAACTTAAATTTAATGATTTTAAACAGACCACCATCGAGCATCGTAGTGACGAGGTCTCCGTGGTGATGTTCTATGAGCTACTGAGCCAAGCAATGGCTAGGCAAGAGGGCCGTGGAATTCGGTTACTCGGGGTTTCTGTTGGACTCGCCGAGAGTAAAGACACGCTTTCGCCGCTCATGGTACGCGAAACGAAGCAGTTGGATTTTGTGTTTTAGTGTCAATTTAATCTGAGCGGATCTGGCTCCGCGCCAATCTAACCTAGTTTAGTTTAGATAACGCGATAATCAGCTTTACGCAGTGCGCAAATAGAAGCAACAATAAGGCCGCATTGGTAAACCCTCTGCGGCCTTTGTTATTTAAGTCTGCTTAGCGACTATTCACCTAGAGTGATTATTCACCTTTAGCGGGAATTCGTTCTAGCACAGCAAGGAGCAGATCCCAGTATTGACCTACTGTGGTGATATTGACCATTTCATCCGGGCCGTGTGGATAGCGGATGGTAGGGCCAATCGACACCATATCCATTTGGATAAGGCTTCTTGAACAGACCACATTCAAGACCCGCGTGGATCACCATGATAACCGGTTCTTTATGGTAGATAGACTCGTAGGTCTCACGCACAATCGCCATTACGGGTGAGCTGTTATCTGGCTTCCAACCTGGGTAAGCGCCACTGAATTCAATTTCAGCGCCAGCGAGATTAGTCAGCGCATTGAGCATGCCTTCAACTTGGCTGCGGCCCGAATCGATGAGCGAGCGAATTAAGCACAGAATGCTAACTTCTTCATCGTTAGTGCTAATCACGCCTACGTTGAGTGAGGTTTCTGTCACGCCAGCGACTTCATCGCTCATACGCATCACGCCATTAGGGCATACATGCAGCAGGTCGATCAGCGTGTTTTGGCTGTTTTCACTCATCACGCGTTTTGGCGTTGGGATTTCGCTCAACACTAAACGCATATCAGGGTCGGCAATGGCCAGCTCGGCGCGGACTAAGGCTTCAAAAGCGCGCACTTTTTCATTCAGTGCATCGACATTTTCAGCGGGTAACATAAAGCTGATATTGGCTTCGCGTGGGATGGCATTACGCAGTGAACCACCGGTAAATTGGGTTAATTCCAGCGCTAATTCATCGGCATTTTCAAACAGGAAGCGTGCCAAGAGTTTGTTGGCGTTACCACGACCCAAATGGATGTTAACCCCAGAGTGACCGCCTTTTAAGCCAGATAAATGCAGGCTAAATGACGCGTAACTTTGCTCCGATGCTTGCCATACCATAGGCAGAGTGATCTGTGCATCGACGCCGCCAGCGCAGCCCATGTAGATCTCACCTTCTTGCTCTGAGTCGGTGTTGATCAGGATTTCAGCATCGAGCATACCCGCTTGCAGGCCAAAGGCGCCTGTCATGCCTGCTTCTTCATCAATCGTGAGCAGTACTTCTAGTGGGCCGTGTTTGATATCGTCGCTACCTAAAATCGCTAAGGCTGACGCCATGCCAATACCATTGTCGGCGCCTAAGGTTGTGCCTTTGGCTTTTACCCAGTCACCGTCAACATAGGCTTCGATAGGATCTTTGGTAAAGTCATGCACTTTGTCGGCATTCTTTTGCGGCACCATATCGATGTGAGCTTGGATCACGACGATTTTGCGATCTTCCATTCCGGGCGTTGCGGGTTTGCGAATGATTAAATTGCCGACCGCATCTTCCACGACATCGAGTTGTTTACTCTTAGCCCACGCTTGGATGTGTTGGCTGAGTGCTTGTTCATGTTTGGAAGGGTGGGGAATTGCACAGATTTGTTCGAACCATTGCCATAAAGGCTGTGGGTATAACTGACTTAACGCTGTCACAGGAGGTCCCTCATCAGGTCTTGTGGGTATAGGGCAAATTTGGCTTGATCCTACCACATTCTGCTCGGCCGATTAATCTTCTCGATCAGCCTATCTGTGCTTGTGGCAGCGAAAGTTGCCACCCTCAGTCTTTTCGATGGGGACAAAGGGATTTTTTGATTGGTAATTAAGCGTTATAGCGGGAATAATGCAGGCACAATAATGAAAAAGGATGGGTCATGTTTCAAGTTAACTTTGTTGATGTACAAGCAGAAAATGCCATTTTTGATGGTGAAGGTTGGGATGCGGTTGTGGTCGTCACACCGGATCTTGGTGCTATTGGAATTGATGAGATCAGTTTATTGGCCGAGCATGGCGCTAAGGTCGATAAGCGTGTCGGTAAGAGCCCGACGTTACTGTTTGCCCCCGGTTTAGCCGGTGGCCGTTTAATCATAGCGCCGGTTACTCAAGTGGCTGATGATTATGCCGATGTGCGTGTTTATGGCGATGCGGCAAGAGCTGCTATTGCTATTGCTAAAGACGCGGGCGCTAAGCGTCCCCTGCTTTATGTGGTGCCTTCTACCACGCCCAAGTTTGGGTTTGCGACTGAAGTTGCGGCGCTCGCCTGCGGCCAAGAATTATGGCAAACCTTAGAATTGCGCGAGGCAACGGGCTTAACGCCAGCCTTTGAAGCCATAGGGTTGCTGTCTTTAACATCTAAAAAGAGTCAATTGCTCAACGCATTAGAAGCTGGCCGTGTGTTGGCTCGGGATTTATGTGGCACTGAACCTGAGCGTATGTCGGCAAAAGCCTTTGCCGAATATTGTTTGCAAGCTTTTAAAGGCAGTGTGATTAAAACCGCAGTCGTGGAAGATAGGGATATTCTCGAGCGCGATTATCCACTGTTAAGTGCGGTGGCGCGTTCTTCCTTTGCCGTTGGGCGGCATCAACCGAGGGTGGTGAAACTCGAATATCTGCCCGAAGGCGAGATTACTCGTACCTTCTTATTTGCAGGTAAAGGTGTGGTCTACGATACGGGCGGCGCCGATCTGAAAGTCGGCGGTGCAATGGCGGGCATGAGTCGTGATAAAGGTGGCGCCTCTGCCGTGGCGGGGTTATTTAAAACCTTGTCTATGCTCAAGCCTAAAGGGATCCGAGTGATCGCCGAACTGGGCTTAGTGCGTAATAGCATTGGTAGCGAAGCCTTTGTCACCGATGAAATTATCACTAGCCATGCGGGCGTGCGGGTACGCATTGGTAATACGGATGCGGAAGGGCGTTTAGTATTGGCAGACCTGTTAAGTCATCTGCGTATTAAAGCGGTTTCGGCGGTGCAACCAGAGTTGTTCTCGGTCGCGACTCTCACGGGCCATGTGGTACGTTGTTATGGGGCGTATCCTGCTGCGGTTGAAAATGCGGTCGCCAGTGGCGCCAAGTGTGCGCAGACACTCGCGTTACAGGCAAGCCAATGGGGCGAACCCTTTGAGGTTTCTACATTACGCCGCGAGGACTTTGCCAAGATCCGTGAAGTGTCGGGGGCGGCTGATATTTTATCTTCTAACAATGCGCCATCTTCGGTAACTGCCCGTGGGCATCAATATCCGGCGGCGTTTCTGCTTAAGGCTTCGGGATTGTTTGAACATGGCATAAATGCCGCTATTCCTTTAGCTTACACACACTTAGATATCGCTGGCAGTGCAACGGAGGGCGATCCGCTCTATGGTAAACCCACTGCGAGTCCCTTGGTCGGTCTGTATCAATATCTGATCAATCGTTAACAATTTAACGTAATAAATAGAAATAATTCTGTAATATCTTACTTATTAGGTGGTTACAGGATTATTTCTGTTTTTATGTGATGCAGGTCGCCAAGATTTTTGGTTGTTTTACGTAATAAAATTACATTAAAAAGCCTTAATTAAAAAAAATACAAATAAAGCTTGTAATAAAACTACGAAAACATATAATAGTTTTCGTGGACAGGGCAATGCGCCCATCCCCTCTAGTCTATCCAGGATGGATATCCTTCTCCAAGGACCCGAGTGACAAGTCGTCTCAACGGATTTGAGAATCTCTAGTTCCAAGGAACCGAGCCAAGCTTTACTAGAGTACTTAATCTCAACTTTACTTAGGAGTAATTGACTATGTCTTATACAGGCAAGAATCACTTTGTTTGGCAAAACACTTGGATTAACTCTGATGTTTTGCGTGGCGGTTTATTCGCTATGAGCTTTAAGGGCTAACTATCCCTTTAAACCTAGTTTCCATCATCCATCAACCTTTGTATCGCCTTTTTGGCGTGTTTAGACTCAAGTAGCATATCGGTGTTTTTGCATGGGTATGCCAGGTTTCTTCCGCTAGCGCGGTAATGTACTTCCCCGAAAGGGACGCTTGAAATATGTCTTGCCTGCTCATTGAGCAGGCTTTTTTTTAGCTTTTTAATGTCGTTACGGCGCAATGCCTCTCATTTATTCCCATAAACGTAAATTTTTTTGCGGCCATCTCGAAATGACTGTTCTTATCAAGAGTTAATTTAATTATCTGTTTTTAAAGCATAAAACTTTTTCATCAATCTATTCATCTTTTTGTACGACTTAAGAATGATGAATTTGTTACATTTGTCACATAAAATACAAATGCAAATCGTTCTCAATGATGTTACCGTATGCGCACCTTAACGAAACTTGCTGAACGACTATGCGTTTTAATCTACTTCCACTTGCTGCTGCAGTAACCCTAGCTTTGAATCCTTTGGCGCTGATGGCCGAAGAACAAACCGCTTCAACAACAGAGACACAAGATCAAAATATCGAAAAAATCACTGTGATGGGGAAATACACAGTGAGTCGTAATATTGATACCGCAACGGGGTTAGGACTCACGCTGCGGGAAACGCCACAGTCGGTCAGCATTATGACGGCGGATCGGATTGAAGATCAGGCACTAAATACCGTGGTCGATGTGGTCAACAACACTGTGGGTTTATCATCTTCAAAAACCGATAACGTGCGTAACGGTTTTTCGGCCCGTGGTTTTACCGTGCAAAACTATCAAATTGATGGCGTGCCTTTATCTTGGAGTTTAGGCGGTGATGCCGGTGAAACGGTATCGGATGTGTCTATCTACGAGCGCGTTGAAGTCGTACGTGGTGCTACCGGATTATTAACAGGTGCTGGCGATCCTTCGGCCTCGATTAACTTAGTGCGTAAGCATGCCGACAGTTCTGATCTTAAAGGTTATGTGGATGTCGCCACTGGAAGTTGGGATAAAAAACAAGTTACTGCGGATGTGTCTAATGGTCTGAATGAAGACGGCAGCGTGCGTGGGCGCTTGGTCGCTAAGTATGTAAATAGCGACTCTTACCAAGATCTGTATCAAGACCGCAAAACTATTCTCTATGGTGTGGTCGACAGTGATATTACGGCCAACACCTTGCTGCGTGTCGGTGGTAGCTATAACCACAATGATCCCAAAGGGGCGATGTGGGGCGCGTTGCCCGCCGTCTTTAGTGATGGTTCTGCCACTGATTGGGATACATCGGCCACCACAGCTGCCGATTGGAGCCGCTGGGAAACCAAAAATATCAACTACTTTGCGAACCTGAATCACTACTTCAGCAATGGTTGGCAGCTGGTCGCTAACTACAACCGCATGGAGTATGAGACCACCACTAAGATGATCTACATGTCGGGTATGCTCGATAAAGACACCGGGGCGGGACTCAGTGGACAGCGTTATCACAGCCATGGTGAAAGTAACTCGAATAACTTTGATGTGCAGCTTAAAGGCGACTATGACCTCTTTGGTCAAACCCATGAGTTTGTGACGGGCGCTTTGTATAGTAAGCAAAAATCCTACGCCGATACCTATGAGCCTATCCGTGAGGATATGACGGGTTGGGACTCACAAGTGGTGGATAACTTCTACGAATGGCAACAAAATCAGTTTGCTGAGCCTGAATGGTCTAGCAACGCGAACCGTCAGCTCAATATGGATACCGAGCAAAAAGGCTTTTATGCGGCGACTCGCCTGACCATTACCGATGATTTTAAACTGATTGCCGGTGGACGTATCTCAAGCTGGAACCGTGAAGGTGTGAGCTATGGTACCGATACTAACTTTGGTGATGATGGGGTGTTTGTGCCCTATGTTGGTGCCTTGTACGATATCAATGACGCGCATCGTATTTACGCCAGTTATACCGGAATTTTTAACCCGCAGAACTATTTCGATGCCAATCAAGAATATCTAGACCCATTAGAAGGCAAAGCCTACGAATTAGGTCTAAAGAGTGCTTATCTTGACGATCGTCTACATACCACTGTGGCCGTGTTCCAAATTGACCAAGATAACTTGGCAACCTTAGCCGGAACGATTGTTATCGGTGGTCAACCCGTGAATTACTATGAGGCCGCACAAGGCACTAAGAGTAAGGGATTTGAGCTAGAAGTGGTGGGTGAGCCTGCCGATGGCTGGAATATCTCTGCTGGTTACTCGCAATTTAATGCCGAAGATGCAGAGGGTAAGCGAGTCGCGACTACTAGTCCGCAGAAGCAATTTAAACTCTTTACCACCTATCAATTTGTGGACTTATTGCCTGAGTTAACCATAGGTGGTGGGGTGAATTGGCAAAGCGACAGTTACTCTGAAGGCGGTGGTGTGGCAATCAAGCAGGATGCTTACTCCCTAGTGAATCTGATGGCGCGCTACGATCTGGCTGAGGATATGGATCTGCAGGTTAACGTAGAGAATCTGCTGGATGAGAAATATTATGCCTATATGACAGCGTCTGGCATTGCTTACAGTGCGTATCACTACGGCGCGCCACGTAATTTTACCGTCAGCTTTAACTATCGTTTTTAAGCATTTTACCCGTTGCACTCAAAAAGCCGGCGCCCTTAAGGGCGCCGGCTTTTTGCTATCGACTTTAATCCCATTTGGGGTACTGAGGTAGCCTTATATGTCAGCATGGGATAACCATTGTGCTTTATTGTGATTATTTCGCTTTAAAAACAATGTGCTGTTAATCCTGAACGGCATTTGAATTTCCCCGTGGTTGAGATTGGCTTGCTAAGCCCTATTTATAGTGAGCTTTAATGTAAATTAAGTGCGGTGGTTTTTTGTTCTGTTTAGCGATTTATATCAAGAAAATCTCCATCAATTTTCTGGCCTGACCAGCACAAACTCCCTATAATCCCCTGCGGAAAACACGACTACATAGTGTTTACATTTTTGACCCTACCTACTTAAAAAGAAAAGGAACCCAGTTCCATGTTAGAAAAGCTGTTCAAACTGAAACAAAATCAAACGAGCCTCAAGCAGGAAGCGATAGCAGGTTTGACAACATTTATGACTATGGCCTACATCATTTTTGTAAATCCAATGATGTTAGCCGATGCGGGTATGGATCATGGCGCCGTGTTTGTGGCCACCTGTTTAGCGGCGGCGGTGGGATGTATTGTGATGGGTGTGATGGCGAACTACCCCATTGCACTGGCCCCTGGTATGGGACTCAATGCCTTTTTTACCTACACTGTGGTAGGTGAGATGGGTTATAGCTGGGAAACGGCACTCGGTGCGGTTTTCCTGTCGGGAATTTGCTTTTTAATCCTGTCTCTAGTACGTATTCGCGAGTGGATTGTGAACAGTATTCCTATGTCGCTACGTATCGGTATTGCTGCGGGTATTGGTTTATTCCTCGCGCTGATCGGTCTTAAGAGTGCCGGCATTGTGGTCGCAAGCCCTGCAACTTTAGTGACTATGGGCGATATTACCGCCTTCCCAGCGGTGATGGCCGTGTTAGGTTTCTTCCTGATCATCGCCATGGTGCAACGTGGAATGAAATCGGCGGTGATTTTAAGCATCCTTATCATCACCGGGCTTGGGTTACTCTTCGGTGATGTGCATTACAACGGTATCGTTTCTATGCCGCCTTCTGTCGCGCCGACCTTTATGGCGATGGATTTATCCCAAGTATTTGAAGTGACAGTGCTATCCGTGGTATTTGCCTTCCTGTTTGTGGATCTTTTTGATACCTCGGGCACCTTAGTTGCGGTTGCGCAGCGCGGTGGTTTCCTCGATGAAAAAGGCCGTTTACCTCGCTTAAACCGTGCCTTAACCGCCGACAGTTTAGCGACGATTGCGGGCGCTGCATTCGGTACGTCAACCACCACTAGTTATATCGAAAGTACGGCTGGGGTGAGCGCGGGCGGCCGTACTGGCTTAACCGCCGTCGTGGTCGGCTTACTGTTCATCTTGGCCTTATTCTTATCACCATTAGCTGGAATGATCCCCGCCTATGCCACGGCTGGTACCTTGTTCTATGTGGCGATTCTAATGATGGCTGGACTGGTTCACGTTGAATGGGAAGACTTAACTGAGGCTGCACCTGTGGTTGTGGTGTGTATCCTGATGCCGCTGACCTTCTCGATTGCCACAGGGATTGCGCTGGGGATTATTTCCTATGCTGTCATCAAGCTGTTAACGGGCCGCTTTAGCGATTTAAATATCGGCGTGCTGGTGCTCGCGGCCATGTTTATTGCGAAATTTATTTACGGCTGATACTGAGCTAGTCGCCTATTCGCGGCTATTTTTTGAGGGTCATCTAATCGATGGCCCTTTTTTATGCGCGATCCCAAGCAGAATTGAAAATTTCTACCAACATCCTGCCCACTAACTACCAATTGCTCTGCGGATTAGGTATAAGGATTATCCGGTTATTTTCTACATATGAATAATGAATTTAAGTGAGATAGCGTATCGCCGCGTGGTAGTGAAGTTAGGGACGAGTGTGCTGACTTCTGGCAGTAAACAGCTGGATAAAGCCCATATGGTTGAGCTTGCTCGTCAAATGGCCGCACTGATGAGATCAGGGGTCGAAGTCGTATTATGCACTTCTGGCGCAATTGCCGCCGGACGCGAACATCTCCAATACCCGGTATTGCCCGACACTATGGCTAACAAACAGTTATTAGCCGCTGTCGGGCAGAGTCAGCTTATTCTCGCTTGGGCACAACTCTTTAGTATCTACGGTTTGCATGTGGGGCAATTGCTGCTGACCCGTGCCGATCTACACGATAGAGAGCGCTATTTGAATGCCCGCGATACGCTTAATGCCTTGCTGGCAAACAATATTATCCCCATCATCAACGAAAACGATGCCGTCGCTACTAATGAGATCAAAGTGGGCGACAACGATAACTTGTCGGCGCGTGCTGCACTGCTGTGTGATGCAGACCTGTTGATTTTGTTGACGGATCAAAAAGGCTTATTCGATGCCGATCCGCGCACTAACCCGAATGCTAAGCTGATTTCTCAGGTCGAGAAAATCGACGACAGTCTGCGTTTGTTAGCGGGTGGTTCGGTGTCGGGCTTAGGCACGGGCGGAATGTCGACTAAGCTTGAAGCTGCGGATATTGCTCGCCGTGCGGGCATCGAAGTGGTGATTGCCTCGGGTCATCACCCCGATGTGATTAAAAAAGTCGTCGGCAAAGAATCTGTCGGCACACATTTTAGTGCCATCGAAAATCCGTTAGAGAGCCGCAAACAGTGGATTTTAGCGGGACCAGCCGCCCAAGGTTCCTTGGTGCTCGATGCGGGCGCGGTGAAAGCCGTGACCGAAAAAGGTCGCAGCCTGCTATCGAAGGGGATTATTGGGGTTAAAGGGGAATTTGAACGTGGTGCAACCCTGCAATTGGTTGACCAAAAAGGCAAAATCATTGCCAGAGGCATCACCCGCTACTGTGGTGAGGCTTTAGGGTTAATTGCGGGTAAACATTCCGACGAAATCGAGTCTGTACTCGGTTACGATTATGGTGACGCAATAGTGCACCGCAACGACATGGTCGTCTTATAAGCGAGGTCTGTTTTGAGTCAAACTAATCAAGCGCAATATTTACAACAACTGGGCAGTCAGGCTAAACAAGCCAGCTATGCCTTAGCAAATCTTAGCGCCGCACAGAAAGCGGATTTACTCGAGGCGATTGCCGAGGCCCTGACGCAGAATACTCAGGCGATTCTCGCGGCCAACGCCAAAGACGTTGCAGCCGCTAAGGCTGAAGGCTTGAATGATGCAATGATCGATAGATTGTTGCTTAACGAGTCGCGTCTGGCGGGGATTATCGGTGATATCGGTGATGTGGTGCGTCTTGCCGATCCTGTTGGCGAAGAGTTTGGCAGCCGCGTGTTGGACAATGGCTTAAGGCTCACGCGCCGCCGTGTACCGCTTGGGGTGATTGGGGTTATCTACGAGGCGCGGCCGAATGTGACGGTCGATATTGCTGTGTTGGCACTTAAAACTGGTAATGCGGTGATTTTGCGCGGCGGAAAAGAGACGCTCGAATCTAACAAACTGATTAGCGAAGTGATCCGTGGCGCAATTGCAAGCCAAGGTCTGCCAGTTGATGCGGTGCAGCTGATTGATTCACCCGATAGAGCCTTAGTCACAGGGCTACTCAAGCTTGACCAATATGTCGATATGATAGTCCCCCGTGGCGGACAAGCCTTACAGCGCCTTTGCGCCGAGCAAGCGACGATTCCGGTGATCTTAGGTGGCATTGGGATCTGCCATCTGTATGTCGATAAACATGCCGATCTTGAGCGCGCACTCGAGGTGATTGCTAACGCAAAAGTGCAGCGTCCAACGGTGTGTAATGCATTAGATACTTTGCTGGTGGATAACGCGGTTGCCGAGCGTTTTGTGCCGCAAATTGCCGAGTACTTACACCGTTTAGGTGTGCGTTTTTCGGTATGTGAACAAAGCTATGCACTGCTCGATGGGCTGGGGTTTGATATTTCCCCGGCAACTGAGCAAAGCTTTGCGACCGAATGGTTGTCTTTGACCTTAGGTATAAAAGTGGTGAATGACATAGATACAGCTATTGCCCATATCCGTACCTATTCCAGTGGGCACTCTGAGGCGATTCTCACCGATGATATCCACGCCGCAACGCATTTTATGAACGAAGTGAATTCGGCAGCTGTGTATGTGAATGCCAGCACCCGTTTTACCGATGGCGGCCAATTTGGTTTGGGTGCCGAGGTGGCCGTAAGCACGCAAAAACTCCATGCCCGAGGTCCTATGGGGCTCGAGGCGCTGACCACCTATAAGTGGTTAGCATGGGGTGATTACACCAGCCGCGCATAGTTCACTTGCCAACGACGGGCTATCTCGCTTGGCTACATCGTTCAATTAAAAAAGCCGCAATAGCGGCTTTTTTGTTGGCAAACTTATTTCAGGACCAGACAAACATCTCGGTTAATGGATGAGTGGAGTGTAAGTGGCAATCAACCACAGACACAGAAACGCCACCGACATTAGGGTAGTGAATTTACGAAAGGCCCTGATATATACCAAGGTATACAGGAAATACCTTTCTTGCACTCTACGGGTGATCAGTACCGAGGGGAGTAAAAAAGTACAGTAGAGCATCACCACCATGGTCGTAAAACCATTTCCCCAAAAATGTTCGTAGATAAAAAGGGCAATACAAATGAGCATGGCGACCCAACTGATAGGGCTTAAGCCATCTTCTTGATTCCATTGAGTTGATTTTTCCATCTGACTATCCTTAGTCGTCTGTGTACAGTTCAATTTATAGTCGGATATGTCTCTATTTTCAAATCAATTTGGGATAAATACTGTGATGCTCTGAACATATTTTAGAAATATCTGATATTTAGCCTTAAAGGGTTTTAATATCGGCAAAAGACCCGCGGCACAATCTCGCTAAGTCATTCGCCGCAAGGCAGATTTCAAGGCCACGGCGGCCGGCACTCACATAGATTTTATCGAATTGCTGAGCCGTCGCATCGATTAGCGTTGGCAGCTGTTTTTTCTGGGCGAGGGGACTAATGCCGCCAACGAGATAGCCTGATGATTTTTGTGCTAAATCCGCATCGGCCATTTGCAGTTTCTTCTGGCCTAAACATTTAGCGACGGCTTTTAAATTGAGTTGATGGTCAACGGGCACCAGAGCGACGGCCAGTGGTGGATGGGCTTTATCGGTCGCAACCAGTAAGGTTTTAAATACCTGCGCGGGGGCGAGCCCTAACACATTGGCGGCTTCTTCGCCGTAGGCGGCGCAGTGTGGGTCGTGGCTGTATTCTAAGATTTCAAAGGGAATTTTGGCTTTCTTTGCCATTTGTACGGCTGGTGTCATGCTCTCGTCCTCGCGCCCCAATTAGCTGCAATAACAGTCTAGGGGCAATAAAAGTCCGCCATAGTAGCCCTTTCTGCGGCGTTAAAATGTTAGCTCGGGCATAAATTGCTTATGCCCGAGTGATACGCCTTATTTAGTCTACAAGCTTGGCATTGAGCTTGGTTTTGCGCTCCAGATAGCGCGGGAATAACTGCTGCAACATCATGCCACTCAAAATAAAACCTAACCCGATATAAGTCGCGGCGGCGATAGTCTCTTGCAGAATCCAGGCAATAAAGCCAATCGACATCACAGGCGATAAAAATACTAAGGTACTGATATTGGCCGTGCGAGTCGCGGTTTTTAGTGCCATTAACCAAAGCACGAAGGTAATGCCCATCTCAAATAAGCCAACATACATTCCCGCCATTACAGCGCTCAAACTAAAGCTGGGCAGGGTATCGGTCAGTAGCAGTGTCACGGTAATAAAGGGCAAACCAATCAAAAAGCTTAATAGCAGGCTGACCACTGGGTCACCTTGATCTTTAGTGTTCACAATCCAATATAGGCACCAGAGCAAAGTGCTGGTTAATGCAAGCCCAATCCCGAGTGGACTGTCGAAGCGAAAACCGCTGACATCGCCGCCGGTGGCGATAATAAAAACCCCAGAGTAGGCAATCAGTGCCGCAATCATATCGCTCTTACGCAAATGTTGTTTCAGCAGCGGCGCGGCTAACAGCGGCAGCAATACCGCCCAAGTGTAGTTGAGTGACAGTGCCTGCTGGGCGGGTAACAGTGAATAAGCTTTAAACAGCACCACGTAATACAGAAACGGATTAATCAGCCCGGTAACCAGATAAAACGCCGGGCGACGCAGGAGCTGCGCTTTAAGGAGTGGCAGTTTTTTCTGCCAAGTGAGAATGGCACCTAGGGCGACGATTGAAATGAGTACCGCCACAAACACCAGTTGCAACGGGCTATAAAATCCGAGGGCAATCTTAAAGGCGGTTGCCACCGTCGACCAGAGGAATACCGCGGCCATGCCGTACACATACGCCAAATTTGAAGATTTCACACTTTTACCCTATGCGCTTAAACATCACTCAATGTGCGCAGATTGAATAACAGCTATTGCTGATAAGCAAGCGGATTTTGTGGTTTTGAATATTTTATACAGTCGAGTCCTTTGAAAAGATAAATCAGAAAAATTTTTTATCGGCCCTTGTAATTAAATTCCCTGTCCCAATATAGGTGTTAAGGCAGAGAAGGTGGCCAACAGTGGACTTGAAAAAAAACCGTCCGGCCCCATATCAAAACCAACTTATAAATTTAGTTAGACAGAAATTTTTCGGAGGACCTCATGGGTAAAATTATTGGTATCGACTTAGGCACAACAAACTCTTGTGTAGCTGTCCTCGATGGTGGCAAAGCACGCGTATTAGAGAATGCTGAAGGCGATCGCACAACCCCGTCTATCATCGCTTACACCGATGATGAGACCATCGTGGGTCAGCCAGCAAAACGCCAAGCTGTAACTAACCCAAATAACACATTCTTCGCGATCAAGCGTTTGATCGGTCGTCGCTTCAAAGATGACGAAGTTCAACGTGACGTGAACATCATGCCATTCAAAATTATCCAAGCCGACAACGGTGATGCTTGGGTTGAATCACGTGGTAACAAAATGGCTCCACCACAAGTTTCTGCTGAAATCTTGAAAAAGATGAAGAAAACAGCAGAAGACTTCTTAGGTGAAGAAGTGACAGAAGCGGTAATTACCGTTCCTGCATACTTTAACGATTCACAACGTCAAGCCACTAAAGATGCGGGCCGCATCGCAGGTCTTGAAGTTAAACGTATTATCAACGAACCAACGGCTGCAGCACTGGCCTACGGTATCGACAAGAAGCAAGGCGACAACATCGTTGCAGTGTACGACTTAGGTGGTGGTACATTCGATATCTCTATCATCGAAATCGACAGCAACGACGGCGACCAAACCTTCGAAGTATTAGCGACTAACGGTGACACTCACTTAGGTGGTGAAGACTTTGACAACCGTTTAATCAACTACTTAGCTGACGAGTTCAAGAAAGAGCAAGGCTTAGATCTGCGTAAAGATCCATTAGCAATGCAACGTCTGAAAGAAGCGGCTGAAAAGGCGAAGATTGAGCTTTCAAGCACCAACCAAACTGAAGTGAACCTGCCATACATCACTGCCGATGCAACAGGTCCTAAGCACTTAGTGGTGAAAATCACCCGTGCTAAGTTAGAGTCACTGGTTGAAGACTTAATCATTCGTACTTTAGAGCCATTAAAAGTGGCACTGGCTGACGCTGACTTATCAGTATCAGACATTAACGAAGTGATTTTAGTGGGCGGTCAAACCCGTATGCCTAAGGTTCAAGAAGCGGTTTCTAACTTCTTCGGTAAAGAACCTCGTAAAGACGTAAACCCAGACGAAGCCGTAGCCGTAGGTGCTGCGATTCAAGCGGGCGTACTGTCAGGCGACGTGAAAGACGTTCTACTGTTAGACGTAACACCACTGTCTCTGGGTATCGAAACCATGGGCAGCGTAATGACCAAGCTGATTGAGAAAAACACCACTATTCCGACTAAGGCACAGCAAGTGTTCTCAACAGCCGATGACAACCAAAGCGCAGTAACCATTCACGTACTGCAAGGTGAGCGTAAGCAAGCGAGCGCGAACAAGTCATTAGGTCAGTTCAACCTTGACGGTATTGAGCCAGCACCACGTGGTATGCCACAAATCGAAGTGATGTTCGATATCGACGCTGACGGTATTCTGCATGTTTCTGCCACCGACAAGAAAACTGGCAAGAAACAAAACATCACCATCAAAGCTTCTTCAGGCTTAAGTGAAGAAGAAGTGGCACAAATGGTACGTGACGCTGAAGCACACGCTGAAGAAGACAAGAAGTTTGAAGAGTTAGTGCAATCTCGCAACCAAGCTGACGGCTTAGTTCACGCAACTAAGAAACAAGTTGAAGAAGCGGGCGACGCACTGCCAGCAGACGACAAAGCTAAGATTGAAGCGGCAATGAGCGCAGTTGAAGTTGCAACTAAAGGCAACGACAAAGAAGCCATTGAAAAAGCGACTCAAGAGCTAATCGAAGCGTCTGCTAAGCTGATGGAAATTGCTCAGGCTAAAGCTCAAACTCAAGGCGGCGCACAAGAAGGTGCTGCTAAACAGTCTAACGCGACTGCCGATGACGTTGTCGATGCTGAATTTGAAGAAGTGAAAGACGACAAGAAATAACATTTGCTCTCAATCAAATTGATTGATTTCAAATAGTTAATTTCTAGGCGGGCGTTACGGGGAAACCCTAACGCCCGTTCGTTCAACTTAAGCTGAGAAGCATGAGATTATGTCAAAGCGAGATTATTACGAAGTATTAGGCGTTGGTCGTGACGCCAGCGAACGTGAAATTAAAAAAGCCTACAAGCGTTTGGCAATGAAGTTTCACCCCGATCGCAACCCTGGCGACAAAGCTGCCGAGGCGAGCTTTAAAGAAGTTAAAGAAGCCTACGAAATCCTGACCGATGCCAACAAAAAAGCGGCCTATGACCAATTTGGTCATGCGGGTGTGGATCCGAATCGCGGCGGCGGTGGTGGCTACGGCGGCGCGGGAGATTTCGGCGATATTTTCGGTGATGTCTTTGGCGATATTTTCGGCGGTGGACGTCGTGGCGGTCAACGCCAAGCGGCCCGCGGCTCAGATTTACGTTACAACCTAGAGTTATCACTGGAAGAAGCCGTAAAAGGCCTCACCAAAGAACTGCGTATTCCAACCTTAGCCAGCTGTGATGTGTGTGACGGCAGCGGGGCGAAAAAAGGCTCTTCAGCGACCACCTGTGGCACCTGTCATGGTCAAGGCCAAGTGCAAATGCGCCAAGGTTTCTTCACCGTACAACAGCCATGTCCAACCTGTCATGGTCGCGGCAAGATCATTAAAGACCCTTGCTCTAAGTGCCATGGTGATGGCCGTGTCGAGAAGACTAAAACCCTGTCAGTTAAGATCCCTGCGGGTGTCGACACTGGCGACCGTATCCGCTTAGCGGGTGAAGGTGAAGCGGGAGAGTTTGGTGCGCCACCGGGCGATTTATACGTTCAGGTCACAGTACGTGAACATGCTATTTTCGTGCGTGATGGCAACAACCTCTACTGCGAAGTGCCGATTTCATTCAGCAAAGCGGCGCTCGGCGGCGAGATTGAAGTCCCAACACTGG
Organism: Shewanella sp. Koi 1; assembly: GCF_052907445.1. Lineage (NCBI taxonomy): Bacteria > Pseudomonadati > Pseudomonadota > Gammaproteobacteria > Alteromonadales > Shewanellaceae > Shewanella > Shewanella sp. Koi 1. Next base: position 3,669,293 of record NZ_JBREJM010000001.1, on the reverse strand, counting down.
ACGGCAAAGTCAGCCTGAAGATCCCAGCCGAAACGCAAACGGGCCGTATGTTCCGTCTGCGTGGCAAAGGGGTAAAATCGGTTCGCAGCCATGCTGTTGGCGACCTGCTCTGCAAAGTCGTGATGGAAACGCCAGTCAACCTCAATGAGCGTCAGAAAGAATTACTGCGTGAGTTTGAGGCGACATTAACTGGTGAGTCAAAGAAGCACAGCCCAAAGGCTGAAGGCTTTTTCGATGGCGTGAAGAAGTTTTTCCAAGACCTAAATAGCTAATTAGGTTGGGTGGCGCAGCGGTTATGTTAGCTGCGCACTAGATAAATAAAGCCTCGCAGTGTTTAACACTAGCGGGGCTTTTTTATATCTCAAATCTAGTTTGAGATTTGATTGTTTTTAAAGTCAAAGTCAAAGTCAAAGTCAAAGTCGTGGGGTTTCACCCCACACCCGACCAAAAGGGGAAAAGCGCCTGTTCCCCTTTTGGATATCCCCCGGCGTCCCCAACGGAGTTGAAAGCCCCTTGGGCATTAAGCGTCCTTATGCTATCGCGTCAGACGCTCGTCCCTGATTCGACTGACGCTATCTCGGCATCCATGCCTCGCTCACGCAACGGACACAAATGCCCTGCGGCAACTCCGAGGGGAGGTGAACTTCTGTAGCTTCGATGTTAGCTGTTAATCCCGAAAGAGTTATGCCTGTCCGATCTCCCATCCTTTTTTAGATAATGAATATCATACTAATTGTTTATTTATTGCCAAAAATATGGACTAAAAACATACAGGTTAATATATTGTAACGCTTAAAATAAATACAATATGGATGAGCCTCAGATATTTCGATTTTGATGAGGATTACTTGCATTAGAATAACTTGGCAAGTCATGAGTAATATATTTATTAGAATTGCCTTATGTATCATCCAGAGAGCTAATGTCTTTTTTATACGGAATAAGCCCAATGTATTTTTAATATTTTAGTGAGTTCTACTTTTGTATTCTTTATGGAGATTTATATGGCTTGTAACTGCTGTGGAAAAAGATTAAATAGTGGAATGATACATAAAAAAGATTCTCAGACAGGTAAGAAATATAAATCCTGTCCTCATTGTTCTGACGCTAATGGTGGTCTCCATGTGTTTCATCCTTATCCTTCGTCATTTGGGAATACTCCTGCTCGTGTAACAGCTAGAAATCCTGATGGAGATCAGAGCTATTGCATTGATTGCCGTGGGTTAGATAAAGGTGTACCTTCACAGGTTTATTTGAATGGTCGAACCTGCAACAGTTTTATCTGAGGTTAAATGCATATTTATCAAAGTGATGCCGTGAGTTGGCTTTCAACACTCGCTGATGCGAGTGTTGATCTATTAGTCACCGATCCCCCTTATGAATCCCTAGAAAAACACCGTAACATTGGTACTACGACTAGGCTAAAGATTAGCAAATCATCTAGTAATCAATGGTTTAATGTGTTTCCCAATGAACGTTTTGAGGATTTGTTAAAAGAGATATATAGAGTTTTAAAAAAGAACTCACACTTCTATTTATTTTGTGATCAAGAAACCATGTTTGAGATCAAACCGATAGCTGAGAGAGTTGGTTTCAAATTTTGGAAACCTATTATTTGGGACAAGGTCACAATAGGAATGGGGTATCACTATAGATGTCGTCATGAGTACATTCTTTTTTTTGAAAAAGGAAAGAGGAAGCTCAATGATTTGGCTGTGCCTGATATACTCGAATGCAAGAGGGTTTATAGAGGTTATCCCACAGAAAAACCAGTGAACTTACTTGAAATTTTGATTTCTCAAAGCAGTGCCGTCGGGGATTTAGTGGTTGATCCATTTTTTGGCTCTGGCTCGACATTGATAGCTGCAAAAAATTTAAATAGAGCTTACCTAGGTTGCGATATTTCAGATTTGGCTCATGAGTATTTTATGAAACGAGTCACAGTACCTTACTTGCCAAGCAGTGCATGTATAGAGTCGGACTGATTAGTAATTTCCTTTACTTAACACATCACAAATTATCCCAGAATACACCTTCCCCTGCGAAGTTGCCGCGGGGCGTTGGAATAAATTGCGTGAGTCCGGTCATGGATGACCGGCTAGCTTTCGCAGGTACAGGGACGTTGCCTTCGGAAGCGATAGCTATTTATCCATAAGACCAAGGCCAGTCTCTAAAGCATGTAACTTCGCTAGGGGCGGCAAGGGAGATCCAAGAGGGAATTGCTGTTGATCCCCTCTTGGTCGGGTGTGGGGTGAAGCCCCACGACTTTGATTTTGACTTTGATTTTGTGTTTGGCTCAGATATTTAAACAAATTTAAAACTTAAGGTTTCTTAGTGGCCTAACGTAAATGCCTAAATATACCGTCGAAAACTATCCCAAGGCTTTAGTCAAAGCCGAAACAACATTGGTATTAGCAGCCAACTCTGCGTAAACTTTCGCTCCCATGTTTTTATTGGTGTTGCGATGACCATTCCTAAGCCTTTTTCTTCCACAGAGTCTTCCCCTGAGTCGTTAACCTTTGCCGAGCTTGGCGTCAATGCGGCGTTATGTTCGGTATTGCCTGCCGCGCTCAAGCATCCGACACGGGTACAGCAATTAGCGATTCCGGCGATTCTTGCGGGGCGAGATGTGTTAGCGCTGTCGCAAACCGGTAGCGGTAAAACCTTGGCTTTTGGATTGCCCTTGCTACAAGCCATCCATCAACAACTTCAGCAGCAAGTGGGGGTAGCGGGGGCTGAGTCAGTGCCATCTTTGGCCAGCAATGCGCAGGCTTTGGTGTTAGTACCGACACGGGAATTGGCGCAGCAGGTAACGATAGCGCTGCACGCGCTGGCGAGTAAGTTATCGTCTTCTTTAAATATTCAGCTCCTCTGTGGCGGCATCGCGCAGGAAGAGCAATTAGCCGAACTTGCCGCTAAACCGCAGCTTATCGTGGCCACCCCTGGGCGTTTATTGGATTTATGCACGCAGTCCCATATCAGTCTCGACTCGATTAAATACCTAGTGCTAGACGAAGCCGACCGCTTATTGGAAATGGGATTTTGGCCTGATGTGCAAAAGCTGATGGCAATAATGCCTAAGCGTAAGCAAAACTTACTGTTTTCAGCCACCTTGCCAGAGGCGTTGGATGCCTTGGCGGGTAAATTGCTGACCAACAATCCCCTACGGGTTGAGGCCAGTACACGCAATGCTGTCGCCGCCGACATCGAAGAGCGGCTGTATTTAGTCAATAAGGGCAGTAAGGCGCAGGCATTGATTGCGTTACTCAAACAATATCAATGGCCGCAAGTGCTAGTGTTTATCAGTGCTCGGGATGATGCGGATGCGATAGCGAAACGACTGTTTAAGGCGGGGATAAATGCTGCTGCGCTGCACGGCGAAAAAGATCAAACCGTGCGCAGTCAAACCTTGGCAGACTTTAAAGCCAATCGCATTCAAGTGGTGGTGGCGACGGATTTAATGGCCCGTGGTATTCATGTCGATGCCTTGCCTGTGGTGATCAACTTAGACTTACCCATGAGTGCACCTGTATATGTGCACCGTATTGGCCGCACCGCAAGGGCGGGCGCCAAAGGGCTTGCCATCTCTTTGGTGTGCCATGGTGAAATGCCAAGCTTGACCGCGATCCGCAGCTTGACGGCGCGTGAGTTACCGTTAGCATCATTGGCGGACTTTCCTGTGACCGATAAGCCGAGCGAAAGAGTCAGAGAGGACGGTACCGAGAATAAAGTGGCGCCTAAGCGCCCACCTCGTGATAAGCAGGCGAATCGTCGCAGTCTTAATAAGCACAGCATCAAAGCCTTTAAAGGTAAGCGTTGAGAGTGAGCCTGCGCTGCTTCCCTTAAACCGCTAGCACTTATTCGCTGCTGTTTACCTGTTTCCAATGGGCGAACTATATAGCGAGTTTAGGGACTTACTCACATTAGCGGTTTATTCACATTAAAGGAGCTGGCATGGCGTCGACATTGACGATAGGTAACGCACTTCACCATATGGTAAATCACGGTTTAACCACCCAACGTTTTACGCTTCGAGCATTTCAGCGAGCGGATCTCGAAGCTTTTACCGCCTATCGAGCCGAGCCTAAGGTCGCCAAATATCAAAGCTGGACGGATTACTCTTATAGCGATGCCGTCGCGCTATTCGAGAACATGGATTATGCACAATTTGGCGCGGCGGACACATGGTTTCAATTGGCGATTGTCTCTGAGGCATCGGCAGCGACGCCTGCCATCTTAGTGGGCGATGTGGCGCTGCATTTTATCGATGAGCAGCAAATGGAAATCGGCTTTACGATTGCGCCTGAGTATCAAGGCCAGCAGATTGCGTTTGAGGCCGTCAGTGCATTGCTGGGTTATCTCTTTGTGGAATTAGATAAGCATCGTGTCATTGCGATAACCGATGTAGACAATCTTGCCTGCTGTAGATTACTTGAAAAACTCGGCTTTCGGCGCGAAGCCCATTATGTGAAAAACATCTTCTTTAAGGGCGCATGGGGCGATGAATACCTCTATGCCATGTTAAGGGAAGACTATATTGCACCTTAGCTGGCTCGAAGCTCACTAGGCTTTAAGGCAAGTTCTGAATGTCGTTTGGCTTCTGCTTGCTATCTCAGTAAAATCTTAAGCATGATCAGTTGAGTCACTTGGCTGCGAGGTTCGGCCTCGTTCGGATTAAGGAGTTCCCTATGAAAGCAACATCACTCGCCTTAGTGGCGATTGGACTCACGTTAGGATTATCGGGCTGCGCGACCACTAAATCGCCTACGGGGCGTGGCCAAACCTTGCTGTATTCGGCTTCACAGATGCAGCAAATGGGGGATGCTTCTTTTGAAGAAATGAAAAAGCAGCAAAAGATCAGCAGCGATAAAAAGCTCACCCAGTATGTAAATTGCGTGGCGAATCGCGTCACCGCAGTGCTACCCGATCAAAGCCAGAAGTGGGATGTTGTCTTGTTCAACTCCGAACAAGTGAACGCCTTTGCATTGCCTGGCGGACACATTGGCGTGTATACGGGCTTGCTTAACGTCGCGAGCACTCCTGACCAACTGGCGACCGTATTAGGCCATGAAGTGGCCCACGTCTTAGCCCAGCACGGGAATGAACAGGTCTCACGGGCGCAGATGACGGGCATGGGGATGCAAATCGCCGATGCCGCCCTTGGCGCGAGCGGCGTTTCAAACCGTGACTTATATATGTCGGCCTTAGGACTAGGTGCGCAGGTTGGGGTGATTTTACCCTTTGGTCGCGCTCAGGAGAGTGAGGCGGATGTGATGGGGCTGGAGTTGATGGCGCGTGCAGGATTTGACCCAGCGCAGAGCGTAGTGCTTTGGCACAACATGTCGAAAGCGGGCGGTAGCCAAGGGCCAGAGCTGTTATCGACGCACCCATCAAACAGCAACCGCATCGCCCAACTCGAGCAATTACAGGGGCAAATGCAGCCTTTGTATCAGAGCGCAAAGGCGAATATCAAAAACCAATGCGTGTTGCCTAAATAGCCATTCAGTGCGTGGCGCTCGTTTAGAGGCAGGCCTTATCTTGCCGCAATTAGGCGCTATTGCTGGATAAATACGCATCGGTTACGTAAAATCGCCGCCAAAGTTAAATAAGCAGTCAGTTTATCAGCATAGGGCGTGGAACTATGGTAAACTGGCGCGCAAAATTCCATTGAACATTGAGAGTCGTTAATTATGTCTGATAAATTCAGTACTGTTGAACAGCAAGCAAGCTATGGTGTAGGTCGTCAAATGGGCGAGCAACTGGCTGCTAATTCTTTTGAAGGTGTGGATATTGCTGCTGTTCAAGCAGGTTTAGCCGATGCATTTGCTGGCGTTGAAAGCGCTGTATCTATGCAAGATATGCAAGTTGCATTCACTGAGATCAGCCGTCGTATTCAAGCGGCTCAAGAGCAAGCTGCTGCTGCGGCTTCTGCTGAAGGCGAAGCCTTTTTAGCTGAAAACGCTAAGCGTGCTGGCGTGATCGTGACTGACTCTGGTCTGCAATACGAAGTATTAGTTCAAGGTAGCGGTGCAAAACCAACCTACGAAGACACAGTGCGTACTCACTACCATGGTTCTTTCATCAATGGTGATGTGTTCGACAGCTCTGTTGTTCGTGGTCAACCAGCTGAATTCCCAGTATCTGGCGTTATCGCTGGCTGGACTGAAGCGCTGCAACTGATGCCTGTAGGTACTAAGTTAAAATTATTCGTTCCACATCACTTAGCTTACGGTGAGCGTGGTGCGGGTGCTTCTATTCCTCCATACTCAACCTTAGTGTTTGAAGTCGAGTTATTAGACATCGTCTAATGTGATTGAAACGCCTAAGCCAGTCTTAGGCGTTTTTGTATGGAAGTGATGAACAGGTTTGAGGAGATTGAAATGGGTGGACAAGTGAGAGTTGCAATTGTCGGTGCGGGTGGACGCATGGGACGGACTCTTATTGAATCGGCTTATCATCAAGAGCACATTCGCTTAGGGGCCGCCATCGAGCGTCCTGGTTCAAGCTTAGTTGGCGTGGATGCGGGCGAGCTTGCCGGTGTGGGCAAGTTAAATGTCCTAGTGATGGATTCGCTCGACTATGCGACTGATGACTTTGATGTGCTGATTGATTTTACTGCGCCAGAGGCCAGTATTGTCCATTTAGACTGGTGTGTGCGCCATAAGAAAGCCATGGTGATCGGCACAACCGGTTTCAATCATGCTCAAAAAGAACAGATCAATGCCTTTGCCGAGCAGACGCCGGTAGTGATGGCGCCGAATATGTCAGTGGGTGTCAATCTGATGTGGAAATTGCTCGAGTTGGCCGCAGAGGTCATGGGCGATTACACCGATATCGAAATTATCGAAGGTCACCACAGATATAAGAAAGACGCGCCATCTGGCACTGCGCTAAAAATGGGTGAAGTGATTGCCAAGACCTTAGGTCGTGATCTTGAAAAATGCGCCGTCTATGGCCGCGAAGGGATCACTGGCGAGCGTGACCGTGAAACTATTGGTTTTGCGACTGTGCGCGCGGGCGACTTAGTCGGTGAACATACCGCTATGTTTGCCGATATCGGTGAGCGTTTAGAGATCACCCATAAAGCCTCTAGTCGTATGACCTTTGCTAATGGCGCTATGCGTGCCGCCCATTGGTTAGTGGAGCAAAAACCGGGTCTGTATGACATGCAGCAGGTATTAGGTTTGAATTAACAGAAAAAACGCCATATTGGCGTTTTTTTTTGCACTCAGATACCAAGGTGTAGACGAGTTTGGATTTATCCTGTAAACTCGCTGGAATTTGTCAAAATTTCGTAAATAAGCGGAAATTGGTATCTTAACATAGCATAAAAACATTATATTTCAGTGGCTTGGCTCTTTATGGAGGTCGCGTTGACAAAGTCTGCCTTACTCGTACTCGAAGATGGAACCGTATTCACTGGCACAGCAATTGGTGCCGATGGTCTCTCTGTTGGTGAAGTTGTTTTTAACACTTCCATGACAGGATACCAAGAAATTTTAACTGATCCCTCTTATTCACGCCAAATAGTAACTTTAACCTACCCCCACATTGGTAACACTGGTACCAATAATGAAGACGTCGAATCCAATGGGGTTCATGCTTGTGGTTTAATCATTCGCGATCTTCCACTCGTAGCAAGTAGTTTCCGCAATCAGCAAACCCTCAGTGATTATCTCAAAGCAAACAATGTTGTTGGCATCGCAGATATCGATACTCGTAAATTAACTCGAATCCTCCGTGAAAAAGGTGCCCAAGCGGGTTGCATCATGGCGGGTGCTGACTTAGATGAAGCGAAAGCACTGGCTGCGGCTAAAGCCTTCCCTGGTTTAAAGGGCATGGATTTAGCAAAAGAAGTGACGACTGAGAAAGCTTACCCATGGCGTAAAGGTAGCTGGCGTTTAGTGGGCGGTTTGCCTGAAGATACTCCAGCCGAAGCGCTGAAGTACAAAGTCGTTGCCTACGACTACGGCGTTAAGCAAAACATTCTGCGCATGTTGGTTGACCGTGGCTGTGACGTCACCGTTGTTCCAGCAAAAACACCCGCAGCTGACGTGTTAGCGATGAACCCAGACGGTGTGTTCCTCTCTAACGGCCCTGGTGACCCAGAGCCATGCGACTACGCGATTGAAGCGATTCAACAAATCCTGAAAACCGATACGCCGATTTTCGGTATCTGTTTAGGCCACCAATTACTGGCATTGGCATCAGGCGCGAAAACCTTAAAGATGAAGTTTGGTCACCACGGTGCTAACCACCCAGTGAGCAATATCGAAAAAGGTAACGTGATGATCACCAGCCAAAACCACGGTTTTGCTGCCGATGAAGCCACATTACCTGCCAATATCAAAGTGACTCACAAGTCACTGTTCGATGGTTCACTGCAAGGTATCCATCTGACGGACAAGCCTGCGTTCAGCTTCCAAGGTCACCCTGAAGCTAGCCCTGGTCCGAACGATGCGGCCCCACTGTTCGATCACTTTATCGAGCTTATTGAACAATACCGTCAGAACGCTAAGTAATACGCAAGCTAGGAGAAGAGAGAAGCAATGCCAAAACGTACAGATATAAAGAGTATTCTTATCCTAGGTGCAGGCCCGATTGTCATTGGTCAGGCGTGTGAGTTTGACTATTCAGGCGCTCAAGCCTGTAAAGCCCTGCGTGAAGAAGGTTACCGCGTCATTCTGGTGAACTCTAACCCTGCCACCATTATGACCGACCCTGAAATGGCCGATGCCACTTACATCGAGCCAATCCAATGGGAAGTGGTACGCAACATTATCGCTAAAGAACGTCCTGATGCGATTCTGCCAACTATGGGCGGCCAAACCGCACTGAACTGCGCCCTTGAGCTTGAAGCTAAAGGCGTACTGGCTGAATTCAACGTTGAAATGATCGGTGCAACCGCCGATGCGATTGACAAAGCAGAAGACCGTAGCCGCTTCGACAAAGCCATGAAGAGCATTGGCTTAGAGTGTCCACGTGCGGGCATCGCCCACAGCATGGAAGAAGCCTATGGTGTACTCGACCTCGTTGGTTTCCCTTGTATTATCCGTCCATCATTCACTATGGGTGGCTCAGGCGGTGGTATCGCCTACAACAAGGAAGAGTTCGAAGAAATCTGTTCTCAAGGTTTAGATTTATCGCCAACCAAAGAGCTGCTCATCGACGAGAGCTTAATCGGTTGGAAAGAATACGAGATGGAAGTGGTTCGTGACCGTAACGACAACTGTATCATCGTGTGTTCTATCGAAAACTTCGACCCAATGGGCGTGCACACTGGCGACTCTATTACCGTTGCCCCAGCACAAACTCTGACAGACAAAGAATACCAACTGATGCGTAACGCCTCTATGGCGGTACTGCGTGAGATAGGTGTTGAAACAGGTGGTTCTAACGTACAGTTTGGTATCAACCCGAAAGATGGCCGTATGGTTATCATCGAGATGAACCCACGCGTATCACGTTCATCGGCACTGGCGTCTAAAGCAACGGGCTTCCCAATCGCGAAAATCGCCGCCAAGTTAGCGGTGGGTTTCACCCTCGATGAGTTGATGAACGACATCACTGGCGGCCGTACGCCAGCGTCATTCGAGCCAGCCATCGACTACGTCGTGACTAAAGTACCTCGCTTTAACTTTGAAAAGTTTGCCGGATCAAACGATCGCTTAACCACTCAGATGAAATCAGTGGGCGAAGTGATGGCAATTGGCCGTACTTTCCAAGAGTCACTGCAAAAAGCCCTGCGCGGTTTAGAAGTGAGCCGTCACGGCTTTGACCCAATCACTGACTTAACCAAAGCCGATGCACTAGCGCGCATTCGCCTCGAGCTGAAAGAGCCAGGCTGTGACCGTATTTGGTACATCGCCGACGCTATGCGTGCGGGTTTAACCCTAGATGAAATCTTCCGTTTAACCAACATCGACCCATGGTTCTTAGTCCAGATTGAAGAGCTGATTAAGCTGGAAGGCCAAGTGGCCGAAGGTGGTTTAGCCGGTCTTAACGAAGAACTACTGCGTAAGCTTAAGCGTAAAGGTTTTGCCGATGCGCGTCTGGCGGCGGTCCTTGGCGTAAACGAGACTGAAGTCCGTAAACTGCGCGACCGTTTCGACATCCACCCAGTTTACAAGCGCGTAGATACCTGTGCGGCTGAATTTGCCACCGACACCGCTTACATGTACTCAACCTATGAGGAAGAGTGTGAAGCGAACCCATCAGACCGTGAGAAAATCATGGTGTTAGGTGGTGGTCCAAACCGTATCGGTCAAGGTATCGAATTCGATTATTGCTGTGTGCACGCGGCATTAGCCCTGCGTGAAGACGGTTATGAAACCATCATGGTTAACTGTAACCCTGAAACCGTTTCTACCGACTACGACACTTCAGATCGTCTGTACTTCGAGCCTGTTACCCTAGAAGACGTGTTAGAAATCGTCCGTATCGAGAAGCCAAAGGGCGTTATCGTACAGTACGGTGGTCAAACTCCGCTGAAACTGGCTCGCGCCCTCGAAGCGGCAGGTGTGCCAATTATTGGTACTAGCCCAGATGCGATTGACCGCGCTGAAGACCGTGAGCGTTTCCAGCAAGCGATTCAACGTCTGGAAATGAAGCAGCCTGAAAACGATACAGTCACCACCGTTGAAGGTGCTGTGATTGCCGCCGAGCGTATCGGTTATCCATTAGTTGTTCGTCCATCCTACGTACTGGGTGGCCGCGCGATGGAAATCGTTTACGACCAACAGGATTTACTGCGCTACTTCAACGAAGCGGTAAGCGTATCTAACGCTTCGCCAGTACTGTTAGACCACTTCCTAGACGATGCTATCGAAGTGGATATCGACGCAGTGTGTGACGGCGAAACCGTGGTTATCGGCGCGATTATGGAGCATATCGAGCAGGCGGGTGTTCACTCAGGTGACTCAGGCTGTTCACTGCCTCCTTACACCTTAAGCCAAGCAATCCAAGACGAAATGCGCGTGCAAGTACGAAAGCTTGCGATGGAGCTGGGTGTTGTCGGTCTGATGAACGTACAGTTTGCCGTGAAGAATAACGAAATCTACATGATTGAAGTTAACCCACGTGCAGCGCGTACCGTGCCATTCGTATCGAAGGCTACTGGCGTGCCGTTAGCTAAGATTGCCGCCCGTGTGATGGCGGGTCAAAGCTTGAAGGTGCAAAACTTCACTCAAGAAGTTATCCCACCTTTCTACTCAGTGAAAGAAGTGGTACTGCCATTTAACAAGTTCCCTGGCGTTGACCCACTGTTAGGCCCTGAAATGCGCTCAACGGGTGAGGTGATGGGCGTGGGCGATACCTTCGCCGAAGCCTATGCTAAGGCGCAGTTAGGTGCGACTTCTGAAGTGCCTAAGTCTGGTCGTGCACTGTTGTCTGTGCGTAACAGCGACAAGAAACGTGTTGCCGACTTAGCCGCTAAGCTGATTGAGCTAGGTTATCAAATCGATGCCACCCACGGTACTGCGGTTATCCTAGGTGAAGCGGGTATCAACCCACGCTTAGTGAACAAGGTACACGAAGGCCGTCCACACATTCTTGACCGCATCAAGAACGGTGAGTACACCTACATAGTGAACACCACCGAAGGCCGTCAAGCGATTGAAGACTCTCGTCAATTACGTCGCGGTGCACTGCGTTACAAAGTGAACTACACCACGACCATGAACGCCGCATTCGCCACTTGTATGGCACACGCTGCGGACGACCGCACTAACGTGACGTCAGTGCAAGAGCTGCATCAGCGCGTATTGGCAAAATAAGCCATAAGCCTCTGCCATCAAAAGGCCGGATAACTTAGTTATCCGGCCTTTCTTTTTGCACTCAATACCTTGTACTAAAGATTTATTGTCCAACGCGCTCGGTTTCCATTGGCGGCGCATCATTGGGCAGCCAGCGGTGATAAATTTGTGCAAAGGTGCCATCGGCCTTGATGTCGATAAGCGCCTCTTTCCATTGTTCTATTTCTTTGTTGGGGGTTCCCTTCGAAAACGAAATGTACAGATGATTTTCGCTGATAGTGTAGAGGGATTTGACCTCATCCATACTCGCGCCCGCTTCGGCGAGAATACTCGGTGCGGTGAGGTTAGTATTGCACCATAAATCGATACGCTTTTTCATTAGTTGCTTCGCGCTCAGTAACGGCGTGGTAGAAGGGGCAATATTGGTAAACTGATGCTCCATTAATAATTGATCTTCCACGGAAGAGCGATATACACCCACGGCTTTCGCCTGCTTGGCATCATCAATCGAGCTAATCTTGAGTTGGCTGTCTTTCAGGGCGTAGAAGTTAATCGTCCCCGTGGCGATAGGGCCTATCATGCTGAACAGTTGTTCCCGTGCTGGCGTTCTGGTCATGGCAAACAGCACTGTATTAGGTTGCTCCGTCATAATCTTCCAGCCGCGAGCCCAGGGAACAACCTTGATGGGATCCTGATTATTCACGCGCTTTTGAATTTCTTGCACCACTTGTACCGCTAAACCATCGGGTTTACCGTCGACGGAAAAGCTAATGGGAGCCCATTCTTCGGTATAAATACTGAGGGCGGCAAGCGCCCGGTACGGAAGAATACACAGGCACACTGCAAGTAGTAAGTGTGTGACAAACTTCATTAATCACCCTAAAAATGAAACGGTTATCGGCAAGTCTCACGGCATGCTCTCAATGAAGTAAAGTTGATAAGCCCTAGGCTATCAAGGCGGCTCAGAGGTATTTGTAGGTTGTGATGGCGCGATGGCTTCTAGTCAGCGGCACATAGATAGTGAATTTCCCCTGCTACGAGTGCAGGAGCGGGAAGGGAAAAGAGACTTAGCAATAAAAAGAGCGCCCAAGGGCGCTCATATCCGCTGACACTTGCGAGTTACTGGCGATACACATCTCGCAGTAGATTATCGAGGCAAGCCACAACCCGCATACTCGAGTCTTCCATAGCATGTAACTGCTTTACCATGTCTGCTAAGTTGCCTTTCTGTTTTGCAGCCAGCGCCGCTTTACCCGCATCGTGCACTGCTTTATGGGGAGCGTCGAGGGCTTTAAAGTTGCTTAAATGCTGATAATTTTCCGCGCCAAATCCTTTGAAATACCATTGCCCCAAGCGGCACTCTGTATGGGAGTTCACGCTGTGGTTATGTTGATTCTTCTCAATTAATTGATACACATGGCTCTTCCATACTGCGTGGTCGAGTTTAGTGGTATTTAAAAACGAAGCGGTCGCCGCATTGTGGATGACCTGCTGCATTTTGTGGGAGCGTTGGAGTACATCTTCAACCACTTGGCCGATTTGAGTCGAAGAGGAGGCGACATCGAGGGCGCTGTTTTGATTGTTGTGCACAATTTCTTTGATATTCGACGCCTGTGCCACAATCTGTTTTACCAGTTTTTCAATTTGGCTACTGGCCTCGTGGGCCTTGCTGGCGAGTTGTCTTACCTCGTCGGCGACCACGGCAAAGCCTCGGCCAGCTTCTCCCGCACGAGCCGCTTCGATGGCGGCATTGAGGGCGAGTAAGTTGGTTTGCTCTGAGATGCCTTGAATGGCGGAGACAAACTGATTAATCGATGAGGTAGTGTTATTCAGCTCGGTTACGGCATCCATACTGTTGGTGGCTTGTTCGTTGATGTCAGTCGCGCGGCTGCCTAAATTGGCAATTGCTACCCGTGTTTGATCAAATATTTTGTCTAATTCAGACAGCGCAGCCTGTTCTTCGGTGAGTAATTCGGCGCTGCTGGCTAGGCCTTCTCTCACTGCATTTAACATCTCGCCGCCTTGGTTTTGGCAGGCGATGACTTCGCTATACAGATCAATATGCTGACGGGACTGTTGCTGCATGGCCTCGTTTTCTCTGGCCATGTTTTTTAACTCTTCAATTTCCAATTCGTGTCTGTGTTGTTGATCCATCAGCCGCTGTTTAAGCGCTTCGTTTTCTGCTTTGAGTTTGGAATGAAACCACATAAAAAACCTCTAAACCTTTGTCGATATTGTTATGGCAGCAGCTTGTTCGCCGATTAATGGGCGATTCCTGTGAGGCAGGTGTTAAATCAAAATGCGGCTAGTAAAAGCGTAATCTACCCCAGCATTTTATTCTTATCATTTTCTTAATAAACAACAAATTTATGAACTGGCGCAAATAACGGACCTCAACCAGAGGGGAAGACAGAGCGATAAATGCCTTTGCCTTCCCATGGTGGTTTTAAGCTATGACACCAATCTGTGCGTCACAGCGGCATTTGACTGCAAACGCTGTGACGATTTGTTAGATGACAATCGACCTATGCCGTTGGTAAGTCGAGTATCAGAGTGGCAATACTAAAGTAAACCAGCACACCAATGATATCGGCTATTGAGGTGATAAGTGGCGCGCTGGCTGAAGCTGGATCCATTTTTAACTTGCTGAGTAAAAAGGGCAGTGACATACCAATCAGGCTGCCAATGATCACCACAATTTGCATGGTCAGTGCGACGACGAGGGCAATTTCAGGGCCGCCGCGCCAGAAACCGAGCAAGGACACCGCCAGTGCCATGCTGGCACCGAGTAATCCCGCAACCCCTAACTCGCGCGCTAGCAGTGTGAGCCAATCCTTGAGTATCACTTCGCCCGTGGCTAATCCCCGCACCATTAAGGTAGCGGATTGCGAGCCAGCATTACCGCCGCTGTCGATAAGTAAGGGCAGAAAGAACACTAAAGACACATAGCTCGAAATCGTATCTTCGAAAAAGGCGATGCCCGCCCCGGAGAAGATATTGCCAAAGACCAAAATCACCAACCAGACCACGCGCTTACGGTAGAGTAGCCCTATGCTTGCGGTCTTTAAATTGTGTTCGATATTGCCGATGGCCGCGGTTTTGGTGAACTCGAGATCGGCCTGTGAGCTGGCAATATCCATCGCATCGTCATAGGTCACAATCCCGACCAATTGCCCCTTACCATTGATGATGGGCAGGGCCAGCAGATCGTAATGGGCGATCATCTGCACCGCTTCTTGGCATTGGGCGTTGGCATCCAAGGCAATAGGGTTGGGCTTCATAAAATCGACCACCCGTTCTTCTGGTTGAGCCAGCAGTAATTGCCGTAGCGAGACTGTACCAATTAAGCGTCCCAACATATCAACCACATAGGCTTGATATATGGTTTCTTTGTCGGCGGTTTCCGTGCGAAGCATATCAATCGCCTGGGCGGCGGTATGTCGACTATTGAGTAAGGTGTAATCCGATGTCATCGCCGCACCGACCTTGGTTTTATCGTAGGCGGCTAAGGTACGCAGATCTTCCCGTTTAGCCTGCGCTAACACTGGCAAGAAGAGTTTTTGCTGCTCGGGTTCAAGCAGATTGTAGAGATCGGCGCGCTCATCCGCCGCCATCGTCAGTAATAGCGACGATAGTGTCGCTTTATCAAGCTGTTGCACTAATGCGGCTTGCTGCTCATCGCTTAAATAGCGCAGTAAATCGGCGGCAACTTTTGCCGGTGCCAGTTGCAAAAACACTAATTGCTGCGACTGACTAAAGGTGCTGAGCGCGGTGGCAATGTCCGCGGGATGGCGCTCTTTGGCCAAGGCGACCATGCTCTCGCTGTCGCGTTGTTCTAGGATGATTTGCAGGGCTAAGATGATTTGCTTAGTGTTTTTTTGGTTGTTGTTCATGTTCATAGGTCATTCTCCCAACGAGCTATTAGCCAAAGAAAAAAGTGATATCAGCACCGAATTGCTGGGCGTTTCCCTTAAGGTCATTGCCTAGGCTGAACTCGAGTTGCAACTGTCTTTTGAGTAACCATTGATAGGCAAGACGGTAGGCGTGTGCCTCGGGTGCTTTGCGATAAATTTCGCCGATCCATTGCTGATCTTCGCTCTGCGCTAAGGCAATGGCGATGCCTGCGATCAGTTGTGGCGACTGAGCCGCGTGTTGATAAAAGCCCAAATTGCTATAGAGGCGTAAATCCCGCTCCGCCATCTGATATCCCATAATGCCGAGCACTTCTGTGGCAATGGGGTGTGGCTCTTGATGATGGTGTTGCAGATTAATAGCCAGCGCGCTCTGCCAAGGGCCAGTGTCGATAGACAAGGGTAATTTAATGCCCAGCTCGGCTTGCTGTTGGTTCTTGCTGCTGTCTGCTTGTTCTTCAACGCTTAGATGTTGATGTTCAAGCCCTAAGTGCCATTCCCATTGTCCTTGGTTGCAGGTTGCCGCCGTTTTGAGTGCTGTCGCAGAGTGATCCGATCTAGGTTGTTGCCAGCCGAGTTGCAGCTCGCAACGCTCGGCGATGCCAGGATCATCAACGTCCAGTAAAGAAGCGTTCGCTGTGACGCTAAGACATAGCCCAAAGAGGGCCAAAGGTTGCCGGGCTAAGGTGGATGTATGTTTGATATAAGCCATAGGTAAACTCCCAAAGTAAGGGAGGCCTACTGGGGCAAAACATGGGTGAAGATGTATTCAATGGTCAGCACTTTCCCTCCAGCCAAAGGCCGGATAAAACCAATAGCCGAGCGCAAGCATAAGCTGATTGGCCATGGGGAAAGGCTTAAATTGAATATATGGGAGTGGAGTGAGGAAGCGTCACGCTACTACCCTGCCTAGCAGGTAGCAGCAAAAACATTGCGGGCTAGTGCTAGGTGTTTAATCCTGTCACTTGGACAGGGCATCTACTGTCACTTATGTGTGTGCCCACAGTGGGTCTCCGCAATGATAAAAGTGGCTAGATTCTAAACCGCAAAAACGCAAAGTCAAACCCGAACGCCAATTGGCTATGTTTATGTTTGAATTTGGTTTTTATTCTTGAGTGAATTGAGTTAGTTGGTTTTAATCTTGTTGCGCCTTGGTGGTTAAGTGTTCTCATTGGGTGTGGCGATTGTTGGTTTTATGGGCTTTCTTGCCTAGGTCGCTGGTGGCAATGAGCATGCTGTGATTGATGATCAAATCGATTTAGGTATAACCTTGGGTATCACGCCTTAAAATGGCATCTCTTGCCTAAGTCATTGGGGAAATAGGCCATTTTGATGCGTAAATCCGTTAAAGGCGCTGTTGATAGCATGATTTGGCTAAAGAGGAATAATACCGTGGCGCAGCATTCCCCAGAATGGTCGAGTTCGACCGAGGCGACGCAATCGAATATTAAAATTGCGACCGTGAATCTATTTAACTTTATCGAGCCGCCCTCAGCCTTTTATGATTTTGAGAATATCTATAGCCACGGCCAATGGCAGAAAAAGTGCCAGTGGTTTAGCGAGTTATTGAATCAACACCATCCGGATATTGTTGGGTTTCAGGAGGTGTTTAGCCCCGAACCGTTACGCCAGCTTGCGCTGCAGCAGGGACTCACTCACTTTGCGGTGGTCGATAGTGCAACCTTGGTCAGTGACTATATCTACCAAAGCCCTGTGGTGGCGTTGGCATCTCGCTTCCCAATCCTTGAGGTACACGCTATCGAACCAGAGGCGCACTTAGTGTTGGCGATGGGTCTGTCGAGCGAATTTAGCTTTAGCCGTAAAGTGTTACGGGCAACGGTGGAGGTGCCGCAGATTGGCCCCTGTGATTGCTATGTGGTGCATTTTAAATCTAAGCGGCCGGGATTGGCTTTAGAGCCGCATCCTTTGGGCTTGTCGTTAAATGCGCCGTCGGATCTTAAGTTACACGCCGAGACTAAGCTATTAACCGAACAAGCCCTCGGGCGTTGGGCCTCGACCATGCAGCGGGGCGCCGAGGCGGCATTGTTGTTCCATGCCATACTCGCCAGAAGACAGAGTGCCAAACATCCGGTGATCCTGATGGGGGATTTTAACGATAGTTTGTCCTTAGGCGCGTTGGATGCGTTAACCCTCCAAGGCGAAGCGCTGCACAGTAACGATATTAAAGCCGCTGGGCTTGGGCATTTATCCGATGCGGCGTTAGCGCAAGTGTTTGCCCACTATCGATTACAAGATGCCTATGAGCTGTTTATCGAAGCCAATTTAGCCGATAACGCTATCCATTACCGTGAGCATAGGGCGCCCACCCATTACTATGGCCCTAAAGGATCAGTGCTGGATTATGTGTTGCTCTCCAATGAGTTTGATGCCAGCGATAGCCGCAGTTTGGCGCAGGTGGTGGATTATCAGACCTGCGATAGACACTTAGTCAGGCCCGAATATGAGCGCGATGCCTATAGTACTGACCATGCGCCCGTGATGGTGGAGTTGGCACTGCGGCGTTAGCGGTTCGAGCCGCTGCTTGTGTATAGAGCGGCTGATGCCTTAATCATTCGGTTGAACACTCAATATCAAACCTAATTGAAACCAAGCTTGCAGCGCTTGCAACAGCTGCTGCATGGCCTCTTCTGGCGTAAAAAACGCCAGCATCAATTCACATTGCTCGGCAATATTGGCGCCGTGAATAAATCCTTGAATCAAGGCGAATTGGTATTCAGCGAGGGAAATAAATTCCGTTAAACGGCTTTCACCGCGCCAGAGTAACCAAGCGCGTTTACTTTGATAATCGGGCGCGGGCGGGACTTGTTGATGCTTTAAGGCTTGCCAGGTTTCGACCGCATTGCTGGCACACTCAAAAAGCTGCACGCTAGGGTGAAAACGCAGTTGGCAATAGGGCCAAGCATCGGCGGGTAAGGATTGCAGCGCCGCAAAACTCGCGCGCTGTTCATCCTTGGCATCGAAGGTGTTGAGTAGTCTGCGCTCGAATCTGGCAATATCGCTGATAATCGGATACTGGCTAAAAAAAGCGTCGCTGGCTAAGTAGTCGGGCAGGGCATCGGCAAATTGGCGTAACGAAGTAAAACGTGAGGGCTGGTGGGCGATATAGCCATTGGCCATGCGCGCAAATAAGTCATCGCCCAAATACAGACCGAGTATTTCATGGTCGGTATCGAGGACTTCGGTTAAGCGAATGCGATAGGCATTGGCGTAAATCTGCATGCGGATATCACGGCCTACGCCGCCTTGCTCGGCAACTTTGTCACTAAAGGATTTTTCTATGGTTTCTGGTATCGGCGTTTGGGCGGCGCTTGCCAGCAGATAATCCATAAATTGCTGTTGGATCTCGCGAAGTTGACTCATACCACCGTCTCCTGCCGCGGTCTGTAAACCAGAGGATGTGACTCGCCTAACGTGGTGCGGGCGATGTTACGGGCAATCGCCAACTCGGCTTCCAATGCATTAAATTCGGGGATATTGGCATCGCGCTCAATCATAGTGCTGACGCCGCCAAAGCGGGTTAATGCCTGCCGATACAGCTCCCAGACACTGGGGCAAACATCGTGATCATGGGTGTCGATAACATAGTCGCCGTAATCCGAGTGACCCGCTAGGTGAAATTGTTGCACCCGATTAGGCGCGATTTGCAGCAGATAATCCTCAGGGGGGAACTGATGGTTACGGGCGCTGACATAGATGTTGTTGATGTCTAACAGCAAGAGGCAATCAGCCTCCTCGGCTACTGCGTTAACAAATTGCCACTCATTCATGGTGGAGCCTTGGTAGGACAAATAGCTGGAGACGTTTTCCATCAGAATGCGGCGGCCTAAAAAGTCCTGCACTATGCCGATGCGCTCGGCCACGTGTCTCACGGTTTCTTCGGTGTAGGGTAGGGGCAATAAGTCATGGCTATTGATGCCGTGGATGGAGGTCCAGCAAATATGATCCGAAATCCATTGGGGTTGTACTTCATTCGCGAGTTGTTTGAGCGCCTTAAGATAATCCATATTCAGTGGATCTGTGCTGCCGATGGATAAAGAAACGCCGTGCATCACCAGTGGATAACGCTCGGCAATCTCACTCAGGTAATAGCGGGGTTTTCCGCCTGCGACCATAAAGTTTTCCGAGAGTATCTCGAACCAGTCGACTTCGGGCTGATGCCTAAGCACATGGTCGAAGTGCTGGGTTCGCAGCCCTAAACCAAAACCTAGGGTGGGGTGAGTGAGACGCTGTTTATCCATGTATCAACCTCATGATGACTGAGTAGCTGAAGCGGTCCAGATTCCGACCGCTTCTTCCTCTGTGCCAAGCTTGCGGATGAGCCTTAGGCGCCGACTTTACCGCCTAAGTCGCCACAGGCTTTGGCTGGGGTGGCAACAAAACCACTGCCTTTACAGCTGGCGTGTCCGGCGCAGGCATTGTCAGCAGTTTTACAGTCGTTATGGCCTTTACAGGTATTGATGCCATAGCAGTGCACTAGCTCGGTATTGGCGATTTTGCCCACCCAATCATCGGCGACTTTGCCACCGACATCGCCACAACTCTTGGATGGCATAGCCACAAAACCACTGCCTTTACAGCTGGCGTGTCCGGCGCAGGCGTTATCTGCGGTTTTACAGTCGTTATGGCCTTTACAGGTATTCACGCCATAACAGTGGACGAGGTCGCTACTGTCGGCGCTGGTCAGCGGTTCTGCTGCACTTACTTGGCTTGCCATACCGGCCATGGCCATAGCAAGTGCTGCACCTGAAAGTGCGGTTTGGGCTTTCTTATTCATGGTCTCTTCCTTTGCATTCTGACTACATGAGTCATCTTGTTGATTAGCTTGCTTTTATAACGACAGCACCAATAGGCAGCATATAAAGCGGATGGATAAACACAGGAATAAGCCTAGTTGCTTGTGCAGCTTTTGCTTAAGTCCTGTTACTGGGATAAGACCTTAAGGGGCGAGAATATCTTTCAGCAAAATCCTGTTTCTCTCGTCGAAAATCGTGCTGGTTTGCCAAAAATCGGCTGTGGTAAGTGGGTTTTGCGGCGAAAACTAAGCTATGATCGCCATCACTTAGCGCGGCACTATTGCGCGTTGTTGACGGTGGACACGCGTTGTTTACTGTGGATGGCTCGCGCTCAAACGATATTAGGTATATTATCCGCTTCCATTTTTTGAAGACGGCGCCTGACGAACTTAACGCAGTTTGTTGTGGCGGTTCAATTTAGCAAGGCGGTACTTTTTTAAGGCGGTACTATGGCAGTCAGAATCAAACTTAAACCCGGTCGCGAAAAGTCCCTTGAGCGTCGTCATCCTTGGGTCTTTTCCAACGGGATCCACAACGTAAAAGGTAAGCCCGAAGCGGGCGATACCGTCGATGTGGTTGCCCATGATGGTCATTGGTTGGGCCGTGGTGCCTGGTCTCCTGAGTCTCAAATCCAAGTGCGGATTTGGACTTTTGATCGCGAAGAAGAAATTGACCGTGAGTTTTTTAAGCGCCGTATTCTGCGTGCCCAAGCGGGACGCGACGATCTCATTCGTGAGCAAGGCTTAACCGGTTACCGCTTAATTGCCGCCGAGTCCGATGGTCTGCCCGGTATCACCATTGATAAATACGCCAATGTGTTGGTCTGCCAATTGCTGAGCATGGGCGCCGATGTGTGGCGTGACACTATTGTCGATGTGCTCGCCGAGCTGTATCCCGATTGCGCGATTTACGAGCGCTCAGACGTTGATTCCCGTAAGAAAGAAGGCTTAGCCTCTACCATGGGACTGCTCCATGGCACGTTGCCTGAAATGCCCGTCATTATTGAAGAAAACGGTATCAAGATTGCCGTCGATGTGACTAAGGGTCATAAGACTGGTTTCTACCTCGACCAGCGCGACAACCGTGCTATGGCGGCGCGGTTTGTGAAGGGCAAATCGGTTCTGAACTGTTTTTGCTACACGGGTACCTTTGGTCTGTACGCCGCTAAGGCGGGCGCGGCCAGCATTGAAAACGTCGATGTGTCGGCGCTTGCCCTCGATACCGCGCGTTTGAACATGCGAGTCAATGGCTTAAATGATGACAATGTGCATTACAACGAAGCCGATGTGTTTAAGTTACTACGTCAGTACCGCGATGAGGGTAAAACCTTCGATGTGATCGTACTCGACCCGCCAAAGTTTGCCGACAATAAGTCGCAGCTCAATGGCGCCTGTCGTGGCTATAAAGATATCAATATGATTGCGCTGCAATTATTAAATCCGGGCGGGGTGCTGTTGACCTTCTCTTGCTCGGGATTAATGCCTGCGGATCTGTTCCAAAAAATCGTTGCCGATGCGGCTTTGGATGCCAAACGTGAGATCCAATTTATCGAGCGCTTAAGCCAAGCGAGCGATCACCCGATTGGTAGCGCCTTCCCAGAAGGTTTTTACCTCAAGGGCTTAGTGGCTCGAGTGTGGTAATCGCTTAATAGCCCTAGGGTCATAAAAAATGCCGGTGCAGTTGCATCGGCATTTTTGTTTCTTACATGGGAGTCTTTTGACTCACCTTGCCTTAAGCGGTAAAGGTTTTCACGCCTTCAGGGGTGCCAACCAGTAACACATCGGCGCCGCGTTTTGCGAACAGGCCGTTTGTCACTACGCCGACGATGGCGTTGATCTTATCTTCTAATTCCTTAGGATTGATGATCTTAAGGTTGTAAACGTCGAGGATTACGTTGCCGTTATCAGTCACAACGCCTTCACGGTACACTGGGTCGCCGCCGAGTTTGACCAGTTCACGGGCCACGTAAGAGCGCGCCATTGGGATCACTTCAACAGGCAGTGGGAATTCACCTAGGATATCAACTTGCTTAGTGTTATCCACGATACAGACAAACTTTTCAGCCACGGCTGCAACGATTTTTTCGCGGGTTAATGCTGCGCCGCCGCCTTTGATCATGTCCATGTGGCCGTTGATTTCATCGGCACCATCGACATACACGGATAATTTATCGACGCTGTTTAAGTCATAAACAGGGATGCCAAGGGCCTTCATTTTTTGAGTTGAAGCTTCAGAGCTTGATACTGCGCCTTCAATATC
The DNA here is from genome assembly GCF_052907445.1 of Shewanella sp. Koi 1. Lineage (NCBI taxonomy): Bacteria > Pseudomonadati > Pseudomonadota > Gammaproteobacteria > Alteromonadales > Shewanellaceae > Shewanella > Shewanella sp. Koi 1. The sequence continues at coordinate 3,646,556 of NZ_JBREJM010000001.1, read as the reverse complement.
AGCCTTCATGGTCGCCAAAGCATCGATAAAGTGGTTAACGGTTGAGCCTGTGCCTACACCCACAATGCTGTCTTTCTCAACGTATTTGAGGGCAGCCCAGCCTGCGGCTTTTTTCATTTCATCTTGAGTCATGTTGACATCCTGTAATGGCAGTAAAAAATTCTGGGGTTAGTATACTCTTTTCCGTCAAACAATGTGGTGCAATTGCATTGTGGCTGTGATCCCGCTAGCAGCGCTCACTTATTTCATCTTAAGCACCTAAGTTCAGCCCTTAGATGAAATACATTTCACTATTGACGATTCGCTATGCGGGCTTAATCTAACTAAGTTACTATTGCCAAAGCAGAATCGGAAAAACAAAACCATTGGTTTAAGGGAGTATGTATGGCAGGGGCGAGTTTACTAACCTTACTCGACGATATTGCATCTATTTTGGATGATGTGGCAGTGATGAGTAAGGTCGCGGCCAAGAAAACCGCTGGGGTGTTAGGGGACGATTTGGCCTTAAACGCCCAGCAAGTCACGGGCGTGAGTGCCGACCGCGAATTACCTGTGGTCTGGGCGGTCGCCTTAGGCTCGTTTCGCAATAAATTGATTTTAGTGCCCGCAGCCATGTTGATCAGCGCCTTTATTCCTTGGGCGGTGACCCCCTTATTGATGTTCGGCGGCTTGTTTTTATGTTTTGAAGGCTTTGAGAAATTACACCACAGCTATAGCCACCGCAAAGACAAACACGCGGAGAAGGCCGAATCTGACTTACCCGAGATAAGCGATCTTGCGGCCTATGAAAAGGAAAAAGTGAAGGGTGCAATTCGCACCGACTTTGTGTTGTCGGCAGAAATTATCGCCATCACTTTAGGCATAGTCGCGGATAAGTCGCTCTCAACGCAATTTTTTACCCTCGCCATTATTGGTATCGTGATGACCATAGGCGTTTATGGTTTGGTGGCAGCGATTGTCAAAATGGACGATGCGGGTTTGTATCTGAGCCAGCGTCAGGGCGAGTCGAGCTTTACTCGCTTTAATCGTCAGTTGGGTTTTGGCTTACTGAGTGCGGCGCCCGTGTTGATGAAGAGCTTAACCATTATCGGTACTGCCGCTATGTTTATGGTGGGCGGCGGCATTCTAACCCATGGATTACATTGGGTCGGCGAGCAAATCCACCATGCCGAGCAATTTGTGGAAACCATTGCCGTTGTCGGCCCAGTGCTTGGGTTACTGACGCCAAGCATTCTTAACGCGCTCTTTGGCATCGCGGCGGGCGCGGTTGCGGTACTGCTGATGACTGGATTCCAAAAGCTGCGTAGCTGATCCGTTTTTCATCCTTTATTGCAGATCAGCTAACCCGAGTTGCGCGAGTGCTAAGGTGCTCGCGGCGATTATTTCAACGCTCAAGGACGAAGTATGCAATTAATGCGTTATTGCCTTTCTCCCAATAAGTTGGCTTGGCTGCGTCAGGAATTAGGCGAACATGCCGACGAGCTTATCGCGGCGATGGATAAAGCTGGGAGTCAATATCTGGCTGGGTTAGCCGAGTCCCAAGCGGGGGACTTATCGGCAGCCGATTCGCAACTTAAGTTCCAATGGTTTCAGCAAAAACTCGCCTTAACGACGCGATTAACGGATGCCGAGCTGGCAAACCTCGTACCACTGTCGCTGGTGGATATGCGTGGCGAAATTCGTGGTGAAATGCGGGTGGAAATGCGCGTCGAGTTAGTCACGCCCGATACGCTTGCCACCGCATTACAACAACTTAGCAGTGAGTCCGTGCTGGGGTTTGATACCGAAACGCGGGCAAGCTTTGAGCCGGGCGTTCAATATCCCTTGAGCTTAGTGCAATTGGCGACCTCAGATACCTGCTATTTATTTCAGCGGGTGGTATTGGGTGAGAGGCTCGCCGAGCTCAAACCTTTGCTCGAAAATGAACAGATCCTCAAAGTGGGGATTGGATTAAGGGGCGATGGCCAAGCAATGAAACGGGATTGGGATATACAGGTCTCCCCTCGACTCGATTTGAATTGGGCGATGGCGCAGCTCGGCGCCGGTAAGGAAATGGGCACGCGGCAATTGGTGGCGGCATTACTGCATAAACGCATCGATAAACCTAAAAAAATTACCCTCTCGAATTGGCAACAGGTGCCTTTATCCCAAGCGCAAAATCAGTACGCCGCCCTCGATGCATTGGCGGCGAACCTCTGTTTTTGGCAGTTAATCGACAAGCTACAAGGTTTTTATGGCAAAACGACTGTCGGTAATAAACCCTTATTGCCGCCGAGTTTAGCCGCACGACTCGCGAGCTATTTTCATCCAGCTTAAGACTTGAGATAAGGTCGTAACGATAAGGATTAGGGGGCAAGAGATGTTGGATGCGATTTGTGTACTCACAACCGAGGCTGCGGCAGAGCACGCTTCGTCGCCATTACGACTCAATCCTCATGCTCAGGCTGGTGTCACCTACAGTGTGTTCAAGTTTCAGCAGTTACCCGAGGCTGAGATTGAGCGTTTGCGCCAGCATTTATATTGCCCCGCCTGCTACGGCAAAGCCTATTTTCGTAAAGCTTCTAAGGATGGTAAGGCCGCCTGTTTTGGCTCCCGTTACCATGAGCTCGATTGCATCGAATTTAATCCGTCGGCGCAAAAGTCCCGTGAAGAACAAGATGCCCTCGAAGTGCAGCAACAACTGCTCGACGCCGATGCCTTGGTTATCGATTTTTCGGTTAATCCCAGTAATAAGAGACCCTCTAACTCAGCTCACAAAATCAAGGCTCTCCAAGAGCAAGAGTTTGGAGTCAAAAGTGAAATTGAAAATGATACCGAGCAATTAGCGTCAGTACAGGAGCCCAAAGCTGGCTATCAAGTGGCGGCCGATAAACCCGAGGTAGCCATCACGGTAAAGCGTACTCCGAGCCAAGGGCTAGAAAAGTTACTCCATAGCCTGCTGCGCGGCTCGGATTTGGCGACTTCGGATCTTTGGGTTTACACCGATGATGAACGTAAGTACCGCTGGCGTGCGAAGAATTTGTTTGTGAATTTTGCCGATGCGGATCCTACAGATAGCAAACCCCATATGTACTGGGGCACTATCTCCCACAGCGACCCGACGTTATCTTGGCTCAATCCCGCCGACAGTAAAGACATTGGCATTCCAATCGAGGCCGTCAAAACTAAACTGTTTAAGCGCTTTAATATCGAAGATAAACGGGATTTAGAGGGCGCAGGGCTTATCCTGTTTGGTAAGTGTTTTTGGAATAAGGACAAGACCCGTAAGATTGTCCAGCTTTGGGACAATGATTTGCGGCGGATTTTTATCTCAACCCTTGATGATTAACCATCAGCGATGGGATTTAGTCGCGAGTGTATGGGACGTACCGCGCTTAAATTCATCTTTTAAGACGTTTTCACGGCTCTTTTGTTAGTTTTTTGCCATAAGCAGGGCGTCGGGTCTTAATGTTTACTCGATTGCAGACGGGTTTTTAACGCTCTGTACTGAGCTTATATGCTGACTTTTTCAGCTTTATGCCAATTAAATCAACAGTAGATGGCAAACTTGTTTGAAAATTCCTCAGTTAATTAAGTTTGTCATAAAAAGTCCTTTACCTTTGAGAGTGCTTTTAGCATAATGCCCCACGTCAACAGGGGTGTAGTTCCAATTGGTAGAACAGCGGTCTCCAAAACCGATGGTTGCGGGTTCGAGTCCTGCCACCCCTGCCAAATAAAACAACGGCTTGCATAGAAATATGCGAGCCGTTTTATTTTGCGCGCGATAAATTTTCTCACCGCATTTGCTTACATTTGTTAAGTAAAGGTATTTGCAACTTTCGTAGTGTCTAACATACAATCGCAAGCCCTTTGGTTTGAGGATGTATGGTTTGAGTTCTGTGATGCAAACAAGGCGCAGATTAGCACTATGGCTTGCCGCCATCTTAGTGTTGCTGTCTGTTGCGTTTGCGGTGCACAGTGTTTCCCACCTCAATGATGATACCAAGGCCCACTGCGCGCTGTGTTTGCATCAGCATCAATTGCAGCATGCACTCTCATACTCTCCGTTAGATTTTCAAGTTGCTCAACAGGGTATCATTTCGGTTGAGTTTGATGTTATTTCCTTTAAGACGCCATTTAGGCGCCACTTCCATAGCCGCGCGCCGCCGCTAACAGCCTAACTCCTGCTTTTTTATCTATTTCTCTTATTTTTCGAGCGCCTTGGCTTAACTAAGGTGCCCGATGCTGTTTATTTTTGGAGTGAAAATGGCTGTTTATGTGAGCCACAAGCGCTCGGCATTAGTGCTGGGCGTGGCGTTATTGGCGTTGGATGCGAGTGTTCCTCTATTGGCCGCCGAGGTTGTGCAAACTGATACCGCGGGACTTAATGACGACGATATCGAGCGTTTAAGCATTCATTATCGTCAGGCCTACCGCGGCAATGTGCCGGCGACTGAGTTGCCTCAAGCGATCACTGTGCTGGATGAGCAACTGATTAAAGATACTGGGCTGACGCGTTTTCAAGACTTATTGGATTATTCCGCCAGTGTCGCGCGGCAAAACAACGGTGGTGGGCTATGGGATAGTTTTTCGTTACGGGGCTTTCCTGGGAATGAAAACATGCCATCAGGCTATTTAATCAATGGTTTTAATGGTGGTCGAGGCTTTAGCGGTCATAGAGACCTATCGAACGTGGCCTATGTGGAAATCCTCAAAGGCCCGGGTTCGGCGCTTTATGGACGCTCGGAGCCGGGCGGGACTGTGAATATTGTGACTAAAAAGCCGCAGTACGAGGCGCAAGGCTATTTAAAAGCGTCTGCGGGGAGTTTTGATCAATATCGGTTAGAAGGGGATTTTACCTCGGGGCTGACCGATACCTTGGCCTTTAGGATCAATGGTGCTTGGCAGGAGCATGACAGTTTTCGCGATTACGTGTTTAGCGATAAAAAAATCGTCACACCATCGCTGCGCTGGCAACTGTCGGATAAGTCATCGCTCCTGTATGAGGTTGAATATCTTAAGCAAGAACAGTTATTTGATCGTGGCGTAGTGGTGCTCAATAACGACTTTAATACCGTGCCCCGTTCGCGTTACTTGGGCGAGCCCAACGATGGGCCAACGAAAGTGGATGCGACTGGGCATCAGCTTACCTATGAGTATGAATTAAATGAGGATTGGTCGCTTACCGCGGGTTATAACTATCGTGATTCGAGTCTGAATGGCTACTCATCGGATGCCGAATTAGCAAAGGGACGTCAATCCTTATATGACGATGGCCGTACTCTGACGCGGCAGCATCGCTATCGAGATTACGCTTCAGAGGATCATTCAGTGCGTGCCGAACTCAGTGGCCAGTTTGATACTAGTAGCATAAGGCACAATCTGCTGCTCGGGATGGATGCCTATCATTATCGACTGAAAACGGGACTCTACCGTTATCGAGGCCAGAAGGGCGCCTATGCCATCGATATTTTGGCACCTCAATATGGCGCAGCTCAGCCAGAGGTCAGTCTGCTGTATGAAAACCGAGAGACTCAAGATGCCTGGGGCGCCTATTTACAGGATCAATTGGAGTTAACCGATCACTGGAAACTGCATTTAGGGTTAAGGTTTGACCGTTATTCCCAAGAAATTGCAGAGCAGGTCAACGCGAGTCTGTCGGAGCAACGCGATCACAGGGTCAGCCCGAAAGTCGGATTAGTGTATCAATGGTCTGAGGCGTTAAGTGTTTACGGCTCCTATTCGGAAGGTTTTTTACCGATTTCAGGCACTGATTATGCGGGTAATCCCTTCGAGCCAGAGGAGAGCAAATCCGTCGAGTTGGGGGTTAAGTTCAACAGCACTTGGTTTGAGTTACCCGTCAATGGCAGTTTGGCTTGGTTTGATGCGCAAAAGAGCAATATCTTGACCTCAGATCCCGTCAATGTCGGCTTTTCGGCGACCCTTGGTGAAGCCAAGAGCACGGGGATTGAATTGGATGTCGCGGCCGAGTTGACCGAGAGCTTACAAGCGACCTTGTCCTATGCCTACCTGAATACCCGCACGGCGAACGACAGCCTGAATTTAGATTGGGGCGTGTTAATTCCGGCGGGCAGTCCGTTGGTCAATGTGCCAAAACACACGGGCAGTATCATTCTCAAGCAGGACTTAAATGATCTTTCTATCGACGGTCATTTAGGGCTGAGTTGGCGTTATGTGGACTCACGCTTGGGCGATTCGGCCGATCCGAGTTTTCAATTACCGAGTTATCAGTTGCTTGGAATGTTCTTTACTACTCGGCTTGGCGAAAATCTAAGTCTCGCGCTTAATGTCGATAACCTGCTGGATGAGCACTATATCGCCAGCAGTTATTCGGCGCTGTGGGCCGTGCCGGGTGAGCCACGTAATGTTAAAGTGAGTATTAGCTATGAATTCTAATGCCATTGTGACACCCGCCGCTTCGCCTGAGACGCCTCAGCTGCATGGGCGTCAGCGGATCAATAGCATCGACATGATGCGCGGCTTAGTGATGCTGATTATGTTGCTCGACCATGTGCGGGAGCGGTTTTTCCTGCATATGCAGGTGAGCGACCCAATGGATTTAAGCACAACCAACTGGGCGCTGTTTGCCAGCCGTTTTGCGGCGCACTTTTGTGCCCCCGTATTCGTCTTTTTAACTGGGGTTTCTGCCTGGCTTTATGCCAATCGTGGTTATGGCGAGCCGCGCTCTGCGCGCGAGTTTTTAATCAAGCGCGGACTATTCTTAATCGCCCTCGAAGTATTGGTGATTAATTTCTCATGGATGGGCAATTATCACACACTATGGTTGCAGGTGATTTGGGTGATAGGACTGAGCATGTTGGCCCTCGCAGCATTAATCAAGCTCCCGAGGCTGTGGATGGCATTACTCGGGCTATTGATAGTTTTTGGTCATAACATATTGTCGCCTATCCATTTTACGCCAGACGAGTGGGGCTATAGTCTGTGGACGATATTACATGACCGAGGTTATTTGATTGCCGAGGGCGAGCTTAAGCTGAAGATAAGTTACCCAGCGCTACCTTGGATTGGCGTGATTTTATTGGGCTATGTGGCTGGCCCCTTATTTGGCCGAGGGAGTGATGCGGGGCTGCGTCAGCAAAAATTAATATTGCTAGGGCTTGGCTGCGCCCTGCTGTTTGGCTTGCTGCGCGGATTCAATCTCTACGGCGAGACGCTACCTTGGCAGTTTGGCGATACCTTAGGCCAAACCTTAATGTCGGTATTCAATCTAACTAAGTATCCGCCATCACTGAGTTTTTTGTTGGTGACCTTGGGCGGGATGTTCTACGGCTTAGTCGTGTTTGAGCGCTATTTTGCGACAGGCAGAGTATTAGGTTGGATGGGGCAGAGGTTAGCAGTGTTTGGCTCAGTGCCCATGTTCTTCTATATCTTGCACTTATATGTGCTGCTGTTGCTGTACTCGCTGGCTAAATGGGTATTTGGCGCAAACCATGGCGAGCTGTTTGGCGTAGCGCATATGGGATGGATATGGCTGATAAGCTTAGTCTTGATCCCTTTGCTCTATTATCCCGTGCGCTGGTTTAGCCGTTACAAAGGACAGAGTCAGCAGGCTTGGCTTAAGTATCTCTAACTTGGCTTTAGCATCAATAAATGCCTAGGGCGTGTTGACGTTTCAGGGTTGTTTTTGCAGCAATTTGGCTGGTTTTTAAGCAAGGCAAAGTCCGTGCAGTGTAGTTATTCTACATAAACGGACGATAACGCGGCAGAAAAGCCAGCCAAATGCTGCCCGAAGGGTTCGTCTGGCAAGCTCTTGCTCTTTGTCACTCGTCATTTGAGTAGAATAACTACACATCATTCCTCGTTTCGCGAGCACGTGCTTGCCAGAACGAACAAAATCTAATCTCGAAACGTTAACACGCCCTAATAAAATGGCCGAGCGCGTGACTGCTCGGCCATTTGGCTTGGGGATGATGAAAGGGTTATTCGCTTAATAAACTACGTAACATCCACGCATTTTTCTCATGGAGTTGGATGCGCTGGGTGAGTAAATCTGCCGTTGCCTCATCGTTGGCTTGGCTAACCAAGGGATAGAGCGCTCGAGCGTTTCGGATCACCACTTCTTGGTCGCTTAACAGTTCACGGATCATGGTCTCGGCTTTTGTGACACCTTGATCTTCACGGATTTCAGTCAACTTGGCATAGGCCGAATAGGAGCCTAAGGCTCTTGCGCCCAATGCACGAACTCGCTCGGCGATTAAATCGACCGCTAAGGCAAGCTCGGTATATTGCTGTTCAAACAATAAGTGCAAGCTCGTGAACATGGGGCCTGTGACGTTCCAGTGGAAGCTGTGGGTCTTAAGGTAAAGGCTGTAGCTGTCGGCCAATAACTGATTTAACCCAGCAGCGATTTCTTCTCTGTGACTCTGGTTGATGCCGATGTTAATCATGGAAATTCCTCCTATTGTCCTACTCAATGGGGATAGCTTATCAAATGAGCTAAACATCTAAAGCGGTTAAAATAGATTCTGTAAATCGAATTTTCAGATTAAAGTCTGCGGCTTAATTGGAATGTTGGGATGGATTTGCATGGGGACTTATCTCGAGACAATAACATTCAGCCTATTAAGCTGGTATCCTTATGCGGTGTCAGTGCCTAATGAAACCCCAGTCACCCCATGAATAAATCAGCCTATTTAGCCGCAATGGAGATTACTCCTTGGCAGCTTCGTGATACTAAAGTGCGACCTTATCAAGTGGTTTGGGATGCAGATGAGATGACGCCCGCCGCCGTGCCTTTACTCGAAACCGTGCTGGGATTAATCGGCATCAGTAAGGACGATTGTGAGTTCAACACTGAGCCACATAAGGGCAAAACCATCGTCTGGGATTTACGCCGCCACAGGGTTAGGCCCAGAGTGGCTTGGTTAGTGTCGGATCCCTTAGCGGATTTACTGTCTCGCAGTGAGGCAAAGCGTACCTTGTGGACGCAGATTTGCCAGTGGCGTGAGCAGCAATTAACGGCCTAAGCCTCTATGGGTCGTACCCTGTATACATTATCTTAAGTTGCCTTTTAATTTGGATTGTCCCGTGAGTCATCAAGTCCTTAAAACCCTTAGTGAATCGTTGCAAATTGTGCTCCTGACGCCAACGGATGTAAGCCAAATGACGCGCATTGAGGCGAGTGCCCATTCCCACCCTATGAGTGAGAATAATCTTGCCGACTGTTTTGGCCACTTGTACCGCGTTATTGGGTTAATGCAAAACGATGGCGAGTTGCTCGGTTTTGCGATTGTGCAGCAGATTGTCGATGAGGCAACGCTGCTGGATATTTGTTTGCCGCCGGAGCAACAAGGGCGAGGATATGGGCATCTGCTACTCACGGCGGTTATCGACGGCGCTAAGGCTGCCAAGGCGGTGGTGCTGATGCTGGAGGTTCGCGAATCAAACCTTGCGGCGCGCGCGCTCTATCAGAAACGGGGCTTTATCGAAACCGGGCGTCGCAAAGGTTATTATTCTTTGGCTGACGGCAAAGAAGATGCGATTTTGATGGATTTAGCCTTAAGCGAAACGGCTTAATATTTTAGAAGAAGATAAAAAAAACAGCGCCTTAGCGCTGTTTTTTTATGGGGTTAATAAAGCGAAGGTTACTTCACTTCTTTACCTTGAGCTTGCAGGTCGGCATGGTAGCTTGAACGCACTAATGGACCACAGGCGGCGTGAGTAAAGCCAAGCTCGTCGGCAAGGACTTTAAGCTCATCGAACTCGGCTGGCGACACGTAACGCTCAACCGGCAGGTGGAACTTAGACGGTTGCAGATATTGGCCTAAGGTCAACATTTCGACCTTGTGTTCACGTAGGTCACGCAGCACTTGAGCAATTTCTTCGTTGGTTTCACCTAGACCCATCATCAGTCCCGATTTTGTCGGCACATTGGGGTGACGCTCTTTAAAGCGCTTCAGTAGGTCGAGTGACCATTGGTAATTCGCACCCGGACGCGCTTTACGGTAATGCATAGGCGCAGTTTCGAGGTTGTGGTTGAACACATCAGGCGGCTCGGTCGACAGAATGTCGAGGGCGGCGTCGATACGACCACGGAAATCGGGCACTAAGATCTCAATCTTAATTTCAGGATTGAGCTTACGGATCTCACGGATACAGTCGGCAAAGTGCTGGGCGCCGCCATCACGCAGGTCATCGCGGTCAACCGAGGTGATAACCACGTATTTCAGCTTCATATCACGAATGGTTTGTGCCAGTTTGACTGGCTCTTCCGCATCGGGCTTGAGTGGACGACCGTGGGCTACGTCGCAGAATGGACAGCGGCGAGTACAAATTGCGCCCAAAATCATAAAGGTCGCGGTGCCGTGGTTAAAACATTCTGCCAAGTTAGGGCAAGAAGCTTCTTCACAGACCGAGTGCAGACCGTTCGAACGTAATGCTTGCTTGATCTCGAGAATGCGTTGGTTAGATGCGGGCAGTTTGACCCTTAACCAATCGGGTTTGCGTAACATGGTTTCGCGCTCAGAGGGCACGATTTTAACCGGAATGCGCGAGACCTTATCGGCATCTCTTAATTTGACTCCGGGTTGTAAACGTTCAGGCCTATTCATGACGCTGCTAATCCTTGATGATGAACTAGTTGTTGGTAGCCCAATAGTTGGCTAAGGGTAATAATGAGTTGGTCGCCTGCTTCTATCACGGTTTGTGGGCCGCCCAGTTCCTTGCATTGCACCATTTCAAGCCCAGCATAACCGCAGGGGTTAATACGGCGAAACGGCGCCAGATCCATATCGACATTCAGTGCTAAGCCGTGGAAGGAGCAGCCTTTACGAATGCGAAGCCCTAAAGAGGCGACTTTGCGCTCATCCACATACACGCCCGGCGCATCGGCCTTGGCGTAGGCATTGATATCGTATTTGGCGAGCATATCGATAATGCTTTGCTCGATATGGGTCACGAGCTGACGGACGCCAATCTTGCTGCGTTTAATATCGAGGAGAGGGTAGACAACTAATTGTCCCGGCCCGTGGTACGTCACTTGGCCGCCACGATCCACTTGGATCACGGGAATATCACCCGGATTCAAAATATGTTCGCTTTTACCTGCTTGGCCTTGGGTAAATACGGGTGGATGTTCAACGATCCACAGTTCGTCTGGGCTATCGCTGTTACGTGTGTCGGTGTAATGCTGCATCGCATGCCACACAGACTCGTAATCCTGTTGTCCCAGATGCCGAATATGCAAAGTGGTGTCTTGCAAGGGCAACCTCTCCCCTATAATTGAGTGGCGCTATTATACGCCTCTTGACCATAAATGTAAGACAGATCACATTTCATGGCCGTGAGGAATACTTATAGTACGCGGCGTACGCCTTCGATACCGGCAAGCTCAGTGTACAGTGTCTCAATATGATCTTTGCTGGTCACTGTGACGCGGATGGTCACAGAGTAGTAGCTACCTTTGCTTGAGGCCTTAACCGTAGGTGAATAATCACCTGGGGCGTGTCTTTGCACTACGGCAACGACTCTGTCGGTCAGGGCTTCGTGGGCATCGCCAACCACTTTGAAGGGGAAGGCGCAGGGGAACTCCATGAGTTCATCAAATTTCGTGTTTAACATAGTCGTGCTCTATAACCATTTTAATGGGAACTATATGGTGACGATTATACCCGATTCAAGGGCGATACTCCCCCAAAAACAACTAAGCCACCCGAAGGTGGCTTAGTTTTTGTGATTCCGATTAGCTAAACCAACCAGAAAACAGTTGCTTAAAGTAATCAACTAATTTGCTGAACCAGCTGCCTTCATTGACTTCTTGCAGGGTAACCAGCGGGAATTGAGCAATATCTTTGCCATCTAACTGGAAGTATAAGCGACCAACAGTTTCACCTTTTTTCAGTGGTGCGTCCAGTGGCTTAGTCAGTTCGAAGTTGGCTTTTAAGTCTTTCGCGCGGCCACGGCTGATGGTGATTGGGGTATCAGTAGCAACACCTAAATCGACAGTGCTCTTATCGCCGTACCAAATTTGTTGGGTTACGAAGCTGTCGCCCGCCTTGTAAGGGGTTACAGTTTCGAAGAAGCGGAAACCATAGGTCAGCAGCTTTTTACTTTCGGCTTTACGGGCGGCTTCACTCTGGGTGCCCATGACCACTGAAATTAAACGCATACCGTCTTTGGTGGCAGATGCAACTAAGTTATAACCCGCGCCAGAGGTGTGGCCGGTTTTGATACCGTCGACATTCATGCTGTTATCCCACAGCAGACCGTTGCGGTTATATTGCTTGATACCGTTGAAGGTATAATATTTTTCGCTGTAGACACGGTATTCTTCGGGCACGTCACGGATAAGTGCGGCACCTAATAACGCCATATCGTAGGCAGTTGATTTGTGGTTTTCAGAGTCTAAACCGTGGGAGTTTTCGAAGTAGCTGTCACGCATACCAAGCTGCTTCGCCCATGAGTTCATCATGTCGACGAATGCACCTTCGGTGCCAGCAATGTGTTCGGCCATGGCCACACAGGCATCGTTACCCGACTGGATGATGATGCCGCGGTTTAAGTCGGAAACCTTAACGGTTTTACCCACTTCGATGAACATTTTTGATGAGTCAGAGAAGTTCTTCGACCACGCATTTTTACTGATGGTCACATCATCATCTGGGGATACGTTACCGGCTTTGATTTCTTGACCAATCACATAACTGGTCATCATCTTCGTTAAGCTGGCTGGGTTTAAGCTTTCGTAGGCATTTTCTTCGGCAATGATTTGGCCCGAGTAATAATCCATCAAGACGTAAGCCTTGGCGGCAACTGTAGGTGCATCAGGGGTAACAATCGGCTGCGCAGCATAAACAGGAAGAGAAACACTCGAAATTAGCAGCAATGTTTTAATGGGACTTTTTACAAAATTCATCATTAACTTAGCACGTCTTTTTGGTTGTATTGAAAGAAAAGGCAAAATAGTTTCGCGAGTATACCACCCTTCGACAAAGGTTTTCAGTGAAGGTTCCTTCATCTGGGGCATTTTTAAGCTAAATCTATATCTTATAGTGAGCGGTCACTACTCCAAAACCATATAGCCTTCGGGGTAACCGTCTTGTTTCACTTTATTGAGTAATCGGTCGGCCAGTTCGGTTTGGCCAATTGGACCGAGCTGTAGTCTATACATATTGTTTGCTGGTTGTACACGGGTCTTGACCTGATATTTCTTCTCCAGATCCTTCGCCATTTTGTTCAGCCTATGCTGATCCTTCGAAGCTACCAATTGTATGTAATGATTGCCTGAGGATTGAATACTGGCGATAGCCGATTGTGTCGCGGCTTGGGTGCCAATATAGATCACATCCAGCTTAATTCGTGCTGTACCTGTGCCTAGCATACCCAGCTTATAAGCGGCGGCGTAGGATAAGTCCAAAATCCGGTCCGAATGGAAAGGGCCGCGATCGTTAATCCGAATAATGACCTGCTTATTGTTATCTAAGTTAGTGACGCGAGCATAGCTTGGCAAAGGCAAGGTCTTGTGTGCCCCAGACATGCCATACATGTCGTAGGGCTCGCCATTCGATGTCTCATAGCCGTGGAATTTCTCGCCGTACCATGAGGCGCGGCCAGTTTCGGAAAAGCCTTGGCCCGAATCTAACACCGTATAGGACTCACCATAAACCGTGTAAGGTTTATTACCGCGACGGCTGTAAGGCTCGTATTTTGGGGTCGCGTTTGGCACATGGTCCACATTGGGTGGATTGATGGGCATCTTATCGTTTTTTAGCGCATAGCGGCCCTTGTTGGGATCCATGTTCTTGTTCTTCTCGCTAGCCGAGCCAGAATTAGAACTTGAGCAGGCCGCAAGCGCAAAACAGCAGCCGAGCATCAAGAGCTGTAAAAGATTATTTCTTAGCGTCATGTTGTTGCTTCAGTTGTTGGCTAAATTGGTAAACGGCCATGGAATACAAAGGGCTACGGTTATAACGGGTGATCACATAAAAGTTATTGAGCCCTAACCAGTAGTCCTTGCTATCCACTTGTTCCAGCTCGATAAGCATGGCCTTTTGCGAGGCATCTAAATCACGGGCATTGGCCAGCGATAAACTTGGAGAGAGAATATCAGAAACCTTGTACTGCAACTTCTCGCCGGCCCACACTTTGGCTTTAGGCGCATTGGGGCTGCTGTTCACTAAAGGAAGCGCAACGGGCGCGTGCAACTGCCAGCCGTGTTCATGGAAATAATTGGCGACACTGCCAATGGCATCCTCTGGACTCTGGAGTAAATCACGGTTGCCGCTGCCATCAAAATCCACGGCATAGTGGCGGTAGCTTGACGGAATAAACTGACCAAAGCCCATGGCGCCAGCGTAAGAACCCTTTAGGTTATTGATATCTAAGTGTTCTTCTTTTACCAGCTTCATCAGCTCGCCAAATTCCTTGCGAAAGAATGTGGCTCTTGGCTCGTAATAAAACCCTAAGGTATAGAGCGCGTCGATTACCGGATAATTGCCCGTGTACTGACCATAGAAGGTTTCGATACCAATAATAGCCACAATAATTTGTGGCTCGACTTGGTACTTTGACGCGGCTTTAGCGATTGCTTTTTCGTGTTTTTTCCAGAAGGCTAGGCCCGCGTTGAGGCGCTTTTCTGTTAAGAAAATCGGATAATACTGATGCCAAGGCTTAGCTTCCCAAGGGCGAGAAATCGCATCGATAACCGCTTGGTTGTAATTGGCTTTGGCCAAGAAACTTTCCACTTCGGCTTGAGTAAAGCCTTGTGCTATTTGGGTTTTAATAAACTCTGCCTTTAAGGCCTCGGGCAATACAGGTGTTGGCGCCTGTGTGGTCACGGCCGCACTTGGCTGCGGTGTAGTTGTTGCTGGCTCGTTCGCGGTCGAGCAGCCAATGAGGTATGAACTGAGGCAAAGCACTGCCAGTGGAGCCAAACAAGCTCGAAGAATAGGCATTAAGAAGTCCCTAAAAATTATCTATCTACAAAACGTCTATGGGTATGAATGCTCATAAGAATGCCAAACCCTGTCATCAATGTCAGCATGGAAGTGCCACCATAACTGACAAGGGGTAAAGGTACACCCACCACAGGCAGGATACCTGAAACCATACCAATATTCACAAAAACATAAACGAAGAAAGTCAATGTGATACTGCCGGCAAGGAGTCTGGCAAAGCTAGTTTGCGCCCGAGAGGCGATGACTAAGCCGCGTCCGATGATGTAGAGATACATCAGGAGCAGGATAATGCTGCCTATCAGGCCAAACTCTTCACCGATCACCGCAAAGATAAAGTCGGTGTGACGTTCGGGGATAAATTCTAATTGGGATTGAGTGCCATCGAGCCAACCTTTACCCCAGAGGCCACCTGAGCCGATGGCAATTTTCGATTGGATAATATGGTAACCGGCACCTAAGGGATCCTGCTCTGGATCGAGTAGAGTCAATACGCGGGTTCTTTGGTAATCGTGCATCAGGAAGTACCAAAGGATCGGTAAGAAGGCTAATACGGCGGCAATAAAACCACCCACAATTGCCCAGCTCATGCCCGATAAAAACAGCACGAAAATGCCCGATGCGGCAACCAAAATCGAGGTGCCTAAGTCAGGTTGTTTGGCAATTAAAAGCGTCGGTACTAAGAGGATCACTGCAGCACCCGCAAGGTAGCGTTTCTTCGGCGGCAGAGGGAACTTACTGATATACCAAGCCATAGTAATGGGGAAGGCGAGCTTAATCAGCTCCGAAGGCTGAAACTCCATAAAGCCTAAGTTCAACCAGCGCTGCGCGCCTTTGTTAATTTCCCCAAAAAAATGCACCCCAAGCAGCAGCACAATCCCCGCAAGGTAAATCGGTAGGGCCCAGCGTTTTAGCGCCTCGGGATTGATCTGCGCCATAGTAAACATAATGCCTAGGGATAAAAACATCCTAAACAGTTGGCGCTCCATCATGCCAAGATCTTCACCGCTGGCGGAGTATATGACAAACAGGCCAAAGCCCATGACGGCAAACAGGCCGAGCAGTAAGGGCAAGTCGATATGCAATCGTTGCCAGATGTTTTGACGTTGATGGGCACTCATGGCGTTGGTTTCCAAGTGTCTCTTAGCATGTATTCATCGAGCATGGCGCGGGCTACAGGGCCTGCGTTTGCGCCACCCCAGCCGGCGTTTTCCATCACCACTGCGAGGACGATTTTAGGATCTTCAAAGGGCGCGTAGGCGACTACTAAGGCGTTATCGCGGAAATGCTCGGCAATCTTATTGGCATCGTACTTAGTGTTTTCGGCCACGCCAATGACCTGCGCCGTACCGGTTTTCATCGCAGCCGTGTAACTGGCGTCGGTGAAGCGAGACTTATGAGCGGTTTGGCGCATAGCTTCATTGATGATTTTCCAGTTGCGCGGGTTCTTAAGTTCAATCGGCGGTAACTCGTTAATTGGTGAGTCAATTTTGGCCGTATTATCCTTAATCGACTTTAACAAATGCGGTGGGAAGCGGCGACCATCGTTGGCGAGAATGGCGGTGGCGCTGGCCAATTGCAATGGCGTGGCGGTCCAGTAACCTTGGCCGATACCGACAGAAATGGTGTCACCAATGTACCAAGCTTGGTTGTATTTTAAGCGCTTCCATTCCTTCGACGGCATATTGCCCGCCGACTCTTCGAAAATATCGACACCGGTATTTTGACCAAAGCCGAATTGCTCCATAAAGCGGGCGATAGGATCGACACCGATTTTATAAGCCAATTCATAGAAGTAGGTATCGCAGGATTCAACGATGGCGCTGTAGACGTTCACCCAGCCATGGCCCCAACGTTTCCAGTCGCGGTATTTACGCTCCACGCCGGGGATTTGCCAAAAGCCAGGGTCCCAAATACGGGTGCGCTCGGTGACGGCTTTTTCATCCAATCCCAGCAGGGCGATAATGGGTTTGACCGTCGAGGCTGGCGCATATTGACCTTGGGTCGCGCGGTTAATCAGTGGGCGAGATTTATCGTTTAATAAATCGCTGTAATCTTTGCTGTTAATCCCTTGAACGAACTGATTCGGGTCGTAACTAGGGCTTGAGACTAGGGCTAAGATGCCGCCGTCCCTCGGGTCGATAGCGACAATTGAGCCACGGTGACCTTGCAGTAATTCCACCGCCTTTTGCTGCAATTGCAAATCGAGGGTTAAGTAAATATCTTGCCCCGGCTCCGGCGGTACGATTTTAAGGGTACGGATAGTTCGGCCGCGGTTGTTCACTTCTTCTTCGAGGTGACCTGGCGTGCCGTGTAGCAGAGATTCATAAAACTTTTCAATGCCTTGCTTACCAATATCCTTGGTGGCGGCATAGTTCTTCCATTGATCGTTACGCTCCAATTGGGCGCGATCGCGGGTGTTGATTTTGCCCACATAGCCCAGCACATGGGTGAGCTGGCTCGCATAGGGGTAGTTACGCTTTAAACCCGCCTCGACGGAAATCCCGGGAAAGCGATGCTGGTTCACGCTAAAAATCGCCACTTGCTCTTCAGTCAGCTGATTTTTAAGGGTAAGCGGCTTAAAGCGGCGGTGAAACTTTAAGGCGTCGGTAAAGGTTTCGCGCTCATCTGGGGTGATTTCGATTAACTTGCCTAGCTCGTCCAAGGTCTCGGACATATTGGCAATTTTCTCTGGGACCAGATCGAGGGAGTAAAAGGGTTGGTTTTCGGCGAGGAGTACGCCGTTTCTGTCGTAAATCAGGCCGCGGCTTGGGGCGATGGGCACGACACGAATACGGTTGTCATTAGAACGTGTTGCGTAATCTTTATAGGATTCAACCTGAAGGTGATAAAGATTGGTCACCAACACGCTCAGGAGGGCGACAACACAAAAAAAAGTGAACAGCGCACGGCGCTTAAACAGTGACGCCTCGGCGGCGTGGTCGTGCATGGTTATCCGCTTTTTTGGCGACACTTAGGCTATCTCCAGCTGATCCCATCCGGGTGGTTGACACTCGTTAACATCAAGATCCCGCTATTCTCTGTGATAAGGGTGATTGGTGTTCACGCTCCACGCGCGGTATAAGCTTTCGGCAACCACAATCCGCACCAAAGGATGGGGCAGGGTTAATGCCGACAGGCACCAACTCTGATGGGCGGCTTCCTTACAGGCGGGCGCTAAGCCTTCGGGGCCGCCAACCAGTAAGCTCACATCACGACCATCGAGTTGCCATTTGTTCATGGCGGTCGCCAATTCTGGCGTAGTCCAGTTTTTGCCGGGAAGATCTAAGGTGACAATGTGATTGCCCTTAGGGATCGCCGCTAACATTTGCTCGCCTTCCTTTTGCAGGATACGAACGATATCAGCGTTTTTTCCGCGCTTGCCGGCAGGGATTTCGATAAGTTCCAGCGCCATATCTCGGGGGAAGCGGCGTTGGTACTCTTCAAAGCCGCGGGTGACCCAATCGGGCATCCGTGTCCCTACTGCGATAAGTTGCAACTTCATTAGGCTTGCTTTTCTGACCAGAGCTTTTCAAGCTGGTAAAAATCGCGGGTTTGGTCTTGCATAACATGCAGGATCACGTTGCCCATATCCACCAATACCCATTCGCTGCTGTCGCGGCCTTCGATACCGATTGGTGGAATGCCAGCGGCTTTCGCTTCGAGCACGAGGTTTTCGGCGATCGCTTTCACGTGAGTTTTAGATGTACCTGAACAAATCACCATATAGTCGGTGATGTTAGATTGGTTGCTGACATCGATAACCACGACGTCACGGGCTTTTAAATCATCGATTTTGTCGACAACAAACTGCTTTAATTCGGCGCTCTGCACGCTGATGTACCTCATTCATTTTAAATAGCGCGCTAGTATATCAGTCTTAAGCGGGGGAATACATTCTCTTAGCGATCTTAGCGGCTGAGTTTGTACTCTTAGCGCTTGATTTTCAGCCTAAGAAAAATAAAGCCGTTGTTTTTGAATGTAATTTAGAGTGACGGGCAGCAGAGCGTCCTGTGGAATTTCCCCCATGGCCAGCTGTGAGCGAATTTGAGTGGACGAAATATCCTGTGGGCTGATATCGACGGTAAAGATGCGCCCATGTTGCGGCTCGCTTGAGTGACTTAAGGCTTCGTGCGTTGCATGACGGGCGCTTAGCTCATGCTGCATTGGGTGCCCTTCGGCTAAATGCCAGCCCGGGCGCTGACATACCACAATATTGGCTAATTCAAACAGTTGCTGCCATTTATGCCAGCTTTGCAGATGAATAAACGAATCCATCCCCATGATAAAAAACAGTTCGTCATCGGGATAAAGCCGACTTAACTGCTTAAGGGTGACAACCGTATAGGATGGGCTGTCGCGTTTAGCTTCGATATCACAGAGCTCGAAACCTGTTAATGCCTCACATACCTGCGCGACCATTTCGAGCCGTTGCGCTGTGCTCGAGTGGGTGGTGTTTTTATGCGGCGGAATATGGTTGGGCATCAACAGGATTTTATCCAGCTTGAGACTCGCTTTGACTTCCATCGCGGGGCGAATATGGCCGTAATGTATGGGGTCGAAGGTGCCGCCTAAAATACCGATACGCATCAACACTCTGCCTTAATCTAAGCTGATGTGGGCCAAATGGCCGTGGGCCTTAGGATCGAATAATAAGCACAGGTGGCTAAGCCCTGTCCAATCTTCATGGCCTAATTGCTTTAGGTTTAGCTCCAGCTTAGACGCGAAGGCAAGCATATGTTCGATTTGGCTGAGGCTTAAGCGCTGCAACGCGGTTTGGTACAAGGGTTTGCGTTTATCCCAAATTCGATGTTTACCAAACAGGCTATTTAAGGGCGCGCCTTGGGCTTGTTCACTCTTGAGGCTAAGCAGTAACTGCAGCTCTTTGAATAAGGCCCAGAGTAAAATCGGCATGGCCGTGCCTTCACCGTTGAGCTGGGCCAGCATATGCTGAGCACTGTCTTGACGATTATTCAGCAGTGCATCGGTGAGCTGAAACACGGTAAAGCGGGATTGATCTTCAAAGTAATGGCTTAATTCGTCGGCGCCGATGGGCTGGCTTGGGCTTAACAGTTGTAGTAACTGCATGGCCTGATCGGCGGCGAGTAAATTCCCTTCGTAGAGGCTGTAAAGCATAGCGCGCGCATCGGGCTGTAAATTCAGCTTAAAGTGCGCAATGCGTGAGTCGAGCCAACGTCTGAATTGATCGCCCTCTGGTGTAGTGCAGGGCAAATAAATCCCTAAACTATCCAAGGTTTTGAACCACTTGCTATTGGTTTGCTCACTGGCGAGTTTTGGGCCTTCGAGGATCAGCAGCACATCAGGATTTGGCGTTTGCAGCAACGCTTGTAGCGCCGCCGAACCATCTGCACCGGGTTTTGCGTTTGGCAGAGTTAGCTCAATGATGCGCCGACTAGAAAACAGGCTCATGGATTGCCATTCTTGGGTCAAGTCACCCCAGTTAAAACCCGTTTCTTGAATTAACTGAACGCGCTCTTCAAACCCTTGGCGTTTGGCTGCTTGGCGGATCTGATCCTTGGAGGTTTCGAGCAACCAAGGATCATCACCAAAAATCAGGTAGCAAGCGTGAAGCGGATTGAGATGGCGGGAGAGTTGATCAGGATAAACACGCATTTAAATCACTCTCCACATTTTATTGCAGTTCCACATTAATTTGGACCCTGCATTAATTCACCTCTGTGCTGGCCATGGATTGCAGGATCCGGTCGGCCGCCTGGATACGCATTTCTTTGACTAACAGTTCCATCTCACGGCTTTTCGCCAGTGCGGTGCGAGGGTCGTCTAAGTAATCGCGGCGAATTTCAATCTTGAAAGGCTGCGCCTCTTTGCCCGGCAAGGCCACGGCAAATTCGACGAAATAGATAAGCTCATACTCAGCCACATTGCCCGTAGGGTAAAGTGACAGGGTAGAACGCTCTAAGGAGTCGGTGATGAGCCTTAACACTGGCACATCATTGGCGGCATCGACAATCTTGACGTTGTTCAAACGTAACCGCTCACGCACCAAACGGGTGAGTTCGCTGTATTCGTCCGAGCTGCTCAAACTGAGTTGATTGAGCTGCTCGGGGATTTGGTAGCTACGTTGAAGCTTAAAACCGCAACCTGCGCTGGTCATAATGACCAGCGCCATGATTGCGAAAGCTAAGCGTTTAATTAGCATAAGTTTTCGCGGTTTCCTGTTTGTCTTGTGGACAGCATCCGTTTATCACAGCAACGATGTTAGTTGGCAACGATGCTGAGCAGTTTACCGGGTACATAGATAACTTTACGAACCGTAACACCATCTAAGTACTTGATGACTTGCTCGTCCGCCATACCGAGTGCCTCAACAGACGCTTGGTCAGCATCGGCAGCGACAGTGATCTTAGCGCGCACTTTACCGTTCACTTGTACCACGATGAGTTTGCTGTCTTCTACCAGAGCAGATTCATCCACAACAGGCCATTGGCTGTCTTCGATGCTGTTGGTGTTGCCCAGTTCGTTCCACAGGGTAAAGCTCACGTGTGGGATGATTGGGTACAGTAAACGCACTACCGCAGTTAAAGCTTCGCCAATGATGGCTCGGTCTTGACCTGTGGTTTGTGGCGCTTTTTGCAGGTGGTTCATCAGTTCCATCACGGCGGCAACCGCAGTGTTGAACATCTGACGACGACCGATATCATCGGTCACCTTAGCGATGGTCTTGTGCACTTCACGGCGCAGCGCTTTTTGTTCGCTTGTTAATTTGCTAACGTCTAAGGCTTCGCTGTTGTCCTGCGCCACATAATCGCTGGCCAGTTTCCACAGACGTTTGATAAAGCGGTGTGCGCCTTCAACGCCTGACTCTTGCCATTCCAGCGTTAATTCTGGTGGTGATGCGAACATCATAAACAGACGAACTGTGTCGGCACCGTATTTTTCTACCATTACCTGTGGGTCGATACCGTTGTTTTTCGACTTAGACATTTTGCACATACCGGTGTAAACCAGTTCGTTGCCGTCTTTATCGATAGCCTTAGTCACTCGGCCCTTGTCGTCTTTTTCGGTAGTGACTACATCCAGCGGAGACACCCATACACGGGCACCTTTATCGTTGGTGTAGTAGTAGGCATCGGCCAGAACCATGCCTTGGGTCAGCAGTTGTTTTGCTGGCTCGTTAGTGTTTACTAGGCCAGCGTCACGCAGCAACTTGTGGAAGAAGCGGAAGTATAACAAGTGCATACAAGCGTGTTCGATACCACCAATATACTGATCCACAGGTAACCAGTAGTTAGCCTTGGCTGGATCTAACATTTGATCAGCCTGTGGGCTGCAATAACGGGCGTAATACCATGAAGATTCCATAAAGGTATCAAAGGTATCGGTTTCGCGCAGCGCGTCTTGGCCGTTAACTTGGGTTTTCGCCCATTCTTTATCGGCCTTGATTGGGCTTTGGATCCCGTCCATCACCACATCTTCTGGCAGGATCACCGGCAGTTGATCTTCAGGTGTTGGAATAACAGTACCGTCGGCTAAGGTCACCATAGGAATTGGTGCGCCCCAGTAACGTTGACGTGATACACCCCAGTCACGCAAACGGTAGTTCACTTGGCGCTTGCCTTTACCTTCAGCCACTAACTTGTCGGCGATGGCATTGAAGGCGCCGTCAAAGTCTAAACCGTCGAACTCACCAGAGTTAAACAGTACGCCTTTTTCGGTGTAAGCCACTTCGCTGATGTCCAAGTCGCCATCAACAGGCTTGATTACCGCTTCGATGGGCAGATTGTACTTTTTCGCAAATTCGTAATCGCGTTGGTCGTGGCCAGGGACTGACATCACGGCGCCGGTGCCGTAGTTCATCAGTACGAAGTTCGCCGCCCAAATAGGCACTTGTTTGCCAGAGATGGGGTGAATTGCGTATAGACCAGTCGCCACACCACGTTTTTCCATGGTGGCTAAATCGGCTTCTGACGTGGTGCTGTTTTTGCACTCTTCAATAAATTGAGCCAGCTCTGGGTTAGATTGAGCGGCTAATTCTGCTAATGGATGACCCGCAGCAATCGCCACATAGGTTACACCCATCAGGGTATCGGGACGGGTTGTGTAGATATCGAATGACTTGTCGCTACCCGCTACACCGAAGGTCATCTCAACGCCTTCGCTGCGACCAATCCAGTTGCGCTGCATGGTCTTAACTTGCTCAGGCCAGCCGTCTAAGGTGTCGATATCGTTTAACAGTTCTTCGGCGTAGGCGGTGATCTTAATGAACCACTGTGGAATTTCTTTTTGTTCTACAGGGGTATCACAACGCCAGCAGCAACCGTCTTGCACCTGCTCGTTGGCCAGTACGGTTTCATCGTTAGGGCACCAGTTAACAGAAGCTGTCTTCTTGTAAACTAAGCCTTTTTCGTACAGTTTAGTGAAGAACCATTGTTCCCAGCGGTAGTATTCTGGGGTACAAGTGGCGATTTCACGGCTCCAGTCGTAGCCAAAACCTAACAGTTTTAGCTGATTCTTCATGTACTCAATATTTTGATAAGTCCATGGTGCTGGGGCTGTTTTGTTGTTGATTGCGGCGTTTTCTGCAGGCAAACCGAAAGAGTCCCAACCGATAGGTTGTAGCACGTTTTTGCCTTGAAGACGCTGGAAGCGGGCAACCACATCGCCTATGGTATAGTTGCGAACGTGTCCCATGTGGAGTCGACCTGAAGGATAGGGGAACATCGAAAGGCAATAAAACTTTTCTTTGTTCGCATCTTCAGTAACTTCAAAGGTTTTGTTGTCGTGCCAGTGCTTTTGCACTAAGGCTTCAATTTCTGAGGGATTATATTGCTCTTGCATCACGCTATTTCCGGCAGTGCCGCCTATTTATTTGATCTAACGCCATATCGACGCGAATAAGATCTGCATAGAATAAACTAGAAGCGATGCATTAAAAAGGTTCTATGAAGGAGTATTGGTTATGAATGATAGAAGTAGTGCGCTACTAGGACTGTATCAAGCCTTAATTAACGAAGTGAAAGCGCAATTTGCGGAAGATAACTCGCTGACTGCAAAGAATTTATTTAAGTCTGTCACTCAAGGGAAGGAGTTCTTACGCCTCAAAGAACAAGCGGGGGAAGATGAGCTCGCGTTAGTTGAGCAATTCTTAAAGCGTGATATCGCCAGCTTTTTGCGTGAGCAAAATGCCGACAGCTTAAGCCACAGCCCCACGGTGATCACCCTAGAAAACACCCTTTGGCATTGGTTAAGTGAAATCACCGACCGCAGCCAAGTGGAATGGCATGAACTGGCTCAAGACTTTAAACACCACGGCTATTACCAGAGTGGCGATATTGTTAGCCAAGGGGTGATGGTGTGCACTAACTGCGGCCATGAAATGAGTATTGAGTTTCCGGGCGTGATCCCCGATTGCCCCGAGTGTGACCATGAAGAGTTTACCCGCGAGGCATTAACGCCTTAAGGGGATTGCTTCAACGTGCATAAATAAAAAACGACGCTTAGCGTCGTTTTTTATTAGCCATCAACAGCCTTGGACATTGATATCGTAAAGCGGTGGTGTGTTGGCATCGGCTGCTTGGGTATAGCGGAAATAACATTGGTCATCGTTGACTAAGGTATTAGCATCCAAGTCGTAGCCAATATATGTAATATCAATACCTTGATATTGAATGACGAGTTTATCATCTTTCTCTATCCATTTTTCGATATCGGTATTGTCCAGATAACCCACTTGAGGCGGGTTTCTGCCACGCCATCACCATTAAGGTCGATGTCAATAATATCATCACGGCCTGCGACGGCTTGACTCTGTAAGCTGGGCATTTGGGTCTTGGAATAGGCCAAGGTATTGGCGGTTTTTACGCTGGCTTGAAGTTGCAGCAGACTTTTCTCCCGCGCCTCTTTGCTCATACCGATAAATTTCGGCGCTGCAATAACCGCTAAAATCCCGAGCACTATGATAACGACGACGAGTTCGATTAAGGTAAAACCTTGAATGCGTTTCTGATTAATCAATTTCTGACTCTATTGTTATTTTTTACGACGAATAAACCCGACTAATAGCAGCGCACCACACAGCAATAGCAGCGGTGTTTGACCGATTTTGGCAAACCAAGTTTGGCCTGTGACCAATGGAATCGTCGCGCTTAGCACGCCCGTTTCGAATTGCGGTAGTGCAGCTGTGATATTGCCTTTCTCATCAACTACCGCGGTCACGCCGTTGTTGGTGGCGCGCACTAGAGGACGGCCTAATTCGATGGCGCGCATTTGGGCAATTTCCATATGCTGCAACGGCCCATTTGAGGTGCCAAACCACGCATCGTTCGATACGGTTAACAGCAGATCGGTGCCGAGGTTAACACTGTCACGCAGCTGTTCTGGGAAGGCTATTTCATAACAAATTGCTGGCGCAATTTTATGGCCTACCGCGCTCAAATTTGGCTGTTGATAGTCGCCTCGCGCAAAAGAGGACATGGGCAGATTGAAGAAAGGCGCAATCGGGCGCAGTAAGGCTTCAAAGGGTACAAACTCGCCGATAGGCAGTAAATGGTGTTTCTTAAACTGGTTGCTGCCATCGCTCTCATAATCCGGCGTATCTTGCTGCTTCTGATTATGGTTACCTAGCACGATCAAAGAGTTATAAAACTCGTTCTGTTGACGGCTAATAATTCCCGTGATGATGGAAGTGTGGTTAAGGTTGGCAACCTTGTTAGCATTATCCAAAAAGTCTTGCACCATGGATTCTGGCGCCGGGATAGCAGCTTCTGGCCAGACGATAATGTCAGCGTCGAAGTGCTCACGGGATAAATCCATGTATTTCAATAGGGTTGGCCAGAGCGCCTCGGGTTCCCATTTCATACTTTGGGGAATGTTTCCCTGTACCAATGCAACTTTGACTGATTCGCCTGTCGGCTGGATCTGCGTTAGCTTTGGGGCAACCCAAGCCGCAGCTGCTATGATGGGCAGTAAAACCAACAGGCTTTTGTAGCGCTTGCTAAAACACAGGGCTAAGGCGCCCGCGAGTATCGCAATTAAGAAACTAAGTCCTAGGGCACCAATAATACTCGCGAGTTCCTTTAATGGACCTTGGGTTTGGGAGTAGCCGGCCCAGATCCAGGGAAATCCTGTCATCACCCAGCCTCTAGCCCATTCGGTTAAGACCCAAAGCGAGGGGAAGAGTAATAGATTGCGCCATAGCGACGGAGTATTAGTGCGGGTCAACCACGCTAAACCTAGACCCGTTAAGGCCGGATAGAGGGCTAAATAGAGGGCTAGCAGCGCCATTAGCCCCACTGAGGCGGCCAAGGGGAGGCCACCGAAGGTGTCCATACTGACATGCACCCAACTGATCCCAACGGCAAAACAGCCAAAACCAAAGCTTAACCAATGGAAGAAGCTGGCTTTAGGAGTCAAGGAGCCACTCAGCCACAGGGCTAAGGCCATGGCGACGGGATAGATAATCCACAAGGAATAAGGGGCAAAGGAAAGCGCTGTACTGGCGCCTAAAATAAACGCCAGCACGAGCCGTAATACGCTCAGTCGGGACTTTTGTTGGGCAAAAGCCCGAATGTTAGTTAGCACGGATAATTCTTCTTACACTGAGCGTTATTCTTACGCAGAGGGTTATTCTACGTCTTCACCAGTTTTGGGATCGGGTAGTTTAACTCTAAGTTGGATTAAGCGTCTCGTATCGGCATTGATAACTTTAAATTCAATACCTTCGATCATGATGCTCTCATTACGCTCAGGCAAATGGCCAAAGGCATGGGACACTAAACCACCGACGGTATCAAACTCTTCATCGCTGAAGTGAGTGTTGAATTCTTCGTTAAAATCCTCGATAGGCGTCAACGCTTTCACCATGTAGACAGTGTTACCGACCTTGCGGATCTCAGTGTCTTCAGGGCTATCGTGATCGAATTCGTCTTCAATCTCACCGACGATTTCTTCGAGAATATCTTCAATGGTTACCAGACCGGATACGCCACCGTATTCATCGACGACAATCGCCATATGGTAACGCTGGGAGCGGAATTCTTTGAGTAACACATCGACGCGTTTGCTCTCAGGCACAACGACCGCTGGGCGGATCACGCGCTCAAGGGAGAAGGGTTCTTCACTGTTTGAGAAACCATAAGGGATCAAATCTTTAGCCAGTAAAATGCCTTCGATATGGTCCTTATCTTCGTTAACCACTGGGAAGCGAGAATGGCCAGAACCGATAACAGTTGCGAGCAATTCTTCAACGGTATTGTCGATTTGAATTGCGACAATTTGAGCTCGTGGGATCATAATGTCCCGAACACGCATATCAGAAACTTCTAATACACCTTTAATCATTTCGCGGGTGTCTTCTGATATCAGTTCGCGCTGTTCTGCGCCATCAATTACATCAACTAAGTCTTCGCGATTTTGAGGTTCGCCCTGAAATAACTGACTTACTCTGTCAAACCAGCTTTTCTTTTGGGCGGTCGTACTCGGGGGGATATCGTCACTCATAGTGTTCTCATTAACTTTGATGAATGGCATCTTAGTTAATTATTGTTCCTTATATGGGTCAGTAAAACCTAAGCTTTCAATGAGTTGAGTCTCTAATGACTCCATCTCTTCGGCTTCTTCGTCTTCAATGTGATCATAACCTAGCAGATGTAGGCAACCATGTACAACCATGTGTGCCCAATGGGCTTCTAGGGTTTTATCTTGTTCACGCGCTTCATTTTCAACGACTGAGGCACAAATGACAAGATCTCCGAGCAGTGGAAGTTCAATTTCTGGCGGCGCTTCAAAGGGAAACGACAACACATTGGTCGGTTTGTCTTTGCCTCTGTAGGTGCTGTTAAGCATTTGGCTTTCACGGGCATCGACGATACGGATTGTCAGCTCCGCCTGTTCCATGCTGTTACCAATGGCGGTTTTTACCCAAAGGGCAAACTGTTCTTCGCTCGGGAGATAGTCACTCGCCGTGGCGTATTGCACATCTAAGGCTAAATCAAGACTCATGCTTTAAGACTTCCGGTTGCGTTTGTGGGTGCGCTTGTTGATAGTCGCGGCGTTCTTTTTCGGCCTTTAATGCCTGCTCTTTACGATCAAAAGCTTCATAGGCTTCAACGATGCGAGCAACCACAGGATGGCGCACTACGTCTTGAGACACGAAGAAGTTAAAGCTGATTTCTTCTACTTGGCTTAATACTTCAATGGCGTGGCGCAGACCCGACTTAACATGTTTGGGTAAGTCCGTCTGGGTGATGTCACCTGTGATGACCGCACGCGAGTTAAAGCCAATACGGGTTAAGAACATCTTCATCTGTTCGACTGTGGTGTTTTGGCTCTCATCGAGAATAATAAAGGCATCGTTTAGGGTTCGACCACGCATGTAGGCGAGTGGCGCCACTTCGATGACGTTTTTCTCGATTAAGCGTTCCACCTTTTCAAAGCCGAGCATTTCGAACAAGGCATCATAGAGTGGGCGCAGGTAAGGGTCGACTTTCTGGCTTAAATCGCCGGGTAAGAAGCCGAGTTTTTCTCCTGCTTCAACCGCGGGGCGGGTGAGCAGAATACGGCGCACTTCTTGACGCTCTAATGCATCAACGGCGGCGGCCACCGCTAAATAGGTTTTACCCGTTCCCGCTGGGCCAATACCAAAGGTAATATCGTGGCGCACAATGTTGGCCACATAGGTGCTTTGGTTGGGGTTACGCGGTTTAATCACACCACGGCGAGTTTTGATAAATAAGGCTTTATCATCACCGCTATCGTCCTGCTCTAAGGCGATGGCTTCTTGGATTGCCAAGTGCACTTGTTCAGGATCGAGATCCGGCGTGCTGCCCTTGACCGTTTGGGTCTCGATATAGAGCTGCTTAAGTAAGTTATTGGCACTTAAACAGTTACGCGGCAGTCCGGTAATTTGAAAATGGTTGTTCTTACGGACTATCTCAACGCCAACGCGACGCTCAATCTGTTTGATATTGTCATCGAATGGACCGCACAGCGAGGCCAAACGGCGGGTTTCTGCGGGTTCGAGATACAGATTCATTGTGGTTAATTTACTGGACAAATAGTACTCCTATTGTCAAATACCAAGCAAAGTGCTGAGTGAAAAGCCAAGTGCGATGCCTGTTTGCGATCGCAGTCTCTAATCAGAAGACAATCTCAGTTTACGAGCCATAGCGGATAATTGCTAACGGAAAATCGTTAAGCCCAAGGGTTTTGAATAGCTTGTTCAATACAAGGCAAAAGTACACAAAACAAAAAGGGCGACACTGAGGTTAATTAAACCATGTCGCCCTGATATAGGTGCTACTCGCTAAATTTTAAACCCTTAAGGTTTAAATTGTGTCACACCGAGATCGTCATCCTGTTTGTGTTTCGCCAGAATATCCGATGGGCGCAGGTTGCGGCGCAGATCCATTTCATCTTCACCGCGGATAAATTTACCGCGCAGTGAGTTAGTGTAAACGTCGACAATTTCGACATCCACAAAGCTACCAATGTGCTTTGGCAGGCCTTCGAAGTTGACGACACGGTTGTTTTCGGTACGGCCGCGCAGCTCCATGGGGTTTTTCACCGATGGGCCTTCAACCAGAATACGTTGTACTGTGCCCATCATATGGCGGCTGTAACGCATGGCTTGTTGAGTGATACGGTCCTGCAGAATCGCCAGACGTTGTTTTTTCTCTTCCATATCAACGTCATCGGGTAAATCTGCCGCAGGTGTACCTGGGCGCGCACTGTAGATAAAGCTAAAGCTGTGGTCAAAGCCTACATCTTCAATCAGCTTCATGGTATCGGCGAAGTCTTCTTTGGTTTCGCCTGGGAAGCCAATGATAAAGTCAGAGCTGATTTGGATATCAGGACGGGCTTTGCGCAGACGGCGGATGATTGACTTGTACTCAATCGCCATATGGCCACGCTTCATTGCTGTCAGAATGCGGTCAGAACCGGATTGCACAGGTAAGTGCAAGAAACTCACTAATTCAGGAGTATCTTCGTAAACGTCGATAATGTCCTGCGTAAATTCAATCGGGTGACTGGTGGTGAAGCGAATACGATCGATACCATCGATAGCGGCAACATAGCGTAATAGCTCGGCAAAGGTACAAATGCCGCCGTCGTGGGTTGCACCACGGTAGGCGTTAACGTTTTGACCGAGCAGGTTAACTTCGCGCACACCTTGTTCTGCCAGTTGGGCAATCTCGAGGATGATATCGTCCGATGGACGGCTGACTTCTTCACCACGGGTATAAGGCACCACGCAGAATGAACAGTACTTGCTGCAACCTTCCATGATAGACACAAACGCCGTTGGGCCTTCGGCGCGCGGTTCTGGTAGACGGTCAAATTTCTCGATTTCAGGGAAGCTTACGTCGATCACGGCCTTTTCGCCACGGCGTACTTGGTCGATCATATCTGGCAGACGGTGCAGTGTCTGTGGTCCAAAGATGATGTCGACGCACTGAGCACGGTCTTTGATCGCCTTACCTTCCTGCGATGCAACACAACCACCCACACCAATGATCAGATCGGGATTTTTATCTTTGAGGGTTTTCCAACGACCTAACTGATGGAACACCTTTTCCTGCGCTTTTTCGCGGATAGAACAAGTGTTAAGCAGTAGAATGTCTGCTTCTTCTGCTTCTTCAGTCAAGGTGTAACCTTGGTATTCGCCTAAAAGATCCGCCATCTTGGATGAGTCATACTCATTCATTTGACAGCCCCAAGTTTTAATATGGAGTTTTTTGCTCATCAGTTGTGTTGCCCTACGCTGCCCAGTAAATATGTGCCCAAGCTGCCTTTGCCCTGTTACAGACAAATCCGGCCGCCCAGTAAAAATAGCGCGACATTTTACCCGCAGTTATGGCTGCTGACCAGCTTTGTCCACATTTTTACTCGCCAATCCCCTGAGATTGTGATACCCACAAAGAAGCTAGGTTTATCTCAGCGGATGAGTTTTGTGCGAGGGATGGCTGGCTAAATTGAGCTGCATTTGCCATTTCTAACAAGCTATTACGGGCTTGAATGCTAATGTCTTCACGGATTTCGAGTCGAAATACGCTCAACATTTCCGTGGTATGTAGATATAGGGCATAATCGAGCGGGTCGCGGTAACTGACTGTGATGGTTTCCATCACTGGCGTTGCCGCCAAGGCATGACTAAATAGGACTGAGCTGCAAATCAGTAGACTACTGGCTATCTGCAAGTGGATGAGTGTTTTCATGACATCCTCACTAACTCTATTAAGTGGATTCACTGGTAACTCGTCCCGAACGGCTAGGGCTCGCTAAGTGAGATGCTAATCGGCTTATCCCGCAGACCGCCTGAGATCCCCGCGGGGTTGCTTTAGAGTGTAGTGGCTTTGTTAAGCGTGAAAACTTGCCTTTGTAAGCAACTGTGAGCAAATGCGCCCCTAGCAACATTTGCTCACCTTTGAGCGGAAATTGACATGCTTTTGATACAATGCCCGCGATCAGCGTGATGCGCTTTTAAGCTTGAGGCTTAATTTCGAGCTCTAGCTAAGAGTAAAGTGCGTCAGATAAATGGAAAGAATTCTAAAGAGTGGTAACTAAGATGAGCCAAGTGATAAGCCAAACACAGCAACCAAGCCAGACAACCACAGATACTCAACAATTTGATGTGATCCTTGTCGGTGGCGGTATGGTGGGCGCGGCAACGGCTATCGGGCTGGCAAAGCAAGGCTTACAGGTGGCGGTGATTGAATCATTTGCCCCCGAGGCTTATTCCCCTGAGCAGGCATTAGATGTGCGCGTGTCGGCGATAAGCGTGGCCTCCGAACAGTTACTCGAACAACTCGGCGCGCTCGAGAGTCTGCTTAACATGCGTAATGTGCCTTATCTGGGCTTAGAAACCTGGGAGCTTGATGGCTGCATTACTCAATTCCATAGCTCACAAATTGGCGCGAGCCATTTAGGCCATATTGTTGAAAACCGTTTGGTGCAACTCGCCCTGTGGGAGCAAATGCAGCAATGGGATGCGATTAAATTGTTTTGCCCCGAGCGTGTGGCGACATTTTCGCGCCTCGCAGACGGTGTGAGCGTACACTTACAATCCGGTATCAAGCTTGAGGCAAAGCTGCTCATCGGGGCCGATGGCGCCAACTCGCAGGTGCGCCAATGGGCGGGAATTGGTATTTCGGGGTGGGACTATGCCCAATCGGCGATGCTGATTAATATCCAAACCGCTCAAGGCCAACAAGATGTCACTTGGCAACAATTTACCCCTAACGGCCCGCGCTCGTTATTACCTCTACCCGGCAATCATGCGTCGTTAGTCTGGTATGACGATGCCAATCGCATTAAACAGTTAATGCAGCTGAATCATAAGCAGCTTGCCGACCAAATCCGCCAGCATTTTCCCGCTCGCTTAGACAGTGACTTTACCGTTGAAGCCAAAGGCAGTTTTGCCCTCACGCGCCGCCACGCGAATGCCTATTTTAAGCCGAATGTGGTGATTTTAGGGGATGCGGCGCACACCATTAATCCGTTGGCGGGCCAAGGGGTTAACCTCGGCTTTAAAGATGTAGAAGCCTTACTGGCGGTCATCAAGACTGCATTAACCGAGGATAAACCTTGGTGGTCCACCGAGGTTTTAAATGCCTATCAAGCTAAACGTTATCGCGATAATCAACTGATGATGACGACCATGGATGTGTTTTACGCAGGCTTTAGTAACGACATTCTGCCGCTTAAATTACTGCGTAACGGCGCGTTAAAACTGGCCAATATTAACTCCCCCATCAAGCGAACCGTGCTGAAGTATGCGATGGGCCTCAATTAGGCCGCATCATTAGTGCTGACTCACTCGGCATTTGTTGACTTACGCATTGAGTGCTAAAATGCCGCGTTTTTAACGAGCATAAGCGGCATTATTAACTCAAGATGGTCGTCCATGTGCGCTTTGCCATCGACCAATTAACACAGTATTGAGTGCCATTAGTGAGTGTCATGAGCGAAATTAAATTAATCGTAGGTCTTGCCAATCCGGGCGCCGAATATGCGCAGACTCGCCATAATGCGGGCGCTTGGTATGTGGAAGAATTGGCCCGCATCTGTGGTGTCAGCTTAGTGCCTGACAGCAAGTATTTTGGCCTCACCGCCAGAGCCGTATTGCATGGCAAAGATGTGCGTTTGCTGATCCCAACCACTTATATGAACTTAAGCGGCAAAGCCGTGGGGGCCTTAGCGAATTTCTTCCGTATTACGCCTGAAGAAATTCTAGTGGCCCACGATGAGTTGGATATGCAGCCAGGGGTGGCTAAATTTAAACTCGGTGGCGGTCATGGTGGCCATAACGGTTTAAAAGACATTATTGCTAAACTGGCTAATGATAAAAACTTCTACCGTTTACGGATTGGGATTGGCCATCCTGGCGATAAGAATAAAGTCAGTGGTTACGTACTGGGTAAGGCGCCAGCCAAAGAACAAGAGCTGATCAACGCCGCCGTGGATGAAGCTGTACGCTCCACTGAAGTGCTATTTAAAGAGGACATGGTGAAAGCCATGACTCGCTTACACTCCTTTAAAGCGGAGTAAGCCCAGTGCTCGCGGCCCGCGAAAGGACGGCGAACACAAGACAATAGAATTAATCAATGTACTGCCTAAGGGCAGGCTGACTATAAACTTGCTGGTGAGTGTGACTCGCCAGCCTATCATCGAGAGAAAGGTAAGAATATGGGTTTTAAATGCGGCATTGTTGGTCTTCCTAACGTAGGTAAATCAACGCTTTTTAATGCGTTAACTAAGGCTGGCATCGAAGCGGCAAATTTCCCGTTTTGTACCATCGAGCCAAACACTGGCGTTGTACCTGTGCCGGATCCACGCTTAGACGCACTGGCGGCGATTGTAAATCCGCAACGTGTATTGCCAACCACTATGGAATTCGTGGATATTGCTGGTCTAGTAGCGGGTGCGTCGAAAGGTGAAGGTTTAGGTAACAAGTTCCTTGCTAACATCCGCGAAACCGATGCTATCGGTCACGTGGTGCGCTGCTTTGAAGATGACAACATTGTCCACGTAGCTAACCGTGTTGACCCTGCGCGCGATATCGAAGTCATCAATACTGAATTGGCATTAGCCGACTTAGACAGCTTAGAGCGTGCGGTGATCCGCCAACAAAAACGTGCTAAGGGCGGCGACAAAGACGCTAAGTTTGAAGTGGATGTTCTCGAGAAGATGCGCCCCATCCTCGATGAAGGCCATATGTTGCGTTCTATGGATCTGTCTAAGGAAGAATTAGAAGCCGTTGCTTACTTAAACTTCTTAACCTTAAAGCCAACCATGTACATCGCTAACGTGGCTGAAGATGGTTTCGAAAACAACCCACACTTAGATGCAGTACGTGCCATTGCTGAAAAAGAAAATGCCATTGTCGTGTCTGTGTGTGCCGCCATTGAGTCAGAACTGGCTGAAATGGAGGCCGAAGAGCGTGATGAGTTTATGGCTGACCTCGGGTTAGAAGAGCCTGGGTTAGACCGCGTGATCCGCGCTGGATACCAATTGCTGAACCTGCAAACTTACTTCACAGCGGGTGTAAAAGAAGTGCGTGCTTGGACCGTTTCTGTAGGCGCGACGGCACCACAAGCGGCGGGCGTTATTCACACCGACTTCGAACGTGGCTTTATTCGTGCTCAAGTAATGGCATTTGATGACTTTATTACCTATAAAGGTGAAGCGGGCGCCAAAGAAGCGGGTAAGTTACGTGTAGAAGGCAAGACATACATTGTTCAAGACGGTGATGTAATGCACTTCCTGTTTAACGTATAACAGCTTTGATAAAAAGGGCTAAGCTTTAGAAAGTAAGGCAAAATACGGGCAACAGAGGTTGATTTAGCGCATCTGTTGCTCAGTTTGGTGAAGTAATAGCCGAACGGTTTGCCTCGAGGAAAATAGCGAAAAAAAGCTGTTGACCTCGATACCTCGAATAAGCATAATACGCCCCGTTCCTCGCTACGAGGGGCGCGCAATAACGAAGTGGCAATGTAGCTCAGCTGGTTAGAGCACAGCACTCATAATGCTGGGGTCGCAGGTTCAAGTCCCGCCATTGCTACCATTTCGTTATCCTAGCGTTTGCTAGCATCAATTCAGGATGTCAACTTGAAGCAGTGCGGGAATGGTGAAATTGGTAGACACGCCAGATTTAGGTTCTGGTGCCGAAAGGTGTGAGAGTTCAAGTCTCTCTTCCCGTACCATTATTTTTAAACATCGGCGTTAGCGGATGTGTGAAACAAGTTAGTGATGGGGTATCGCCAAGCGGTAAGGCACCGGGTTTTGATCCCGGCATACCTAGGTTCGAATCCTAGTACCCCAGCCATCATTTCATGTTTCTCAGTTTTTGGGGTATCGCCAAGCGGTAAGGCACCGGGTTTTGATCCCGGCATACCTAGGTTCGAATCCTAGTACCCCAGCCATGGCAATGTAGCTCAGCTGGTTAGAGCACAGCACTCATAATGCTGGGGTCGCAGGTTCAAGTCCCGCCATTGCTACCATATTTAAATCCACGTTAAATCAATTTGATTTATCTGGTAAAAATCCAGAGACGCCTTTGTTTGCCAATCTGGTAGATTTTGATGCGGGAATGGTGAAATTGGTAGACACGCCAGATTTAGGTTCTGGTGCCGCGAGGTGTGAGAGTTCAAGTCTCTCTTCCCGTACCATCAAAATGCAACCTTTAGGTTGATGACAAGTTAATTGGGGTATCGCCAAGCGGTAAGGCACCGGGTTTTGATCCCGGCATACCTAGGTTCGAATCCTAGTACCCCAGCCATAGTTAAAAAGCCCGTCCTACGACGGGCTTTTTGCTTTCTGTCTTTTGTATGTGCTTATCGAGTCACTCTCTCATTACTTCGTTATTTTCCAATCTTCTTTTCCGATATCGTTAGCGTGCTATGGCATCACTAGCGCAAGCCTTGAATTTTGGCTATGTGCTAATGGCTAAGATGTGCTTAATGGGTGTTCATTGAGATAAAAAAGCCACAGTGCTGAATAAACACTGTGGCTGACACCGACAAAAGTGAAGTGCGACTAAAACGTTCGCCGAGCGTTGATTAGTTATTATTGAACGGGTTTAACTTCTTTGACCGCTGCGGGAGCTGCAACTTCACTCACCGCCTTTTCAAGCACCGCTTCCTGTGTCGCTTTTACATCGCCTGTGGCAACCGCTTTCAGGGGCGCAGCAGCTGGAACTTGTTCTTGAAGTTTCTCTGTGCCTGCAGCTATCACCTTTTGCTGTAGTTTTTGTGGATCTGTGTAGTCAGCCAGTTCTTTAGGCCAGCTTGGTACCAGTTTCTCAGCCTGATCGGTAAATTGCTCAGAGATAATTTTTGGCGAGCCACCCGTGAGCAACATCACCGCCATTTGGTTGGTTTCTGAGTTCCATACAAAGCCTGCTTTTTCGGCCATTTCCGGCACTGGCGTATAGGTCGATACCATATAAAACAGCGGACCTTCCTGCTGGATTTTATCGGCGGTTTTCAGCAGCGATACTGTGGTCTCGTAGTTGTCACCTAGCAGGGCCTTCATCCGATCTTTAATCAGTGGCTGTTCGAACAGCCCCACGTCATTTGGATTTAATCCGACAAGGGGTTTTAGCAGTGCCCACATGAGTTGACCTTGGGGTGACATCAACAGCAGTGGGGCAACACAGGCATTAAGCATTAGTGCGAGCCAGATAATATGTAGGCAACGCATTTTTTTGAGCAGAGTTGTACTCAAGATGATATTTCCTTTGGAAGTACCAGCAAGTCGCCGGCGGCGGATTGTAGCCGATTGCAATTCTGTAAACGAGAGGGGTGAATAAGTAAATTTTTACTGAGATTAGAAGGTAAAAGGTAAAGATTTATCTAATTGAATTTATATTGATTTTACAATTGTTTCTGTGTTCCCCGCTTCTTTTTTCACACTGTGAGTTTGCGATATTTCCCATCAACCTTGCCGTTATACCGTACTTGAGATGTAAAGAATGTAAATTTGGGTTTGTTGATAATAAATATCATTTAATCTCTATCCCATTAATTTTTGTTAATACAGGCTATTAGCTAACGGTTGGTGGCGATTTAGGCGCTCGCCTAATATCCCTTCTTGAGAGTCAGTCATTGAAATTAAAAGTCAGTAAATCATCGCTTTCCTTCGCTCGGATTATTCATGTTTATGTCTCTATGGCACTGCTGCTGTTAATGCTGTTTTTTGCTATTACTGGGATCACCTTAAACCACCCCAATTGGTTTTCTTCAGCGGATCAAGAACCGCGACGTGAACAGTTTGATATTCCTAACTACTTGATACCAGCTGCGCCACAGGAGCCTGAGTGGCGTTTAGCGGCGGGGCATTGGTTAAAAAGCCAGTGGGATATGGATATCGGTACTGCCGATATTGATGAGGATGAGATAAGCCTAGTGAATAAAGGCCCTGGCACGTATCGCACCGTCACCTTAGATCTGCTCGACGGCAAAGCCTATGTTGAGACCTTAGATTATGGCGTTATTGCGGTGCTGAACGATCTGCACAAGGGGCGCAATACTGGGATTGTCTGGGCTTGGGTGTTAGATCTCTGCTCCTTGCTGATTATTCTCTTTTCACTCACTGGCGCCTATTTGCTACTACCTCAAACGAAACGATTGAAAAAATCCTTGTTGTATATGGTGCTTGTCAGTTCAGGCTGCGCACTTGTGTATGTCTATTTTGTTCCATAGGGAGAACCGATTAATGATGCGTCAGCTTATTCGCACCAGCGCCATCGGTGCGTTGTTTGTGAGTTCAGCGGTATTTGCCGCACCGAAAATGACCATTGATTTGACCTTACCTGAAATTACTGAGGGTCAGTATCACAGACCCTATGTGGCAGTGTGGGTTGAGGATGCCAAGGGCCAAACCGTTAAAACCTTAAGCCTATGGGTATGGGACGAGGGCCATAAATGGCTTAAGGACATTCGCCGTTGGTGGCGAAAGGCGGGGCGTGAAGATATGAGCTTTGTAGACGGTATCGCCTCGGCGACCAAGCCTGCAGGCCATTACAAAATTGATTGGGACTTAACGGATGATGCGGGAAAACCGCTGACTCCTGCCTCCTACACAGTGTTTATTGAAGTGGTACGCGAGCACGGCGGGCGTGACCTAGTGAGACAAAATATTGATTTAACGGCGGGGGATTTTTCCGCCCAACTACCAGCGACCACTGAAACTGGCGTGATTGATATTCGCTTAAGCGGTATGACTCGCTAAGCACGACACTATACTGAAAGGATATGAAGATGAAACTACGTTTACTTGCCTTAGTTAGCGCGCTCTGCATCAGCCCATTGGCGAGCAGCCATGACCGCTGGATTTTACCTAGCCACTATAACGTCTCGGCCGAAAGCCAAGAGGCGGTGTGGATCACCTCGGATGTGTCTGCCAGTAACCAAGTCTTTATGTTTGATAAACCGGTCACCGCCAGCGATGTACGAGTGTACTTACCCGATGGCAAGCCAAGCTCCCCAAGTTCAAGCTACACTGGCGGTCGTAAATCGGTTTTCGACGTGCAATTACTGCAAGATGGTACCTATAAGTTTGAAAAGGAAGTCACACCGAGATACTTTTCTGTTTATAAAATCAAAGGTAAAGAAGGCATGGTTCGCAGTCGACTCGATAAAAAAGCGACAGCGGCCGTGATGCCAAAGGATGCCTATGAGCTAAAAGGTTCATTAAATGTGGCGCGGGTCGAAACCTATGTGACCCGCAACAAACCCACCGATAAGGTATTAGCACCGAAAGGTGAATACTTGGAATTGGTGCCTATTACCCATCCCGCTGATATCGTTGAAAATGAACCCGCAACACTGCAGTTTGTTTACGATGGTAAGCCCGTCGAAGGCGTGAGTGTGGCGATCATGAAGGATGGCAGCCTGTACCGTAACAAGCCGGAAGAAATCAGTTTAACTTCGGATAAAGAAGGTAAAGTGGCGATGACGCTGCCAGCTGCTGGTCGTTATCTGCTGCATGCTTCAATCGAACGTCCAAGTCCTGATAAATCTCTTGCCGATAAAACAGTTAGCGAAATCTTTTTGACCTTCGAAGCTGGGCTTGAATAAGCGCATGCTTTAACGCTCCCCATGCCCACAAATTTATTTGTGGGCATTTTGCCCCACTTAAGTTCGCACTATTATACTTTGGCACTAGCATCTGAGCGTGAGCTTCAGTAAGCTGCACTGGTGCATAGTTCTTGATGCATCCCAAGCGCATAACGATTAGAATAGCGCAATTCCACCCTGATTTTACTGTGTTGACCTTTAGCGTCGGCACGGGTTGCTTTTGTTTTAAAGGAGACGAAAGAAGTTATGACTAAGGTTCCTATGACAGTTGTCGGTGCAGAACAGCTGCGTAAAGAGTTAGATATGCTCAAGTTTGAACGTCGCCCGAAAATCACTGAAGCGATTGCCTCAGCGAGAGAGTTAGGCGATCTGAAGGAAAACGCGGAATATCACGCAGCCCGTGAAGAGCAAGGGATCTGTGAAGCGCGTATCCGTGACATTGAAGGCAAACTTTCTAACGCGCAGATCATCGACGTGACTAAGATGGCGAACAATGGTCGTATCATTTTTGGTACCACTGTGACTATCCTCAATCTGGATACTGATGCGGAAGTGACTTACCGTATCGTGGGCGACGATGAGGCTAACATCAAAGAAAACCTGATTTCAGTCAACTCTCCGATTGCCCGTGGTTTAGTGGGTAAGAATGAAGGTGATGAAGTGACGATCGCAACCC
This sequence comes from Shewanella sp. Koi 1, assembly GCF_052907445.1. Taxonomy (NCBI): domain Bacteria; kingdom Pseudomonadati; phylum Pseudomonadota; class Gammaproteobacteria; order Alteromonadales; family Shewanellaceae; genus Shewanella; species Shewanella sp. Koi 1. Next base: position 3,606,909 of record NZ_JBREJM010000001.1, on the reverse strand, counting down.
CAGGTGGCTTGACCGATTACGAAATTATTTCGGTGCAATACATCTAAGTCTTGGTCTCACCAGACTCGATTATTTACCGATAAGAAGCCGCCTAGTGCGGCTTTTTTTATGGCCTTTTTTATACCAAAGGCACTGCAACATCAGTGTCCTTGGCGCATAAATAAGCAAGATGGATAAAGTTTAATTTGCCTCTGAGGCGGCGGTTACCTAAGCTGCATGTTTGGAGCTTTCTATGCATTCATCAAGGTTCTTTATGAAAGCTATCCAAAAAAGTGTTGTTTCTTCTGCAAATATTTCATCACGTAAAAGTTGCGTGTATCCAATTAGGAACTGAGTTTGATTAAGCACTGGCGCCAAGGATTAATGTTACTCTGTGTGTCGATCATCTTGATCGCCCATGCGGGTGGCTATGCGCCGCGCAGCTTAACCGCCCAGCAACTGCATCTGGCGCCTAAAACGGTAGCGACAACGGTAGTTACAACTGCGTCTACCGCGGATACGCCGTCACTCACCGCGCAACAGAGCAAAACATCACATCACTCAACGGCACAATCGACGGTGAGCGATAGCCAAGCTGTCTGTACCGATTCAGATAAGGCACAAGCCACCGATTGCTCAGAGTCTGAATTAGTCAGTCACTCGGATGATTTTAATTTTGCTCCGGCTAACTCCCAGCGTTTTATCAATCTTGTTCAGCATGATATGCGTGAGGTGAAGCCTGTTTACCTGTTAGCCTTTGAGTTCGAACCAGAGCCTGCGCCCGCATTAGGGGAAAATATTCGCCTCGATGCTCGCCCGGATTGGACTCTCTTAGCCGAATCTTCACCAGCGCGGATCTCCGGCTGGAAAGTCTCCAATCTCCAATATCGCTTTAGTCAGCAAGCCGCTTAACTCACCGCTCCCTGTAGCAAGTTAGCAAGGCTTATCCATAACTACCGTTTGAGTTCATCATCTGAACCAGAGGTCGTTAGGGATGTCTTTGATTAACTTTGCATTTTGTCATCCGAAACCTGTATCCGATAACCTAGCATCAAAGCCTGCGGTGTGTACGCCGAAGGTGCGACTAAATCGCATGGGATTTAAATCCATTCGGTTTAGACGGATTTTAATCGGTTATCACCACTGAGTTTGCTCGCGTTAAGCGTACTCCTTGTGGGATCCGTGTTTACAGGTTTCACCGTAATACAGTGATTGTTCGCTCATGTTTATTAGCACTATTTGCGCAGCATTTGGCTATTAGAGCGGGCAATATCATGCGAGTGATATCTATGGATAAAATTCAGAGTAAAAAGCTGCTAAATCATTATTCAGCTTGGAAATACGTTGTGCTTATCGTCACGATTATCGTGATGTTATTTAGCGCCTTACCGACTTGGTATGGAGAAGATGCCGCCGTGCAGGTGGGCGCTAAAGCGGGGCTTAATTTAACCCCCATCGAACTGCGGGATAAATTAAAGGCGCAGGGCGTTGATGTTAAGCGTATCGAAGTTAAGCATGCCCAACATGGCAACGCCAACAGCTCAGAAGACGGGCAAACCCTTATTGTACTCAATGATGACAGCGAGCAAACCTTAGTGAAGACCTTAGTGTCATCCATGGTCAGTGAGCCGAAAGAACTCACGCTGGCACTGGTGAGTGCTGCGCCAAGTTGGCTGCAAAATATGGGCTTTGAACCGATTAAACTCGGGCTCGATTTACGCGGCGGGGTGCAATTTTTGCTGGATGTGGATGTGCAGCCCGTCTATCAAGCCCAGGCCGATGCATTAGTCGAGTCCCTTAGGCAGTTTTTGCGTGACCAGCAAATTCGCGGCGCCAGTGTGCGTATTGATAGCACGCGCGATGACGCAGGGTTACAAATCGCAATTGCATTTAATGACGCGGCTCAATCCACCAATAACGCACGCTCAACCATTCGCCAGTTTATGCAGCAAAGCTACCCGACTTGGCAATTAACCAATGCGGATAATGGCTTAGTGGTGAAACTCGCTCAAGAAGAGCAAATCAAGTTACGTAATTTAACCGTGCAGCAAAACCTGCAAATTATGCGTAGCCGGATTGAGGAGCTGGGTATCACTGAGGCTTTAGTGCAGCGTCAGGGCGAACACCGTATTCGTATTGAGCTGCCCGGTGTCCAAGACCCCGCTGCAGCGAAAAACGTGATTGGTGCGACCGCAAGCCTGGCCTTTTTTGAGGTCAAAGAATCGGGTTCAGTGAACGCACAGGTACTGAAGGATAAATCTGGCAATCCTGTTTATGTGGCGCGTACGCCTGTATTGGGCGGCGATCATATTGTCGATGCCCGCGCTAATATTGGCGAAATGGGCATGGCCGAAGTGAACATTCACCTCGACCGTATCGGCGGCCAAAAAATGTCGGAGTTCTCCCGCGCCAATATCGGTAAGCCGATGGCAACATCCTACAGCGAATATAGCCGGGATGAGCAGGGCAAAGCTAAGCAAACACAACAGATCATTAGCGTCGCGACCATTCAATCCCAACTAGGTGATCGTTTCCGTATCACTGGTGCAGGGACCTATCAAGAAGCGCAACAATTAGCGCTGCTGCTACGTGCAGGTTCAATGACGGCGCCTGTGACAATCGTTGAAGAGCGCACCATTGGCCCGACCCTTGGCGCCGAAAACATTCAAAACGGGTTTGCTGCGCTCGGCCTTGGCATGGGAATCACCTTGCTGTTTATGGCGCTCTGGTACCGCCGTCTTGGTTGGGTGGCCAATGTGGCCTTGATTGCCAACATGGTTATTCTCTTTGGTTTGTTGGCATTGATCCCCGGCGCGGTATTGACCTTACCAGGCATTGCCGGTCTGGTGTTAACAGTCGGCATGGCGGTCGATACCAACGTACTGATCTTCGAGCGGATTAAAGACAAGTTGAAAGAGGGGCGCAGCTTCGCTCTGGCCATCGACACTGGCTTTGACAGTGCATTTTCAACCATTTTCGACGCTAACTTCACCACTATGATCACCGCGGTTGTGCTCTATTCCATCGGTAATGGCCCCATCCAAGGCTTTGCTTTGACCTTAGGTTTAGGTCTGCTGACCAGTATGTTTACCGGTATTTTTGCCTCAAGAGCCTTAATCAACCTAGTGTATGGGCGTGATGCGCGCCGCCATGTGAGGGTATAACTATGAAGAATCTCAATCTGACTAAATGGCGCTATATTTCGAGCGCTATCTCTATCTTTTTAATGCTGGCCTCACTCACTATCATCGGGATGAAAGGCTTTAACTGGGGCCTAGACTTTACGGGCGGTGTGGTGACCGAAGTTCAGCTCGATAAACGGATCACCAGCAGCGAGCTGCAACCGCTATTGAACGCGGCTTATCAGCAAGAGGTGACGGTGATTTCGGCCAGTGAGCCCGGACGTTGGGTATTGCGCTATGCAGACACTGCACAAAGTAATGTTGATATTGCGCAAACCTTAGCGCCACTAGGTGAGGTGCAAGTGCTGAACACCAGTATTGTCGGCCCGCAAGTGGGTAAAGAGTTAGCGGAGCAGGGCGGTCTTGCTTTGTTGGTGGCCATGCTGTGTATTTTAGGGTATCTGAGTTATCGCTTCGAATGGCGTCTCGCCTCAGGTGCGATATTTGCACTGGTGCACGACGTGATTTTTGTACTCGCCTTTTTCTCATTAACCCAAATGGAGTTTAATTTAACCGTGCTCGCCGCCGTGTTGGCGATTTTAGGCTATTCGCTCAATGATTCGATCATTATTGCCGACCGGATCCGGGAGTTATTGATTGCTAAGCCAAAGCTTGCTATCCAAGAGATTAACAACCAAGCGATTGTCGCGACATTTTCCCGTACTATGGTGACCTCGGGAACCACCTTAATGACGGTCGGAGCGTTATGGATCATGGGTGGTGGGCCGTTGGAAGGATTCTCGATAGCCATGTTTATCGGCATCTTAACTGGTACTTTCTCATCGATATCGGTCGGGACTTCATTGCCTGAATTTTTGGGATTAACGCCAGAGCATTATAAAGTGCAAGTCATCACCGACACGCCTTAAGTGCTGAAAACAAAACGGCCACTCGCTTGAGTGGCCGTTTTGTTTAAGGCTGGAAAATTACTTAGCTCTTGGCAGGGCAATTTTCATTTCAGGCGATTGACGATAGATCACCAGAATATGACCAATAAGTTGCACTTTTGCAGATTGAGTTTCACGTACTATGGCATCAACGATGGCATTTTTTAGCTCTCTATCGGTAGAGGCTACTTTCACTTTAATCAGTTCATGATAAGCGAGTGCGCTTTCAATTTCAGCGAGTACACCTTCAGTCAATCCATTGGCACCAAGCAGCACCACTGGCTTTAAATTGTGCGCCAGACCTTTTAAATGCTGTTTTTGTTTGGTTGTTAAGTTCATTTCTACCAACTTTTGCTGAGTTACTGTTGAAAAACCGCTATTCTACCCTTATATAGCCCTTGTGTAACTCTCAATTGTTGCGGATTTTAAATGTCAGGTAAAAAACGTACGGCCAGTTCCACCCGTTGGATGCAGGAACACTTTGATGATCATTATGTCAAACTAGCACAGAAACGGGGATTGCGTTCTCGCGCTGCGTTCAAGCTTGAGGAGCTCCAGGAGAAGGACCAATTGATCCGCCCAGGTATGACTGTGGTGGACTTAGGTGCGGCTCCAGGTGGTTGGTCTCAAATAGCCGTTAAGCTGACCGGAGATAAAGGTAAAGTGATCGCCTGCGATATTTTGCCAATGGATCCCATCGTCGGCGTGGATTTCTTGCAAGGGGACTTTCGTGAAGAGAAAGTGCTCGAAGCATTGCTAACTCGCGTCGGTGCGGATAAGGTTGACGTTGTATTGTCTGATATGGCGCCCAACATGAGTGGTTCCGATGGTGTCGATCAGCCGCGCGCCATGTATTTAGTCGAACTGGCGTTAGATATGTGCCATCAAGTATTGGCACCTAACGGCAGTTTTGCGGTCAAAGTCTTTCAGGGGGAGGGGTTTGACGAATATATGAAGGCGGTAAAAGACGCATTCAAAGTAGTAAAAACACGTAAACCGGACTCGTCGCGGGCACGCTCCCGTGAAGTCTATCTTGTGGCGACAGGGTACAAGTTGTAGTACCCTAGCGTTAATCATCGCAAGACTTTATGAGGTCTAGTAATTTGAGTGACATGGCAAAAAATCTAATACTCTGGGTTGTCATCGCCGTCGTGCTGATGTCAGTGTTTCAGGGTTACTCCCCCTCTTCTTCGTCATCGCAGAAGATGGATTATTCTACGTTCTTAGACAATGTTCGTGATGGACAAGTCGCCAGTGTTGAAGTGAAAAGTGACCAACGTACTATCGAAGGTTCTAAGCGCACGGGCGAAAAATTCACGACCATCATGCCACTGTATGACCAAGATTTAATTAATGATCTTGACCGTAAAGGCATCACCATGAAAGGCCAAGAAGCCGAAGAATCGGGTTTCTTAACCCAGATCTTTATTTCTTGGTTCCCGATGTTGCTGCTGATTGGGGTATGGATTTTCTTTATGCGCCAGATGCAGGGCGGCGGTGGCAAAGGCGCTATGTCCTTTGGCAAGAGCAAAGCCAAGCTGATGAGCGAAGATCAAATCAAGACCACTTTTGCTGACGTTGCTGGCTGTGATGAAGCCAAAGAAGAAGTGAAAGAGCTGGTCGATTATCTGCGTGATCCAACCAAATTCCAAAAACTGGGTGGCCGTATTCCAACGGGCGTGCTCATGGTGGGTCCACCAGGTACAGGCAAAACCTTACTCGCTAAAGCGATTGCGGGCGAGTCAAAGGTACCTTTCTTTACCATTTCGGGTTCTGACTTCGTGGAAATGTTCGTCGGTGTTGGTGCATCTCGTGTGCGTGACATGTTCGAACAAGCGAAGAAATCAGCCCCTTGTATTATCTTCATCGACGAAATCGATGCCGTAGGTCGCCAACGTGGCGCGGGTTTAGGCGGCGGTCACGATGAGCGTGAGCAAACCCTTAACCAAATGCTGGTTGAGATGGACGGCTTCGAAGGTAACGAAGGGATTATCGTGATTGCGGCGACCAACCGCCCTGACGTATTGGACTCTGCGCTGCTGCGTCCAGGGCGTTTCGACCGTCAAGTGGTTGTGGGTCTACCGGACGTTCGTGGTCGTGAGCAAATCCTTAAAGTGCATATGCGTAAAGTGCCACTTTCTGAAGATGTTAAAGCAAGCGTGATTGCGCGCGGTACCCCTGGTTTCTCTGGTGCCGATTTAGCCAACTTAGTCAACGAAGCTGCACTGTTTGCGGCGCGCGGTAACCGCCGTGTTGTCGGTATGGAAGAATTCGAGCGTGCAAAAGACAAGATCATGATGGGTGCTGAGCGCCGCTCTATGGTGATGTCAGAAGCCGAGAAAGAAATGACGGCATACCACGAAGCGGGCCACGCGATTGTGGGCTGTTTAGTGCCAGAGCATGACCCTGTGCACAAGGTAACCATTATCCCACGTGGTCGTGCGTTGGGTGTGACCTTCTTCTTACCTGAGGCCGATGCGATTAGCCAAAGCCGTCGTAAGTTAGAAAGCCAGATTTCGGTTGCCTACGGTGGTCGTTTAGCAGAAGAGCTGATCTACGGCAGCGAAAAAGTGTCTACAGGCGCTTCGCAAGACATTAAATATGCGACGTCGATTGCCCGTAACATGGTGACCCAATGGGGCTTCTCCGACAAACTCGGTCCATTACTCTATGCCGAGGAAGAAGGTGAAGTGTTCTTAGGTCGTAGCATGGGTAAAGCCAAGGCGATGTCCGATGAAACCGCGACAGTTATCGATGCCGAGGTGAAAGCCTTTATCGATAAGAACTATGGCCGTGCTAAGCAAATCCTGCTGGATAACATCGATATTCTGCATTCGATGAAAGACGCGCTGATGAAGTATGAAACCATTGACTCACTACAAATTGACGATTTGATGAACCGTCGTGAAGTGCGTCAGCCTGCCGATTGGCAAGCGGATGACAATGGTTCAAACGACAAAGGCAATGGCAAAGGTGAGCCTGCCGTTAAAGTCGACGAAGTGGTAAAGGCCGCTCCCGTTGAGGCAGAGCTGAAAGATGCCGATGAGTCACCCGTTAAGTAGCGGTTGTTAATTGAAAGAGAACCCCGTTAAGGGGTTTTCTTGTTTTATCTTGCTAGAAAATTGACTGCGCTGTCATTCAATATAAATCAGTCACATGAATGAACCTGCGCAGTAAACGGATGAAACGCGCTAGCAAGCTGTCCCATATGGAGTCAATGCGTGTTTGAATTAATTGCTGGAACCAAACGCTTATCCTTAGCTTCGCCCGTCGTGATGGGCATTCTGAATGTTACTCCCGATTCTTTTTCCGACGGTGGAAAGTTCTCTTCCTTTGAATTAGCTTGCCAACATGCTGATGACATGGTAGCCCAAGGTGCGCTTATCATCGATATCGGTGGCGAGTCGACAAGGCCGGGTGCGGCCGATGTGACGGTTGAGGATGAGCTCGCCCGTGTGATCCCTCTGGTGGAATATGTCGCTAAACATCATGATGTGTGGATTTCTGTCGATACCAGTAAACCGGAAGTGATGCGCCAAGCGGTGAATGCTGGTGCGCATTTAATCAACGATGTGCGAGCCTTGTTAGAGCCTGGGGCATTAGAGACCGCGGCTCAGCTAAATGTGCCCATCTGTTTAATGCACATGCAGGGCGCGCCGCGCAGTATGCAAACTGCACCCGAATACCAGGACGTGGTTGCCGATGTTACTGAGTTTTTGTGCGAGCGTATTCAAGCCTGCATCGATGCGGGGATCCCGCGGGAGCGATTGTTAATCGACCCGGGCTTTGGTTTTGGCAAAACCTTAGAGCATAACTATGAACTGCTCGCGAAGTTAGAGCGTTTTGAGCAGTTTGAGTTGCCGATATTGATAGGTTTATCCCGTAAGAGCATGATAGGAAACCTTCTCGCTAGACCGACCTCCGAGCGTCTAGCGGGGAGCCTTGCTGGTGCCATGATAGCGGCCCAGAAAGGGGCACATATCATTCGTGTCCATGATGTCCCTGAAACTGTTGATATGCTGAAAGTGTTACAAGCGACACAGGCATATCTATAAAGGCTATTTTTGTTAAGTATCTCATTAATATTATGATCCCAACCGAGGGACACATTGAAGTTTGTGGGGCGTTATGAGCGAACGTAAATTTTTTGGAACCGATGGTATTCGTGGCAAGGTAGGTTCAGGCCAGATGACTCCCGAGCTGGCATTAAAGTTGGGTTGGGCGGCTGGACGTGTGTTATCCCGCAGCGGCACGAAAAAAGTGATTATTGGTAAAGATACTCGTATTTCGGGTTATATGTTTGAGTCTGCCTTAGAGGCGGGGCTTTCGGCAGCGGGCCTCAATGTGATGTTAATGGGGCCAATGCCAACACCCGCTGTGGCATATCTTACTCGCACTTTCCGCGCAGAAGCGGGTGTGGTGATTAGTGCATCCCACAATCCATACTACGATAACGGCATTAAATTTTTCTCCAACGATGGCAGCAAGCTCGACGATAACTTAGAGCTTGAAATTGAAGCCGAATTAGAAAAGCCCTTAGAGTGTGTCGAGTCGCATTTATTGGGCAAAGTGTCACGTATTGAAGATGCGCGTGGTCGTTATATCGAGTATTGCAAGGGTAACTTCCCTGCGGATCAAACCCTAACAGGGTTAAAAATTGTGGTGGACTGTGCTCACGGAGCGACCTATCACATTGCACCTGCGGTATTCCGTGAGTTAGGCGCAGAGGTTATTGCGATTGGTGATAAGCCCAATGGCGTCAACATCAATGACAAAGTGGGCGCCACGTCCATGGCGAAAATTTGCGAAACCGTATTGACTGAAGGCGCCGATTTAGGGATTGCACTCGATGGTGACGGTGACCGAATTATGATGGTCAACAGCCGTGGTGAAGTTATCGATGGTGACCAAATTCTCTATATTCTGGCCTGCGATGCTAAAGCCCGTGGCGTGCTGCGTGGTGGCGTTGTCGGCACGCTAATGTCTAACCTAGGCCTCGATTTAGCCTTACAAGCCTTAGATATTCCCTTTGCCCGCTCTAAAGTGGGTGACCGTTATGTGATGGAGTTATTGAAAGAACTCGATTGGCGTATCGGTGGTGAAAACTCGGGCCACATCCTTAACCTTGACCATGGCACGACGGGAGATGGTATCGTGGCAGGTATCTTGGTATTGGCGGCAATGCGTCGACAAAATGCCACATTAGAGCAACTCACAGCCCCGATGGAGATGCTGCCACAGGTGTTAGTGAATGTGCGTTTTGAGGGTGAACACGATCCATTAAGCTCAGATAAAGTCAAAGCTGCTCAAGCTCAGGTTGAATCACAACTGGGTGCCCGAGGTCGCGTATTACTACGTAAATCAGGTACTGAACCGTTAATTCGCGTGATGGTTGAAGGTGATGATCACAATACTGTGTTAGCGCACGCCAATTTGATTGCAGATGCGGTAAAATCGGCGAGCTAATCACACCAATCTTTAGTCGAGTGCAGCTGATACCGATTAAAAATGAAGGTGTTAGCTGCATTAATGAGCAAGAATAGGGTTTGGCGTGTAAAAAGTAAGCATTCCAACCTAATATCTGAAAAATTTCGAATTTAGCTATTGTAACTTAATAAGTGGTTCGCTATTATTCACGCCGCTTTCAGAGGAGACAGTGATGGCACTCAGACGTCCTATGGTCGCTGGCAATTGGAAGATGAACGGCAGCGCGGCATTAGCCCAAGAGTTGTTCAAGAAATTTGCCTCAAAGCTCCAAAATGATTCAGCTGAAGTGGTTTTATGCCCGCCTTCTATCTATCTAGAAAGCGTAAGGCAACTGCTAGAAGCAAACAAGGAAGCGTTAGACGGTTCACTTGTTAGGATGGGCGCTCAGAATTTAAGTCAACATGACTTTGGCGCTTATACCGGAGAAGTTTCGGGCCAGATGCTTAAAGATTGCGGATGTCGATATGTCATTATCGGACATTCAGAACGTCGCCGTATGTACGGAGAGACGAGTAATATCGTAGCGGAGAAATTCGCTGCAGCACAAAAGCACGGTTTAACCCCCATTTTATGCGTGGGTGAGTCGGGTCCAGCACGTGAAGCAAGACGTACCTTCGAGGTGATTGCGGAAGAGTTGGATATAGTGATACAGAAAAATGGCACTATGGCTTTTGATAACGCCATTATCGCTTACGAGCCGTTATGGGCTGTAGGGACTGGTAAGAGCGCGACACCAGAGCAGGCACAAGAAGTACATGCGTTTATACGCAAACGTCTCTCTGAAGTGTCTCCGTTTATCGGAGAAAATATCAGGATTTTGTACGGTGGTAGTGTGACACCGAGTAATGCGGCAGATTTATTTGCCCAACCTGATGTTGATGGTGGACTGATTGGCGGTGCCAGTTTAAACTCTACCGAGTTTTTAAGTCTGTGTACCATAGCGATGAGCGCATAATATGTATGAAGTTTTAGTGGTTGTTTACTTGTTGGTTGCATTAGGCTTAATTGGCCTGATCTTAATCCAGCAAGGCAAAGGAGCTGACATGGGGGCCTCGTTTGGCGCCGGTGCATCAGGTACCTTATTCGGTTCAAGCGGTTCAGGTAACTTCCTGACACGTACGACGGCGATTCTGGCCATTGCGTTTTTCACGTTAAGTCTGCTGATTGGCAACTTAAGTGCAAACCACGCAAAAAATGAAGATGCATGGAAAAATTTAGGTGCTGATGAACAGGTAACTCAACCAGTTGATCAAGCAACCGAAAAGTCAGAAACCAAAATTCCTGACTAGTAAAAGGTGTCGCCGAGGTGGTGAAATTGGTAGACGCGCAGCCTTGAGGTGGCTGTGTCCTAACGGACGTGCGGGTTCAAGTCCCGCTCTCGGCACCATAATATAGCTAAGTGAGACGAAGTAAGCGCTGACTTAGTTATTGCAAGCAAAGACGATAGTCAATATACTTGCACACAGTTGACGCGGGGTGGAGCAGCTTGGTAGCTCGTCGGGCTCATAACCCGAAGGTCGTCGGTTCAAATCCGGCCCCCGCAACCAGCTCCTAGTAACGAATAAGATTTAAATTCGTTATGGTTTACAGGTTCTTAAAGCTAAAAACCTCGTTATTACGGGGTTTTTTGTTATCTGGACTTTTAAATTTGTCGTATCCAATACGACGCTTTACTAGGGCTATTAAGCCCTTTTTTGTTTTTTCCGGGGGTCAATTTTGGCAACATTAGAATCCAGACTGGCAGACATGCTCAAAGTGCCTGTGGAGGCATTAGGCTTCCAACTTTGGGGCATTGAATATGTACAAGCGGGTAAACATTCAATCCTGCGCGTGTTCATTGATGGTGAGAATGGTATCAATATCGAAGATTGTGCCAACGTAAGTCGCCAAGTCAGCGCTGTACTCGATGTTGAAGACCCTATTTCGACCGAATATACCTTAGAGGTTTCTTCACCTGGAGTAGATAGACCGCTGTTTAATGCTGAACAATATGCGGCCTACGTCGGTGAGGATGTCAAGCTTCAATTGACTATGCCCGTTGCGGGCAGTCGTAATTTAAAAGGCGCCATTACACAGGTTGACGGCCAAATGCTGTCACTTAATGTGAATGGTAAAGAGCTGGTTGTCGCCTTGGATAATATCCGTAAAGGCAACATCATCGCTAAGTTTTGATGGTTTCAAGGTGAACGAGGCAAGACGAAATGAATAAAGAGATTCTGCTAGTCGCTGAGGCGGTTTCAAATGAAAAGGCCGTTCCACGCGAGAAAATTTTTGAAGCGCTAGAAACTGCGCTGGCAACTGCGACCAAGAAAAAATACGAAGGCGATATCGACGTTCGTGTTTCTATCGACCGTAAAACCGGCGCCTATGAAACTTTCCGCCGCTGGATGGTTATCGACGATAACGGTGTTGCGTTAGAAAACCCATATCGCGAAATCACCTTGGAAGCTGCGCGTTTTGAAAACCCAGAAATCCAACCAGGGGATTACATTGAAGATCAGATAGAATCTGTTGCCTTCGACCGTATTACTACTCAAACCGCTAAGCAAGTGATCGTACAAAAAGTGCGTGAAGCCGAGCGTGCACAAGTGGTTGAACAGTTCCAAGATAAAGAAGGCGAGCTTATCACTGGTGTGGTGAAAAAAGCGACCCGTGAAAGCGTGGTAGTTGACTTAGGTAACAACGCTGATGGCGTATTGTTCCGTGAAGATTTAATTTCACGCGAATCTTTCCGTCCTGGTGACCGCGTACGTGCTCTGCTGTATTCAGTACGTCCTGAGGCACGCGGCGCGCAGTTATTCTTAACTCGCACTAAGCCAGACATGCTGATTGAGCTGTTCCGTGTTGAAGTACCGGAAATTGCCGATGAGCTTATTGAAGTCATGGGCGCCGCCCGTGACCCAGGTGCACGCGCTAAGATCGCCGTGAAATCAAACGACCGTCGTATCGACCCAATCGGTGCTTGCGTGGGTATGCGTGGCGCACGCGTCCAAGCGGTATCGAATGAACTTGGTGGCGAGCGTGTCGATATCGTGTTGTGGGATGATAATCCAGCACAATATGTGATCAACGCAATGGCGCCTGCCGATGTGGCTTCTATCATCGTTGATGAAGACAACCACTCAATGGATATCGCCGTTGAAGCGGAAAGTCTGGCGCAAGCCATTGGCCGTAACGGTCAAAACGTCCGTTTAGCGACTCAACTGACTGGTTGGGAACTGAACGTGATGACAGTGGAAGACATGAACAAGAAGCACCAAGCCGAGAGCGCTAAGGTGAAGAGCTTATTCATGAACGCACTGGATGTAGATGAAGATTTTGCTCAAGTACTGGCTGACGAAGGCTTTACTTCTCTCGAAGAAGTAGCTTACGTACCTGTATCTGAATTATTAGCAATTGATGGCTTCGATGAAGATATTGTTGAAGCATTACGTGAGCGTGCAAAAGCGGCGATCTCAACTCGAGCTCTCGCCTCTGAAGAAGCACTAGATGGTGTGGAGCCAAGTGAAGAGTTATTAGCACTTGAAGGTGTTGAAAGACACTTAGCCTATGTTTTAGCAAGCAAAGGTATCGTGACTCTAGAAGACTTGGCTGAACAAGGCATTGATGATTTGATCGAAATTGAAGAATTGACAGAAGAAAAAGCAGGTGCGCTGATCATGGCTGCCCGCAACATCTGTTGGTTTGGCGAAGAAGCATAAGTCGATCAACAGGGGGATTTAACTGATGGCAGATACTACCGTAGAGAAATTGGCCACGGAAGTGGGTAAAAGTGTTGAACGTCTGATTGAGCAATTCTCTCAGGCCGGAATTAAGAAAGGCCAAACTGATAACGTGTCTGAAGCTGAGAAGCAACAGTTACTGGATTATCTGAAGAAGCAGCATGGCGGCGAAAGCGCACCGACCAAAATGACACTGCAACGTAAAACCGTATCGACCCTGAGTGTGGCCGGTAATGGTGGTCAATCTAAAGACGTCAAAGTGGAAGTGCGTAAAACCCGTACTTTCGTAAAACGTGACGTGAGCGAAGCGGTTCTAAAAGCTGAAGAAGAAGCGAAGGCAAAAGCGGAAGCAGAAGCTAAGGCGAAAGCCGAAGCGGAAGCCAAGGCAAAAGCGGAAGCCGAAGCTAAGGCGAAAGCTGAAGCCGAAGCCAAGGCAAAAGCCGAAGCAGAAGCTAAGGCAAAAGCGAAAGCTGCAGCTGATGCTAAAGTGACTAAAGACGCTTCACCAGAAGTTGAAGCAGCTCGTTTAGAAGCTGAGCGTTTAAAAGCCGCACAAGCCGAGGCTGCCAAGCGTAAGCAAGATGAAGAAGCGGCTAAAGCGGCTGAAAAAGCGCGTCTGTTAGCGGAAGAAAACTCTAAGCGTTGGGACGAAGAAGAGCGTCAACGTAAAGAGGCTGAACGTTACAGCGATCACCATATCACTACCTCTAAAGTAGCCCGTGCTGCTGAAGATTCATCGGATATGGATGAAGAAAAACGTGGTCGTCGTGCCCGTAACAAAAATACCGCCAAGACTAAACGTGGTGGTAAAGATGCCCGTGACGGTCGCGAAAAACACATGCGTAACCGCAGCACTGCGCCAGAATCAATGGCGCACGGCTTTAACAAGCCTGTTGCTGCCGTGACCCGTGATGTGCGTATCGGCGAAACCGTTACTGTGGCAGAACTTGCCCACTTAATGGCGGTTAAAGCGACTGAAATCATCAAACAAATGATGAAGATGGGTTCAATGGTGACGATCAACCAAGTGTTAGATCAAGAAACCGCCCAGTTAGTAGCTGAAGAAATGGGCCACAAAGTGGTACTGATCCGTGAAAACGAATTAGAGCAACAAGTGCTGTCTGAGCGTGATGAAGACGGTGGCGTTAAACTTGAGCCTCGTGCGCCAGTTGTGACCATTATGGGTCACGTTGACCACGGTAAAACGTCTCTGCTCGACTATATCCGCCGCGCGAAAGTCGCTGCGGGTGAGGCAGGTGGTATTACTCAACATATCGGTGCATACCATGTTGAGACCGAAAACGGCATGATCACCTTCTTAGACACCCCAGGTCACGCCGCGTTTACCGCAATGCGTGCCCGTGGTGCTAAAGCGACGGACATCGTTGTACTGGTTGTTGCTGCCGATGACGGCGTAATGCCACAAACCATCGAAGCGATTCAACACGCTAAAGCGGGTAACGTGCCATTGATTGTTGCCGTCAACAAGATGGACAAACCAGAAGCCGATATCGACCGTGTGAAGAGCGAATTAGCGCAACACGGCGTTATGTCTGAAGAGTGGGGCGGAGACAACATGTTCGCCTTCGTATCTGCGAAGACAGGTGCTGGCGTTGACGACCTACTCGAAGGCATTCTGCTGCAAGCTGAAGTATTAGAGCTTAAAGCGGTACGTGACGGTATGGCGGCAGGTGTGGTTATCGAATCACAACTGGACAAAGGTCGCGGCCCTGTGGCAACGATTCTGGTTCAAGAAGGTACACTGCGCCAAGGCGACATCGTTCTGTGTGGTTTAGAGTACGGTAAAATCCGTGCGATGAAAGACGAGAATGGCCGTTCAATCACTGAAGCGGGCCCATCAATCCCTGTTGAGATCTTAGGTCTGTCAGGTGTGCCATCAGCCGGTGATGAAGCAACAGTGGTTCGCGACGAGCGTAAAGCCCGTGAAGTAGCACTGTACCGTCAAGGTAAGTTCCGTGACGTGAAATTAGCACGTCAGCAGAAGTCTAAGCTGGAAAACATGTTCGCAAACATGACCGAAGGCGAAGTGAAGGAACTGAACATCGTTCTGAAGGCAGACGTTCAAGGTTCACTCGAAGCGATTACCGACTCCTTAATGGGTCTGTCTACCGACGAAGTGAAAGTGAACATCATCGCTCGCGGTGTGGGTGCTCTGACCGAAACCGACGCGACCTTAGCAGCAGCTTCTAACGCGATCATGGTTGGTTTTAACGTCCGTGCCGATGCACAGGCGCGTAAGACTATCGAAAGCGAAAGTGTTGACCTGCGTTACTACAGCGTTATCTATAATCTGATTGATGAAGTGAAAGCGGCGATGACGGGTATGTTGTCACCAGAATTCAAGCAACAGATTATCGGTCTGGCTGAAGTTCGTGACGTGTTCAAGTCACCAAAACTGGGCGCAATTGCCGGTTGTATGGTGACTGAAGGTACCATCAAGCGCAGCGCACCAATCCGCGTACTGCGTGATAACGTGGTGATCTTCGAAGGTGAACTCGAATCGCTACGTCGCTTTAAAGACGACGTTAACGAAGTTCGCAACGGCATGGAATGTGGTATCGGTGTTAAGAACTACAACGATGTCCGCGTGGGTGACCAAATCGAAGTATTCGAAACCGTCGAAGTGGCACGTACACTGTAACGATAAAGAGGGCGGCATTAGCCGCCCTTTCAATTTTATACATTAGCTATGGTAACTCTATTATGGCAAAAGAATTCAGTCGTACACGTCGCATAGCCCAGCAGTTGCAGCAAGAGCTGGCTGTTGTGTTACAACGCGACATGAAAGATCCCCGTATTGGCTTTGTAACCGTTAATGATGTCGATGTGTCCCGCGATTTAAGCTACGCCAAAGTTTTTGTCACCTTCTTCGAAGAAGACAAAGAGCTGGTGCAAGAAAAGCTTAACGCGCTGATTGCTGCCGCTCCTTATATCCGTACTTTAGTGGCGGGTCGTATGAAGCTGAGAGTCATGCCTGAAATCCGTTTTGTGTATGACAGCTCATTGGTTGAAGGTATGCGTATGTCTAACCTCGTCAGCCAAGTCATCAACAGCGATAAAGCCAAGCAGCAACAGTTTGGTAGCGCCGACGATGTAACAGACAGTGACATCGACGAAGCCGATGACACCGAAGGTAAAGCGTAATGGCGAGACGTTCGAAGGGCCGCTTTATCGACGGTATTGTGTTGTTGGATAAGGCCACTGGCATGAGCTCCAACTTTGCATTACAGCGGGTAAAGCGCTTTTTTAATGCCAACAAAGCGGGGCACACGGGTGCACTCGATCCCTTGGCAACGGGTATGCTACCAGTGTGTTTAGGCGAAGCGACAAAGTTTTCGCAGCATTTGCTGGATTCGGATAAACGTTATCTGGTCACTGCAAAACTAGGACAGCGCACTGATACCAGCGACTCTGACGGCGAAGTGGTGCAGACTCGCCCGCTTGAGTTCACTGAGGCGCAGTTAATGTCCGCCTTAGAGCATTTCCGTGGTGATACCCTGCAAGTGCCCTCAATGTATTCGGCGCTGAAATACCAAGGCCAGCCTTTGTATAAGTATGCCCGCGAGGGGATTGAAGTGCCGCGCGAGGCGCGTCCAATCACAGTCTTTGAGCTGAATTTCATTGGTCTTGAAGGCGATGAGCTGACCTTAGACATTCATTGCTCTAAGGGCACGTATATTCGCACTATTATCGATGATTTAGGTGAGATGCTCGGTTGTGGTGCCCATGTGATTATGCTGCGCCGTACTCAAGTTGCCCATTATCCCTACGACAAAATGGTCACTCTTGAGCAACTAGAAGCCTTAGTCGCTAAGGCGCAGGAGGAGCAGCTTGACCCAAGTAGCTTGCTGGACTCGCTGTTGCTGCCTATGGATACGGCGGTTGCCGACTTTCCCGAGGTCAATGTGCCTGATGCTAGCGCAGCTTATTTAATGCAAGGTCAGGCAGTACGAGTCTCTGGACTCGTTGCAGATACACTAGTGCGCATTACCTTAGGAAGTGAGCGTCGTTTTGTCGGTATCGGCGAGATGAATGAAGATGGTTTACTGGCGCCTAAGCGCTTAGTCGTGATCCACGATCAAGCGAAAAAGCCTCTTAATTGATTATCTTGGGTTATTAATCCATCGCTTTTATTGCGCGCGCCAAGGTTTATGGGTAGAATAGCGCGCCCTCTGGCTGAGTTAGTGATCGGCTAGAGATTCACATTTTATATTTGGAGAGACACATGTCACTAAGTACTGAAGCGAAAGCAAAGATCCTGGCTGAATTTGGCCGTGGCGCAAACGACACTGGTTCAACTGAAGTTCAAGTTGCGCTGTTAACTGCTCAAATCAACCATTTGCAAGATCACTTCAAAGAGCACATCCACGATCACCACTCACGTCGTGGTCTGTTACGCATGGTTAGCGCTCGTCGTAAGTTATTAGCTTACCTGAAGCGTACTGAAGCAGCGCGTTACAATGAGCTGATCCAAAAGTTAGGTTTACGTCGTTAATCACGCGTTTACTGACGTAAAAAAGGAGGCTAAGCCTCCTTTTTTATTGCCTCAAATTCAGTGTTTACACTATCTTCTTCGACGTATTAAGCGCCACGTAATCCATCAATATTGCTAATGGTTGCGGTTTGATTGGCAATATACAGCGCCTCAAATTCCGCCTGTGGCAACGGCTGACTAAAGTAGAAGCCTTGACCGATTTGACATTGGTTACGCTTGAGCCAATCGAGTTGCATCTCGTTTTCAATCCCTTCGGCCACAATCGTCAGATTCAATTGTTTACCTAACATCAAAATGGTCGAGGCAATCGCGCTGTCTCCCGGTAAGTCCGACACGAAGCAGCGGTCGATTTTCATCGTGGTTATTGGCAGATGGCGCAGGTAAGACAGGGAAGAGTAGCCGGTACCAAAGTCATCGACGGCAATACCAAACCCAGCCGACTTAAGCTGCTCTAACTTGTTGATCGCAAGCTCAATGTCATTCATTAACGATGTTTCGGTGATTTCAATTTCGAGCAATTCTGGCTGGATTTGGTAGCGCAGCGCCATTTGTTTGATATCTGACACTAGGCTAGCATCAGCAAATTGTTGCGAAGCAACGTTAATGGCAATAGGGATGGCATAGTTATATTTTTTCTGCCATTCACGTAATACGCGGCAGCTCTGCTCGATTACCCAGCGGCCAATAGGAATAATAATACCCGTTTCTTCCGCCACAGGGATAAAGGACATAGGGCTAATTAAGCGACCCTCTTTTTGCCAACGGATCAAAGCCTCACAGGCTGTAATTTTACCAGTCTGTAAATCCAGCTTTGGCTGAAAGTAGAGCAAGAATTCATTATTTTTTAACGCATCATGCAATGATGCTTCGGTACGCAGTCGTACGGCCGCACGCTCGGTCATTTGTTGCTTGAAGAAAGCCCATTGATTCGACCCCGCAGCCTTTGCGCTGTACATTGCGATGTCGGCATGGCGGATAAGATCTTCGGCACTATTGCCATCTTCTGGATAAATAGAAATCCCAATCGATGCCGCAGGGTGAATGGCATGTTCGTTTAACTGAATAGGCACATTGAGTTGTACTAATAGTTTATCGACAAAGTCCGCCGCTTGGTCGGGGGAGTGAACTGAGTCGGCAAGAATCACGAATTCATCGCCGCCTAGGCGCGATACAGTGCCTTTATCACCGACGACGCGCTCGAGGATGCGAGCGATGCGTGCCAAAAATTGATCGCCCAACGCGTGGCCAAGGGAGTCATTGATATTTTTAAAGCGATCTAGGTCGATAAACATTAATGCAAAATTACGTTTATGTACTTGCGAGCGCTGGATTGTCACTGCGATCGTTTCAAGTAACAGAGTTCTATTTGGCAAGCCAGTGAGAGGGTCGCGAGTTGCCATCTTACGTAATTTGGATTGTGTCTGGCTGAATTGAATAAGAATTTGATTAAACTTCGATGTCACCAAGCCAAGCTCGTCATCCTTATGGGCATTTGACATCGGCAGCAGGTTTTCATCGGGTGAATCGGGGGAAATTTTATCGATCGCTTCACTTATTCGAGCTATCGGTTGGGTTAAAAAACGATGGAATACAACAGATAACACTAAGGTGAGTAACAGCGCGCGGGCTAAGGTGGCAAAAAAGCTGAAGCGTAACTGGCTAAAGAGGGTGTTGGTCAGTTCCTGCGTATCGTAAAAAATGGTTAGTGTGCCGATAAGTTGCTGTTTTTGAGTGCCTTCAAAGTAAAAGGGCCGATACAAGGGCCGTGAAATTTCTTTTAAGTCATCAAAGAGTTTATTGCTAAGGCTGATAAAGGTTTGTGAGTTGTTTTTTTTATTATTGCTCACGGAAACAAACATCGAGCCGTCATCGAGTTCAATCACCGCAGAGCCCACATGCTCTACTTTAATCGCCCCCTCCAAGGTTTGCCTTGCCAAATTATCATCTAAAGCCCAAACGGCGTTGGCGGCGGGTTGTTCTACAGAATCGAGTAATTCCTGTTGAGTGGTAGTGAGTTGCTGCTTGGTGGAGACGACGACGAGGGCGATTTCAACAATGAAGATGGCGATAGCGAAAAAAAGCGCTGTAAAAACGACGAGATTTGTTTGTTTCCAAGTTAGGGATTTAAAGCGACCCGTCATTCAACACATCCTTTATTATTGTTTTCGCTATGGGGATCTTGCGACATTAAGTTACAGCATAACTCTTTGTTCGTTTACCCACTTTAGTGAAAAGATAGACCTTTGTCATCATTATCTGCTCTTTATCTATTGTGGATAATTGCAGTATACTTACGCGCGTAATTCAAGGTCATTAATTAAGGAATGGGTCACGTGAATCCAATTGTAAAGAGTTTTGAGTATGGTCAACATACAGTCACCCTGGAAACAGGTGTTATTGCACGTCAAGCAGACGCTGCCGTTTTAGCTAGCATGGGTGACACGACAGTGTTGGTCACTGTTGTTGGTAAAAAAGAAGCTGAAGCAGGCCGTGACTTCTTTCCTCTGACTGTTAACTATCAAGAAAAGACCTACGCAGCAGGTAAAATTCCTGGTGGTTTCTTTAAGCGTGAAGGCCGTCCTTCAGAAGATGAGACATTAATCGCTCGCCTGATCGACCGTCCAATTCGTCCTCTTTTCCCTAATGGCTTCACAAACGAAGTTCAAGTGATCATTACTGTTGTATCTGTCGATCCACAAATCGAGCCGGATATTATTTCAATGATCGGTACTTCGGCTGCGCTTGCTATTTCGGGTATCCCATTCAGCGGCCCGTTAGGTGCAGCGCGTGTGGGTTACATCAATGGCGAATACGTACTGAACCCAACAGTGACTCAGTTAGAAAGCAGCCAACTGAACCTAGTTGTTGCCGGTACTGAGAGCGCGGTATTGATGGTTGAGTCAGAAGCTCAAGCATTACCAGAAGAAGTGATGTTAGGCTCAGTGGTTTATGGCCATGACCAACAACAAGTGGTTATCAAAGCGATTGCTGAATTCAAAGCAGAAGCGGGTAAACCAGCTTGGAATTGGACTGCACCAGTTGCCAATGAAGCCTTAGTTGCTCAAGTTAAAGAATTAGCTGAAGACGGTTTAGCGCAAGCGTATCAAATTCAAGTTAAACAAGATCGTTATGCTCAAGTTGCTGTGGTTAAAGCCGCTGCTAAAGAAGCACTGTTGGCTGCAAACCCAGACGTCGATTTACGTGAAGTTGACGGTCTGCTCGGTAGCTTAGAGAAGAAAGTGGTTCGTGGTCGCATCATCCGTGGTGAGCCGCGCATCGACGGTCGTGAGCCAGACATGGTTCGTGCTCTCAGCGTATTAGCAGGCGTATTACCACGTACTCACGGTAGTGCACTGTTTACCCGTGGCGAAACTCAAGCACTGGTAACTTGTACTCTAGGTACTGAGCGTGACGCACAGAAGATTGATAGCATCATGGGCGAGCGTACTAACCGCTTTATGCTGCACTACAACTTCCCTCCTTACTCTGTGGGTGAGACAGGTATGGTGGGCTCACCTAAGCGTCGCGAAATCGGTCACGGCAAGTTAGCATGGCGCGGTATCAACGCAGTAATGCCAACGGCTGAAGAATTCCCATACAGCGTTCGCGTGGTTTCTGAAATCACTGAATCTAACGGTTCAAGCTCTATGGCATCAGTTTGTGGTACGTCTCTTGCGCTGATGGATGCGGGTGTACCAATCAAGACTTCTGTAGCGGGTATCGCTATGGGTCTAGTAAAAGAAGGCGACAACTTCGTTGTTCTGTCTGACATCTTAGGTGATGAAGACCACTTAGGTGACATGGACTTCAAAGTAGCCGGTACTCGTGATGGTGTGACTGCACTGCAGATGGACATCAAGATCGAAGGTATCACCAAAGAAATCATGGAAATTGCACTGCAACAAGCCTACGGCGCACGTGTACATATCCTGAACGTGATGGACCAAGCGATTGGTTCACACCGTGATGATATCTCTGACCACGCTCCACGTATCACAACTATCAAGATCAACCCAGAGAAGATCCGTGATGTTATCGGTAAAGGCGGCGCGGTTATTCGTGCGCTGACCGAAGAAACCGGCACCACTATCGAACTGGAAGATGACGGTACTGTGAAGATTGCTTCGTCAAATGGCGATGCAACCCGTGAAGCCATCCGTCGTATCGAAGAAATCACTTCAGAAGTTGAAGTGGGTCGTATCTACAACGGTAAAGTTATCCGTATCGTAGACTTCGGTGCCTTCGTTAACATTCTGCCTGGCAAAGATGGTTTAGTGCACATTTCGCAAATCAGCGATGAGCGTGTTGCTAACGTCTCTGACCACCTTGAACTGAACCAAGAAGTTACCGTTAAGGTAATGGAAGTGGATCGTCAAGGTCGTGTAAGACTGTCAATCAAAGAAGCACAGACTAAAGAAGCCGCTGCTGAATAATCGTCTTCACTGACATTATCGGCGTCAGTTTCGACATGACGTGACTAAAAGGAGATCAATTGATCTCCTTTTTGTTTGTTTAGGTTTAATAAAATTGCGTTTAATGCTATTCCTCAATAGCAGTCCTGAAGTGGGATTGCTATCATGAACATTCTTCTGCGTGGGTTGGGAATCTAAAAAGGTAGAAATGGATGAGTCTTAAAATTAGAACCGCTGTTGTTGCTGTGCTGGCGGGTGCCAGCTTGATGTTGGCTGGATGTGCGACCACTAAGTCTCCCTTAGACAACCAAAATGACGTTGAAGGCAAGTTAGTCATCGCCCCCGTGATGCCAGACTATAAAGTTGAAGTCACCCTTGCCAAGCTGAATGAAATATTATCGGCGGTTGAGCTAACCAACGAGCAGCGCGCACGTTTTCATTACGACCGTGGCGTGATTTACGATAGCGTTGGTTTACGCTTAATGGCGCGCATCGATTTTATGCAGGCCTTAAAACTGCAACCCGATTTAGCCGATGCCTATAATTTCCTTGGTATTTATTACACTCAAGAGGGTGAATACGATAGCGCTTATGAAGCGTTTGATGGGGTATTAGAGCTGTCGCCAAACTATGATTATGCCTACTTGAATCGCGGCATTGCGCTTTATTATGGCGATCGGAACGATCTCGCTTTAAAAGATATGCAGGCGTTTTATGCCGGCGACAATAAAGATGGTTACCGCGCCCTGTGGTTATATCTCATCCAGTCAAAGGATAACGCTGAGGAAGCTAAACGTCAGTTACAGGAGCACCGAAAGGGACTGGAAGCCGATGCCTGGTCAACCGTGATTGTTGATTATTACCTAGGCGTTAAGAGCCGCGAGCAGGTTTTTGCCGACGCCAAATTAGGCCTGACCCATCCCAAAGAATATGCTGAGCGTCTCTGTGAAGCGTATTTCTACCTCGCCAAAATCGAAATCGCCAAGAATCAATACCAAGAGGCGGCGAATTATTTCCGCCTTGCCCTCGCGACCAATATCTATGACTTTGTTGAGCACAGATATGCGCGAATTGAACTAGCCAAAGTTAAAGGTTTGCTCGAAGGCACAAAATAAGCCATATCGCCCGAGACACATCTTGGGCTTTACCTAGCCAAGTACGCACTGAGGCGCTATAATTTGCGCCTTTTTTAGCGATACGAGTGCATAGGTTAAATGTCAGACAATAAAGTAGAGGTCGATAAACGTCGCACCTTCGCGATTATATCGCACCCCGACGCGGGTAAAACCACCATTACCGAAAAAGTGCTGTTATTCGGAAACGCGCTGCAGAAAGCGGGTACCGTTAAGGGCAAAAAATCGGGTCAGCATGCTAAGTCTGACTGGATGGAAATGGAAAAAGACCGTGGTATTTCGATTACTACGTCTGTCATGCAGTTCCCATATGGCGGTGCGCTCGTTAACCTACTCGACACTCCCGGCCACGAAGACTTCTCGGAAGATACTTACCGCACCTTAACGGCGGTTGACTCTTGCCTGATGGTTATCGACTCGGCAAAGGGTGTTGAAGACCGTACCATCAAATTGATGGAAGTAACGCGTCTGCGTGATACGCCTATCGTCACCTTTATGAACAAACTCGACCGTGATATTCGCGATCCCATCGAACTGATGGATGAAGTTGAGGATGTACTCAATATCGCCTGTGCGCCTATCACTTGGCCGATTGGTAGTGGCAAAGAGTTTAAGGGTGTTTACCATATTCTGCGTGATGAAGTGGTGCTGTACCAAAGCGGTATGGGGCACACTATCCAAGAGCGCCGCGTGATTGAAGGCATCGATAACCCTGAGCTGGATAAAGCGATTGGTAGTTATGCTGCTGATTTACGTGATGAAATGGAACTGGTTCGCGGTGCATCGAACGAATTTGATCACCAAGCCTTCTTAAAGGGTGAGCTTACGCCCGTCTTCTTCGGTACCGCTTTGGGTAACTTCGGTGTTGACCATATCCTCGATGGTATTGTGGAGTGGGCACCAAAGCCGCTACCTCGTGAAAGCGATGTGCGGATGATCATGCCTGACGAAGAAAAATTCACCGGTTTTGTGTTTAAAATCCAAGCCAACATGGATCCCAAACACCGTGACCGTGTTGCCTTTATGCGTGTTTGCTCGGGTCGCTATGAGCAAGGCATGAAGATGCACCACGTGCGTATCGGTAAAGATGTAAACGTCAGCGATGCCTTGACCTTTATGGCGGGTGACCGTGAGCGTGCCGAAGTGGCATATCCTGGTGATATTATTGGTTTACATAACCATGGGACCATTCGTATCGGTGATACTTTCACCCAAGGTGAAAAGTTCCGCTTTACCGGTGTGCCAAACTTTGCACCTGAAATGTTCCGCCGTATTCGTCTGCGCGATCCGCTCAAGCAAAAACAATTGCTTAAGGGCTTAGTGCAGTTGTCTGAAGAAGGCGCTGTGCAGGTGTTCCGTCCATTAGACTCGAACGATTTAATCGTTGGTGCTGTAGGTGTGCTGCAGTTTGAAGTGGTTGTTGGCCGCTTAAAGAGCGAGTACAACGTTGAAGCGATTTACGAAGGTATTAGCGTTTCAACCGCACGCTGGGTTTATTGTAAAGATGAGCGTAAGCTAGAAGAGTTCCGCCGCAAATGTAGCCAGAACTTGGCACTCGATGGTGGCGATAACTTAACTTATATTGCGCCAACTATGGTTAACTTAAATCTTTCGATGGAAAGATACCCTGATATCGAGTTCGCTAAAACGCGCGAACACTAACAGGTAAGTGACTCTAGGGTAAAAGGCGGTGATTCACCGCCTTTTTTGTATCTAAAATTTGAGGGGTGACTGATGATAAGTTGGATAACTCGAACTTGGCAGGCTTATATCCGTTGGTGCGACAAGATGGGGCTGACACCAGAGAATCGCCGCTGTTGTATGCCTCGATTGGAGGACCCGCCATTAGTCCGCAATAAGCCGAATTGCCAAGAAAAGGCTGCTGCATCCCATGGAGAGACAAAATCGGAGTAATGGATTGATGATGTTAGATACCCATGCGCACCTCGATTTTGTCGAGTTTGATAGTGACCGTGAACAGGTTGTGCAGCGTATGCGACAAGCGGGCATCGATAATCTGATCATCCCAGGTGTTTCCCCTCTGCATTGGGTCAAACAATTGGCCATTGCTGAGCAATACCAGTGTTATTTTGCCTTAGGGATCCACCCTTGGTTCTGCCCCGAAGATGTTGATAAGGCCATCACAGAATTAACATTACAGGTAGCTCAGTTACGAGAATGTCCCCGTTTTGTTGCCATTGGTGAGTGTGGGTTAGACAAACTTTATGCTGACAATTGGAGCAACCAGTTAGCATTTTTTGACGCTCAGTTGGCGCTTGCTTATGAGCAAAATTTGCCTGTTATCGTCCATGCCGTCAAAGCACATCAAGAAGTATTGTTCCATTTAAAGCGCCATAAACTCCCAAAAGCGGGCGTAATACACGCCTTTTCTGGCAGTCCTGATATTGCACTCGAATACACTAAGCTAGGTTTTAAACTTGGCATTGGTGGTTTAGTGATGAATCCGAATGCGAAAAAACTGCTCAAAACCGTCAGTGAATTGCCCTTAGAAAGTTTCCTACTTGAGACTGATTCTCCAGCCATGACTCCACTAAATGTTACAGAAAAACGGAATCAACCCGCTAATGCTGTACTTTTTATAGACAAAATTGCAACTTTGCAAAAAAAATCTAGTGTTCTAATATCAGAACACTTGGTGTCGAATGCAATGCAACTGTTTGACCTTTAGTTGTTTTTGGTTAAACAGGTGTAGGTCGCAATAGCATTTTGCGCTAAGCGGTTGAAATTAAACTCCAAAATTTTGATCAAAACGACGATTTTCGACTTTCTCTCGGGTATAATCTGACTCGGAAATAGGTTGATTAACAACATAATTAAAAAGTGTTAACAATAGGGTGATGGTTAATGAATATATTGATGAGCTTAGTAGGGGTGGTCGTCCTACTTGCGATAGGTTTCCTCCTATCGAATAACAAAAAAGCAATTAACTTGCGTACTGTGGGTGGGGCATTAGCCATCCAAGCTGCCTTCGGTGGTTTTGTACTGTACGTTCCTGTCGGTAAAGATATCCTGAAAGGTGTATCTGACGCCGTATCTAGCGTTATCGGTTATGCACAAAACGGTATCGGTTTCCTGTTCGGTGATTTAGCTAACTTCAAACTTGGCTTTATCTTCGCGGTAAACGTGTTGCCAGTTATTGTGTTCTTCTCTTCTCTAATCGCCGTTCTGTACTATTTAGGCGTAATGCAGTGGATCATCCGTATCATCGGTGGTGGTCTGCAAAAAGCATTAGGCACAAGCCGTACTGAATCTATGTCTGCGACTGCTAACATCTTCGTTGGTCAAACTGAAGCGCCGTTAGTTGTTCGTCCATTCATTCCTACTATGACTCAATCAGAACTGTTTGCGATCATGGTGGGTGGTTTAGCTTCTATCGCAGGTTCAGTATTGGCTGGTTACGCGCAAATGGGCGTGCCTATTGAGTACTTAGTTGCTGCGTCATTCATGGCGGCACCAGGTGGTCTATTAATGGCTAAACTGATGCATCCAGAAACTGAAGTTGCTAAAAACGACATGGATGAATTACCAGAAGATCCTGATAAGCCAGCTAACGTATTAGACGCTGCTGCTGCGGGTGCTTCATCTGGTATGCATTTAGCGCTGAACGTAGGTGCAATGCTGTTAGCCTTCGTTGGCTTGATCGCTATGATCAACGGCATCATCGGTGGTGTAGGTGGTTGGTTTGGTGTTGAAGGTTTAACACTGGAACTGATCCTTGGCTATGTGTTCATGCCTTTAGCATTCCTTATCGGTGTGCCTTGGAATGAAGCATTAGTTGCTGGTTCTTTCATTGGTCAAAAGATCATTGTTAACGAATTCGTAGCTTACCTGAACTTTGCTCCATACTTAAAAGACATCGCTGATGGCGGTATGGTTGTGGCTGAAACTGGTTTAGCTATGACCGACAGAACCAAAGCGATTGTTTCGTTTGCACTGTGTGGTTTTGCGAACTTGTCTTCTATCGCGATTCTGTTGGGTGGTTTAGGTGCTATGGCTCCTAACCGTCGTCACGATTTAGCTAAAATGGGTATTCGTGCGGTTATCGCAGGCTCGTTAGCTAACTTAATGAGTGCAACAATTGCGGGTCTGTTCTTAGCTATCTAAGCACAGAAACGTTGGGGAGAGATTCCCCACTAACTAGGTCCTGACCATGCAGGGCAGGACCTAAGTTAATTCAACCATTTTCCAGTAGTGATTCCTGTAGTGAATAGTTTCTCCGATTGTATAGGTCAGATTACAACTAAACTTTAGCTGTGATGCTGTCTTACGGTCGTGACGTACGGTTAAGTTAATTAGTCGTAAACAATAAGTCGCGACTTTGTTCACAATTAAGAATTTTGTGTTCGTGATTTTACGCAAGATTATTGAGATTTTTTTTAATCGAGGTAAAATGCGAGCGCCACAAAAAGAACGCTACCCTAGACGGTAGCAACCAAAATAATGGGGTTGATGATGAAAAACGTTAAAACTTTAGCTTTAGCCGCTACAGCAGTAGCTGCAATCTCTGGTAACGCATTTGCTGCAGACCGTTCTGATATTTATGCCACTGATTACAAGTGGATGCAGTTTAATGCTATGTATGCTGTTAATGAATTGCCACGTGGTGATGCTGATGATGGCGGCCATGATTACTTAGAAATGGAATTTGGTGGTCGTAAAGGCATCGTTGATTTATATGGTTATGTAGACGTCTTCAATTTAGCTAACAGTAGCTCAGGCGATAAAACTGGCGGCGACAGCAAGATGTTTATGAAGTTTGCGCCACGTTTCTCTTTAGATGCTATTACTGGCAAAGATTTATCTTTCGGCCCAGTACAAGAAGTTTACTTCTCTACTCTGTTTAACTGGGGCGGTGGTGCATTTAATAAAGATGGCTCAGGTGACGTAAATATGTCATTTTGGGGTGTTGGTGCTGATGTTATGGTGCCTTGGCTAGGTAAGACTGGCATGAACCTGTATGCTACTTATGATATTAATGCTAAAGATTGGAATG
Organism: Shewanella sp. Koi 1; assembly: GCF_052907445.1. Taxonomy (NCBI): domain Bacteria; kingdom Pseudomonadati; phylum Pseudomonadota; class Gammaproteobacteria; order Alteromonadales; family Shewanellaceae; genus Shewanella; species Shewanella sp. Koi 1. The sequence goes on along the minus strand of NZ_JBREJM010000001.1, from coordinate 3,578,577 downwards.
GTTACCAATTCTCTATGAACTGGTTTAAGCCTTTCTATTTCTTTGACAATAAGAGCTTTATTTCATTCCAGGGTTATGTTGATTACCAATTCGGTGCTGACGAAGTGAATGCGTATGACGATAATGGTCAATTTATCAATACTACATTCACCTCACACGGTGGTGCAGCATACTTTGGTCTGCACTGGCATTCTGATAACTATGCTCTTGGTTATGGCCTGAAAGCCTATAGCGATGTTTATTTGCTGAAGGATGAAGGAACATTTGGTTTAGAAACTAAAGGTTTCGCTCACTACTTCACTGCAACTTACAAGTTCTAATTGCTTGTAAGACTTGTTGGAGCCGCGATGGCGGCTCCATCTTTTATGTGTCATGAATCTTTATCTAAACCCATTTATAATTTGAGCAGTGCGTTTATATAAAGGTTTGTGTTTTTCTCGCGCTAAAACGGATTTTTCGCGGAAAAGTAGGAACAAGACATTATTCGTCTCCTCTCTTCCGGTCTTCAAGGATTCAAGTCGTGATCACTTATAGTCAATTTAAGTGTCAGGATGCCTAGTTATGTATAGGCAAGATTGAATACCTAATAAATATGTAATTTGCCCTACACAAATTACTCGGCATCGCCTGAAGGCCCGGCCATATAAAAATAATCAAAATAATGCCACCTCTAAGCGTTGCTTATAAGCGACTGATTTCTGTTTATTTGTTTTTTCTTTTGGAGAGCTATTATGACTGATTTAAAAAAAGCAGCACAACGCGCCATCGAACTTATGGATTTAACCACCTTAAACGATGACGATACCGATCAGAAGGTGATCGACCTATGTCACAAAGCTGTGACGCCAGCGGGTAATACTGCTGCCATCTGTATCTATCCTCGCTTCATTCCTATCGCACGTAAGACCCTTGATGAATTGGGCGCCGAAGACATTCAAATCGCGACAGTAACCAACTTTCCACACGGTAACGACGATATCGCTATTGCGGTATTAGAAACCCGTGCAGCGGTTGCCTATGGCGCCGATGAAGTGGACGTGGTATTTCCATACCGCGCGCTGATGGAAGGCAATGAAACAGTCGGCTATGAGTTAGTCAAAGCCTGTAAAGAAGCCTGTGGCGAAGTATTGCTGAAAGTCATTATTGAATCGGGTGTATTAGCCGATCCTGCGCTTATTCGCCGTGCCTCTGAACTGTCTATCGATGCCGGAGCTGATTTTATTAAGACGTCTACCGGTAAAGTGCCTGTCAACGCAACCCTTGAAGCGGCTGAAATCATGCTGACTGTGATCAGTGAGAAGAACACCAAAGTAGGCTTTAAGCCTGCTGGCGGCGTACGTGATGCTGCTCAAGCTGCAGAGTTTTTAGGTGTGGCTGAGCGTATTCTTGGTGCGGATTGGGTCTCTCCACGTACCTTTAGATTTGGTGCTTCAAGCTTACTCAATAGCTTGTTACACACGTTAGAATTAGCCGATGCGCCTAAGCCGACTCAAGGCTATTAATCGAACATTGCATCTCGATTAATACCAAAATCATATATCGAAACTAATTAAGTGTGACCTAAATCTAGTTGGAAACATCAAAACTTCGATAGCATGTAATTGTAATATTGCTACAGTTTTGATGTTTCATTGCAAAGCTAAATAACGGATATGTTGTATTAGTATTTAGCTTGGAGGCAGTATCATGTTTCTAGCTCAGGAAATTATACGTAAGAAACGCAATGGGTTAGCTTTAAGCACCGAAGAGATCCAGTTCTTCGTTAAGGGCATAACCACTAATGCAGTGTCGGAAGGTCAGATCGCCGCATTAGGCATGGCTGTGTATTTTAATGACATGAATATGGATGAAAGAATCGCTTTGACTACGGCAATGCGCGATTCTGGCACTGTACTCAATTGGCAATCACTTGGTCTTAATGGCCCAGTCATCGATAAACACAGTACAGGTGGTGTCGGTGATGTGATTAGTCTTATGCTCGGTCCCATGGCTGCTGCCTGCGGTGGTTATGTGCCGATGATTTCGGGTCGCGGACTCGGACATACAGGCGGTACGCTCGATAAGTTCGACGCTATTCCCGGTTATCAAACCGAACCTTCGAGTGAATTGTTCCGCAAAGTGGTCAAAGATGTTGGTGTGGCGATTATCGGCCAAACTGGTGATCTGGTTCCCGCCGATAAACGTTTCTACTCCATCCGTGACAACACTGCGACTGTCGAATCCATCTCCCTCATTACCGCCTCTATTCTCTCTAAGAAATTAGCTTGTAGTCTCGATGCATTGGCGATGGACGTCAAAGTCGGTAGCGGCGCATTTATGCCAACCTACGAAGCCTCTGAAGAGCTTGCTCGCAGTATTGCTGCGGTAGCCAATGGCGCAGGTACTAAAACGACGGCCTTACTCACCGACATGAACCAAGTATTAGCCTCATGTGCGGGTAATGCGGTTGAAGTGAAAGAAGCCATCGACTTCTTAACTGGTGCTTACCGTAATCCTCGTCTATACGCTGTGACAATGGGTCTTTGCGCCGAGATGTTACTCCTTGGTGGCCTCGCGACCGATGAAGCGGATGCCCGTGCCAAGTTAAATCGGGTATTAGATAATGGCCGCGCTGCCGAGATCTTTGGCAAGATGGTTTCAGGCCTCGGTGGCCCCGTCGATTTTGTCGAAAACTACAGTAAGTACTTACCGCAATCGCAAATTATTCGCCCTGTCTTTGCGGATACCCAAGGTTATGCCTACAGCATGGATACCCGCGAACTCGGTTTAGCCGTGGTTACCTTAGGTGGTGGTCGTCGCAAACCTGGTGATGCACTCGACTACAGTGTTGGTTTGACGCAAGTCTGTGCCCTTGGCGATAAAATTGATGCTTCTACGCCGATTGCTGTGATCCACGCGCAATCTGAAGAAGCCTTTGCGCAGGCAGAAGAAGCGGTGAAAAAAGCGATTCATATCGATGAAGTCGCTCCAGAAAAAACACCTGAGATCTATGCTTATATTCGAGCTTCGGATCTTTAAGGAAGAATTATGAAACGTACAGTTATAATGATGTTGGATTCCTTTGGCGTGGGCGCTGCTGGTGACGCCGCTAAGTTTGGGGATCTAGGTTCTGACACATTTGGCCATATCGCCAAAGCATGCGCCGAAGGTAAAGCGGATACTGGTCGTAAAGGCCCATTAGCTCTGCCAAACTTGGCTCGTTTAGGGTTAGCCCATGCCGCGATGGAGAGTACCGGGGCGTTTGCACCAGGCTTTGCGGACAATGTTGACTTGATTGGTGCCTATGGCCACGCTCAGGAATTAAGTTCGGGTAAAGATACTCCGAGCGGTCACTGGGAAATGGCGGGAGTACCCGTATTATTCGAATGGGGCTATTTTAGCGAGCACCAAAACTCATTCCCTAAAGAGCTGACCGATAAGATTTTGGCCCGTGCGGGACTCGATGGCTTTTTAGGTAACTGCCATGCTTCTGGTACTACTATTCTGGAAGAATTAGGCGAAGAGCATATGCGCTCTGGCAAGCCAATTTTTTACACCTCGGCAGATTCTGTATTCCAGATTGCCTGCCATGAAGGCACATTTGGCTTAGAAAATTTATATCGTCTTTGCGAAATCGCTCGTGAAGAGTTAGAACCTTATAACATTGGCCGCGTGATTGCGCGTCCATTCGATGGTACTGGCCCAAGCGACTTTGCTCGTACTGGTAACCGTAAGGATTACTCCCTCGAGCCGCCAGCGAAGACAGTGTTAGATAAGTTAAAAGCCGCTGGTGGTGAAGTGGTGAGTGTGGGCAAGATTGCCGACATTTACGCTTACTGTGGCATCACCAAAAAGGTGAAGGCAAACGGTTTAGAAGCACTATTTGATGCGACGTTAGCCGAAGTGAAATCAGCGGGTGAAAATACTATTGTATTCACTAACTTTGTTGATTTTGACTCCCACTATGGTCACCGCCGTGATGTGGCAGGTTATGCGAAAGGGCTGGAGTATTTCGACTCGCGTTTACCTGAAATGCTCGCGCTGCTGGATGAGGACGATCTGTTAATCCTCACCGCCGACCATGGTTGCGATCCAACGTGGCAAGGTACTGACCATACCCGTGAATATGTGCCTGTATTGGCCTATGGCGCAGGACTGAAAGCCGGTTCACTCGGTCGCCGTAACAGCTTCGCCGATATCGGCCAATCTATCGCAAGCTACTTCAAGCTTGAGCCGATGGAATACGGTGAGTCGTTTATCTAAGTAAACGTGCAAGATCTCGATTTGGCGGCCAGCATTGGGCCGCCAGTAAACAAAGACTTAAGTCTTAATAAAATAAACAGGGGTTATTTCGATGGCAACACCACACATTAATGCTGTAGAGGGCGCATTCGCTGAGACGGTTCTGTTTCCAGGCGATCCATTACGAGCAAAATATATTGCTGAAACATTCTTAGAAAATGTTGAGCAAGTGACTGACGTTCGAAACATGCTAGGTTTTACTGGTACTTACAAAGGCAAACGTATTTCTGTAATGGGTTCAGGCATGGGTATTCCTTCATGCTCAATCTATGCAACTGAATTAATTAAAGACTACGGCGTTAAGAACCTGATCCGCGTGGGTACTTGTGGCGCGATCAGCACTGACGTTAAAGTGCGCGATGTGATCATCGGCATGGGTGCTTGTACCGATTCGCAAGTTAACCGTTTACGTTTCAAAGGCCAAGATTTCGCTGCTATCGCGAACTACGAGCTGATGAATGCCGTGATCGAGTCTGCCAAAGTGAAAGGCACTAAGATCCGTGTTGGTAACGTTTTCTCTGCCGATCTGTTCTACACTCCTGATCCACAAATGTTTGACGTGATGGAAAAAATGGGCGTGTTAGGCGTAGAAATGGAAGCCGCTGGTTTATACGGTGTTGCCCATGAATTCGGTGCCCGTGCACTGTGTGTGGTAACTGTATCTGACCATATCCGTACTGGTGAAAAAACCACTTCTGAAGAGCGTCAAACCACGTTCAACGATATGATCGTGATGACATTAGACGCAGCAATTACGCTGTAATCTGTCGCTAATCTCGTTATAAAAAAAGGGTTCGCACTGCGAACCCTTTTCTATTGTCTCTGACCCCAAGACGCTCAGTTTGGGCTGATACGTCTCAATTAACCCGTAGAATCGGTATCTAAATCGCTCGGTTGAGTTAGGGTTTTCTCTGTGTTGGATTTCGCCGCATTGGTTTTCACGCGGCGTACCGATTTTACCTTAGGTTTATTTGGTGCGGGCGTTGAGCTTTGCGGCTCAGTTGTTGAAGCTGTCGCTTGGGTCGCATGTTCCTTGGTATCCACTTTAGACTGCGACAGAGACGTAGACTCAGATGATGACTTGTCCTTAGTATCTTTCTCTGGTTTAAGCTCCGGTTCCGTATCAAGCGCTTTCTCTGATGCAACTCTTTCTGGCGCAAGCACAGCTTTTGTCCCTGTGGTTACTTTGGTTTTCCTTGCTTTAGATTCGGCAATGGCTTCATTGCTGTCTTCATTTGGCGCTTTACTTGCTACCGATTTCTCCAAGGGCTGAGTGTCAAGGTCTGTTGCTTCTTTGCTTTCTTTGGTCTTCTTAGCTTCTATCGGCTTTTGAGCGGCCTCAGTGTCACTTGCGATAACAGCATCTTGCTGCGTATCTTGATTATCTGCGGGCGTAGCTTCCTCAGCTGCTTTTATAGCTTTATTTTTCTTAGGATTTTTACGTAATTTGGCGCGGGTGCGACGGCGGTCAAAATCGGCGCGTTTAAAGGATAAGGCGCGGGATAACAACATGCCGATAAGGCCAGCAACCAGCAGCATGATTTGCTGCTGCTCCATATTCAGGTTATGCGCTTCTTTGATTTCATTAAAAAATAGTTTGGTGTCGAGTCTAACCTCGACATAGCCTAAATTCTTTCCATCTTGGATCACGGGTTCGACATAGGGCGGATATTTAATCAGGAGCAAACTCATGTCTTCGGATTCTGGGTCTAAGACTTCCTTGGTAATACTTTGGGCGAAGGCTAAGCGTATACCTTGGTCGCTGAAAATGGCCGCCGAAATCACCTTAGGATCTTCAACTAATGCGCTAGCCAGCCATTGGAGCTGTTCATCGTTTTGCAATTGTAGGGCGGGCGCCGCGCTGTAGGCCGTTTGTTGCACCAGTAATCTGGCCATCTTTTGCGTTTGGGACTTTAGAAGCAGCTGACCTTGTAGTAGGCTTGTCTGCCACAATTGCACTAAGCCGACCATCAAGGTCAAGGCGATGGCGATTTGGAGCAGTCTACTGATTTTATGGCTTTTCTTTAGCCCTTTAAGATATAACACTTTGACCCTTAATAGTGAGAGCGCTTGCCTAATCATAATTGATTCTGAGTGAGCCCGATAGTTGGAGAACATGAGTCCTATGGAAAGCTTGAACCAAAATGCGCTGTTTGTATGGTTAGCTGCTAGCCCTTCACCTCGCTTTGAATATCAGGGGCTCAGTTTCGAGGCTTATCAGGAATCGTCTACGCGGCCATCCCAGAGCGGATGTGCTATGCGTCTGATTTACGAAGATTTAAGCATTGAAGACTCATTAGCAGATTGGATTGTTTCTCTGGCTAAAAGCCTTAAATTAACTTCGCTCTCCATCGCACCTATTCGCCGTCAAGTGGCGCTACATTGCGTTGAAGTTGTGCTTCCCGTGGAGCCGAGTGCCGAGCTGTTAGCCACTTGTCCATCGCAGGTGGAGTTACACCTTATTCGCGGCCCATTACCTAAACTGAGCGAGCCGGGTTTACTGGTGATGGATATGGATTCTACCGCGATCCAAATTGAATGTATTGATGAACTTGCCGCGATGGCAGGGGTCGGCGAGCAAGTGGCGGCAATCACGGAGCGCGCTATGCAGGGCGAGCTGGATTTCGAGCAGAGTTTGCGCCAAAGGGTTGCCCAGCTTCAGGGCGCCGATGCCAAGATTATTCAAACCTTGTGTGACACTTTACCACTGATGCCGGGCCTTGAGGCCATGCTGACCGAGCTTAAGTCGCACCATTGGCGTTTGGTTGTTGCGTCAGGAGGCTTCACGCCGTTTGTTGGTCACTTAAAACAGCTGTTGAATTTAGACGCGGCATTTGCCAACGAATTAGTGATTGTGGACGGCAAGCTCGCGGGAACCGTCACGGGGAAAGTCGTCGATGCCCAGTTTAAGGCCGATGTGGTTAACCGTTGTAGCCAAGACTGGCAGATCCCTGCTGGGCAGCGTGTCGCCATCGGTGATGGTGCCAACGATATCCCTATGGTGCAGGCGGCGGACTTTGGTATTGCCTTCCATGCTAAACCTAAACTTGCGGCGGCGGCGGATGCGCGGATCTGCAGTTTAGATCTGCGCGTATTGCCTTATCTGCTGCAGTTTTAATTCATCGGTTGTTTCCGAGTCGTTAACATTAGAGTAATGACTCTTGTTTTTTGACGCTTAGCTGGTAGTTTAGTGTTCATGAATGGACTACCAGCGACTGCCTTTGACTTCCCCTGCATCCCAACACTCGGCGCCAACGCCCGCACAAACTTCCCTCTATATTCCGTACCGAGACGGACAGCTGCATCTGCGCCAGTTATTGCCTGCTAATGCGGATTTTTCGAAGCCACCGATCCTGATGTTACATGGTGCTATGTCCAATGGCAGGGTATTTTACAGCCAGAGTGGCCGAGGCTTAGGATGCTTTCTCGCTCAGGCGGGCTTTGTGGTTTATGTGCTGGATACGGCGGGCAGAGGTTTGAGTCTGCCCAAAATTGCGCGTGGGTTTACCCTAGGACAAGGGGAGGTGATCCGCGAACAACTGCCATTAGTGCAGCAGCATATTTTGAATATGCATCAACAGCTTTGTCAGGAGCAGGGGAAACCAGCTCCATCGAAGGTACATTGGTGTGCGCATTCGTGGGGCGGCGTGTTGATGGCGAGCGCCTTAGCGCGTTACCCCGAATTGCAGCAAAGTGTGCGGTCACTACTGACTTTTGGCAGTAAACGCACGATTCGAGTGAAGTCCTTTAAAAAATGGTTGATGGTCGATGTGTTTTGGAATCGTCTCGCCCCGAGTTTAGCCGTGGGACAGGGGTATCTCGCCGCAGATAAGCTGCGTGTCGGTATGGATAACGAGAGCCGCGCATCGTTAACTCAAAGCATAGATTGGGTACGTGGAGAGTGGCGTGACCATGATGATGGCTTCGATTACGGCAAGGCGGCGAAGGTGGCCAACTGGCCTGTTGCTTGGTTTATTGCCGGGCAAAACGATACCGTGCTTGGCCATCCTGAAGATGTCGCCGATATGATCTCTGAGTGTGGTTTTCGCCAAGTGAAATATACTCTGCTCTCAAAGGCGAACGGCTTTAAACACGACTATGGTCATGCGGATATGCTGACCCATCTGGATGCGATGAGTGACCATTTTCCGCTGATCCGCGATTGGTATCTCAGGTTTGAATTGGCGGTGTTAAAAGACTAGGGCGATGCGCCCTTGCTTATTTTTGCAGAGCAGGGTATCGCAGCTCCACCTCTTGGGTGATATCGAGTAGTTCTCCTACACCGATAATTCGCCAGAGTTGTTCCTCGAGTTGTTTCGCCCTGTGGTTGGCGTGGATATTGATGTATTCCAATTCGCGGCGCAGATAACCCATATCCGGTTTCTCGGTCGCTCCACGGTAAATCCGCAGCGCCATAAAGCGTCCCGCCAGTTTGCTTTGGTTGATAAAGGCGATTTTGGCCTGCGCATCCCCAAGTTCGGTGGCAGGAACACATTTTAAATGGAATTGACCGCGGGACTGGCGGGTCAACTGGATAAACACCTCAATAAAATCCATATCCTGCTGTGGTTTCATTTGGCGAATAGGATCGAGAATATCCCGTTTAAAGAATCCATCTTTTAACAGCGGGGCGAGATTATATTGCAGGGTATCCGAGGAGCCTGCGGCAAAAATATCGCTGATTTCATCATGTTCAGTGCTGACACCTAAGCAGGCGACTTGGGCTGATTTTGTTGTTTTCTCAACAAAATAGGGGACTGAGTGTAGCTCGCGTAAAAGGATGTTTTTTAAGCCATCAGAAAGTTCGTTTGCTTCACTATTATTTTCAGTGAGTTGCTCAAGTTTTTCGCGATTGTGAGCGATCAGCTTATTTAAAAACTCAACGCCAACATGGGGGGTATGTCCCATGACCGCGGCTAAATGAAGAGTCACGCCATTTTTACGGGTACGCACTAGACGGTAGGGTAAATTGTCTAGCTGAGTCTTACCGGCAATGGTCTGCAACTTAGGCAAACTGATCATTATTGGCTTGTTGGTGGCAAACTCAGTCGGGTTATCCAGCGTCAGCTGCATGCCTCTGCCAGAAATATCTAAGGTTATCCCTGTCGCTTTTATGCCTCCTTGTGACACATTCACTAAAGTTTTAAAGGCGAAACGCGCTTCCTGCCTACGCTCACTAAATTGCATCGAAATTGGCTTAATTTGATGTGCGGTGAGGCGCGGCTGACCAAAGGTCTTGAGCGCATTAGCATTACTATCGTTCTGCCAGGCTTTATAGGTCGCTCTTTCATCCTCGTTGGTCAGATCGATAAGTTGCAACATATGGCTGAACTGGACTAATTGTTGCTCTACCAGTGGGCTGTATTTAGCTTCATCCCCTGGCAAGGTCGCACGGCGATAGCCTTTCGCATGATAAATCTTATCGGGGATAAGCTTAAAAATACGCCAGCTTGGTTTTGTTGAGGCAAAACCAAGGAATAAGGGCATCATGCCCTTGGATTTTAATTCGGCTAAGGTGGCGGAATAAAAATATAACGCGCCTTGGGCATTGTAGGTAAAACTAAAAAACAGTCCGTAATCCGGATTTTCAGGGTGGCTGAGCAGCGCAGAGAGCCGCGCGGGTGTCAGCATGGCGGGCAGCTGGCTGATATCATTCTCATCTTGAAAATAATGTACTATCTGCTGATTGTCGCGGCTTAGCAGCATATGGCTAATCGATTGCGTTTGTTGATTAAAAAACAAAGGCAAATGCGGCAAATGTGGAAGATAGTGGCGTTCAAAGCCTAGGCCTGATGCTGTCACCAAGACATCGTTCACATCGAGTTTGTAGCGGAGTTTGTAGCCCCTAATCAAATTACCTAGCATTTCACCTAGTGCGTCAGTGCCACTAATTCGCTTTAACCTTAGCCAAATAAACTCACCGTTGGCTTGGCTGTCGACAATTTGATAATCGACCCCGAGTTGCAGATCGGGATAGTAATATTCCTCGCTCAGCTCGAGCAGTTTGACCTTGAGAGGCTTGTCGAGATCGAAGGGATGATTCGCCCCCAAGCGAATACGCGCACCACCAATGGATAAGTCCACGGTGATCCCCGGCATTTCGGTTCGCCCGGGTTGCGAAACTGCAATACGGATACTGTAATTCATCCGCTCTTCGGCGCGGTTAAAATAACTGCCGAGTACCACACCAGGAACCATAAAAGGTTCGGGTTCAACGCCGTCCGTTTGTTGTGTCACCTGACGTAGCTTTTGTCGCCGTTGTTGATGGGCAGCGATGACGTACTCATACACGCCCAGCGTATATTTATTACGATATAAGGACATCGCTTCTTGCAGGCTATGTTTGGCTGGCTCATCTAGGAAATGACGTTGTTGGCCCAGCATGACTTCACTGCAGGGCAACTCTGATTTGTCCCTAAGATCGATAATCCGCGTGCAGGGCGAGGCCAAACGATTCAGCTCCATTTTCAACAGAAAACGGGTGGAGTTGTTTTCATCGGCAGTCAGCTGCTGAAAAATCTCTTGGAAGTTGGGTTCCATGAGTAGCGGCTTGAGCTGTTCTATGAGCGCATTATGGTTATCTAAACTCATGTAGGGATCTTTTCTAATGCTTATTTCATCTCAAGCTAAGTGAAACTCAGGTCTTCAGATGGTTTGGTTATATGTTGTGCTGTGTTAGTCTTATGTCGGCAGTATTCATAGTTACTTAAATTGATTTTATACAGATTTTAATAAGTTATGGCAAAGAATAAAACCGCGTACGTGTGCAATGAGTGTGGACAAGATTTTCCACGTTGGCAAGGACAGTGCAGTGCTTGCCATGAATGGAATACGATAACCGAAGTGCGCTTAGGTGCCGCCTCGCCCGGAAGGGGAACAAAGTTTGCGGGTTATGCCGGTGCTGGCAGCAGCGAAGTTAAAACCTTAGATCAAATTGATCTCAATGCTTTACCCCGTATTGTGAGCCATTTTGGCGAGCTCGACCGTGTACTTGGGGGCGGCATAGTGCCTGGCTCGGCGATTCTGATTGGCGGTCACCCCGGTGCTGGTAAGAGTACGTTGTTGCTTCAAACACTTTGTTATCTTGCCGAGCAAATGCCAGCGCTCTATGTGACGGGCGAAGAATCCCTGCAGCAGGTAGCAATGCGGGCCCATCGCTTAGGACTGCCGACCAATAAATTGAGGATGTTATCCGAGACCAGTGTGGAGCAGATTTGCGAAATCGCCCTGCAAGAATTGCCAAAAGTCATCGTCGTCGACTCTATTCAGGTCATGCATATGAGCGATGTGGCGTCGAGTCCGGGCAGTGTGTCGCAGGTGCGAGAGTCGGCCTCCTATTTAACTCGCTTTGCCAAGCAAAACGGCATTGCCGTGATTATGGTAGGGCATGTAACCAAAGACGGTAGCCTCGCTGGGCCTAAAGTGCTCGAGCACTGTATCGATTGCTCAGTGATGTTTGAAGGGGATAGCGACAGCCGTTATCGCACCCTGCGCTCCCATAAGAACCGATTTGGTGCCATCAACGAGTTAGGCGTATTCGCCATGACCGAGCGCGGTCTGAAGGAAGTGGCTAACCCTTCGGCGATTTTCCTTTCCCGCGGCGAGGAGGAATCCTCTGGCTCCTTGGTGATGGTGGTATGGGAAGGTACGCGTCCGTTGTTGGTTGAGTTACAGGTACTGGTGGATAATTCGGCGATGTCGAATCCGCGCCGCGTGGCAGTGGGGATGGATGCAAACCGTTTAGCCATGTTGCTTGCAGTGATGCATCGCCACGGTGGCTTGCAAATGTCGGATCAGGACGTGTTTGTGAACGTGGTGGGCGGGGTTAAAGTGACGGAAACCAGCGCCGACTTAACTTTGCTGCTGGCCATGGTATCGAGTTTTCGTGGCGATATTTTACCGAGCGATTTAGTGGTGTTTGGTGAAGTGGGTTTATCTGGCGAAATTCGCCCCGTGCCCAATGGCCAAGAGCGTTTAGTCGAAGCCGCCAAACATGGTTTTAAGCGGGCGATTGTGCCCCGTGCGAACGTGCCGAAAAAGCCGCCCGCAGGTATGGAAGTGGTAGGGGTGTCTAAACTATCGGAAGCACTTGAAGCGATTTAATTTTCAATAAAAAACAGCGCTCAGTGGCGCTGTTTTTGATTTCTACGAAGGCTAAGTTACACCTAAGTGTTTTACTTAATTGGCGCTATTATGTTTTTCGATAAATAGCGCTAATTCACGATTCAGTATCGATGCATCGCCTAGGTTCAACTCAACGATGCGTTTCAGATGGCTGATACTATCAACATCAATAAAGTTACACTTCAATCCCAACTGTTGATTGCGTTGATGCACTAACTCGGTTTCCATTTGCAGCTCAATATCCGAGCCCTGCAAGCTAAAACTAAGGATGATAGGCTCTCCTGCATGGCTGAAACCTGCGGGTTCTTCCACTAAAGCGCCATTCAGGCTGAGGTCAAGAATGGTGGTTTGCCATTGTTTATCGCCTTGGTGTAGCGACGCGCTTGCGGCAAACAAGATCCGTGAAAAATTGCGTCTTTCATCAATCACTAATTCTTTATCTTTCATAGTTTGTTAGTGCTCACCCCAGTCAATATGCCTAAGCATATGTCATATTCAGGTCGCTGTAAAAGCCCGGCAGTTTTTTGTGCAATAAAGCAACGCAGATCGCACATTTCACCTTTTCCTCATATGCAAATATGAAAAAGTATGAATAATTCAGTTAAGCAAAATAAGAGATGTTGAACATGGCCTATAGTGTGCTCGTTGTCGATGATGAAGCGGTTATTCGTGCGCGATTGAAAGGATATTTTGAAAAAGAAGGTTACCGCGTTGTCGAGGCGGTCGATGGCGAGCAGATGTGGCATGAGTTTAATCGTCAACATATTGATTTAATTATGTTGGACATTAATCTGCCTGGGGTGGATGGCTTAAGTTTAACCCGTGAGTTACGTAGCCGTTCCCATGTGGGGATTATCTTGGTCTCGGGCCGTGATGAATCGATTGATAAAATCGTTGGTCTCGAGATGGGCGCCGATGATTATGTGACTAAGCCCTTCGAGCTGCGGGAGCTATTGGTTAGGGTTAAAAATCTACTGTGGCGGATTTCTCTGGTAAAACAAGCCGAACAAGCGCTGGTGCAGGAATTATCCGAGCCCGACGATGTGATGAGTTTTGAAGGTTATCGGCTTGAATTAAACAGCCGTAAGTTGCGCCAAGGGGAGGAGATAATCAAGCTCACTAAGGCCGAGTTTGAGTTGTTAACCGCCTTTGCTTTGCATCCGCAGCAGGTACTTTCCCGCGAGCGCTTAATGCAGCAAACCAGTCATCGCAATCAGGATGTGAATGACAGAACCATAGATGTCATCATCCGCCGCCTACGTAATAAGCTTAATCCCGAACTCTTTGTTACTGTCCATGGTGAGGGTTATTTATTTGCCGCTAAGGTGGAGGACTAGGGTAAAGATTAAGGCCGTACTTGATATAAAGGATAAAAATCCGCTTCAGCGAGGCTAACGCTAAGATCCGATAGGGTATTTGGTGAAGTCGTGCGCTCAACGATAGCAGGACCTATATCGCCAAAAGGCGCAGCGCCTTCGAGCTGTTTTACCGTGACATCGATGGCGAGTTTGCCCTGTAACACGACCAAGTCATCATTGCTGTATACCACTTTTTGGCGTTTCAAGCCGCGAAGAATCGCAGGAGATAAGTAACTGCTCACCAGCTTAATGTCTTGCGTCAGCTGTTTTTGTTTGAGGGTGCTGACGGCGGCTTCTATCGCCACGGCACTGCCGAGAATATAGTTGGGGCGCTGGGCTTTAAGCAGTATCTGTAATTGGTCGCGGTAGAGATTGCGATTGTTATCGGCATGCTGAATCGCACTGATACTGACATTGCTGCCCTCGAGGGCATGGCGAATGCCTTGTTCGACTAAATCTGTGCCGCCTAGGTTTTCAGGGCCCGCTAAGAGGGCCAAGGTAGTTGGCTGGGTGGGCGAATGCGCCTTGGCATCTGCCTTAATAAAATTGCCCGCGCTCAGTCCCATTTGATACCAGTTAACACCGATATGGGTCTGCACTTGCTCTGCATTGAGTTTATTGACTAGGGCGAGCACGGGTTTGGTTAACGGCTCAGAAAACTGTTCGAGCAGATTGGGACTCACGGCGCCGAGCAAAATCGCGTCGTAATCACCCTTCATACAGGCGCTTAATTGCTCGAGCTGTTTATCTTGATGGTAGTAGCTGCCTGCTTCGAACAGGTCCAGCGACACACCGAGGTGTTTCGCCTGTTGGATCAGGCCGTAGTTGATGCCAATCCAATAGGCGTCCTTAAGATGAGGCACTAAGGCACAAATGCGCCAAGCCTGTTGTGCTTTACTCAGGGGATGATAATCAAGCGCCTGCGCCTGTTGAATTTTGGCATTAAAGGGATGGCGTTGCTCTAATGGCCAAGTTTGGCTGTTGGCGTCAGCAGTCGGTAAACATAACAGCCCAAAAGTGGTGAGTGTGAGCAAAGCTTGCCAAAATTTTCCCATTGTCTCGTATCATCCACAGTGATTATCTCGAAGGCATTGTAACAGAAGGAACAAGTGTGGCGCCTTTATCTTTATCGCGAAGTAGTTTAACCGGCAGACTCATGCTCGCCTTCGGCGTGCTTGGGGTATTGCTGTTGCTACTGGTTAGCTTAGGTTGCCTGAGTTTGCATTGGCTCAAACAGGCCGACAGTTACCTGTATGAAGAATCCTTACCCGCCTCTCAAGCCGCGCGCCAATTAGTGCAGGCCTCTAATGCCTTATCCGATGGCGTGACCCAGTTAGGCCAAGTAGAGGATGAGCGGCAGCGGGAATTTATCGGCCGTAAGCTCAGCCTTGAAAGCGCCACAATGTTAAATAGCATCAAAGTGTTACTAACACTGGATGTGAACGAAGATAATCATTTATCCGTATTAGCAGGGCAAATCATCGAGCAATTAACCTTACTTGGTAAGAGTGTGGGCCAGCGCCTTACCTTGGGCGATGAGTTACAGCTCAGGGCCTGCGAATTATCGGTTGCCGCAGGCCGAGCCTCTGAGCTATTGCAATCCGAATTGGCGGTTGTCGATTCGGCTATTTTGGCAAAACTCAGCCAAGCCTATCCGGATATGGCGGGGGATAAGCGCAGTGGCCAATTGCTCGATGATGTGATTGAGCGAGAGTTAGATGTGCAGGAGCAGCTCAACCGTGCGCTCAAGTTAGTGCATCAAATTGCGCTGCTCAGTCAGTTATTTGAGGCATCCGAGTTACAGTCTGAGCTGCAATTGAGTGTTCCCCGTTTATTGGCAACCTTTGCCAGTACTGAACCATCGCACCCCATGGCGCAGCATCATCCAACGCAAGGGATGGCTATCGAGCTGGCGACCACTGAGGCGCCAGTGGCAGAGGTGGGTATCGATTTAATGGCGCTCACCACTGTGGCTGAGCTTATCCGCGACCCCGGCAGGCTCAATGCCCTAAAAACGGAGCTGGCTATTCTTCTCCATACCCCAAAAATCATTAAATTACAGCGAGAACTGAGCCAAAGCCTGCAGCGCCAACAGCGGCAGCAGCAGGAGTTAGCGGAAAAACTCTATAGCCTCAATACGCGGGTGGACAGTGCACTTAATCAACAGCAGCAGCGGGCGGAGCTGGCGCGCAGTGATTATTTAATGCAGTTGTCTTACGCCCGCTTGGGGCTGTGGGGCACGGGCATATTAATGTTGGTTATCATAGCCGTAGTGGTTTATCGGGTGATCTATCGCGGCATTGCCTTGAGGTTAAATCAGGCAACCGAGGCCATGTCGCGCTTAAGTTTAGGGGACACCAATGTGAGCCTCGATGCCCACGGTGACGATGAGTTGACCGCCATGGCCAATGCCATCGAGGCATTTAAGCGAAAAACCGCCCATAACCTGAAATTACAGACGGATTTACGTCAGGTCGCCGATGAGCTGACCGAGCATAAAAAAGCCCTCGAACAAACCGTGGCTACGCGCACACAGGAATTGGCCGAAGCCAACCTGCGACTCGATGCGGAGGCCAAAGGCCACGCTAAGGCAAGAATCGTTGCCGAGGAGGCGAGTCAGGCAAAATCCCAATTCTTGGCGACCATGAGCCATGAGATTCGCACCCCGCTCAACGGCTTACTCGGGACACTTACCTTACTCGGCCATAGTCAGCTGCCGCCAGCGCAGCAACAGATGCTCGCATTGTCACAATACAGCGGCACGCTGCTGCAAACTGTGCTGAGCGATATTCTCGATTTCTCTCGCCTCGAGCAGGGTAATTTAACCAATGAACCGCGGCCAACGGATATCAATGCCCTGCTCGATGAAGTGCTGGCGATCATGGTGGCGGGCGCCAATTTGGCAGGATTGAGCTTAAGGCTGAATCGTCCCCAGTTACCTGCGTGTATTCATATCGATGGCCCTAAGCTGAGGCAAGTGCTGTTTAACTTGATTGGTAACGGCATTAAATTCACCCCAGAAGGCGGCGTGAGTCTCAATGTCAGCGTGCGAGGCGATAAGTTGGTCTTTGTGGTGGCCGATACCGGCGTGGGGATTGCTCCCGAGGTGCGCGAGCAATTATTTATGCCTTACTGCGTATTGCCTAATCAGGGGCGCAGCCGTGGAACAGGTTTGGGGCTTGCCATCTGCAAACAGTTAGTTGAACTGATGGATACCGAGGGGCCGGGAATTTGGGTCAAGAGCGAACTAGGTAAGGGCAGTGAGTTTGGTTTTGAGCTGAGCTTTACCCAATGTGATAAGGCATTGGATACGCAAACTCAGGAGCAAAAACAGGTTAATCCCCTACGGGTGTTAGTGATTGAAGACAACAAGGTTAATGCCATGGTCGCGCAGGGATTTTTGGCGCATTTAGGCCACAGTTCCTGCTTGGCCATCAGTTGTCAGCAGGCGCTAGCGCATGTAAGTGGCGACAAGGCATTCGATGCCGTGATGCTAGATATCCAACTGAGTGATGGCTCTGGACTCACACTATTACCCCAGTTAAAGGCGTTATTCGCCAATGGCAAGGTGAAGTTTGCCGCCTTTACCGCGCAGATGCAGACAGAGGATCTTAGCCTGTATCGGGAGGCGGGGTTTGATACTGTATTAGCTAAACCCTTGAGCCTGCAAACCCTGACAGAATGGTTAGGTGTTGCGCGTGTGCCAACTTCAATGCCGATTTCACTAGGTGAATCATCGCCGCAATCGGCACAATCACTTCAATCGGCGAACAATGCCGAATCTACCAGCCAGAGCCATCAAGCCGAAACCTTGTTAGATCTTAACCAGTTACAGCAAGATATTGAGGTTTTAGGCGTGAAAGCCGTGAGTGATATGTTAGCGCTCTATCGAACCTCCAGTACTGAGCAAATGGAGCGACTCTCGGCGCTAAGCTCTGTGGCGCATTTCAGCGATGTTGGAAAACTATTGCACGCGCTTAAGGGCAGTAGTGCCAGCATGGGGCTAAAAGCACTGACTCAGTGTTGTCAGCAGTGGGAGAAAGCACTAAACACCACAGGGGAAAATGTATTGGATAGCAAAGCGGTGACTGAATTAACCGCCTGCTGGCAGGCGTCGATAACAGCGATTGAGCAGTGGCTCGCAATACAGGATTAGCGACAAAGTGTTAGCAACAAAGGATTAACGACAAGACGTTTGCACTAGGCGAGAGTCGTCCTGAGTCGTACATAAGCAAAACGTATTTCTGCCTAATCAATGCAAATCGAGTGATAAAAAGGCGGCTCCCATGGGAGCCACATTTCGTTAACTTATTCCAGGACGAGACATGAGTTATTACTTTGAGTCTTAATGCGACTCAGGTTTAACACGACTCAGGTGTAACGCTAATCGGGCTTTATGCTTATGGCGATTAATGCATTGCCTGTTCTAACTGCTGTGTATCTTGCTGCACCCAAGCTAAGGTGAGTGTGGCGAGGGCGCTGTAAAAGCCATTGCTGTGCTTGCTATCGCACTCAACGACCTTGGCGACAAACTTGGCTAACCATGAGTCGATACAAGCATTGAGGAAGTTTAACTGGGCGGCATCTTCACTGTGACAAGTTAAGTGTCCCATATAGGCTAAGATCACGGCTAAGTGATCGGCAGGCTCAGGGAAGTGACTCTGCACTTGCAGTTGGCTCTGGTGTAAAAACTCGCTCATTTGTTGATGCTGCTGCCCAAATAGCAAGGGTTCTTCCTCGGGACTCAAGTACAGGCTGGCATAGGGCGAGGCGCTGTGCTTTGTGCCTACAAGGAATAAACCGCAATAATCGGCGGCAAGTTCGAGCAAGGCTTCATCGCTCGTTAAGCCATTCAGCACCTTTTGTATGCTGGCGACTGGTGCACTAAACTCGGGCGCATAACCCAGTTGTGTCCAGAATTGCTGCGCTTGCTCACTGCTGAGTTGCTTAAGGCGCTGCTCATCAATTTCACGGGCAAACAGAGAAGACAGCAGCTGATACACTAAGGCTCTGGCATGATTGATATCGACGTTGCTCATCGCATGTTCCTCAAGATTAACAGTGGAATGCGCCTAGTTGACTAGGCGCATCGCCTTGTGGGCTTGGTTAGATTTCGACTTCGATAGGACCATCGAAGGAGCTGACCTTAGGGACTTTGCCTTGGTATTTCTCAAACTCGACCAGACAAGTATAGGCTGAGCAGGCTTGAGCCAACTTCGAGGTGCCAATGTCTAAGGTCAGAGTATTTGGATCGCCATAGCTACACAGGGCACCGATTTCGGCGCCGCCTTCGACGCTGCCATCTTTACCCACTGGGCCATACCATGCGCCTTCATGAATTCGCACAACGCCTTTAGGGAAGCGATCCGACACCACTGCGCCCGCTAACAGTTGGCCACGGTCGTTAAATACCCGCACTATATCGCCATCTTTAATGCCGCGCGCTTTGGCATCCATAGGGCTGATATAGATGGGTTCGCGGCCGTTGACTGTGTAAGTTTCGCGGTATTCCTTCGATTCACACATCTGTGAGTGCAGACGTTTATCCGGATGGCAAGATTGTAGCCACACAGGATATTTGTCTGAACCCGGGCCACCATGGCTACGCTCGGCTTTTTCCATCCAAATTGGATGGCCTTGGCAGTCGTCATAACCGAACTGTTCAATCTTACGGCTGAAGATTTCAATCAAGCCAGAAGGCGTACCTAATGGATTGATTTCAGGATCGTTTCTAAAGTCGGCGTGGCGTGTCCACAGCTCGCCATCACCAAAGTGCACATAACCTTGCTTCCAGAAAGTGGCAAAATCTGGCATCTCATACTTACCCGCGTTCGCGGCTTTACACTCGTTATAGAGGGTTTCTATCCACTCCATCTCGCTCATATTGCGGGTGTATTCTTTCTCTTTACCCATCAATGCGGCAAAGCGAGTGAAGATCTCAAAGTCTGACAAACTTTCAAACAGCGGCTCCACCATCTTCTGCATCGCCAAAATACCGCGGTTAGCATAGGCGCCGTATACGTCGATATCGTTGCGCTCATAGGTGGTGCAGGCGGGTAGCACTATGTCGGAGAAGCGGCAAGTTGCCGTCCAGTTCACATCGATAGTGACCACGCATTCCAACTTATGGAAGGCTTGCTTCATGCGGTTACGATCTTGATGGTGATTCCATGGGTTATTACCCGAGAAAATCATCATCTTAATATCGGGATACACCACTTTCGAACCGTTGGCATCAATGGTTTTGCCGGGCTCGAGAATCGCATCAATCCAACGGGCGACGGGAATCGTACTGCTCGCGCCTTTAAAGTCGGTGCTGTCGAACAGGGGTTTTTGGTTCTCGTCTAAGTTACGCGGGAAGGCGCCTGGCGCCGCTGCGTTTGTTGCAGGCACACCAATACTCGAGTAGTGGTGACCATAGCTGATGCCGCCGCCAGGTAAACCGATTTGGCCTATCATGGTCGCAAGGACTGCGGCCATCCAGTAAGGTTGCTCACCGTGTTGTTGGCGCTGAATACACCAACCCATCATGATTTGGGTGCGGCCCTTAACTAAGGTTTTTGCCAGATCGCGAATAATGTGTGGTTCAACACCGCAGATAGGCGCCGCCCACTCAGGGGTTTTGGCGATACCATCTTTAGTGCCCATCACGTAAGGTACAAACTCTTCGAAACCTAAGCTGTAACCTTGGATGAATTTTTCATCGTGTAGCTTTTGGGTGAGCATCTCATGGGCGATCGCCAGCATCAGGGTTACGTCAGTCTGTGGGTTGACATATAACTGTTCACAGCCAAGGTAAGCTTGGGTTTTGGTGACCACAGGGTCGATACTGATCACGCGGATCTTGCCCTGTTTGATCTTCTCTTTTAACTGCGCGAGGTAAGCGAAGGCCTCATGGGTTTCAGCGTTCCAACCCACTTGCAGGTTTTTGTAAGGATCGTTTGACCAGAGCACGATAGTGTTGCTGTTTTCTAAGATCAGCGGCCAAGAGGTGCCTTGGGCATACACTTCGGTTGAACCTAACACATAGGGCAGAATGGTTTGGCCTGCACCGGTGGAGTAGTCTCCGATTTTCTTCACATAGTTGCCGTGCATCCCCACCGCGCGCTGCATATGGCTGGTGCTGGAATGCAGTTGCCCGGTTGCGCGCCAACCGGTTTGTCCTGCGTGTAAGCCCGATGGACCGTATTGGGTTTGGATTTCATCGAGTGAGTGTTTAAACAGCTTTAATGCTTTATCCCAGGTCACGCGAACGAAGCGGAAATCCCCCCGTTGCTGGGTATTGCTCTTATGGCCTTTGAGTAAAAAGTCTAAGCGAACCATAGGGTAACGCACGCGGGATGGGTTATAGACCATACCGCGGATACCGTTAATCATATCCGTTGGATATTTATCTAAATCGAAGGCTTTGACCTCGGCAATTACACCGTTTTTACGTTTGATTTTAAAGGCGCCAAAGTGTGAGCCCGTGGTCAGCCATTCGTCTTCATTTAAGCCTGTGCTGGCCAGCGCATTTAAGGGCGCTAACACTGAGCTGCCACCTAAAGCAACGAAAGAGGTTGAGGCTAAGCCTTTTAAAAAGTCTCTTCTGTTCATGGTATTACTCCCGAATTAGTGCTCTTTTTTCACGAAGGTTGACGAATGTTCCTGTAGGTATTTCTGCACCAGCGCTTGGGTGTCTTGGTCCATGTTCACGAAGGCCAACATGCCTTGGAACATACCAGGCCAAGTATTGGCATCGAAATGCGCTTCATCTGGCTGGGTGTGGCACACACTACAGCTTGAGCGGAACGTGTCGCGGGCATAGCCCCAGAGTGGTTGCAGCTCGGTGAGCAGGTAATCCTTATCGGTCCAGATTTGGGCTTCAACCCGTTGCCATTTCAGGCCTGTCATTGGGTCTTCTTTCTCTTCAAAGGTTTGGATAACACCTTCGGTTTCGGCGGCATCTTTGCTTAACTGTGCCGACAGAATGTTTACGCCAAAGTCCATGTAGATCACGCGGCCTGCGCCGATTTTCTTACGCCAGCCATCGATACCAATTTTGATACGCTTACCTTGGGTTTCGAGCACTTTGACTTTAGTGGCTACGTTTAAGGTACCGGCTTCAACGTCACCTTTTTCACTAAAGAACAGTGGCTTAGTCAGGGCGCTGTAGTAGGTTTGGTTGGTTTCGACTGAGCTGACACCTGCGCCCACTTCGGCGATGAGTTCGGGTGCGCGGGCCGTGCCCATTTCAGGTAAATGGTGGGCAATGCCTTTGTGGCAATCGATACAGCTTTGGTCGATTTCGGCGGCACGTTTCATTTGTTTTTGCGCCAGTGGTGACATGCTTTCCCACTTCATCGAGTTGTAGTTGTGGCAGTTTTTACAGGCCAGAGAATTGTCGCGATCGAAACGTTTCCATTCGCGGCTCGCCATTTCTAGGCGCTTAGCTTCAAATTTTTCAGGAGTGTTGACCGTGTTGAATAACCAGCCCCAAACATCGTGGGAAGCTTCCATCTTACGGGCAATCTTACGGCTCCAGTTGTGGGGCACGTGGCAGTCTGGGCAGGTGGCGCGCACGCCAGAGTGATTCGACCAATGCACAGTTTCCTGTAACTCTCGGTAAGGCTTGCTTTCCATACTGTGGCAGCTAATACAGAAGGCTTCGGTATTGGTGGCTTCTAGTGCGGTGTTAAATCCGCCCCAGAAGATGATGCCCATGATAAAAGCACTGATGCTGACAGCGCCTAAGGTGAGAGCTTTTGTGGGTTTGTTTAGTGTGCGCCAGAGGTTGGTTAACCACTTCATAATAGCGTCCTCAAAGTATCAGTGAATTAGTGGCCGACAACGCCGCCGAAGGCTTGGATCATCCAAATGATGAAACCGTAGAGACTGATCCCCGCGACAGTCAGTGCGGGAAAGAGTATGAAAATGATGAATCCCAGCGCCTTTAACTCATTGCTGCGTGAGGACTTATCCGATGTTTGCATAGTGGGCTTTGTCATTGGGAATAGCTCCGTTCGAAAGCGATTTTTGATGGGAGCACTATAAAGGGGAGATGTGAATGGACTTGCCTGTTGTGATGAATGGGCTTTGACAATATATGAAAAATTATGAAAATTTTAAAAATCACATCATTTTTTGTTTTACTGACAGAGCGTTAATCTTATTTCTGTGATCGCTATCGGCAGTTTGATATGCAGTTTAGGTGTTTTTTTAAACACTGATTTTGACTTTTTTGGCTAATTATTTACTGAAGTGCAGGCGAGGTCTTAGCTATCTGGCGGCGTTTACAGTATTATCCGCGGCCAACAAAGGCTGCGTTTGCATGGTTGAAGATAGTTTAACTGGGCAAAGCATCACTGCTTGCAGATCATGGATTTTTCCCGATGTAGGAAAATGATGTGGATCTCTCACCCAACTCCTTGGATTTGGGGCTCTAATCTGCCGCAGCCGGCGTCGCCAATGGTTAAGCCAATTGGTATCGACCCTATTTTAAGAGATCACAAGGTATAACAAGATATGTCTGAGCAATTGAGTTCAACAGCCGTACCCTCAGGTTCGTTTCTGGACCGTTTTTTTTCAATTCAACAACGTGGTAGCACAGTTCGCCAAGAAGTGATTGCAGGGTTAACCACCTTCCTCGCGATGGTGTACTCAGTGATTGTGGTACCCAATATGTTAGGCAAAGCGGGATTCGATCCCGGCGCCGTGTTCGTCGCCACCTGTTTAATTGCCTCCTTTGGCTCGCTGCTGATGGGACTCTGGGCGAATCTGCCTATGGCCATTGGTTGTGCAATTTCACTCACCGCCTTTACCGCCTTCGGCTTGGTGTTAGGTCAGGGCATGAGTATCCCTGTGACCTTAGGCGCCATCTTTTGGATGGGGGTGATTTTTACCGTCGTGAGTGTTACTGGCGTGCGTCAATGGGTGCTGGCTAACCTACCCAAGGGGATTGCCCATGGCACAGGTATAGGTATTGGCTTGTTTTTACTCTTAATTGCCACTAACAGTGTGCAGTTGATTGTGGCCAATGACGCGGGGCTGCCTGTGAAGTTAGGCGACATTAACAGCCTGCCCGTTATCGCCACCGTGCTGGGCTTAGCGGCCACTATTGGTTTAGAGCGTCGCGGCGTACCCGGCGGGATTTTATTGGTGATTATCGGCCTGTCCCTGTTCGGTTTAGTGTTTGACCCAAGCGTGAAATTCCAAGGTTTCTTCGCCGTGCCTGATTTTACCTCTGAGCACTCGCTGATTGGTCAAATGGATATTATGGGCGCCTTGAATCCTGTGGTATTGCCGATTGTGCTGGCGTTGGTGATGACGGCGATTTTTGATGCCACGGGCACCATTCGCGCGGTAGCGGGGCAAGCCAATCTACTGGATAAAGACGATAATATCGTTGGCGGCGGCAAGGCATTAACGTCAGATTCTGTCAGCAGCATGTTTGCGGGTATTGTCGGCGGCGCTCCTGCGGCGGTGTATATCGAATCGGCGGCAGGGACAGCGGCGGGCGGTAAGACAGGCTTAACGGCGACCATAGTCGGTGGATTGTTCCTGCTGATGGTGTTTTTAGCGCCGCTCAGCTATTTGGTGCCTGCCTATGCGACGGCGCCTGCGCTGATGTATGTGGGGCTATTGATGCTCAGCAATGTGACTAAGTTGGACTTTAACGACAAGGTCGATGCGATGGCGGGCTTAACCTGCGCCGTGTTCATTATCCTTAGCTGTAACATTGTGACCGGTATTATGCTCGGCTTTGTAACCTTAGTGGTTGGCCGTATTTTTAGCGGCGAATGGCGTCAACTTAAGTTAGGTGTGTTAGCCATTACCTTGGGCCTTGTGGCCTTCTATATGGGCGGTTGGGCAATCTAGATTACTCTATAAAGTCGGAAGCGAGTGCAGCTAGCACTCGCTTTCATTAACCTCATTGTGTTCACAATAGGCTCGCAGTAAATCCTTCCAAGTCACTATCCCGACCAAATCGCCATTATCGAGCACAGGTAAACAGCCAATATTGTGTTCCAGCAAGGTACGGCTGGCTACATCGAGCGACACATGGGGCGCAACGGTCACCGGATTACGGGTCATCACCTGATGGACGCGTTTTTGTAGGGTTTCGAGATCTTTCGAGGTTTCGGCGCTGCTACCTAGATTCGGGCTGATGGCACGCAGCAAGTCGCGCTCCGACAACACGCCTTCGAGTTTATATTCATCCACCACCAGTAGATGGTGGAAGTTTGCCTGCTCGAAAATCTCCTTCGCCACGGTTAAACGATCGTCCATTTCGACCGTAACGACTCGGGTACGCATAATATCGGCGATAATGATCGGCATGATAAACCCTTCCAAGGATATGTATCCTTAATGCACTGTATTACAGATACTTATAACAGACCGATGTTTATTTAGCCAATATCTTAGACAGGATTATGCCTAATCCTGCTCGTCGGTTTCGTCTTCCGTCATCAAGGGGTTGCGTAAGTCTTCGGGCAAATGGGCGCCGATATAACGTTGGTACTTTTTCCCTTTGAGTTTATGGGTATCGACCAAGACTAAGCCATCGACACAGTCGCCGAAATCGGCATCGATCCCGAAGGCGAGAAACTTGACCCCATCCTGCTTACACAACTCGCCATACTGCTTGTACAGGGTAGGCACTGCGGCTCCCATACTCGCCAGCATTTGTTTGAGTTGCTTAAAGTGACTTTGGTAATCCTCGCCGGAATACAGGGCATCCAACTGCTCTTTACGCTGTTTGGATAGTCCAAAGGGGGACATAGACACCGCCAGCTGCTGTGCTGGCGCAAACTCCTTGGAGTAGAAATGCACTAACATTTCGCGCGCGCTGCCAGGCAGTTGATTACTGATGGAAACAGGGCCAAACAGGTAGCGATATTCGGGATGTTTAGCGAGGAAGGCGCCAATGCCAAACCAGAGGTAGTCGAGACTGCGTTTGCCCCAATATTTGGGCTGCACAAAGCTGCGGCCAAGTTCTAAGCCTTGTTTGACAAAGGGCATAAAGCCGTCGGCATATTGGAACAGAGATTGGCTGTAGAGGGCGTTGTCGCCGTAGCGATTTAGCACTTGCTCACCGCTGGCGAAACGATAGGCGCCGACAATTTCAAACTGTTCTTTATCCCACAGCACCAGATGTTGGTAGTAGGAATCGTATTTATCGATATCGCGGCGCTTGCCCGTGCCTTCACCGACGGCGCGAAAGGCGATTTCCCGCAGGCGACCAATTTCACGCATGATGGGGTTGCTGTCCTGATGCTGATACAAATAAATCAGTTTGTTATCTTGGGTTTCACCGAGGAGTTCACATTGTTGCAGCGAGGCTTGCAGCTCTCGGCGCGACTCAGGGTGGGCGATGGCGCTTTGGGTGATAAACAGTGGGTCTTTATCTTTGCCGATGCGATACAGATGATTCTTTAGTAGTTTTATTTTGGTCTTTAGCGGAAAGTCCATCGAGCGCACGGCTTCATTCGGGATAAGCTCGCCGATGCGAATAGGCATATTGCGTTTGGCCTGTTTAAACATTTCCTTGACCAGTAGCAGTGTGGCTAAGGGTTTGTAAATCATCGAGGCGCCGTAGAAGGTGGCGGAGTTTTTGGCATCCAAAAAGATTGGTAGCAGCGGTGCATTACAGGAAATCGCCATCTTTAAAAAGCCTGAGTGCCACAGGGTATCGCGCACGCCATTGGGACGCAGGCGAGAGACTTCCCCCGACGGGAAAATCAGCACCGCGCCTTCATTACGCAGATGCTGGTGGATTTTTTCGAGGTGCTGTTTCGGCGTGCCGCCCGTCATATTGCGCACCGGCAGCAAAATCGAATGTAAAGGCTTAAGTGCCATCAATAGCTCGTTGGCGACGACTTTAATATCGGGGCGGATCTCACTAATCAGTTTTATCAATGCGAGGCCATCGAGAGAGCCAATCGGATGATTGGCGAAGATTACCACGCGGCCTTCGCAGGGTATATTTTCGACCTCGTTGGCGGGCACGGTAAAACTAAAATCAAAGCTGGCAAGCACTTGCTCGACAAAGTCGACCCCTTGCAGATAGGCAAATTGATTGGCTATCTCGTTGCATTGTTTTTCATTCAACAGGTAACGCAGCATGGCCTTGGTTGGCTTGGCTAACCAAGGTTTGTCTTTGAGGGAGGGCAGGTTTTGCTCCACCACATTATCGACGGTAAAGATCATCGAGCTGTCTTTAAAAGCAGGTTGTGGCATTGCTGTAGATTCAATAGCCGTGCCTTGGTTTAATGCGTTGGGATTTAATGGCTCGGCGTTTGGCGCATGACTAGTTAAGTGATTCATGATTAGGCGACATCCCTTGGTTGGATTTCTGCTTGTATGGGGCTGTGTGTGGCCGTTTGTGGAACTGGTCTTGAGGCCTGAGCTGGCATTGGAATGGGTGAGTTAGGCGGCGTTTGAACTAACATAATACTTCTCAGAATATCGAGGCCTAAGCTTTGCTCATTCCAGCGGCAGAGCTGTAATTCACCGCTTAAGGTTTCTGTGATCAGGCTGCAGTTTTCGACCCAGTCGCCATCATTTGCGTAGATGATTTGGCGCTTATCCGGTGTGGAGTATTGGTTATCTCGAGGGTGAATCGATAGCTCTGGCTGGTGGATATGTCCGCAGACCACGCCATCCACATCATAGTGCTGCGCATAATTCACTACGGCTTGGCGATAACGGGCGATAGCCGTCTGCGCCTTGCCAACGCGGGATTTGATATAGCTGGCGAGTGACCAGTACGGGTAGCCTAAGCGTTCGCGCAGACGGTGGAGATTGCGGTTGAGGAACAGCAACAAGTCGTAGAGATGATCGCCTAAGATGGCGTAGAAGCGCCCAACGCAAACATCGGCATCGAACTGATCGCCATGCAGCATTAACAGTTTGTGGCCGCCAATGCCCTGATGAATATGCTGGCGAGCAATTTTGATATTCAGCAGTGTCAGTTCGGCATAGGGCTTGATTAACTCATCGTGGTTACCCGGCAGATACATCACCTGAGTGCCGTTTTGCGCCAGTTCAATCAGCTTTTGCAATACCTTGTTGTGGCTCTCGGGCCAGTGCAGGCGGCGTTTGAGCGCCCATAAATCCACAATATCGCCGACTAGATACAAATGCTTGCAACGCACGGTATTTAATAGGTTTAACAGATAGTCGGCTTTGCAATCCTTACAACCTAGATGGATATCCGATAGCCAGAGGGCGTTGACTGTGGTGGTGTGGCTGTTTGCTGCGTTGCTGGCGTTGGCAAAATGTGGCGTGGAGAAGAAAGTGGCGTTAACACTGGATGGAGCATTGTCGGAAGAGTTGCGGGGGGCGTTGAGTGCGTTGATAAGCGTGCGTTCAAATCCCCTGTAATTAGCACCCGTCATCTCATATTCACCCTATGCGGCTGTTGACTGCCTTAAAGATTAGGGACGAGCTTTGACTGAATGATGAAGCTTAAGTGACATGCAGATGACAACAAGGTGGATTAGCTTGAACTTCACCCGTCAAGATTTAGAACTGGATGCAATGAGAACAAGCTGGAGGATTTAACTTACTTTTGCCTAAAGCTAGATTGTATTATCGCTAGGTGTGCAGGATGAATTGCCTTGCTTCCCCAGTGACACGCCGCCCCTTTATTTAACTAGAAGTATCCCTATAGGCTCGACGACTTCATCTGCTGCCAATACCATTACCGAAACAGGACACCCAACCTTAAAGTACCGAAACTGGAAGTACCGAAACTGGACACCCAACCTCAATAGCGCAGTAGTTAACCTCCGACTATGCTTTGGTTAAGCATTAAACAAGGAGGTTTGTATGCCGCGCCCCCGCAGAACTCAGATAAGCCTTGAAGACACACCTTATTACCATTGCTGTAGCCGCGTTGTTCGGCGGGCATTTTTATGTGGCGATGACAGTTACTCGGGTAAAAACTATGACCATCGCCGTGATTGGGTAGAGTCATTATTGTTTGAACTTGAAGCGGTTTTTGCTATTGATATCGCAGCCTTTGCCGTGATGTCTAATCATCTGCATGTGGTGCTGCGAGTCGATATCGAGACGGCAAATCGTTGGACTGACCGCGAAGTGCTTGAGCAATGGCATAAGTTGTTTAAAGGCGATGAATTAACTCAAAAATTCGTTAAAGGTGAGTTGGTTGAAGCTCATCAGGTCAACAGATTAAAGCATTCAATTGCCCTTTATCGTAGTCGTTTGTGTGATATTTCATGGTTTATGCGCTGTCTGAATGAACCGATTGCAAGGCAAGCAAATCAAGAGGATAACTGTACAGGTCGTTTCTGGGAGGGGCGATTCAAATCGCAAGCCCTACTCGATGAAGCTGCGGTATTAGCCTGTATGACTTACGTTGATTTAAATCCGATTCGAGCGCAACTTGCTGATACACCAGAACAATCCGACCATACCAGTATCCAACTACGTATTCGGGCCGCATTAAAAGGTGAGCAGCCGAGTAATCTCCTGCCTTTTATTGCTAACGAGTGCGACAATCAACCCAATGGCATTGCGTTTGCATTAACAGATTACCTTCAGTTGGTGGATGATACAGGCCGAATTATTCGCAATGATAAACGTGGATACATCAGTGAAAATAGCGCCAAGATACTGAACAGATTAAATATCCCCCATGACAATTGGCTCAAGCTGACAACCGAATTTGGCAAGCTATTTCATGGTCCTGTAGGCACGTTGCAAGAACTGACCGATTACTGCGAACACTTAGAAAAGCGACGACGGCACTTTGCGTCAAGCTGTCAGCACTTTAACAGTAACTGACAACGGCTTATATCACTTCAAAAGCCCCATCCAGAACACTTCCCAAGCGCTATGGGACAATTTACCTCGTCTGAAATACCCGATTTTTAAAGGAATTAGCGCAATTTATTGCCTTAGATGCTCTCCCCGCGATTGTTGATTACTCCCACTCAAGTCATTTTAGCTCACACAAGTTGTAGGCAAACCGAAAGTGCATTATGTTGTTGATTTAAAATGGGTGGCTAGATTTTGTGCGCAATCCATAGCGAGACTCACGCACTCTTTATTAAATCAAGAGCTCTATTCGCCCTGCGGCAACTCCAAGGGGAGGTGTATTCCTTGGCGTTTTGAGTCGTTAGATAGCAATTTATCAGCAAAAAATAAGCGTGAAAGAACAAGAAAGGTAAAACGATATCAAGTGATTACCCATCAAACTGTATAAAAACCGCTACCACAAAAAAGCAAATACCTATAGCATCATTTATATCATTTATATCATTTATATCATTTATATCATTTATATCATTTATATCATTTATATCATTTATATCATTTATATCATTTATATCATTTTACATGGATGTGGCTGCGGCCATATTTGAGATTTAGTGAACAAGCGGTTTATGCTCTGCAAACAGCGCATCGCATATTTACTAATATGTTAACCCTATTTGACACTAAGCATTATCATGGAAGCAGGGATACTTGATAGGCCACCATTATCAGAAGATTTTGAAGAACACAATTTTTCAAAGTCTGGAAACACTTGTGGGTAAAGTTCTTCGACGAAGAATATATCGAGTGGGTGGGCGTATTTAGTCAAAGTGGTTGGAGTTCCTATAATACCGTCCTTCGTGTTCCCAATGAGAAGCTATTTTGGGTTGTTGCAGGTGGTCAGGGATATTTTGTTGATCCAAATAAAAGAGAAATAGTTTCAACAACTGAATGGGATGGTATCGACAATATTATCTACAACAAAGCAACTGGGTTTCTAGTTGCAACAGATGGTCTTTGTTTAGCCATTATTCAATGGGCCTCGCTTAGAATGGTCAGGTGAAAGAGTATCTGCTGACGGCATTAGCTTTATCGACCAGTCCGGTCCTGTAATAAAAGGGGTTCTAAATGACCTTACTGATGAAGGTTGTGAATTTACATTTAATGCAAGTACTCGTGAGTTTAATGCGGCATGGGTGTTTGCCAAAAACTAGGATTAACAAGTCAAAGCCGTGGGCTTGGTAAAGCTGTCACTTTTTTTGCGTGCGCAAAAAAAACGCCAACTTCACCAAGCCGATGTTTGAGGCGTTATGTTTTCTGAGGGAATATGCGAAAACTTCTAATTATTCTTACAGCTATATCGGGATTGGTAATGGCAAATGAATACCCTGCATCTTATGATGCAGTTTCTGAAAAGTATGAGGCTGTTGGCTTTTCGAATCTGTCTGAAAAAGAACAGACAATATATACGATTTGGAGGTTGGAAGCAGAGGTAAACAATGGTGGGTTCCATCAATACTTCTGGAACTCTTCAGGGGATCATGCTGCGTTTGCTCTGAAATCACTCAATAATATAGGTGCCACTAAAACTGCCTCATTGCTCCAACGAGCTATAGATGTGGCTTTCAATGGTAAGTTACCGGAATCTCGCTTTGAAAGACAAAACCATTTAAAAATAGATGAAGACTCAAAGATGGGTAAGCTCGGAGAGCTAGATTCAGAGTTTTACGAGTATTCGGAAAACTTTTATGAAATGCTTGATGCTTATGTGGCGAAGTAAATACATAACAAACGCATAATGGGCGGATTTTCCGCTAGTGCTTCAAACCAGCACATTACGCGGGCATTAACCCATAGAAATTTTTATCCGAAATTCACCTGATACAGTTGATGTCCTGACATGCTTTAATGTCCCAAAACGAGTCACCATCTTCTTTAAAACAAACAGGTTTCGCCGATGCTAAACAGGTGAGCCATGGCAATTAGCGAGACGACCGTCGCCCATTGACGGGGCGTGAGAGAATGCCATGGCTCACCAAAAGACAGCACTTAAAGAATTAAACGGCCAAACTTTATCCTTCAGCAGTAGTATCCAGAAATTCTAAATGACTTCCTGTAAAACTGAGTTATATGGTGGCGAGTGGAGTTTGTACGACTAACCCACACTCAACGAAGTAATCAAAACTGCCTGTTCGTGTATGAGTTTGTGTTTGAATGAGTATAAAAAAGGGGAGTCAGTTAAATCTGACTCCCCTTGATATTTAAAGCCGATGTCGTGCTTAGAACAGCAGGTGAGCCACGCCGGCAATCACTGGCAGAGTCACTAAGGTGCGCAGTACGAACACGACGAATAGCTCAACAAAGTTCACTGGGATCTTACTGCCAATCAGCAGCGCGCCCACTTCACTCATGTAAATTAGTTGGGTTACTGATAAGGCGGCAATCACAAAGCGGGTCATATCCGATTCGATAGAGCTAGCTAAAATCGATGGGATAAACATATCGGCAAAGCCGACAACGATAGTTTTAGAGGCTTCGGTCGCTTCTGGGATATGCAGCAGTTCCAGTAATGGAATAAACGGCATACCTAAGTAATTGAAGATTGGCGTATGCTCGGCGATGATCAGCGCAGTGGTACCAATGGCCATTACCACTGGGATAATGCCAAATACCATATCGATAACGTTTTTAACGCCTTCATTTAAAACGGCTTTCACACCACCAGCACTGGCAGCTTTCTCGAGTGCTTTATCAAAGCCCCAAGAGAGTGCGCCGTGTCCAGCGGGGATCATCTCATCGTCGGGTTGACGTGGCGTATCGTCGATATAGTTATCTTTTTTCCACGACAGTGGTGGCAGCTTAGGCACAATTACGGCCGCCGCAAAACCCGCTAAACATACGGTCAGGTAGAAGGGCACAAACATTTGCTCCAACTTCACCTGCGAGATCACCACTAAGCTGAAGGTAATTGACACCGCCGAGAAGGTGGTACCGATAACCGCGGCTTCCCTTTGGGTGTAAAAACGCGCTTCGTATTGCTTGCTGGTCAGCAAAATCCCAACGCTACCATCACCTAACCAAGAGGCCATACAGTCGATGGCGCTGCGACCTGGCAGGTTAAATACTGGGCGCATGACCTTGGTCAGCAGGGTGCCAAATAGCTCTAATAGACCGAAGTTTAACAGCAGCGGCAGTAACATACCGGCGAAGATAAACACTGAGAAGAGTACGGGTAACAGGTCGTTCAGTACTAAGGCGCCAGTGCTTGAAGAGTTAATGGCTTCGGGGCCAATGCCAAAGTAGGTCAGCACGATAAAGACGGCGCCGACGACACGCGTTGCAAGCCAGAGTGGGCTGATGTTGAGTAAACCATTGAGAAAGTGATTGTTCAGCACAAACTTAGGTTTGAGTAACTTCGTCAGCACAGAGGCCAAGGCCATGGCGACAACAATCACAGTCACGATTAAGGTTAATACATCGCTTAACACGCTTTGCAGTGCTTTAGAGATGATTGCGATGGGAATAGTAATCGCATCGTTGTAGCTGATAGGGGTCATAAACAGCAGCAGACCGATCAGCGAAGGGACGATAAAGGTGAGTATCGTCTTAATGTTGCGGTTTTTATGTTCAGTAGCCAATGGTGTACACCTTAAAAGTACGAGTCGCACAAATAAACTTGAACAAATTGCCCCTCAAAGCCGCATGTTAGGCGGATGTTAGGTGCATTTTCATTCAACTCAAAATCGAGAAGGGGGAAGATTACTCGCTTAGCGCCGCTATGTAAAACGATTCGGAAATTTGTTTGAGATAAGCAGCAAAATAGCATAGTTATTTGGGCCATTCCTGAATGCTTATCTTAGTGGATGTTTAGCGTAAGCTAGATGTTTTGATAACTAAATCATGCAATTAAATCTTGGTGTTGCAGCGGATTTATCGAGTTGTTTTATTCTTGGTGTTGTTAGCGGCGATGGGGGATTTTGTACAAAATTTTCCCTTAGATTCTTCGAATATTCCGCTTTTGCGGTTTATTTATCCGTTAATGCGATTAGAGCTTCTGTCGCTCTCCATACAATGTGAAGCCGTTAACGCGAATTGTAACCGCGACGTTATCGCCGACAATAATCTCAGTGTTGCTGAATGGATTGTGCATTTTTATGCGGTTTTGAGTCGGTATTTGCATATTTTAAATTGAATATTGACTAAGGGCGGGCGCTGCGCGCAAGTGACTAAATAAGCGTAAATAGTGGTGAAATAAAATATTTCTCCTAAAGAGGATGAACGCCGCTTTAATTCTTTTCAATTCCATGTAAGTTAGTACTACTTTTGTTTAGCTAAATTATCCATGACTGTTACAAAAATGAATGTCGCGACAAGAGGTTTTTCGCTCGCCACTAAGTTTGGTTTTCTTGGTATTTTTGGATTATTGCTCGGGATAGGCGTGGCGGTGTTAGGCTTCGATCAGACCGAGACTCAGCCTTCAACTTTTTGAATCATACCTTGAGTGAATTGGGGACCTATGGGCATTCCGCTCTTGCTGTGGTGCTCAATGGTGGCTTGTTTTTTGGCAGTTTAAGCATTGTGTTTTATTGCCTTTCATCCTTGCAAACCGTAAGTGGTTTTTGGGGCTATCCCTTTTACTGCGCGCTGGCGCTAACGTTTTTAGCCTTGGCCTGCGTGGGTTTGTTTCCGGTCAATGTGTATCATCTGCATATCCTCGCCCTGAAATGGTTTTTCTACTTCGGCAGTTCGAGTGCCATCTGTTATCTGATGTGGGCTGGCCTTAATTCACAAAGGCGACAACCTTGGACGCTATTGTTAGCGCTTGTGGTATTGCTGAGCATGATGACCTTTCTCTACGCCCCCCTATTAGAGCTGGGCTTAACCGAGGGGGACAGGCCCTTCTATCAAGAAATGGTGCTGCAATTGCCAAGGCCCGATTTATGGTGGCCTGCATTGTTAGAGTGGATTGCGCTTGGGAGTTTATTAAGTTGGACGGCGGCGCTACTGCTTACTCCACAGTCACTCGCTCAGGAGCCAGCTCCCGAGTGAGTGATTAAGCTGATAGCCCATCATGCCATCAGCTTAAGGATTTCAGTAGCCTAAGGATTTCAGTCCCGCCTCGCCAAACCAGTAACCGTTACAGTGCTCATCGCTAAGAGGAAACTGAGCATCCGTTGCCTCGCTAGTTAACGCCTCGACCAGCGCATCGGCCTTAGTGATACAGGCTAAGCTGCTGGGCGAAACCCGAAACACATCGACGCCCATCTTTATCATTTCATTGATTTCGCTGCGTAAATCGACACAGCTGGCCGACTGGGTTTGGATGCCGTTTAACCTGAGCAAAGGTTGCGCCTCTTGCGTCTGTGCCAGTAAGCCCTTGCTGTATTGGCGGCAAACGGTTTCGCAGCTGTCCTTCGACAAGTGTTGATGCCTAGCGGTAAAGCAGCGCGCAGAGTGGGCGAGTGGCAAATAGCCATGGCCAAGCACTTCGACTTCGAATGCAGGCTTGTTTTCTATCACTTGGCTTAGCCAAGTCTTCGACAGTTCAACTGGCATCACAAAGCGCTGCATACCAAAGCGCTGCAAAATATCTAAACTGGCGCGGTTGTAGTTATTGATGCTGGCGCCGCAGACAAAGGGCAGCTTGTGCTCCTTGGCGAGATACACGGCCGCCATATCGTTGGCCTCAATGCTAAATTCGCCATTGTCGACCTGACGTTTAAGCTCAGTGTATTCAGAGGGTGCTTCGATAAGGGCGAGCGTAGACAGCACCACCTCTTTACCCGCAGATTTGAGCATTTTGGCCAGTTCGAGATAGTCGCCAAACTTGAGTTCGCGTCGACGGCTACAAACGGCTTCACCCAAATACACTAACGGGATCTGACTGTTGGCCACTTGCTGGTAAAAGTCGATGACCTGTTGTTTTTCCCAGCAATAGAGCAGTGGGCCGAGGGAAATTTTCATAATCGTTTCTTCTTTGTGGTTATCGCTAGGGCTATTGCCAGTCACGCTCGTAGGCGCCTAAGGTGGTTATTTGACCTTCGGAGACTTTCGCGAGGGCTTGTTCCCAATGGGCCTGAGTCTGGAATTTATCTGGATGATTAAGATAAGTATCAATCGCTTGACGCCAAACCTTTGTCACTTGCTCCACATAGGCAGGGCTGCGCTGACGCCCCTCAATCTTGAGTGACACTATGCCCGCCTTGGCAAGCTCAGGCAGCAAGCTAAGGGTATTTAAACTGGTGGGGGATTCGAGCAGATATTGCGGTTTATCATCGTCTTGGGTGAGATAACGGCCTTTACAGACCACAGGGTAGCCCATTTGCTCATCGAGCCCTGACTTATCAATTAAGACCTCGTTGAGGCGAGTCAATCTGTCTTGGCCCTGTTCCTGCCAGCGCACGTGTTTTGCTGGCGAGCAAGAGCCACCAGTATTTGGCGATTGGCCAGTGACATAGGAGGATAAGTGGCAGCGGCCTTCGGCCATAATGCACAGACTGCCAAAGGCAAAGACCTCTAAATCGACTGGGCTGACTTTAGCGAGGTCGCGCACTTGTTTCATCGACAGTACTCTGGGTAATACCACCCGCGCGATATTAAAAGCCTCTTTATAAAAGCTCAGTGCGCCCAAGTTGGTGGCGCTCGCCTGTACCGATAAATGCAGCGGAATATGCGGATATTGCCTATGGGCATAGTCGAGCAGCGACAGATCGGCAACGATTAAGGCATCGACGCCAATGCTGGCCGCCAAGTCGATGGCTTGATACCAGCGGTGTTCCTCATTCGGCTTAGGAAAGGTATTTAAGGTGAGGAAGATTTTCTTGCCCCGCTGATGGGTCAGCTCGGCGGCTTCCTGTAATTTTGCGGGGGTGAAGTTTAAGCCCGCGAATGAACGTGCATTAGTATCATCCTTTAACCCAAGGTAGACAGCATCGGCTCCGGCCTGCAGCGCCGACTTTAGCGAGGCCAGGTTTCCTGCTGGACACAACAACTCCATAATGGTGCTCCCGATAAAATAACAGGGGCAGAGTGTAGGGAAGATTGAATGGCGGTGAATTGATTTAAAACAGGTTTAAGATCATAAAATCTCGGTAAACTGGGAGATATAGTGTTTTTTATCCTTAGGTAACCGCTTATGTCCGCTGTTTTTTCAGCTAATCTTGCAAAACAACTGCTCGAACTCACCCCAAAACTGATCCGTTTGCCACTCTCCAAAGTGCCCTTTAGCCTTAAGGCCAAGGTACTTAGCCAACTCTTAACGCAGCTGCTGGCGCCGCAGGCCGAAGATGGCGAGTTAGATTTCTTGGCAGATAAATGGGTTGCGATTCGGGTTGAAGATTTAAATCTGTATTTTGAAGTGAGTTTCGATGGCCGCTGGCAGGTGCGTGAGCTGACCGATGCCCAGGTCAGCTTTAGTGCTAATTCCGCCGAGCTCTTATTGGTCGCTGCGGCAAAAGAAGACCCTGATACGCTGTTTTTCCAACGCAAACTGAGCATCGAAGGCGATACCGAGTTAGGGCTTGAGGTGAAAAACCTACTGCTGAGTATCGAGTTTGCCAGCCTGCCGACACCCATTCGCTTAAGCGTTGAAAAGCTGGCCGATGCCATTGTGCGTTTGCAGCTTGAGGCAAAACCGACGGTGATTTTGGCTAAATCCCCAAGCTTAAGTTGATGCGAACTTAGCTTTAATCAAGTGATAAACAAAAGCCCCGCTGATATTGCGGGGCTTTTTGTTTAGCTAAACGGCCGATGCTCACTTAAATTTTTTGCGTGAGTATGGCGAATTTGACCAACAGTTCGTCGTGGGACTCGACGCGGTTAGGGTCGGGGTCAATACAATCAATCGGACAGACGGAGACGCAGGTCGGCTTATCATAGTGGCCTACGCATTCGGTGCAGCGGTCTGGGTCGATTTCGTAGATTTCTTCCCCCATGGTGATGGCCTGATTTGGGCATTCAGGTTCACACATGTCGCAATTGATGCAGCTGTCGTCGATCAGTAATGCCATGCCTTAGCCTGCTTCGTGTGGGTTGCGGGTATCCTGACCTTGGGGCAGGTTACGCAGTAAAATGCCGTGGTTCAGATCAACCTCTTTCGGCACGGGCAAGTAAACGGTATGGCCCGAACCTAATCCCGCTTCAACCGATTCGGCTTTGCGGTTTTCGAGTTGCTCTATGGTGAGGCTGATATTGCCCTGTGGCGTCATTAATTCAACACTATCACCGACAGAGAATTTGTTCTTCACTTCGATTTCGGCAAGGCCAGCCAGATTGCGTTTACCGGTTAATTCACCCACAAATTGTTGGGTATCGCTGACCGAGTAACCATAGTCATAGTTTTGATATTCATCATGTACGTGGCGACGTAAGAAACCTTCGGTATAGCCACGGTGGGCTAAGCCTTCGAGTTGGTTCATCAGGCTGCGATCGAAGCTCTTGCCTGAGGCTGCATCGTCGATGGCCTGACGGTATAGCTGGGCGGTACGGGCAACATAGTAGAACGACTTAGTACGGCCTTCGATCTTCAGCGAGTCGATGCCCATTTTCGCTAAACGCTCAACGTGTTGGATTGCGCGCAAGTCCTTAGAGTTCATGATATAAGTGCCATGCTCATCTTCAAACGCTGGCATGTATTCGCCGGGGCGATTGGCTTCTTGCAGCAGGAAGATTTGGTCGGTCGCAGGACCCGTGCCTAAGGTTGGCGTCTCGATTTGCACCGCATTGGGGGTGGCAATGATATCGCCCGAGTCAGTTTGCTGCGCTTCGTGCACATCGTATTTCCAGCGGCAAGCGTTAGTGCAAGTGCCTTGGTTTGGATCGCGCTTATTGATATAACCCGACAGTAAACAACGGCCAGAGTAAGCCATACACAGGGCGCCGTGGACAAACACTTCTAGCTCGATATCGGGGCAGCGTTGACGGATTTCTTCGATTTCATCTAAGGACAATTCACGGGATAAAATCACCCGTTTAATGCCTTGGGTCTGCCAGAATTTAACCGACGCCCAGTTAATGGCGTTGGCTTGCACCGATAAATGCACCACCTGCTCAGGGAAAGCCTCACGCACCATCATGATAAGGCCAGGATCTGACATGATCAGCGCATCGGGCTTCATCGCGACTACCGGTTCCATATCTTTGATATAGGTTTTGAGCTTGGCGTTGTGGGGAGCAATGTTACTCACCACATAAAGCTTTTTACCCAGCGCATGGGCTTCTTCGATACCCGTTGCGAGGTTTTCCATTTTAAAGTCGTTATTACGAACCCTCAGGCTGTATCTCGGCTGACCGGCATACACGGCATCTGCACCATAGGCAAAAGCGTAACGCATGTTTTTCAGCGTCCCAGCGGGAGATAACAACTCAGGTTTAAACATAATGACTCTCGAATTGGTTGGTAGATGGAGGCGCAGTGCGCGGGGGCGGCATTTTACACAATCAAAGTAGGGTTATGCAAATCACCTCGTCTAAGATTAGGTATAGTTCGCATTTTACGAATATACCCCTAAGCTAGGTGATGGCGGGCGATGACGCTTGTCTGTGGATTGACGACGTCTTGTTTGTTTAGCGCGATTTCGCTTAAGCGAATCAAGGGATAGCCAATTACTTTCGTATGCCGTTCTGGGTGAAATTGATAACAGCGTCATACAAATAATTAACGTCTGTTGCTTTTTTCTGCCCATCAATTGGTGGGCAACTGATATACTCCAACTATTGAAGATTTATGTTTGCAGATTGATGGGAGCGAAGATGTCTACTGAACATCTACTGTTAGTCGGATTACTCAAAAAATTAAAAGATGATGCTTTAGTGTTGCCAACCCTGCCCGAAGTGGCCATGCGGGTACAAGAAGTGGTGAGCCGCTCCGATGCGAGCCTAAAGCAAGTGGGTGAGGTGATAGGTCAAGACGCGGCGATTTCGGCGCGTATCATCAAAGTGGCCAACAGTGCCTTATATAGCCGCGGCATTCCCGCCGAGAGCATTAGTAGCGCAGTGTCTCGCATTGGCCTCATCCAAATCAAGAGTATTGCGACCTCAGTGGCGATGGAGCAGCTATTTATTTCCACCAATGAAATGGTATGGGAAGTGATGGATGAAGTGTGGCGCACCTCGATTGAAGTAACGGCGGCCGCCTGTGCCATGTTGCAAATGTATAATAGACGTCATCCTGGGCAGCTCAATTTAGATACCTTAACATTGGCAGGTTTAGTCCATAATATCGGTGCATTACCGGTTTTGACTGAAGCCGAAGCCCATCCAGAGTTATTCACCAGTATTGATCAATTGCGCTCTTTAGTACGTAAAATGCAAGGCCCATTAGGACGCGCAGTATTAAAGAGCTGGGATTTTGCGCCAGAGGTGATGGAAGTGGTTGAGCGCTGGGCGGATTTACCTTATCTGCCAGACCATGTGACCTACTTAGACTTTATCCGAGCCGCTGCCTTTTACACCGGTGAGTTACGCGCCGGAGCCGATTTCGAGCAGCGGATGGAAGTCTTTGTGAGTCGTGGATTACCCGTCTCGGCGAATGATTTAGCTAGTGACGAATTTATGGATAAATTCCATTCAATCAGAGAGAGTTACCAGTAGTCGTAGGGCCTATAGGGAAGCCATTCTTGCCCTGAGTCAGGGGAGAATGGTGGTTAAGCTTACGTGGTAAGATTGAGGCCAAATTATGGTTATTCTGGGATTTATCGGTTTAGCACTGGGTATCATCTTGATAGCCGTGCTTTATATATTACTCGCTAGATACCAAGCGCTGCGGTTACAGCAGCGATTTTTGGCGCAATTATGCCCGCAGCTCGATCAGCAAAAGATTGAACGCCGTCCTTTGAATGTGCCTGTGGTGCCGCAGGAGTTTGCACCGCTTTACCATTCCTTAAACGAGATGCTCGCAGCGCTGCCTGCGGGCATGGGTAAGGATAAACTCACAGGGTTGAATAACCGTGTCGGGCTTAAGCGTTCTCTGACCGCATTGATGCCCATCACCCAAGGCACTTTAGTGCTTATCGATATTTATCGCTTTCGCTATGTGAATGATCTCTTTGGTTTTGTGTTTGGCGATATTCTGCTTAAACAGTTTGCCGAGCGCTTAACTAGTCTAAGCCTTAAACCTAAGTTGATTGCGCGCCTAAACGGCGATGAGTTTTTCCTCTATTACGAGCAAAGTCTGTCCGAGGAGCAACTGCTGCATTTACGTGGTCGACTACAGGTGCCCTTTAAAATTAAAGATACCCCCGTCAGTGTGCGGATGCAGATTGGTTGTCTGCGACTTGCTAAGCATCATGCCGATGTTAGCCATATGCTCAGAAGGCTGGATCTTGCCCTTAAAAAGGCCCGCGCAACCCGTAGTGCTATCGCCTGTTACAGCGAGAATGACGATATCCGCCAATTGAGGGAGCTTAAGATTATCGACAGCCTTCCCAGTGGTTTGCAGCGAAATCATCTGTATATGGTGTATCAGCCTAAGCAGGATATTCATACGGGCGCCTGCACCCAAGTCGAAGCCTTAATCCGCTGGGAGCATGAGGAGCTCGGGTTTATTTCCCCCGGAGAATTTATTCCGCTGGCAGAGTGCGCCGGGATGATCGATTTAGTGAGCCATTGGGCGCTGGAGCAAGTGTTACAGCAGCAGGTAAAGTGGCGTGCGGCGGGCGTGTCTGTGTGCGTGGCGCTTAATCTCTCGACTCAAGATCTCGACAGTGAAACCTTGCCCCATGATATCGCGGCTCGCCTCGAGCATTATAAATTACCGCCAGAATGCTTGATGATTGAGATCACCGAGAGCACTCTGATGGCCGATTTAAACAAGGCCGTGGATACCTTAGAACAGATCCGTCGTCTTGGGGTGAAATTGGCAATCGATGACTTTGGTACGGGCCATTCATCGCTGGCGTATTTAAAGCATTTACCCGCCAATG
The DNA here is from genome assembly GCF_052907445.1 of Shewanella sp. Koi 1. Taxonomy (NCBI): domain Bacteria; kingdom Pseudomonadati; phylum Pseudomonadota; class Gammaproteobacteria; order Alteromonadales; family Shewanellaceae; genus Shewanella; species Shewanella sp. Koi 1. Next base: position 3,537,128 of record NZ_JBREJM010000001.1, on the reverse strand, counting down.
AAGTCAAAATCGATAAAGCCTTTCTTAGGGATCTTGAGCCGAATCAGCCTTCAGAATATATCCTTGAGGCCAGCATTAATATTGCGAAAAAGCTCGGCTATGAGGTGACGGTCGAAGGTGTTGAGACTGTAAATATCCACGATATGTTAGTGAAGATGGGCGTCGACCGTATTCAAGGGATTTTTTATGCCAAGCCGATGCGGGCCGCAGAGCTTGAAATGAACTGGAACCAGCTAAGACCCAGACCCGAAATGCTCTGCGTTAATGGTTCACATCCTTAGACTTAGCTTTACATCCCTAGGCTTAATTGGGCGATTAAGTCGGCGGGCATGGGCGCAAGTTGGCGCGCCTGATTCATGCACACCATTTCAATGGTGGCGGTGACCGCCGGTTTTTTACCATTTGGGCGCCAAATTTCCTGATGCCAGACGGTGCGATATTTACTCTCAAAGTAGAACTTAGTGCGGATATCGATGATATCGGCAAACTCCACCCCTTCGTGGCACAACATGTCGCTGCGATATACCGCAAAACCCAATTGCTGCTGTTGCCAGAGGTTGCGTAAGCACTCGGCACCAATCACATGCTCACGGGCGCGCTCGAAGTATTTCAAAAAGTTGGGGTGATACACCACGCCAGAAAAATCCGTATCTTCATAGTAAATTTGCACAGGGAAAGAATAACTTGGGCTAAATTGCGGCATGGCGTTGTCGATATGAAGTATGTTGAGTGAGCGCAGTCTAGCGGTTTATCGGGCTAAACAAAACCCAAGGTGCGGGTAAATTAGGTGGTTAGGATTGAGAATATCTAGACGACACAAAGTAAAAAGCCATATTCGCCGAAACGAATATGGCTTTTTTGTAGGGTAATCGGTGGCTAAAGCCTAGCGCTTAGCGAATGATCATCTGGTCGCGTTCAGGTCCTACAGACACCATGCTCACACGCACACCCATTAAGGCTTCGATGCGTTCAACATAATGTTGCGCCGCCTTTGGCAGGCTTTCGAAGGTGCGACAGCCAGTGATGTCTTCGCTCCAGCTTTCCATTTGCTCGTACACTGGGCTTAATGCCGCAGTCTGTGGCCAAATGGGGTTTTCAGTGTGCTCGCCTTCGTAGGCAACACAAATCTTAAGATCTTTCATGCCAGTCAGGCAGTCAATCTTGGTCAGGGCGATTTCAGTTGCGGCTTGCAGTTCAACACCATTGCGAGTAGCAACGGCATCGAAGTAACCCATATCACGTGGACGACCCGTAGTTGCACCAAACTCGTTGGCGTTTTTACGGAAATCATCCTGCTCTTCCATCGCAGTCACTAAGGTGCCAGTACCGACAGATGAGCTGAAGGCTTTCGCTACCGCAATCACACGCTCTGGGCGCAGAGCCGGTAAACCACTACCCAGACCTGCGAAAGCCGCCGTCACGTTAGAAGAGGTAGTGTAAGGATACTCACCGTAAATCAAGTCACGACCCGCGCCTAATTGCGCTTCAAATAACAAGTTAGCATCTTGTTTTTGTAAGGCTTTTAATGGCTCTGTGACGTTGCAAATAAATGGACGCCATGGGGCGGTCACATCCAATAACCATTGGGTCATTTCGGCGGCCGTTTGGCTAAAGTCACAGCTTGGATATAGTGCTTTTAACTGGGGCAGTTTCCAGTCGAGCATAAATTGAATGCGTTCTTGCAGCACTTCTGGTTGGTTTAACCAGCCAACCAGAATACCTTTCTTCATCACGCGGTCGCCATAGGCTGGGGCAATCCCTTGACGGGTTGAACCATAGGCCAGATCGCCTAAACGTTGTTCTTCTAAGGTATCTTCCAGTGCATGGATAGGTAAGCACAGGGTCGCACGGTCAGAAATGCACAGTTTAACTTCAATGCCTGCCGCTTCGACTTCGGCGATTTCAACACTGAGTTTTTCAGGGCTGATCACCATGCCAGGGCCAAGTACTGCAACGCAGTTTGGATTGAAAATACCGCTAGGTAATTGGTGTAATTTAAAGGTGCCAAAGTCGTTAACGACCGTATGACCTGCGTTGTTACCGCCTTGGAAGCGGACACTCGCTGCAGCATCTGCGGCTAAATAATCTACGATTCGGCCTTTGCCTTCATCACCCCAATTTGCACCAACAACTACGATAGACGGCATAACATCATCTCCACAGGAATTAAGCGATTATGCTAGACCTGCTTAATGAATAAGAGAAATTAATTATAGTTATCGTCGTGATAAGGAAATCATATATCATAGGGTGAGCTGAATGGATGGAGATGAATGCGATGCTGGAACTTCATTGGTTAAAGACCTTCGTGACCTTAGCCGAGTGTAAGCACTTCGGAAAAGCGGCAGCAGCGCTGCATATGACGCAGCCTAATGTCAGCTTGCATATCAAACAACTGGAGCAGAATACTCGAGTTAAGTTGATTGAGCGCAATCCGTTTAGGCTAACTCAGGCGGGGTTTCGTTTGCTCGAGAGCAGCCAGAAGACCTTGATGGAACTGCAAGTGTGTCAGGCGGATCTCAATGCTATCAACGATCTCAGTCAAGGTACTTTGACCATAGCGGCCAGCGATATCATTTCGCGTTTGCTGCTTATTCAGCCATTTCAGTTATTTAAAGCGGAATTCCCCGGGATTGATTTTTCCCTGCTTAATACCACGTCTTCCCAAGCCTCAGAATTGGTGACTAATGCCGAGGCGGATTTAGGCTTTGTGATCGCGCAAAAAGAGAGTCAGCCGCTGCATTTTACCGAGTTACAGCAAATCAAATGGTGTGCCCTTGGGGATAATTTGCAGCTGTGGCAGCAAAGCCAAGCCAGCCATGATATGCCCCATGCGGAGCGGCCGACTTTGATTCTGCTCGGCCATGATACCCGTACCCGTGAGTTGCTCGATCCCGCATTACCGACCTTAAATTTACCCCGTTATCGGATCATGGAAGTCGGCAGTGTGGATGCGCAAATCGATTGGGCCGAAGCGGGCTTTGGGGTGGCGATTGTGCCTGAGTTTTCGATTTACACTAAGACGCACTTAAAGAGTAAAGTCACGCCATTGCCACAGTTTCCGAGCACCAGTTTGGGCTACATAGTGCGGCAGAATCAGATCCTATCGAAAGCGATTAAGCAGCTGCTACATTGGGTGAATCAAGAGATTATCCGTACCCAAGGCAGCTAATGGCGGTTTGAAGGGTTACTTAGTGCTAAGCAGTTGTTGATACTGTCCATTGGCTTTTAACTGGGTTAAGCCCAGATCTAGCTCTTTAGCGAGTTGTGCGGCTTTGGGGTTTTCCTTCGAAAAGGCCAGATAAATCTCGCTGCTGTGGTTGTTAAAGGCGGGGATCACATCGTCACTGACGCCCATTTTTTGCAGGTTTTCCTGTGCGACTAAATCGAACATGACCGCCGCATCGACTCGGCCAATCATCAACAGATTAATCAGTTGCTGTTGGTTGGCGACCGTGATGACATTCAGTTGGCGCTGTTTCACCAGTTCGGGAAACTCATCGCCATACTCATAACTTTTTATGACCCCGACTATGCTGCCTTTGGGAATTTCCCATTTATTGGCGGCGATGAGCGGGCGTTGTTTACGTTGATAAAAAGAGGCTTTCGCCACAAATAGCGGCGTGTTACCAAACACAAAACGTTGCTCGGTACTCGCTTCGCGGGTCACGTTAAAGACTCCATCGACGGCACCTTTTTCGGCCATCATAAGGGCGCGGCTATAGGGCACGACTAGGCTGTTGACTTCCACTTGAGATTGTTTGAATGCCGCCGCGATAAGGCGATGGGAGATCCCTTGGCCAAACTGATTGGCAAACGGCGGCCAGCTGTCTTCGGCGGCTAAGGTGATGCTATGGCCTACGGCTTGTGGGCTACTTTGGCTTTCTTGGGCAAAGGAGGAGTGGCTTGTGGTAGAGAATAAAAATAAGCAAGCCGCAGTCAACAACGTCAGCGGGTTATTTATTACTCGCTGAAATTCATTCCTTGTTGGGCTGCAAACACGCATCTTATTTCCGTATCATCCTATTCCTAATCGGAAATTTATATCATAAGTGCCTATAACGAACCTAATGATTTTGCGATTTGTGATGTGGCCGAGATTGTTTATGACAAAACGAGTTAGGCCATAAAACTGTGATCTTAAGTTGTGACTTTTGGTTTTTTAATTATTAGAATAATCTGATTGAAAAAAAACTAATGGAGTAAGTCATGGCGGATAAAGTCGTTGAAGTCACCACACATATGGGAAGCGGTTGGAAGGTTACGGCGCAGGTACGTGAGCATTTGCTGATTATCGATCAACCCAGCGCGACTAATGAAGGAGCGAATCCCTTAGAGACTTTTTTATTTTCGCTCGGAGGCTGTATCTCGGCGATTGCTAAGATGGTTGCGCGTGAGCGAAATATCACCATTCACCAGTTCGATGTGCATGTCAGAGCCGTGATGAATTCGGCGGGATTACTAGGCCAGCCTTCGGATGATCCTGTGGGATTTAAAGAAATTGCCATCAATGCCAGCATTGATGCTGACTTAACCGATGCACAAAAGAGCGAGTTTTTAGATACTGTTTGTAACCGTTGCCCTGTCCACGACAATTTGCTGCGCCCAAGCTTAGTCACTCACCAAGTTCAGCACTAATCTCAAGATTAATTTCGATAGCGGCTTAAAAGCATAAACCCCAGTGTTTGCTGGGGTTTATGTCAATGGTTCTTAGCTAGTCGCACTATCACGCATTATTTTTCGGAAAATTGGCTAACACTAGCTCGGCGACTTTGCGTAATTCTCCAGGGCATATGCCATTGGTGGCTTGCACTGCCATGCCTTGCAGCACTGTGCCTATATATCGAGACAGCAGCAGCGGATCGGCATCTGCGGGTAAATCGCCTTCATCCTTCGCCCGTTGCAGGCGTTGGCATAGTGCCTGTTCACCATCACGGCGGCGGGTAATTAAAGTATCTTTGATCGCTTGTCCGGCTTCGCTGCAGGCGAGGGCGCCTTGAACAATCAAGCAGCCTTGTGGGTGACTCTCATCCACTAAAGATGATGCTGCGCCATAGAGCATGGCCTCAACCACTTGATAGGCGGTTTCTTTTTCAAGCGAAGGATAGAAAAATGCACAGGGTCGCTGCTCGTATAACTCGATCGCTTTCAGAAACAGCTGCTCTTTATTACCAAAGGCGGCATATAGGCTGGGTTTGTTGATGCCCATGGCCTGAGTCAGATCGGTTAACGATGTACCTTCAAAACCTTTTTGCCAGAAGACTTCCAAGGCTTTGGCCAATGCATCGTCGGCGTCGAAGGCTCGTGGGCGACCTACGCAGGGCGTCTGGGTGACGGTTGACATCATTAGGCTCCTCAATTCTCAATTGCCCCTAGGATAGACATGGGTTTAGTTCATGTCCAGCCACTCTTGCCTGCTGTCTGCGGGTTAGGTGAGTAACTCACCAAAATATATCGTCCATTCAAGCCCACATAGCACGTTCGCCGTGGCTAGGGCGTATTGACGTTTTAGGGTTATTTTTGCAGCAATGTGGCTGGCTTTTATGCAAGGCAACGTCCGTGCAGTGTAGTTATTCTACATAAACGGACGATAACGCAGCAGAAACGCCAGCCAAATGCTGCCCGAAGGGTTCGTCTGGCAAGCCCTTGCTCTTACTTTCTGTCATAAGAGCAGCTCGTCATTTGAGTAGAATAACTACACATCATTCCTCGTTTCGCGAGCACGTGCTTGCCAGAACGAACAAAATCTAATCTCGAAACGTCAACACGCCCTAATGACCTCAAAGGCTTAACTACATAGTTTCACGCTGTCACAAAAAATTAAATACTAACCGGTACAAAATGAGTTGACAGGGTCATTTTACACTATATATTACCGTCCAGTACATAATATTTTTTACCAATCGGTATTTATTGGTTTTGACCGAGTGCCCATCACTGATGTCTGTCTTAAACGAGATAAATGCCTGCCACATGAGGATTGTAAGATGAAAAGTAACCAACCTTTACGGATATTGATGTTGACTGCCGTGGCGGCTTTTGTCCTTTCGGCCTGTGGTGAACCCGAAGCCCAGCAGGGGCAAGCACCGGGTGCACCTAAGGTCGATGTTGCGCAGGTATTGCATGAGCGCGTTACCGAGTGGGATGAATTTACTGGCCGTTTGCAGGCGCCAGAGAGTGTGACCTTAGTGCCACGCGTGTCTGGCTATATCGCCTCGGTAAACTTTAAAGAAGGCGCCTTAGTGAAAAAAGGCGATGTGCTCTTCCATATCGATGCGAGTGTGTTCGAAGCGGAAGTGGCCCGGTTAAGAGCAGATCTTGCTAGCGCGCTCTCTGCTGAGCAACTGGCCACTAACGACTTAGAACGCGCCCGCAAACTCTTTGCCCAAAAGGCGGTATCGGCAGAATTACTCGATACCCGTGAGTCTAACAAACGTCAAACCACGGCGGCCGTAGCCTCTGTGAAAGCGGCGCTGCTGCGAGCCGAGTTGGACTTAGATTACACCCAAGTACGCGCGCCGATTGATGGCCGAGCCTCCTACGCCAATGTCACTGCGGGTAACTATGTGTCTGCGGGGCAGAGTGTGTTAACCAGCTTAGTGTCGACCGCCAGCATGTATGCCTACTTCGATGTGGATGAGCAAACCTATCTAAAATACGTCAAGTTAACCGCCGAGAAAAAGCGTAAAGACCCTAGGGCTGGCGACAATCCCGTGTATATGGCGCTGGCCAACGAGCGCGAATATCAACACATAGGCCTAGTGGACTTTGTCGATAATTCGATGGACAGACAGACAGGCACTATTCGAGTACGCGCCACGTTTAGCAATGAAGACAACAGCTTGCTCCCTGGTTTGTTCGCCAGATTACGTACCGCTGGTAGTGGCGCCTACGACGGCATCTTAATCGACGATAAAGCCGTGGGCACGGATCTGAACAACAAGTTCGTCTTAGTGGTGGCAAACGATGGCACCGTGGAGTATCGCGGCGTCACCTTAGGTGAAAAAGTTCAAGGTTTACGCATCGTTAAGCAAGGTTTAGCGGCAGACGACAAAATCGTCGTCAATGGCATGCAAAGGGTTCGTCCTAAGATGCAAATTGAGCCACATCTGGTTGATATGGCCGACAGCGAACAGCTAGAGGCGCTTCGTCAAGCTCAATTACTGCTTGATAAACATCAAGAAAATATCACCACCCCAGACGTTGAAGTAGCGAGCCGCGGTTAAGGAATCCAACAGAATGTTGTCGCAGTTTTTTATTAAAAGACCGATATTTGCAGCCGTTCTCTCGCTGCTGTTTTTTATCACAGGGGCGATTGCCGTCTGGCAATTACCCATTACCGAATACCCAGAAGTGGTGCCTCCGACGGTCGTGGTAACCGCCAACTACCCTGGCGCTAACCCTAAAGTCATCGCCGAAACGGTTGCCTCGCCCTTAGAGCAGGAAATCAACGGCGTCGAAGACATGCTGTATATGTCATCGCAGGCGACGTCCGATGGACGCATGACCTTGACCATTACCTTCGCCATTGGCACCGATGTGGACAGGGCGCAAACCCAAGTGCAGAGCCGGGTTGACCGAGCTATGCCTCGTTTGCCGCAGGAGGTTCAACGCCTAGGGATTGTGACCGAAAAGTCATCGCCAGACTTAACCATGGTGGTGCATTTACTGTCGCCGGATAACCGTTATGACATGCTGTATTTGTCTAACTACGCGGCGCTCAACGTAAAAGATGAGTTAGCACGCATCAAAGGCGTGGGCGCGGTGCGTTTATTCGGTGCGGGCGAATATAGTCTGCGGATCTGGCTTGACCCGAATAAAGTCTCGGCGCTTGGCATGTCACCAGCTGAAATTATAGCCGCCGTACGTGAGCAAAATCAGCAAGCGGCAGCGGGCAGTTTAGGGGCGCAGCCTAGTGGTAATGCTGACTTCCAACTCTTGATCAACGTTAAGGGTCGTCTGACTGAACTGTCAGAATTCGAAGACATTATTATCAAGGTTGGTCAAAACGGTGAGGTGATCCGTCTTAAGGATGTGGCCCGTGTCGAACTCGGTGCAACGAGCTATGCGCTGCGTTCATTGCTGGATAACAAGGACGCGGTCGCTATTCCAGTGTTCCAAGCATCAGGCTCGAATGCGATTCAAATCTCCGACGATGTGCGAGCCGAAATGGCAAGACTGGCTAAGTCTTTCCCCGAAGGGCTGCAATACGAGATTGTCTACGATCCGACTGTGTTTGTGCGTGGCTCTATCCATGCGGTGGTGAAAACCCTGCTCGAAGCCGTGCTCTTAGTGGTGCTCGTGGTGGTGCTATTCCTGCAGACTTGGCGCGCCTCGATTATTCCGCTGGTGGCCGTGCCTGTGTCTTTGGTGGGTACCTTCGCCTTTATGCACTTGATGGGCTTCTCGCTCAATGCGTTGTCGCTGTTTGGTTTGGTGCTGGCCATCGGGATTGTGGTGGACGATGCCATCGTAGTGGTAGAAAACGTGGAGCGAAATATCGCCTCGGGTTTAAGCCCCATTGCCGCAACACAAAAAGCCATGAAGGAAGTGACTGGGCCGATTGTGGCAACCACCTTAGTGTTGGCCGCAGTGTTTATTCCGACCGCCTTTATGAGCGGATTAACGGGGCAGTTTTATAAGCAGTTCGCGCTGACTATCACGATTTCGACCTTTATTTCGGCCATTAACTCGCTCACCTTGAGCCCAGCGTTATCGGCATTGTTACTCAAGGGCCATGACGCGCCTAAAGATGCGCTCACTCGGTTAATGGATAAGCTGTTTGGTGGTTGGTTATTTACGCCATTCAATCGCTTATTCAACCGTGCATCAGAAGGTTATGGCTATTTAGTGCGTAAGGTGATCCGTTTTGGCGGCATTATCGGACTGGTGTATCTGGGGATGGTTGCGCTTACGGGCGTACAATTTGTAAATACCCCAACGGGCTATGTGCCAGGACAGGATAAACAGTATTTAGTGGCATTTGCCCAATTACCGGATGCGGCCTCACTCAGCGTACCGATGCGGTGATCAAGAAAATGTCCGACATTGCCTTAAATCACCCCGGTGTGGCGCACTCTATTGCCTTCCCGGGTCTGAGTATCAACGGTTTTACCAATAGTCCTAACTCGGGCGTGGTGTTTGTTGCCCTAGATGATTTTGAGTTACGTAAGAGTCCTGAGCTTTCGGCGAATGCGATTGCCGGCCAATTAAATCAGCAATTTGCTGGTATTCAGGATGCGTTTATTGCCATCTTCCCGCCGCCACCTGTGCAAGGCCTCGGCACTATTGGAGGGTTCCGTCTGCAAATTCAAGACAGAGCCAACCTTGGTTATGAGGCCTTGTATCAGGTGACCCAACAAGTGATGTACAAGGCGTGGGCCGATCCACAATTAGCGGGGATTTTCTCTAGCTATCAAGTGAACGTGCCACAACTTGAACTGGATATCGATCGGACTAAAGCGAAACAGCAGGCAGTGTCGCTCGATCAAATTTTCCAGACATTACAAACCTATATGGGCTCGACCTATGTCAACGACTTCAATCGTTTCGGTCGAACCTATCAGGTGAATATGCAGGCCGACGAAGCATTCCGTCAAAGCCCGCAGCAAATTAGTCAGCTAAAAGTGCCTAATGTGAATGGCGATATGATCCCACTCGGCTCCTTTATTAATGTGAGTCAGAGCGCGGGACCCGATCGTGTAATGCACTATAACGGTTTCACCACGGCTGAGATTAACGGTGGCCCAGCACCCGGTGTGAGTTCGGGCCAAGCGCAGGCAGCGATTGAGAAAATCCTCGCCGAGACTTTGCCGATAGGCATGACCTACGAGTGGACTGAGCTGACCTATCAGCAGATCCTCGCTGGTAACACAGGCTTGTTAGTGTTCCCTCTAGTGATCCTGCTGGTGTTTATGGTGCTGGCGGCGCAGTACGAGAGTTTGAGTTTACCATTGGCGATTATTTTAATTATCCCAATGACCTTACTCTCAGCGCTCAGTGGTGTGCTTATTTATGGCGGTGATAATAATATTTTCACCCAGATTGGTCTTATCGTCCTCGTGGGCTTAGCGACCAAGAACGCGATTCTGATTGTCGAATTTGCCAAGGAAAAACAAGACCATGGTATGGAAGTCATGGAGTCGATTCTCGAGGCGGCGCGCTTACGTTTACGCCCCATCTTGATGACCTCTATCGCCTTCATCATGGGGGTGGTGCCCATGGTGTTCTCAACAGGCGCGGGCGCTGAAATGCGTCAGGCCATGGGCGTCGCGGTATTTGCTGGCATGATAGGGGTGACACTGTTTGGGTTAATCCTGACACCGCTATTTTACTATGCCCTTGCTAAACGCGGTCGCCGTAAAGCGGAAGCGCTAACGGCACAATAATTAAGCCAGTTCAATCTGTTATCTCCTTAAAAGACCTGCAAATGCAGGTCTTTTTTTATTTTTGCGGGTAAATATCGACGGAGTAACTATAGTTAGATCAGTGCGTTAAATTAGGAAAATACGATGAATGCTTTTCAGCCCCAGGAAATCAGCATCAAAATTGATGTGCGGCATGCGCTGTTAGCCGTGGCGACGGCATTGGATTTTGTCGGCGTGGATGATTTACACCACGGTCATCGAGTGGCCTATATGGCCTACGAATGCGCCAATGTGCTGGGCTGGTCAGATGAAAAGAAGCAGTTTGCCTATTTTGCGGGGCTTATCCATGACTGCGGCGTGTCTTCCTCCGAGGAACATCTACGCCTACTCAAATTAATGCAGCCAGAAGATGCCACCTCCCACAGTCGCCGTGGGTATGAGGCATTAATGAAGTGTCCTATCCTAGATGTCTTTGCCCTCACTGTGCTTTATCACCATACACCTTGGCTAGAGTTGCAAACCGCGGCAATCTCTGAGTTTGACCGTGATCTTGCTGCATTGGTGTTTCTGGCCGATCGGACCGATTTTCTGCGAGCGCGCTATACCCATGGTTGTCATCAAGAGCTTATCACCCTCCATGAGGGGTTAGTTGCGGATAATTTGCTAGCCCACAGTGGCGTGCTCTTCGAGCCGAATATGGTGGCGGCCATGTGCCAATTAGTCAGCAAAGACGGTTTTTGGTACAACATGGAGGCTGCCCATATCGAGCAAATGGCCCTTGAGTTTGAGGCGAATCAACTGTACGACAAACAGCTGGATCTCGAAGGCGTTAAGCAGATATCAAGATTTCTGGCGCGGATTGTCGATGCCAAGAGTCCCTTTACTTTTCATCATTCGGACAAGGTGGCACTGCTGGCAAAACTGGTCGCTAAGGATTGTGGCATATCGGATACCGATGCCGAGTTATTGTATGTGGCTGGGCTGTTACACGATGTTGGTAAGCTCAAAACCCCCGATTTATTACTCCATAAGGAAGGCAAGCTGACTAGGGAGGAATACTCGATTATGAAGCGTCACACAGTCGATACCGACCACACCTTAAAGAGTTTTTTTCCTAAGTCTGTGATTGGTGAGTGGGCGTCAAACCACCATGAGCGTCTCGATGGCTCGGGCTATCCCTTTAGAAAAAGACAAGAACAGTTAGATTTACCTTCGCGTATCCTTGCACTCGTCGATGTGTTTCAAGCCTTAACCCAACATCGGCCTTATCGAGGTTCTATGTCCTTAAGTGAGGTGCTGGAGATTATGTTGCCTATGGTTCAACAAGGTAAGTTGGACTCGAACGTTTATGATGTGTTGCTAGCCGATGCCGATAATTTTTACCAACTCTCGACACAAGAGTATGAGGCTTAGTGGCTCACTAGCGTAAAAGGTTAGAGCAGTAAATCGGGAGTGATAGGAATAAACTGCGTGGCCGCCTCCATCAGAGATTTTGCCGTGAGGGAGGGCACGCCATACACCTCAGCCTCGACGGCGTATTTTTGCCTTATCTTATCGAGCAAGAGGGCAAAGTCCCCATCGCCAGACAGCAAGATTACAGTATCTACCTCGAGCGCCATTTCCAGCACATCTATGGTGATGCCCACATCCCAATCACCCTTTGCCGAACCATCACTGCGCTGAATAAAGGGCTTAAGTTTTAGCTCAAAACCAATATGTCTCAGCGCATCTTGAAATTTTAACTGGCCATCGTCCCCACGATGAATGGCATAGGCGATGGCGCTGACAATCTCACCCTGCGCGCTTAACTGTTGCCAGAGTTTGCGATAGTTAAACTGGCGCTGATAAGCCTCACGGCAGGTGTAGTAGATGTTTTGCACGTCGACAAAGAGGGCGATTCTTTTCAAGGGATTATGGCTATCAGTTGGGTGACTCTGCGCACTATAGCACAGCAAGGCGGGTAATGGCGCGAGCAGGCAAAACTGCAATGGGTCTAAAAGGGAGTTGCCGTGTGCAGCTGTGCTTAATGGATTTTAGCTAGGTTAACGGATTGATTATCTAAAGTATTGCGCCGGGGTGATGCCGGTATATTGTTTAAAAAAGCTGATAAAGGCGCTGTCGCTGGAAAACTGTAAATTAAATCCTACCTGCGCCACCGAGGCGCCCGCAGCTAACTGCTCAATAGCTGAGAGCAAGCGCCATTGCTGCCGCCACGCCTGATAAGCCATGCCCGTTTCGTTGCTAAAGATACGGCTGATGGTGCGTTCGCTGGCGCCGATCTCAATGGCCATGTCCTTCAAGCTGGCGGGAATTTTTTGCTGTTGTTGCAATTGCTTAAGCCAAGTTTGCAGCCGTTTGTCCTTGGGCAGGGGTAAGCTTAAATTCTGTGCATCCGCATGGAGTAACTCTTCAATTAGCAGGGCAAAGGCATTGTGCTGGCTGTGTCTGGGTTTGTCCCAAGGCCAAAAGGACATAGTGTCGATTAACGCTTTGAGTAACGGATTCACATGGAAAATCGTGACTTTATCCGGCAAAGACGCCACGGTTTCAGGCTCAAAGTAGAGTGAACGATAGGCCACTACATCGCGCATTGTGACTTGGTGTACCACGCCTGCGGGCAGCCAAGCTGCACGGGTTGGCGGCAATACGACTTGAGTATCGGCTAAATTAAACCGCATACATCCCGCCGATGAGTAGAGCAGCTGAGCCTTGCGATGCTGATGTACGCCTGAGTCATGTTCGCCAATTTCGGCGGCAATGCCAATCACTAGGTTGTCTAAGGCATCGGGATTAAATTGCTGCTCGGGTTGAATAAAGGCCATGTTGTCTTATTTTTGATGTTTTTTGTCTAAGTGTCGTTAATTGTCACTTGGTGATCCTATCTATACTGCGCCCTTTTTGACAAGTATGGAGTGCCGTTTTGGTTTATCGGTTAACACTGAAAGGCTAAAACGTATCTAAAATCATGAAAATAAAACCACCACTCTGGCTGTGCGTGCTGTTGATGATGTTTCCGCAAATTATGGAAACCATCTATAGCCCGGCTTTGCCTAATATTGCAGAAAACTTTGCGGTGTCTGTTACCAGCGCCTCGCAAACCTTATCCGTGTACTTTATCGCCTTTGCTGTAGGCGTATTTTGTTGGGGGCGTTTAGCCGACATCATTGGTCGCCGTAACGCCATGCTTGCGGGATTAGTCTGTTATGCCATTGGTTCAGCATGCGCCTTGATGATTAGCGACTTTACTCTGCTGTTGCTGGCGCGCATATTATCGGCCTTTGGTGCAGCAGTGGGGTCTGTCATTACTCAAACCATGATGCGTGACAGCTACAGCGGGGAGGAATTGGCCAAAGTCTTTTCGGTGATGGGCATGTCTCTTGGGATCAGCCCCATTATCGGATTGCTATTGGGGAGCATCCTCAGCGCTTATTGGGGGTATCAAGGGGTGTTTGTCGCCCTGATGGTTTCTGCCATTGTGTTGTTGTTTTTGTCGGTAAAATCTTTGCCCGAAACGAGGCCTGCCCATACCCAAAAAATCGCGATAGTTAAGTTAGCTATCAAGATGCTTACCGACAGCGGGATAATTAAAAACACTTTGCTGGTGGCCTCATTTAACTTGATGTGGTTTAGCTACTTTTCATTGGCGCCATTTATGTTTGAGGCGCAAGGATTGTCGACGCTTGCCTTCGGGATGAGTGGGTTGTTATTGGGCTTTGGCGCATTCCTTGGCAGTTATTTTAATAAACTATTACTAGGCAGAGGTTACTCCAGTGCACTATTAGTGCGGTTAGCAAGCCTTATTGCACTATTCGGGGGACTCGGTATTTGGCTCATCCAATCGACAGATATTGGCTTGAACAATGTTTACTTCTTACTACCCATGCTGTTGATTGTGATTGCTTATGGGATCGCGATTCCGAACATACTCAGCTCGGCGCTGGCAAACTACCGCGCTTATGCTGGTTCTGCTGGCGCGCTATTTGGACTGTTTTATTACATTTTGTTGGGGCTAGGTTTAGGTGGTGCAGGCATGGTTAGCCATCTTGGGGGCGTGATTAGCTTCGCGGCGCTGCTTTGTGTGGGGCTTGGTTTGACGAGCTTGACTAACTTGAAGAGTTTGACTGGGCGCAGAGGGAGCGGTGCTCAGACTTAAATAAAAAAGCCAAGGGGCAATGACTCCCTTGGCTTTATGGTTTTAACAAACACCTTATGCCGTTTCGCTTTACTGTATCGCGCTAGGCTTTGGCTGTTTGTTCCTGTTGTTTGGCTGCCTCTTGCGCCGCTAATTCTTTCGCTGCTAATTCTTGAGCCTTAATGGCCGCCTCGAGTTTGGCCTCAACATAACCCGGTGAATGGGTCGCGGCCGAGATTAAACGGTACATGGCCGGGATCACAAACAGGGTCACAAAGGTGGCGAAGGCCATGCCGAAGAACACTACAGTACCCACGGCAATCCGACTTTCAGAGCCCGCGCCCGATGAGAAGATCAGCGGCACTGCGCCCACTAAGGTGGTGAAGGCTGTCATCAAAATGGGGCGTAAGCGACGAGTCGAAGCGTCGATAATGGCTTTATCTAGGGCTAAACCTCGGTCACGCAATTGGTTGGCAAACTCGACGATTAAGATACCGTTTTTAGTCACCATACCAATCAACATGATCATCCCAATCTGGCTATAGATGTTAATGCCTTGACTGGTAACCAACAGGCCAAGGAAGCCACCGAATACCCCCATAGGCACGGTAAACATCACCACTAAGGGGTTGATAAAGCTTTCAAATTGCGCCGCCAGAACCAGATAAGCCACTAGGAGCGCTAAACCGAACACGATTAAGATGCTGCTCTGGTTTTCTTTAAAGTCCTTAGATTCGCCAGTATAACCGATGGAAATATCCTTAGGTAATAACTCAATCGCCTTATTATCCAAAAACTTCAAGGCTTCACCCAAGGTGTAGCCTTTACTGATGTTGGCCTTGAGGGTGATGGATTTTTGCTTATTGGTATGGCTAAGTTTTTGTGCCGATGCGACTTCTTCGATATGGGTTAGGGTATCGAGCGTCACTAATTCGCCCTTGGCCGATCGCATGTAGATTTGGCTCAAATCGCCGACGTTGTTAAAGCTGTTTTCATCGCCGCGCAGATACACATCGTACTCTTCGCCTCGGTCGACATAGGTGGTTTCTTTACGACCGCCGAGCATCACTTCTAAGGTTTGCGAGACTTCATCGACGCTGATCCCAAGCTCCGCCGCTCGTTCTTTATCGACGGTGACGATAAGCTCCGGTGTGGTTTCGGCATAGTCTAAGTCCGCGCCTTCCATCATAGGACTGGCATTGGCTTCTTCTTTTAATACCTGCGCCCATTTAAACAGCTCGGCGTAATCTGAGCCGCCGAGGACGAATTGTACAGGCTCACTCGATTGGCCCCTAAAGCCTGGCATCATAGGGCGAACCATCACGTCGGGAATGTCTTTTAAGGCGTTGCTGATAATGCCAAGGGCTTGCTGCGCCGTGACATGGCGATGCTCCCAGTCCTCTAACTGCATGATCACAAAGCCGGTTTGGTCACCAGCGCGACCACCGAAGGCGGGGGCTTGAACGCTAAAAGAACGTAACACGCCTTGGCCGAGCAGGGGCATCAGTCGGTCTTCGACTATGTCCATGTTCGCTGTCATACGGTTATAACTAGTGCCTTCGGCGCCTTTTACGAAGGCGAACAGTACGCCGCGGTCTTCCTGCGGTGCTAACTGTGAGGGCACTTGTTGCATTAACCAGGCACTGCCGCCAACGCAGGCGAGGATTACCAGTGGCGCCAACCATTTAAAACGGATCGCCTGAGTCACGCCAACACGGTAAACCTTTTCCATGCGGGCAAAACCACTGTCGACGAAACGGTTAAAACGGTTCGGTTTAACATTGGCTTTGAGCAGTTTGCTACTCAGTACTGGCGTCAGCGTCAGGGCGATAAGTGAAGAAAACAGCACGGATACCGCCAGCATCACCGAGAACTCGGTAAAGAGTAAACCGACCATGCCCTCCATAAAGGAAATCGGCAGGAACACCATGACTAACACGGCGGTGGTGGCCACAACCGCAAAACCGACTTCCCGCGTGCCTTTGTAAGCGGCGAGTAGCGGCTCTTCACCGCGCTCAATATGGTGGAAGATGTTCTCTACCACGACGATGGCATCGTCAACGACAAGACCGATGGCGAGAATTAATGCCATCAGCGTCAAGAGGTTAATCGAGTAGCCAAACATATTGGCGGCAATAAAGGCCGAGATCAGCGACACAGGTACTGTCACAGCGGGGATGAGGGTCGCTCTGGCTTGGCCGATAAAGATGTACAGCACTAATACCACAAGGGCGCCTGTCACATAGAGGGTGTTGTACACCTCGTTAATTGAGCGGTCGATAAAGACGGTCGAGTCAAAGTCCACCACTAGGCTTGTGCCTTCAGGGAGAAAGTCTTGAATTCTATCGACTTCTTTATGGACTTCCTGCGCCACAATCAAAGGGTTAGCATCGGACTGAGTGATGACGCCTAAGCTTAAGTTAACGATACCATCGCTCTTAAAGGTGGAGTTTTCGTTCTGGGCGCCAACGGCCACATCCGCCACATCCTTAAGATAGATAGGCGTGCCATCGCTGGCGGTGCGAACCACTAGATAGTCAAAGTCCTTCGGGCTGTAATAGAGTCGCTTAGTGCGCACCGACATCACAGTGGTATCGTTACGTACTTGACCGCCTGGGGTTTCGACGTTTTCTTTACGCAGTGCGTTAATAATGTCGGTGACTGTGACATTGCGTCCCGCCATTTGCTCGGGTCTGAGCTTTACGTACATCACCTTGTACAAACCGCCCGAGATGCTGATGGAACTGACGCCGCTGATGAGGCTAAATCTGTCTTCTAATACGCGCTGGGCGTAATCGGTCAGCTGAGTTCTGTCCATTACGCTGGAGCTTAAGTTGACATAGACAGAGGGCTCGCCAGAGCCATTGTCCTTAGAGACCACAGGATCGTTGGCATCTTCAGGCAGGCGGCGCTGGGCGCGGGCCACGGCGTCACGCACATCACTCACGCCTTCGGTTAAGTTCCAACCGAGGAGGAATTTCACTGTGATCCGCGAGCTGCCATTACGGGTGGTAGAGGTGATTTCATCGATGCCGCTGATCCCCGTGAGTTCATCTTCGAGGGTTTTAGTGATTTGGCTCTCCATAATCGCGGCCGAAGCACCAGAGTAGCTGGTACTGACGGTCACCACTGGGCTTTCGACATCGGGCATTTCCCGTACCGACAGTTTAGTGAAGGACACTAAACCAAAGACGCACAACAATAAGCTTAAAACGATCGCGACGACGGGGCGCTTAACGGAAACATCGGACAGCCACATTATTTCGTCTCCGCGGTGTTGACGTCTGATTTAGCGGCAGGACCTTGAGTCTTGTTATTGGCTTCGAGCACGACTTCATTGATCTTTAAGCCATCGCGCATGTTCACTAGCCCTTGCACTACCACTTTGTCGCCAATCTTGAGGCCAGAATCGATAAGCACTTGGTCACCTACGCGGGCGCCTAAAATCACTTCGGTGCGATGGGCGATATGGTCCTCACCAACCACATACACGTAGCGCTTAGTGCCTGAATATTCTAAGGCTTGTACTGGCACAATTGGGGCGGAAATCGGCGGGAAGGTGATGGTCGATGACATCATCATGCCCGGCTTTAAGCGGTTTTTCGCGTTTTCAAATTGCACGCGGATCTTCAAGTTTAAGGTTTCTTCATTGACGCGGGGATCGATAGCGACCACTTTGCCGATAAAGGTTTCCCCCGGCCAGGCGCGGCTGGCCGCGGATACTGGCATACCAATGCTCAGCTGAGACAGAAAATGTTCGGGGACTTGCAGGTCGAGTCGCATGCTAGATAAATCATCCAAGGTCATCAACTCAGTGCCTATGCTGACCATTTTACCTTCGCTGAAGTTAATCAGACCGGTTTTGCCGGCAAAGGGGGCAATCAGCGAATGGTAATGTAAATCCGCCTGCGCCGAGGCGAGTCGTGCTCTGGCGATATCGACGCTGGCCTTTTGCGCATCGATTTCGGTTTGGGTGATGGCGTTGCGGCTGATGAGTTTTTCAAATTCCCTGAGTTTACGGGTTTCATCATTTAAAAAGGCATTGGCTTCGGCCACTGCGGCTTGGGCTTTCATATCATCGAGTTCGATAAGTAGCTGGCCCTTTTTGACCGCTTGGTTTGATGTCACTGCGATTTGCTTAATCTTGCCTGTGACTTGCGGTGCGATGACCACAGCGCGATCGGCGGCGAGTTTACCTATGAGTGAAATCGATTGTGCCAGCGGATGTTCAATCACTTCTCCGGTTACCACTGGTACAGTGCGCATTAAATGGGGCGCGCTTTCGGGTTTGGCCGCTTGCAGTACATCACTAAAACTCACAGCGGCGGCAACCGCAGCTACTAAGGCAATGGCTATTATGGTTTTTTTCATTGGAATGATTATCTCGCACAAAGACGGTTAACAGGCGTACGCACTAATGGCGCTATTCTAGTGAATAACCGTCATCAGGTGGGTAAAAGTTTGTAAAGTTAAGCACTCGAAAGTGAAAGAAATTGTGTTTTGTGTCGAGATACCCCATGGCAATCTCATCCGTCCCGTTCGAAGTGGCTAAGATAGCCGAGTTATCTTGCTAAGGATGTGCTTGTGTTCGTATTTTCTCTATCGGATCTAAGCTGGATTGAATTTGCGGATATTGGCTTAAAATCGCGTCAAGGCGGCCATCCTGGGCCATGCTTTCAAGGCCTTTATTAAACTCATCGACTAAGGTGGCCTGATCGGCAACCGCTAACGATATCCCTAAATGGAATACCTCAGTTGCTATGGGTTCGCCAACTTGTTCAAGGGCATTGAGATACTCATCGCCATGTTGCTTGATTAAATATTGGGCAAGATTGTAACCAATCAGCACTAAGTCGATGCGTTTTAGAAACAATTTCTTAAGATTCATCTCATCGGAATTGCCTTCCTCTGTGGTTAACCCTGCTGCGGCAATCTCGGGCGGATTGGCGTAGCCGCGACCAATGCCTATGGTGAAGGGCTTAAGCTCACTCAATTGACTAAAATGTAAGGGGTTATCTTTACGTTTAAAGAACACTATCTGTACGGCTTGTATGGGATCGGAATAGTGCGCCCATTGCTCACGTTCTTTACGATACCAAAGGCCGATAATGCCATCGGCTTGGCCGGTTTTGACTAGTAAGGCTGCCCGCGCGAAGGGATAGAATTTTACACTGGCATGGTAGCCGCGACGTTTAAAGGCTTCTTTGACGACGAGTGCGACGCCGCCTTGATCGGCTAACTCACTGGTATAAAAGGGAGGATAGTTAGTTGCGACCAGTGTCAACTCTCGCCCCGCTAAACTGGGTGCGGATAATCCTAAGAGCTGTAATACAAGGCTAATCTTGATTAGCGACTTGAAACCCATACTTATCCTTTAAATAGACAGAGCCACTTTGCTGAGTATAGGGGCTGTTTAGGCCTTGAGCGGGAATTTTGTGTAATGGCCTCGCTGTGTTGAAAACGGCGGAAGCGAATGGTGGCAACAGCGATGACTAAACTGGATGTGACTCTTTAACTAAAGGGGGAGTGAAGTTATTGCTTTGACCAATTAATAGGGCTTATGGGAAAGCCCATAAGCCCTAATCATCTCGCACTGTGCTTATCTTCGAGTTGTGCTTATTTTAAAGCTTGCTCTTGTTTAACGCGCTACGGGTATTTAAAGCTTTACCTGTTCACCTTGGTACAGACCACGGGTGAGCTTGTCTTGATCTATCAGTAATAGCTCGCCCGATTGACCATTCTTAATGCTGCTATCAATCGCAATGATTTTATTATGATAAAGCCCAAGAACCCGATCCTGCGAGGTGTGGCCAACTATGATGTGGTCAACCTTAAAGTAGTTAAGGATCTGGTCAATTTCTTGTTCGTTAAGCGCATCTTTAAAGTAGCCACGGTACCAAGTCGGGCCGTTGGTGAAGAACAGGAAGTTCAGCAGATCGTTTTGTTTTAAATCTTCTTTTTTATCGTCTAAATGCTGGCGAAATAACTGATTGGCATCACTGATATTGAGTTTACGCTCGACCCATTCTGGGCTTATTCCGCCGTGCATAAACAACAGATTATTGATTTTCACCAGAGTATTTTTACTGCGAAGCCAACGGCCGATTTCGGTGTCTTTGTTGTAGAGCGCATCATAGCTGCGATTGAGTAATTCCGCCGAGGTTTGATAGCGCTCATTCACATAACGTAAGTCGCCGCGAAACACCATTTGCTCGTGGTTGCCCATGAGTAAATGTAATCGACCACCAGCAGCTTGGGCTTGCTTATCTAACTCATATAAAAACCACAGAACTTCGTTAACTTGATGACCGCGGTCGAACATATCGCCCGTCATCACCATATGGCCATCACCAAAGGCCCAACGATTTTGGTCATCGATAATTTTGTGCGCCTTAAGCAAGTTAATCATCACATCAAATTGGCCATGCACATCGCTTAGGGCCACTATTTTACCCGCATGGGTATAAGTGTCGGCTTCAATTTGAGGCGCTTCGCTATGACGTAAGGGCTGTGGCAAGTTGCCGCAATCATTTGGGCGAGCCAATTGATTGTGTGCGATAGGGGTTTGTTTTAACTCACTCTGGCAGATCCAGTAGGCGATATTTTCTTGCCCTTGATTGAGAAACACATAGGGGCCATCTGTGACCGGGGAGCTTGGCTCTGCACTATAACTGGCAACAGAAAATAAGCTGAGCAGGGTCAATAAGACTCCCTGAGCGGCGAGCGTGCGACGTTTTGGGGTTGATACGGACGAATACACATCCTGCGATGGACTGTTGGCATGGGGGAGGCCAGATTCAGAGACTAAGTGCATTCGATGTTCCTTATATCGTTTTACGCCGCCTATTTAGGGCTGGTTAGCATAATGTTAATAATTAGATGCAGCAAGGGGCATAAAGATGGGATATTTTCATGATGGACTCACTGAGTGCCTAAAATACCGCTAAAGTGATAGCGATAATTGAGCATCGAAATCGGATATCAAGATAAATAGTTGAAATGGGTTGATCATATTTTACGCATATTTAAATGCGTTATTTTGGAATTGATTTTAAACGGGAGGTATACGGTTACTTTTAAATAAATTATTTCTGACACCTTTTAAATGATGACTTTTAAGTGATTATTTTTAGTGCGCATCATTGTGAACTTGTTGATACATATTTATCAGTTTAAATAGTTTTGTTTATTTATTGCCAAAGAAGTGTTGATAATGGTAAAAGTCAGTTCGTGTTACCTAATGCTATGATTTTACTGGTTTCCATTCGGTAATGGTGTTGGTAGTTATGGCATCGGCTTTATTGTTAATCTGTGGATTGATAATAAAGCGCTAGGTGAAAGTGTTTTTATCTAAATAACAGATATGCGTACTGTATGATTCCGTCTTTATTAACATGCCAGCCTAATAATAGGGTAGCGTCCTCGCTTGCTCGTGTTTCTTCACTGATATTCCTTAACGCTCGACTACAAAACGTTCGCCATACGTTAACGTCAGTCATTTCTCTTATTCTGTCGAGTGTAATTGTGAGTGCGGCCAGTTTATTTATGGCGCCGACTCACGCCGATGACACAGAGCTTTATGTTTTCGAAGCGTCCGCCCGTAATGGCTCGCGTCCACAGGTGCTGATTATTTTCGACAACTCGGGCAGCATGAGCAGTCTCGCCTATGATGTCGAGGCGCCCTACGAGAATAAGCGCGGTGTAAATTATGCCCAATCGGGTAATTTATTCTATAGCCGAGGCTCATCGGAAAACGAGGCTGCGCCCAACCCTAATTCAGGGCGGGAAAAACGTAAGTTCAAAGGGGCTCTCAATGGCTGCGAAAGCTCATGGGAATATCTGAATCGTTACGGCACCTTTACGGGGTTCTTTAGGGAATATGGTTTTTCGGGAAGCTCGGGGTCTTGGAGAGAGTTTTCAGAGCTTAACGGCAGTTCCATTTCCGCCGTCGACTGTTTTGAGGATATTCAGGAAAACAAGTTCGGTAACGCGGCAGGTGAAGCTCAAGGTTTACCCGTGGATAGCTTAGGGACGGCGAGCAAACCGGTTCGTTACACTAAAGCCAGTATTAACTCGTCAGACAGTGTAAAGTCCGCGGCCAAGGCGAAGGCGGAAAAGACCGCGTTTGGTACTGGTAAAGTGGTTACCGTCTATACCGAAGATTACTTAAACTGGCTGCATGGTCCTAAAACTAGGGTCAATAAAACGCGACTGGCCTTGGCTAAAGATGCCATTGAAAGTGTGATTTTAACCACGCCGGGTGTGGATTTTGGTCTAGCGATTTTCAATATGAATGGCCCCTATGATGGGCAGCGTGACGGTGGGCGGATTATCTCTGGGATTAAGCCGATGTCCGCTGCAGCTAAAATTGATCTGCTCAAAGGGGTTAATGGCATTAACTATGCTCAAAATACTCCCTTATGCGAAACCCTCTATGAGGCGTACCGCTATTTCGGCGGGCAGAGTCAGTATTTTGGTGACGACGACAGCGATTACCATTATTACGACCGCTGGGGGCGCTATCAGGGGACTTACGAAGCGAACGTCAACCCTTTTACCGATCCCAATGCATTGGTAAAGTTTACAAATAACTATAACTCGCCCTTCAAACCTTGCCAAAACGACGCCTATATCATCTATATCACCGATGGTGAACCCACCTTGGATAACGCGGCCGATGGTTTGGTGGAGCAGTTAACCAAAGGTGTGGGAAAACATACCTCAAGCCCCGTCAGTTACCTCAGTGCACTTTCGGGCTGGATGAGAAACGAAGACGTCAATCCTAATTCTGCGGGTAAACAAACCGTTAGAACCTTTACCATCGGCTTTAGTGAAGGTGCCGCCAGTGCCGAACATTTGCTGAAGCAGACCGCCGAAAATGGCGGAGGTAAGTATTTCGATGCGACCGATGCCAGTAAATTACGTCCTTCATTACAAACGGCCCTGAACAATATCCTCGAAAAAAATGCCAGCTTTACCTCTCCTTCGGTGGCGAGTAATAACTTTAACCGAACACAAACCTTTGATTCCGCTTATTACTCTATGTTTTTGCCGAACAAAGGACCGAGATGGTTAGGCAATATCAAGAAATTTAAGGTGACCAGTAGTGGTGATGTTGTCGATAGCAAAGGCAACAATGCGATAGGTGAAGATGGCAACATCAAAGCCGAGGCCTGCTCCTATTGGACCTCGGCCGAAGAGTGTGGTGCGAGTGGCGATGGTAACGATGTGAAGCGGGGTGGTGTGCTAGGTGCAATGCAGCAGGCGAGTAGTCGCACCTTGTACAGTAATTTAGGCACGGGATTAAGCCCGTTTACCCTGTCGAATGCCTCTCGCAAAGCGGGGGGCGATGCCCGTTTGGCCTTGTATATGGGGGTCGATGAAACTGAGCTTAGCGAGCATTTTGATTGGGCCAAGGGCATCGATGTCGATAATGACAAGAATCAGGACCTTAGTGCCGCGAGTGGCGCAACCCCCAATTGGCGCGCCGATATTATGGGGGATGCTTTACATTCCAAACCCTTAGCACTCAATTTTGGCTCTGAAGATCAGCCCGATATTCGGATTATCGTGGGGACTAACCATGGGTTCCTGCATATGTTCAAGGATGAAGGCGATAGCGTGTCTGAGACTTGGGGTTTTATCCCCTATGAGTTGCTGCCGAATTTTCGCGATCTGAAGGCGAACGCGCCAACGGGCGTGCACTCGGTATACGGTATTGATGGCTCGCCAGTCGCTTACACCAAAATGCAGGGCAAACGTATTGAAAAAGCGTGGGTGTTTGTGGGGATGCGCCGTGGGGGAAATGCTTATTATGCCCTCGATATCACCTCCCCCGATAATCCTACTTTTATGTGGAGGATTGATGCTAGTTCTCCGGGAATGGGCGAGTTGGGTCAATCCTGGTCGACGCCTGTCGTCACCACGATTCCGAGTGCCACTGGGGATAAACCCGTGCTCATCTTCGGTGCGGGATATACCCCCGCGACTAAGGATGGCGCCGAGATTGGCAGTGACGATAGCCAAGGCCGAGGCGTGTTTATTGTCGACGCCGAAACGGGTGCGTTAATCCATCAATTTGGTGGCAGTGGCGCAAACACCCAACTGCCAGGGATTGGCAACAGTATTCCGAGCAGCGTTGCCGTGTTAGACGGTAATGGTGATGGAAGAACGGATAGGATCTATGCCACAGACACACAAGGGAATGTGTGGCGAATGGACATGCCTACGGCAAATACCTCGACCTGGTCGGGATTTAAATTTGCCGCATTAGGGGATAGGAGTTCGGTGGCAAGTGACAGACGATTCTTCTCCGGCCCCACGGTCGCGCAGACCATAATCACCAATACCTTCGAGTTGACTCAGGTGGTCAACGGAAAATCGACCAAGACAGTGACGAAGCAGAATATTCCCTACGATGCCGTAGTGGTGGGTAGTGGTCACAGGGCAAAACCTAACGATGTGTCCCGTTCGGATATGTTTTTTGCCTTGCAAGATAGGAATGTTGTGACCCAATCATTCCAAGGTAAGTCTAATCAAAAGCCAGTGCCGAGTGCCTTAACCTTAAGTGATTTATACGATGTGACTACGGCGGCGCCAAGCAACCAAGCTAGCGAAATCGCCTTTGGCAAAAAACGGGGTTGGTACTATCAGTTCCCTCTGAAAGGTCAAAAGAGCCTTTCGTCTGCAATTATTGTTGGCGGTGCTGTCCAGTTTACTAGCTTTGCGCCTGGCAGTGATGCTTCGGAGGACCAATGTTTAAGTTCGGGTAGGGGATTTCTTCATAAGAGAAATTTACAGAAGGGAACAAATGGTTACAGAACCGATTTCTTATATGCCGGTGAACTGGTTTTGGATACGCCACAATTGGTCATCCCCCCCGCTGCGCAGCCCGATGATCCCAATACACAGCCCGATGCTCCGAATGCTAAAGCTCCTACGCAGGATATGTTTTTGATTGGGATTGGTAAGGCAGTGCCTGAGGAGGCGACCTGCGAGAGTGGTAATCCTAAGTGTATCGGCAGTTGGCCAAAGGCTCGTAAGATTTACTATTACGTAGATCAATGATGCAAAGCCTTAACAAATCAATATGAGTGATAGCTTAATGATGAAATATGGTGCATTTTGTTTGTTGCTGTTATGGGGGCTTCAATGGCCTGCAATGGCGGCAGAAAAAGAGAAACGACAGGATTACAAATGCTATTTAGAAACGAATCAAGGAGCTAAATTGATGCGTTTCTCCTGGTTTGAATCTAAAGCCGAGCAGTATCAACTGTCTTTACCCGGAACAAAATTGCCCCGTTTACCACAGGATAAACCGATAGCGCTCTATGTTAAGACGGTGCTGGAATGCGTGAAAAAGACGGAGAGTTTTACCCTCGAAGAGGCCAAGCAGGCCGAGCTTTCTCCTGAAAATCAAGATTGACCGGTTTTCTAAGTATTTAAAAAACCTAGAAAATCGCTTTGTGCTCAGGACTAAAATATTACGCCTTAGGTAGTAAACTTCCTAAGGCGTATGCTTTTAAACACCAACTTGATAAGAAAGCTGCCGATTAGGATAGCTGCTCTTTCAGATATTCAAGCCACTTCGAGGGTTGACCGTAAAAGCGGCTGTGATTGAGAAGCTTTAAGTGACCTTCACTGGTCTCTAGCGCCACGGAGGGAAACCCTTGGGCGCCGAGCTGATTCATTAATGCTCGTGAAGCGATGATATGTTGATAAAGGGCTTCTTCATTTTCGGCGTATTCTCGGGCAAAGGCGGCGCCATCTATGCCCAATTTTTCCGCTAAAAGATGCAGGTTATTTTCATCGCTTGCGCACTTGCCATCACGATAATGGCCGAGCTGCATCGCATGCAAGTATGCTAAGTCATCGCCACCTAAGGCAGTCACTGCGAGTAACGCCCTGATGGGCAGCGCCGAATCCAATAGGATACTCGTGTCACGCAATAGGCCTTCGTAGTAGTTTTCACCAAAGACTTGTCCGGTTAGTGCGGCAATACGTTGATCATGGGGCATGACATAGTCGCGCCATTGATTATCAATCTGTTTGCGTCTTGGCCCTGTGAGCATGCCGCCTGCGTGGAGTTTGATGCTAAATCCGGCAGCGGCTGCGGCATCAAACAGCGGTGCGGCGGCATAACACCAACCGCACAGAGGGTCGATAATGGCGTGTAAAACGGCCTGTGGATTTTCAATGGTATTCATGGGGACTTCCTATAAAACGGGCTGAACTGAGTTGTACTGAGCTTTGGCTTGAGTGCTAACCGATGCTTACATCAGAATGAATGGGGCAGGGAATACCGTGCCCCGATGCGTTTACATGGGCCAGCGCATTTCGCCCATAATCACTTTAGCGCTGATCTCAAGGCCCACATCGCTGGGGATTTGTGGGTAGAGTGCAAGCATCTTGGCAATTAAGTCCGCAGAATTTTTTGCTGTTTTAGCTGCATTTTCAAAGGCATGAATATAGTCGCGGGTAAAGCTAATTGAACGCTGATCAAATCTTGCCTTGCCAAGATAATGGCCCGGGATCACTGTTTCGGGGGAGAGGGCGCTCATTTTATCTAAATGGGCTAACCAAGCCCGGCGAGACTCGATACTTTGGGTATCAGCTATCCAAACATGGGTATTATCAAATACTTCAACTCCGCCAGTGATGGTCTTAGCCGAAGGTACCCATAGGAAGGTATGCTTAGGATGTGCATCCTCTAGACCTTCAATCAGCACTTGTTCACCGTCGATACTAAAGCTATTGGTTGTCACCACCTTTGGCAGCACTAATTGGCTCGGCGCATTGTCCTTTAAGATCGGTCCCCAGTAGGCGAGTTTGCCTTCCATTGAGGCTTTAATATCATCGACCGTGGTTTGGGTGGCGACGATTTCTACCTCGGGGAAGTTTTGCTTAATCACATCCAACCCAAAGTAAAAGTCTGGATCGCTGTGGCTGATATAAACCAAGGTGAGTTTTTTACCGCTGGCTTTAATGGTATCTACTAAGGTTTGGGCATCATTTTTTTGGAACTGAGCATCGACCAACATCATTTCATGCTCGCCACTGATAAAGCTGGAGGATACGGCAAAGATGCTGTTTTCACCCGGATTAAAATGGCTCACTTGCAAAGGTGCGGCATGCGCCGTAGCCATTCCTGCCACAAGCATTGCAGCGGCGAATTGGGGTTTGAAGCTGGCTAAGCTTAGGTTATTCAATAGTGTCATTTCAGTTCTCACTTATTCATTCAAATAGGCATTCGGTGATTTGCACTGCTGCAAAAGTGAGCTTAGTTTAGGTTGCAAAAAACGTTAGATAAACACGGAAAATTGCGCTTATTTGTTGCATAATTCGGACGAATTGGCGTTGAAAGCCGAGAATCTAGTGCAAGCTAATCAACAAGGGGCGAATAAACCATGGATAGACTCGAAGCGGCAAAGGTGTTTGTGACTATTGTTAAACGGGGGAGCATGATTGGTGCTGCCGAGGCGTTAGATATGTCGCGCTCCATGGTGACCCGTTATTTGGCAGAGATGGAAGAATGGTCGGGCGCCCGTTTATTGCACCGCTCTACAAGACGTTTGAGCCTGACCGATGCGGGTGAACAAGTGCTCGATTATTGTCAGCGTTTACTTGAGTTGGCGCAGGAAGTCCCCGCCGTCAGTCATGCTCAGAGTGCCCAGCCCCGAGGGTTACTGCGGATCAGCTGCTCGCAATTTATGGCGCATTTACTCCTCCCCAGCGTCGTGCGTTCTTATTTAGCCCAATACCCGCAGGCGAGTGTGAACTTTCATGTGACGAGTCAAACCGTTGATTTAGTGGCTGAACGAATCGATCTTGCCATTCGTATCACCAACGAACTCGACCCTACGCTTATCGCCAGACGTTTAGGCGAGTGTGAGTCTGTGGTGTGCGCGGCACCGAGTTATCTTGCCAGCCATTCGGCCATCACGCATCCCGAGGATTTAACTCGGCATAACTGCCTAACCTATTCCTACTTTGGCGATGTGATGTGGCGATTCACTCAAACGCCTATCGCCGCGAAGGCAACGTCAACGCAGGAAGTCGGGCAGATATTCAATATTCCGGTGAAGGGCAACCTAAGTGCCAATGACTCTATGGTGGTGCTAAATGCCACCTTGGCGGGGGAGGGAATTGCCATGCAGCCCCTGTGGGCGGCTAAACCGCACCTCGATTCGGGGGCATTAGTGCCATTGCTGCGGGAATTTAAACCTCAATCCCTAGGCGTGTACGGGGTGTATCAATCCCGCAAACATATGCAGCCCGCATTAAGGGTGATGATGGATATGCTAGTGCAGCATTTTAATGGGGCAATTTAAGGGTGTGATCTTGAATGCGCGACTTGCGCTTGCATCTCTATGAGATAACGGTGACAGGGTTGCGTTGTTCGTTCGACTTTGTCCCTCGGTTTACGTCACTTTGGAATCGTTAATCAACCCCAGCTCCTTCCTTCGATTTATATTTTGCGTCATACGCTTAAACCCCATTGCGGCTATTTTCTGTTCAGCTATATTGGTTGGGATATTTTTGTTTTAAATGTGCAACTTAGGCCCCATCCTCCCTTGCTGAGCAGACGATATGAGCGAAGATATTAAAGATCACAAAGAAATTACCCGCGCGAATATTCGCGTTAATCCCAGCTCGATGTGCCCTTTTTGGCGATGAATACCCTAGCGGCCATCATCGCCAGCTACGGACTCTTGGCCAACAGCGCCGCGGTGGTCATTGGCGCCATGATTGTCGCTATGCTGTTTTCCCCCATTTTAGGCTTGGCATTAGGACTGGTTGAAGGGGAAAAGTTGCTAGTTCGCCATGCCATTAAAAGTTTAATCGTGGGGAGTATTCTGGTTTATTTCACCGCCTTTTTAATTGGCTTTCTGCATTCCGATATTCCCATCACGCCGGAGATCATGGCGAGAACGGCACCAAACTTTCTCGATTTAATGGTCGCGTTTGCGGGTGGTGCGGCGGGCGCCTATGCGACTATTTCGCCGCGCTTAAGTACTTCCTTTGTGGGGGTAGCGATTGCTACTGCATTAGTGCCGCCCCTGTGTGCCTCGGCGATATTGCTAGGTCATGGTAATTTTGAACTCGCCCGTGGTGCCTTCTTACTGACGTTTACCAACATAGTCGCCATCCAATTTGTGTCCTCCGTGGTGCTGTGGTTGAACGGTTTCCACGGATTTTATTTTTGGCAAAAAAGCTCGTTGTGGGAGTTGCTGAAACGTAACTTCATCACATTGATTCTGCTGATCATTTTGATTATTGCCCTCAGCGTGAATCTGCATAATGTGGTGGCAAGACAACTGTATGAAAGCAAAGTGACTCGCATTGTGAGTGAGCAGCTACTCAAGTTCCCCAATATGCGGTTGATTAAAGTCGGCATTGAGGAAGAGGCGAGTCAATGGATAGTGCGGGTCACCGTTGGCGGCATTAAAAAACCAGATGCCAGCTTTGTGCGACTACTGGAGAGTGAGTTGACGCAGACGGGGCAAGTAAAACCGGCGACCGTGCGCGTACGTTACTTTCAGGTCGATGTGATTGACCGCGATGGTGATGTGAAAGCGATTCAGGAACAGGATTAGTCGGCATAACCTTTTGTGCATAAAAGAAAAGCCCCGCAATTGCGGGGCTTATTTGTACCTGTAAACGCATCGCGCTTACTTAGTCATACGCTTGTATTTTAAGCGGTGTGGCTCAACCACATCGGCACCATAGGTGTTCTTCAACCACGCCGAGTATTCGGTGTAGTTACCTTCGTAGAAGTTCACTTGGCCTTCGTCGCGGTAGTCCAGAATATGGGTCGCGATACGGTCTAAGAACCAACGGTCGTGCGAGATCACCATAGCGCAACCTGGGAATTCGAGAATCGCTTCTTCCAGTGCGCGCAGGGTTTCAACGTCTAAGTCGTTGGTAGGTTCGTCGAGGAGCAGTACGTTACCGCCAGCCTGCAACAGTTTAGCTAAGTGAACACGGTTGCGCTCACCGCCCGACAGCGTGCCAATCACCTTTTGCTGATCCGCACCACGGAAGTTGAAGCGGCCCACATAGGCGCGGCTTGGGATTTCCATGTTGTTGATACGCATGATGTCTTGACCACCGGAAATTTCTTGCCAAATGGTGTTCTTGTCATTCATTGAATCGCGGAACTGTTCAACCGACGCCAGTTGCACGGTTTCACCCAGTTCGATGGTGCCGCTATCAGGCTGCTCGCTGCCAGACAGCATGCGGAACAGGGTCGATTTACCTGCACCGTTGGCACCGATAATACCGACGATCGCGCCCTTAGGAATGGAGAACGACAGGTTATCGATCAGAACGCGGTCACCGTAGGATTTGGTTAAGTTCTTCACTTCGATGACTTTGTCACCTAAACGCGGTCCGGGCGGAATAAACAGCTCGTTGGTTTCGTTACGTTTTTGGTAATCAGTGGTGTTCAGCTCTTCGAAGCGCGCCATACGGGCTTTGCCCTTAGACTGACGGCCTTTCGCGCCTTGGCGAACCCATTCTAATTCTTTCGCAATGGTCTTTTGACGCGCGCTTTCTGCGGCAGATTCCTGCTTCAAGCGAGCATCCTTTTGCTCAAGCCATGAAGAGTAGTTGCCTTCCCATGGGATACCCTCACCACGGTCAAGTTCTAAAATCCAGCCCGCAGCATTGTCGAGGAAGTAACGGTCGTGGGTAATCGCCACAACTGTGCCCGAGTATTCCTGCAGGAAGTGCTCGAGCCAAGCGACTGATTCGGCGTCCAAGTGGTTGGTGGGTTCGTCGAGTAGCAGCATCTCTGGTTTTTCCAGCAGCAGACGACAAATTGCCACACGGCGGCGCTCACCACCCGATAAGACTTCAATCTTTTCATCCCAATCTGGCAGACGCAGGGCATTTGCCGCACGCTCAAGGATGTTGTCCAAATTGTGGGCGTCCTGCGCCTGAATGATGGCTTCGAGTTCGCCTTGCTCTTTGGCAAGCGCGTCGAAGTCCGCATCGGGATCGGCGTAAGCCGCATAGACTTCGTCTAAGCGTTTGAGGGCATTTTTGGCTTCAGAAACCGCTTCTTCAATCGCTTCACGCACGGTTTGCGTCGGATCGAGTTTCGGTTCCTGTGGTAGATAACCAATCTTCAGACCAGGCATTGGACGCGCTTCACCCTCAATCTCGGTATCGATACCGGCCATGATGCGCAGTAGGGTGGATTTACCTGAACCGTTAAGACCTAACACACCGATCTTAGCGCCGGGGAAAAAGCTTAAGGAAATGTCTTTAAGGATCTGCTTCTTAGGAGGAACAACCTTGCCCACCCGCAGCATGCTGTAAACAAACTGAGCCATTTTTCTGCATCTATAAGTGACTAATGATGCGGCTAATTCTACTCGATTGCGCGCCGAACTCAACTCGGCATTGAGGCGAGTTCAAGGTAAAACTGTAGGATTTTCATGTTTCAGAGACTGGGATTGTCGGCTCGTTACGAGTAGAATACCGCGCAACCCTACCTACAAGAATTGGCAGCTGGAGTAAGCAATGCTGAAAAAAGATATGAATATCGCAGATTATGATCCGGAACTGTTCAACGCAATTCAGAACGAAACTCTGCGTCAAGAAGAGCATATTGAGCTGATTGCTTCTGAAAACTACACCAGTCCACGCGTGATGCAAGCGCAAGGTTCACAATTAACCAACAAGTACGCCGAAGGTTATCCTGGCAAGCGTTACTACGGTGGTTGTGAGTATGTGGACGTAGTTGAAACCTTAGCGATTGAGCGTGCAAAACAACTGTTTGGTGCGACTTACGCAAACGTGCAACCTCACTCAGGTTCTCAAGCAAACAGCGCCGTTTACATGGCATTGTTAAAACCAGGCGATACTGTTTTAGGTATGAACCTCGCTCACGGTGGTCACTTGACCCACGGTTCGCCAGTAAACTTCTCCGGTAGACTGTACAACATCATTCCTTACGGCATCGATGAATCAGGTAAGATCGACTATGACGAAATGGAACGTCTGGCGGTTGAACATAAGCCTAAGATGATGATCGGTGGTTTCTCTGCTTACTCAGGCATCGTTGACTGGGCAAGAATGCGCGAAATCGCAGACAAAATCGGTGCTTACCTGTTTGTCGACATGGCGCACGTTGCGGGTCTTATCGCCGCTGGTGTGTATCCAAACCCAGTGCCACATGCGCACGTTGTGACCTCTACTACTCACAAGACCTTAGCCGGTCCTCGTGGCGGTATCATTCTGTCTGCTGCCGATGATGAAGAGCTATACAAAAAGCTGAACTCTGCGGTATTCCCAGGCGGTCAAGGCGGTCCTTTGATGCACGTTATCGCGGGTAAAGCGGTAGCCTTCAAAGAAGCTTTAGAGCCAGAGTTCAAAGCTTACCAACAACAAGTGGTTAAGAATGCTAAAGCCATGGTTGAAGTGTTCTTAGAGCGCGGTTACAAGATCGTTTCTGGCGGTACTGACAACCACTTAATGCTGGTGGACTTAATCGGTCGCGACCTGACGGGTAAAGAAGCCGATGCCGCTTTAGGTAGCGCGAACATCACAGTAAACAAAAACTCTGTGCCAAATGACCCACGTTCTCCATTCGTGACCTCTGGTGTGCGTATCGGTACGCCTGCGATCACTCGCCGCGGCTTTAAAGAAGCTGAAGCGAAAGAGTTAACCGGTTGGATCTGTGACATCCTCGACGATGCCCACAACCCAGCAGTCATCGAGCGCGTAAAAGGCCAAGTATTGGCACTGTGCGCCCGTTTCCCTGTTTACGGTTAATTCGTTAATTTATCTGAATATGAAGGCTGAGTTCACAACTGCTTAGGGTGTCACTCTTAGGTGGTTAACCTCAGCCGATAAATAGGATAAAATCCCATGGCCGCATTAAGCGGCCATTTTTATTGCTAAAATCTTAGACTTAAACCCGCTCGGTTTAAGCGAGAAACAGCGAAAGCCATAGGCTTTATTCCATTCACGGCAGGAGGCTCAATGCATTGTCCATTTTGCAGCGCGACAGATACTAAAGTGATCGATTCCCGATTAGTGGCGGAAGGCCATCAAGTGCGTCGTCGCCGAGAATGCACCGAATGCCACGAAAGATTTACTACCTTCGAAGGGGCAGAATTAGTCATGCCACGGGTGATTAAACGCGATGGTACGCGCCAACCCTTCGATGAAGAAAAGCTGCAAGCAGGTATGTTACGCGCGGTCGAAAAGCGCCCCGTGTCTATGGATGAAATCGAGCAGGCCTTAAGTAAAATCAAGTCAACGCTGCGGGCTACTGGCGAGCGCGAAGTGCCATCCGAGATGATAGGTAACTTGATGATGGAACAGTTAATGAGCCTAGATAAGGTTGCCTATATTCGTTTTGCCTCGGTTTATCGCGCCTTTGAAGACGTCTCCGAATTTGGGGAGGCGATTGCGAAACTGCAAAAGTAATGTGGGTTATCTTAAGTTAGTGCTTAGGTTAGCGCCTCGTTATACGCCGCATTCGGGCACGCTTCCTCAAGATTTCATAGGGTTTATATGAATTGGTCAGAACTCGATAACCAGATGATGAGCCGAGCCATACAACTGGCTCGCAAAGGATTTTATACCACTCGCCCCAATCCTAGTGTGGGCTGCGTTATCGTAAAAGATAATCAGATTGTCGGTGAAGGTTATCATCAAAAAGCCGGCGAGCCCCACGCCGAGGTGCATGCACTGCGGATGGCTGGCGAGCTTGCCCGTGGCGCGACCGCCTATGTCACCTTAGAGCCTTGCAGCCATTATGGCCGCACACCGCCGTGTGCCTTGGCGTTGATCAACATAGGTGTAAAACGAGTCGTGGTGGCGGTTGAAGATCCCAATCCGCAGGTCGGTGGCCGCGGTATTCAAATGCTGCGCGATGCGGGCATTGAAGTGGATGTTGGCTTGCACCGCGACGAAGCTTACGCTTTAAATCTTGGTTTTATGAAGCGCATGGAATCAGGCCTACCTTGGGTGACGGTAAAGCTTGCCGCGAGCCTCGATGGTAAAACCGCGTTATCAAACGGTGTGTCTAAATGGATCACTGGCTCCGAAGCTCGCCGCGATGTGCAGCGCTTACGTTTACGCGCCTGCGCACTAGTGACAGGGATTGAAACTGTGCTAGCCGATGACCCTTCGCTCAATGTGCGTTACTCAGAACTTGGCAGCCTTAGCTCACTATTGAGTGAAGCGCAGATTTTACAACCGCTGCGGGTGATTTTAGACAGTCGTTGCCGGATGCCGATTACGGCAGCCTTGCTTGCGATTGAATCGCCGATGTTATTAGTCTCAACTGAGCCTTACTCGCCAGCCTTTGTAGAGCAGTTGCCTGCCCATGTGACTTGTCTTCAATTACCGGCGATTGATGGTCGAATCTCGCTGCCAGCACTCTTAAGCTATTTAGGCAAAAGCTGTAATCAGGTGCTTATCGAAGCGGGCGCGACCTTAGCCGGCGCCTTTATCGGTGCAGGATTAGCCGATGAGTTAGTGCTGTATCAAGCGATGAAAATCCTTGGCGCACAGGGACGTAATCTACTCGAATTACCCGATTATCAAATGATGGCCGATATTCCGACCCTCAAACTGGTCGATGAGCGTAAAGTGGGCGCGGATACGCGTTTCACCTTGAGGCTCACGTCCAATCCATCTTTAGCGAATAAGTGAGTTAACCATGTTTACTGGGATTATTGAGGCCGTTGGCACGCTGCGAAAGCTTGAACGTAAAGGCGATGATATTCGTTTGACGGTCGCCAGTGGCAAACTGGATTTAAGCGATGTGCGTTTAGGCGACAGTATCGCCACCAATGGGGTGTGTTTGACTGTGGTTCAGCAATTAGCCGATGGCTATGTGGCGGATGTGTCGGCTGAAACAGTCAGTCTCACAGGCTTTGCTAACTATAAAGTCGGCACTAAGGTTAATCTTGAAAAAGCCGTTACCCCGACAACTCGCCTCGGCGGGCATATGGTGAGCGGCCATGTGGATGGCATTGCCACCGTAGAGCAGCGTCTTGCTCGTGGGCAAGCAATCGAATTTTGGTTAGCGGCGCCTGCGGAGCTGGCTCGCTACATCGCCCATAAAGGTTCTATCACCATCGATGGCGTGAGCCTGACGGTAAATGAAGTCGATGGACACCGTTTCCGATTAACCATAGTGCCCCATACTGCGGGTGAAACCACGCTGGTAGATTTGAAAGCTGGCGATAAGGTTAATATTGAAGTGGATTTAATCGCCCGCTATTTAGAGCGTTTAATGCGCTTTGATACTAAAGAAAATCAAGGCGGTGGGGTGACCATGGAAATGTTAGCCCGTGCTGGCTTTGTGCGTTAGGGCACTGGCACTTAGCTCACTTAGGTATAGAATTTCATAACAACAGTAAAATCATAAAGGTCCTACAATGGCGCTGCACAGTATAGAAGAGATCATCGAGGATATTCGTCAAGGCAAAATGGTTATTTTGATGGATGACGAAGACAGAGAAAACGAAGGCGACCTGATTATGGCGGCCGAGCTGGTCACGCCTGAAGCGATTAACTTTATGGCGAAATACGGTCGTGGACTCATCTGCCAAACGATGACTAAAGCCCGTTGCCAGCAGTTAAACCTGCCCTTGATGGTGACTAATAATAATGCGCAGTTCTCGACTAACTTTACGGTATCGATTGAAGCGGCAGAAGGCGTAACCACTGGTATTTCGGCCCACGATCGCGCCGTAACGGTAAAAGCTGCCGTGGCTAAAGATGCCAAGGCATCGGATTTAGTGCAGCCGGGTCATATCTTCCCATTAATGGCGCAGGACGGCGGCGTGTTAACCCGCGCAGGTCACACGGAAGCGGGTTGTGATTTAGCCCGTTTAGCGGGGCTTGAGCCATCGGGAGTGATTGTTGAGATCCTCAATGAAGACGGCACTATGGCCCGTCGCCCCGATTTAGAGATTTTCTCCGAATTACATGGGATTAAAATCGGCACTATTGCGGCGCTTATCGAATACCGCAACACCAAAGAAACCACAGTCGTGCGCGAAGCCAAATGTAAACTGCCAACCCGCTTTGGCGAGTTCGACATGGTGACCTTTAGGGACACTATCGACAATCAACTGCACTTTGCCTTAGTGAAGGGCGAGGTGAAGCCAGATTGTTTAGTGCGCGTACACTTACAAAATACCTTCAACGATTTACTCCACTCAGAGCGCGATCAGCAGCGTAGCTGGCCGCTTGAAAAAGCCATGGAGCGTATTTCTGCCGAAGGTGGTGTGTTGGTGTTGCTGGGCAACCAAGAGCATCCCTGTGAAATCCTCTCTAAAGTCAAAGCCTTTGAGGCAGAAGATCAAGGTCAAGCGCCAGCCTCTGCAAAATGGCAAGGCACTTCACGGCGCGTGGGTGTGGGCTCGCAAATCCTTGCCAGCCTTGGGGTGACCAAAATGCGCCTCTTGAGCTCGCCTAAGCGTTATCACTCGCTCTCGGGCTTTGGTCTTGAAGTGACTGAATACGTGGCGGAGTAACAGGCTGAGCTTGTTAGACGTTGCACTAAGGTAAAATTAATCATTTGTATAATTTGCATAGGGCTGTGGGCGATTGACTGTGGTATCATGTCGCCACTTTTCGCCCAAGCCGGGTGCTTTAGCTAAATTAGGTAAGAAAATGAACGTAGTTCAAGGTAATATCGAAGCGAAGAATGCCAAAGTTGCGATTGTAATTTCGCGTTTTAACAGCTTTTTAGTTGAGAGCCTGCTTGAAGGTGCACTTGACACGCTGAAACGTTTTGGCCAAGTCAGTGATGAAAACATCACTGTCGTCCGTGTACCTGGTGCGGTTGAGTTACCGCTGGCTGCACGTCGTGTTGCCGCAAGTGGTAAGTTTGACGGTATCATTGCACTTGGTGCTGTGATCCGTGGTGGTACCCCTCATTTTGATTTTGTTGCAGGTGAATGTAACAAGGGTCTTGCTCAAATCGCATTAGAGTTCGATCTGCCTGTTGCCTTCGGTGTATTGACGACAGATACCATTGAACAAGCCATTGAGCGTTCAGGTACTAAAGCAGGTAACAAGGGCGGCGAAGCTGCACTAAGCTTGCTTGAAATGGTCAATGTTCTGCAACAGCTAGAACAACAGTTGTAATAGTAGGAAAAATAATGAAGCCTTCTGAGCGCCGCAAGGCCCGCCGTTTAGCCGTACAAGCCATTTATTCATGGCAACTAAGCGGGAATAATATTGCCGATGTCGAGCACGAGTTTTTAACTGAACAGAGCCTCGACGGTGTTGATGTAGCTTATTTTCGTGAGCTATTTGCAGGCGTAGCAACTAAGAAAACCCAACTGGATGAGTTGTTCATTCCACACTTAGACCGCCCCATTGATGAGGTGTCGCCAGTGGAGAAGGCCATAGTTCGCTTAGCGGCCTATGAGCTGACTTTCCGTAAAGATGTGCCGTTCAAAGTCGCGATTAACGAGGCGATTGAACTGGCTAAAGCTTTCGGTGCGGATGAAAGCCATAAGTTTGTTAATGGATTACTCGACAAACTGGTTGCACGTAAGTAATAAGGACAAACGGTATCTTAGGATACCGTTTTTCATTGCTAACAAAGGTGGCCGATGTGAGTCGCGCCAAACTGTACAGTGAAAGAATTCCAACTTATTGAATGTTATTTCAATCACCGCGGCCCCACGCGCCGTGATGTCAAACTGAGTATTGGCGACGATTGCGCCCTAGTGCAGCCCGCCGAAAACAAGTCGATCGCCATCTCCTGCGATACCTTAGTCGAAAACGTTCACTTCTTCCCCGATATTCCCCCTCAAGCCTTAGGTTACAAAGCCTTAGCCGTGAATCTGTCGGATTTAGCTGCTATGGGGGCAGAGCCTGCGTGGATGACGCTTGCGCTTACCTTACCTGAGGTTAACGAAGCCTGGCTGAGTGGGTTTAGTGAGGGACTCTTCGAAGCGGCTGAATACTATGGTATTGCCCTCATTGGCGGCGATACTACCCGTGGCCCTAGAGCCATTAACATTACCGTGCATGGACAAGTGCCACAGGGTAAAGCATTGACTCGTCACGGTGCAAAAGCAGGTGACTGGATTTATGTGACCGGTACGCTAGGCGATTCAGCATTAGGGTTGGATTTGATCCGCGGCGTGCAGCATGCGCGTGCGGAGCATAAAGAGTTCTTAATCAATCGCCATTATCGTCCAACACCTCGAGTGTTAGCGGGTCAGTCGTTACGGTCTTTAGCATCCAGCGCCATCGACTTATCCGACGGTTTTATCTCGGACATTGGCCATATCCTCAAAGCATCGCAGGTAGGCGCGGTTGTGGATGTGGGCACGATCCCGTTGTCTCGCGCCATGCAGGATACCGTGAGCGAAGAGCATGCCTTAGGTTATGCGCTGACGGGAGGCGAGGATTATGAGCTGCTCTTTACCGTGCCAGAGGCGCAAAAAGGTGCGTTAGAAACAGCACTGAGCCACGCTGGGACTAAGTTTGTGCGGGTTGGACAAATCTGCGCGGGCAGTAAACTTAAGTTGCAACTCAATGGTGAGCCGTTTACGCCGCCATATCATGGTTTTGAGCACTTTTAATGAAGTTGTTATCCCAAGATCAGGCGCTGTCGCGCCTGTCTCTTAAAAATCCAATCCATTTTTTAGCATTAGGCTTTGGCAGTGGTTTAGCGGCTAAGGCGCCCGGCACCTTTGGTACCTTGGCGGCCGTGCCGCTCTATTTGTTACTGGCGCAATTGCCCTTGAGTTGGTACTTAGCCGTGACCTTAGTATGCGTACTCGCGGGGATTTATATCTGCGATAAAGCTGCTAAGGATATGGGCGTACATGATCATGGTGCAATTGTTTGGGATGAAGTCGCAGGCCTATTAATCACTATGATTGCCGCGCCTGCCGGAGTGCTCTGGTTAGTCGTTGGTTTTGTGCTATTTCGTCTCTTTGACATCATCAAGCCTTGGCCAATCCGTTGGCTCGATGCCAAGGTCGAAGGTGGCTTTGGAATTATGATCGACGATGTATTAGCAGGCATTTTCGCGCTTATTGGTGTGCAGGCTCTCACGGCTTTTATTCATTAACGAAACCGATTTGTGATAATCAAGCAGCCTTTAGTGAATTCTAAAGGCTGTTTTTATTTGCGAGATTGCTGAGTGCTGAGCGATTAGCGCTTAGTGCGGATGTCGCGGTTTGACTATAAAGAGATCGGTTCGCAGCTTGTTAATAATATTTCGCGCGGCATTACCTTTGAATACGCTCAACATGCCTTTGCGTTCGGCGCTGCCCATCACCAGCATATTGACGTTGAGCCTACGGGCCTCATTGGAAATCGTATCTTCGGGTAAGCCTTCTTCTACGTGTAGGTTGCGGGTATTGAGATTGTGCTGCCGTGCCACTGTGGTGAGCTTCGCTTTATATTTTTCCCGCTCTGAAACGGGTTCTTGCGGCTGATGATTAAAGCTCATATAGAAGGGGTCGGGTAAGTAGCTATTAATTAAGTGTAAATCGTTTGAGAGCAAGCTCGCTATCCGCTTACTTTCTTCTATTAGGGTTTCATTAAACTCGAGG
The DNA here is from genome assembly GCF_052907445.1 of Shewanella sp. Koi 1. Lineage (NCBI taxonomy): Bacteria > Pseudomonadati > Pseudomonadota > Gammaproteobacteria > Alteromonadales > Shewanellaceae > Shewanella > Shewanella sp. Koi 1. Next base: position 3,497,067 of record NZ_JBREJM010000001.1, on the reverse strand, counting down.
TGAGTCATATTTTCATTGTCGAGTTCCAATGCGGTGAGAACATGGCCGTTCTCATGCCAATCCTCAAGATCCACAAACATCACTGGAATATGGGGTAATCGTAGCAATTGCCATTCATCTGCAATTAAAAATTCATTGAAGAAAGGTGGATAGAATTTGTGACTGACTATGATGAGATCATAGTCAAACTGATTACATTCGTTGACGATAGCATTGTGTATTGAGTGGGATAGGCATTCTTTTATGTGGATTGGATATTGTTTATCTGGATAAGCCAAGATGGGCTTTCGTCTTTCATCTGGCATTTGCTTAGATTTATCTCTATGAAATAAAAGGTTGAGATTAAAATTGTGGGTACGTTTTACCTTGAGAACGGTTAAGGACGCATGGCATTTTCTAGCCAAGACAACGGACTTTTTGAGTACGGCATTGGGCGGAACTGAATCATCTACTGCTGCGAGAATGTGCTGGAAAGGCATGATCAACTCCTATTGACCAGAGAGGTAATTAAGTCTAGGAGAGCGGGTGTGATTCGATAATATTAAATATCACTATCAAATTTGCAATCTAGCCAATAATAATCAACTGAAATTAATATTTAAATTTCATTAGGTTGTTGAAAATGGTGACAGGACTATTGATTATTTTTTATAAATATGACGATTAATATAAAAAATTATTCATTCATCCTTCACGGAGGGCGATTGTTATCGTTATCGGTTATTTTGCATTCCGCTAGTCAGTATCTGGGGATATCAATATTCTAACGTCTTAAAATGTCTAATATTGTGAATGCCTCTGCTTAGGTTTATCCCTTGCAAATAAAATTAAAGGCTCCCTTGGAGCCTTTAATTTGTGTACGTCTTTATTTACAGCGGGGTAGCGTGAGTGACTACTGCAATAATTACCTAGTGCAATAGCTCCCTACTGCAATAACTCCCGCGCATTGGCTAAGGTGTTGGTAGTAATAGTATCGCCACCGAGTAATCTGGCGAGTTCTTGGATACGTTGCTCTCTATCTAAAGGCGTCATAGTGGTTTCAGTGCTTCCGCCCTTGTTGAATTTATTCACAAACATATGCTGATGGCCATTACCGGCAACTTGCGGCAAGTGGGTTACACACAGTACTTGGGTCGATTCGCCAAGGCTACGCAGCATACGTCCAACCACGGCTGCAGTGGGGCCTGAGATCCCAACATCCACCTCGTCGAAAATGAGTGTTGGTGTGGCAACCTTTTTCGCGGTAATCACTTGGATACCTAAGCCAATACGTGACAATTCGCCGCCTGAGGCAACCCTTGATATAGGTTGTAACGGTTGGCCTGGGTTGGTGGTAACCATAAACTCTATGTTATCGCTGCCGTTCATCGACATGATTTCTGGATTGAAATTCACTTCAATGGTGAACTTACCCTTGGGCATGTTGAGCTCATGAATGGATTGAGTCACCAACTTATCCAGCTCTTTTGCATAACGGGCGCGGCTCTGACTCAGCTTTTGCGCGTTAGCGAGGTAGGCCACTTTACTGGCTTCCACTTGGCGTTGAATATCTTCTAGCTTATTTTCATCATCATCGAGGGTCGTGAGTTCGGCTCTGAGGGCGAGATGATGCTCGGCTAATTTGTCAGGGCTGACATGGTGCTTACGGGCCAATTGCATGGCTTTAGAGAGCCTTTCCTCTAAATAGGCAAAATGCGCGGGATCGAGCTCAAGTTTACTCAGGTAGTGCTGCAATTCGCCCGCGCTCTCTTGCACTTGAATAAGCGCCTCGTTCAGCATAGTGCTGACATTGGTTAACGCGGGGTCATAACTTTGCAGATTTTCGGCAAGGCCGACGGCTTTGTTCAGTAATGACTCGATATTGCTCTCTTCACCATCCGTGAGCAAAAACAGGCTGGCTTGGCAGCTATCTACCAACTCGGTGCCATTTGCCAGGCGTTTGTGTTCCTGTTCAATCTCTTCAAATTCACCAACCTTGAGATCAAACTCATCTAACTCTTCAACTTGATATTGCACCAGCTGTTTACGGGCGATACGCTCCTGCTGGGAGGCTTCTAATTGTTTGAGTTCGGCTTCAATTTGTTTACAGCGCTGATAGCTTGCCGCGACTGTGTCTATCAGTAGTCTGTGATTGGCGTAGCTATCGAGCAAGGTGAGCTGATGTTCACTCTTTAACATGGCATGGTGGGCGTGCTGGCCATGGATCCCGACAAGCAATTGCCCCAGTAATTTTAACTGAGTCAAAGGGACGGGATTACCATTGATATAGGCGCGTGAGCGGCCGTCACTGCCAATGGTTCGACGCAGAATACACTCATCATCGAGTTCGAGATCGTTATCTTCAAGCCAGCGTTTTGCCAGAGGCACATCCTCGAGCGAAAATCGGGCACTGACTTCGGTTTTGCTCGCGCCAGGGCGAACACTGCTGGCATCGGCACGGTTACCTAGGCATAAGCCTAGTGCGTCAATGGCGATGGATTTTCCCGCGCCAGTCTCACCGGTAATGCTGGTCATACCGGGGCGAAAGTCCAGTTCAAGAAAACGTACGATAGCGAAATTGTTGATGCTGAGTTGGCAAAGCATAGTGAGTTCCTGTCGAAAAACTTACCAAATCACTGTATTGATAAACAGTATATACTGAATTTATATACAGTAAAGTGGCTTTGGGTGAATATTCGACATATCGCGATAACCTAAAGCCTAATTATTTGTTTATGAATAGGTTTTAACGAGCTGCTCCAGAATGGGTAAGCTGAAAAAGGTCACTATAGTGCCAAAGAGTATCCCTTGAGCACTGGTGGAGGCCTGAGTGTTATAGCGCTGCGCCAACAGATAGACGCTTGCCGCCGTGGGCAAGGCACTAAGAATGACACCCATAACGAGGTAGTCGCCCGTGACACCCACGCCTTTTAACATGAAGTAAACCAAGGCGGGTTGCAGGATAAGTTTAAACAGGTTGATAAGGCTCAGTTCGATAAAGTTTGTCAGGCTAAAGACTTTGCTATCTTTTTGATAGCGCATGGCTTTCGCCAGTACCATGCCGACGGCAAAGAGGGCACAGGGGCTGGACGTATTGCCTATCTGCTGGATCATCATTGCCAAACCGGAGGGGAGAGTTATCCCTAATGCCGAGATGGCCACACCAATAAAGCAACCTATCACAATTGGGTTTTTCACCACGGCTAACAGCATGATCACCGCGGCGTGATGTTGCCGCTGTTTATTGGTGGCGAGTTCTAGCGAGACCAAGGCCACGGCAAACATGAGTACGGACAATAAACTGGCAATCGCAGCGGCAACTAAGGCGCTTTGTTGCTGGGGGAATAAGATTATCAGGAGTGGAATACCGATAAATGCGGTATTACCAAAAGTGGCATTTAAGGCGCGCACGGCGGCAATTGCATGTTGTTTAGGATTAACCAGCAGGGAGATGCCGATACAAACGAGGTAAATCAGCAGCATGGCTGCGCTGTACCCGGCGATAAATCCCCACTGTAGGATCTCTTCAATGGGCTGCTGCGCCAGTGCTATCAACAGGATGGCAGGAAACGCAATATAGTAAACATATTGATTGAGTACTTGGTCTGTTTCTACTGGAAGAAAGCGCAGTTTTTGCACCAATGTGCCCAGTAGCATGATCCCGAAGACGGCAAACAGAGGGGTTAAAATGTTCATGACCCTCACTCATCCTTTTGTGTTGCTTATCCCGCGAGATAGCCTTAGTGATGCTTGATTTCATTCAAGCCGCCAAGGTGAGGTCGGTTGGGATGTTATTTCAGCGAATTGACGATAATCGGCGCTAGCGCAGCAAATCTGTTAGCAAAATAGCATAGCATTCCCCCTAGAGGCTATTGCGCTATGGTCGTAGAAGTGAATAATTCTACGTTTAAAACACAATGAGTTAGTGCGTAGTCTGAACGCAAGCACTCACATAAACGATTGGGATAGAAAATGGCTGATGATATAGGCGCCGAGCTGCAGTTAATTTATCTGTTTGTGCATTTAGTGAATGCGGGGAGTTTTTCCCAAGCGGCTAAAGAGCTCGATATGCCCATCGCCACTGTGAGTCGCAAGCTGGCCAAACTTGAGGAGAAGCTCGATAAGCAATTGTTTATGCGTAGCACTCGTAAGCTGCGGTTAACCGAAGAAGGCCTAGCGTTATTTCAACGCTATCAGAGCGTCATTGCCCAATTTGATGAACTCAGCGGTGTCGGCAGTGATAAGCCGGAAGGAACATTGCGGATAGCGGCGCCGATTTCGATTATTTCTATCATCTTTATCCGTGCATTGAACGAGTTTGGGCGTTTATATCCCGATATTCGCCTGCATATTTCCCAAAGCAATGAATTGGTGGATTTAATCGATAAAGGGATCGATGTGGCGATTGTGGGCGGTGCTCAGCCCGATTCCTCTTGGGTGTCGAGCACCTTAGGCGAACTCGATTACCGCCTGTTTGCGACGCCGGAATATTTAGCCTCGGCGCCTAAGTTAACCCATCCCGATGATCTTGAAGCCCATCAGTTAATTAAAGTGTGGCCACTGTTTAACTGGCACTTAAAGCATCCAAATGGCGAGTCGTTTTATTTTAATGGCCCGACAAAGCTCACGCTCACGGATCTACACGGTGCGATTCAGGCGACACTCGATCACGGTGGCATACTCTATGGCCCAGAATTATTTGTAAAACAGCAGATTAAAGAGGGACAGTTAAAAGTACTCTTGCCCGAATGGATAGGTGAGCAACGCAGAATATCGATTCTGTACCACCAGCGGAGTCAGCAGCCGCTAAAGGTAAAAGTATTTATAGAGTTTATGCAGTCTAAGGCGCCCGAACTGTTTTCGATGATTTAAGCTCGTTAGCGTTTGCGGGGTTTTAGCGGATTTTTACTCATGGAGTTTTGGGTCTGCTTCGCCTCTTGCAGGCTAGCGCGGGTGGCGGGCACAATCCCCAGTTCAAGGTAGTAATTGACTAAACGGCGCAGTTCAAACAGAGAACCAATACGGCTTTGCTGGCCTATGGTGAGTTTCCAGGTATCGGTGCGACCTTCGCTATTGGTTAAGATAAATCCTTGGTAAACGAGTTTTTTCATATTGAATGGATACTTGGCTTAATCCTACTCCTCGCAGTGTTATCCCTTGGATAAGATGCTACCTAATAGTGAATCACTCTTAGGTAGCTGGGCTCACTTACGCGACGCTAATACCGATATTCGAGACACCCGCTTCGATAATCTCTTTGCGTAAACCTTTCACCAACTCTGCGGTGATCTTAGGATTTTCTTCGATGATTTCCAGCAGCGTATTTTGCAGTTCGCGCTCTTCTTCCATCACTTCATGGGCGAAGACATAGTCATCTAAGGCATCATCGGTTAGATCCACATCGCTGATGGTCTCGATGTAGTTTGCCACAGTGCTTGAGGATAACTTGCTGATATTGGTGATATCTTCTTCAAGATCGGTTTGAATCGCACCGAGTAACGTAGACAGAGCAACTACGGCATCCATCGCTGGGTATACGCCATAGTTATCAAAATCGGCGGGTTCTGGGGTGTTATCTTCTAAGCGCTGTAGATGCACATCAATGTTGAATTTCAGCTTGTTGTCGTACTGGGATTGCCAAAGAAGATCGAGCACAGTGCTTAATACCGCAGGATCGCCAAACTCGCAAACCTCTGAAAACAATTGATAGTTAGGTAACATTCGTTGGCAAAGGGCAATGGCAAAGAGTTTTTTCTGTGGTAGTTCTAGCGCCTTTAAACGCTTAAAGAAGCCCGTTTTTTTGGTCATCTGTTATTTCCGCTGATAGCTGTGATAGCACTTGTTTTGCCGCCGATTCTACCTTAGTTAGCTCATCAAGTAACTCTAGTATTTCCGGTTCGAGATCTTCGACACGGGCATCCCGTTTCAATGCCGATTCAATCTCTTGGCATAATCGCTGTGTGGTCGGCACCCCACAATAGCAACTGGCACCATGGAGTTTATGGATAGTGGTGAGCATAGTCGCTTGATCGTTCTGACTCAGCGCCGTCTCAATTGCCGAGACCGTTTGTGGCAAGGAATCCAATAACATGCGCAACATATCTAAGGCTAAATCCGACTTATGGTTGGCTTGGGTTAAGCAAAGATCCCAGTTGAGGGTGTGTAAATCGAAGTGGGTGAACTTGGGCCGAGTGATCCAGCGGTTTATCTCCGCTTTGAGGGCGGCTTCGTCGATAGGCTTAGGCAAGTAACCATCCATGCCGCTGCCTAAAATCAGTTCACGTTCCTCGGCAATCGCGTGGGCGGTCACGGCAATAATGGGCGTGTTGCGGTTCATCGACCCTTGGCGGATTTGCTTAGTGGCGCTGATGCCGTCGGTGCCCGGCATCTGAATATCCATAAAGATAAGGTCAAAGGTGCGACTCTTAGCCTGCTTCACGGCTTCTTCACCGCTGTTAACGGCAATGACGGTCGTCACTAACTCGTTAAGCAGGGTATCAATCAGTTTTAAATTGGCAAAGTTATCATCCACCGCCAACACCGTAAGGGACTGACGCGCGGCGGGAACGGTAATCGCCACGGGAGGTAAAATGTCGTATTCCATTGGTGGATAGAGCATATTACGCGCCAATTGATGTTCACTCACCGGCAGTGACAACACCACATCGGCATTGGGGCGAATAAACTGGCTTAGTACTTCCTGCTCTTGGCAATCGAACAGTACGATTAAACAATCCGTCTTATCCTTAGCTTGGTTTAAGGTACCGAGCAATTGGTTAGAATTGCTAAATCCATGGCAGCTCAATAACACATAATCGAACTGATGCTCAGTGGTCGAGAGCGTCGTTAACAAGCTTGGAATGTGTTGATGGTGGGTTACTTTTGTATCCCACTGTTTTAGCTGACGACTAATTACTGAATGGGTGAGGACTCTGGGCTCATAAAACAGCACTGTCTTGTCTTTGAGTTTTTCAAGGGGTAGCGAATCGCCAATCTGGAATTGACCTAGGCCTAATGGTAGGGTGAACCAGAAGTTCGAGCCCTTATCCACCGAAGAAGTAAAGCCAATTTGGCCGCCCATTTGATTGACGAGACGCTTAGTGATGACTAGTCCTAGCCCTGTTCCACCAAAGCGGCGAGAAATCGAGGAGTCCGCTTGGCCAAAGGCTTGGAACAGGAAGTCCTGTTGGTTTTCATCAATCCCAATGCCGGTATCGATCACATCACAGCGCAGGATTACTTGATCATCGGTTTGGTTTTGTAACTCTAACTTGACTAATACGCTGCCCGAATCGGTAAACTTGATGGCATTGCCCACTAAATTATTGATAATTTGACACACACGCATGGCATCGCCATTAACGTTGTCGGGGACATTCGGCGCAATATCAACCACTAACTCAAGCCCTTTGGCCTGCGCGCTACCGGAGATTAAGGTGATAGTTTCACCCAAGGTTTCCCTTAAACCAAATGGCATGCTTTCTAGCACCATTTTACCGGCTTCGAGTTTAGAGAAGTCGAGGATATCGTTGATAATCGCCAGTAGGTTAGTCGCGCTGCGCTCAATGGTATTAATGTAATCGACTTGGCTCGAGTGCAGCGGGGTTTTAACGAGTTGGCGCGCAAAACCAATCACACCATTAAGCGGTGTTCGCAGTTCATGGGACATATTCGCCAAAAACTCTGACTTAATGCGGCTGGCTTCTAACGCGCGTTTTTTGGCTAAATCGAGCTCGACGTTTTGGATCTCAATCTGCTCTAAGGTTTCCCGCAGATCCGAAGTTGCCTGATCGATATTTTGCTGCATCTCATCGTGATATTCCGAGAGCGAGCCCGCCATGGCGTTAATACCGCGTTTGAGTAAATCCAACTCACCGATAAGATTACCCTCGAGCCTGGCATCGAGTTTACCCTCACGGATTTTGGCGACCACCCGCACCATTTCGGTAATCGGCTGGGTGACGTTTTTCACCAGACGAAAGGTAAACAACAGGTTTAATTGCACCCCAATCAAGACGATAATAAAGGCGGCCACGGCGGCCCTATGTTGTTCGAGTAGCGCGCGTTCTTTATTGATAATCACCGAAATATAGCCGAGCAGCTCGCCATTATCGGTTTGGATATCAAAATTGACGGGCGCGCCCGCCGCAGGTGGTGCGGTGGCAAAAATCGGTGTGCGTAGGATAAGGCTGTCGCCCACATGTTCGATTTCGGTTTTATGCAGATTCGTCAGCGCCTCTTTATAGCGCATGATTTCGAAATCTTTGTGGTAATGCGATGTGACAAACAGTTGATTTTGAATATCAAAAATAGCGATGGATTTAACGAGCGTGGATTTATTCAGCTGTGCGGCGGCAAGGAGGCGTTTGGTCGCCTCTCTGTCATTGCCCACGAGTCCGACTTCACTGGCAATCGCTAGAGGCTCGATAATATTGCTGCCCTGTTCAATCAGCGTATCTTCGAGTTCATAGAAGCGATTTATGGTAAAGTAGCTGCCCAGCAGAATACCGACTAAGATCGTCGGCGCAAGCGCAAGCACCAGAACCCAGGAACGTAAGCTGTATTTGGTCATGTTGTTGACAGGGTTCATAGCCGCAGCGCAGTTTCCTAAGTTCTAGGGACGATATAATTTTATAAGACTGCCAGAAAAAGGGCGGTCTTTACCAGTTTTTTATTGATTTAGAGGCCGAAATGGCACAATTTTTTAAAGCAAAACCAAATAGTTCCAAGCAATTGTCCGCGAAGCAGTCCTTTAGCGTGCACCAGCTGGATCATCTAGGGGCAGGTATAGCACAACATCAGGGAAAAGTCGTATTTATCCCCGGCGCCTTGCCGAATGAAACTGTGCAGGCGCAGCTGACCGAACAAAAGAAAAACTATGCTCGAGCCAAGCTGATTAAAGTTGAGACGCCGAGCGCTGAGCGAGTCACGCCGCTATGCCCACATTACCATAGCTGTGGTGGCTGCGATTTACAGCATATGTCATTAGCTGGCCAGCGCGAGCATAAGTCAGCGGCCTTGGTTGATATTATGGCTAAATTTGCTGGCGCCGAAGGCAACTCAGTGCCCGCATTGACCGGCGAAGGGTGGCACTATCGTCGTCGCGCCCGCCTTGCGACCCTATTTGATAAAAATACCAAGCAGTTGAGCCTAGGGTTTCGCGCCTCAAGCAGCAACCAAGTGGTGCCTATTGATACCTGTTTAGTCTTGGCGAAACCCTTAGCGGATTTAATCGCGCCATTTGCTAAGTTGCTTAATCAGCTGGTGGCCAAATCGAGCCTTGGGCACTTAGAGTTAATTGATGCCGACAATGGCCATTTTGCGGTAATTCGGATCACTAAATCCTTAAACGATAAGGATATGGCAAAGCTTGCGCAGTTTGCCGAGCAGCATCAAATTCATATTTGTTTGCAAGACAACAACGGTGAGTTCCATGGGGTGAATGGCACGCTGTTATTGCCTGTTTACCAGTTACTCGATGATAAAGTCGATGCAACCCCTGTGAGCTTAACCTTTACCCCAGGCAACTTTGTACAAGTCAACGCGCAAATTAACAAGGCCATGGTGGCGCAGGCGTTAGACTGGTTAGCACCACAGCCGGGTGAGCGTATTCTCGATCTCTTCTGTGGTATGGGGAACTTCAGTTTGCCTTTAGCTAAACTGGGCGCCGAAGTGATTGGGGTTGAAGGGGTACCAGAAATGGTCAGCCAAGCCCGTGAAAACGCGGCGGCGAATGGCTTGAGCAATTTAACCTTTTACCATGGCGACTTAAGTGCCGATTTATCCTGTGAGCCTTGGATGGGCAAGATTGATAAATTGCTACTCGACCCTGCCCGCGCGGGGGCGTTTGAGAGTTTGCAATGGCTTAAGAAGATGAAGCCCCGCCAAGTGGTTTATGTGTCTTGTAATCCGGCGAGCTTGGCCCGCGACAGTGCGGTGTTACTCGAACGTGGTTACAAGTTACAAAAGTTAGGCTTAATCGATATGTTCCCGCAGACACATCATATCGAAGCCATGGCGTTGTTTGAGCTTGCAAAATAAGGCTTATCGGTGGGGCAAGGTTGCTTCACTTGCCCGCGTTATTCGAGTGTAAAGTAAGCAAAGCGTTTGAATAACGTAAAAAATGTGAAGTTTCGTCTCGTTGGGTTTGACAAGTCCGTGCCAATGCTGAAGATAGGAGTGCCGAGGTGGTGCCACTTTTCTCTGAGCACGAATAAGGAAATAAATTAGATGGTCTCTGTTCGCGAAGCGCACTTTAATGATCCCGATTTTCATCTTGAAGAGTGGGTGGCTCGCTATGTTAGTCATGTCGAGGAGGCGCAAACCTTACTCGCCCTGATTGAGCAGGTCGATGCTTTACCCGCTAAGAGTCCTGCCGCGAAAAGAGAACTGCTCGAACGTGCCCGCGAGATGATTGAAATCCTCGCGCCTCTGAATATGGACATTGAGACGCTGCAAGCGGCCATCCTGTTTGTGGTGTTTGATGCCGGTTTATTAGACGAAGAAGCGATCAAAGAAAAGTTTGGTGAGCCGCTGGCGCGGTTAGTCGCCAGCGTGGTGACCATGGATGCCATTGGCGCGTTAAAAATCAATCCCAATAGCCGCTCAACCGAGCCGCAAATCGACAATATCCGCCGCATGTTGCTGGCGATGGTCGAAGACGTGCGCGCCGTGGTGATAAAACTGGCCGAGCGTGTTTGTTTGCTGCGCGCCGTGAAAAATGCCGACGAAGAAACCCGCGTCTTGCTGGCCCGTGAAATTGCCGATATCTATGCGCCGCTCGCTAACCGTTTGGGGATTGGTCAGTTAAAGTGGGAATTAGAAGATATTTCCTTCCGTTATCTGCATCCAGATACCTACAAGGACATTGCCAAACAGCTTGATGGTAAGCGGTTAGACCGCGAAGTCTATATCGAAAAATTTGTTGAACAGTTGCAACAACGCCTCGATGAGGATCATATCCGCGCTAAGGTGTATGGTCGTCCAAAACATATCTACAGCATCTGGCGCAAGATGAAGGGCAAACACCTCAAGTTTGATGAGTTGTTTGACGTGCGCGCCGTGCGGATTGTCACAGAGCGTTTGCAGGACTGTTATGGCGCCTTAGGCGTAGTGCACACTCTTTGGCATCATATCCCGCGCGAGTTCGATGACTACGTGGCCAACCCTAAACCTAACGGTTATCAATCCATCCATACGGTTGTGGTGGGGCCTGAGGGTAAAACCGTTGAAATTCAAATTCGTACCCAAGATATGCATGAAGATGCAGAGCTGGGGGTTGCCGCGCACTGGAAATACAAAGAGGGTAATCACTCCGGTAAGCAAAGCGGCTACGAAGAAAAAATCAATTGGCTGCGTAAAATTCTGCAATGGCAGGAGGACGTGGTTGAAAGCGGCAACTTGGTCGAAGAAGTCCGCAGCCAAGTGTTTGAAGACCGAGTCTATGTGTTTACCCCAAGCGGTGAAGTGGTTGACTTGCCACTTGGCTCAACCGTGCTCGACTTTGCCTATTATATTCACTCGCAGGTCGGCCATAAGTGTATCGGTGCTAAGGTCGATGGCCGCATTGTGCCGTTTACTTATCAGGTTGAAACGGGTGAGCGTATCGAGATCATTACCTCGAAGCACCCTAATCCTAAGCGCGATTGGCTCAATCCAAACTTAGGTTATATCCGCACATCGCGGGCGCGCTCGAAAATTCAGCATTGGTTTAAGCAGCAAGACCGCGATAAAAACATTATCGCCGGTAAAGAAATGCTCGAAGCCGAGCTGGCGCGTGTGAGCCTTAAAATCAAAGATGCAGCCATCGCCGTTGAACGTTTTAATATGGCAAGTATGGACGACTTGCTTGCGGCAATCGGTGGCGGTGATGTGCGTTTACATCAGGTTGTTAACCATATCCAGAGTAAGTTGCGCCTCGATGAGGCGAGCGAAGAAGATGCGGTTGAAGAATTAGTTAAGAAGAGCCAACCTAAATCTGGCACTAATAGCCGTGGGCAGGTGGAAGTGAATGGCGTGGGTAACTTACTCAGTCATATCGCCCGTTGCTGCCAGCCCGTGCCAGGGGATGAGATTTTAGGCTTTATCACCAAAGGGCGCGGTATTTCGGTGCATCGCTCCGACTGTGAGCAGGTGAAAGAGTTGATGCGCGTTCACCCAGAGCGTGGCGTCGATGTAGTTTGGGGCGAAAATTACTCCGGCGGTTATCGCATGCGCCTGCGCGTCTTGGCACATGATCGCAGCGGCTTATTGCGGGATCTCACCTCAGTACTCGCCGCCGAAAAGTCCAATGTACTCGCCATGAGCTCGTCATCGGATATTAAGAATCAGACGGCAGCCATTGAGCTGGAATTAGAACTTTATAATCTCGATGGCTTATCGCGGGTGTTATCTAAGCTCTCCCAAGTCGATAGCGTGATAGAAGCGCGCAGATTGTAATTCTCGACTCCATTGGTTATCGGTTGTAAAAGGCGGTAGGGCATAAAGCGCTACCGCTTTTTTGTATTTGGGAGTTTGTAGGGTAAAAACGTTAAAATAGGAGTGCTAATACCTATACGGCTAAATCACTTATTTGGTCAATTGAAAGCTGCGGAAGATTGATGGATGAGCCATGGCACTTGCTCCCCGACGCGCAGCAAGTCCGTCCTTGGATGCTCGACCGCCCCGTCCATGGGGCGGACGGTCGTCTCGCTAATCTCCATGGCTCACCTTTTTGGTATCGGCGTAATCTGTCGGTTTGAAAGAAGGTACGTGTCCCGTTTTGGGACAAAAGCGTGATAGATTTTTTACTCTAGTCCATTAGTTTCGGATTAATATTTGTAAGGCAACTATTGAACGTTAGTATTAAAACCGATGAACAAGCCATCCTAAAGCGAATGCTCTTCTAAAACTCATTTTGCCAACACTTGCAGCAGACTGAGCAGCTCAAAGCAGTAGAAGTGATCACCCATAAACAGCAGAAGCGATCAATTGCGTCAGTGTCATCAGTTGGTGGCGCTGCACCAAGTTGCCCACACGGCTGTTACAGACTGAACGCTTCTACTGGTCACGACTGCCCAGTCTGCTGGTTGAATTGCCCAGTTTCAGGCAAGAAAAAGCCCCAAAAATGGTGCTAATAGAAATTAGAGCTGCCTCATAATGGGCCACGTAATGTAGGTTGATAGTGGCATATAGAAAAATAGAAAAACAAAAAAATATGTACACTTTTTGATCTTTTTGCTTACTTCTTCACTGTGGAAATCTATATCTCTAAACAGACCTTTCTTACTGACATATAATTCAAAAATAATGCCCAACATGATTGCAGAACCAATTATCACGTACATAATATTGGAACTTTCGAACTTTAAATATTTTAGTAACAGAACTAACCAAGGCATGAGAGGAAATAAGATAAATAGCTCAACTTGAGCGACAGCAAGACTACAAGCACGATCGTCTGACGTACCATGACGTCTTGCGTACGCCCACCCACCAATTAGAAAGTCGTCAAAGAAAAAAGTTTTCATAATTTAATCACCGGTACCCCAAAAATTTGTTTCATTGTATTCACAGGGTCTTCTCGCCATCCTTTCTGGATATTATGTGTATCAATTTCTTTTGAAAATTGCGATATACCTCTATTGGCGTCTTTATTCGCCTGTATCCATCCGCCTGGATATGTAACATCTACTACCGAATAACCAATGGATAGAGCTGTACCCACTCCTCCGCCCCGCACAAATAAATCGAGCCACCCATTTTGAATCAACAACATAATGCACTTTCCGTTTACCTACAACTTGTAAAAGTTAATATTGTTCAAAAAAGAATCATCAAAAGTCACAGGGATAGCATCTGAGGTAATAAATTGAGCTAATTCCTTCAAAAATAGTGTATTTCAGACGAGGTAAGTCATCCCATAGTGCTTGGGAAGTTTTAGGCAATGATTGTTGTCGAAGGGATATAAGCAGTTGTCACTCACTGTAAAAGTGCTGGCAGCTTGCGACAAAGTGCCGTCGTCGCTTTTCTAAGCGTTCGCAGTAATGAGTCAGTTCTTGTAATGTGCCTACTGGACCATGAAATAGCTTACCAAACTCGGTAGTCAATTTGAGCCAATTGTCATGGGGGATATTTAATCTGGTCAGTAACTTACCACTATTTTCACTAATGCTTCCACGTTTATCATTGCGAATGATTCGGCCTGTATCTTCCACCAATTGAAGGTAATCGGTTAAGGAAAACGCAATGCCATTGGGTTGGTTGTCACACTCGTTACCAATAAACGGTAATAGATTACTCGGCTGCTCACCTTTTAATGCGGCCCGAATACGTAGTTGGATACTGGTATGGTCGGATTGTTCTAGTGTATCAGCAAGTTGCGCTCGAATCGGATTCAAATCAACATAGGTCATACAGGCTAATACCGCAGCTTCATCGAGTAGGGCTTGCGATTTAAATCGCCCCTCCCAGAAACGACCTGTACAGTTATCCTCTTGATTTGCTTGCCTTGCTATTGGTTCGTTAAGGCAGCGCATAAACCATGAGATATCACACAAACGACTACGATAAAGGGCGATTGAGTGCTTTAATCGGTTGACCTGATGGGCTTCGACTAACTCACCTTTAGCGAATTTTTGCGTTAACTCATCGCCTTTAAACAACTTATGCCACTGCTCAAGCACTTCGCGGTCAGTCCAACGATTTGCCGTCTCGATATCGACTCGCAACACCAGATGCAGATGATTAGACATCACGGCAAAGGCTGCGATATCAATAGCAAAAACAGCTTCAAGTTCAAACATTAGCGATTCTACCCAACCTCGACGATGGTCATAATTTTTACCCGAGTAACTGTCATCACCACATAAAAATGCCCGCCGCACCACGCGGCTACAGCAATGGTAATAGGGCGTGTCTTCAAGACTTATCTGAGTTCTGCGAGGGCGCGGCATACAAACCTCCTTGTTCAATGCTTAACCAAAGCATAGTCGGAGGTTAGCTACCTCGCTATTAAGGTTGGGTGTCCATGTTTTGTTACTATCAGCGGGTACACGTAACGTTCAAGTTCAGCGGTGTCATCATTCCAAATGTGCTCTGCAGCATTAAAAAATTGTTCAGCTGCCATCCATATATGACCATTTGGCTTTGTTCTCATGCAGATGTCTCCGATGCATCACGTCTTAGTATTTATACGCTGTGCTGTTTGCTGCACATAAATCGCTTGCTGGACTTGGCCGCTGCCACATCCATGTCAATTGGTACAAATGATGCTATAGGGATTTGCTTTTTTGCGATAGAAGTTTTTTATACGGTTTGATGGGTAATTACTTGATATCATTTTAGCTTTCTTATTGTGTTATGCTAACGATTGATTAATTATTGACTTTAAATCACTGCATTTAGAATAACACTCGTACCACTTTTTTTCATTGGTTAGGAGGTGATAAAGGATCAGGCTAAAACTCTGTAGCATTACTTAAATTGGGTCAATGTTCTTCTGCTGGAGTTAGCTAGATGCCAATTTGCCAACGCACAATGGGGCATATCCTCTTCGTTAAAGCCTAATATCAGACTCAAAATAGCACTTTGAGCTTGGCTACTTTATTATTAGCGTTTTATTGCCCTTATTACGGCCTTAGTTGCGACTCAGCTTGAGTGTATTCCTGTTTACGCATCCTGCACCTGTGTCGACTCTCTTTCTTGAAAGGATATCTGCATGACTTCCCATACCACGCCTTCTACTACTGAGCTTTCAGCAACAGAGCTATCAACCAAAGAACCCTCTTCAAAAGTGCCATCACCAAATAAGCTTCCCGCAACAGCAGTTTCAGCAACCGATGTCGCTCCACTATTGAAGATTATGGAGAAGCTGCGCGATCCGCAAACGGGTTGTCCTTGGGATAAGGCGCAGACTTTTCAAACCATAGTGCCTTTTACCCTCGAAGAGGCCTATGAGGTGGCCGATACCATTGAACGTTTAGCCTTAGATGAATTACCTGATGAGCTGGGGGATTTATTATTCCAAGTGGTGTTTTATTGTCAGCTTGGCAAAGAGCAGGGCAGGTTTGATTTCAGCACAGTCGTCAATAAAATCACTGATAAGCTGACCCGCCGTCATCCCCATGTGTTTGGCGAAGCCACGTTTGAGGCCGATGCTAGTAGTCAGCAAATGAAGGCCAATTGGGAAGCAATCAAAGCCAGCGAGCGTGAGCAAAAGGCATTAGCGGCTGGGGTGACGTCACCAAGCGAGGTTTCTGTGCTGGATGATATTCCGCGCGCACAGCCAGCGTTATCCCGTTCTATCAAAATTCAACAGCGGGTCGCGCGCGTTGGGTTCGATTGGCCTGAGCTTGAGCCAGTTGTGGCAAAAATCCATGAGGAAATTGAGGAAGTGCTGGCGGAGGTGAACCAGCCAACGCTCGACCAAGCCAAAGTTCAGGCCGAAATGGGTGACTTATTATTTGCAGTGGTGAATTTGGCGCGTCATTTAAAGGTGGACCCAGAACAAGCGCTGCGCCAAGCCAATGTTAAATTTGAACGCCGTTTTAAAGGTGTTGAGGCATTTGCAAGGCAAAATAATAAAGCATTAGAAGAACATAGCTTAGAAGAGTTAGATGCCTACTGGGATAAGGTTAAACAGGGCGAGCCAAGATAAAGGGCAAATTATCCGGATTGGTGTTTGTCGAATGGCAACACCTTTGGTATACTACTGCCCCGTCCTAGTGCTTTCTTACAAGCACGTATTTTCAAACTCATTTTCTCAGGTTCAGCATGACTACAAGGTATATCTTCGTTACTGGTGGTGTGGTTTCATCACTAGGTAAAGGCATTGCAGCCGCTTCATTAGCCGCAATTTTAGAGGCCCGTGGTCTCAATGTAACCATCATGAAACTGGACCCATACATTAACGTTGATCCAGGTACCATGAGCCCAACGCAACATGGTGAAGTGTTTGTGACTGAGGACGGCGCAGAAACAGACCTCGACCTAGGCCACTATGAGCGTTTCATCCGCACTAAGATGAATCGTCGCAACAACTTCACCACAGGCCGTATTTACGAAGAAGTATTACGTAAAGAACGTCGAGGTGACTATTTAGGCGCGACCATTCAGGTGATCCCGCACATCACTAACGCGATCAAAGAAAAAGTATTAGCTGGTGGCGAAGGTCACGATGTGGCTATCGTTGAAATCGGCGGTACTGTGGGTGATATCGAATCACTGCCATTCCTTGAGTCTATTCGCCAATTAGGCGTTGAACTGGGCCGGGATCGTACCCTGTTTATGCATTTAACCTTAGTGCCATTCTTAGGCGCTGCGGGCGAAGTGAAAACGAAACCGACTCAACACTCTGTAAAAGAGTTGCGTTCTATCGGTATTGCACCAGACGTATTGATCTGCCGTGGCGACCGTGCGATTCCTGCCAACGAGCGTGCGAAGATTTCGCTATTCTGTAACGTTGAAGAACGTGCAGTTATTTCATTAAAAGACGTCGACAGCATCTACAAGATCCCAGCGCTGCTGCGCTCACAGGGCTTAGATGACTTAGTCGTTAAGCGTTTTGGCTTAGAATGCCGCGAAGCTGACTTGTCTGAGTGGGAAAACGTCATTTACCAAGAAGCCAATCCAAACGGCGAAGTCGTGATTGGTATGGTGGGTAAATACATCGAACTGCCAGACGCCTATAAATCAGTCAACGAAGCGTTAAAACACGCAGGTCTGAAAAATCGCGTATCAGTTACCATCAAGTATATCGACTCACAAACCGTTGAAGCCAAAGGCGATGAAGTCTTACAAGGTTTAGACGGTATCTTAGTTCCAGGCGGCTTCGGTGAACGCGGTGTGGAAGGTAAGATTCAGGCGGCTAAATTTGCCCGTGAAAACAACCTGCCATACTTCGGTATCTGTTTAGGTATGCAAGTGGCACTGATTGAATTTGCCCGTAACGTTGCAGGCATGGCCGATGCTCACTCAACCGAATTCAATAAAGCAACGCCATTCCCAGTGGTTGGCTTAATCACTGAATGGGTTGACGAAGAAGGTAATGTTGAACAACGCCATGAAGCCTCTGATTTAGGTGGCACTATGCGTTTAGGTGCGCAGTTATGTCACCTGTTGGAAGGCTCAAAAGCGGCGCAAGCGTACAAAGGTAACACTTGTGTTGAGCGTCACCGTCACCGTTACGAAGTGAACAACAAGTACAGAGAACGTTTAGAACAAGCGGGTCTGGTATTTAGTGGTTTATCTTCTGACCGTAAACTGGTTGAGATGATTGAGCTCAAAGATCATCCTTGGTTTGTAGCGGGTCAATTCCACCCAGAATTTACTTCGACCCCACGCGATGGTCATCCATTGTTCGAAGGTTTCGTTGCTGCCGCGAGTGCACATCAAAAACGTGATCTGAAGAAATAAATTTTAAGGCCGGACCCGCGACAGTGGGCCCGGCCTTTTGTTACACTCAGGCCGCGTAAACATGAGTCAAAACTCATACCCATGTGTATAAACGACATGCGTCTAGACGGAAATAGTAAACGGAATTTAAAGATTTTGGTCGTACTCTACATCTGTTAATTCCCATTGGTATTGGTTTTTTCTTTTCTCTTTTAAACTTAAATCGAGGGTAATATGGCTAAGATTATTAACGTGATTGGTCGCGAGATTATGGATTCTCGTGGTAACCCAACAGTTGAAGCCGAAGTGCATTTAGAAGGTGGTTTTATCGGTATGGCGGCTGCGCCATCTGGTGCTTCTACCGGTAGCCGCGAAGCACTAGAACTGCGTGATGGCGACAAGAGCCGTTACTTAGGTAAAGGTGTATTAACTGCTGTGGCTAACGTAAACGGTCCTATCCGTGCTGCGTTAATCGGTAAAGATGCGACTGCCCAAGCCGAACTTGATCAAATCATGATCGACTTAGACGGCACTGAAAACAAAGACAAGTTAGGCGCTAACGCGATTCTCGCTGTGTCCTTAGCGGCGGCTAAAGCGGCTGCGGCATTTAAAGGCATGCCTTTATACGCTCACATTGCGGAATTAAACGGCACACCTGGCCAATACGCTATGCCTGTACCGATGATGAACATCCTCAACGGTGGCGAGCACGCGGATAACAACGTTGATATCCAAGAGTTCATGGTGCAACCTGTTGGCGCGAAAAACTTCCGCGAAGCTTTACGTATGGGCGCTGAGATTTTCCACACCCTGAAAAAAGTACTGCACGGTAAAGGTTTAAGCACTTCTGTGGGTGACGAAGGTGGTTTCGCTCCTAACCTGTCTTCTAACGCCGATGCATTAGCGGTAATCAAAGAAGCCGTTGAATTAGCGGGTTACAAGCTGGGTACTGACGTGACTCTGGCATTAGACTGTGCGGCTTCTGAGTTCTACAAAGACGGTAAATATAACCTGTCTGGCGAAGGCAAAGTATTCGATTCAAACGGCTTCTCTGACTTCCTGAAGTCACTGACTGAACAATATCCAATCGTCTCTATTGAAGATGGTCTGGACGAGTCAGATTGGGATGGTTGGGCATACCAAACTAAGATCATGGGCGACAAGATCCAATTAGTGGGCGACGATTTATTCGTAACTAACACTAAGATCTTAACCCGTGGTATCGAGAACGGCATCGCTAACTCAATCCTGATCAAGTTCAACCAAATCGGTTCATTAACTGAAACCTTAGCGGCTATCCGTATGGCAAAAGCAGCGGGTTACACTGCGGTGATTTCACACCGTAGCGGTGAAACTGAAGACGCTACTATCGCTGATTTAGCGGTAGGTACTGCGGCTGGCCAAATCAAGACCGGTTCACTGTGCCGTTCTGACCGTGTTGCTAAATACAACCAATTGCTGCGTATCGAAGAGCAATTAGGTGAAAAAGCACCATACCGCGGTTTGAAAGAAATCAAAGGTCAGGCGTAATTTAGTCGTCTGATGTAAAAAGGCCACCACTTGGTGGCCTTTTTTGTTGTACTATCTGCAGTATATTTTTTTAATTCAAGATACTGACGCTAATTCCTCCATGAAATTCTTTGTCATTGCACTCATAGTGCTTCTCGGTTTGCTGCAATATCGGCTGTGGTCGGGCGATAACAGCCTGCCCGAATACTTTGTTCTGCAAAAACAGATCGCGGCTCAGCAAGAAGGTAATGCAAAACTCAATGAGCGTAATCAAGTGCTTAAAGAGGAAATTATCGACCTTAAGAGTGGTACCGAAGCGATTGAAGAGCGGGCGCGTAACGAGCTAGGCATGGTGAAAGAAGGTGAAACCTTCTATCGCGTGGTGGGCGGTGACCGTTCAGTATCGAGTCCCTCGCAGTAACGGAGCGCCTATGGATACCGTATTAGAAGCCGCGCCGCAGGTCGAAACCCAAGTTGCAGTTCAAATTGATCCTTTCTCGCACCATGTGGTCGCGATTGTGCCCGCCGCGGGGATTGGCAGTCGCATGGGCGCGGGCAAACCCAAGCAATATTTAACCTTGCTGGGGCAAAGCATTCTGGCCCATACCTTAGACAAGTTATTGTCCCATCCGCAAATTAACCAAGTGATTGTGGCACTGCATCCAGAGGATACCGAGTTTGCTGCGTTGCCGCAGGCCAAGCATCCCAAGCTGGTGACTGTCATTGGCGGCTCTGAGCGCGCCGACTCGGTATTGGCGGCACTCGATAAGGCGCCTGATAATGGTTGGGCTTTAGTACACGATGCGGCCAGACCCTGCCTGATGGCGGGGGACATAGATAAATTGCTGGCTTCGCGGGTGCACTTTCCCCAGGGGGCGATTTTAGCCATGCCTGTGCGGGATACCATGAAGCGCGCCAATAGCTTAGGTGAAATTAGCTCGACCGTTTGCCGCGATAATCTCTGGCATGCGTTGACGCCGCAGTTATTTCCAACCTCCTTGTTGCGATTACATTTAAAAGCCGCGCTTGCCGCGGGTGCTGTTGTAACCGATGAGGCCTCGGCGATGGAGTGGGCGGGCATTTCCCCTGGTTTGGTCGCCGGGCGGGCGGATAACATTAAAGTCACCCATCCCGATGATTTGGAGTTGGCAGAGCTCTTTTTACTGCGCGCGAATGCTTGAATGCAAGTTGAGTGAATTGCGCAATTTATTAAATACGTTAGGAATTAAGTAATGAAAATCCGAATCGGCCATGGTTTTGATGTCCATAAATTTGGTGAAGCGCGCCCGTTAATTTTATGTGGGGTCGAAGTCCCCTACGAAACCGGGCTGGTGGCTCATTCCGATGGCGATGTGGTGCTGCATGCCATCTCCGATGCCATTTTAGGGGCTATGGCCCTTGGGGATATTGGTAAACATTTCCCCGATACCGATGCCGCCTATAAGGGCGCCGATAGCCGCGTCTTGCTGCGCCATTGCTATGCGTTAGCGCGGGCGAAGGGATTTGAGCTGGGTAATCTGGATGTCACTATCATTGCCCAAGCGCCTAAGATGGCGCCGCATATCGAGGATATGCGCCACGTGTTGGCGGCCGATCTTAATGCTGACGTTGCCGATATCAACGTTAAGGCAACCACTACCGAAAAACTCGGGTTTACCGGCCGTAAAGAAGGCATTGCGGTCGAAGCCGTCGTATTACTCAGTCGCCAATAGCCTGAAACTTTAAGAGATAAGAAAGACCCATGAGCGAACTACATTACCTGTACGGCAAACCGACGGGCACCGCAGATTTAAGAACCGTTAACAGCGACTTTATCGTGAAAGAGATTTTGCCTTTTAGCCCGTCGGGCGAGGGCGAGCATCATTTAGTCCACATTCGTAAGGATGGGCTGAATACGGTGCAAGTGGCTGAAATGCTGGCGAAGTTCGCTAAGGTTCATCCCAAAGAGGTGACCTATGCCGGACAAAAAGATAAAAATGCCATCACAGAACAGTGGTTTGGCATTCGTATCCCAGGTAAAGAAACCCCTGCGTGGAACGAGCTAAACAGCGAGCGCTTAACCATTTTATCCAGCAGTCGCCACAGCAAAAAACTACGCATTGGCGCGCTCTTGGGCAACCGTTTTATTCTTACCCTGCGTAATGTCACAAACGTGGAAGACATTATCAGCCGCATCGAAAAAGTCAGCCAGATTGGTGTGCCTAATTATTTTGGTGAGCAGCGTTTCGGTCACGATGGTAAAAACCTCGTGATGGGACGGCAAATGCTGGCGGGCAAAAAGGTGAAAGACCGTAATAAGCGAAGCATGTATCTGTCTGCGGTGCGCTCCAATCTGTTCAATACCGTTGTCTCCTATCGTTTGGCGAATCATGGCACTAAACCCTTAGCGGGGGATTGCGTGATGCTGGCGGGCAGTAAGAGCTTTTTCGTCACGCCAGAATGGGATTTAGTGGTATTAAAACGCTTGATTGAGAAAGATATTCAGCTTTCAGCCCCACTTTGGGGCCGCGGGAAAATGCTACCGCAGGGCGAGGCTGCCGAGGTTGAAACCCTCGCTATGGCAGAGCTGAGCGAAGATTGCTACGGCCTTGAGCACGCGGGGCTTGAGCAGGAGCGTCGTCCATTGCTGCTCGAACCTCAAGGTCTTAAATACGAGCAAACCGTGGATGGATTAGTGCTCGAATTTATCTTACCTGCGGGCAGCTTTGCGACATCGCTGTTAAGAGAGCTGGTTGATTATCAAGATGTGAAAGAGCTGCAATGGCAAGCGACAGTCTCGCCTGAGGCTAATGCTCCTGAGGCTAATACTGCAACAGCGAGTCAGACTGTAGAGCTCGATACACCAGAAACCAGTGCGCCAGAGCCTGATGAGTCCGCTTCATGATCCGCATCTTAGTCAGTAATGATGATGGTGTGAATGCGCCGGGGATCAGAGCCTTAACCGAGGCGCTTGCCGAAATCGCCACTGTGATGACGGTCGCGCCCGATCGTAATTGTTCCGGCGCAAGTAACTCTTTAACCTTGACTAACCCATTAAGAATTAATAGGTTAGATAATGGTTATATTTCGGTTCACGGTACACCCACGGATTGCGTTCACTTAGCTATACGTGAGCTTTGTGATGGAGAGCCGGATATGGTGGTATCGGGCATCAATGCTGGCGCGAATATGGGGGATGACACTTTATATTCGGGTACAGTAGCGGCGGCGATGGAGGGGCGGTTTTTAGGTTTCCCCGCCGTTGCAATTTCGCTTAATGGTAAGGCATTAAAACATTACCACTCTGCGGCAGTGTATGCGCGGCGGATCGTGCAGGGGCTGTTAGCGCATCCGATTGCGAGCGATCAGATCCTCAATATCAATGTGCCCGATTTACCGCTCGATGAGATTAAAGGGATTCGGGTGACGCGCCTAGGTGCACGGCATAAGGCCGAAGGCATAGTGCGAACGCAGGATCCTGCGGGGAAAGAGATTTTTTGGCTTGGCCCACCGGGTGTAGAACAAGATGCGAGTGAAGGAACGGATTTCCATGCGATTGCCCATGGTTATGTGTCGATCACTCCCTTAACCGTGGACTTGACCGCGTATAGACAATTATCGGTATTGCAAGATTGGGTAGATAAAATATGACTCGAGTTGCCTTAACATCGGCGGTGAATTTAGCAAAAAAGCTTCAGGAGGCGGGGATCCGCCATCCAGCCGTTCTTAAGGCAATATCCCATACCCCGCGCGAGTTGTTTCTTGATAATGCGCTGGCCCATAAAGCTTACGAAAACACTGCCTTGCCCATAGGCCAAGGACAAACCATTTCTCAGCCTTATATCGTGGCGCGTATGACAGAGTTACTGCTTCAACATCAGCCGCAAAAGGTGCTTGAGGTGGGAACGGGCTCAGGCTACCAAGCGGCGATCCTGGCGCAATTAGTGCCAGAACTGTGCACCATTGAGCGTATTAAAGGTTTACAGATCCAAGCGAGACAAAGATTAAAGCGGCTCGATCTTCATAACGTGTCATTCAAATATGGTGATGGCTGGCAGGGCTGGCCGAATCGCAGCCCCTTCGATGGGATTATGGTCACGGCGGCAGCGGCTAAGGTTCCCGAAGCCTTGTTGTCTCAGTTGGCCGAAGGCGGCGTGCTAATCATCCCTGTGGGGGAAGAGACGCAGCAATTGATGCGCTTTACCCGCCGCTCGGACCGTTTTAGTTCTGAAGTGATAGAAACCGTCAAATTTGTTCCCTTGGTCAATGGCGAGCTCGCTTAAGTTATTCGCTTAAGTTATTCGCTTAAGTTTTTAGCTTTAGGTCACTTCGTTAAACACTTGGCCTTTTATGATTAGGTAAAACAGTAAGATAGCCCTAAAGAGGAGTTTTTATTGTTGAATGCGGGTTTACTCTTAAACCTCTGTTTAGTGTTGTTGCTTGTGGGCTGTAGCTTTCAGGCGAGTCGCCCCGCACCTGTCGAAAGTCTCTCCCACAGTTATTCCAAACATAACAAAGGCCACATTAAATCTAATTCATATAAAGTTAAGAAAGGTGACACCCTTTATTCTATATCTTGGGCTGCGGGTAAAGATTTCGCCGAAATTGCCAAAATTAATCAATTAGATAAATCGTACACCATCTACCCTGGACAGATTTTATATTTAACGAATGACACAGGAAAAAATGGTAAAGGCTCTACAACTTTAGGTGGAAGCAATTCAGCGTCTAAAGGGCAAAATAAAGCTAATTCTCTTGATAAACAATCAGCTAGTAACAATTCTTCCGCGAAAAACTTGTCAAGTGAACAGCAGAAAAAAACACTTGATCAGAAAGCGAAGCCTGCGTATTCTGCAACAAGCTCTCAACAAAATATTAACCCTTCGATCGTCGCCCCGACATCAACACTGCCAGACAGTGTCAGTCAGTGGCAATGGCCAGTAAGAGGTAAATTGATTGGGACATACTCTGCCAATGAGCAGGGAAATAAAGGAATTAAGATCGCAGGAAAACGCGGAGATATCATCAAAGCCGCTGCAGATGGGCGGGTGGTATACGCAGGTAGTGCTCTTAGGGGTTACGGTAATTTAGTGATTATTAAACATAGTGACGATTACCTTAGTGCCTATGCTCATGCAGATCAGATCTTAGTCGAAGAAAAGCAACATGTCCTTGCTGGACAGACAGTTGCAAAAATGGGCAGTACAGGTACCAATCAGGTAATGCTTCGTTTCGAGATCCGTTACCACGGTCAGTCTGTTAACCCACTTAACTATTTACCTAAGCAATGATTGTTTAGGGCCTTGTTGGCATGGAGGATAAAAAATTGCAGTAATTCAAGCAGTTTACATTAGGTTTGGGAGATTTGATCATGAGCCGCATAAATAGCACTGCCGCAGAAGAACTCGTAGATTTTTCCGTAGATACCGCAGAGTTTGATCTCGATAAAGAGGATATTGCCGCTGATTTAGTTCAAGAACTAGGACTCGAACAACAGGTTCAAGATGACCTGCAAAAAAATCTTGATGCCACCCAGCTCTATTTAGGTGAAATAGGGTTTTCCCCACTGCTTAGCGCAGAAGAAGAAGTTTACTTTTCCCGTAAGGCCTTAAAAGGCTGCGAAAAATCCCGTAATCGTATGATTGAGAGTAACCTGCGACTCGTGGTTAAAATTGCCCGTCGTTACAATAATCGTGGCCTTGCGCTGCTGGATTTAATCGAAGAGGGTAATCTTGGCTTGATCCGTGCGGTGGAAAAATTCGACCCAGAAAGAGGCTTCCGTTTCTCAACCTATGCGACTTGGTGGATCAGACAAACGATTGAACGTGCCATCATGAATCAAACCCGCACGATTCGCTTGCCAATCCATGTGGTAAAAGAACTCAACGTCTATTTACGTACGGCTCGGGAATTAGCGCAAAAACTTGACCACGAACCTACGGCAGAAGAAATTGCCGAGAAACTGCAAGTATCCAGTGTTGACGTCAGCCGTATGCTGAAGCTCAACGAGAAGATCACCTCTGTCGATATCCCCTTAGGTGGCGATAACGACAAGGCGTTACTCGATGTGCTTGCCGATGACGACAACGTAGGCCCTGACTACAAAGTACAAGATGAAGACATTTCAAACTCAGTGGTGAAATGGCTTAACGAACTCAATACCAAGCAAAGAGAAGTGTTAGCGCGCCGCTTTGGCTTATTGGGTTATGAACCCTCAACCCTTGAAGACGTAGGCGCAGAAATTGGCCTCACCCGTGAACGTGTTCGCCAAATTCAAGTAGAAGCCCTTAAACGCCTACGTGATTTGCTGGGCGCTCAAGGTCTCTCTGTAGAGGCATTATTTAGAAACTAAGGTTTAGAGATTTAGGTTTAGAAACTTTGGCTTGGATATTTAGCCCTAAACCCGTTCATCAAGTCATAAAAAACGCCCAATATTGAGGGCGTTTTTTTATGCTTTCGCGTTTATGTTATCGCGAGTTTTCACTCTATGTGTTAACTCAAGCGTTTTAGCTCGTAGAGTAAATCCAGCGCCTGTTTTGGGGTCAGGTTATCGGGATTTATGGCTTTTAATTTGCTGACAGCGGGATTCTCCACTGGCTCAGGCAGAGCGAGCAGTGTTTGGATCGGTGCCCTAGTGCCGTGAACATTAGCACCTTCCACTTGATGATCGCGGCTCTCAAGTTGATGTAACTTGTGTTTTGCCGCCTTAATCACCCGAGCTGGCACCCCGGCAAGGGCCGCAACCTGCAAACCATAACTCTTACTGGCTGCACCTTCTTGCACTGCATGCATAAAGGCGATGGTGTCTTCGTGTTCAATCGCATCGAGGTGCACGTTATAAACGCCAGCCATAATTTCCGGTAATTGCGTTAACTCGAAATAATGGGTCGCAAACAGCGTCATTGCGCCGACTTGCTGTGCTAAATATTCAGCCGCAGACCAAGCTAATGACAGGCCATCGTAGGTTGATGTGCCGCGGCCAATTTCATCCATCAAGACTAAACTTTGTGCGGTCGCATTATGGAGAATATTTGCCGTTTCAGTCATTTCCACCATAAAGGTTGAGCGACCAGAGGCGAGATCGTCTGAGGCGCCAATCCGAGTAAAAATCCGATCGATAGGGCCAATGATGGCGCGATCAGCTGGCACAAAGCAGCCAATGTGTGCCATTAGGGTGATAAGCGCCACTTGGCGCATGTAGGTCGATTTACCGCCCATGTTTGGACCTGTAACAATCAGCATCCGGCGTTGATTGTGCAGGGTGACAGGGTTGGCGATAAAAGGCGTTTGACTCACACGCTCGACTACAGGGTGGCGACCCGCTTCGATTTTTACGCCGATTTCGCTGCTCAGTTCTGGGCAGGTATACCCTAAGGTTTCGGCACGTTCGGCAAAGTTACTCAGCACATCGAGTTCGGCTGCCGCTCTGGCGAAGGCTTGTAGCTCATGCAACTTGGGGAGGATTAAATCAAACAATTCGTCCCAAAGTTGTTTTTCAAGGGCGAGCGCCTTACCTTGGCTCGACAGCACTTTTTCTTCGTATTCCTTAAGCTCGGGCGTGATGTAACGCTCCATATTCTTAAGGGTTTGACGACGTTGGTAATTTAACGGTACTTGCTGCGATTGCAGGCGACTGACCTCGATGTAGTAGCCATGCACTCGGTTGTAGCCAACCTTCAACGTGGCAATGCCGGTACGCTCTTTTTCCCGCGCCTCGAGCTGAACTAGATAATCAGTGGCTCCTTCACTTAAGCCTCGCCATTCATCTAACTCGGCATTGTAGCCTTCACGGATCACGCCGCCATCACGGATAAGCATCGGCGGATTATCGACAATGGCGCGCTCAAGCAGTTGTTGCTCTTCGGGAAACTCACCTAAGAGTCGGCCTAGTTTCACCGTATGGGGCGCACTTAACTGCGCGAGTGATTGCTGCAACTGAGGCAATAGGTTTAATGCTTGGCGTAGGCGGGCAAAATCCCTTGGACGAGCGTTACGCAGTGCCAGCCTTGCCATGATACGTTCAATATCGCCTAGGGCTTTAAGCTGTTCGTGCAATGATTCATGGGCAGTGGTCTCGAGTAATTCATTCACGGCCGTTTGGCGAGCAAAAATCTGGGCATGGTCTCTTAGCGGCTGATGGATCCAGCGTTGCAACATCCGGCTGCCCATGGCTGTGGCGGTATTGTCGAGTACGGCTGCTAGGGTGTTATCTCGACCACCACTCAAATTTTGTGTCAGTTCGAGGTTACGGCGCGTTGCCGCATCCAAGACAATCGTATCGGTTTGATTGAAACGGGTAATGGCATTGATATGGGGCAGGGCGGTGCGCTGGGTGTCTTTCACATATTGCATTAAGCAACCAGCCGCTTGTAGCGAAAGCCTTGCATCGGTAATCCCAAAGCCGTGCAAATCCTTAGTGCCAAACTGTGCCAGCAGCAGTTTAATGCTGGTATCGTAATCAAACTCCCACTCGGGGCGGCGACGCTTGCCTTTAAAATGATGCAATAGCTCCATCGCGCCAAAATCTTCGCTATAGAGAATTTCGACCGGATTGGTACGTTGAAGCTCGGCTTCGAGGGACTCTTTTGTCTCTAATTCAGCAATCACGAAACGGCCGGAAGACACATCGAGGGTCGCGTAGCCAAAACCGACTTTACCTTGATAAACCGCGGCTAACAGATTGTCTTGTCTCTCCTGTAATAGCGCTTCGTCGGTCAAAGTACCTGGGGTGACGATGCGCACCACTTTTCGCTCAACAGGGCCTTTTGAGGTAGCAGGATCGCCAATCTGCTCACAGATCGCGACCGATTGGCCAATTTGAACCAATTTGGCGAGATAGCCTTCAACTGCATGGTAAGGGATACCCGCCATCGGGATCGGGTCACCGCCACTTTTGCCGCGGGCCGTAAGGGAAATGCCCAATAATTCAGAGGCGCGTTTTGCGTCATCATAGAAGAGTTCATAGAAGTCACCCATACGATAAAACAGCAGCATGTCGTGATGCTCTGCTTTCATGGTCAAATATTGACGCATCATAGGGGTATGTTTTTCTAAATCATCGGTATCTATAGGATTCATTAAATCGTTTTCGTCCGTTATGCCGGCCCAAAGCGGGGGAAAAAAGTCGTACAGTAATGGGATAAAAAATCAGTGGATATGCACTATTACTGTCTAAAATAAATTGACGCCAATCTTAGCAATAATTTTCTGAAAATTGACCCTTAAACCATGGATATTCACTGATATCCTGACAAATCTGCAGCACGAGTCGGTAAAAGCTTGTCTCAACGGGAAAATTTTCTGACTGAAAAATAAATCATTCACAGGTCTTGATACTGTATGATTGTACAGTATACTAGTCAGCAGATTATGACAAAGAGCCTCGCTTTTTGTATTACCCGCTTTAATAAATTGAATATCACTTTTGACAGTACTGATACTGTCTAGATGAGGGAACAGGAATGAAGGTCGATCCAAACAAAGAGAAAGCACTTGCTGCGGTATTGAGCCAAATTGAAAAGCAATTTGGTAAAGGCTCCATCATGAAGCTGGGCGAAGACCGCTCTATGGATGTTGAGACTATTTCTACTGGTTCACTTTCCCTTGACGTCGCCTTAGGTGCTGGCGGTTTACCAATGGGACGTATCGTTGAGATTTATGGTCCAGAATCATCAGGTAAAACGACGCTGACATTAGAAGTGATTGCTGCCGCTCAGCGCGAAGGTAAAACCTGTGCCTTTATCGACGCCGAGCACGCGCTAGACCCTATCTATGCTAAAAAGTTAGGCGTTGATATCGATAACTTACTGTGTTCACAACCCGATACTGGTGAACAAGCCCTTGAGATCTGTGATGCGTTAACCCGTTCTGGCGCGGTAGATGTGATCATCGTTGACTCGGTTGCGGCATTAACACCCAAAGCGGAAATTGAAGGTGAAATTGGCGACTCACACATGGGCTTAGCGGCGCGTATGATGAGCCAAGCGATGCGTAAGTTAGCGGGTAACCTCAAGCAATCGAATACACTGTTAATCTTCATCAACCAAATTCGTATGAAGATTGGTGTGATGTTTGGTAACCCAGAAACCACAACAGGCGGTAACGCGCTGAAGTTCTACGCCTCTGTTCGTCTCGATATTCGCCGTACAGGTGCTATCAAAGAAGGCGATGAAGTGGTAGGTAACGAGACGCGCGTTAAAGTGGTTAAAAACAAAGTTGCTGCGCCGTTTAAGCAAGCTGAGTTCCAAATTCTTTACGGTCAAGGTATCAACCGTACCGGTGAATTAGTCGATTTAGGTGTGGCCCATAAACTGATCGAAAAAGCCGGTGCATGGTACAGCTACAAGGGTGACAAGATTGGTCAGGGCCGTGCAAATGCCGGTAAATATCTGACTGAAAATCCAGAAATTGCTGCTGAAATCGATAAAACACTGCGTGAGTTACTGCTGAGTAACCCAAGTGCTATGTCTTCATCTTCTTCTGATGATGAAAATAGCGAAGGCAATGTTGATTTCGAAACAGGCGAAGTATTCTGAGCCAGTCTGCCCGTCAAATCGCGGTCGCGCTGTTAGCGCGCCGCGACTATTCTCGCCAAGAAATCAGCTCCAAACTGCTCGAAAAAGGCTTTGAGGTCGTAGATATTGATCCCGTGCTCGATGATTGTGAAGCATCGGGTTTTATCAATGATAAGCGCTATGCCGAGCTTCTCGTTTGCAGCCATATTGCCCGTGGTCATGGGCCTATCCGTATTCGCCAAGCCATTGCCCAAAAGGGGCTTTCAAAGGATTGTATCGAAGCCGCGTTATCTGCAAATGATCATGATTGGTTTGAGCTAGCAAAAGCTAAAGCCATCAAAAAATATGCTATCCCAAAAGTCACCGAGGTCAAAGGCTCACAATCCCGCGAGCTGCTGGCGAAAGAAAAAGCCAAACGGGTGCGGTTTTTACTGAGCCAAGGCTTTAATTACGAACAAGTCTCCTACGCCTTAGATTACGACCCTTTGGAAGACCATGATGACTAACGTCATGGCATAAACTCGCAGCTCTAGGCTAGTGCTTGTCGTTGTCTTTTGCGTTCGGCAGCGGTGCGGGTTCGCCTCATCGACTCTTCTTTACCGCTTGGCTTTTGTGATAAGCCATGTCTTAGCTGCAAACTCACCGAAAATATGAGATTCCTAAGCCTATATCGCTATTCAAGGCTGGTCGTCTTTCCTCAGTCTGCTTATAATGCTGGGCAAATAGAAATACGGCTACCTTATGGTGTAGCTGGTCATGCTTACCCAATTCAGGACGATTTCATGTATCAAACGACAGCAGCGCTTAGAAGTGCTTTCCTCGAATTTTTCCGCAGCAATGGTCACCAAGTTGTGGACAGTAGTTCTCTTGTACCAGGCAACGATCCAACGCTTTTATTCACCAACGCCGGTATGAACCAGTTCAAGGACGTGTTTCTTGGCATGGACAAACGTAGCTATACACGTGCGACCACAGCCCAACGCTGCGTCCGTGCGGGTGGTAAACACAACGATTTAGATAACGTTGGTTACACCGCGCGTCACCATACTTTCTTCGAAATGCTGGGTAACTTCAGCTTTGGTGATTATTTCAAAGAAGATGCGATTCGTTTTGGTTGGACATTCCTGACTGAAGTCTTGAAGCTACCAAAGGAGCGTCTGTGTGTGACTGTTTACCAAACAGACGATGAAGCCTTTGAAATTTGGAATAAAAAGATTGGTGTTGCCGCTGAAAACATCATTCGTATCGGCGATAACAAGGGCGCGCCATACGCTTCAGATAACTTCTGGCAAATGGGTGACACAGGTCCTTGTGGTCCATGTACCGAAATTTTCTACGATCACGGCGATCATATTTGGGGCGGACGTCCCGGTAGCCCAGAAGAAGATGGCGACCGTTTCATCGAAATCTGGAACATCGTATTCATGCAATACAATCGTCAAGCTTCTGGTGAAATGTTGCCGCTGCCAAAACCTTCAGTCGATACCGGTATGGGGATTGAGCGTATCGCTGCGATTATGCAGGGCGTGCATTCAAACTACGAAATCGATATTTTCCGCGCCTTGATTGCTAAAGCGGCTGAAATCATCGGCGTGACTGACTTATCTAACAAGTCACTGCGCGTTATTGCCGACCATATCCGTTCATGCGCCTTCTTAGTTGCCGATGGTGTAATGCCATCGAACGAAGGTCGTGGCTATGTGCTGCGCCGTATTATTCGCCGCGCCGTGCGTCACGGTAACAAGTTAGGGGCAACTGAAGCCTTCTTCTACAAGTTAGTTCCGACGCTAATCGAAGTGATGGGCGATGCCGCTAAAGGTCTTGCCGATACTCAAGTGATTGTTGAAAAAGCCCTTAAAGCGGAAGAAGAGCAGTTTGCTCGTACGCTTGAGCGTGGTTTAGGTATCCTGGATAGCGCGTTAAACGAATTGCAGGGCGACACCTTAGACGGTGAAACAGTCTTCAAACTGTACGATACCTATGGCTTCCCAGTGGATTTAACCGCTGACGTATGCCGTGAGCGCAACATTATCGTCGATGAAGCCGGTTTCGAAGCGGCGATGGCTGAACAACGTAGCCGCGCGCAAGCCGCGGGTAACTTCGGCGCCGATTACAACGCGGCACTGAAAATTGATGCTGAAACTGCATTCTGTGGTTACTCAGAACTCACAGGCAATGCCAAAGTCACGGCACTTTACCTAAACGGTGAGTCAGTTCCTGCAATCAATGCGGGTGATGATGCCGTAGTCGTGCTCGATGTGACGCCATTCTACGCAGAATCGGGCGGCCAAGTAGGTGACAAGGGCGTATTAGTGGCTCAAGGTATTGAGTTTGCTGTTAGCGATACGCAAAAGTTTGGTCAAGCTTCAGGTCACAAAGGTACGTTAACGGCTGGCAGCTTAAGCGTTGGCCAAGTACTTGAAGCAAAAGTGGATAAGAAACTGCGTCACCGCACCCAGTTAAACCACTCTGTGACTCACTTATTACATGCTGCGCTGCGTCAAGTGTTGGGTACTCATGTCACTCAAAAAGGTTCGTTAGTTGACCCTGAGCGTTTACGTTTCGACTTCTCTCATTTCGAAGCGGTCAAACCTGCTGAATTGAAACAGGTTGAAGAGTTAGTTAACACCCAAATTCGCCGTAACCATGAGCTGAAAGTCGCTGAAATGGCGATTGATGAAGCCAAAGAAAAAGGCGCTATGGCACTCTTTGGTGAGAAGTACGATGCACAAGTGCGTGTTGTCACTATGGGCGATTTCTCTATCGAACTGTGTGGTGGTACTCACGTTGGCCGTACCGGTGACATTGGTTTATTCAAAATTACCTCTGAAGGGGGTATTGCTGCGGGCGTTCGCCGTATCGAAGCGGTAACCGGCGCAGCGGCGATGGCCTATGTGGCACAGCAACAAGCACAACTTGAAGAAGCGGCAGCACTTCTGAAAGGCGATACCCAATCTGTTGTGGCTAAGCTGAAAGCGCAACTGGATAAAATGAAGCAGCTTGAAAAAGACATGCAGCAACTGAAAGATAAGTTAGCTGCGGCAGCCAGTGCGGATTTAGCCGGTGATGCGGTTGTGGTTAATGGCGTAAATGTGCTGATTAAGAAACTTGAAGGCGTTGAAGCAGGTGCACTGCGTGGCCTGCAAGATGAGTTAAAGCAAAAGCTGAAATCCGCCGTTATCCTGCTCGGTGTGGCTCAAGAAGGCAAAGTGAACCTTATCGCGGGCGTGAGCAACGACTTAGTCGCTAAAGTGAAGGCCGGTGAACTGGTTGCTATGGTTGCTGCGCAGGTGGGTGGTAAAGGCGGTGGTCGCCCTGATATGGCCCAAGCGGGTGGTAGCCAACCAGAAAATCTGGATGCGGCACTGTCTCAAGTATTACCTTGGATTACTGAGCGTTTAGCTTAAGAGGTTGCTGTGCTCGAAAAACGAAAGCTTAGTGGTAGCAAGCTTTTTGTGAAGAAGTTTGGTGGCACTTCGGTGGGTTCGATTGAACGCATCGAAGTGGTTGCCGAGCAAATTGCAAAGTCCGCTCACAATGGTGAGCTGCAGGTCTTGGTGCTTTCTGCTATGGCAGGGGAGACCAACAGACTATTTGCGCTTGCGGCGCAAATCGATCCCCGCGCGAGTGCGCGGGAACTCGATATGCTGGTCTCGACGGGAGAGCAAATCAGTATTGCGTTAATGGCGATGGCGTTACAACGTCGCGGCATTAACGCGAGATCCCTGACTGGCGATCAAGTCCAAATTCATACAAACAGTCAGTTTGGTCGAGCGAGTATTGAGCGTGTCGATACGGCATACTTAACTTCGTTGCTAAA
Organism: Shewanella sp. Koi 1; assembly: GCF_052907445.1. Classification (NCBI taxonomy): domain Bacteria; kingdom Pseudomonadati; phylum Pseudomonadota; class Gammaproteobacteria; order Alteromonadales; family Shewanellaceae; genus Shewanella; species Shewanella sp. Koi 1. Next base: position 3,462,894 of record NZ_JBREJM010000001.1, on the reverse strand, counting down.
CGACGGCATTGTGCCGATTGTGGCTGGTTTTCAAGGTATTGATCCCAATGGTGATGTAACAACCCTAGGGCGCGGTGGTTCTGATACTACGGCAGTGGCACTCGCTGCGGCGTTAAAAGCCGATGAATGCCAAATCTTTACCGACGTGCCCGGTGTATTTACGACCGATCCGAATATCGATAGTAGTGCCAGACGCCTCGATGTGATTGGTTTTGATGTGATGCTAGAAATGGCAAAACTGGGCGCTAAGGTGTTGCATCCCGACTCGGTTGAATACGCACAACGTTTTAGAGTACCACTGCGTGTATTGTCCAGCTTTGAGGCGGGCCATGGGACATTGATCCAATTTGGTGATGAATCAGAGCTAGCGATGGCCGCATCCGTGCAAGGTATTGCAATTAATAACGCTTGCGACCTTAACCATCGAAGGTTTGTTTACTAGCAGTGAGCATTATCAAGCACTGTTAGCCTGCTTGGCACGGCTTGAGATTGATGTTGAGTTTATTACCCCGCTCAAGCTCAATGAAACCTCAGCAGCCGAATGTGTCAGTTTTATGCTGGCCGAAGCCAAGGTCGATATTTTATTGCATGAGCTAGAGCTTTTAAGCGAAAGTCTTGATCTAGGCCAATTGATTGTTGAGCGTCAACGTGCAAAAGTGTCTTTAGTTGGCAAAGGTTTACAGGCAAAAGTTGGATTATTGACTAAGATGTTAGATGTATTGGGTAATGAAACAATCCATGCTAAGTTACTTTCGACATCGGAGAGTAAATTGTCAACTGTGATCGATGAAAGGGACTTACACAAGGCGGTTCGAGCGTTGCATCACGCCTTCGAGCTAAATAAGGTGTAATTAAATAACTGTTTGAGTATTGAATACTATTAATTTGTACTCAGCTGACCCTATAATATGCCCATCTACCGGATGAGTGCCGTGTGTAAGCTGAATTAAGACATAAAGGAGCTATCGAATGCTGATTTTGACTCGTCGTGTTGGCGAAACACTGATGATTGGTGATGAAGTCACAGTTACAGTGCTAGGGGTAAAAGGCAATCAAGTGCGTATTGGTGTTAATGCACCGAAAGAGGTTTCTGTCCACCGTGAAGAAATCTATCAACGCATTCAATCTGAAAAATCAGGTACACCTTCAGAAGGTGGTAACTTTTAATACGGCGCTTAGGCGAGTATTAGCGACATAGAAGAGTCAGTTTTTTAACTGGCTTTTTTATTTTTTGAACCGAAAGATTGGCGCAAATCAACACATTGGATGGATATAACAGCAATGTGATTAAAAACGCTTCAAACAGAAGTTGTTTCAGAAAAAGGGTTTGACTTATTTTCGTCAAACAGTAATATGTGCGCCAAGAAAACGGAGAGGTGGCCGAGTGGCCGAAGGCGCTCCCCTGCTAAGGGAGTATGGGCTTTATCTCCCATCGAGGGTTCGAATCCCTCCTTCTCCGCCATTTCTTACCGATAAAAGTGCGCGTGTAGCTCAGCTGGATAGAGTACCTGGCTACGAACCAGGCGGTCGGAGGTTCGAATCCTTCCACGCGCACCATTTTATTGAAGCAAGATAGATACAAGTCGCGCATGTAGCTCAGCTGGATAGAGTACCTGGCTACGAACCAGGCGGTCGGAGGTTCGACTCCTTCCATGCGCACCATCTCTGCATTAGTTATGTTTAACTCATCAGGTTTGAATTTCAGACGAAATTTTGTAATTAGTGCTTCAAGTAAGTGTTTTAAGCGCGTGTAGCTCAGCTGGATAGAGTACCTGGCTACGAACCAGGCGGTCGGAGGTTCGAATCCTTCCACGCGCACCATATTCAATCTCAATGCGAATGTGTTGAGATAACAGTTAAAAATGCGCATGTAGCTCAGCTGGATAGAGTACCTGGCTACGAACCAGGCGGTCGGAGGTTCGACTCCTTCCATGCGCACCAATTCGCCGACAGAGCTTTAGCTTTGTTAGCAAAACGCAAAAATCGCGCGTGTAGCTCAGCTGGATAGAGTACCTGGCTACGAACCAGGCGGTCGGAGGTTCGAATCCTTCCACGCGCACCATTTTAGTAAGTATTAGCTTACAAATGCAGATTTTGCGGAGAGGTGGCCGAGTGGCCGAAGGCGCTCCCCTGCTAAGGGAGTATGGGCTTTATCTCCCATCGAGGGTTCGAATCCCTCCTTCTCCGCCATTCTATTCCTAGTGAATAGATTTAATTTGCGAGACTTAAGTGCTTCTTCTAGACTCAAGTCTATCGGTAAGGTGGCAACTTACCCAGTATTTAAGCGCGTGTAGCTCAGCTGGATAGAGTACCTGGCTACGAACCAGGCGGTCGGAGGTTCGAATCCTTCCACGCGCACCATTTACTTAGTTAGATTTAGATAAGCCCTGCAAGCAATTGCAGGGCTTTTTTAATGAAATTTTTCTGCTTCATCTCGAATCAATCCTTATCTCTTCCCATGCTTTAAAACCTTGATAATTCGCTTCTTGCGCCACGCTATGTTTAATCTAGTACCTATGCCTTAAGCGATGATGTTATCGCGCTGGCTTGCTGTTTAGCGCCTGATAAAGAGATAGCTGTAAGGGTTATCTTGACTCGCAAGTTGAGCTGTAAAAGAGACGAAGAGATAAGCATGGAACAAGGGATTGATGAGTGACTTCGCGTCTTAGGGACGAGTCCTGAGAGAGGTTTGAAGAGTGTTAGCGCAGCAATTTGGGGAAATAAAAAGGGCTGTAAAATACAGCCCTTTTTAGCGTAGATGTCGTGATTAGGCTTCTAGCTTAGCAAACTCGGCTTTTTGCTCTTTTAGTTTGTCCATATCACGGCTCAGATCGGCCATCTTGGCGCGTTCTTTATCAATGACGGCTGGCGGTGCTTTCGCCACGAAGCCTTCATTCGATAATTTACCTTCGATACGGGCAATCTCTTGAGTCAGCTTCTCAAGCTGCTTGTCGATGCGAGCCATTTCAGCCGCGACATCCACCAGACCTGCCATCGGAATCAATAATTCCATTTCGCCAATCAGACCTGTGGTCGACATTGGCGCTGTTTCACCTTCGCCAAGAATCGTCATGCTCTCTAAGCGCGCAAGCGTTGTGAAGAAGGCTTGGTTAGCTTCAACACGGGCTTGATCTTGGGCGCTCACGCCACGCAGTAGGGCATTTAATGGCTTAGAAGGCGCAATATTGAGTTCGGCACGGATATTACGTACTGCAACAATGACTTGCTTAACCCACTCGAGATCGGCCATCGCGGTCGCATCTACTTTGGCGGCATCATAGCTTGGGAATGGTGCCAGCATGATGGTGTCGCCTTGAGCGCCAGTCAGCGGTTTAACGCGTTGCCAGATGGTTTCAGTGATGTATGGCATCATTGGGTGCATCAAGCGTTGCATCGCTTCTAACACATTGACCAGCGTATGGCGGGTGCCACGCATTTGCGCTTCATTGCCGTTTTGCAGTACTGGTTTAGTTAACTCTAAATACCAATCGCAGAACTGGTTCCAGGTGAACTCGTACAGCGTGTTCGCTGCAAGGTCGAAACGGTAGTTTGTCATGTGGTCGTCGTAGGTTTTCACGGTTTGGTTGAATAAACCGATAATCCAGCGATCCGCCAGTGACAGTTCCATCTCACCGCCTTGGTAATCCGGTGAGTTCGGGCCGCAATCTTGGCCTTCTGTATTCATCAGCACGTAGCGTGACGCGTTCCAAAGCTTGTTACAGAAGCTGCGGTAACCGTCTAAACGCTTCATATCCCAGTTGATATCACGGCCAGTTGAGGCCATTGCCGCTAGGGTAAAGCGTAGGGCATCGGTACCGTGAGCTTCGATACCGTTTTCAAATTCTTTACGGGTGCTCTTTTCGATCTTGGCGGCGAGTTGAGGTTGCATCATGTTGCCAGTGCGTTTTTCAACTAGGGCTTCTAGATCGATACCGTCAATCATATCCAATGGGTCAAGTACGTTGCCCTTAGATTTTGACATCTTGTTACCCGCTTCATCGCGGATAAGGCCTGTCACATAAACGGTTTTAAATGGCACCTGTGGCTTACCGTCTTCATCTTTGATGAAGTGCATGGTCATCATGATCATACGGGCAACCCAGAAGAAGATGATGTCAAAACCCGTCACCAACACGTCGGTCGGGTGGAAGGTTTTTAAATCTTCAACATTGTCAGGCCAGCCTAAGGTTGAGAATGTCCACAGGGCAGAGCTGAACCAGGTATCCAGTACGTCTTCATCTTGGCGCAGGGCAATTGAATCATCGATATTGTGCTTAGCACGCACTTCAGCTTCGTTACGGCCAACATACACCTTACCGTTAGCATCATACCAAGCGGGAATGCGGTGACCCCACCATAATTGGCGAGAGATACACCAATCTTGAATGTCGCGCATCCAAGAGAAGTACATGTTTTCGTACTGCTGCGGCACAAATTTAATGTCGCCATTTTCAACGGCTTCTATAGCGGTTTTCGCCATAGGCGCAACGGCGACGTACCATTGGTCGGTCAGCATTGGTTCGATTACTACGCCTGAGCGGTCACCGTAGGGCACTTTTAGGCCGTGTGGCGCGATTTTTTCGAGCAGACCTAAGGTTTCAAATTCGGCCACGATAGCATCACGAGCTTTGAAACGATCAAGGCCTGCGAAACGCTCTGGCAGGCTACCATCTAAGCTAGTGTTGATGGTGCCATCGGTATTGACGACTTCAGCGGATGCACGAATGGCCGCATCTAAGGTCAACACGTTGAACATAGGAAGCTTGTGACGTTTACCTACTTCATAGTCGTTAAAGTCGTGGGCAGGAGTGATCTTCACACAGCCTGTGCCAAACTCCATGTCTACATAGTCATCGGCAACGATAGGGATGCGACGATTAACGATAGGCAGCAGAATAAATTTGCCGATCAGCGCTTGATAACGCTCATCGTCTGGATGAACTGCAACCGCGCTATCGCCCAGCATAGTTTCTGGACGTGTGGTGGCGACTTCGAGGTAATCTTTACCGTCGGCAGTCAGCTCGCCATCGGCTAATGGATAACGCAGGTGCCACATGTGGCCTTGCTTTTCTTTGTTTTCCACTTCGAGATCAGAAATCGCGGTGTGTAGTTTAGGATCCCAATTCACTAAACGTTTACCACGGTAAATCAAATCATCTTCATAGAGACGGACAAACACTTCTTGTACGGCTTTAGACAAGCCTTCGTCCATAGTGAAGCGCTCACGGTCCCAATCCACTGAGGCGCCCATACGACGCAGCTGCTTAGTGATGGTGCCGCCAGATTGCGCTTTCCATTCCCATACTTTTTCCATAAAAGCATCGCGGCCAAGGTCATGGCGGCTCTTGCCTTCTTCGGCTTCAAGCTTACGCTCAACCAGCATTTGAGTCGCAATACCCGCATGGTCAGTACCGACTTGCCACAGGGTGTTTTTACCCTTCATACGTTGGTAGCGGATCAGTGTATCCATGATGGTATCTTGGAAAGCGTGGCCCATGTGCAGACTGCCCGTCACGTTAGGTGGCGGGATCATGATGCAATAGTTGCCCTGTGAGGCATCGCCGTGGGGCTTAAAGTAACCTTGCTCTTCCCAGTTTTGGTAAAGAGTCTGCTCAATGGACTGAGGATCGTATGTTTTTTCCATGGGAACGTATCTGTCTCAAGCTAAATTAAGTGGATGTGTTGCTAAATTTTGGGTTGTTAATTCAATCCCTAAGCCACGATATTGGCGGTAGCGTTCACGTGCTATCGCTTTATGTTGGTCGTCATTAGCCACAAAATCGAAGATTTGACCAAAGTTTACCGCAAACGGAGGTACTTGGTCTGCAAGATTAATCAGAAGTTGGCGACTTTTGTTTGGGCCGAGTCTGTCAAAACCGATTTCAACAGGTGAGCCTGTGGTGGGGCCTTCACCTTTGAGGTTATGGGGGACAAATGCACTGGGTTCAAACTGCCATAGTAACTCGTCGATTTCGAAGGCGATGTTCTTGTCCTGACAGTGAATATAGACCTGCTGCTGGTTTATAAATCCCTGTTGGGCTAGACGGCAAGCCAATTGATACATGTCATTAAGGGCCGTGTTCACGCCCATCGGCGGCAGTAAATAAAACAGCGCTTGAGTCATGATTTCAATGCCTTGCTTTAAGTTATAGACGAACGGGTAAGTCTACACTAAAACTCAAGCGGGGTTAACGCTTAGCATCGGGGTTTTTCACGGGAGCTTGAGCGGAGGGGACAGGGGTTGGCTTAAGCCGTTACTGTGCCAAATGTGCACAGCTTAAGTACTCGCTTAAGACTAAGAGTAATGGTTAAACGACTATGGGTTTTGGGGATATAAAAGCAAAGCGCACCCGAAGGTGCGCTGGTTGAAAGACTGGTCAAACAAACTATTCCTCCTAGGTTATTGAGCATTGTTATTAAAGGATTTTATTGACGCTTTGTGAATAAACAACACATATCGCATTAGATTTTGTTTATTCAGCAGGTTAACTCACTTTCAACTTACAATTTTAACTTACATTTTCACTTACGATTACACTACAGAATATAAATAAAGGAATCTGGCTGATATTAGTACTCAAAAAGGTACTGGGTATTTTGCTGTTAAGCAGCTCGCCTTGTTCCGTGTTATCTAAATTCTTTTTACTCACTATTTGTAATATGCCCACTTGCTCATATTACCGATAACGCTATTAACCTCCTCATATTGTTTGACTGTTAAGAAGCTAATTCACCTAAAGTGGTCTTTCATGGTACCTATGGTGGCTCTATTGCTGACGTCCTCCTCTTGGATTGTTACATTTGGGCTCAAAGAGTTTGTAAGACTAAAATTGGCAATATGATGTAGTAGGTTACTCCTTTATGATCGACTCGTGTGTTAACACCCATTTAGTGCGTTTGTCGTTAGTTGTTGGTCATTGGTCTCTATTTTTTAGTAACCTCGCATCTCATTTGATCATCAGAGGAAAACGCATAAATATTACAGCTTGGCGTTACCGAATTTATGTGGCCGTCTTAATATGACTGCCGTAATGTGACTGTCTTAATGTAACTGCCTGTGTCACTATTTTTGAGTATGAGTTTTGTGTGGCGGCGTACTCCTTCTTATGGTGATATTTAACGCTTTTAAGTTGAAATTCACATCACTTCGATTCTGCTGTCACTTAGTAAAGTGTAGTAGTTATTTACAGGTTCACACTCTTTTTACTGGCCATTAGGATGGTCTATCAAACTTTTGCTAAAAATGTGACCTATTAAACCTTATCTACTTTATGCTCTCGAAGTGATGTGGTCTCGCACTAACATCTAGTAACTTAAGCTGCATCTTCCTCCTCATAATCATCCTCGACATTAACAGCATCTTCGGGATGAGCAATGGATGCGAAACGTTGTGCTTCAGGTTTATGGGTTAATCGATTGAGTTGTTTCTCTAATTTTTGACCCATGGCCGTAATGGCTGCATAAAGATTGTCGTGTTTTGCTTGAGCAAAAAGTTCTCCATTTGGGATGCCAACCGATGCTTCAATTTTGAAACCAGGTTTCTCCTCTGTGATGATGACATGGGGATTAATCAACTGCACATCGTGCCTAGAAAGTTTGTCAAAACGGCTTTCAATGCGTTCACGGATTGGGGCAGTGACTTCTAGTTGTTTGCTCGTAATCTTTAGCATATGTTGCACCTTCTATTTGTTTCCTTCGATTTCAGATTACCAATCTACACCCTTAAAAACGAGATCTAAATCACATTTTTTACCCTGTTCAGTTCTGTTCGTTGGTTATTTGATCGCTTAGACAAATCTCGCGGATTCTTGGTCGAAAAGGCTTGAATTGGTTATCGGAACAGGCCATATTTGATGGGATAACTGCGCAGTCTTTCCCATCATTTACCTATCTTTACTTTAAGTTTTTCATTAGATCCCGATAAAATACCTTCACTTATTTCATTGCTCAGTCGAGTGGCAGGTATTATGGAAACCGAACATATCAAAGTTAAAGTCTGGGATTTACCCACACGCTTTTTTCACTGGGGCATGGTGGCCCTCATGGCCTTACTTTGGTGGAGCGCCGAAGTGGGAGAAATGCAGTGGCACCAGATTTTTGCTTATAGTTTGTTGATTTTGATTGGCTTTCGGCTTTTATGGGGCTTGATTGGCAGTGATACTGCGAGATTTAGTCACTTCGTGCATCATCCCAAGGTGGTGTTTGAATATTTGAAAGACGTTCGCTCAAAGGGCGTGTCAGTGGTTTTAGGGCATAACCCGATGGGCGGTTATATGGTGATTGTGTTGATTGCCATTATCAGCTTACAGCTCATCACTGGACTCTTTGCTACCGATGATGTGTTTACCGAAGGTCCTCTGTACAGCTATGTGAGTACTGATACTGCTTCGTTTCTCACTTGGTTGCATAAAATGAATTTCAACCTCATCTTAGCCTTGAGTGCCGTGCATGTGTTGGCTGTCGTTGTACACGCGCTTAAAGGTGACAAATTAGTGGGAGCCATGCTCAGCGGTTATAAACGGGTGTCTAAAGTTGAGCACGCCGAATCTGAAACTCAGTTGGTGTTTAAATCACACTGGTTGGCCTTAATCGTGCTGTTAATCATCGCTGGAGTGGTGTTTACCTATTTGATGTGGCCCATAGTACAAGTGCTCTAGCCAATGCTGAACATTAAAAAAGCCTGCATGTAGCAGGCTTTTTTATTAGACATTACAACGCGTAATTAGTCTTTTTTGTACACGTCGTGACAGCCTTTACAGCTCTTGCCTGTGTTCATAAAGGCTTGCTTGATTTCAGCTTGGTCACCTTTTTGAGCCACAGTCGCTAAAATAGCGGCATTTTCTTGGAAGGTTTTCATCTTAGCGTCGAAGTCAGCCTTATCTTGCCATACTTTGGCTAGCGCTTCAGTATCGCCTTTATCTGAACCTTCAATAAAGCCTTCGAAAGGAATGTGCGAAAGAGCAGCAACATTGTTGGCGCGCATCGCGAAGGTTTCAGCTTCGAAAGGTTTCTTGCCTTTCATCATTGCGCCCATATCGCCAAAGTTATAAGCAATCAGGCCAAATGCAGATTGGCGATATTCAATCGCGTCCTTCGCATCTTCAAAATTGTGTGCTTGTGCAGTTGAAGCCAATAAGGTACCGGCAACGAGAGTCAGGAGTAATTTTTTCATCGTATTCTCACAAATTAGCGTCGAAGTGTGACATTGCGCTCCTATTGTACACAAATTAACTCAATGTACTAGAAGCATTTTTGTCAGTTTTTGTCTAGGCAGGAGGGATAAACGTAACAAGTTATTTGTTGGTTGAGTAAATCTGCTAAACTGCCGTTGTAATGCTTAAACAATACTACTGGGGCGATTATGCGAGCCAATTGGGACTTAGTTTTAGAGAAAATATTGAGCCATGGAAACTATGAAGAACTCTCAGTGTTGTTCCATTTATTGCTGACAGAAGAAGAGCGCAGTGCGATCGCGGGACGATTAAAGGTATTTCAATTATTACTCGATGGTGAGATGAGCCAGCGGCAAATAGCGGCGGAATACGAGGTCAGCATCGCCACGATCACACGCTGTTCAAACTATTTAAAGAATATGGCACCCAGCCATAGAGAAAAAATTCAACAGCTCATCAAATAAGGTCGCTGTGGTGCCTTTATCCTTAAATAGCCTAAAACATTGGGGTGACAGGCAACTTATGACGACGATAAAGCGTACGTCTTACCAGAATGTAGAAGCTGTAGCTTAAGAGTAATATGGCTAATAATGGGTAAAACTTTTCGGGTAAAAACTTAAAGATGGACAATGCACCTAGCAAGTATAAGAAGGGTAATAGGTCATAAATCATCTTAGGGATCCCGCCTGATTTCCTACGTTTGATAGGGTCGGTACGACGGTTTTGGGAGCGCATAGTGTAAATTCTTGCGCCAAGCACAAAGATGACAGCTGAAGCAATCAAAGCATAATTGGGTTCGAGCAGCATAAAGCTTGCGATGCCTAATGCCATATAACCATAAGGTAAAGCTTCGTATACAGGTTTTGTTAACATATGCACTCCGTCGCGTGATATCGAAATAGGTTTAAAACCCTAATATTCCAGTTAAAAATGCTAAATCTATCTAAAACTTCCGTGTTACCTTTGGATTATAAACATTTGTTGATAAAAAAAGCACCTCCTTATGTAAGGAAGTGCTTCATTATCTTGCTCGGGTTAGTGAGCTTTAGGCGTTACGGCCTAGATTAGCCGCGGCAACCGCAACCGCCATTGCCATCACAACCTGTTTTTGGTGTGTCGCATGCTTCATGATCGTGGTCATGGTGATGATGACCATGATTATCAGAACCGCCACAACAGCCACCCGCATCTTGGCTTGAACCACCACAGCATCCGCCGCCGTGGTCATGATCATGGCTGTGTCCATGGCTACCACATCCGCCGTGGGCATGGATATGGCCATGGGCAACTTCTTCTGCAGTTGCAGCGCGAACATCGATAATTTCAATGTTGAAGCTCAGTGCTTGACCCGCTAAAGGATGGTTGCCATCAACGATGACCACATCATCTTTGACTTCGACAACTTGCACTGGGCGTTGACCCATTTCTGTCTCGGCAATAAAGCGCATACCAGGAACGATATCTTCGATATCACCGAATGCTTCTAATGGCACAGCTTGACGCAGACCATCGTGGTAAGGACCGTAGGCTTCTTCGGCACTAATAGTCACATCCAGTATTTCGCCCTTGGTTTTACCTTCTAATGCAGCTTCTAATCCAGGGATCAGGTTTTCTGCACCGTGCAGATAGAGCATAGGTTCGGCATCAAAAGAGTCTTCTAAAAGTCTGCCGTCTTGATCTGATAAACGGTAATGAATGGTTACCGCGCTGTGTTGGGTGATCTTCATATCGCCTCCGGTTCGGAATGTGCGCGCATAATAACGTGCTTTTGGGGCGCTGGCGATAATTTGAAGTTGCTTATGTTAGATATCGCACAGCTTTTTGTTGGCGTGATGAACAGCCATTTGGAGAGAAATTTACGCCAAATTGTTGATGGATATCACTTGTGGTTTGTTGGCCTCGAAAGTGGATTTACATAGCTTAATCTAAAGGTATTACGACATGCTTGATATAATTAATTGAATTTAAATGTTTAAAAGCAGGTGTATTTGTGTAGCGTTACGTTTACGTCAACAGTTTTCAATTGATGAAATCGCATTTTTACCCTAGGAAAACTTGATATTAATGAATGTTAAGAGGCGAATTTGAGGCTGTGAAAGATTTGTTCATAAATAATCCAGTTAGGGGGTTGACAAGGCTAGGTGAAAAAGGCAATTCTGTTTTACATCACATTGACATGGATTAGCCCAAACGTATGCATAGCCTAGGTTTTGTAGTAATTACCATTATTACAACCACCACTACAACCAGAGTGGGGGCGGGCTGATACACCCTAAAGAATTTTAACGACGAGCCCGCTTCCCACAAAGAAGCGGGCTTTTTTGTTTCTAGCTTATGTTTCTTAGTCGGGCGCGGTACAGGAGATCAAGATGAAAGTTATGAAATTTGGTGGTACCTCGCTTGCAAATTGGCAGCGATTTTCAATGGCGGCGGATATCGTGGCCAAGGCGGCGAAAGCAGAACCTGTGGCTACTGTGCTCTCTGCGCCCGCGACAGTGACAAACGCCTTGCTAGAAATGGTCGATGTGGCGGTCAAAGGGGAAGATTATTCGCCAGTCATTCAACACGTTGAGCGGGTGTTTACCTCGCTCTATCAGGATGCGGTCAGTTCTGGACTCTCGAGCAGTCAAAGCGAAGTGTTGTTCGCCGGACTGAGTGCGCAGCTTGCACGTTGGCAGGACAGATTACGCGGTATTACGCTGCTGCAGGAATGCCCTGACGGGGTGCGCGCCGAAATCGTGGTTGCAGGCGAGCGTTTGTCTGCTGCTTTGATGGAGCAAGTCATGCTGGCCAAAGGTATTACTTCATCGCAGCTAGACCCACGTGAGTTGTTTTTAGGCCGTGGTCGTCCACTCGAGTCCGTGGTGGATATTGCAGTCAGTAAACCGCGATTCAAAAATCTTGCCCTCGATGAAAAACGGGTTTGGGTGATGCCTGGCTTTACTGCCGCCGATGAAGACGGCAAGGTCGTGACCTTAGGCCGTAACGGCTCTGACTATTCCGCAGCCGTGCTGGCCGCTTGTTTAGATGCTTCAAGCTGTGAGATCTGGACCGACGTTGACGGCGTATACAATACCGATCCTCGGGTTGTTACCGATGCTAAGTTGTTGTCACAGCTCAGTTATCAAGAGGCGATGGAGCTGTCTTACTTTGGGGCTAAGGTGCTGCATCCTAAAACCATTGCGCCTATCGCCCAGTTTCATATTCCCTGTTATATCAAAAACAGTTTTAACCCCGATGCGCCTGGCACTCTGGTATCGAATCAGGCCGATGAAAGCGGTTTGCAGGTGAAGGCCATTTCTAATCTGGATAATCAAACCATGTTTGATGTATCAGGCCCCGGCATGAAGGGCATGGTCGGCATGGCGAGCCGCACGCTGGCGGCGATTTCCCGTAGTGGCGTTTCCGTGTCACTCATCACCCAGAGTTCTTGCGAATACAGCATCAGCTTTTGTGTGGCTACAAGCGAGTCCGCCAAAGTGAAGTCGGCGCTGGAGCAAGAGTTTGAGCTAGAAATCAAAAGTGACTTACTCGAGCCGATTGAAATGCGCCATGACTTAGCAATCGTCTCCTTGATCGGTGATGGCATGCGTACCCATAAAGGTGTGGCGGCGCGGTTTTTCCAAGCGTTAGCGCAGGCGAGTGTGAATATCATCGCGATTGCGCAAGGCTCTTCTGAACGTTCTATTTCAACGGTAATCGAGCAGCGAAAGACCAAGCATGCGGTTGCCGCCTGTCATCAGGGTTTTTTCGATGTGCAGCAATATTTGGATGTGTTTTTAGTGGGTTGCGGCAATGTTGGCGCAGGTCTACTCGAACAAATCAAACATCAGGCGAGCGTGTTAAAAGAGCAGCACATTAGCATTCGTGTCTGCGGCATAGTGAATTCAAGCAAGATGTTACTCGATAGTGCGGGTATCGATTTAAATAATTGGCAAAACCTGCTTGCCGACAGTCAGCAGCCAAGCGATCTTCCGGCGCTTCTGGCTTGGGTGAAAGAGCAACAATTATTAAACCCTGTGCTGGTGGATTGTACTTCAAGCGATCAAGTATCGAACCAGTATTTAGAGGTGATGAACGCGGGCATGCACGTAGTGACGCCGAATAAAAAGGCCAACACTCGCGATTACGCCTATTACCAAGCTTTGCGTCAAACAGCATTAAAGCAACGTCGTCAGTTCCTGTATGAGACCAACGTTGGCGCCGGATTACCCGTTATCGATAACTTGAAAAAACTGTTATTTGCTGGCGATAAGTTGCACAAGTTTAACGGTATTTTGTCAGGCTCCTTATCCTTTATCTTCGGTAAACTCGATGAGGGTATGACACTGTCAGAAGCGACTAAACTGGCGCGGGAAAAATGCTTTACCGAGCCCGATCCCCGTGATGATTTAAGTGGTATGGATGTGGCGCGTAAAGTGCTGATCTTAGCCCGTGAAGTGGGTTTGAAACTTGAGCTAAGTGATATCGTTGTCGACTCAGTCTTGCCTGACGATTTTGATGATTCAGGCGATGTGGAAAGTTTTATGGCGCGTTTACCCGAGGCTGATGCCGCTATTGCGGCGCGAGTGGCAGAGGCGAAAGCGCAGGGTAAAGTGCTGCGTTATGTGGGGCAGATTGAAGAAGGTGCGTGCTATGTGCGTATCACCGAAGTCGATGCCACCGATCCGCTCTATAGCGTAAAAGGCGGTGAAAATGCCCTGGCATTCTACAGCCGTTATTATCAGCCGATTCCCTTTGTGCTACGTGGTTATGGTGCGGGTACAGAGGTCACTGCGGCTGGCGCCTTTGCCGATGTATTAAGAACCTTAAATTGGACTCGTGAGGTGAGTGTATGAGTTTGACCGTTTACGCTCCCGCCTCTATGGGTAATGTGGGTGTGGGCTTTGACTTATTGGGCGCAGCACTAGCGCCCATCGATGGCAGTTTACTGGGCGATAGGGTCACGATTGCAGCGGCGGATGCGGGAGTGAGCCTTACTCAAGTGGGTGCTTGGGCGCATAAATTACCCAACAATCCGGAGGATAATATCGTTCATCAATGTGCGGTGTTTTTCTTAAAAGCCCTTGGAAAAGAAAACCAAGGCGTGGCATTAACCCTAGAGAAAAACTTGCCCGTCGGCAGTGGCTTAGGCTCGAGCGCCAGTTCTGTGGTTGCTGCTCTTTACGCGTTAAATGAGCATTTCGAACGACCGTACGATAAACAAGCGCTACTCGAACTCATGGGCGAGTTTGAGGGCAAGATCAGCGGAAGCGTGCATTATGACAATGTCGCGCCCTGTTATTTGGGCGGCATGCAGCTGATGCTCAATGTGCCCGGTGCTATCTGTGAGCCGATTCCCAGTTTTAAACAATGGTATTGGGTGGTGGCGTATCCTGGGATTTCACTCTCAACGGCCATGATGCGTAAACTCATGCCAGAACAATACGATAAGTCCGTGGCAATCGATTTTGGGCGTTATTTGAGTGCCTTTGTGCACGCCTCTTATCAGCAAAACGCCAAGCTTGCGATTCAAGTCTTGAAGGATGTGTTGGCCGAACCTTACCGCGCGGCGGCGATACCGGGTTATGACAACGCTAGGGCGGCGCTGGCCGAATTAGGCATGTTAACCACTGGCATCTCCGGCAGTGGGCCAACGCTGTTTTCGGTAACAGACGATCTTGCGACCGCTAACGCCGCCAAGGCGTGGTTAGAGGCTCATTATCTGACTGAAGCGGGGGGCTTTGCCCATGTGTGCCGCCTCGATGAGCAAGGTACGCGCCGAGTCGATTAATTTTCTTACTTTTAAAAGCATTAAGCCCAAGCCTAAAGGCTTGGCACTGATAAGGTCGAGTGAGCATGGAACTATATAATTTAAAACACCCTTCGCAGACAGTGAGCTTTAAGGAAGCGGTGCAATTAGGACTCGGTAAAGACAGAGGGCTGTTTTTTCCTACTCAAATCCCTGTGTTGCACGATATCGAGGCGCTGCTGGCGATGCCTTTTGTCGAGCGCAGTAAAAAAGTGCTCGGCGCTTGGCTTGCCTCTGAGCTTGGGCAAGACGCGGTAGATAAACTGGTCGAGCGCGCCTTTAATTTCGATTTGCCCTTGGTGGCGGTCGATGAGCAGCGCTCGTGCCTCGAGCTTTTCCATGGGCCAACTTTAGCATTCAAGGATTTTGGTGCGCGCTTTATGGCGCAATGCATCAATGCCTTTGCTCAAGACTCGCGCTTAACCATTCTAACCGCGACCTCGGGTGACACTGGGGCGGCGGTGGCCGATGCCTTTTATGGCCTAGATAAAGTCAATGTAGTCGTGCTCTATCCTAAGGGCAAAATCAGTGAGCTACAGGAAAAGATGTTCACCACCTTAGGTAAGAACATTCACACTGTGGCAGTAGCGTCCGATTTCGATGCTTGCCAGCACTTAGTCAAACAGGCTTTTGAAGATAGCGATGTGCGTGATGGCTTGCATTTAAACTCGGCCAACTCAATCAATATCAGTCGTTTGCTGGCACAGATTTGTTATTACTTCGAAGCGGTCGCCCAATCGAAACAGCGCCATGAGGCCGATCCTGTGATTGCCGTGCCCAGTGGTAATTTTGGTAATCTCACCGCGGGCTTGTTTGCCAAAGCCATGGGTTTACCTGTTAAACGTTTTATTGCCGCCACCAACGCCAATGACACTGTCCCACGTTATTTAGAGAGTGGTGATTGGCAGCCTAATCCTACTAAAGCCACTATGTCCAATGCGATGGATGTGAGCGAGCCAAGTAACTGGCCGCGCGTCGAGGCCATTTGCGAGAAACTCGGTTGGCCATTGGCGGACCTAGTGGGGATTCGTTTATCAGAGGCGCAAACCTCGGAGGCGCTGGCCGAGTTACATGCCAAAGGTTATGTGTCCGAACCCCATGCAGCGATTGCAGCCAGAGCCTTAACGCTTAACTTAGTGCCTGATGAAGTGGGGATATTTTTAGGTACGGCGCATCCTGCCAAGTTTAAGGACGTCGTAGATAGAGAGCTTAACCTCGATTTACCTCTGCCTGCAGAACTTAAAGCGGTGGAGCATAAACCCATACTCTCGGCTGAATTAGCCGCCGATTTTGCTCAGTTAAAGTCACATTTATTTGCGGTGTTAAGCTGAGGTGGTTAATCGCCATTAAGCCACAGGTAAAAGGGAGTCGATTGACTCCCTTTTTTACAAGTGTAAATGAGGCTCGAGAGAATTAATCAAAGCTTATCATCCACAGTGATTATCAAACCTTTATATAACCATATGAAATCAAATTAATATTTGTAACTTAGTGTATTGGTTGTCGTTAAAGGGATGTGAGTTGCTTCACAATTAAGTTGAATCGAATTCGTTATGTTCGCCCGCCTATTTAGGATTTAACAATTGGATAAACTGTTTTGTTTAAATGTGCCTTATCAGGGATTTGCCTTATCTTTTTTCTCTCAAGTTGCGCCTTAGAACCCCCTCAATTACCACGGCGCATTAACGAAGCCTATGATTTTGAAGTGACTCACTGTGACAGTTTTGCGCTAGTCACAGGTGTGAGTCGCCATGCCAATAACCTTGCCGAAGCAAAACAATCCGCCGCCTTACAAGGAGAAGAGTTAGGAGGCACCCATATAGTGTGGCTGCAAACGGATATGGGCGAACCAACCAAAGTGGTGGCGATAGTCTATAAGTGCCTGCTTTAAATCGGATACCTTAAGCGATGGCTTTCTTACGGGAGTTCAAGCCGATGGCATCCTCAGTTGATGCAGACTAAGCTTAGGAAGGCGATGGGAACGCCGCGGCTCTAACGGTAAACTCACTGCGTTAGACATTCTCGATGAGGACGAGAATAACCGATTATGGGGCGACTATTGTGCCTAGGTTCGTTTTTCAGCTTAGCCATATCCTGCTGTTATGTATTTTTATTTTCCCCGCTTTAGGTGTTCCATCTGAGGCCAGAGCGCCCGTTTGCTTAAATCCCCTCAAAGTGGGTTATAACGATTGGCCGCCCTATGCCTGGGAAGATCCGCAGGGGGAGGCGCAGGGGTTAGATGTGGAGCTGCTTCGCGCCTTTGCCGAACACTTTGGCTGCGAGGTCACTTTTATCAATGTGCCGGCTAAGCGTTCGCATCAAATGCTGAAAAGTGGCTCCTTAGACATGATGATGGGCGCCACTAAAACCGCTGAACGTGAAGAATATGCCTTATTTTCCGCTGCCTACCGTAATGAAGAAGTACGCCTGTTTGTATTGGATGAAAACAAAGACAAGATCCGCTTAACCCAGTGGCAGGATATTTTTAGCCAGAAACTGCGTTTGTTGGTGCCTATCAGTGGTTGGTATGGGGTGGATTATGAGCAGACGCGGCAGCGCTTGGAGCAAGAGCACCTGTTGATACTCAGTCCCGATGCCGATAAGTCAGTGCAAATGCTCACCTATGGCCGTGCGGATCTGATTATTGGTGATGCCATGGCCATGCCTTATATCGCCAGTCAGCATCAAGGGGTGAGGTTATCACCGCTAAAGCCAGTGTTGGACCGCAACCAAATTCACTTAATGCTCAGCAAACAAACCCTTTCATCAGCGCAATTAAAGCAATTTAATGCTGCAATTAAGGCGTTAAGTACCAACGGGGAAATTGCCCGAATTGTATATAAATGGCAGCAAATTTCGTTGGCGCAGCAAACGAAAACCAGCCATCAGTTTAATTCGCTCTCCGCGCAATATGCCGACTTACTCACCTTCGATTAAACCTGAGAAATACCGTTAAGATTATCGGTATAGCAAATGGTAAGCCTATGACACATTTGCTAAAACTTCTGTTGCCTTCAGTTACTGCTCTCTCTATCAATTTCTGCTAGCTTGTGGGATTACTTTGCCAGACTTTGGGTCATCATTCGTCAATCACGCCCACTAGAAAGTCCATTGCTAACAATAACAATAGGATAGAGATTACACATGAAACTTCGTCATTCTGTTGCCTGCTGCATGCTCGCCCTTGGCACTTTGTCCGCAGCCCACGCCATCGCTCAACCTGCCAGCAATCAAGGTTATTACCGTGCGCCAGCATTGCATGACCAAACCTTAGTCTTTACGGCCGAAGGCGATCTTTGGACTCAAACGCTCGGGCAAAAGGCGGCGACGCGCCTGACCACTTTACCCGCCGAAGAGTTAGGTGCGGCCATCTCCGCCGATGGTAAATGGGTGGCTTATGTCGCCAATTATGAGGGCGCGAGTGAGGTTTATGTCATTCCTGTCGCGGGTGGTGTGGCCAAACGAGTGAGTTTCGAAAACAGCCGAGTGCGCGTGCAAGGCTGGACCGCAAAGGGCGAAGTGCTTTATTCCACCGACAGTGGCTTTGGCCCTGCGAACAATTGGATGTTGCGACTGGTGAATCCAGAGACCTTGGCGACGACCGACTTACCACTTGCCGATGCGGTGGAAGGGGTGGTCGATGCCAATAATCAATATGTGTACTTTACCCGTTTTGGCCTGCAGGTCACCGGCGACAACGCTAAGGTTTATCGCGGCGGCGCTAAGGGTGAGTTATGGCGCTTTAAACTCGGTGGCAAAGACGAGGCGCAGTTGCTCAGTGGTCAGCATCAAGGTTCGGTGCGTCAGCCTATGCTATGGCAAGACAGACTCTACTTTATCAGCGACAGCGATGGTAACGACAATCTCTGGTCCATGGCTCTGGATGGCAGTGACGCGAAACAGTTGACCCAATATAAAGATTGGCAGGTGCGCGGCGCGCGCATGGACCAAGGGAAAGTCGTGTTCCAGCAGGGCGCCGATATTCATGTTTTTGATATCGCCTCTGCCAAAGACTCATTATTAGATATTGAATTAACGTCCGATTTCGCCCAGCGCCGCGAACATTGGGTAAAAGATCCTATGGATTATGCGACCTCAGCGAACCTTGCGCTTGCGGGCGATAAAGTGGTGATCACCGCCCGTAGCCATGTGGCGATTGCGGGAATTGATGGTTCACGTTTAGTGCAAGTGGCACTGCCTGGTACCTATCGCGTGCGCAATGCGATTATGAGTCAGGATGGTAAATCGGTTTATGCCATCAGTGACATGAGTGGCCAACAGGAAATTTGGCAATTCCCTGCCGATGGCAGCAGCGGCGCGAAGCAACTCACCAAAGATGGCCATACCTTAAGAATGACGCTGAGTCTGTCAAACGATGGCCGCTACCTTGCCCACGACGATAACGATGGCAATGTGTGGTTGCTGGATCTGAAGAAAAATTCCAATCAAAAAATCATCAGCAACGGTGAAGGGCTTGGCCCCTATGCAGATATTCGCTGGTCGGCCGACAGTCGTTTTATCGCGTTAACTAAATCCGAAATCGGTAAGCAAAGGCCACAAATCGTGCTGTATTCTGTGGACGAAAATAAGGCACAAACGCTCACCAGTGACAAGTATGAGTCCTATTCGCCGACCTTTAGCAGCGATGGCCAGTGGTTATATTTCCTCTCTAATCGCCAGTTTACTGCAACACCAAGTTCACCTTGGGGCGACCGCAATATGGGGCCTGTATTTGATAAACGTAGCCAGATTTTTGCGATTGCCTTAGTGAAGAATGCCAAGTTCCCCTTTAGCAAGCCCACAGAGCTGACGGCTAAGACGACGGAAAAGGCAGATTCTAAAGATAAACCGACGCCGATAAAAATTGATTGGGCGGGAATTGGCGAGCGTTTATGGCAAGTGCCTGTCGATTCTGGCAATTACAGCCAGTTAACTGCCATTGATGGTCGTCTCTATGTGCTCGACCAAGCCATTGGCGATGACACCGAGCCTAGCTTAATGACGATTAAGTTTAGCGAGCAGCGTCCTAAAGCCGAAGTGTTTGCCGAAGACGTGGCGAACTACAGTGTGTCCGCTGATGGTAGCAAGTTGTTGCTGCGCAAAAAAAGCAATGAAAAGTCGCTGCTTATCGTCGATGCGGGCGACAAGTTGGGGGATACCGAAAACGCCAAGGTGCAAACGGATCAGTGGCAATTAGCGATTTCACCCACCCTAGAATGGCAACAAATGTTTGAAGATGCCTGGTTAATGCACAGGGACTCCTTCTTCGATAAGAAGATGCGCGGCCTCGATTGGCAGGCGACCAAGGCCAAGTACCAACCGCTACTTGACCGTTTGACTGACCGTAACGAGTTGAATGATATCTTTATGCAGATGATGGGTGAGCTAGACTCGTTGCACTCGCAAGTGCGGGGTGGCGATCTGCCAAAAGACCCAGACGCGGCCAAAGGCGCGAGTTTAGGCGCGCGGCTACAACAAACTAACGATGGGGTAAAAATTGCCCATATCTATCGTAATGATCCTGAACTGCCAAGCCAGGCATCGCCCTTAAGCCGTATCGAAGTCGATGCGAAAGAAGGCGATATGTTACTCGCCATCAATGGCACTCCTGTGACTAATGTGGCCGATGTGACTCGTTTATTGCGTAATCAGCAGGATAAGCAGGTATTACTCGAGCTTAAACGCGGCGGCCAAAACCATAAAACCGTGGTGATGCCGGTTAGCACTCAGGTCGATAGCCAATTACGTTATTTAGATTGGGTTAACCACAACGCAGGTGTCGTGACCGAGGCGAGTAAGGGCAAGATTGGTTACCTGCATTTATACGCCATGGGCGGCGGCGATATTGAGAGTTTTGCCCGCGAGTTTTACACCAATTACGACAAGGACGGTTTGATTATTGACGTGCGCCGTAACCGCGGTGGCAATATTGATAGTTGGATCATCGAAAAACTGTTGCGCCGCGCTTGGGCATTCTGGCAGCCAACCCATGGCACGCCTAATACCAATATGCAGCAAACCTTCCGTGGCCATTTAGTGGTGTTAACCGACGAGCTAACGTACTCAGATGGTGAAACCTTCTCGGCGGGGATTAAGGCGCTGGGCATTGCTCCGCTCATTGGTAAGCAAACTGCGGGCGCTGGCGTGTGGTTATCGGGTCGTAATTCACTCACAGATAAAGGCATGGCGCGGGTCGCCGAATATCCGCAATATGCGATGGATGGCCGCTGGGTACTCGAAGGACATGGGGTAACACCGGATATCGAGGTGGATAACTTACCCTTTGCGACCTTTAATGGCCACGATGCGCAGCTCGAAACGGCCATCAGCTATCTTAAGGATGAGTTGATTAAGCAGCCTATCCCCGCATTGAAGGCGCAGCCTATGCCGGCGAAAGGAATGGCAGAAGACATAAAAGCTAAGTAATTAGCTTAAAAAATAGAAATTTAACTAAGGTTTAAGTTAGCCGAGTTAAGCTGGCTTGGTTCAATGTTAGGGTGTTGTCTTGTGGTTCCCGAGACAACACCTTTTTTTATGCCCACTCATTAATGTTTTCGCTGGCATCAACATAGGCTTGCAGGGTGTTGACCTGTTGTTGATTGGCCATTTGCCCCACAGTTGCGGCTCTAGCCGAATCGTTGTGACTCAAATAGTAAGCCGTGGGAGCCGAAATCCCATCGTTCGTTCCCATCGCGATATTGACCATGTCCGATGCAACCTGATATTTCATTTTGGTCGCTTGAATATGGGCATATTGCTCAACACCCGCCTTCACTTTGCTTAAGTCTGGCGCATGAGGTTGTGGGATCGGGTCCACCTGCGACAGTTGTTTCGCTTCATTAGACAGGGTCACAGTACTCGCGCTGGCGGGGGCGGCTGCTGCCGTACTCGTCGTGGCTGTTGCTGCTGGCTGTTGATAGGGGGTTGCGGTATTACGATAGGCTTGGATTTGCATAGCTGACCTCGAGTGTGAGCGTGCGATATGGCGTTATCATACGGTAACTGAGCTTGAGCTAAGCTGAACGGGTGGGGAAATAGGTCATCGGAGAGGGCAAGTTTATCGCGATAAACTTGCCCCAAATCGTTAAAACTTAATTTGAATGTCTGTCGCTAACGTATTGGCGATAAAG
Organism: Shewanella sp. Koi 1; assembly: GCF_052907445.1. Lineage (NCBI taxonomy): Bacteria > Pseudomonadati > Pseudomonadota > Gammaproteobacteria > Alteromonadales > Shewanellaceae > Shewanella > Shewanella sp. Koi 1. Next base: position 3,440,800 of record NZ_JBREJM010000001.1, on the reverse strand, counting down.
CAGTTTGCGTGTGCTTTTTCGTGAATTTTCTCAAGAGTCTCAGCAGAAACCTCGACACCTTCGGCAAACACTACCTTAGGATTTAAGACCATTTTTGTGACCGCAAGCTTGCCAGCCTCGTTTTTCCCCAACTCAGCCGAAGCCTCGTCGACATAGGAGACGACAGGGAGACGTTTAAGATGAGCGATGGCGAGGAAGGTCAACATATGACAGGAGGATAAGGCTGCAAGCAGGCTTTCCTCTGGATTAACCAAGTGTTCATTGCCCTTGTACTCGGGGGCTGAAGATGCCTGAATCGTTTGACCGCTGCCAAACGTAATGCTGTGGTCACGGCAGAATTCGCCTTCTTCGGCTGGAGAGGTTTGCCAATTCACCGTTAAGTTAAAGCCCATGTTTTTCTCCTCATTGCAGGACATCAGGGCACTATAGCTTAGCTAAAAAGACTTCTCCAGCATGGGGCGCACAGTTTAGTGCGCCGCCTTGGAAACGGTTTAGATCCCACCCGTTAACAGTAAGCTGCAAGTCAATACACTGCCGGTGACTATACCGATGGGAAGATGGCGCGGGCTGTAGCTTAGGGTCAAAATCACAAGCATCGCGGCCAGCGAGATGATCCCCATAAACAAAATGCTGCCATAGGCCCAACCTTGTCCCTGGGCGCAGGTACTTAGGCTGATGATTAATAACAGCCAAGCAAACAGGGTTAACAGGCGGCTCTGCCACTGCGATGGCGGGCGCTTAAACACATCCTTAAAATGGCCAAACTTGGCTAACGCAAACAGCGCAAGGGAGAGATAACTGAGCCCGAGAATGCCGAGCACTGGGATAAATTCTGGCATCATGATTTTGCTTCCTCCAAGGGAGACGACGAGGCAAGTTCGTTAGCATAACTCGGATCAGGTTGTTTTCTCCTGACTTTTTCAACGGTTGCGGTATTTTTTCGACTCGGTTTTTGCCATGTTTTCACCACGGCCGAGAGTCGAGTGCTGGCAAAAAGCATGGCACAGCCCAGTAACAGCGCGAGCACATCAAACCCCACCAGTGCCCATTGTTGGCTGCGGATATTATCAATTAAGTGGCTCGGAGACGTGGCCGCATTTAACAGCGGCAGTACACAATAAAGCGCTCCGATAAGCATCAAGGCGAATTGCCAATGGCGTCGGCTTCGACCGAAAAATGCCCATACGCCCATCACTCCTAAGGCGATAAAGAAGCTGTGTACTTCCCAGGCTGATCGGGCGGCAAAATCCGTTGGTAATAGGCGGTTTGCATAGAAAAATGCCGCCGCGCCCAAGGGCAAGCCTAAGATAAACATGAAGTTTAATCCTTCGACTAAGCGCAGACCACGGCTCGCTTTCTCGCCTTTATCGATTGCCTTTTGCTGCTTCTGGCGCAGACGAATCGCCCACATTAAGGTACCCGTTGCGACCATGGCGCAGCCGAGTAAGCCGCAGAAGAAGAACAAAATACGCAGCAGTGGCGCGGCAAAACGCGCGGTGTGCAGTGACATCATAGTGTCGTAGGTCACGACGGTTGCCGACATCTCATGGGGGCTGGCGTACTTGAGTTCACCCGTGACACCGTTAAACACTAGGAGTGTTGATTCATCGGTGACGTCTTTACCGGTATTTTGGTAGAAGGTCACTTGGCTATTTTGATCTTTCGGATAGGAAACAATCACCTGCTTGATAGGTGCATCGCCCCATTCAGCCTGAACTTGCGGCAGCAGTTGGCTTAAGCGCACTTGCTCTGCCTGAATGCCCGAGGCTTTTTCTGTTTGTCTTGCCGGATTGAGCTCTTTTAAAAAGGCTTGATTATCCTCAGGATAAGCCGTGCTTACCGTCCATGGGATATAGATCAGCATTAAAGTGATGAGGCCGGTATAGGTGATCATTAAATGGTAGGGCAGGGCAATCACAGAGCTGACATTATGGGCATCTAACCAAGAGCGAGCGCCCTTGTTCTGACGAAAGCTAAACAAGTCTTTAAAGATACGCTTATGGATAACGATGCCGCTGATAAGGGCAATCAACATAAACATAGTGCAGACACCCACAATGTAGCGCGCCGTAATGGCTGGCATGTAGTGCAGGTCGAAATGTAAACGGTAGAAGAAGTCACCGCCGCGGCTGTCGCGGACATCGGTGATCATGCCACTGCCATCGGCTTTGGTGACATGCTGCTCGATTTTGCCTCGGCGTTGACCCTTTTCAGGCGGCAGTTGCCACGCAAAGCTCAGCATGGGGCTTCTATCGGTTGGGAAATTGATTAACCAGCGTTGGGTTGTCGCAGCGGAATGCGCTTCAATATAGTCTTGACCTTGGTCAAGCTGACTCGCTACTTGATTCGTTTGATAGTCTTGAAACGCGCCGCGGTGGAGCTCTGGCTCGGCCCACAAGCTCATTTCATGGCGAAAATAACTCAGGCTACCAGCAAAAAAAATCAGCAGTAATACCCAGCACACGAGCAAACCCGCCCAAGTGTGCAGCCAGGAGAGGGTTCTAAAAAAAGTTTCTTTCATCTTACTGTCCACACACCTTAAGCAGAGTAAAACACAGGAGGCTAAATAGGCTTAAGTCACGCCACGCATGCCAAGTCTTACGCACACAGAAGGCGTAAATGATGGCGATGGCATAAAACAAAAAGGCCAGCATATTGGCGGTTAAGGTGCTTTCAAATCGAGACATTGGCAGGACTTGGGTCAACATACAGGCTAGTGTTGCCGCAGCGATATAACCCGCTAATAAAGCGGCAGTGGCGCGCACAAACACCTGCAAACCAAACTGGGTCTGGTCTTGCTTAATCCAGCGAATGACGGCGTGAAAATAACTCGTCACAGCGGAAGCTGAGGCTGCTGATGTTGGTATATTGGAAACTGGGATATGAGACATAAGTGCTGCTTATTTCAGTCAATATTAAAACCGTTATGGCGATGTGCCATATCATGCATACCACTCCATTGATTGTTCTTATGCCTAACCCAGTCCACTTGGGTGCATGAGCAAAGGAGAGTCGCTACTCTGCTTGGAGTATAACCTAGTTTACTTAAATGATAAACAATATCATTTGCGTTTATCTGTGAGATCCCTAACGAATTTGTGACAGCGTAAACATCAGGTAGGAGTCGTTTACGCGGCAAACATTTCATAATGTGCAATTTGTCACAAATGTTTGGTTTTATTGATGTGATTGATCTTGCTTGTTTAGAATTTGGTTAATTTTTATGCTCTCACTGTGAGCTTAATCAAAGCAGGCGTTCTGTGCTTTTGGCAAAATGCGGCGCAACTTTCACATGGAATCCGTTAGTGCGCCCTATGCAAACACATTCAAAAAATGGTGAAAAACACCTATCCGAAAACGCTATTCTCCTCTCGACGACCGATCTCAAAGGCAACATAAAGTATGTCAATCAAACCTTTTCGCAGATCAGTGAATATAGCGTTGCCGAGTTGCAGGGGAGCCCGCATAACATAGTGCGCCATGGTGATATGCCATCAGCCGCCTTTAAAATGCTTTGGGAACGGATAAGAAGCGGCAAACCTTGGATGGGGATTGTCAAAAATAGAACAAAAAACGGTGGCTATTACTGGGTGAATGCCTACGTCGCCCCAGTGTACGAAAATGGCAAAATTCATGAATATCAATCCGTTCGCCGCCAAGCAACGCCAGAACAAATCAAGGCGGCCGAGGAAATCTATCAAGGGATCAATCAAGGACAACAGCCCAAGGCGCTGAAAAAAGACCGCTTAGGATTTCGCGGAAAAATACTCATGGCGATGTTGTTTACCATCGCACTAACCGCCTACTTGGCAACGTATTCGCCCATTTTAGCCGCCCTTGCTGGTGGACTGCTTGCCTTGGGTCTGTGGTACATGCTCATGCAGCCCTTTCAGGCATTAGTGCAGGTGGCCTGCAATATTATCGATGATCCCGTTGCTATGGGGATTTACACCGGCAGGCAAGATGAAATCGGTAAGCTAGATCTGGCGCTGCGATTTTTGATCACCGAAATTGGCGGCGTAGTGGGCCGAATGGCGGATTCTGCCAGTGAGATCCAAGAGCAGAGCGTGAATCTGAAACAAACCATCACCAATACTTGGGAACATGCCGATAGCCAGAGCGCGCAAACCACGCAGGCGGCAACGGCAATGGAGCAAATGAGCGCCAGCTTTGCCGAGGTAACGGATAATATCCATCGCACCGCATCCGAGATGGTTTCTAGCCATGAGGCGGCGCAGCGCGGTCATTCACGGCTTGAAACCGTTATCGAGGCGATACATCAACTGAGTGTACAGGTGAGCCATTTCTCCGATGTGGTGCAAACGATTGAGCAGGACAGCCAAGCGATTCATCAAGTGCTAGAAGTGATCCGCGCGATTGCCGATCAAACCAATCTGTTAGCACTGAATGCAGCGATTGAAGCGGCGCGGGCGGGGGAAAGCGGTCGCGGTTTTGCGGTCGTTGCCGATGAAGTCCGGCAGTTATCTAGCAGAACCAGCCAGTCGACCTCACAAATTGAGCTGATTGTTAGTCGCTTTAAAGACAGCACACAAAAAGCAACCTCAACCATGACGGCCGGACAGGAACAGGTCAAGCGCTCTGTGTCCTTGGCGCAGGATGCCAGCATTGCCTTTGGCGAGTTGTTATCTTCTATCGCGCGCATCAATTCCTTAAGTGATGACAATGCCGCAGCCATGACGCAGCAGGCATCGGTGGCAGCGGAAATCAGCCGAGCCATCCATGTGATCAGCGATTTGGCGCAGCAGAGTTTAGAGCAGACACAGGATGCGGCGGCGAGGGGTGATCAGGTTTCGCGCTTATCCACTAAAACCCACCATCTGTCACAGCAATTTTGGCAGCAGAGCGTACAACGTAAGTATTAACCTTTGTTATTTGACTGGTTGGTTTATTTTTTGTTGCCGATTATAAATCAACCAGTTAGCTGTTTTTTAAGTTCCCTTCGCGTGTCATTTCTTTGATTAGTCTCACATTTAGAGACTGCTAATACCCGTTTAGCTCGAAATATTTGTCTAGGGGGCTTGTGTTTTATTTGCCATGCCCCAAGCTCTAATAGTGAAGCGAAAAAAAGTAAAGACACTAAAAGGGACACCCTATGAAAATTAATCTTTCTGGTCACCATGTCGATGTTACTGATTCTGTAAAAGAACACGTTAACGAAAAGTTTTCTAAAATCGCCACTCATTTCCCCACACTCATCGGCCTCGATATCATTATTGCTAAGGAGCATGGCGAGTTTCAGGTTGAAATTCGAACAAATTACGAAGGTAGTCGCATCTCAGCATCGGGTACGGATGAAATCATGTATCCCGCGATTGCCGCCGCAGCCAAAAAACTGGATGCAGCACTAAAACACCGTAAAGGTCAGTTGAAGGCGGACTTACATGAAAAGCCAACCTGCACCACGGCACCTATCGCCCACGAAATTATCCAAGAGATGGATTTGCGCTAGGAATTAAGCTTTAGGATGCAATAAAAAAGGGCCAATTGGCCCTTTTTTATTGGCTGCGATTTGTCTTAAATCAAATGGTTAAAGGCAGAATATTTTGAGCCTAGCATTTATAAGCCAACCCTTAAACTTGCCGCATTTCTTAAATCAAAGAGAGCTGCAACCCCTTAAGCACGGCTTGGGTGCGGTCACGGCAATCGAGTTTAGCCAGTATGGTGGAGACATGGTTTTTGACCGTGCCTTCGGCCAAAAACACTGCATTGGCAATTTCTTTATTGGAAAATCCCCCCGCCATAAAACCTAAGATCGCCCGCTCGCGTTCGGATAATAAGTCGTGAGTCGGGCCGCTTTGCGCTGTTGCAGAGGATTGCTGCATCTGTTCTAACACTGATGGTTCAATCAAGTGTCCGCCCTGAGCCACGGTTTCGATGGCCTCAAGTAATTTATCCAGAGAGACATCTTTCAATAAGAAGCCATTCGCGCCCGCCTGCAGGCTATTTAAAAACAATTCGCTGTCATCAAAGGTGGTTAACATAATGACTGGTATGGGGTTTTGTGCGGCGCGAAGCTGTTTTAGCAGGCTGATACCATCGAGCACTGGCATACGTATATCGCTTAAAAGCACATCTACGGCTTCGGTTTGCAGCCGTTTTAGCGCCTCTTGACCATTCTCTACCTGCCAGCTCACCTCGATATGCTGTGAGATGGCTATCAAGCTGGCGATACCCTGACGCACAAGCTGCTGATCTTCCACTAATCCTACTCTGATAGTGCGCGCCGTGGGCTGACGATAGGTTGTGACTTTATGCTGAGATTCCATGGGGGATTCATTCCTTGATTAAGCGTGTCGGTTTACATGGCGCATTACAATGCGTTGCCGCGCGGCAGACGAATCATTAGCGAGCAGCCTTGAGTACGCGAACTATCTACGCCTGTGTGATTAGCTTGCAAACGCGCACTGCCGTGAAAGGGGGATAACCTTTCTTGCATGCTACTTAGCCCAACGCCCTGAGAGGGGCTTTGGCTAATTCCTTGGCCATTATCTTTAAGGCAAATGATAAGCTCCGCCTGCTCCTCTTGCATCGACAGCGTGAGTTGATTGGCATGGCCATGGCGCACTGCATTACTGATCCCCTCCTGCAGCACGAGCAATAAGGCTTGTGCCAGTTCAGTCGACTGGAGCGGCATTAACGATTCGTACCGCAGGCTAACATTGGGCAAACGGCTTGCAATGGCATCGAGCGGCGGCGTTAAATCGAGACCAATATTCACCCGCTGCGCCCGAACTACGGCGCGGATGCTCTCTAATAATTCCTTGGCAAGCGATTTACTCTGATTGACTGTGGGTTTGAGCTCCAAAGGCGCTTGATGACTTAAGAGCTCAAGTTGCAACGATAACGCCGTGAGCTGGTGGCCGAGAATATCGTGCAGATCCCGTGAGATCCTCAACCTTTCTTGCTGCTCGCTCGTTTGGCTCAGCAAGGCTCTGGTGGCGATAAGTTGTTGATTAAGATGTTCCTGTATCCGGCGAGACTCGCGCTCGGATAATCTCGCTTGGCTACTGCTGTAGGCAAACAGTTGAAACCCCATGTAAATAAGCACATTAATCATCACACTGTTTGAGGTTTGGGTGTGCAGGATCAGGTAATAACCAAGATTGGCCAATAAGATTTGTGCTATTGCGACGCGGCGATTAAAAAATTCTGGCAAGAGCGAAGCCCAAATTACCAGCAGAATGGGGAGCAATGGATGTTGACTCAACAGCATCAATCCGAAGACACTGCCGACGAGTGCGGTGCTTAACAGCCTGCTTAGATTGAGGTTTTTTCGAGGGAAGTTCTGTGTCGTTAATAACCAGAAGAGCAAGATAAACAAGGAATACAGGGCGATATGGCTAAAGGTCGCGAGCGTGGGGAGCTTTGCTTGCATATCCTGATTGAGCCCTAGCCAAGCAACTAGCGCCCAGGTGAGGCTGCCTGCGCCAATCAGCATAGTTTCTGCTCTGATTAATCGATTTCCCTGCACTGATTGGTTTCCTTTTATTCATGTTGCACCCATTCTAAGGCAAGAATGCAATAAGTCACTAAACGACTCAGTCACTAAACTAACTAACTGTCAATGTGGCAAAGATGACACAGTTTCAGCGTCAGTGGCCTCATAAGCAATTTGATTTATTTCATTAAATTGTCATCAAACTTGGCTTGATCTTCTTAAGCTGCTGGCATAATTTGGCTTTATGCACAAATTTGCCGTTTACTTCACCCACACTACGACCACAACTGCTTCGGCGGTGCGTGCGTAGCGATTTGTGCTTCAAAAAATCGATTACTCAACCCCGCCCAAAGTGGCGGGGTTGTTTTTTCCGTCTTTTGGGCAATAACGCTGGAGAATGTGATGGATAACATGAGCTTGCCTAAAACTGCGCTGTTAATTATTGATATGCAGCAGGGACTGTTTTACGCCGATGCGCCGCCCTTTAATCGGGAACAGGTGCTAAATAATATCAATCTGTTAATTGCCAACGCCCGCGAGGCAGGGGCACCGATTTGGGCAGTTCGCCATACCGGGCCGGAAGGTTCCCCCATTGCTGCCGGAACGGCAAATTGGCAATTGATTGAATCCTTAGCGATTAATCCGCAGCAGGATAATATCTTTGATAAAACTAAGCCAAGTTGTTTTTATCAAACCGGATTAGCAGAGGCGTTAACCCATGAGGGGGTCAGCGAGTTGGTGATAGTGGGGATGAAAACCCAGTATTGTATCGATACCAATTGCCGGATTGCGGCTGAACTTGGCTGGCAGGTGGTGTTAGCCGACGATGCGCACACTTGTATGGATACGGCGCAGCTCTCGGCTGAGGCGATTATTGCTCACCACAATGCCACGCTCCAAGGCGCCTTTGTGCGTTTAGCTAAGAGTGCGGATATCGTATTTCGTTGATGTCCAAAAACAAAAACGCAGCCCTTAGGCTGCGTTTTTTGATATCAGAATCAACTTATTCTTGAATGTCTGCGTTGTGATACACGTTTTGTACGTCGTCACAGTCTTCTAATGCGGCGATAAACTTATCGAAGGTTGCAACATCTTCGCCTGACACTGGGGTCATGTTTTGTGGTACGAAGGTGATGTTTTCCACTTCGAAGTTGATGTCTGGCATCGCATCGGTCAGTGCAGTTTTCACTTTGAAGAACTCAGTGTGCGGCGCGATAACGCTGATCATGCCGTTTTCCACTTCGACGTCGTTTACATCGGCATCGGCCATCATCAGGATCTCGAGGATGGCATCTTCGTCTTCACCAGGGAATACGAAAACAGCAGATTGATCAAACATGTGGCCCACAGTGCCTGGGGTGCCGAGTTTGGCATCGTTCTTCACGAAGGCTTGACGCACTTCGGTGAAGGTACGTTTTACGTTGTCGGTTAAGCAGTCCACGATAACCATGCAGTTACCTGGGCCGAAACCTTCATAACGGGCTGTATCATAATCTTCACCGCCGCCACCTTTGGCTTTATCGATTGCACGTTCGATAACGTGTGCTGGCACTTGGTCTTTCTTAGCGCGTTCGATTAAACGGCGAAGTGATAAGTTGCCGTCTGGCTCAACGCCACCTTGCTTGGCGACTACGTAAATTTCTTTACCGTAGCGCGAGTAAAGGCGGGTTTTCTGGCCAGCTGTTTTCGCCATGGATTCTTTACGGTTTTGATATGCTCTGCCCATCTTGATCTCGTTAGCTCAAAAAAATTGCGCCGATATTAGCAGTTTTAAGTCTGATTGTGCAGTCACTCTCGCGGGAATTATTGCGGATAAAGCGATGGATACCACATTTTAAGATGGCATTTATTGCTGACACTTTTGGCTTGGGGAAATAGGCAATTCGGTTATATCTATACTAAGGTCTAATGCCATAAGCGTGATAGAGTGCTGATGATAGCAAGATAGTTTATATTTCCTATGGGCGAATAGTTCAATTTAGTCAGAGGGATAGACTCACTATATCGTTCTCGATCTTGCCTATTTCGCAAAGCTTTGCGAATCGAATGGCAAAGGATAGCCAGTGAATGTCCGCTTCTCTCACTCCCCTAGTGCGTGTATTCAGTGAGAAACATTATGGAATTACAACATAAAGTCGCCATTGCGCTCAGCTTTGTTTTAGTCGTACTCAGTAGCCTCCTTCTCAACGCGATAGCACTGTCTGGTTTCACGCAGGCGCTGATCTTGGGAGGAATTGTCTGTGCTTGGGTGCTGTGGATAGTGCAGCGCTTAGTAAGCCATTACACGTCCAACTCTGAGCAAGTTACGAAGGCATTCAAATCAGTTAACTCGCCAGAGCATGAGATCAGCGTACAAACCAGTAAGATTGCGATTGGCTCGGCCGAGGTGTCACATTTTATTGACCTATTAAATAAATCCATCGAGTCCAATGGCGAACATGCCAGTGCCATTGCGGTGGCGGCGTCACAGTTAAGCCATACCACGGCGCTGTTAGGCGACAATGCCACGCATATTTTAGGGCAAACTCAAGAGGCGGAGCGTTTAAGTGTGCAGGGGCGTACCCAAGCACAAAAGGGCGTATCGGCGATTGAATCCCTCAGTGGCGACATCAATACCGCCGCACAGCAGGTGCAAGCACTAAAATCTAAAGCCGAACAAATTCAAAAAATTACCGAGGTGATTAACTCTGTTGCCGAGCAAACGAATTTACTGGCTCTCAATGCTGCCATTGAGGCCGCTCGGGCGGGAGAGCAGGGGCGTGGCTTTGCCGTGGTCGCCGATGAGGTCCGCAGCCTTGCGGGCAAAACGGCGGGCGCAACCAAAGATATTGGCAAGATGCTGCTCGAGATCCGCGCCGAAACCGATAAAACCTCGGGACTGATGGAGCGGGTAGTCTCGCAAACCGCCGATGTGGTGATGGCAATGGGCACACTCGATGGCCATTTTACCGACATTTCGACATCCGTTACCCATTCGGCGCGGGCTCTGGGTGATATGGAAGATTCACTCAAACAATATAACCACACCACCAATGAGATAAGCGGTTCGGTGAGCCAGATCCGCGACTCCCTTAACGTCACAGGCAAGCAAAGCCACAAACTCTCGGAGCAGGCGTTTACCCTGTCTTTAACCACTGAGGGTATTTTCAGAGCCCTAGCGAATTGGGATACCCATACCTTTGACCAACAAGTGTTATTACTCGCCAATGAAGCGGCTAAAGCCTGTGGCGAAAAACTCTCCCAGGGATTAGCGAATCGTAGTTTTACCGAGACTGAGTTGTTTAATCCGCAATATCAACCAATTGCGAATACTCAGCCACAAAAGTACAGCACGGCCTTTGACCGCTATACCGATCAACATTTTCCAGCCATACAAGAGCCGATCCTCGCCAAGCACAGTGAGATAGTGTATGCCGGCGCCGTGGATAGAAAAGGTTATTTCCCAACCCACAATAAGCGCTTTAGCCAAGCCTTAACCGGTAAGGTGGAAATTGATATGGTGCATAATCGCACTAAGCGTTTGTTTAACGACCCGACCGGAATACGCTGCGGCGCCCATACTGAGCCTGTGCTGCTGCAAACCTATAAGCGAGATACCGGGGAAGTGATGCATGATTTGTCTGTCCCGATTTATGTCAATGGCAAACATTGGGGCGGTTTTAGGGTTGGATTTAAGGCGAAATCTTAATTAGTGTATTTATTCTAAATTTGTTGCATAACGACGCAGAATAAAATGTTGACTAGTTGTGATCTTTGGCGCGTATTTGCTTAACAGAATAGAAATAGTTTGGCATCTATTTGCCGAAGTGCTTAAATAACTGGATATTCATGGCGCTAAGATTTTCCTAAGGGTTGTATTTAGGCTTGTCGCATGATGTTTTTATAGTTTTTTGATTTTAAAAGGTAAAATGCATCTTGGAGTTTTGTTGTTATAAGAGATGAAGGGAGACTCTTGCCACTTTGATCGATAGCAGTAGATTCTGCTTAATGTGAGTTAAAAGTTATGCAAGCAACACAAGCGACAGTTACCGTTTTGTATTATGACGCGCCAGTCGGGTTAATTATGCACAACGCGGTGTTAGAAGGTTTACCTGTGAGCGATTCCGGTCGTGTGATGATACCTGCGAGTTTTCGTAAGGGAAAATCCATCATCGCCGTGCTTGAAGGTGAGTGTAAAATATTGAACTCACTCGGTGAGCGGGTATTTGCGCAGGCTAATATAGGTTAATAAAAACGAAAAATAGCACTGGCAACACTTGAAACTTAAAGGACGATAAGTGGATTTATCGTCCTTTTTGCGTTTTTAGGGGCTGCCTAACTAAGCACGCCGTTTTTATCTGCAGACATCATCAAACAATTTATCGGCCAATTGCTGCAGGATTTCCGCCTGCGGATGGGTATGGGCAAAGGTTCTTAACCCATAAATGCCCATCATCAAGTATTGCGCCCGCTGCTCACTGTTAAGCTCGCCTTGCAACATCCCTTGGGAGGCTGCTAATTCAAATTGTGCCGTCAGCGCATTCTGCCAAAGCATGAGGTTTTGACTGATAATATTTTGGATTTCATCATCTTGCTCTGCAATTTCATTTAAGGCTTTAGTGAGCAAACAGGCTTGCTGGCTATCGCAGCTTAAACATTCGACCACGATATTGTCTAAGTAGGTCTTTAAATTACCCAGCACGGGCCGGCTATTGGAGAAGATAAGCTTGAACTGCTCGTTTCTATCCTGCTGATATTGCTCGATGGCGGCGATCAGCAATCCACGCTTATTACTAAAAGCGCAATAAATGGAGCCGGGATGTAATCCCGTTGCTTGGGTCAGATCCTGCATGCTGGTTTTGGTGTATCCCTTGTGCATAAAGGCGGCCATCGCCCCCCTGAGCACCTGCGCCCTATCAAACTCTGCGTTTCGCATTGCAATCTCACCTCTCACCGATACTTGGGCTGATTCTAACTAATTTTGAACAAACATTCAAAAATGTTCTTGAATGATCGTTCAAATAAGAATATCTTGAATGCACATTCAAGAATGGGGCAACACCAATGACGATTGAACATGCAGCGAATTCCGTGGGTAATTTATTCGATACCTACAAACTTAATGACACTATTACCTTAAAAAACCGTATTTTAATGGCGCCATTAACGCGCTGTATGGCCGATGCGGATTTAGTACCGACCGATGATATGGTGGCTTACTATGCTCGCCGCGCCGAAGCGGGATTGATTATCTCCGAAGCGACGATCATTCGCCCTGATGGTCAAGGTTACCCAAATACGCCCGGCATTTTTAATCAAGCGCAGATCGCCGGTTGGCGTAAAGTGACCGATGCTGTACATGCCAATGGCGGCAAGATTTTTGTGCAGTTATGGCATACTGGCCGTGTCGCGCACCCACATTTCTTCGGTGGCGGCGATGTACTGGCGCCTTCGGCTGAAAAAGTAGAGGGCAGTGTGCCCAGAATGCGCGAGCTGACCTATGTCACTCCAAAAGCGGCAACTCTTGAAGATATTCAGGGCTTAGTCCGCGATTATGCTAAAGCGGCCGAAAACGCGATTGAAGCCGGATTCGACGGGGTTGAGATCCACGGTGCAAACGGATATCTAATCGATGCATTCTTACACCACGACAGCAACCGTCGTACCGATGAATACGGCGGCACACCTGCCAATATGTCACGCTTTGCCTTAGAAGTGGTTGATGCGATTGCGGCGCGTATTGGTAAAGACAGAACCGGTCTTCGAATTTCTCCCGGCGCCTATTTCAATATGGCTGTCGATAACCGTGACCGCGCCGTGTTTGATTACCTATTACCTGAGCTTGAAAAACGTGAACTGGCCTTTGTGCATATCGGTATCTTCGACGACAGCATGGAGTTTGATTACTTAGATGGCCGTGTTTCTAGCTATGTGCGTGCTAACTATGGCAAAACCTTAGTGGGTGTAGGTGGTTACAGCGCCCAATCGGCAAGTGAAGCGATTGCCGCCGATAAGTTTGATTTAATTGCGATTGGTCGCCCCTTTATTGCCAACCCAGATTATGTGGCAAGAGTGCGCCAAGGTCATGAATTGGTGACCTATAGCGATGAAATGCTGGCAAGCTTGGTGTAACTCAGAGCAGCAATTGCCGATAAAAAAGGGTTAGCTTAGCTAACCCTTTTTGCTTTGGGTCCAACTATCAATTGGCTTTAGGGAGCGCCCTCAGGGCATTGAGTTTCTGCTGGGCAATCCCAAATACGCACTCTGGGGCATAATGGCCTGCGTGTTTCCCATCATCGCCTCCTAAGGTCGCTGCCGTTTTACCCAGGAGTAGTGCCATCGCTTGGGTAACATGGCTAATCGCCCAAATATAGAATTCTCCACGTTCGACCGCTTCCACAATGTCTTGGCGTAGCATGAGGTTTGCTATATTCGACTCGGGAATAATCACCCCTTGGCTCGATGAGCGGCCCTTAATCTTACACACATCGAAAAAACCTTCGATTTTTTCATTTACGCCGCCGATGGGTTGCGCCTCACCAAACTGATTCATCGATCCGGTAATGGCAATATCCTGCCTTAAGGGCAACTCACTGATGGCGGAGATAATGGCGCAGCATTCGGCCATCGAGGCGCTATCACCATCGACACCGCTGTAGGATTGCTCGAAGGTGAGATAGGTGGTGAGGGGGATTTGCGCGGTTTTACCAAGGACCGAAGCCAAATAGGCTGTCAGGATTAACACTCCTTTAGAGTGAATGCGGCCGCCGAGCTTAACCCTATGCTCAATATCCAGCACTTCCCCCTTACCGAAGGCGGTGGTGGCGGTAATACGATTCGGCAGACCAAATTGATGATCTGAGGTTGATATCACTGATAATGCATTGATTTGGCCGACAACTTTATCGTGGGTATTGATTAATGTCGTGCCGTTGATAAAGCTCTCCATAATATTGTCGTGCAGGCGTGAGACCCGTTGCTCTTGGTTTTTCAGTGCCTGCTCAACGTGCTGTTTTTCAATACATTGACTTGCGGCGGCCTTAGCGCAGAAGTTTGACTCCCTCAGCAGATTGGCGATGTTTGCCGAATGCAGCGACAGCTTTTGTTGGTCCTGCGCCTCACGGGAACTGTATTCGATGATCCGTGCGATGGCACTGCGGTCACAGTGCAACATATTGTTATCGTGGACTATGCTGGAAATAAACCGTGCATATTGTGCCTCCGAGATATCGGTTCTGTCCATCACATCTTCAAAATCGGCCGTGACCCTAAATAACTCACTAAAATCAGGATCATAATGCTGTAAAAGCTGATAGGTTTCGTGATCCCCAAACAGAATGATCTTCACATCTAAGGGAATAGGTTCCGGCGCCAATGAGATAGTGCCCGACAGTGAGACTTCCCGCTCTAAGGAACTTAAATCTAACTTGCGTGAGCGCAGTGCGCGTTTCAAGCCGTCCCACACATAGGGGCGCTCCAGCACTTTTATGGCATCCATCAACAGCACGCCACCGTTGGCCTTGTGTAAGCTTCCTGGGCGGATGAGTGAAAAGTCGGTAAATACTGTGCCCCTAAAGGTGGCGTTCTCAACATAGCCAAACAGGCTGTGGTAGCTTGGGCTTTCTTCGACCACAATCGGGAATTTTTGCTCCCCTTGGCATACGATGACGTTGACCTGATAGCGGCGCGGCATTTTCTTTTCAAGGGAGGCGTAGGCGAGAGCAAGTTGTTCCTCACTCTCCTCAAGGAAAATATCTAAATTACTTAAAATATCCGACTGCATCCCCGTTAAGAAGGCTCTGACTTCGGGCTGATGTTTGTATTTGTCTTTCAAGGGTTTGAAAAAGTGCACCAGCACATCTTTAGCGACTTGTTCGTCGTGTTCCTGCTGGGTATCGCTAAACTCTTCTTCCCATTCGGTATTTTGGCGAATGATGCCGCGAAGTTTAACTTCGAGCCCATTGATATTGCTTTCAAACTGGGCGCGCTCGGCTTCGGTTAAGGCGCCAAAGGAGACCTCGTCATGGGGCTCTTCGCCATTGAGGGCAACCATTTGATAATCGCCCTGCAGGGTTAAACTGAGGCTAATGTTTTTTTGTTTGGCTTCTTCACTCAGCTCTGTCAGCGCGGCTTCTTGTTTTTGTGCCAGTTGGCTTTTGAGCTTTTCAGCTCGGGCATAATACATTTCGTTATCAAAGGCTAAGGGCAGCGCTTTGACCAGTTTTAGCATGAGTTTTTCGATGGACTTTTTAAACTCTTGCCCCGTTCCGGCGGTCAGCTTGAGCACTTTAGGACTGCGAGTATCGTCAAAGTTAACCACATAGCACCAGTCAAACAGTGACGGTTCAATAGGATCATGGCGATTCAGGTAACGCAGCATCATAGTGCGTTTACCTAAGCCGTTTTGACCAATAGCATAAATGTTATAGCCCTTTTCCTTGATCCCCATGGCGAATTCCACCGCCTGTTGGGCACGTTCCTGCCCAACAATATCATCGAGTGGCGTGAGCTGAGCGGTAGACTGACACTCAGGGTTAAGCTGTTTAAGTTCGGATTTACGATAAAGCTGTTGACTCGTTAACGGGATGGCGGGTGTTGCTGTGGGCACGGTAGGCATAGAGATCCTTGTTTTTCATCCTGATTATTTCCATTGTAGACAATAGGATAATGTTGTTGTCAATCAAAAGGCGGTAATTTGTATTTAAATCAGTGTTGTGGCTGATACATGGTTTTTTGCAGAACGACAAGATGAAAAAGCATTGCTTTTCATTGTGTTAGATTTGCTGGTTTCCTCGGAGCGTTATTTGAAACAAAGTAATCGGCGATTGAGTCAAATATTTATGTATTAGTGAATGACGATGATTGAGTGTCTGCGGTAATATCTACCCAGATGCTGTGCGGGTTAGCGCGTAGAAACGCTTAAAGCGATGAATCTAAGCTGGTGGCTATCAAGGCTGGATTGCGGCGTGTGAAGGTGAGGGCGAGTGATGTCCTCAATAAAATGGAATTGTAGAGGCTACAGTAAGCAAGCTTATGATTGATGTTGCAATTTCACAAAAACAGTTGACGGATTGGGCAAACGACTTGCAGTTGATTGCCGATATGACGCAGTCGCATGCGGTGATTTTACAAGCCAGCGCGGCGGGTGACTATCGCCTACTTGTACAGTCAGCACAATGCCAATTGGCTGATATTGAAGCCCTTATTAGGCATTTTAATCTCCAAGCACATTTAACCTTACATCAAAATGCCACTCCTAAAGTCAAAGTCGCTTCCTCAGCAGACGCTGCTGATAACCCCTTTAATGAATCACGTACTTTTAGCCACCATCAGGTAAATCTGCCTGAGGATATCCGCAGCGGCAGTGCCTATCAGCACGCCCTTATCCAAGATATCAGCGCGAACCAGCAATGGTGCGACACTGGGCTTGGGAGCTTAATTTACCTGCCGATCCTTTGGACCTCGGGGGCGCATTTTGGCGTCTTATGTGTATATCACAGCGATCCTCTACATTTAGGGGATAGGGCGTTGCAACTTGCATCTCTAACGGTCAATAGCCTGCAACTTAATTTGAGCGAGTGGCTAAAGCTGCAAAAACAGGCGTTGGATATGCAGCGTGGGCAAGTCTATGCGCCCGATGTGATTGACTTACAAACCTTTATCGATAGTTTTGAAGAGCATATTTGGGTCAAAAATACCCAAGGTATTTATACCATTTGCAACCACAGTGTGGAGAAAGCCTGGGAGTTGCCCCGCAGTGAAATTGTTGGCAAGACGGACGAAGACCTTTTTGGTAAAGAAATCGCCGAGATTTTTCTCAATGGTGACAGGCTCGCGATTGAAGCGGGGACACCGATTATCGTCGCCGAGTGTTTAGACGGTGAAAAACAGAATAAACACTTGTGGTTAGAAACCCTTAAAATTCCTGCCATGACCTCTGAGGGCGCGCTTGCAGGTGTCATTGGCATGACCCGCAATATCTCCAAGCATAAAGAGGTGGAAGAGCAGCTCACGCTGGCGACTAATGTGTTTAAACATACCCTCGAAGGTGTGGTGATCACCGACAGGCACGGCAATATCACCGATGTGAATGGTGCCTTCTATGAAATCACTGGCTACTCGCGGGAAGAGTTGCTCGGCCAAAATCCACGATTATTTAACTCGGGTCGCCACGAGAAAGCCTTTTTCGATGCCATGTGGAATCACTTACTCGAGACGGGTAAGTGGAATGGCGAAATTTGGAATCGCCGCAAGGATGGCACTATCTTCCCGCAAAATATCACCATCAGCACCATTTATGATGAGTTAGGTGATGTGCGCTATTTTGTGGCGGTATTTTCCGATATTTCCGCTCAAAAGCAGAGCGAGGCCCAGCTAGCCCATTTAGCTTATTTCGATCCTTTGACCCATCTGCCAAACCGCATGAAGCTGATGATGCAGCTCAAACAGGAACTCAGACATACAAAAAGGCTCAATGCCCAACTAGCCACAGTGTTTATTGATGTGGATTTGTTTAAACATATCAACGACAGTTTCGGCCACAGTATTGGCGATGAAATGCTGGTGGAGCTTGCTAAGAGGTTACGCAGTCAGCTGCAAGAGCAAGATGTGTTGTCGCGAATTGGCGGCGATGAGTTTGTGGCGCTGATCTCGGGCATTCAAAGCCATGAGGATGCCGCAGCGGCCATTAACCAATTACGCCAAGTCTTTGAACAGCCCTTTGTGGTGAGTACTGGGGATCATCTGCGTCTGACCGCCAGTATGGGAGTGTCCATCTATCCCGATGATGGCAGTAATGCCGATACTTTGCTGCGTAACGCCGATGCCGCCATGTATCGGGCGAAGAGTGAAGGTCGCAATAACTTTGCTTTTTACACTGAGTCGCTCACTAAGCAATCCTTTGAGCATCTAAAACTGCAGAGCGCACTTTATGGCGCCCTTGAGCAGAACGCTTTGTATTTGATGTATCAGCCTAAATTGGATTTAGTCAGCCGTAAAACCATAGGGGTTGAGGCGCTACTGCGTTGGAATGACCCGATATTAGGGCAAATTTCCCCAGGGGTGTTTATTCCCGTCGCCGAGAAAATCGGGCTGATTTACGACATTGGTTTGTGGGTGCTCGAAACCGCTTGCCTTCAAGGTGTGCGTTGGCTTGCCGAGGGGAAACCCTTTGGCCGAATCGCCGTTAACGTTGCCGGACAACAGCTACAACGTAGCTCCTTTGTTGAGGATGTAAAACGCATCCTGACACAAACAGGATTGCCCGCCACTTGCCTTGAGCTTGAAGTGACTGAAAGCGTGATGATGCACAATCCCGATGTGGCGATTCGCGACTTAAAGCTGCTAGGGGATCTTGGCATTGAGCTTTCGGTCGATGATTTTGGAACAGGTTATTCCTCTCTTAACTATCTGAAAAAACTGCCGATTCATAAGCTTAAAATCGACCAATCCTTTGTACGGGATATTCCCTTCGACACCAACAATACCGCTATCGCTAAAGCCGTAATTGCCCTAGGGCATGCGCTCAAGTTAGAGATAGTGGCAGAAGGGGTTGAGACTCAAGCACAGGCCGAGTTTTTAACCCAAAACCTCTGTGATCAGGCGCAGGGGTATCTCTTCAGCCGTCCGCTATTACCTGCGGATGTTGAGGCGTTTTTAGCGAAAGCCTAAGCGTGCCTATCGATCATCAGGCTGATTAGGCACGATTAACGCCGTGAGCAACTGACAGATGCAATGCAACTGGTCGCTCTAGCGGCTGTCTGTTAACATGGTGCCATTATTGTTTTTGGTGATCTTCCATGTCTTTTAGCGCGCTTTCCTTACATTCTCAGTTAGTGAATACCTTAGCCGAACTTGGCTATCAGCAGCCCACGCCTATCCAAATTGAAGCCATTCCCGCTATTTTGGCAAAACAGGATGTGATGGCGGGTGCACAAACGGGAACAGGGAAAACCGCAGCCTTTGCTCTCCCGATTTTGCAGCAATTACTCCTCGATAACCAAAGCCAAGATGCACCTAAAGATATTCGAGCCTTAGTGCTAGTGCCGACTCGTGAGTTAGCGGTGCAAGTGCAGCAGAGTTTTGTTAAATATGCCAAAGGCACGGATATTCGTGTCGGGATTGCCTACGGCGGCGTGAGTATCGAGGCTCAGCAAGCCGAATTTAAGGCCGGTATCGATGTGCTTATCGCGACGCCTGGGCGCCTGCTCGATCACCTGCGTCAAGGGGCACTTAATCTTAAGCGTTTGAGTGTGCTGGTATTTGATGAAGCCGACCGTATGCTCGATATGGGATTTATGGATGAAATCAAAGCCGTGCTCAAGCAAGTGCCTGCGCAGCGACAGACATTGCTGTTCTCGGCCACCTTAGACGATTCGATTTTCGGTTTCAGTAAAAACCTGTTGCGTGATCCTAAGCTTATCGAAGTCGCGAAACGCAATACCACGGCCGCACAGGTGGAGCAGCGGGTTTATGCCATCGACAGTGACCGTAAAACCGAGTTTGTCAGCCATTTAGTACGCAGTAAAAATTGGCAGCAAGTGCTGATTTTTAGCCGCACTAAGCAGGGTGTCGATAAGCTGACCACTCAGCTCAATCAACTCGGGGTGGCAACGCAGGCATTTCACGGTGACTTATCCCAAGGCGCAAGGGAGAAGGTTTTAAAGGATTTTAAACAAGGACTAGTGCAGGTTTTAGTCGCGACCGATGTTGCCGCTCGTGGCCTCGATATTGCCGACTTGCAGTATGTAATTAACTTCGAACTGCCCTTTATTGCCGAAGATTATATCCACCGTATCGGTCGCACTGGGCGTGCGGGTAGTGCTGGTTTGGCGATTACGCTCTTTAGCCAAGAGGATGCGTTGCTGCTTGAAGAGGTAGAAGCATTGCTCGATAAACGCCTGCCGCAGCAATGGTATCCCGGCTTTGAACCTGATTTTAATAAAATGGAACCCGAGCCAAGACGCAATAGTAAAGCGGCTCAAAAACAGCGAGCTAAGAAGCGCGCCTTAGGTGGCAAGAAACGGTAACGCTAGTTTGCTAACGGGTATGGCTTAACTTGTGGGTTGAAAGCG
Source organism: Shewanella sp. Koi 1 (assembly GCF_052907445.1). NCBI lineage: Bacteria > Pseudomonadati > Pseudomonadota > Gammaproteobacteria > Alteromonadales > Shewanellaceae > Shewanella > Shewanella sp. Koi 1. The sequence continues at coordinate 3,420,289 of NZ_JBREJM010000001.1, read as the reverse complement.
TTATCAAAAGTCCTGATTTAGATACTTATCCGCCCCAGAGATGGGGCGGATTTTTGTTTTTCAACCGTTGACGACTCCGCCGTTATCTTGCGCGGCAGTTTACTTATCTTTCACGGTTCTCACGCTACCGATGGCATTTGGGGTCGCATCTCGCTCATTGTGTGTCTAGTGACTTGCTTATCAAGGTCTTATTTTTCAGGTTCTTAGCGCAAAATATTAAGCATTAACTAAAATAGACTTCAGCTTGGTTATTGCGTTGCCGCTCTTCATTTTTTTCAGTTGCTTCTTTAATTAGCTCGGCTTTTTGGGCTTCGAGTAGCGCTATCTGCTTGGCCTTTTCTTCCTCGGATAAGCTGTCATTGGCGGCAATTTTCGCCATTTCTTCTTCTAGTTGCTTCAGTTTTTCCCTGTCGACTCCGGTGCGTTTATCGAGGATTGCCTGCATGGCCTCCGCTAATCTGTCTTCGGGTTTTGCGCTCTCTTCTGTACCGGCAATATTTTGCACATTGCTGGTGTAATGTTGTTTGGCATTGGGCGCAAGCTGGCTATAGGTATCACTGGTTTCAGCGCTTCGAGTCACGCCGCCCGATAGGGTGACAGTATCTTGCGGAGCTGTCATTTGAGGGCTCGAACTTTCCGAAGTGCTTGGTACGCCCTGCGTTTGTTGAGTCTGAGCCGATTTTAGCTGGCTTAGTGCAATGGCTGCATAGCTATTGGGATTGATGACAGTCATTTCCTTATTCTCCCTCGTTGATGTTTACTTCCTGATGCCGCGCCAATGGGGCGAATAAACTAAGCAATATCAAGGCCAAGCCCTAGCGACTTTCGTTGGATTTTTAGCGTCAGAAAATTTTTATAAAAATTTGTACAAAAACTTGATCCTTGTACAAGAATGGTCCGTAATATTATTCAAAGTGATACAAGGAATAGCATTATGTACAAGTTTAATCCGCAGCGAATTCAAATTGGGATCAGTGCCTGCCTATTAGGGGAGAAGGTGCGCTTTGACGGTGGGCATAAAAATTCTTCCTATTGTAATCAGGAGATTGCCCCCTTTTTTGATTATGTCCCCTTGTGTCCAGAAATGGCGATTGGCCTAGGTGCACCGCGAAAAAGCATTCGATTAGTGCGCGATGGTGAGCAGATCCGAGTGCAGAGCGGTGATGGCAGCTTAGATGTCACCGACAAACTCAATCGCTTTAGCGAGCAAAAGGTTGAGGAATTAAGCTTTTTAGGCGGTTACTTACTCTGTGCCAAATCGCCGACCTGCGGTATGGAACGGGTGACCGAGTACAAAATCGGTACCAATAATGGCACTAAATCAGGCATTGGGGTGTTTGCCCGTAAATTAATGGAACGCTACCCCTATCTCCCCGTCGAGGAAGAAGGTCGCTTGCACGATATGGTACTGCGGGAAAACTTTTTTACCCGAGTCTATGCCTATCACGACTGGCACAAGATGTGTCATGAGGGCCTAACCAAGCACAAGTTAGTGAAGTTTCATTCCCGCTATAAGTATTTGTTGATGGCCCATAGCCCCAAATGGTACCGCGAGCTTGGGCCGATTGTGGCCAATATTGAAGACTTAGATCAAACCGCCGAGCGCTATTTTGCGGGCTTTATGACCGCCTTAAAAATCAATGCGACCCGTCGAAACCATACCAGCACCTTACAACATATTCAGGGCTATTTTAAAAAGCATTTGAATAAGGAACAGAAGTTAGAATTGTCTGAAATGATTATGAAATATCGCCAAGGGCTTCTCCCTTTGCTGGTGCCTATCACTTTGATTAACCACTATTTGCGCCAATTTCCCACCCCCTATATTGAGGATCAAGTGTACTTAAATCCCCATCCCGAGGAATTAAAGCTGCGCTATGCCTATTAATCACAGTTAGCTGGCGAAAATACGCACTTGAACGATTAGATAATGGATTAAGATTAACGAGTTAAGTGATTTACATGAAAAAACATGATTCAAAGACTGAGGCCGAAAACCTCGAGAGTCGCGAGCTACTCCCGATAGGGGAAGTGTCGCTACTGACTGGGGTTAACGCGGTAACGTTAAGAGCATGGCAACGGCGCTTTGGGCTGGTCATCCCTGCGCGTACGCCTAAGGGCCATAGGTTATACACTCCTGAAAATATTCAACAAATCCATGAGATCAATGCATGGTTAGCCAAGGGCGTCGCCATCAGTAAGGTCAAACCGTTACTGATGAGTTCGGCGCTTGCGACCGAAGCTGATAGCAGCCCATTGCAAGAGGGGGATTTGTGGCAGGAGCTGATCACAGCTTTAAATAGTGCGCTGTTTGAACTGGATCAACCAAAGCTGCACCAAATCCTTGATGAAGCCCTTGGCTTATATCCCTTTCAATTAGTGAAACAAAAATTGTTGCTGGCTTGGATGGCGCAGTTACCTGCTTTGCTTGAGCCTCGTTTAGATGCCGAGCTGTTGCTTGCATGGTTAGAAAGCGAGTTAGCCAGTCGCATCGGAGGGCGCGCCAGTTTTGCCGGGCAGGCCAGTTTGGCGCAAATAGGTGTCGTGTGTTTGCCATCTATCCAAGGGCAAAAAACGGCAGAGCTGCACGCGGGTCATTCGAACATGACTCACTCTAGCGTAAGCAACTCAAGCATAAGTAGCTCTAGTATTAATAACTCTAGTATGACTAATCGCTTGTATAGTCTGGTTTTACGCTTAGAACTGGCCGAGTTAAGAGTGTCTGTCATTGATCTTGGTGTACTCGACACTACAAGCCTTGGGCTTATCAATAATCGGCTCAAGGTGGACGCTCTCTTGCTAGTGCCTGAGGCGAATCATCCACCATCGAAAATCTTCGAGCTGCAAAGCTTTCTCGAGCAAATGCCACTTTCCTGTTATCTCATCGGCCCCTTTGCACCGACTCTCACGGCCTTATCGGCGTTTATGGCGCCAGACTTGGCTGAATGGGTTAGCCAAGTTTCGGCGGCAAAAGAGCAACAGAAGAAACAGCTACGTAAGAACAAAAATGCGGTCGAAGCGGAGCAAGGAGGGCAAGCCGATGAGCGATAATCAACCCCAAGCGGCAAAGCACGCGTTGATGTGGTTTCGCCAGGATCTGCGCCTAACGGATAACCAAGCGCTGACGGCTGCCTGTGATTGGGTGCGGCAAGTGTCTGGCGCAAAACTCAGGGCGATTTATATTGCGACTCCGAGCCAATGGCTCAGCCACGATATGGCGCCGATCCAGATTGATTTTATCCAGCGGCATGTGAATTTGCTCGCCCAAGGACTCGCAAGCCTAGGGATTGAATTTGAGCTTATTCAACTCGATAGCTTTAAAGAGGTGCCCGCTTTTTTAGCGAGTTACTGCGAAAAGCTTGGCGTTGAGCGGGTGTTCGCGGGACGAGAACCTGAAATCAACGAGCAAAAGCGCGACCAAGCCTGTCTCGATGCAGGTATCCCCTTGGTGCTCAGCGACGAGCATTGCCTATTACCGCCGGGCACAGTGCTTAACTTAAGCGGTGATATGTATAAAGTGTTCACGCCCTTTAGCCGCAAGTGGCGAGAAGTTGCCGCCAAGCGCGCCATTTTGCCACTTGCTGTACCTGCGCCGCTTAGCCCTATGTTACCTGAACCAAAGCCAATCAGTTTTAAAGAACGTTTCCCATTCACCAGCAAGCTAACCTCGAGCGAGCAATGGGCGGCGGGAGAGGGGCAGGCAAAGCGTATTCTTACCGCATTTATTCAGCAAAAAGCCCAAGACTATAAACAGGATAGGGACTTTCCTGCTCTCGATGGCACCAGTGTTATCTCCCCTTATTTGGCGCTGGGCGTGCTGAGCCCAAGGCAATGTATCGCGGCGCTGCTTGGGCGTTTTCCCGAGGTGATTGTCGATGATACTAGCCCTGGGCGAACCTGGTTGAATGAGCTGATCTGGAGGGAGTTTTATCGCCATTTGTTAGTCGCGTTTCCAGATTTATCCAAGGGGCACAACTTTAATCGTCAGGCCGACCATGTGCAGTGGCGCAACAACCAAGCTGAGTTTTTGGCATGGTGCGAGGGCAAAACGGGTTACCCGATTGTAGATGCGGCGATGCGCCAGCTTAATCAAACCGGCTGGATGCATAATCGGCTGCGCATGGTGGTGGCGAGCTTTTTAACCAAACACTTGCTTATCGATTGGCGCTGGGGGGAGCGTTACTTCCGACAGCATCTTATCGACGGCGATCTGGCGGCTAATAACGGTGGCTGGCAATGGTCGGCGGGCTGTGGCTGCGATGCCCAGCCTTATTTCCGCATTTTTAATCCTATCAGCCAGAGCGAAAAGTTTGATCCAGATGGCAGCTTTATCCGTAAGTACTTACCAGAGCTGGCATCTTGGGGAATCAAGCGTTTGCACCAACCCAATATGCAAAAAACGCCTTCGTTATTTGAGGTGCCAACGCTGGAGTCTGACTCGGCTTATCCCTATGCAATTGTGGAGCACAATGCGGCAAGGGCGAGGGCGCTAGCGGTACTTGGGGTGCTGAAAAAGGCCTAGGCCATAGGCTCAACCTTACAACTTATCCCTTAGGGAGTTATCTGGATGATAAACCAAGCGAAGATTGAACAGAGCGGTGTGGTTGATGAGTTTATCGCGCTCTATCAAGCATTAAACAAGGACAATCTGCATCTGTTGGCTCAGGTCTACGATGACAATATTTGTTTTATCGATCCTATGCATCAAGTGAATGGTTTAACTGCTTTGACTGAGTATTTTGCCAAACTCTACAAAAACGTTGGCTATATTCACTTTGAAATCAAAGAAGTATTGCAAGATGACTCCCAAGCTTCGCTATTCTGGCAGATGCAATATCGCCATCCTAAGTTAAACAAGGGTGAACTCATCCGGGTCGATGGCATGAGTCAGCTTAAGTTTCATCAGCGGATTTACTTTCACCGAGATTATTTCGACTTAGGGCAAATGCTGTATGAGCATTTGCCCTGCATGGGCGGCCTCATTCGCCTACTTAAAGATAGGGCGGCAAAGTGATGACCTCAGTGCAGATCCACAAAATCAACACTGTGCTGATCACAGGGGCAAGCTCGGGAATTGGGCTGCAATTAGCCAAGGATTATCTCGCCGCAGGCTGGCATGTGATTGCCTGCGGGAGAGACAAAGCTAAGCTCGATGCCCTTGCCGAAACCGTGCTGATTGGGGCGACGTGCATCAGCTTTGATATTAGTGAGCGCAGCCAAGTCCAAGAGAATGCTCTCCGTATCAAAGATTTACTGAATCAGTGCGCCTGTCAGCTGGATTTAGTAATCCTTAATGCGGGGGGCTGCGAGTATATCGATGACGCTAAACACTTCGACGACAGATTGTTTGAGCGTGTCGTGCACACCAATTTGATAGCCATGGGCTACTGCCTCGGCGCGTTTTTACCCTTTATGACAAGAGGCGCGCGCTTGGCACTGATGAGTTCGAGCGCGACGTATTTAGCCTTTCCCCGTGCGGAGGCCTATGGCGCTTCCAAAGCCGGCGTGCAGTACTTAGCCGCTAGCCTGAGGCTCGACCTTGCTCAACACGGGATCTCTGTGAGTGTGATTTGCCCAGGATTTGTGGCGACGCCTCTAACGGCCAAGAATGATTTTGCCATGCCGATGCAAGTCGATGTAAAGGCGGCATCAACGGCAATTCGCCGTGGGCTCACGCGCGGCGTAACCGAGATCCATTTCCCCAAACGATTTACTTATTTATTGAAATTGATGTCATTTCTACCAGCCTTGGTTTGGCAAAAAATTATCCAACGGGATAACCAGCCAAGGGCGCTTAAGGATGCAGGACGATGAAAAATATTGCCATTGTAGGGACGGGAATTTCAGGACTGACCTGTGGCTATCTACTCAGCCAATCCCACAAGGTTACTGTATTTGAGGCCAATGACTATATAGGCGGCCATACCGCGACCGTGGATGTGGAGCATCTTGGTAAACACTATGCGATAGACACTGGTTTTATCGTGTTTAACGACCGAACCTATCCCCGTTTTGAGCGGTTGTTAGCCCGTCTAAATGTCAGTATTTTGCCGACCGAAATGAGTTTTAGTGTGCACAACGCCCTGACGGGGCTTGAGTACAATGGCCATAACGTTGCCAGTTTGTTTGCCCAAAAGCGTAACCTCCTGAATCCGCGCTTTTGGGCCTTTTTAAATGAAATTGTGCGCTTTAATAAAAGCTGTAAGGCGATTTATCAGCAGGATAATTACCCCGCTGGCAACTTGGCGGAGTTTCTCGACCGCGAGCAGTTTTCTCCTTTTTTTGCCGAACATTATATTTTGCCCATGGGCGCGGCAATTTGGTCATCGAGCATCGAGGATATGCGCGCCTTTTCGCTGCGTTTCTTTATCCGTTTCTTTGAGCACCATGGCTTATTAAACGTCAGTAACAGACCGCAATGGTATGTGCTCAAGGGCGGCTCACGCAGTTATATTCCTGATTTAATTGCTCCTTTTAAAGACAATCTGCATTTAAACAGCCCAGTGAGTGCCATCGAACGCCATGCTGAGGGCGTAAAACTCTATGTGAATGGTGAGTGGCAGGAATTCGATGAGGTGATCCTCGCTTGTCATAGCGACCAAGCCCTTAAGATGTTAACCGATGCCAGCTCGGCCGAAAAAGCAATTCTGGGTGACTTGCAGTATCAAAATAATGAGGTGGTTTTACATACAGATACCAACCTTTTACCTAAGCGTAAGGCGGCGTGGGCCAGCTGGAATTATCGTTTGGATGGCAATCAAAATCGCCCCGCCTCTGTGACTTACAATATGAATATTCTGCAGCGCCTACCAAGCGATGCGCCAACCTTTTGCGTAACGCTTAACCAGACTGAGCTGATTGACGAAGCCAAAATTCTGCGCCGTTTTAACTATGCGCACCCTGTGTTTAATGAGCAGAGTTTGCAGGCGCAGGCACGTCGGGAAGAGATATCGGGTCAAAACCATACCCATTTTGCGGGCGCCTATTGGCATAATGGCTTCCATGAGGACGGCGTCCGCAGTGCCTTAGACGTATGTGCTCACTTTGGGATTGATCTATGAATGAGCTCAATAGCGGCATTTATTATGGCAAGGTAAACCATACTCGCTATACGCCAGTAAAACACCACTTTAGCTATCAAATGGCGTTGCTTGCGATTGACTTAGATGAGGTCGATAGCATCAGTGCTATGGGGAAGTGTTTTGCCAGCCAGCAGCGCGCGCTACTCAGATTTAATCCTAAGGATTACCTCCGCACTTTTACGACAAGGGACAACCAGAGTCGCCAGCTTGAGATAAACGAGCCCAGCAGCTTTGCCCTTAAGCAGCGGGTGCTTGAGCAAGTTGCTGAGTTGGGCGGTCACCAGCCTTGTGGTCGAGTGTTATTTGTTGGGCAGATTCGCCACTTTGGCGTGTATTTTAGCCCAGTAAATTTCTATTTTTGTTATCAAAATCAAAAGCCTTTATATATGCTCGCCGAAGTGAGTAACACTCCGTGGGATCAGCGCCACTGTTATTTAGTGGATTTATCTGCGCCTGCAGCAACGGATAAAGTGTTTCACGTTTCGCCTTTTATGAATCTCGATATGCGCTACCAATGGCATGTTGAACCGCCCGCTGAACGCCTAAACATTGGCATCGAGAATCTACCTAATCAGTCGGGTAAGCGATTGTTCAATGCTAGCCTGTCGATGACTCGTCAGCCGATCAATACGCAATCCCTTCGCGCCTTGTTGTTTCGCTTTCCGTTTATGACGTTGAAAATTTTCGGCGGGATTTATTGGCAGGCATTAAAGCTGTTTTTTAAGCGCGTACCTTTTGTGCCACATCCTGCTCAAGTGGAGAAATAAGATGGAAAATACTGCATCGCAATCTTCTGTTATTTCGGCAACATTGCCTGATAGCCTTGCCCGTAAGCTATTGCTCAAAGCATTAGAAAATCTCCCCCATGGCTGTTTAACGATAGTGGAGGGCGACAAGAGCTATCGCTTTGGTGAGCATCACAGTGATTTACATGCCACCCTGGTGGTAAAGCATCCAAGCTTCTATCGCCAAGCGATGTTTTCTGGCTCTATTGGCGCCGGTGAAAGCTATATCCAAGGTCATTGGACTAGCCCAGATCTCACTAAGGTTGTGCAACTGTTTGCGCGCAATCTGCCCTTGCTCGATAAAATTGAGGCGAAATTCGGTTGGTTGACGGGGTCGGTTAACCGTATGAAACATTTGCTGAATCGAAACTCTCAGCAGGGCTCTAAACGTAATATCTTGGCCCATTACGACTTAGGCAATGCCTTGTATGAGCAGTTTTTAGATCGCGAAATGTTGTACTCCAGCGCCCTCTATTCCGATAGCGCCGCGAGTCTTGAACAGGCGCAACTGCATAAACTGAAAACCATTTGTGAGCGGCTCGACCTACAACCTGGTCAGACCTTGCTTGAAATCGGTACCGGATGGGGTGCATTAGCCATTTATGCCGCCAAACATTATGGTGTGCATGTAACGACCACGACCATTTCGGACGCCCAATATGCCTACGCGAAAGCGCGGGTTGAACGGGAAGGTTTAAGCGATAGCATCACCCTATTGACTGAGGATTATCGTAATCTCAGCTGCACCTACGACAGACTGGTGTCTATCGAGATGATTGAAGCCGTTGGCCATGAGTACCTGCCTGGGTTCTTTAAAAAGCTGGAGTCATTACTCAAACCCCATGGCCGCATGTTATTACAGGCTATCACTATCGCCGACCAACGTTACGACAGTTATCGTAAAGGTGTTGATTTTATTCAGCGATATATTTTCCCTGGTGGTTGCTTACCTTCAGTGCACCAAATGGTTGGGCACTTGGCCAAGCGCACCGATATGCAGGTGTGGTCGATTGATGATATGGGACTCGATTACGCCAAGACGCTGAGGGACTGGCATAACAACTTCGATCGTGCCATCGAGCAAGTGCAAGCCTTAGGTTATGGTGATGACTTTATCCGCATGTGGAAGTTTTATTTAAGCTATTGCGAAGGGGGCTTTTTAGAGCGCACTACCAGTACAGTGCATTTAGTTGCGGTACGTCCAAGCTATCGTTTACCGAGCGCTGTGAGCAATGGTTAAGGTTTAGTGAGATGTATTTTATGGCGAGATCCTCTTTAAATATCTCTAAACATCAGGGCTTTATATTCTATAACGCCTTGAGTTTTCAGTGTGTCTGGTGGACTAGCGTACTATTTGGCAATAGTGCGCTGTTATTGAGTATTCCGCTGTTAGTGCTGCATTTTATGTTACTGCCGTGGGTGGAAACCGCTCGTGCAATCCCCCGTGATTTGAGCACTATGCTTAAGGTTGGGTTACTCGGTATGGCGATTGATGGCATGCTGACTTGGATGGGCGTTTTTGAGTTTCCGGTCTTTCCCGTCTGGTTGGCTTGTCTCTGGTTGCACTTTGCTGTGAGTTTGAACCATAGTCTTAGTTTTATCCGTACCTTTGCGATTGTTCTACAAGCCATTTTAGGCGGAGTATTTGGCAGCCTGAGTTACTTGGCTGGGGCTGCATTTCATGCAGTGAACCTTCCCTTTGGCGAGGGGATATCAGTTATTATCCTAGCCGTTATTTGGGCTATTTTATTACCTGTTTTCATCTACCTCTCCCGCCACCATAGGCTAAATCGTCAAACTGCTGATGCCCGATTATATGGGCGTTAATCCTTGTATTGGTGGAGAAATCTGATGCTTCATATTTCATCAATTCAGTTAGTTATATGGTCAAAAAAGCGATATCTCAGTGCCCTGTGTGGATTACTGCTGCCATTAGCTGGACATGCTACCACGACTCAGGTAATCGAAAATCCTATTCACTTTGGGCTTATTGAGGTAGGTCGGGGCGAAATGGATTGGCTTTGGTTTAATGTCTATAAGGCCAAACTCATGACCAGCACAGGCAAGTACCAGAGTGGCGTTTATCCACAGTTATTAGACATTGAATATTATCGTGATATTGAGGCGGATGATCTGTTAGAAGCGACAGCAGATCAGTGGCGACACTTAGGCTATAGCAAGGATGAGATAGCCAATTGGCTGCAATTACTCAAGGGGATTTGGCCTAATGTTATGCCTGGTGATCACTTAAGTTTTAAGATTATCGATACTCAACATAGTCAGTTCTTTTTTAATGGCCAGCCGTTGAAGATTATCGACGAACCCAAATTAGCCGAAGCATTTCTGGCGATTTGGTTGTCGACTAACACCAGTCGTCCAAGCTTACGTGCGCAATTACTAGGAGAAAAATCATGCGATTGCTAAAACTGCATTGGGGTAAGCCTTTTATCTTAGGGTTATTGATGGTCAGCCTTTTGTCTAGCTGTTCTAGTGTCGATGTAAGTGATTATCAAGGCACCAATCCTCCCTTAGTGTTAGAAAGCTTCTTTAATGGTCCACTTGAGGCATCGGGTATTGTTGAGGATTTCAGTGGCAAAGTGATCCGTCGGTTTAATGTCACCATGGAGGCGAGTTGGCAGGGGACGGAAGGCACCATCAAAGAGTGGTTTGTCTATGATGATGGTGAAACCCAAACTCGCATTTGGCGCATTCAATCCCAAGGGGAAGGGCAATACACTGGCACGGCTGACGATATTATCGGTACTGCGGAAGGGGAGGCGAGCGGCAGTGCGCTGCGTTGGCGCTACAATATGCTACTGCCCGTCGAGGGTGATGAATACCAAGTGCACTTTGATGATTGGATGTACTTAGTGAACGACAATACCATTATTAACCAAAGCGATATTATTAAATGGGGCGTCACTGTCGCCAAAGTGACCTTAGTGATCCAAAAGCATTAACGGTATAGCCTAACTAATAATTTTTCGTTTATTACAGTAGGCTGACAAAACACTTCAATCCTGCATGGTTAAGTCGATGAAAAATTATTGGATGTTAATGCTGGTATTCGTAAGTCTGTCTTTAACTGCCTGTTCGAATATCGATTTTCAGTTTGAAGGACAGCCAGATGAGCAAGTCGACTCTAATCAACCTGCAAGCGATCCTATGGTGCAGGATAATGAGCGCCGCGTTCGTGATGCCCGTGAAGATGGACGACTAGAGCCAAAGAGTAGATTTAAATTCTAGAGCCCGCTTAAATACTAACGTTGGGTAAATCTAGCGAAAGGTCGATGTTTTCAGCCCTTACTGAAAAATAAGGGCTGCACTTCTGAAGGATTAACCCGCTTGGCGACTATTGTCGACCGCCTTTTTATCGTAATACTCAAAGGGAAATTGGTTACGGATCCGCTGCTGTAGGTTGTCATTCACATTGGCAGAAATATGCAGACGCACGCCGGAGTTTTTTTCTGCTCTAATAGTGCAAGTCAGCTTTTCCGCTTTGGCTAACTGACGGCATTCGCGCTCGAAACGCTCGGGGATTTTGCCTTTATGTTGAGTCATGCGGCCATCTTTAAAATGCATTTCAAAAATAGTCAGTCCCTTCTTACCAGCAAAGATCAACTTATAAACCAGAAACAAACCAATCGCGATAAAAACGAGCTTTAAAATAGTGGCTGTCATAATGCCTCCTCTCTTATGTTTATAGGACAAAGATACTCTGGAGTTATGGCTTTTAACAGTGCGCTAACACGCAATTTTAATTTGGCAAAGGTATGATTCTGGCCTAGTCTTAGTCTGCTAAGGAAATGTACTCCCTCAGTTAAGGAAAACGCCATGTACCTATCTAATGCTGATCGTTGGTCTTTATTGTGCAAAAAACAAATTGATATTATTGATAAATTGTCTGCACAGTTCCCTGAACGAAAAGAACCGCTTAATGAGTTGACCCATGGTTGGCGGCATTTGCAACATCAAGTGCAGGCGGGGGATAGGCCGATAGTGCATGAGCAGATAAAGTAAATTGCTAAAATGACAGATACAAAAAAGCCACTCATTGAGTGGCTTCGTTGTTTTTAATGGTGCTAGCACTAAGAGTCGAGTATGGGAGCGACTGTGATTATCGAGAGTAAGTCAGTTGCTCAGGGCTGTCGATGCTGTGACTTTTACTCAACATTCAGGTTCAAAATACGGATACAAAAAAGCCACTCGTCGAGTGACTTCGTTGTTTTTAATGGTGCTAGCACTAAGAGTGGAGTTTGGGAGCGACTGTGATTATCGAGAGTAAGTCAGTTGCTCAGGGCTGTCGATGCTGTGACTTTTACTCAACATTCAGGTTCAAAATACGGATACAAAAAAGCCACTCAGTGAGTGGCTTTTTTGTTTTTTATGGTGCCGGCACCAAGAGTCGAACTCGGGACCTACTGATTACAAGTCAGTTGCTCTACCAACTGAGCTATGCCGGCGAATGGTGGTGCCCGAACCCGGAATCGAACCAGGGACACGAGGATTTTCAATCCTCTGCTCTACCGACTGAGCTATTCGGGCAACTAAGCTAAGCGTTAGTTAACTACTTCAAACCGAGTGTTTAACACCCCATTTGTTCGAAGTGCGCGTATCATATAGTGCTCGCTTTCGCTGTGCAAGCCCTTTTAATTCGACTGACCAAGTATTAAACAAAAAGTACCTTAATTAAGGCATTATAGAGATGCGAATGGTTTACTTGGTCTAACTATCAATGGGTTAATTCGATTTAGTCGTGGGATTAATGAGTAAAAGGGCAGTGGATGACTGGGAATTTTAAATATTCGCAGTGCTAAGTACTAAGCTGTTAATCAGTATTTTGTTTATATGACGTCATGCCCAAGAACCGAACTTAAGCACTGTTTAAATGATTGATAGCTGGTTAGTCGTAACGTAGTTGCATTGAACATCGAACATTGAAGGAGTTTGAACTCATCCAAATACCAGAAACAAAAAAGCCACTCAGTGAGTGGCTTTTTTGTTTCTTATGGTGCCGGCACCAAGAGTCGAACTCGGGACCTACTGATTACAAGTCAGTTGCTCTACCAACTGAGCTATGCCGGCGAATGGTGGTGCCCGAACCCGGAATCGAACCAGGGACACGAGGATTTTCAATCCTCTGCTCTACCGACTGAGCTATTCGGGCAACTAAACTAAGCGTTAGTTGACTACTTTAAACCGACAACTTGATGCTGCCTCGTTCGAAGTGCGGCTATATTAACTAGGGTGTTTATCCTCTGCAAGTGCTTTTTCCTGATAAATGATGTGTTCGACTGTTTAATGTGCACTTTGGCTGTTTTTTATCTATAAACCAGTTGGGAATGAGCCTTTTTGATGCATCAAAGTTGTATTTCCTGCCGCGTGAGTGACCCGTTTAAGCCCCACAATCAGTGTTAACACAATAATAGCGTTAATCTTTCTGAATTTTAGAAAGATATGAGCGATTTTTACTGATTTTAGTTTTTAATTTTCGTTTTATGATAATGACTATTATTTGATTGTGCGACTTAAGTGTAGAGGTGTGGAGTAGCTATATGTTTAGAAATACTAAGTTGAATTATGGACTTATTGCTATTGCCAGCCATTGGCTAAGTGCGGTTGTGGTGATTGGACTCTTTGCCGTCGGTGTGTGGATGGTGGAATTGACTTACTACAGTGCCTGGTACAAAACGGCGCCACATTGGCATAAAAGTATTGGAATTTTACTGCTGGCGGTAACGCTGTTTCGTTTAGTTTGGCGTTTGGTTAATCCAAAGCCTGCTCCTGAGCAAAATCACCAAACATGGGAAAAGGTGAGCGCCCACATTGCCCATGGCGCGATTTACCTCTTATTACTGGTGATTATGGCCGCAGGTATTTTGATTTCGACGGCAGAGGGCCGTGGAATTATGGTGTTTGACTGGTTTGAGTTACCCGGCCTAACGCCACTGATTGAAAATCAGGCTGATATCGCGGGGGATATTCATCAATATGCCGCCTACAGCTTGATTGCTCTGGTTTTACTGCATGCGTTAGGCGCGTTAAAGCACCATTTTATCGATAAAGATTCAACACTACTCAAGATGATTAAATTTAACCGAGGATAATATAATGAAAAAACAACTATTAGCTGCTTTGATTGGTGGGTCTTTACTGGCTCCAATGGCTGCATCTGCCGCCGATTATGTAATTGACCGCGAAGGTGCCCATGCATCTATTACCTTTAAAGTAAGTCACTTAGGTTATAGCTATGTCGTAGGTCGTTTTAACGATTTCAGCGGTGATTTTAGCTACGACGCTAAAAATCCAACGGCAGCTAAAGTGAATGTTAAAGTGAACACTTTAAGCGTTGACTCTAACCATGCCGAGCGTGATAAGCATATCCGTAGTGGCGACTTTTTAAATACGGCTAAATTTGCTGAAGCGACTTTCGTTTCGACCTCGGTTGAAGACAAAGGCAATGGCGATATGGTTATCACAGGTAACTTCACGCTAAACGGTGTGACTAAACCGTTGGCAATCCAAGCGCATGCTGTGGGTGAGGGTCAAGATCCTTGGGGCGGATACCGTGCGGGCTTTACCGGTACGACCACGTTTGCGATGAAAGATTACGGTATCAAGATGGACTTAGGTCCAGCGTCTGCCAATGTTGAGTTAGATTTAGTGGTAGAAGGCGTGCGTAAGTAAGCTTAACGCTACTGAGCTGCATTTATCCGTGAATAAAAAAGCGCCCTTGGGCGCTTTTTTGCTTTTATGGATAGGCGCTTAGGCTTATTCCTGACCCTTTTCAGGCACAAATCCTTCAATTTCCACGTCTTTACCTTCGAAGAGGAAAGAGGTCATTTGTTCTTCCAAAAATTTACGATCATCAACATTCATCATGTTGAGTTTCTTTTCGTTGATCAGCATGGTCTGCTTTTTCTGCCATAGGCCCCAAGCTTCTTTACTGACGTTATCGAAAATACGTTTACCTAAATCACCTGGATACAGTTGAAAGTCTAGGCCGTCGGCTTCTTTGTTTAAATATACGCAATTGACTGTACGCGCCATGATTATTCCTTACTGACTGTCGAGGTTGCTAGCAATAGCTACGAGTGATCCCAAATTGGCTAACACGCGCTCGGTTGCGGCGGCGAGTCCCACTTTGGAAGGTTGATTGATGTTATACCAGAGAGACTGGTTTTGTTCCATGACTGCGCCCACGCTCTGCATACCCGAGATTTGCTTGTCGTAGCCATTCGCTTGGCTATCCAAATTCAGTAGCATGGGTTGAATATCTAAATGGAAATGGCTAAAGGTATGCCTAAAACCGATTAATGGTTCGAGTTGTGCGGCGTGATAACCTTGGGCTTCAAGTTCTGCATTGAGTGCGGCTTCAGTACTAAATTCGGGGAAGCACCAGAGTCCGCCCCAAATGCCGGCAGGAGGGCGCTTAGCCAAGAAGACTTGGTTATCTTTGAGTAAAACCAACATCCAAGCGGCTTTTTCTGGGATAGTTTTCTTAGGCTTTTTACCGGGGAACTCAGTTTGTCTTCCCATTAATTGAGCTTTGCAATCAATAGCCACTGGGCAAGCGGCACAATTGGGTTTGCTGCGAGTACAAATGCTGGCACCAATATCCATCATGGCTTGGTTATATTTTTGAATATCCTGCTCTGGCGTTAACTGCTCGGTTAATTGCCAGAGTTGTTCTTCCACAGGTTTTTGACCGGGCCAGCCAGCAATCGCGCCATGTCTTGCTAATACGCGTTTAACATTGCCATCGAGGATCGGATGATGTTGCCCAAGTGATAGGGATAACACTGCACCTGCTGTCGAGCGGCCAATACCTGGCAGCGCCAACACTTGCTCAAAGTCTGTTGGAAATTGCCCCTGATACAAATCGCGAACCATCTTAGCGGCTTTATGTAGATTGCGAGCCCTAGCGTAATAACCAAGCCCAGTCCAATGATGCAATACTTCATCATCCGGCGCGTTAGCTAGGGCTAACACATCGGGGAAACGTGCCATAAAACGCTGGTAATAGGGGATAACAGTCGCTACCTGAGTTTGTTGCAACATAATCTCAGAAACCCATACGCGATATGGGGTTTTATCTTGCTGCCAAGGGAGGGTTTTACGACCGTGGTTGTCGTACCAATTAACTATACGTGTAGCAAAGGAGGCTGTAGATTTCATCGGCGCAGTGTAGCGGGAGATTGGTTGGCAAACAAGTAACACCCCATCGAAAAATCGGCCTAGATTCGCTCTCTAGGATAATCTTGTTATACTTCGCCTCCATTAGTGCTTGCACTGTAAGTTGAACTTTGGATAATGCCCTTCTTTTTAGATGGTGTTGTCCACGAGACGAGGCAAAAATGAGCGAAGTCACTACCGCTGAATTTAATGAAGAAGGCAAGTATCTGCGTAAGATCAGAAGCTTTGTCCTAAGAGAAGGTCGTTTGACTAAAGGTCAAGCGCAAGCCATTGAGACTCAGTGGCCAACAATGGGCTTAGATTACAGCCCAACACCATTAAACCTGACCGAAGTGTTTGGTCGCGAAGCCGATACCGTACTGGAAATTGGTTTCGGCATGGGCGCCTCTTTAGTACAAATGGCACAAGAAGCCCCAGAACAGAATTTTATCGGTATTGAAGTCCATAAGCCTGGCGTGGGTTCATGCTTAAGTGACGCTGCCGCTGCTGGGGTGACTAATCTTCGCGTGTATCACCATGATGCAATGGAAGTGTTAGAATATGCTATCGCCGATGGCAGTCTTGCTCGCGTGCAATTGTTCTTCCCCGATCCTTGGCATAAAAAGCGCCACCATAAGCGCCGTATCGTGCAGGCGGAGTTTGCTGAGCTTATCCGCCGCAAACTAAAGATTGGCGGCGTGTTCCATATGGCGACCGACTGGGAAAACTACAGCGAACATATGCTGGAAGTGATGAATGCGGCCAATGGTTACAAAAACCAATCCGCCGATGGTACCGTGGTGCCGCGCCCAGAACATCGCCCACTGACTAAATTTGAAGCCCGCGGTCATCGCCTCGGCCATGGCGTGTGGGATCTGATGTTTGAGCGTATCGCTTAACATCTTTTATGGATTTTATTTTTTTAACACAACGGGGAAAATCACTATGGCAAAGAATCGTAGCCGTCGTTTACGTAAGAAAATGCGCGTTGATGAATTCCAAGAGTTAGGTTTTGACATTACTTGGACCTTCGATGCATCTGTCTCTGAAGCCGATATTGATGCAACAGTCGATAAGTTTATCGATGAAGTCATTGAAGCCCGTAAGTTAGGTTTCCACGGCGGTGGTCATATCGAGTGGGAAGGTATTATTGCTACCCAAACTATCGGTAAGTGCACCGAAGAAGATGTTGCTGCAGTGAAGGCTTTCTGGGCGGGTCAAAAAGTGACTCAACTTGAAGTTAGCGATCTGTACGATATCTGGTGGAGTTAATGCCAGAACAGGCGTTATTAGAGGAAGTGGTCGACAAAGTTCGGCCCTTGCTCGGCCAAGGAAAGGTTGCTAATTACATCCCTGCGCTCGCCAATGTTGATGCTGGTAAATTGGGTATTGCCGTGACCACAATTGACGGTGAAACCATAGGCGCAGGCGATTACCTTGAGCCATTTTCAATTCAAAGTATTTCTAAAGTTTTCAGCTTAACCTTAGCGCTAACTTTATATGAAGAAACCGAAATTTGGAGCCGCGTCGGTAAAGAACCCTCGGGACACTCCTTCAATTCGTTAGTCCAAGTTGAACTCGAGCGGGGTAAACCTCGCAATCCCTTTATTAATGCTGGCGCGTTAGTTATCGCTGACTTATTGCAGAGCCGTTTAGGGGCGCCTAAGCATCGGATGTTGGAGTTGGTCAGGGCGCTGAGTCAAAACGATAAAGTCTGCTTCGACAAGCAAGTGGCTGATTCTGAATATCAGCATAGTGCTCGCAATGCGGCCATCGCTTATCTAATGAAATCCTTCGGTAATTTTCAAGGCGATGTCGATACAGTGCTGCGCACTTATTTTCATTATTGCGCCTTAAAAATGAATTGCGCCGACCTATCGCGGGCGATGTTGTATTTAGCTAACCGTGGTAAAACCTTAGATGGCACTGAACTTATTTCGCAGGTGCAGACTCGGCAATTAAATGCACTGTTAGCAACTTCTGGCTTATATGACGGCGCAGGTGAGTTTGCCTATCGTGTTGGTATGCCTGGTAAAAGCGGTGTTGGCGGCGGCATTATTGCGGTGATCCCCGGGGAGCTCTCGGTCTGCGTTTGGTCACCCGAATTAGACAATCAAGGTAACTCCCTCGCGGGGACAGCGATGCTTGAGCATCTCAGCCAGCGTCTCGGACGTTCAATCTTCTGATTTAACTCTTTTATTAGCACTGTTAGGCTAAATATTAGTGAAATTTACTAATCTGCTCTCGGTGCTAATTTTTATAACTTCATAATAATCATGTTGTTACAAAGTTGGCACATCTTCTGCTATTCATCTTTTAGCACGTTAGCTTAGTCGTATTCCTCAGATTAAAGGATGAACAACAATGAAGATAAATACACTATTAACCGGAGTGGCATTATCGGGTGTTATTTTAGGCGCTTCTGGCTTGCAATCAGCACAAGCGAAAACCGAGCCGCAAATCGATGAGCGCTGTGAGGTTTCCCTTAATTATGATGTGAGAGTCGAACCGAAAAAATTAGTGATGAGCGAGAAGGGTGCTGAGAAGTATCGCATCGAGGTCGACAAGTTATACGTTGAAGGCAAGCAGGTCACCTTAACCGACAAACAGAAAAAGCTCGTGAGCCAGTATGCCGATGAGGTGTCGACTCAGGTTCCTGAAGTCATTGAATTAGTGAATGAAGCCGTTGCATTGGCCTCTCAAGCTGTGAGTATGGCCTTAACACCACTGATGGGCGATGCCGCTGGCGCTAAGTTTGATGAGATGATGGCGGGCGTGCAGAAGCGTGTTGATACCGTAGCCTACAAGCAGGGCGATAGTTTTTACCTTGGTGCGACTGAAGAGTCGATGCAAAACACCTTTAACGACGAATTTGATAAGGAAATGGAGCAAATCGTGCAAAACTCCATTGGCACTCTAATGATGAATATCGGCAGCCAAATCCTTGCGGGCGACGGTGAATCCTTCGAAGCTAAGATGGACGCATTCTCACAAAAAATGGATAGATTGGGCGATGATATTGAGCAGCAAATTGAATCCCAATCTAAGGGGATTGAAGCGAAAGCCGACCGTTTATGTGACCGTTTTGAAAACCTGCTGGTGCTTGAGAATCAACTGCGTAAAGAAGTGCCAGAGTTAGCACCCTATGTGTTGACTCAAAACACTCACCATGAATTACGTGAATAGTGATCTGCAGAGTAGCTTAAAACCTACACTGGTTGGAGTCAGGTAATGCCGAGCTAACTGACACCATAAATACAGTGATATAAATGAAAAAGCCCCAGTACGTTAAGTGTCTGGGGCTTTTTCTTGATTCATTTTAGCCAAGCGGAATGATATTAATCTGATTGCTTGCGGCTATTTACTATGGAATATTACATTCTAAAGACTAATGTTTGGTATACTCTTAAAATATAATGAAAAGCTGGCAATTCAGTCAGATAGAACACTCTACTTTAGCGGACTTTTTCGGGCTAAATCTCTACAACGAACCCAATTGCTGTGAGATATTAAGGCATTGAGGGATGCTTCAAGGCATTTGTGCTGCATTCCTATGCTATTCCGAAAGTTAATATCACTGTCGAAACTGCTTAAGGCGACTTTCCATGTTAGAACTGTTAGAACCTATTGCGATTTTTACTCATGTGGCCAGAGCTGGTAGTTTTAGTGCCGCCGCAAGAAGGCTTGGGATCTCTAAATCTAAGGTCAGTACGCAGGTAGCCGATCTCGAACATAGACTCGGTGTTCAACTGATCCAGCGTACCACTCGAAGCTTAAGTCTGACTGAAGCTGGACATTTGTTATATCTGCAAGGTGAAGAGTTGCTTCGCGATGCCGAACAGGCCATTGCTAGCGTGCATAACTTAAACGATGCCACCCGCGGCGTGTTAAAGGTGGGGATTTCCCAGTCCTTTGGTGCTATGCATATCATTCCCGCGCTGCCATCATTTATGGCAAAACATCCTGAGCTCGAGCTGCAAGTCAGCTTATTAGATCATAAGGTGGATGTAGTCAGCGAAGGTTTAGACCTATTGTTAACTATGTCTGAGCAGCTTCCCTTGGGTATGGTGGCGCGCCCTTTAATGAAGTGTCAGTTCCTACTCGTTGCCTCGCCTGATTATATTGCTAAACATGGTGAACCGTCGCGTCCAGAACAATTAGTCGACCATAACTGCTTGGTGTATCAAGGTGAGTGGCATGAGCACAGCATGTGGCAGTTTAAAAAGGGCGATGATTACTGTGAGATAGGTGTCTCTGGTAACTTTAGAGTGGATAATGCTCCCGCTTTAAAATCAGCTGCGATCAGTGGCTTAGGAGTTGTCTATCTTGCCAGTTACTTGATGGAAGATGAAATCGCTAAGGGCACCTTAGTGCCGCTGCTGAGGGATTGGCAACTGACTCATCATTTACCGCTACAGGCTGTTTACCCACGTCGTAAACACTTAGCGCCTAAGGTGAGTGCCTTCATTGAGTTTATTAAAGACCACATTGGTAATCCGCCTTATTGGGATATTCCCTATGCGGAACTCTTCAGTGAACGTCAGTAATTTTGGAAACATTGTTCTTAAAATGCGTTTAATGAGTTTTGAGCGAGTTTGGTAGTTTTTAGATTCTATTAAAATCAATCTGTTATGTGATTTTTGGTTTGTATTTTAGTTTGGTTTTTTAGGGTTCTCTAAAACAGCTTTTTAGTGAGTGTATTGAAGTCTGTTCTTAAATGAATACAATGGTTGCCAGATGATTCGGAATGACCTGAGTCCTACACTTTTATTGGAAATGACCCCTTTCGATATCAGCGTACAGGTTGGCAGCAATGCAGTTTCGGATCACAGCCAGCAGAAGTTTGCGAACTAAAACAATGTTGGCTTTTAAACCATCATCCTAGTTTTTGGTTTACCTCAGCTCATTAGGCTGAGGTAATTTTTTTCTGATGGTTGAGTGCGGAAAACGAGTTTTGTCTCTCTGTACCCTAAAGTCACACCGAGTGTTAAGTGTTTAATACATCAAATATAGTGACCCACAGTGAGATAGGGTTTTATGACCAAGCCGGTGATAAATCCAATAAAAAAGCCACTTGATAGTGGCTTTTTTATTGGCTGCGATTTAACGATGTTATTCGCAACGGCGTTCAAGGGAGGCTAGCGTTAGCCTCCCAAGGTTTTATGCTTAGGCTTTATTAACGTTGGCAATCCATTGATCGACTTGCTCTTCTAGCACATCCAAAGGCAGTGCCCCGTTAGCCAAGACTAAAGTATGGAAATCCCGGATATCAAACTTATCACCCAGCTGTTTTTCCGCCTTGTGTCTCAGTTCGAGTAACTTAATCATCCCAACTTTATAGGCTGTGGCTTGAGATGGCATAACGATATGACGCTCTACCATTTTCTTCGCATCGGATTTTGCGTTAGGGGTATTGTCGACGTAATAAGCTATCCCTTGTTCGCGGGTCCATTTCTTGGCGTGGATCCCAGTATCGACCACTAAACGACAAGCTCGCCATAACTCCATCGCCAGTCGACCAAAATCGGAGTAAGGGTCGGCATATAAGCCCATCTCCTTCGGGAAAGACTCGCTGTAGAGCCCCCAACCTTCGATATAGGCAGTATAGCCACCGAATTTACGGAACTTAGGAATATCCTTTAGCTCCTGTGAGATAGCGATTTGCATATGATGGCCAGGGATCCCTTCGTGGTAAGCCAGTGCTTCCATCTGGTATTTAGGCATGGCTTTCATATCGTAGAGGTTGGCATAGTAGCTACCAGGGCGAGAGCCATCGGGAGCCGGTTGTTCATAGAAGGCTTTACCCGCGGATTTTTCCCTAAAGGCTTCAACCTGTTTGACTATCATGGCTGCTTTAGGCTTAACCTTAAAGACTTCATCCAAGCGTGAGCGCATATTATCGATAAGCTTGGTTGCATCGGCTAAATATGCCGCCTTGCCTTCGGCGGTATTTGGATAATAAAACTGCGGATCATCGCGCATAAAGGTGAAGAACTCTTGCAAGGTGCCGTTAAAATTCACCTTTTTCATAATGGCGCGCATTTCATTATGGATGCGTTCCACTTCGGCAAGACCAAGTTGATGGATTTCATCCGCCGTCATGTGGGTAGTGGTCGTGCGTGCCAGGGCATTGTTATAAAACGCCTCGCCGTCGGGGAGTTTCCAAACCCCATCGCGGGTATCGGCTTTGGCTTCTAAGGTTTTGATATAGGCGATAAGCGTCTTGTATGCGGGCTCAACTTGCGAGACTAGTGCTTTTTCAGCATCGGTAATCAGTTGGGCTTTTTCTGCTTCGGAGATGCTGAGCGCATTCACTTTTTTGCGAAAATCCGCCAACAACGCACTGTCTTCGCCTTTATCGAAGGGGGCGCCTTTAATGATGTTTTGGCTGTCAGAAATCACGTAACCGAACACAAATTTAGGGGCAATAATGCCTTTATCTGCGCGGATCTCGAGCGCCTGTTGCAGTTGGTTTAAGCGTTTGGGCACGCCATTTAAGCGGCTGATATAGGCCTTAGCATCGCTGACATCGGTGATCTGGTGTTGATTAATCAGGAAGGAGGCTATCATTGAGTGGCCACCATGCATCTGATTCACTGGGTAGTTATGGTAGCGCCACTGATAGTCTTTGATATCGTTATTCAGGTTTTGAATGAGTAACGTCAGGCTTAGGCGAGTTTGTGGATCAAGCTTACTCGCATCCAGTTGATTCACTTCGGCTAGCTGTTTCTTGGTTCGTGCCAACTCACGGGCATCCGCTTCATCGCCAATGTCATCCCACTTATCATAGTCCTGCTTAATGCCCATATAGGTTTGCGCAATGGGGCTTGCCATGATGTTTTCCATGAAGATGGTTTCAAACAAGGCATTGGCTTTTTCTGACTCGCTTTGGGCGGCAACACTTGCACTGGCCACATGATGTGAGTCACTTAAGGTGGGCACCGCATGAGAAGGCAGTGCAAGCAGGGTGGAGAGAGTAAATGCGACTAAGCTGATGTTCGTTTTTATTGGCATGATCAGGCTTCCTTAACAATGTTCAGGCAATTCTAAAGAAGCAGGGGAAAAATGTATGAATATAAATGTTAGAAAATGTGTTAGCCATAAAAGATGCTTCATCGAGAAACCTAGGCTAACACATTATTTATATGGGGAATTTAATTAGGGCGTGTTGACGTTTCAGGGGTATTTTTGCAGCAGTTTGGCTGGCTTTTATGCAAGGCAAAGTCCGTGCAGTGTAGTTATTCTACATAAACGGACGATAACGCTGCAGAAACGCCAGCCAAACGCTGCCCGAAGGGTTCGTCTAGCAAGCTCGTTCTCTTACTTTCTGTCATAAGAGCAGCTCGTCATTTGAGTAGAATAACTACACATCATTCCTCGTTTCGCGAGCACGTGCTTGCCAGAACGAACAAAATCTAATCTCGAAACGTCAACACGCCCTAGTGAATTAACAAAATTGCGTCAGTAAATCGTTCACAAACATGTGACCTTTACTGGTTAATTGCCAATGTCCAGCCGATTCGGTGAGTAAACCCCGTTGTTTGGCCTTTTCCATTCCCTCTTTCAAGGTATCTCGGTGTAAACCAGTTCTGTCTTCAAACTCTTGCTTAGGGATAGGCGTCATTAAGCGCAGACGATTCATCAAGTATTCGAGGGCGCGATCTTCTTCGGCGACCTCAGTCCGCTCGAAGTGATAGTTGTCGGCAGCTAAATAACCCTTAGGGTGTTTGATTTTAACCGTGCGAATAATGCGGTTCTCTTCGGGCAAGGTCACTTTGCCATGGGCACCGCAGCCTATGCCTAAATAATCGCCAAACTGCCAATAGTTAAGGTTATGCCTGCATTGATAGCCGGGTTTGGCATAGGCCGAGATTTCATACTGCTCATAACCGAGTGCCGCTAACTTTTGTTGCCCTTGTTCGTAGATCTGCCAGAGATCTTCATCGTCGGGTAGTTGCGGTGGTTTTGAATGAAACAGGGTGTTAGGCTCAATCGTCAGTTGATACCAAGACAAATGCGGCGGATTGAGCGCCGCAGCGGTATCTATATCCGCCATGGCCTCAGCAAAACTTTGATTCGGAAGTCCGTGCATCAAATCCAAGTTAAAACTTAAATAACCCGCTTGGCTGGCTTTTTGGGCGGCGGTTTGGGCTTCGTTTTGATCGTGGATCCGCCCCAGCAGATTGAGCTTATCCTTAGAGAAACTCTGTACTCCAATGGATAACCGGGTGACCCCTGCGGCGCGGTAGGCACTAAAGTCATCGTGCTCTAGGGTGCCAGGATTGGCCTCCATGGTGATTTCAATATCGTCACTAAAGGGGACCAGCGCATTGGCGCCATCTAATATCCGTTTGATTTGATTGGCATCAAACAGAGACGGCGTTCCACCACCAATAAAAATGGTGTGCAGCTTACGGCCTTGGACTAAGTGCAAGTCTTGGCGTAAGTCTGCTAGCAGCGCATCCACATAGGCCTTTTGGGGTAATTCACCATTTTGCCCATGGGAGTTAAAGTCGCAGTAAGGGCATTTTTGCACACACCAAGGGATATGGATGTACAAGCTCAACGGCGGCAGGGTTAACTGAGGTGACACATTTACTGACATTATTGGGCGTTCCCGTCGGTAAATACGCCTTTTTCTTGCATGGCAGCAATCAGTTGCACTAAAGCTTTACCACGGTGACTCAAGGCATTTTTCTCGTCACTGCTCATTTGGGCTGCGCTGCAATCATGGTGTTCTGGAATAAAAATCGGATCGTAACCATGGCCGTTGTCACCCCGTTGCACGAAATCGATTTGGCCTTCCCACGAGGCTTGGCAAATGATGGGCGTTGGGTCCTTGGCATGGCGCATATAGACTAAAACACATTGGAATCTGGCCGTACGCGGCGCAGGATTATCCTTTAATGTGTCTAAGAGTTTTAACACATTGTCTTGATCCTTGGCATTTTCCCCCGCATAGCGCGCAGAGTAGATGCCCGGTGCGCCTTGGAGTAAATCGACTTCTAATCCCGAGTCATCGGCAATGGCGGCAAGTCCAGTAATTTGCGCCGCATGTCTGGCTTTGATAATGGCGTTTTCGACAAAGGTGGTGCCCGTTTCGGCCACTTCGCTAACGTTAAATTGGCTTTGTGGCAGCACTTTTACGCCGTAGGCGGCGAGCATTTGATCGAATTCGGCAAGTTTACCTTTATTGCCACTGGCGAGGACGATTTGTTGCATGGAATACCTATTGGATTGGGTGCTCTTGTCTGTGTGTCACTGAGTGTGAACATTGAGCGATGTCATTGGACTGTATGCGGCAATGATACCCAAGCTGAGCGGTAAAGGACAGAAAAAGGCAGGACGATACTTGGTATCGTCCTGCCTTATGAGGTTGAGATTATTCGACGTAGAACTTTTGCTTAAACTGCAGGTTGGTGTTGAGTTGGTTGCCGTGTTTGATGGCGATGTTGAAATTGATCTCTTGATCGTCGCGGTAAGGGACTTCGGCGATGTAATAAATCGCCTTACCTTCACGGATCTCTCTAAATTTCAAATCGATACGCGCATCGAGTAGGTTATTGGCCACGCCAGTGATTTCAACGGGCACTGCGGGCGAGCCTTCTTCACTCATATCTAATACGGCAATGTTAATGATGCCTCTGTAGCTACTGCGTTCGATGCCATAGGATTTCGCAATGCTCGGGGTTAAAAAGGTGCTGCCCAGCGCCATGTAATGAATGTCGAAATTACCGACGGTTTCTTTTTGCTCGGCATTAGCGACGCCACACAGGCTTGCGGTCAAGGCGAGCATAATAAGGAGATTACGTAACATGATGTTGTACCTTCATATGAGGGATTACTTGAGTATAGGTCGCGGGAAGGAGACTTCCAACGGTGCGTTTATTCGAGCAATGTCGCGATTTCTGCCGGAACGTTTTTGGGCGCGCTAATCCGTACCTGCTTATGACGTCCTAATTCGCCCTTAAGGATGTGAACATCACTTTTAGGGACTTTAAAGGTCTTGGCTAAATACTTGCTTAAATGGGCATTGGCCTTGCCATCGATAGGCGGGGCGGTAATGGCGACTTTTAACTCATCACCGTGTAGCCCGACTATCTGATCGCGACTCGCTTTAGGTTGAATATACAAATTAAGCAGCAAGTCACCTTGCTGCATAATGACTGCGCTCATTAAATCACGGCCCAAAATGGTACGTATTGCGCCAATAGCATGTTGATAAAGTTCATGCCGATAATCACTAACATCACCGACAAATCTAAACCTCCAATGGGCGGAATGATGCGGCGCACTGGGGCCAAAATGGGCTCAGTTAGCTGACCCATAATCATCACAATGGGGTTATAGCCTTGATTGAACCAGCTTAAGATGGCGCGGATGATCAGCATCCAGAAGAGCAAAACGCCCGCCTGTTTGATTACAGTGACAAGCGCAAACACAAAGAACAGCACTATATCAATGCCACCACCGGCGATAAGGCTTAACAGCAGTACTTTGGCCATCACGACTAATAGGGCGAGTACAAATGAAGAAGTATCGAATCTTCCCATTGAAGGAATTAATCGACGCATAGGCGCGATCAACGGGTGAGTGGCTTTGACCACAAACTGACTGAAGGGATTATAAAAATCGGCACGGGCCAAGGGGAGCCAGATCCGTAATATCACCACCATCAAATACAAATCGAAGAGTGTGCTGATTAAAAAGGTTAATGCATTCATCGAGATTTCTGCCTATATGAGTCCGATTAAAAACGCCCGCGTTAAAAGTGAGTCACCCAGCAATAGCTAGATCAAAAAGTGTTAGCCATTTCCTCTGCACGTTTGATGCAGTTTTCCATCGCATTTTTGACCACACCACGAAGATCCGCCGCTTCGAATGTGGCGATGGCTTGCGCCGTTGTGCCGCCCTTCGAGGTGACATTCTCCCGTAAATTACCCAGCGTAAGCTCGGGATTTTGCTTTGCCATCATAGCAGCACCGAGGGCCGCTTGCTGCACTAAGCTTCTGGCTTTGGCTTCATCCATGCCCATTTGCTTGCCGGCATCAATCATAGATTCCATCAGCAGGAAGAAATAGGCCGGAGAACTACCCGCAAGGGCAATGACTTGATTAATCTCAGATTCCTCATTCACCCACACAATTTCACCACCGCTAGACATCAAACGTTCGGTAATGGCTTGTTGGACATCAGAGAGGTGCTGCGGGGCGTAGAGTCCCGTCATACCGACACCGATTTGCATTGGCGTGTTTGGCATAGTGCGAACTAGGGTGATGGGCTGTGCTAAATACTGGCTGTAGCGCTCTGCTTTAATCCCCGCTGCAATGGTAATGACCAGCTTGTTAGACATATCAATGCCTTGCAGTGCTTGGCAGACTTGTTCCATCAACTGTGGCTTAACGGATAATACGATGACATCGGCATCTTGGGCGGCGCTAACATTGTCTTGGGATACGCGCACACCAAAGTCGGCGGCGAGGGCATCGAGTTTACCTTGGCTAGGGTTGGTGGCTTGCACTAGCGCAGCAGGATAGCCGCTACGAATTAAGCCGCTGATAATACTGCGGGTCATATTGCCCGCACCGATAAAGCAGATTTTTTGTTGACTCATGTGTACCCCATAATGTCTGGCCTAGGCTGAGTGGATAACATTCAGCATTAATATCATTGAATTAGCGTTATTAGGCCGGATAAAAATTTCTATTTAATGTTCTCTAACAGTATTTGGGCTTTAACCGCTAAAAACAAGGCTAAAGCCGATATTGCTGACTCGCCTTTGGCTATCTCTGTGATTTCCCTTAGCATCAATCGTACAGATGGATTAACCCGTAACGACTAATTGCGGGTCGTTTCTTTTGCGCCATAATCCCGTTCACCAAAGATTGCGCTGCCGATACGCACCATGGTTGAGCCGCACTCAATAGCCACGTCTAAATCATTACTCATACCCATAGAAAGCGTATCGACAGCGGGATAATGCTGCTTTAGCGTATCGAATAACTGCTTAAGCTCGCTGAGTTCGAGGCTTTGCTGCGCAGCGTCATTGGTGGCGCTGGGAATCGCCATTAAGCCCCGCAGTTGTAAATGAGCTAATTGGCTGATGCTATCGGCCAGAGGCAACATTTGCTCGGCATCGATGCCGGATTTAGTGTCTTCATCACTGATATTGATTTGAATACACACATTGAGCGGCGCAAGGTGTGCTGGGCGCTGCTCATTGAGCCGTTGGGCAATTTTCTCCCGCGAGAGGGTGTGCATCCAGTCGAAGTGCTGGGCGACTAAGGCGGTTTTATTGGATTGCAGTGGTCCAATAAAATGCCATTCAATATCAGGGTGTGTGCCCTTTAGCGACTCAATTTTTGTCACACCTTCTTGAACATAGTTCTCGCCAAAGCAACGCTGGCCCGCGTCATAGGCTGCTATAATATCTTCGATGGGTTTAGTCTTACTGACGGCAAGTAAGCGAATACTGTGAGGTAGGCGTGCGCATTTTTGCGCCGCTTGCGCGATCCTGCTCTGGGCGACTGCGAGTCTGTCTGCTATTGTTGTCATGATGTAATTATCTGGTTGCAAGGATATCCCAAACTATGGAAATCACTGAGTTATTAGCCTTTAGTGTAAAACACAAAGCCTCGGATCTACACCTCTCTGCAGGGATATCTCCCATGATCCGTGTCGACGGTGAAGTGAGAAAAATTAACCTGCCCGCGCTCGATCATCAGGGTGTACACAGCCTTGTGTACGACATTATGAATGATAAACAGCGTAAGGACTTTGAAGAGCATTTAGAAATCGACTTTTCGTTCGAAGTCCCTAATTTAGCGCGTTTCCGTGTGAACGCCTTTAACCAATCCCGCGGCGCTGCGGCGGTGTTTCGTACCATTCCCAGCGAAATTTTGTCGCTCGAACAGTTAGGGGCGCCAGAGATTTTTAAGAAAATTTCCAGCTTTCCCCGCGGCTTAGTGCTTGTTACTGGACCTACCGGTTCGGGTAAGAGTACCACACTTGCGGCCATGGTGGATTACATCAATGAGAACCGCCACGACCATATCTTAACCATTGAAGATCCTATCGAATTCGTTCACCAGAATAAGCAATGTTTGATTAACCAACGGGAAGTGCATCGTCATACCCACAGCTTTAACGCGGCGCTGCGTAGCGCACTGCGTGAAGACCCTGACGTAATCCTCGTCGGTGAGATGCGCGATCTTGAAACCATTCGTCTGGCGATGACGGCGGCCGAAACGGGTCACTTAGTCTTTGGTACCTTGCACACCACCTCGGCGGCTAAGACCATCGACCGTGTGGTTGACGTTTTCCCTGCCGGTGAAAAGGACATGGTGCGTACCATGTTATCTGAATCATTACAGGCGGTTATTTCGCAAACCCTGATTAAGAAAATCGGTGGCGGCCGTGTGGCTGCCCACGAAATCATGATGGGAACGCCCGCTATCCGTAACCTTATCCGTGAAGATAAAGTGGCGCAGATGTACTCAGCCATTCAAACGGGGATGGCCCATGGCATGCAAACGCTCGAACAGTGTCTGCAAAACTTAGTGAACCGTGGCCTCATCACCCGTGAGGATGCCATGGCGAAGAGCTCAAACAAACAAGCGACGTTTTAAGGATTTATGATGGATGTCCGTCCGTTTTTAAAAGTCATGGTGGAGCGTAAAGCCTCGGACTTGTTTATTACCGCTGGTTTTCCGCCTAGCGCCAAAATCGATGGTGAGTTACGTCCGTTAGCCGAGAGTGCCTTCACGCCCGCGCAATCTTTGGATTTTGTCGAGTCCGTGATGACTGAGGCGCAAAAGAAGGAGTTTCACACGACTCGCGAGTGTAACTTTGCTTTTGCGGTTAAGGATTTAGGTCGTTTCCGCGTCAGCGCATTCTGGCAGCGTGAATCTCCTGGATGCGTAATGCGCCGGATTGAGACCAAGATCCCTGAGGTAGAAGACTTAAAACTGCCACCGATTTTAAAAGATCTGGTGATGAGTAAACGGGGTCTTATCATCATGGTTGGGGGAACGGGAACCGGTAAGTCGACCTCCTTGGCGGCGTTAGTGGGTTATCGTAATGCCCATGCCCGTGGTCATATCCTCACCATCGAAGACCCTGTGGAATTTGTGCACGACCATCGCAAAAGCATCATCACTCAACGTGAAGTGGGTATAGATACCGAATCCTTTGATGCGGCGCTGAAGAGTTCGCTGCGTCAGGCGCCCGATGTGATTTTGATTGGTGAGATCCGTACTCAAGAAACCATGGAGTTTGCGCTTTCTTTCGCCGAAACGGGTCACCTCTGTATGGCGACACTGCACGCGAACAACGCTAACCAAGCGTTAGACCGGATCATGCACTTAGTGCCTGAGAGTAAACACCAGCAGTTGTTATTCGACTTGTCACTCAACCTGCGCGGCATTGTGGCGCAGCAACTGGTGCCCAAAGTCGATGGTACAGGACGACGGGCGGCGATTGAAGTCTTAATCAATACGCCACGTGTCGCGAGCTTGATTGCTAAAAACGAGCTGCATTTGCTCAAAGAAACCATGGCCAAATCGAATGAACAGGGTATGCAGACCTTTGACCAAGCCTTGCTGCAACTCTATATCGATGGGGAAATCAGCTATGCCGATGCGCTTCACCATGCTGACTCGCCAAACGACTTACGTTTAATGATCAAACTGCAAAATAAAGAGCCTACCAGTTCAAGCTTTATGGAAGGCGTGACCTTGGATATGGATTAATCCTATCTGCGGTGATGTTAAAGCAGCTCCCTTGAGCTGCTTTTTTTATCGCTTAAGCCAATCGATAACTCGCTGTAGCTTTTATTTTTTTATTCAATATGATCTCTATATTAGTGAGTGACGTAATAGAGAATAACGAGTTTGCCAATCTTGGCGCGCCCAATGAGAAGGACATTATGATGAAACTCCCCTTAGTTATCTTTGCCAGCCTGTTAAGCACTAGCGCATTTGCGGCAACTTGCCCGAGTTATCTTGATGTTGAAGTGCGTAAATTGCACTCGGATGAAAAGATTAATCTGTGTGAATTGACTCAGGGCAAGCCAGTGTTACTGGTTAACACCGCGAGTAACTGTGGCTACACTCCACAATTTAAGGCCCTCGAAGCGCTTCATAAAGAATACAAAGACAAAGGCTTAGTGGTGATTGGTTTCCCTTCCGATGACTTTTTCCAAGAGGAAAATGATGAAAAAGACACGGCTAAGGTGTGCTACATCAACTATGGTGTCACCTTCACTATGCTCGCGACATCGCCTGTGCGAGGCAGCGATGCTAACAGTGTATTCAAATACTTAGGGGATAAAGCTGGCTCGCCTAAGTGGAATTTCTACAAGTATGTCGTCAGTGGCGATGGCAATACTGTGCAGCAGTTTAATTCTAAGGTGAAACCCGATAGTGCTGAGCTTAAGCAGGCAATAGAATCAGTGCTTTAATGCCCAATTTATTCATTTTACTCATGTTAAGAGGCTACTTTGGCTAGGTTTTCAGGATTATCAAAAGAGATGGGTCACGCAAAGCGTGGCAAAGTGGGTGTGTTGTTACTCAACCTTGGCACACCCGATGCGCCAACGGCATCGGCGGTGAGGCGTTACCTTGCGGAGTTTTTATCCGACCCTCGGGTGGTCGAAATTCCAAAACTCCTGTGGATGCTGATTTTACATGGCATAGTGCTGCGCGTACGCCCAGCCAAGTCTGCGGCGCTCTATCAGAAGGTCTGGACTGACGCGGGCTCACCGCTGATGGATATCAGCTTGCGCCAAACCGCTAAATTATCAGAAAAATTAACGGCCGATGGGCATCAAGCATCTGTACATTTAGCCATGCGTTATGGCAATCCTTCTGTGGCGAGCACCTTACAAACGATGCATCAACAGGGGATAGATAAGCTCGTTGTACTGCCGCTCTATCCACAATATGCGGCACCGACAACCGGTTCGGCCTTCGATGCTATTGCAAGGGAATTAACCCAGTGGCGCTATCTACCATCGCTGCATTTTATTCACACGTATCATGATAACCCTGACTTTATTACCGCATTGGTGAATTCGATTCGCACCGACTTTGAGCAACACGGCAAGCCGCAAAAGTTAGTGCTTTCTTACCATGGTATGCCGGAGCGTAATCTGCACTTAGGCGATCCTTATTATTGCTTTTGCATGAAGACCACCCGTCTGGTGGCCGAGCAATTAGGGCTTACAGCGAATGAGTTTGTGATGACTTTCCAATCTCGCTTTGGTAAGGCTAAATGGTTACAACCTTATACGGATGCAACCATGCAGGCGTTGCCAAGCCAAGGTGTACGTGACGTGGCGATTGTGTGCCCAGCGTTTAGCGCAGATTGCTTAGAGACCTTAGAAGAGATCGTGGGTGAAAATGGTCATATCTTTGCTAATGCCGGCGGGGAGAAGTTCCGTTACATTCCTGCGCTGAATGATAATGATGACCATATCAGCATGATGGCGAACTTGGTTAAACCTTACCTGTAAGCTTTATAAGCGCAGAAATATAAAAGGATAGCTCAGGCTATCCTTTTGTTTTTACGACTTATCATTCACCGAAATGATTTTCAAAATAGCTTTCGACAATCAATACGGCAGACACTGCATCGACTTGACCTTTGGTGAGGGCTTTAAAGCCGCCGAGTTCAAATAGCCGAGCTTTTGCATCTGTGGTGGTCAGTCTTTCATCCTGAGTGACAATTTTGACCCCAAACTTAGCGTTCAGTCGGTTGGCAAACTTTCTCGCCCTGTGGGTCATTTCCTGCTCTGTGCCATCCATATTGAGCGGTAAACCTACGACGACTAAATCGGGTTGCCACTCTTTAATGAGTTTGCCGATTTCATCCCAATTGGGAATACCGTCGACGGCTTTTAGGGATAGCAGTGGTGTGGCGCTGGCGGTGATTTGTTGCCCTATGGCGACACCAATACTTTTTGTTCCAAAATCAAAACCTAAAACGGTTTTTGCGTTCATCTGTATATTCACTCGTCACAATAAAATCGGCTAGGCGTGGCCCGCCTGTGATGACAATTGCCAAGCATCAAATCCGAGCGCGCGGCTCGCTTGTTGCCATCGATCCTCGTGTTTGATATCGAATAGCAAGGTCTGATCGGCAGGGATAGTCAGCCATGAGTTATCGGCCAGTTCTTGCTCCAGCTGGTTTTTGCTCCAACCTGCATAACCTAATGCCACAATAAATTTTTCTGGTGAGCGTTCGCTGCCAATCGCCGTTAATACATCCCTTGAGGTGGTGAGCATGAGGCCAGAGCTTAATTCTGTACTGTTGGCCCAATAGGGCTGGGATGTATGCAGGACAAAGCCTCTATCCTGGGAAACGGGGCCACCCATTAACACCTGCGCGCCCAGTGCCAGATCGGTCGACACTTGCTCAGCCGGTAAATCCATCTGCTCGAGCAATGAGTTTACTTCAATGCCCAGCGGTTTATTAATCACTAGCCCCATGGCGCCTTTTTCATCGTGCTCACATAGATAGATGACGGTGCGCTCAAAAAAAGTGTCATCGAGCGACGGCATGGCGATTAAAAAATGGTTCTGCAAACTCTCCATTAAATGCTCCGTTCAGCCCACAGGCGTTGACCAATAGATTAAATCCAGCGGCTTAGGCTGGTGGCGTATCAACCGCCGGCTAATTTGACTTTGTAGTTTTGTTTTTCGAGCAGTAGTTTTAGTTGCTCACGATTGTCGGTTTGCACTTCGATAGTGAAATCTTTGACTGTGCCACCACAACCACATTGTTTTTTAAGGGTTTGTGCCAGTGCTTTTAAGCCCGCTTCATCAAGCCCTAGGCCTGAAATGACCGAGACACCTTTACCTTTGCGGCCCTTGCTGTCTCTGTGGATACGTACAATCCCATCGGATGAAGGGATAGCTTTGGCTTCTGGCTCGGCAGTAATCCGGCCCTTATCTGTGCTGTACACTAAGGAAACGTTGGGATCTACTCTCATAAGTCATCTTTTATCTGAATATATGCCGCTTAAGTTTACCAAACTCAACGTCTTTCGGGGAGGTAAAAAAAGGCCACTGACAGAGACTGAAAGTGGCCGAAGGTCAATGCTAGCTCTTTGCAGGGAAGTAGCATGTTTAAAAAGCAGACTTAGAGATGCTGCAATACCATAGCGATTAATGCCAATGCCGTAAGTAGGGCGCAGGGCATGATAAAACGATGCAATTTAGGCAGGGCGATTAAGCAAGCTGTGGCAACAAACCCAAAGGCGGCAACCGTAGTGTAATTCACCCCGTTTGACACAGTCTCAAAGACGAGCCAACTCAATACGACTAAAGGTAAAAACAGCAGCATCATGGGGAGATGAGGTGTGAGCTTACTGTTATGGGTATCGGCTGAGACTTTTTGCGGTGCGAACCAGAAAATCGCCGATGCCACAATCAATGCGCTAATGAACCAGTACATGTTATTTATCCCTTAATCGCTTTAAGTGATAATCATTATCATTTAAAGCGATTACTGAAGTCAAGCTGAATAACACTCTGCTTTTTCATCATATTGAGTTGTAGAACCGTCCATTGCTCTGTAAGCTAAATTTATTTTCGGCTTATTTGTGTTCGATAAGAACGACCAAGGAAATCATCATGAAAAATATAATTGTAGGTTTAGCCGTACTGGCACTGAGTGCCTGTAGTTCGCTGAAGTCGGGTTGGGATTTTGACCCTAGCGCCAATTTTACTCAGTACAAGACCTATGCGTGGGTCGCAAAAAGACCGATGCTTCGGGTTATCACCTCGATGGTTTAATGGATCAGCGCGTGCGAGATGCGGTGAATTCTCAGCTTTCATCTAAGGGCATGACCTTGGTTGATGCGAAAGATGCCGATGTATTAGTGAACTATCTGACCAAAATTGATAAGAAGATTAATGTCGATACCTTCAATACCAATTTTGGCTATAACCCTTACTATGGCCCAGGTTGGGGCTGGGGCGGTAACATGCAAACCCAGACCACAGTCAGAGAATACGAAGTTGGCACCCTGATCATTGATTTAGTTGATAATAAAACAGCTAAGTTAATTTGGCGTGGCTCAGTAGCTGATACTATCCGTGATAAAAATACTCCTTCGGAAAGAGTACAGCTGATCAACGAAGCAGTCGGCAGCGTGATGGCGAATTTCCCGCCAAAGCCTGAAAACAAATAATTTACTTTTAGTCTAAAAAAGCGGCCCTTTGGCCGCTTTTTTGTGGCCAAAATTTAGGCTTGATTGACGTTAAGATGAGTTTTCTGCAAATTTCTATATTTTAATTGATTATGCTTTATTAAAACTTATCAAAAAATAAGCTTAATGGAAAACGGGGAATAGCTCGTTCTTGGTTAATGCATTGTTATTGAAGGGTTGTGGCGTTGCGTGATATTGAAAAGTAGAAATGACTAATGCACAAATGCTACCAATAGATTAAATATTCTAATGACAAAATTTAAATAATCTCATTATCCAGTCCGTGGATTATCAGGCAAAATCCGTTCTTTATGCATGGGTAATAAGTAGTTTAAATGCAAGAAGCGCAATTTATCGGATTATTATGGTTGATTGGGATTTTAGCCGAGGCCATGACAGGGGCATTAGCGGCGGGCCGTAAGCAGATGGACTTATTCGGCGTGGTTATCATTGGCTGCGCGACGGCGATTGGTGGTGGCACCCTAAGAGACATGCTGCTCGGAAATTACCCTTTGATTTGGGTCGAGAATGTCCATTACCTGCTGGCGATTGCATTTGCGTCTTTATTAACGGTCGCCATTGCGCCTGTGATGCGTTACCTGTCTAAGTTATTTTTGGCCATTGATGCCTTGGGGTTAGCCGTATTCTCGATTGTTGGCGCCCAAAAAACGCTAATGTTAGGCTTTAGTCCAACGATTGCGGTGGTGATGGGACTCGTCACAGGGGTCTTTGGTGGGGTGATCCGCGATATTCTCTGTAACCAAGTGCCTTTGATTTTTAAGAAAGAACTCTACGCGGTGATTTCGCTCTTTACCGCAGGCTTATATATCACGCTCAACGCCTATCAATTGGCAGAGTGGATAAACCTAGTGATCTGTTTAACGCTGGGCTTTAGCTTACGAATGTTAGCACTGCGTTATCATTGGTCTATGCCGACCTTCGATTATCAAGCCAATGGCGACCAACATACGCACTAATAAAAATGGGGCAATAAATGCCCCATTTTTTATGCTTATTGCTGTGCTTGAATGGTTTTTAACGCTTCAAGCGCGGCGTCGTAATTGGGGTGTTCGGTAATATTGGGCACCAGCTCCTGGTATTTAAGCTGACCTTCGGCATCGATAATAAAGATGGCTCGAGCGAGCAAGCCGTAATCCTCAATCAATAAGCCATATTTCTCACCAAAATCACGCCACACTGAGTCGGAGAGGACTTTGATTTTGTCGACATTCTCCACCTTACAGAAACGTTTTTGCGCGAAGGGTAAATCTGTACTGATGGTCAGCATGACGACATCATCGGAGAAGTGACTGACTTCACTGTTAAAGCGCTTTGTTTGCAACGCACAAACACCAGTATCTAAACTGGGCACGGCGCTGATCAGCACGGTTTTCCCTTTAAAGTCACTTAAACTAATAGGGGTAAATTGTTCGTCGACAACTTTAAATCGTGGCGCCATTTGCTCAAGCTTGGGTAATTTCCCTGCGAGAGTGACAGTCTTGTCGCCCATCATCACTTGGGTTTTATCATTGGCGATAGCGGTGGAGCTGAGAACCATTAAACTAAAAACACAGCCAGCGGCTAGAAACGAAACATACTTTTGCATTTTCTCTCCCTTACTCAGGTATGTTGTGCACATAGGCTTAAGGTACGACAAAACCTAAACTATCACCATAAAAAAGGCCGGTAATTACCGGCCTTTTAATATGCTTGCTGATTATTTGCTCTCTGGCAATTGCTTCACATGAATATCCATTTGTGGGAATGGAATTTCAATGTTCGCTGCATCGAGTGCATTTTTGATTTGTTCTAAAATTTGGAAACGCGCTGTCCAGTAATCGGCGGTTTTAACCCAAGGACGAACCACAAAGTTGATTGAAGAATTCGCCAATTCAGAAAGACCTACTGTGTAACCTGGCTCTTTCAGTACGTATTGGTTGTTATCTAAAATCTCTGTTAATACTTTTTTGGTTTGAGCGATATCAGCAGAATAAGACACGCCAATCACTAAATCGATGCGACGATTTTCAGAGGCTGAGTAGTTTGTGATGGTGCCATTCATGATTGAAGAGTTTGGCGCCACAATTACTTTATTATCTGGGGTGCGTAATTTGGTTGAGAAAATGGTGATTTCATCAACAGTGCCGGCAATACCTGCTGCTTCAATATAATCACCTACGCGGCATGGGCGGAATAGCACCATTAATACGCCTGAGGCAAAGTTAGACAGAGAACCTTGCAGTGCTAAGCCTACAGCTAAACCCGCGGCACCGATAACGGCGACTAGAGAGGCTGTTTGTACGCCAATTTGGCCTAAGGTGGCGATAATGGTGAACACAAACACCACTGCCCAAGCTAAGTTAGCCACAAAAGACACCACAGTTGGGTCAATCTTGCGGCTGTTAAGCAACTTGCGCACTAACTTTTGTGCGACGCCAGAAAAATATTTACCGACGAAGAAAATAATGAGGGCAAATAAGATTTTTAAGCCATAGGTCATGACCAAATCTGGCGCCTGCTTTAATAAACCTTCGAGGTTTTCCATTAAATTACTCCCTAAAAATACGCTAACAAAACTAGTTATTATTGACGATAAATTGTACTCGTCGATTTAATCTGCGACCTTCGTTGGAATGATTATCCGCAACCGGTTCAGATATACCTTTACCGACAACGGTAAAGCGATTTGGATTGAAGCCGTAGTCTTCAACCAAAATACGTTTCACATTTTGAGCCCGTCGTAGTGATAACTGATAATTAAACTCTGGTGTACCGACAATATCCGTATGTCCCACTAAAGTTAATCGAGTCTCAGTATTCGCGTCTAAAAAAGCTTTCACTAAGGCTAAAGCTTTCCATTGCGATAAATCTACTTCGGCGATTGCAAACTCAAAATACACAATCGCGGTCTCAATATTATGACAATCAGCGGCTGAATAAGTACTGGGGTCATTGAGATCACATTGAATACTGCTGGATTTTACTTCGGCTTGGTAAACACAGCCATTGGCCATCACTGTGGTGTTTGCTGGTGTGTTAGGACAGGCATCCTTAATATCGGGAACACCGTCTTGATCTGTATCTTGCCATGCATACGCGGGTAACATCTGGCTTAAGCTCAGCGCTAAACACGTTAATTTAATCCATTGCATTACGGATATATTCACCACAAATCACCTTGTATTTTATCTTGGATAGTTAAAACCACTAAGAGATTTGCATTGCATTAGCATG
This sequence comes from Shewanella sp. Koi 1, assembly GCF_052907445.1. Lineage (NCBI taxonomy): Bacteria > Pseudomonadati > Pseudomonadota > Gammaproteobacteria > Alteromonadales > Shewanellaceae > Shewanella > Shewanella sp. Koi 1. Next base: position 3,381,800 of record NZ_JBREJM010000001.1, on the reverse strand, counting down.
AGCATCTTAGTCGGGTATTCTATCTTTTTATCGGCCTAACGCCAAGTTTTGCCCGTTATTTGATGCAAATCAATTGCATCAGCATAGATAACATCGGCACCTTGTTGATTTTATCGGCAGACATAAAGGCAAACTATACAAATTTTTCCTTTGAGGCTAGAGTCGCACTTACGCGATGAATATCCGCGTCGGGGATAGGCAGAAGAAGTCGAGGACAAGATGATAGATTTACGCAGTGATACCGTGACCCAGCCAACAGAGGCGATGCGCTTAGCTATGTCTAGGGCTGAAGTGGGTGATGATGTTTATGGTGATGATCCGACCGTTAACAGCTTGCAAGACATGGCCGCCGAGATGTTCGGCTTTGAGAGTGCGCTGTTTACGGCATCTGGCACTCAGGCCAATTTGCTTGCACTGATGGCCCATTGTGAGCGTGGGGATGAATACCTGTGTGGCCAGCAGGCCCATAACTATAAATTCGAGGGCGGCGGCGCGGCGGTACTCGGCAGCATTCAGCCACAACCGCTGACCAATCAACTGGACGGCACTATCGCCCTGACTGATATTGAAGCGGCGATTAAACCCGATGATATTCACTTTGCGCGCACGCGCTTACTGAGCCTAGAAAACACTATCGGCGGTAAAGTATTGCCTCAGACTTACCTCGCCAATGCGCAGGCGCTGGCATTTCAGCGTGGTTTAAAAATTCACTTAGATGGCGCTCGGGTTGCGAATGCCGCCGTGGCGCAGGGGATTGGGATTGCCGATATTGCGGGGCATTTTGATTCAGTCTCCATCTGTTTATCCAAGGGATTGTGTGCGCCTGTTGGCTCACTGCTCCTAGGTGATGAGCGCCTAATTAAAAAGGCCACGCGCTGGCGTAAAATGCTGGGCGGCGGTATGCGCCAGGCGGGGATTTTAGCGGCAGCGGGTAAATTAGCTCTCACAGAGCAGGTTGAGCGACTTGGCGAAGATCATGAAAATGCTACGTATCTTGCCCAGCAATTGAGTCAGTTGAGTGAGTTTGAAATCGATTTGACCGCCGTACAAACCAATATGGTGTTTGCCAACCTCGCGCCCCATGTCGATGAGAAAGCCCTGGCTAAGCGTTGCCGTGAGGCGGGGGTCCTCATCAGCCCTAGCCGTACTCTGCGCTTTGTGACCCATAAAGATGTCTCGCGTCAGGACATTGATAAAGTGTTGCAAGTGTTTAAATTGCATTTGCAGGCATAACCGACGTAACGCCCAAGCGAAAGCTTGGGCTTTTTTATACCTCTGGCTTGCTATATCGTGGATTTTAAAATCAAAAGTCGAATTGTGAGCCAGATGCTAGGCGAATTTTTTTAAGCCTATCTATACTAAAAACAATAAGTTCACATCATTGAGGTCATGCTGGGTTGAAACCTAACAATAATACTAATAAAGGGGTCGATTATTGGACAAAACGGATCAGTGAATTGGAAATGCCAGCGCTCTGTTCCACAGTCCAAACGTTAGAAAAGCTTGCCAAGGATGACGTGTCGTCTCTCGCCTTACTCGGGCGAAGCGTTATGCACGATAACGCCCTCACATCCCGCATCTTACGGGTCGCCAATAGTGCGATTTACCATAAGGGCAGTACCCAAATTTCGACCGTGAGCCGAGCCGCGATAGTGCTAGGGTTTGATGCCGTGCGTAATATCTGCATCACGGCCCAGTTATTATCGAGCCTTTTAGAGAGCAAGAATCTCGCCCCCGCAGTTTATCAACGCCTCATTAAATTAATGGCGAAGGCATTTCAAGCCGCCATGTTAGCGCGGATGATGCTCAGTGATTACGATGAGGATATTCAGGAAGAAGCCTTTATTGCGTCTTTGCTTTACCACATTGGTGAGAGTGCATTTTGGAGTATCGGCGGCGAGTTTACCGAAATTTTAGACAGCCAACTCAGTGCCAGTGAAACCCCAGCCGAAGAGCGTAGCGTCATTCGTGAAGCTTTAGGCACCTCATTTTCACAGCTGACGCAGAGTATTGCGCGCCACTGGGGCTTAGGGGAATTATTGATCCAAGCAGTGAATTATCCTGACGATCAACGCCCTGAAATTCGCTCTATTTTTCTTGCAGATAAGCTTTGCGAAATTCTCTCCCAAGAGGTGATAGATAAAATCGAGTTGGATAAGCGTATCAGCCAAGCCGCGCATTTTACTGGGCTGGATGAGAAAGAATTAACCCTGAGAATGCAGCGCTGCACCAAGGCGACCCATAAATTAGCCGAAGCCTATGGCGCCAAGGTGTTGATTGACTATCTGCCTGATCCTAAACGCATCAATAAGCTTGAGCCCAGCGTCCCTGAGGTAGAGTTGCCCGTGTTTGAGGCCAACTTGAATGTGCAATTGGCTAAGCTGCGTGAACTCACCGCCTTTGCAATCAACAAAGCTGATTTTAATCAAATCATGCAAACCGTGCTCGAGGGAATTTTAGAAGGGGTCGGTGTGGACCGCTGCGGAGTTTTGCTCTTATCTCCGAGCCGTAAACAGCTGCAACCTAGGATCATGCTCGGCCGAGACGCCGAGGAAATGAAGCAGCAGTTTATTATCGATCTGAGTGATAGGAAGGGGCTATTTCCGCAGGCGATGGAACACAAGGAATGCCAGTGGGTAGATAACCCCAATGCCAAAAAATGGTTAGAACAATGCAAAGAACTTAAGACTCAGTTGCCTGAGTCGGGTTTTTTGATGGCGCCGCTCTTGGTCGATAACAAAGTGATCGGTTTTTATTATGCCGATAGGGGGCCTTCACAACGAAGCTTTAGCGAAGTGGATTTTCAAGCCTTTATCCACTTCTCGCAGCTGGCCAATGTGTGTTTTACCGTGTCGCTAAAATAGTGACTTACTGAGCGTTTTTAATTTCAGCGGTAATGTGTTTGGCGATTGCATTGGGGATGGGAAAGCTCAAATGGTATTGGGCAATTTTCCATTTCCCATTGGTCTTGATTAAGGTGCCAGTACCGCGACTCTCGCCATAACTTGGGCTGTTGAGCAGTTCATCGAACAGAATGACATCACCATGCTGCACTAAATGGCGGCGAGTTAAATCGTAGCGCCAACCTTTGGTTGGGCGCGAATAGCGTTCAAACTCGGCCATGCCCCAGCGCTCAGTCGCATCGGTTCCAATAAAAATACCATCCTGACGATAGAGGGCAAAATACTTGTCCCAATCGGCACTGCTCGAATATTGATTCAATTTATTCAGCACTTCGGCGGCCGCTTGCTCATCGGTCAGCGTTATTGCGGCTTGTTCGTTGGCAATGGCCGTTTGTGGATGAAAGTATAGGGCGCCAAGCACTGAGAGATCCCCTCATAATTTCCCCAAAACGTAACCATGTGTGAATAGATTTTGAGTAAGCAGGGTTGCAGCCACGAGTGAGTCTTCCCTTGTTATTGTGTAGCCAGAATGCCGCAAAACTTCCATGCCTAAGCGAACTGTTGAGAGTACGTTTCGATTTCTGACTGTGTTAGCCTGGAAGTGCTTGTCCCAACCTTGTTTCTGAGCATGAACGCCCGCAAGCCAACATGTTAGTTGAAGCATCAGGGCGATTAGCAGCATGATATCAAAACGCTCTGAGCTGCTCGTTCGGCTATGGCGTAGGCCTAGTCCGTAGGCAGGACTTTTCAAGTCTCGGAAGGTTTCTTCAATCTGCATTCGCTTCGAATAGATATTAACAAGTTGTTTGGGTGTTCGAATTTCAACAGGTAAGTTAGTTGCTAGAATCCATGGCTCCTTTGCCGACGCTGAGTAGATTTTAGGTGACGGGTGGTGACAATGAGTCCGTGTCGAGCGCTGATTTTTTCGGCCTTTAGAGCGAGATTTATACAATAGAATTTGGCATGAGATTGGATTGCTTTTAGTCAGCCTCTTATAGCCTAAAGTCTTTGAGTGACTAGATGACATATCATGTAAGTTGCTGATAGGTTTCCAGTTTTCCGCTCCTAGGTCTGCATATTGTACTTTTCCTCTTACTCGACTTAACCAGTACCAACCCAGCTTCTCAACGGATTTATACCATGGCACTTTAAAGCCAGCATCACTGACAATGAGCGGTGTGGTGTTACTCGGTAGAATGCTCGCAAGGTCGGCTAGAAATTGGTCATGAGCTTTCTTTGAACATTGCTCTGAAAGCGGGAACGCTTTCTCATAAAGAGTAACAGAACGACCGTGTAGTGCGACTGAAGCTCGCAATACCATAAGCCGTTTTTGCTCACGGATATCAGACCAGTCAACAAGTACAATGGGCATCGTATTGCCCGAACAGATAAAGCTAGCATGCCAACGGTATACAGCGAGTCGCTCTTTGTGGAGGTGACGATTACCTAACAATCGGTCGATTCGTTTGATGTTATGTTTTGTTCTCGCTTTGGTTGGCAGGTTACGGCCAAGTTCGGTAAGAGTGAGAGTTTTACAGTCAAGTAAGGCGTGGCAAGCCAACGTTAAGCTGTTGAGTCGTTTTAAGTGTAATTCGGGGCAGAATTGGTAAAGAGAGTCGTGTAAAATATCGAGTTCGCACATTTTGTTGTCTGATTATTGATTTTTGGCGAAACCATTTGATCATATGACAAGATGTGTATCTACCTTAACTTAATGATTTTGATAAAAATCATTAGGGGATTCATCAGCGCCAAGCATGAATACGCTGGCGCTGAACAGGGCAAGACGTTGGCGAGTGCGTGTCGAATGGGCGCGCTGCTCGGCGCGAGTGGAGATTGTCATCGAAAATTCCTTATCGTTATGGTTATTAGGCTAATCGCTATGTTGATTCGGTCAATGCCAGTTTATCGGATCGAGTTGATAAAAATGGCTCAACTCTCGATAAAGTGCTGGATGTTCAAGATTAAGCGCTTCTGGCTTTTCAAAAAAGACCTCGGTGACTACGGCAAAAAACTCCGCAGGATTGGTGGCACCATAGTAATTAAACAGTGACGGGCGGCCAAGGGTGGCAGCTTGCACTAACTCATTAAAGGCCTGACTGAATACGCTCGACCACGACAGGTAATCTTGGCGGTGTTGTAAAATCGGCGCGCCATTGGCGTGACCATCTTCTTGATCTAATTGATGGGCAAACTCGTGGATCACGACGTTGTTGCCATCATGGGGATTAGCTGCGCCCTCGAGGGTGTTCTTCCACGACAGTATCACTTGGCCCTGCTCCCAAGATTCCCCCGCGAGCACATTTCGTTGCTCCCAAATCAAACCCGCGGGGTCTTGGCGCTGGCTGTCGACAATAAAGGCATCGGGATACACCAATATCTGCCTAAGATTGGGGTAAAAATCGGTGTTGCGATTTAGCAAAAGCAGGCAAGCTTGGGCGGCGATAGTGACGCGAATTTCATCGGTTATTTGCAAACCGTCGCAGCCAACGAATCGTTTCTCATCCAAAAAAACTTGGATGTGACGCTTGAGTTGTAGTTGAAGATCCGCGGGTAAGGCGTGGAAGTAGGGCAATCTCTTTTTCAAAATCGTTCGCCAAGCCTTAGGAAAGGCACTGGCCATCACACGCTTACGGTGGAGTGTCTTGCGCCAGCGGCTCGACGCTAACCAAGCGATTGCACCGAGACCAAGCATTAGGGTAATGAAAACGGCGAGCATGACTTCCTCAGTGCAAAATTTTCCTTAGGTATATTAGCTAATGGGGATTCAGTGAGGCGAACTCAATACTATGGCTAAAAATAAATCGATACAGCGAGTTATTGATTACCAAACTCTGGATGTCGTAGTGCTTCGGTGCGATTGCGTCCGGCTTGTTTTGCCTGATACAGGGCTTCGTCCGCATCGGAGATGATTTTATTGGCATCGAGTGATTGTGGCGGTTGCCAGCAGGCGACCCCTAAGCTGATGGTCACCACGCCTGAGTGGGATGAGCTTTGGTGGGGAATGGCCAATTCCATGATGGTTTCGCGCAGTCGCTCGGCAATTCTATAAGCGTCTTCACAGTGGCTCGAGGGCAGTAACAAGGTAAATTCTTCTCCACCGTAGCGGGCAAGGATATCTGTTGGGCGTTGCAGAATCGATTTGGCAGCATTGACGACCTGCTTTAAACACTGATCGCCAACGACGTGGCCATATTTGTCATTAAATTCTTTAAAGTTATCAATATCAAACATCACTATGCTGAGTGGCATATTGTGATCGTTGGCGTAATTCAACTCCTTGTTAATTTGGCTGTCGAGATAACGGCGGTTATAACAGCCCGTTAAGCCATCGGTTTCGGCCATTGCTTTGACTTGCGCGGCATAGGTTTTTAGGGTCTCCAGCGAGCTGACCATTTGTTGCAGCTCTAAGTTATCGGTAATCGGCATTTCGGTATCGAGTTTTTCATTGGCGATGGCATTCATCGCATCCCGTGTGGCGATTACGGGTTTGATAATTCCCTTGGCGATAAAGTGCCAGCTGATCAGCCAGATAAAGAAGCAATACACTATCCCACCACAAAAAATTAGGATCACGAAGGCGGTGCTGTCGCTCTTGAGGTTAGTGCTTGCCACTTGGATTTCATCTTCTACATGGTTGACTAACACTTGGGTGAAGCTGGCAATTTCCCGCGCGGCATTGGCTTGATAGCCAAAATGCGCATTAGCGATGTGGGTGCTTTTTAAGGCGTTGCGTGATAGTTCAAACAGGTTGTCATTACCCACCATATTTTGCTTTATTTGAGATAACCAGTTGAGATACAGCGTATTATCCTGCGGTATCGAGGCGGCAACGGCCTCCATTTTGAGGAAAAGACGCATGGCATCCCGTTGCAGGCGGTTGAGTCCTATGGTGGTTTGGGTGTTTTTAACTTCATCCAGCAGTACAAACAGGTGTTCACCCTGATGCAAATAATCAGAGATTTTTTGATGCTCATTGAGGTTATGGGTTATTCCCGTGAGATTTTTTTGGGCGATAAGCTGGCTGTTGAGCTCGTGGCTTGAGTCGAGCTGCGCCTGCATCTCAATGGAAAAGGCCGATGACATTCCCGCGAGGTTCGCCTGAATATTTTGCGCCTGTAATTTGGCCTGTAAGGCGCTGTCGGTCAGGGTGTCTAGCAAGGGCAGTTGTTGCTGGAAATACAGCTGAGTATCAATAGTCCTATTTAATGCCTCATGGATATTGGTCGTATTTTCAAGACTTAACAGCACTTTAGTATCTTGCAGCAATTGTTCCCATTGATGGGTCAACTCTTGCAGTAAGCTGAGCCGCTGCTGCTCAGTATCGTAGTGATTCAGCTCGGTAGTGATAATTTGCAGTCTTTCGCTGTTTTTTGCCAATTGCAGCGCTGTGGTGACTTTGACCACATCACTGCTCACCAATTGCTCTATTTTGGTCCTTAACTGTTGTGACAATAGGATGGCGATAATGCCATTAAGCAGCGCCATGCCTAGGATGAAATATAAGGCTAGCGTGATTTTATGTTTAAGACTGGTGAGCCGCTTCGAGTTCATTTGTTTTTCTTATCAATTGCAGGCACTTCCCCATAGGTATTCTGCAGGTATTTAATTTTGTTACTTAACTCAATAAAAATATCGGTACTGTTTGCTTCGTGTCGGCTTGCGGCATAGCAAGCATGGCTTAGCTCGGGATAAATCTGCCCCATAGCGGTAGTGGTAAAGTGTCCTACTTCCAATACTTTAGTTGACCAAAACAAGTTTGCTACGTGGCTTGCCTCAAAGGCGCCGGCAATGGCTCTTTTTGAGGCTTGTTTAAATTCGGGGGCTGTGACGACATCCATGCGACAGGGATTACCGCCTCCTAGAGCATAGGCATATTGGGCTTCATAGGTGCCCATGTATTTGAGTAACCAATAGGCGGCTTGTGGATTTTTACTGTCGTAGCTCACCGCAAAAGCGTAGGCGCCGTTATAGGGCATGCCGCCAGGCACTTGGGCCACGCCAAGTCGAGCGCTTGGTATGTTCGCTTCGACTTTAAAGGAGGCGGACCATAGGTTGTTGTAAGCAAAGGGCCAAATCGCCACTTGCCCCGTTGCCATTGCATTGGCTGCTTCGTTGAAGGCAAATTTATCATCCGCCGGAATGGCGTAAGGCATCAGTTTTCGATAGATAGCGCTTGCCTTTATCGCCTCTTGGTTGACTGCGGGCACTTCGAAGTGGATGATCTGCTTTTGCGGATTATAGACGGGCCACATCCAAGCGCCCCCTAAGCTCCAAATGATGCTCGAAAATTCATCGTTAATATGGGGCTTATTGCCAGACATTAAGGCGAGACCATAAAAGTCATGGCTTAAAGTATTATCAGCCAGTCGCTCACCCGCTTTTCGGGTAAAAAACGCGGCTTGGTCCTGCAATTGGTCGAAGTTAGTCGCGGGTTTGAGCGGATAACCAAAGCGCTGCTGAAACTGCGTTTGTTCGGTTTTATTCTCAAATAAATCAGCGCGGTAATGACTTCCCATCACGTAGTTGTTATAGGGAATAGCGTGTAACTCGCCGTGATAGGACAAAATATTCAGCAAGGATGGGTAATATGGTTCGAGATAGCTTTCCATCGCTTTCTCGCCGTCGGGATCGTAGAGTTTTGCGAGTTCTAATAGGGGGACGGTATAACCATTGGCGGCCCACTCTTTTGCCCAGCCGGCCTCCATGGTTAGCAGATCATATTTTCCTTCGCCTTGCAGCAATGCATGGGTCTGTAGTTCGAACATACCTTCCAGCTCGGTACTGACCACATTGACTTTAACGCCGGTTTTTTCGGTGAACTTGGGTAACATTTCCTGCCTTAGGTAGTCAGTCCAAAAGCCTTTTTCGGCGACTAAGGTGATGGGCGTTTTGTTCGTGAGGGGGGGAATTTGTGCCAAGGAAAATTCCGCTAAGGCAGGTGCTGCTAGCGTGAAACCCAGTCCGACAAGTAGGAGTGACAAAGGTTTTAACAAGAATAACCCCTCGGATACAAGTGTTAACATGCTAATAAGTAGCATTAATCATCTCGACTGTACAATAAGGATAGGCTTGATAAAAAACTATGTCTTAATTTTTGTAGGGTTTTGAGGCGAAAAAAACGGTGATCGAATTAACTTGGATCACCGAAAAAGGTTGGGAGATGGCGCGATACTAAGATTTTTTAATTTGCTGCTCGCGCATCTGCCGCAAGGCGGTGGGCAAGGCATAATGTTGTTCAATCAAAAAACGGATCAATTTCGATTTGGAAATATCACTTTCTTCAGAGAGCTTGGCTAAATGGCTGATCGCCGCTTCACTGAGGGAGAACGTCGCTTTTCGGTAATGTGGGCGCTCCTCTTCAATACTCGCATCGAGCAGTCTGGTTGCCGTTTGTGGTCGATGTAACGTCACCACATTGGAAGAATCCAGCGTGACTTCGACTTGGGCTTCTTTGACTAAATCGACCGCAACGGCAGAGCCCGTGCTCGGAAGGCGGGTCTCTCCCATAGCATAAAGGGTTGCGGCATCAATAAACTCATCGAGGGAGAGGGGCTGAGCGCCCCCCCTAGATGGCATAGCGTTTTTCTTGAGGTCGCTGAGTCCCATATTGTCCTCTCAGGTGATTTGGCTGAGGTTGATTGATAGCACTGCGTGATGCGGCCATTGGCGTGCTTGGCCTGAGTAATGCCGTTAATGAGGCGGCGCAGTCAACCTGGAACATTTCGCAGGCAATGGCGCGGATTTCGTTGGCTGCCTTGCCGTTGGGCTCAATCTCCATCACGGATAATCCCGATTCTTCGCTATCATCATAGATGTTACGGCTGTAGGTGATCGCATCTAATACATTGATATCGTATGTTTTACAGACCTCTTTTGCCTCTAAAATACGGTTCGCTTGATTCGGCAGGTTAGGGCATTGAGTGATAACAAAAGAGGCATGTAATTTGGGGTTAATCATCTTACAAGTGGCGACGATATCATCCATATGGCTCACGGTTTTTAAGTCGCGGCGTTTTGGTCGCAGTGGCATCAAAATATGCGAAGCCACCGACATGGTCGCCCTTAATGCGAGGTTATCCTGTCCACCACAATCTACGAGAACGAAGTCATAGTGCTGCTCTAAACTCAGCAAGTCATTACGGATTTTGCCGTAAAGTTGCACACAGTTGATGCTAGCAAGTTTTGGATTGTTGTTTCTGGCTTGGATCCAATCGGATGTGGTGCGTTGTGGATCGCAATCCACCATGATGACAGAGGCACCACATTCAGTGGTGAGAAATACTGCGATATTTTGTGCGAGGCAACTCTTACCGCTGCCGCCTTTTTCGCCGCCGACTAACACTATCATGACGAATTCCTCAATGCTTAGGGTATCACTTGGGCGGCTGTTATCAGTGTAGAGCTTTTACCGCACCTTGTTGTCATAAATGAATGTAAACCCTATGTTAATTGAGGTCAATTAGCTGATTTTTGACGTTTTTTTATAAAATGTCGCGCGATTATTATTTGACGTTACAGTGGCGTGTGCCGTTTATTTGACTCTTATATCGAGCAAAGGTAAATGAGGTTAATCTGTGGTTAATTGTATGATTTAAAATGCTTTTGTGATTCTTTTGGGCGTATTTAAGTCAGCGTCACGGCTTGAGCTGAGTGCAACGATTGTCTCAGTCTTAATTCTTATATTTCTTTTGTGAATATAATTTTAGGTATTTATTCTTAAATATTATTGAAACACTGTTCTTTGCTTTATGATTTTCAGTCGAAAGTTGTCTTGTCGCAGTTCTGTATGTCATCAAATTGCCACCTAATTCAGTTAGGATTTTCCTATTATGCCGTCTAATCACCTTGATTTTTCTACCATTCGTGAAGGGATGCCAAAATGGATATTAAAATGCTTATGCCTATTGAATTTGAGTTGGTTGAATCTGCACCTTTATTTCATGAGCTGCTGAATCTACGCGATGCTGCGGGGCATCCCTCTATCGGTGTGGAAATGGGGGAGGGTCATCCGTTACAGCCTTTATATTGGGTGTCGATTCGGGTGACGGGGGAGCAAGAGAAAAACTCGCCGTCAATCATCGCGACCAGCTGCGTGTATGGCGATAAGGCTAACCATTTGGCGATTGAGGACTTTATTGTTTTACCTGAGTATCGTCATTTAGGATTGGCCAGCATCATGTTAGAGCGGGTGATGACTTATATTGATGAACATGCCGCCCCTGGCACCTGTGTCAGCATCAATGTGCATGGCGAAGAGGAGCGACTCTGCGGCGATTATGGTTTTGTCTATTCTCCCTGCGCCAACCTTGGGCCGAACATGCGTAAAATTTATTCTTAATCTTTATTTCCTGACTCAGGGTAAGTGGATGGCTTATCCTGAGTACGCTTGCCGGGTACTTGCAGGATAATAGTCATATCGTTTTGCATCACAAATCACTTAGCTTGCAGTATGACTTCATGATTAAATCACTCGTTAACTTTAGGCATTTGCCCGTCAATAGCGTAGCATCCAGCTATGAGTGTGTTTTTTTGTTTGAAGTGGTAATGCAATGGATCAACAACAGCTTATCGATGCCGTCAATCAGGTGATGCCCTTTGGCAAATATGCCGGTCGCCGCTTACTCGAATTGCCCGAACCCTATCTAGTGTGGTTTCATCAACAGGGTTTTCCGAAGGGAAAATTAGGGGAGCAGTTAGCGCTGATTTATGAGGTCAAACTCAACGGCCTTGAGGGCATGTTAAAACCGCTATTGAAATGAGTTCCCTACTGAGCGATAAAAATCCTACTTTTGCGATAAGTGTTGTATTTCGTGATAGAGATTGGCGATTTATTACCTATGGCATGTTTTAATGCCGCATATTAGTAAAACACAAGGAACAAAAGGCATGATGGCAAAATTGGTAAAATTAGCGGCTGTAGCAACTTTAGCGTTAGGTATGTCAAGTGCTTGGGCACAGGGCGTCGTTCATGAAGGTACTGTGGTTGATACCATGAATGGTGGCGGTTACACCTATGTACAAATTAAAGAAGCTGACAACACGTTTTGGGCCGCTGGCCCAGAAGCTGAAGTCAAGAAAGGCGACAAAGTAGCCGTGGTTGAGCAAATGTGGATGAATCAATTCACCAGCAAAACCTTAAACCGCACCTTCGACAAGCTGTTGTTTGTTGGTCAAATCGAGAAGAAATAATCGATGTCTTAGCAACATTCATGTTGCGATGAGTTCCTAAACCGCCTCGCCTTGTTCGAGGCGGTTTTGTTTACAGCGGCAAACCTTTTCTTATCGCGTTGATGCTATCGCTCGAATCTAAATCGCGGCAGAATATAGCGATTATTTACACTCTTGGTTGATTACTCGTGTCCGCCGCCAATTCAATCGAAAAGCCAGTCGAAGTCGTCCCCTATCAGCGCCGTTATGCGCGTACGGTGAGTGAACTCTTTCATCAGTGCGTGCATCAAATACAACATGAGCGTTATAACGCCGCGCAGCTTAAGGCTTGGTCGCAGGCACCCCGTTCGAGTCAACATTGGCATTTACGCTTAAGTCGTTCCCAAGCATGGATTATTTTGGTGACAGATGCCGCGGGCTTATCTAAGATTTGTGCAGGTTTTATCAATGTCGAAACGGATTTTCACCATAGAGGATATATAGATAGCCTCTATATTCATCCCGATTGGCAACGGCAGGGGCTGGGGGAGCGAGCTTATCGACAGCTAGAACTGTGGGCGAGGGAGCAGGGGTATAGTCAATTAAGTGCCGATGCGTCTTATCTTTCCCGCGGGCTGTTTATTAAACTCGGATTCGTCCAACCGCAGCGCAGCTATCAACAAAAACTGGGCCAGGTATTGCCGAGTTTTTATATGACTAAAAAACTGTAACTGAATGGGAATACACTGCTTATGTGCCCATTGGTCATGATTAACCCATAGGAGTGGACTCCAATGCAGATACGCTTATTTTCACCTCCGGATGTGGCACAGGTGGCGGCGGTATTTAACGCCAGTGTGATGGAGGGCGCGCAGGAATATTACTCGCTTACCGAACGTTTAGCTTGGGCGCAAAATCAAGGTGAAGCACGCAGCGATGCCTACTGGCTGGCTAAGTTAGAAGACACCACCACTTGGGTGGCGCAGGAAGGTAGCAAGTTGGTTGGCTTTACCAACTTAAGGCTCTGTCCCGATGAAGAGCTCAATTGTATGGTTGGCGAAGTCGATTGTCTGTTTGTCCACCCAGAATACAGCCGTGCCGGAGTGGCGACGCATTTGTATTTAACCCTGCTCGAAGAGGCCAAAAGCCGTAATCTTAAACGGCTTACTGTTGAGGCCTCCTATCAGGCGCGTCCTTTCTTTGAGAAACAGGGTTTTAATTGCATTCGCCGTAATGAACTACGTCGCTATCTCACCGCCGAAGATAAACAAAACGACAGGGCGCAGGTGTTAGTGAACTTTAGTTTGATTATGTCTTTGTCATAGGTTCGTGCTTGGAGAGATTGCTCTCCTCTGACCGTACGCTCAGTAATAAAAAAACCGCCTCGTTTCCTTGGCGGTTTTTTATTGGTCACAATATTCATCAGGCTAAGTCAAACACTAGGGCGGTAACATTGCTGCCTGTGGCGCTAAATCGAACCGCTTCTTCGGCGGTGATATGTGCGCCATCACCTGGGGTGAGCGCTTGGTCATTGACCTTAAGCGTGCCTTCCACCAGTTGCACATAGAGCTGACGCGGTGGCTTAAGCTGCGGCATATGCACTTGCTCTTGCGGTGCCAGCATTAGGCGATACAAGGTTGCATCCTGCTGTACTTTCAAGGTGCCATTTTCACCCGTTGGGGTGACCACGGCGGTCAGCGCAGAGGTTTGCTCGAAGGCCTTTTGCTGATAACCGGCATCAATGCCTAAGGTGTCTGGTTGGATCCAGATCTGCAAAAAGTGCAGAGACTCAGTGTTTGATGCATTAAACTCGCTGTGATAAATCCCTTTACCGGCGGACATTAACTGAAACTCACCCGCTGGTAATGTCTTAACATTACCGAAGCTGTCCTTATGGGCTATGGTGCCTGAAATCACATAACTGATGATTTCCATATCTTTATGGCCATGGGTTTCAAACCCAGCGCCCGGCGCGACTCTGTCATCATTAATCACTCGTAGGGAAGACACGCCCATATGCTGCGGATCGTAGTAGCTGGCAAACGAGAAGGTATGTTGGCTCTTTAACCAGCCCAAATCAGCCTGCCCACGGTCCTGCGCTTTACGTATACGGATCATCATTTCCTCCTTATTTTAAGCGTGCGGCTAACAGGTTGTCGGCACTGAGTTTACCCGCACCTGACACGACTAGAGACGCAGTAGCAGCTAACAGGGCTAAACCAAACTCATAACCGTTATTGCTGAGAAACAGACCGTTACCAATGTGGACCGAGAAAATCGCGACCACCATAGTAAAGGACAATACCAGTGCCGTAGGGCGAGTCAGTAAACCGATAATGAGCAGCAAGCCACCAAAGAATTCGCTCGAACCCGCCATCAGCGCCATTAAGTAGCCAGGGGTTAAGCCAATGGAGGCCATCCATTGTCCTGTGCCTTCTAGGCCGTAGCCGCCAAACCAGCCGAAGAGTTTTTGTGAGCCGTGGGCCATGAGGATAATCCCGATAGGAATACGCAGGGCCAATGGGGCGAAACTTGGGGCAGAGGTCAGTAATTTTGTGATAAGTGCTTTCATGGGATGTTCCTTAATTCAAATTTTTTAACTATGTCGTTAATGGGTTAATCGGTGGAGATTTAGCGTTAATCTCTCCATTGATTTAAAGTTTATTCTTGACCTTTAAGAAAGAAAATCGGAACATTTTCAAAGTCTATTTCAAATAAATTGAACAAGAGGTAGCTATGTTACCTGTGATGAGTCTCGATGGCTTGATAGTGCTCGATGCTATTGATAAAAAAGGCAGTTTTTCGGCGGCAGCTGAATCCTTATTCCGGGTGCCATCGGCGCTGACCTACACAGTACAGAAATTAGAGAGCGACTTAGGGGTAAAATTATTTGAACGTAAGGGCCAGCGCGCCGAACTGACCTTAGTTGGCCAACTGGTATTACGCCAAGGGCGGGAGATTTTAGCCGCTACCGCCAGGCTTGAAGAGGCGGTTCGGCAACTCGAAACGGGCTGGGAGTCGGCATTAACCTTAGCTATAGACACTGTAGTGCCCGATTTACCACTGCTTAAACTGATTGCTGAATTTACCGAGTTAGGTAAACAGGTGACTATTAATATCACTGAGGAGTCACTGGGTGGCGGTTGGGATGCGCTGTATTCGGGCCGTGCCGATATTGCCATTGGGGTTACGGGAGAGTTACCTAAGGGGCAATATCACTTAGTCGAAATCGGCATGCTTGAATTCGTGTTCGCTCTAGCGCCTCATCACCCCTTAGCACAGTTTGACCATCCCATCCCGACCGAAGCCCTGTTACAATTTCCCTCCGTGGTGGTGGCCGACAGCTCAACGGCGCTCGCGCAGCGCTCAAGTGGATTGTTTGATAGTCGCCAAGTTATTCGTGTGCCGAACATGCAGACCAAGATTAAAGCCCAGCAACTTGGGCTAGGTGTAGGTTATCTTCCCAAGCATTTGATCCGTGAAGAACTTGCTTCAGGCACATTAGTCGCATGCAAGGTTGAGATCCCAAGACCGGCGCAGCCTGTGTTTCTCGCATGGCGCAAGGGGAATCAAGGCAAAGCGCAGGCGTGGTTTGCCGAACGTTTACCCCATTGCGACTGGTTGTTTTAGTGAGATGTCGATAGTGCGTTTGGGTACAGGATTGAGTGAATCACAGTACTTAACCATTGCTAGGGCGTGTTGACGTTTCGAGATTAAATTTTGTTCGTTCTGGCAAGCTTGTGCTCGCGAAACGAGGAATGATGTGTAGTTATTCTACTCAAATGACGAGTGACAAAGAGAACGAACTTGCTAGACGAACCCTTCGGGCAACGTTTGGCTGGCGTTTCTGCTGCGTTATCGTCCGTTTATTTAGAATAACTACACCGCACGGACTTTACCTTGCATAAACGCCAGCCAAACTGCTGCAAAAATAACCCTGAAACGTCAACACGCCCTAAGTACTGTGATGAATTAAGAGGGCTGGGCTTTGCGGCAGCGCTGATATAAATCCCTGACACTAGGCGCTTACACTGAGCGCTTTATATGGCTGGTGTAATGCACATGGGGGGAGAGCAAATCCGCTAAATTGGGGTTGGGCGCCCGATTGAGGAAGCGAATAAAAGCCTGTGGTAGGGTGAGCGTCTCAATCGATTCCTGCCAGCGCGCCTGTAACAGTGGGTGATAACCTTCTTTCCCCGCGGCGGTATAGGAGGTAGAAACCCCCACATAGAGCGCATCAGGCTGCACTGGATACCAGAGTGATAAGCCATCTTGCTGCATCATTTCAAGCTTGAACAAGCGCTCCCCTAATGGGCGTCTACCATCGTAGTAATAACGTAATCCATAGGTATAGGGGAAGCTGCCCGCCCCCGTGCCGCGCACACTGTTGTTTGTCGCGGCGTTAATTGCCGACTCCAGCGCTTGGTACAAATACTGGCCTTGGATTTCGTATTTGACTAATGGCAACTCGAAGGGCAGCAATTGCCCCAACACATCGGCGAGGGTGAGCCTGCCTTGGGCGACCGATTGCCTTACTCCGCCGGCGTTATGCAGGGCAAAGTTGATGCGAGGATCTTCAAGCTTGGCCTCTTGGAACATACTGCGGCTCACCCAAGGGGCGATTTCGCTGCCATGGGGTAATGCCTTAGATGGCAGTCTGGTATGCACTAGATTCTTAGGCACAAGGGCTAAGACTTTGTTTTCCATCTCGGCAATCGCGGGGCGATAGATATCGTGGATCACGCCGTGAATGTCTTCATCGGCATCATCCCACAATACATAGGGATGCTCATTAAAGCGTTGCTGCACGGCTTGATAGTCGGTGTCATCCACTTGCTCACTCGAACTCAACATAAACTGTTTATCGAGCATAAAGTAGTTGCCACCCTTTAGGTTTATCGCGCGGCCAGCTGCATCAAATTCAATCTCGGCCAAGCCTAAGGTTTCGGCATATTTCCCCGCATGCACGATAGGAGTGCCATTGATGGTTTCGCCATAGGGAATATTGCTTAACCCCAAGGCGTTAAAATCGCCCTGCAAGGTATGGGTATGGCCGCCGACGATAAGGCTGATGCCATCGACTTGTTCGGCAAGCCTTCTATCCTGATCTAAACCTAAGTGACTCAGCACAATAATGTGCTTGATGCCTTTGGCATGTAGATGCTCGACGGTGCGCGTCGTGGTCGCAATTGCATCGACAAAGTGGGTATCGGGATCGGGTCTGGCGATGTCTTTCATCTGATCCAGAGTAATGCCGATGACGGCGAGCTTTTTGTCGTAGAAGGGCTTTTCGAGGTAGCTGGCAAGCTGAGTAGTCTCATCATAGGCGAGAATATTCGCCACAGTACGCAGGTTACCCGGCTTGCGTATATCCTCTTGGCTCAAGTCCATATTCCCCGCTAGCAGCGGAAAATCGATTTGCTTGGCAAATTCGGCGAGCCGCGCATTACCTTCATCAATATCGTGATTACCAATCACCATGGCATCGGGTGCGAGTAAATTCAGCAGATGGGCGTTGGCCTTACCCTTAAAATGGCTGAAATACAGCGTGCCTTGGAAACTGTCGCCACCATGCAAAAATAAAAATGGCATTTGGCTTTGTGCGGCTCGGTCACGTGCCTGACTAATCTGATACCCCAGACGTGCATAGCCACCGCTGTGACTGGTGATATCTAAGGCTTTAAGCCCTAGATTGAGGGAAAATTGTACGCGGCTGGGCTCAAAATTCGAATGGGTATCGTTGATGTGCGCGAGTGAGAGTGTGTATCCCTGTGTCATAACCTACCTCTTTTACGGCGGGAGATTATAACCTTCTCCCCAAAAACAAGAAAGGGAGCCAAGCTCCCTTTACTTTAACAATGACTAAATAATGTCATTAACCCGAGCGTGCCTCGTCATCTTCGGCGGCGGCTTCGAAGTCGCCATCATCGGAGAGACGAATGCCTTTTTGCTTCATGCGCTTGGTCCAGAGTTTACGGGCCAATTGCTGCATGTCGGTTGCTGGGTCATTCACATCGACAATCTCTAAGCCAAGTAGTGATTCGATAATGTCTTCTTGGGTCACAATACCTTGGCTACTGCCGTATTCGTCAACCACCATCGCAATTTGTGTATTGCGTTTAATCATCCGCTCGAATAACGGCAGGATTTTAGCCGTTTCGGGCACCACAAATAGGCTGCGCTTGAGTTCACCAATCGGTGCGTTCGGGCTGTAACGTTCAGCCAGCAAAACATCGGTACGGGTGATGTAACCGATAATGTCGTCGTGGTCCTGATCGTATACCGGAATACGGGTAAAAGGTTTGTCGCGATATTCTTGCACAAACTCATTTTGCGTCAGTGAAACGGGTAACGAGAACATCACGGTACGCGGCGTCATAATCGCCGTCACTGGCACGTCACGCACCTTGAGCATTTGGGTCAAAATTTTAGACTCTTGCTCGTCTAACTCACCGGATTCGTGACCAATCTTGGCCATGGCGCTCATTTCTTGGCGAATGTACTGACCTTCTTCCCCTTTACCTAGCAGGCGAGTCACCTGTTGCGACATCCAAATCAGCGGCTTAGTGACACGCTTCATCCAAGTGATGGCAATTGATACACTCGGGGCTAAACGGCGCCAGTGATTGGCTCCCACAGATTTCGGAATAATCTCTGAGAAGAATAGGATGATAAAAGTTAACACTCCGGAGAACACGCCGAGCATGTCATCACCAAAAACCTTGGCCGCTTGCGCACCAGCAACGGCGGCACCCACAGTGTGGGCAATGGTGTTTAGGGTCAAAATAGACACGAGAGGCGCTTCGATGTTTTCTTTTAGTTTACGCAACCGGGCGGCTGCGGCACTGTCAGTTTGTTCGAGCGAGGCGATATAACTAGGGGTAACCGAAAGCAACACTGCTTCGAATACACTGCACAGAAAAGAAACTCCGACAGCGACAAGCACTATAATGATGAGGGTTAACATATAGGTGGTATTACAACTCCATAATTTAGGCCAACATTGACCCACGCCGATTCTAGCATAGGAGTGTGGAGTTGCTGGCTAAAATTTTTCTGCGTCTGTATAATTCGCCGCCCTGTTGCAGGTTTTGGTGTTGAGGTTAGTCCTATGAGTGAAAAAAAGATCAATTTATTAGACCTTGATCGTAAGGCGATGCGCGCATTATTTGCGGATCTGGGTGAGAAGCCTTTCCGTGCCGATCAGCTGATGAAATGGATCTATCATTTCGGTGTCAGTGACTTCGAAGAAATGACTAACATCAACAAAGTGTTACGCCAAAAGCTGGCGGCGCGCTGCGAGATTGTGGCGCCTGAGATTTCGAGCTATCAAAAATCTGCTGATGGCACCATTAAGTTCGCCATCCATGTCGGCGAAGGCCAAGAAGTCGAAACCGTATATATTCCTGAAGATGACCGCGCCACTCTGTGTGTGTCGTCTCAAGTGGGCTGCGCCCTCGAATGTACTTTCTGCTCTACTGCCCAGCAAGGCTTTAACCGCAACTTAACTGTTTCTGAAATCGTCGGCCAAATTTGGCGTGTTTCCCATTTCTTAGGCTTCGCCAAAGAAACCGGCGAGCGCCCAATCACTAACGTGGTGATGATGGGCATGGGTGAACCACTGCTTAACCTTGCCAACGTGATCCCAGCGATGGATATCATGCTGGACGACTTTGGTTTTAGCCTGTCAAAACGCCGTGTGACCCTGTCAACTTCGGGCGTAGTGCCAGCCTTAGATAAACTCGGTGATGCCCTCGATGTGGCACTCGCCGTGAGTATCCACGCGCCAAATGATGAACTGCGCGATATTCTGGTTCCCGTGAATAAAAAGTATCCATTGCAAGAGTTTCTTGCGGGGATCCGCCGCTACATCGCTAAATCTAACGCTAACCGTGGCCGCGTGACTGTAGAGTATGTGATGCTCGATCACATCAACGACAGCACTGAACAAGCCCATGAATTAGCACAATTAATGAAGGATACGCCCTGCAAGGTTAACCTGATCCCATTCAATCCATACCCAGGTTCGCCCTATGGTCGTTCATCGAACTCGCGCATCGACCGTTTTTCTAAGGTTTTGATGGAATATGGCTTAACTGTGATTGTACGCAAAACCCGTGGTGATGATATTGACGCGGCCTGTGGCCAGTTAGCGGGTGATATTCGCGATCGAACCAAGCGTTTAGCAAAAAAACGCATGCAAGAAAATCAGATTTCGGTCACAATGAATTAACTCTTTGTTTGCACAGATTTATAGGCTTGCCCATGAAGCATGGATTGTCAGGGTTTTCATTAGCAATTGCCCTGTCATTATTAGTGACAGGATGCGTAACTGAGCGTACCTATTCAGGGACTGATATTCCCGTGTCGGAGCGAAAACTCGATAAAGTCGCCGCCGCACGGGAGCGTATGCAGCTCGGTTTAACCTACCTTAATCGAGGTAACTCGGAACAAGCCAAGTACAATCTTGATAAAGCAGTTGAATATGCACCAGAGCTCGAAGATGTGCATGTGGCCATGGCCTATTACTATCAAACCGTTGGCGATTTAGTACGTACCGAACAGGCGTATCAAGACGCTATCAATACTAAGGACGCCTCTGGCGATTCCATGAATAACTTTGGGGTGTTTTTGTGCCAACAAAAGCGATACGACAAAGCTGAAAAAATGTTTTTGGCCGCGATAGAAATGCCCAAATATACGCGTACCGCGTCCAGTTATGAGAACTTAGGCATTTGCAGCCGAGACGCGGGACAAACAGAAAAGGCACGACAGTATTTTCAGATGGCGTTAAAGTATGACCCGAGACGCTCGGTGTCTTTACTGGAGCTGGCTGAGCTTGGGATGGATAAAGGTGATTATGTCGATGCGCAAAACCAATTAGCGCGTTATCACCAAGTGGCAGCCCAGACTCCAGAAAGTTTAACGCTCGGAATAAAAATTGAGCAGGCGTTGAATGATGATGCTGCTATGAAGCGATTTGGCATTTTATTGCTCGCCAAATTCCCAGCATCGCCTCAAGCCAAGCAATACAGAGTTAATTTGCATCAATGAAAGATAACGAAATAAACGCGTCAGTAGAACCAGTTGCAGCGAGTGAAGCTGAATCGACGCCTGATGTAACGCTCGGCACTGTACTTAGAACGGCTCGTGAGCAGATGGGCTTAAGCATTGCGGATACCGCGGTGAAATTACATCTGCGCCCAGGGATAGTTGAAAATCTCGAAGCCGACGATTTTTCCAATATTTCTTCTTCGACTTATGTTCGCGGATACGTCAAAAACTATGCGCGCATGCTTGGAGTGGATAACGCCCTGATTGAGGCATGCCTCGCGCGGCAGGTACCGTTAGTGACGCAGCCTGCCATGCAAAGCTTTTCCCGCAAGACGACCTATCAAGCTCGTGACACTAAATTAAAGTGGCTGAGCTTTTTTATTGTCATCGTGTTACTGGGCTTGTTCGTCCTATGGTGGATGCAAAGAACTACGCTGGTGACCCATGTTGATGTGTCTAAACCAACGGCGGAAGAGTTAGCGGCGGCGAATCAAACTTTGCCGGGCGATGTGCTGCTGACGGAAACCGATGCGAGCCAGCGCTTAAGCGAGATTGCGGTCAATGGCTCTATGGCGACTGATGGTCCGGTAAAAGATACCGACGAGAGTACTATCGATCCTAATATGAACGATTCGGCAGCGATGGAAGCGGAGCCGACGCCTGCTGCCAATTCGGCTATGAATACGAACGAATCTAACACTGCACTGACGAACAATGCTTCTAACACTGCACTGAACAATGTAGTTGCGGTTCCAAGCACGACACAAAACGCCGCGACCAATGCCGCGCCAGTGCAGAACCAAACTGCATCGAATGTGCCTGCAACCAATACAGCAGTAACCAATGCTGCTTCTACAGCGCAAGCTATGCCAGTGGCAGCTGGACAGTCGAGCATTACTATTGAGCTCACGGGCGATTGCTGGATCAACATAGTCGATGCCAAGGGCAAAGCGATAGTTGACGGCGTCCGTGGTGCTGGTGCGAATATTCAAGCCAGTGGTGTGCCTCCGTTTAAAGTGATCTTAGGTGCTCCCACTGTCGTGTCCACGTTTACGGTCGATGGTAAAGCCATCAGCCTTGCTGAATTTCCTAAGGGTCGTGTTGCGCGTTTGACTATCCCACAGGTTTAAGTCTGGCGCCTACGCAGAGTACCGAAAAGAGCGTATTGAGTATGTATAACGAAACACCCATAAAGAGACGTCCTTCAACCCGCATTTATGTGGGCAATGTACCGATTGGTGATGGTGCGCCGATTGCCGTACAGTCGATGACTAATACTAAGACCACAGATGTTGAGGCAACCGTTGCCCAAATCCGTGCCCTAGAAAAAGTGGGTGCCGATATTGTGCGTGTCTCTGTGCCAACGATGGATGCCGCCGAAGCTTTTAAAGTGATTAAGCAATCGGTGTCAGTGCCCTTGGTTGCCGATATCCACTTCGATTACCGTATCGCCCTGAAAGTGGCCGAATATGGTGTGGACTGTTTGCGTATCAACCCAGGCAATATCGGTAACGAAGAGCGTATCCGCAGTGTGGTGGAGTGCGCCCGCGATAAAAACATTCCTATCCGTATTGGGGTGAACGGCGGTTCATTAGAAAAAGATCTGATGGACAAATACAAAGAGCCTACGCCGGAAGCCTTGCTCGAATCGGCTATGCGCCATGTGGACATTCTTGACCGTTTGAACTTCGACCAATTTAAGGTCAGCGTAAAAGCCTCCGATGTGTTCTTGGCGGTAGAATCCTATCGTTTATTGGCTAAGCAAATTCGCCAGCCATTGCATTTAGGTATTACCGAAGCGGGTGGCGCCCGTGCCGGTGCGGTGAAATCAGCCGTTGGCTTAGGCATGCTGCTTGCCGAAGGCATTGGTGATACGCTGCGTATTTCGTTAGCGGCCGATCCGGTGGAAGAAATTAAAGTTGGCTTTGATATCCTAAAGTCACTGCGTATCCGTAGCCGTGGCATTAACTTTATTGCGTGTCCTTCTTGCTCGCGCCAAGAGTTCGATGTGATCAGCACGGTAAATGAATTAGAGCGCCGCCTCGAAGATGTGACGACCGCGATGGATGTGTCTATCATCGGCTGTGTGGTCAATGGCCCTGGCGAAGCCTTAGTGTCACACATCGGCTTAACGGGTGGACATCGTAAGAGTGGTTACTACGATGAAGGCGAGCGTCAAAAAGAGCGTTTCGACAATGATAACCGGTCGATTCCCTCGAAGCGAAAATTCGCGCTAAGGCGAGCCAAATGGCTAACCGTATCCAAGTGAAAGACACGACTGAGTAACAGACACAGCCGAATCAAACCATAGGTTAAGCGCTATAAAAACACTCAAGCCTTGAGCTAGACCCCGAAACCGACGGGGTCATTTTACGTTTAGTGTTGAACAGCCTATAATGCCTGACATTTTTTATTAATTTAGCGAAAATCGGACGAGTCGATACAGTGGCAAAACAGATCCAAGCGATTCGCGGAATGAACGACATTCTGCCAACTCAAAGTCCTCTATGGCAAAAAGTGGAAGCGGTACTACGTGCAAGCGTGGCTGCTTATGGTTACAGTGAGATCCGCACTCCAATAGTGGAAAATACCGATCTTTTTAAACGCTCTATCGGCGAAGTGACTGATATTGTTGAAAAAGAAATGTATACCTTCGAGGACCGTAACGGTGACAGTTTAACCCTACGTCCTGAAGGCACTGCCTCAACCGTGCGTGCCGGTAATGAGCATGGTCTGCTCTATAACCAAGAACAACGCCTGTGGTACATGGGTCCAATGTTCCGCCACGAACGTCCGCAAAAAGGTCGTTATCGCCAATTCCACCAGTTTGGTGTGGAAGTCTACGGCATTGGTAGCGCCGATATCGACGCCGAAGTGTTGATGTTATCGGCCCGTCTATGGGAAAAACTCGGCATTAGCGAGCATGTGACGCTTGAGCTGAACACCTTAGGTGACCCTGCTGAGCGCGCCGCTTACCGTGAAGCCTTGATTGCCTTCTTAGAGCAACACAAAGACAAATTAGACGAAGATAGCCAGCGCCGTATGTACAGCAATCCGCTGCGCGTACTGGACTCAAAAGATCCCCAAGTGCAAAGCATTTTAGCTGATGCACCTGCGCTGATGGATTACTTAGGTGAAGAATCTTCACAACATTTTGCACAATTGCGTGAACTCCTCGACGCGGTTGGCATCCAATACCGAGTTAACCCGCGCTTAGTCCGTGGTTTGGATTACTATAATCGCACGGTTTTTGAATGGGTTACCAATAGCTTAGGCTCTCAAGGCACTGTACTTGCGGGAGGTCGCTACGATGGTTTAGTCGCTCAGTTGGGCGGTAAAGATACGCCTGCCGTCGGTTTTGCGATGGGATTAGAGCGCATCGTTCTGCTGCTTGAAACCTTAGAGCTGACCCAAGATATCCCAGCGGCTGTTGATGTGTATGTCGCGGCGATGGGGGATAGCTGTTTGGTTGAAGCCATTAAAGTGGCGCAGGAGTTACGCTCAGCGTTGCCCACACTGAGAGTGATGAGTCACTGCGGTGGTGGTAACTTCAAGAAGCAAATTAAGCGTGCCGACAAAAGCGGTGCACAAGTAGCCTTACTCATCGGTGAAGAAGAACTCGCCGAAGGTGTGGTTACCGTTAAATATTTACGCAATGACAACGAACAACAACGGGTCGCTCGAAATGCATTAAGCGCATTTTTAGCTGAACTTACCAAATAAGGGGACGTGCGCGTGGAAATTTATAGCACAGAAGAACAACAAGTTGATGCTATCAAGCAGTTCTGGAAAGACTATGGAACCTCGATTGTTATCGGGGCGGTCGTTGGTTTAGGCGGCCTGTACGGTTGGAACTATTACTCCGACATGAAAATCGTGAAGGCAGAAGAAGCATCACAGGCTTTCCAAACCTTAACCACCAAATCAAGTGACGAAGCGGCCATGCTGGCTGGCGTTGCTGAGTTTTCGAAAAATTACGACCAAAAGGGCTATCAATCACTGCTAGACCTGATCGTTGCGAAAACGGCGGTTGAAGCGAAAGATTTTACTAAGGCGGAAGAAGCGCTGAAGAAAGTGATTGCGGCTAAGCCAGGCGCCGGATTAGACACAGTGGCAACACTGCGTTTAGCGCGTATTCAGGCAGAACAAGGCCAAATTGGTACTGCGCTCGCAACCTTAGAACAAGTGACTGATAAAGCCTTCTTAGCACAACGCGAAGAACTCAAAGGCGATTTCTTTGTACGCCAAGGCGAAGCGGATAAAGCGAAAGCTGCTTACCAAGCGGCAATGGACAATGGCGGTGTTGTGACCAGCCCTGCACTTAAAATCAAACTTGATAACCTAAATCAAGCATAAGGGATCCCTTGATGAAGTCTTGGTGCAAGAACCTGCTAGCCGCTGGGTTAAGCCTAGCCATGTTATCCGCCTGTTCTTCTAGCGATGTGGAAGAAGAACCGGTAAGTGAGTTAACTGCGATTCAGGCGACAGTGTTTCCTGAAGTAAGTTGGAGCGCCTCTGTAGGTGATGGTGTCGGTGATTATTACTCTCGCCTCACTCCTGCAGTTCGTTACGGTAAAATTTTTGCAGCCGACCGCTACGGCGAAGTCGTGGCCTTCGATGAAGCCACGGGTGAGCGGGTTTGGAAGAAAGATTTTAGTGAAGAGTTTCGCGATAACGCCTTAGCCAAAAACAAGGGCGCACGCTTAGCCGCAGGTGTTACTGCCGCGCGCAATAAAATCTTTGTCGGTGGTGAGAGTGGTCTATTGGCCGCGTTGAATGCCGAAGATGGTCAAGTGCTGTGGCATGTCGTGACTGGGGGCGAGTTACTCTCTAAGCCAACCGTTGCTGACGATGTGGTGGTGGTGAGCACGAGCTCTGGCGCGCTCGAAGCCTTTAACGTCGATACGGGCGCTAAGCTGTGGGCCTATGAGATGCAGTTGCCTAATCTAACCTTACGTGGCACAGGTTCTGCGGCCTATGAGGCGGGTGGTTTCTTTATCGGTACTGCCGATGGCAAAGTCGCCGTTGTGGTGAAAAACAACGGTCAAGCCGCATGGGAACAAGCGATTTATAATCCGACTGGCGGCAATGAGTTTACTCGTATGGCCGATGTGGATATGACGCCGCTGATCCTAGGTGACAACCTTTATGCGGTGAGCTACAACGGTAACTTGGTGTCGATGGAACTGCGTACCGGACGTGTGATTTGGACCCGTAAGTACTCCAGCTTCAATGAGCTAGCGTCTGCCGGTTTAAGCTTATTCCTAGTCGATGATCACAGCCGTATCTATTCTGTGGACAGACGTAATGGCCTAGAATTGTGGAGCAACTCTGAGCTGGCGAACCGTACACTCACGTCACCAGCCGTATATCGCGACTATCTGGTCGTGGGCGATTTTGAAGGTTATCTGCACTTTATCGACCGCAGCACAGGCAGTATTGTGGGCCGTATCCAAGTGGACAGCTCTGGATTATTCAGCCAGCCATTAGTGGTGGATGATAAAATCTACGTGCAAGGTCGCAGCGGAAAGTTAGCTGTTGTAACACTTCCTTAGTTAAAAGTGTTATCCTTGTAGAGCCCCTGGAAGTGTGTTCCGGGGGCTTTTTATTGAAAAGTTTTTTAGAGGCAAAATCATGATCCCTGTAGTGGCCCTTGTTGGTCGGCCGAACGTCGGTAAATCCACTTTATTTAACCGCCTTACGCGTACGCGTGATGCGCTGGTTGCTGACTTTCCTGGCCTAACACGTGACCGTAAATATGGTCGAGCATTCCTATCCGGCTATGAGTTTATCGTGGTGGATACCGGCGGTATCGACGGCACCGAAGAGGGGATCGAAACTAAGATGGCCGAGCAGTCCCTTGCCGCTATCGAAGAAGCCGATGTTGTCTTATTTATGACCGATGCGCGCGCGGGCTTAACCGCCGCGGATTTGTCTATCGCTCAGCACTTACGTAGCCGTCAAAAAACCACTTTCGTGGTGGCAAACAAGATTGACGGTATCGATGCCGATTCTGCCTGCGCCGAGTTTTGGTCGTTAGGTTTAGGTGAAGTCTATCAAATGGCTGCCGCCCAAGGTCGCGGTGTGACCAACATGATTGAGTACGCCTTAACGCCTTATGCCGAAGCGATGGGGATTGAACGCCAAGGAGAAGAGGAAGAAGTCGACGAGCGTCAGTACACCGAAGAAGAAGCCGAAGCCGAGCAGAAGCGTCTGCAGGATTTACCGATTAAGCTTGCGATTATCGGTAAGCCTAACGTAGGTAAATCGACGCTGACTAACCGTATCTTAGGTGAAGAGCGTGTGGTGGTTTACGACGAGCCGGGCACCACACGCGACAGTATTTACATTCCGATGGAACGCGATGGCCGCGAATACGTGATTATCGATACTGCCGGTGTGCGTCGCCGCAGTAAAGTCCATGAAGTGATTGAAAAATTCTCGGTGATCAAAACCCTAAAAGCGGTTGAAGATGCCAACGTTGTACTGCTGATCATCGATGCCCGTGAAGGGATTGCCGAGCAGGATTTAGGTCTATTAGGTTTTGCCCTGAACGCAGGCCGCGCCTTAGTTATCGCCGTCAACAAGTGGGACGGTATCGATCAGGGCATTAAAGACCGCGTTAAGAGTGAACTCGACCGCCGCTTAGGCTTTATCGACTTTGCTCGCATTCACTTTATTTCGGCGCTACATGGTACGGGCGTTGGCCATCTGTTTGAGTCGATTGAAGAAGCTTACGACAGTGCGACTCGCCGCGTGAGCACCTCTATGCTGACCCGCATTATGCAAATGTCGCAGGATGACCATCAGCCACCATTGGTGAACGGTCGCCGTGTGAAACTGAAATACGCCCACGCCGGTGGTTATAACCCGCCAATCGTGGTTATTCACGGTAACCAAGTCAGCAAGCTGCCTGATTCTTACAAGCGCTACATGATGAACTACTTCCGCCGTTCATTGAAAGTGGTCGGTACGCCAATTCAGCTGCGTTTCCAAGAGGGTGATAACCCGTTTGAAAACAAGGTTGAAAAGCTGACCATGAGCCAAGAACGTCGCCGTAAGCGCGCCCTGAGCCATATTAAAGATCGCAAGACAAAGTAAATCTGCGCTATTGGCTTAAGCGGAACATAAAAAAAGGAACCCTAGGGTTCCTTTTTTACTAGCGCGTTTTAGGCCGCAATCTTAAGTCTTGCTTAGATAAAATACTTTATGCCTATGGGCTTAGACGTTGAGCCTCAAGGCTGTCTAGACTTAATTTTCATCGGTTATTTGCGTCACGGTCGACTGCACTTGTCCATGGCGTAGGCGAGTGTTTATCTTATCGCCCACACTCAGCTGGGCGGCATTGTCTATGACTTGGTGATTTGCATCTGTGGTGATGCTGTAACCCCGGCTCAAGGTAGCTAATGGACTGACCGTTTCCAATTGATGGGCGGCATATTTAATCCGCTGCTCGCTTTGGTTGAGGGTATCCTGCATAGCGTCTTGTAAACGCGTCGCTAAATAGTTCAAACGATTGGCTTCGAGTGCGAGTTTGTGCTTTGGGGACTGCTGCTCGAGGCGGCTTGCCAGTTGCTGCTGACGGCGACTTAAGCCGTGCAGTTTGTTAGACAATGCGGCTTCGAGTCTTAATTGCATTTCATCAAAACGCTGCTCAAATTGTTGCAAGGTGCGCTTAGGATCTAAGCGTTGCAGTCTGTGTTCGAGCAAACTTAAGCGTCTTTCTTGCTTGAGTTGATAGTGGCTCGCGCTCTGTTTGAGGCGCGAGAGTACTGTGGCTAAGCGTTGGCTCTTATTGTCGCTATCCTGAGACAGTAGCTCTGCGCCCGCAGAGGGCGTCGGGGCGCGAACGTCGGCCACATAGTCACTAATGGTGGTGTCGACTTCATGGCCTACGGCGCTGACAACGGGCAGGGCGCTGTTGTAGATGGTATGGGCGAGCGCTTCACTATTGAAACACCATAAATCTTCGAGTGAGCCGCCGCCGCGGGTGAGCAGTAATACATCGACCTCGAGCCGTTGGTTGGCGATATTGATGGCTTGGCAGATATTGAGATCCGCGCTCTCACCCTGTACTTGAGTGGGATAAATAATCACTTCGATGGAAGGGTCACGGCGGGCAAGCACATGCAACACATCACGGATAGCCGCGCCAGTAGGGGAGGTGATGACCCCAATACGTTGAATATTTTTCGGTAACTGGCGTTTAGTGTCGGCGGCAAATAATCCCTGCGCCGCGAGCTTCATTTTGAGCGCTTCAAATTGCTGTGCCAGTAAGCCATCCCCTGCGGGGAGCATAGATTCAATCAATAATTGATAGTCGCCCCTAGGCTCGTACACGCTGATGGCGCCTTTCACGAGCACCTGCTGACCATTCACAGGTTTAAAGCTCACGCTTTGGTTGCGCCCCTTGAACATGGCGCAGCGAATTTGGGAATAATGATCCTTAAGGGTTAAATACCAATGTCCCGAACTGGGGGCTGAAAAGTTGGATATTTCACCGTTTAGCCAGACTTTTCCCAGTTGTCCCTCGAGAATTTGCCTGACTTCACCATTGAGGCGTGAGACGGTATAAATATTATTTTTAGGGACTTGCATGTGTTTTCTCGTGCAAATGGGATTTTTTCACTATTTTCCATTTACCGCTCCCCAGATGCAAGGTATAATCCCGCCGCAATATTTCACCTCTAAAATCCTACTCAACTGGGGAGATGTTGCCTATGCTACGTTTAATTAAAGAAGCGCTAACCTTTGACGATGTGTTACTTGTTCCTGCGCATTCGACTGTACTCCCAAACACCGCCATCCTTAAAACTCGCCTGACCAATACCATTGAACTGAATATTCCGCTTGTGTCTGCCGCTATGGACACTGTGACCGAAGCGCGTCTCGCGATCGCCATGGCACAGGAAGGTGGCTTAGGTTTTATTCATAAAAACATGAGCATAGAAAAGCAGGCCGAAGAAGTTCGTAAAGTAAAAATTTACGAAGCGGGTGTGGTGCAACAACCTGTAACGGTAACGCCTTCAACTACGCTGGCGGATCTTAAAGTACTGACCGCGAAGAATGGTTTTGCGGGTTACCCTGTGGTAAACGAAGCCAATGAATTGGTGGGTATCATCACTGGCCGTGACGTACGTTTCGTGACTGACTGGAGCAAAACCGTAGAAGAAGTGATGACGCCAAAGGCGCGTTTAGTCACTGTTGCGGAAGGCACTAAGTTAGATGAAGTGCAAAAATTAATGCACTCAAACCGTATCGAAAAAGTGTTAGTTGTCGACGATAACTTCAAGCTGAAAGGCTTAATCACAGTAAAAGACTTCGAAAAAGCTGAGCGTAAGCCTAATGCCTGTAAAGACGAATTAGGTCGTTTACGTGTGGGCGCCGCCGTAGGTGCCGGTGCCGGTAACGAAGAGCGTGTCGATGCACTGGTGAAAGCCGGTGTTGACGTGCTGCTGATCGATTCTTCCCACGGCCACTCTGAAGGCGTGTTGCAACGTATCCGTGAAACCCGCGCTAAATACCCAGATTTACAAATCATCGGTGGTAACGTGGCAACAGCTGAAGGCGCATTAGCCCTAGTTGAAGCTGGCGTTAACGCGGTTAAAGTTGGTATTGGCCCAGGTTCTATCTGTACTACACGTATCGTGACGGGTGTGGGCGTGCCACAAATTACCGCAGTGTCTGACGCTGCCGAAGCTGTAAAAGGTTTAGGGATCCCAGTTATCGCCGACGGCGGTGTACGTTTCTCCGGTGACTTAGCCAAAGCCTTAGCCGCAGGTGCATCATGCATCATGGCGGGTTCAATGTTTGCGGGTACCGACGAAGCGCCGGGCGAAACCGAACTCTACCAAGGCCGTGCCTATAAGTCATACCGCGGTATGGGTTCTTTAGGCGCCATGTCTCAAGGTTCTTCTGACCGTTATTTCCAATCTGATAATGCTGCCGACAAGCTGGTGCCAGAAGGCATCGAAGGCCGTGTACCTTACAAAGGCAAGCTTAAGGAAATCATCCATCAGCATATGGGCGGTCTGCGTTCATGCATGGGCTTAACAGGCTGTGCCACGATCCAAGAACTGAACGAAAAAGCGCAGTTTGTGAAAGTGACGTCTGCGGGCATGGGCGAGTCCCACGTTCACGATGTGACCATCACTAAAGAAGCGCCAAACTACCGTTCAGGTGCGTAAACGTTTGTGATAACGGGGCGGCGATAAGCCGCCCCGTTATTAAGATTTGTATGCCCTCAAGATTGAACCTCGCAGTCTTGAGCTAAGTTAAAACAATAGATGAGATAAAGGTTATCCATGAGCGATATTCATGAGCATAAGATACTGATCCTCGACTTTGGATCTCAGTACACCCAGCTAATTGCCCGTCGTATCCGTGAGATTGGTGTTTACTGTGAGTTATGGGCGTGGGATGTGACCGAAGCCCAAATCCGTGAGTTTGCCCCTAACGGGATTATCCTCGCTGGCGGCCCAGAAAGTGTGACTGCCGACAACTCTCCCCGCGCACCTGAATATG
Organism: Shewanella sp. Koi 1; assembly: GCF_052907445.1. NCBI lineage: Bacteria > Pseudomonadati > Pseudomonadota > Gammaproteobacteria > Alteromonadales > Shewanellaceae > Shewanella > Shewanella sp. Koi 1. Next base: position 3,350,169 of record NZ_JBREJM010000001.1, on the reverse strand, counting down.
TGTTCAATGCTGGCGTCCCCGTTCTAGGGATCTGCTACGGCATGCAAACTATGTCTGAGCAGCTGGGCGGTAAAGTAATTCAAGGCGTGGGCGAAGGCGAGTTCGGCTACGCTCAAATCGAAATGTTAGCGCAATCGGCTCTGTTTAAAGATATTGAAGACGCAGTGAGTGCCGATGGTAAATCTCTGCTCGATGTGTGGATGAGCCATGGCGATAAAGTTTCGGCTATCCCAGAAGGTTTCGTGGCCGTTGCTAAAACGGACACTTGCCCATTTGCGGCCATGTCTTGTGAGGAAAAACGTTTCTACGGCGTGCAGTTCCACCCTGAAGTAACCCATACCCGCCAAGGAATGCGTATGCTGTCGCACTTCGCCTTAGATATCTGTGGCTGTGCGGCCAACTGGAAACCTTCTTCAATCATCGAAGACGCTATCGAACGCTTGAAAAAGCAAGTAGGCGACGACGAAGTAATTTTAGGTCTGTCAGGTGGTGTGGATTCATCGGTAGTGGCCATGCTGCTGCACCGCGCAATTGGCAAAAAACTGACCTGCGTATTCGTTGATAACGGCTTACTGCGTTTAAACGAAGCGAAGCAAGTCATGGAAATGTTTGGTGATCATTTCGGTCTGAACATTGTTCACGTCGATGCGGAAAACCGCTTCCTTGACGCGCTGAAAGGCGAAGCCGATCCAGAAGCGAAACGTAAAATCATCGGTCGTGTATTCGTTGAAATCTTCGACGAAGAAGCCAAGAAATGCGTTAACGCTAAATGGTTAGCCCAAGGCACCATCTACCCAGACGTGATTGAATCCGCTGGCAGCGCCACAGGTAAAGCCCATGTGATTAAGTCGCACCATAACGTTGGCGGTCTGCCAGACGATATGGAGTTAGGTCTGGTTGAGCCACTGCGCGAACTCTTTAAAGACGAAGTGCGTAAGATTGGCCTTGAGCTAGGTCTACCATACAACATGCTTTACCGCCACCCGTTCCCAGGCCCAGGTTTAGGCGTGCGTGTACTGGGCGAAGTGAAGAAAGAATACTGTGATTTGCTGCGCCGCGCCGATGCGATTTTCATCGAAGAGCTGCACAAAGCTGATCTTTATAACAAAGTCAGCCAAGCATTTACCGTCTTCTTACCGGTTCGCTCTGTCGGTGTGATGGGCGATGGCCGTAAATACGATTGGGTGGTGTCACTGCGCGCCGTTGAAACCATCGACTTTATGACCGCTCACTGGGCGCACTTGCCATACGATTTCTTAGGCCGTGTGTCTAACCGTATCATCAACGAAATCGACGGTATCTCCCGTGTGGTTTACGATATTTCAGGTAAGCCACCAGCAACGATCGAGTGGGAATAATCTTCCATTAGGAAATGTCTGACACTAGCTGGCAGTAAGCTATATCTAAGTCCGTGTAATAGCGGACTTTTTTTGTTTTTGACTTAGTAGTGTTTGGCAATATCTGGCACGGTTTGACCATGGTATTTTGATGGGTATGATTTATCGGTAATACCATGGATTATGCCCGATATCATGCTGAATGTTTTTGTTGGTACATGGTATTGTAACGTTGTATGTATATGTATTTTAAAGGTTAATTCATATTTTTGATAGGTTTTCAGCATGGTATTAAAGAACTACTTAGAGGCCGAGACATGCTCACCGATACCAAGCTTCGCAATCTCAAACCCAGAGATAAACTTTATAAAGTTATCAACCGCTCTTGATTGGCCTGATGCTGAACGTTATCCTAAGCACTGTCTAGAAGATGCGCACTGCGATTGGTTAGCGGTCATACCGACTAAATCGCCTAGGATTATGTTTGCTTCGTTTGCCACAGTTGACGGTCCAGTCTGGGCTGAATACTATGAGCAACGTATAGAAGATGCACACAGTTTTACTTAGCAGACAGTGGCCTCACCAGCAAACATCGGCCTAACCAGCCAAGCAAAAAGCCGCCCTAGGGCGGCTTTTTGCTTGGCTGGTTCTGTGACAAGTCTAGGAATCCTTCACTTGGGTAGTATATAGTCTGCTGTCCTTGGTGCCTGACACTTCTCCCGATTGGATCAAGCCTAGCAATAGGAGCACACCCACACAGTGCAAGATAGTAAGTTTATCTTGGTGTCGCGACATTCAATGGACTTGTTCACGCCGTGGGAATTGACACTTATGATTCGGAGAGTCCTTTGTTCCCAAGTTTGACCTGAACTACATACAAGCTTCAAAACGAACAGATCAAATTAGACATAGGGAAAGCATGTATGACGGATGATGCCAACGCAGAACAAGATACTATCCGGAATTGGTTGACCAATATAGACCATGAGCGTGATCCCCTTGGCAGTATCACTACAGATTGAGTTATATCAACTTCTGGAAGCTTGCAAATCGCATGAATATGTAAATCATGAGAATGCTGCTTTGAAGAGGGTGCTTTTTTATTAAGTTAGAGTTAAGGGAGTTTGCTGGGTAATGGAAAACATAGACGAACGCGATATCGATGCCGTTCGCTTCGAAAAGCATTTTGTAGAGATCTGGAAAGAAAAAAATCTTGATATAGAGAATGAGGCGCACAAGCTTGCCATATTTCTGCTATTCACAAAGCTTCACTCAGAAAGCATATTATATCCTTGGTCATGGGCCGATACTGCGACGGTTCATGGTTTGTTAGACGCCAAGCGGGTTGCTAATAAATGGTTGGGACTCAAGGTCTCTGATGTAACAGCGAGTATGTGGGAGGGTCTGTCACAAGATGTGCTGGATAAGCTACGTGATCTTGTTAGCAATAGCGGCAATTTTTCGGAATCATTGTATCAATTGGATTTTCTTGTAAAACGATTGGGTGCCCAGCATTTTTCAAATAAGTGGGCTGGTAAAGTTGAAAGCTTCGTCGCCGATTTTGCACAGGGCTGGTCAGTTAGGCATCGGGCAGTCGTTGACATGAACACGATGACGACAGGTGAGCTAGGGGTTCGTCTAAAAGACGTTCAGGCCGGTGACGATTACGTATTGCCGGCTGAGCTTCAGCCCCATCTTTTCGAGGTCTGTCTTCGTCTTCATGCTCATAACGTGCAATTCCAGTTATTAGCAGAACAGAGGGCAGACAGTTCTTGGCGCGGCGTGGGGGCAGCCTACAAATTTGCTTGGCCGAGTCGCTATCGTTCGGAGTGGACAAATGAGGTGCGTCCCTTTGAGCTCAATGGTCTTGAGTTCGCTCAATGGTTCCTTGACCATGGACATGGCCAACGTATCACGATTGTAGTCCTTCCCACAGCTGATTTACGAGGCAAAGGTCGGGGGACCGAGATTCGGCATTATCTGCTACAGCGTAGGTGTGTTCTAGGTGTAGTAGAGATACCTGCTCGAGTGTCTGGGCGTACACGACTTTCGATGCTGATAATGGCGAAGGAGCGGTCCAGTAACGATGAATCAGTCCTGCTGATGAACGGTCGCGCGGTAGATGGATTACGGGACGAGCCTCTGGATCGCTTGGCTAGATTTCTCTGTGCCCCATTCCTAGACGCAATGAAGGGGTATACATTGCGTCGGTTGCCTTATGAGGCCGATCTGGGTGATGCGCTATTAAATCGTGCTCGGAAGATGTTCGGGGCGAAGTTACACGAGGTGCCTGGATTTTTTCGCTATGTGCAGTTAGAAGAAATTCTGGACAACCAGAACGCGGTTCTCGATCCATCTCAGTGGATTTCCGAGCGTGATCTTATGGTCGCTAGCGATCTGCTGGATGGTTCCCCTGTTTACAAGCTGTTGGAGGAACGAGAGCGACCCTGCTGCGTTTACGTCATCGGAAACAACGGTGCGGGAAAAAGCATGCTCTTACGTCAGCTTGCTAAGGCATATGTGACGTCTGGGCGGCCTGTGCGTGCTATCGCTTCTGCAACCAGTGACAGATTCGAGGCCAAAATGGGGGCAACAGCCGACTACGTTTACCTAGGAGCGCGCACTAGTAATATGTCCACACAGCCGCGAAGGCTTGGACGTAAGTTAGCCGAGTTGATGGTTGCTATCCATGCCGACCGCGACAAGATCGCAGCGGTAAGCAGAGTTCTCGAACAACTGTCTTTTGCGGGTCAACATTATCTATTGCCGGAGTCCGCTACCTCCGATGTCCTGGAGTCTGTGCGTGAACTTGGTGTCGATGGGGCTCCAAGTAACATGAATGGGTGGAAGCTCGGCTTTCGAAAAAACCATGAGAATTCGATAGTTCCCTTTGATCATCTTAGTACCGGCGAACAGCAGCTACTGCTTCTGACGGCAAGGCTTGTTGAATACGCCCGGCCCGGTGTTGTCTTCCTGATCGATGAGCCCGAGACTAGCTTGCACGTCGCTTGGCAGCGAGCACTGCCATCGGTTTTTCAGACTATCAGCCGAGACTTCAATTGCCAGATGGTTATCGCTACGCACTCACCGATTCTAATTTCTACCTCGCGTGGGGACGACACATACCGATTTATGGCTGATGGTGGTGTGCTAGAAGTAATTGGGGAGCAAGCTGCAAGTAGTGTCGAACGAGTGCTTTTTCAGGGGTTCGATACCTACACAGGCAACAACCGAGAGGTTCACGAACGCTGTGCTGAGTTGGTTTCGCGGGCTATAGAGTTTGCCAACACGGAGCAAACTGAAATGTTGCCAAGCATCTTTGATGAATTGCAACAGATGGAGGAGAAGGTTACTAGAGCTGTCCCAGCGCTTGGCTCCGAGGTACCTGCGCGGCACCTTGATCTCATTCGAAGAGCTACTCTCGCGATAGAGGAACTGACTAGCTCCGATAAGTCTGAGGAGGCCAGATCGTGAATCAACTAGTGACCGCAGAGAAAGATTTCGGGAAGAACGTATTGACCTCGGTCGAGGCTAGAGCTTTCTATCGTGAATGGCGAAAACTTGCATCAAACAGAGCCAACCTCTGGTCTGCCATACGTGCTGCTACATTTACGGTGGAGGGCCAAAAAGATGGTTCCGGTATGAAGATCATATCAGCACTTCGATCCCACCTTGCTGCTCTGCAAGCTGAACGCTGTTGTTACTGTCGACGTCGCCTTGTTGGGATTGCTTATGCGCGGCCCATTGAGCATATCCTGCCCAAGAACACCTACGGGCAGTACACCTTTACATACCGTAATCTTGCAGTAGCATGCTTCGACTGTAACCTTGTCAAGAGCAAAGCCAATTGGTCAACTTGGCCACAAAATCGTAGGCGGTACATCAATGAAAAGAGCTGCAACGGTTTTTTTCATGCTCGCCTCCATGATTATGACTCTCATGTCAGATATTTTCATTTGGAGACGAATGGTGCATCAATCAGCGTCTACGTTGGCTTGACTCCCCAGGGACGGCATCTTTGTGTTGAGCTACTGAGCAAATCCTCGGAGAGAACCCTTGCGGAAAGTGCCAACCCAAGGTTTTCTGCCGCAATGGACAAACTTCGTGGCCAAGTTCAGCAGATGGCAGCGACAACTGACGACACCAAGTTGTTGGACTTCATGGAAGCGTTGGAACTTGCCGCTGACCCGTTGTAATGCAGCAGCCAGTCGAGTAGGGACGATTTTAGGCCACTTATTAATGAATGGATTGTTGCCAGGGAAAGACGATACTCCACCTGATCATGTACAGGGCCCTCTTTGCGAGCACTTGCCCCTACAAAGTCGGCTGCAGTGTGTCCTATAACAAAAGAAACACTGAGACCATATCTACACACTGAATGTGGTATTTCCCATGGTATTGGAGAGCCTGCAACCGCTAACTGGCTGACAAATAAGGTCAAAAGTCACTGTTTACCTTAGAGTGAGAATAATTTTTTGTCTTGATGACATGATGCATTAACGAAAAGGCGCCAAGTGCGCCTTTTTTATTGGTTATGGGTATAATTGCCCACATTGTTGATTAAAGAGAATCCTTAAGTGGAGCAGACAAAACTGAACCCAAAAACCTTGCATGCGAAGACGCTCAGCTCCGATGAACTTAGCGCTGATGAACTTGGCGCTGATGAACTTGGTTGTGATGAAGCTAGTGGTAATGTGCTAATTGGCGAGCAACCTTGTCTCAATCAAGCGAGTCTCAATCAAGTGGATGTTGAACAAGCTCGAGTCGATGAACATTGGATGCGTGTCGCGATGGCCATGGCGGAAAAGGCCGAGGCTGCGGGTGAAGTTCCAGTGGGGGCAGTTTTAGTCAAAGAGGGTCAGCAAATCTCCACTGGATACAACTTGTCTATCAGTGAGCACGACCCGTGCGCCCATGCTGAAATTCAGTGTTTGCGAGCAGCGGGACAGACGATTGAAAACTATCGACTCCTCGATACCACCCTTTACGTTACCCTCGAGCCTTGTGCTATGTGCGCCGGTGCCATGGTGCATAGCCGGATTGCCCGCGCAGTATTTGGGGCAAAGGATGAGAAGACGGGCGCCGCAGGAACAGTGCTTAATCTCTTGCAGCATCCAGCCTTTAATCATCAAGTTGAAGTTACATCTGGGGTGTTAGCACAGGACTGTGCTGACCAATTGAGCCGCTTTTTTAAACGTCGCAGGGAGGAAAAGAAGGCTTTAAAACAGGCTCAAAAGGCGCAGCAGGGGACGCTATCCTAAGGAGTTTGGAGACTCGCTTAAGCGTTAGTCTTGGGCTTGGAGAAACGTAAAAAACAGTTTGTGGCGATTCAGCACCCGGCGATGGCGAATTTTCAGTGTGGTGCGACGGCGAGATGCGCTGTTATTGATGGTTTTTCTTCTCATATAGACCCCGTTTTCAATCTTGTTATTGTTTAGGTTAAGGCTATTTTGCTTTGGTTAACGGCTATGGGCTAACGCGCAATGTTTATTATATTGACCTGTAACTATGACAGTATCAGCAGAGATCTCAGGCGGCAATCCCCCTCGATGCATCTGCTCTATAAAGCAGCGTTTTTAGCCGAAAGCAAGCTCACTTTAGCCTGTATTGGCTTAATCAAAGATTAAAATCGTGGTTTGATGACCGCAAAAAAGCAAGGCTGCGGCGTAAGTCAAGTGATTGAGGGGGAAGCGGTTAGGGCTATTTCGGCTTATCAGGGCTGAGGGTACCGGGCACTGGCGCAGGGCCATCTTCCGAGGCGAGGTCGCTCGGTTCTTCCTCATCGCTATTTTGTTGTTTAGATTGATTATCGACCCAGACTAAGGTGTCGTAATAGCGGCGAATGCTGTCGACGTAATGCACGGCTTCGCTACCACGGGCATAGCCATAGCGGGTCTTCTGGTAATATTTACGTTTTTGCAGCAGTGGCAATACCTTTTTAAGATCGCGCCAGGCGTTGGGATTAAGCTCCATGGACTCGGCGAGTTTACGGGCATCTTCCACATGGGCATAACCGATATTGTAAGAGGCCAGCGCAAACCACATGCGTTGACTCTCGGGGATAGACTCGGGCAGACGGTTGATCATATCCCGTAAATAAGCGGCGCCGCCGCGAATACTCTCTTCCGCATCGAGGCGGTTCGTAATACCAATTTCTTTGGCGGTCGGCTGCGTGAGCATCATCATGCCGCGCACCCCTGTCGGCGAGCGGGCATTAGGATTCCAATGGGATTCTTGATAACTGGTCGCCGCCAATTTACGCCAATCTAAGTCACCGGCGTGGGTTTCGAAAAGCTGACGATAGCGAGGCAATACGGTTTCGATGGCGCGCAGGAAGGCGCGGGTATCGATATAGTCGAAACGCTTAACATGACCAAAGTACTTTTCGTTTAAGTGATCGAGTGTGCCGGCGAGTTTTTCTTGGTGCCAAAACGCCAATAACTGACTCATCAAACCGTCACTATGAGTGGGTGGCAGTAACCAAACCACATCAAGCTTTTCTTCTAGCACGAGCCCTGAACGCAGATCTGGTAAATAACGGCGGTTAATCTGCACGCTGCTCGAGTCGGCGATGGTGTAGTCGATTTCCTTGTTGGCGATCATCGCCAGCAGCTCTTCGCTGTCTTTATCTGTGACTTGATCCCATACCAGCGTCGGATGGCGCTTCTGTAATTGCGTCAAGGTTTCCACAAAAGAAGAGTCGGCAATTACAGTAATTTTGCCTTTTAAATCTGTAATGTCTTTGGGTGTTGGCATGCCTTCACGGTAAACCAGTACTTGATTGACGCGATACAGCGGCGGGCCTAAACGGAATTGTTCACGCCGTGCAGGAGTTTCAGTCATCCCCGCGGCAATGATATCAATCTCGTTTTTTTTCAATGCTTCATAGAGTTCGGCGCGGTTGGTGTAGGGCACCATTTTTAAGGGCACATCGAGATACTCGGCAAACAGCACCGCCATATCGTAATCGAAGCCGCTGTTACCTTGGCCCGAGGTCATATAAATTTGCGGGCCATAAAGGGTACCGACCCTTAATTCGGTGAGTTTATGGGGGACATATTCTGTTTCTTCCACGGTCACTTGCTGACACGCCGTCAGTAAGAAACCTAAGATAATCGCGAACAGAAATCGAGTCATTAAACACACTTTATTAAATAAAATCAAAATGATGAACAGTAGAAGGTCAGTGAGGTAACAAGGATAAACTGGCTGACATTGCTGTGATTATATCCGTTTGTCGCCAATTACGTAAAAAAATCGTACCGCATGGAATACGAAGAAGGGGAAAAGGGCCGCTTTTTATCTTAATAGGAAACACTGTTTTACGTAAGGTCACAGGTGATTTGTGACAGACATTTCCTTATAATAGCGCCATCTCTGACCCCTGCAATTATAAATATAAGGTGAATTGACGTGATGGAGATCATCCGCGGAGCCCCAGCACTCTCGACGTTTAGAGTGCAAAAGCTAATGGAGGCCTGCGTAAACGCTGCGCTTCCGGTACGCCAAATCTATGCTGAGTATGTTCATTTAGCGGATTTGAGCGAGTTGCTTGAGACCAATGAGCGTGAGCAACTTGAAAAAATTCTCACCTATGGACCAGCTATCGAAGCCCATACCCCCCAAGGTTCACTCCTGTTTGTTACTCCCCGCCCCGGCACAATTTCCCCATGGTCTTCTAAAGCCACTGATATCGCCCACAATTGTGGTTTAGGTAAAGTGAAGCGCTTAGAGCGTGGTGTTGCCTATTATGTGGAGTCAGACACTTTGACTGTCGAGCAGCAACAAACCCTCAAAGGGTTATTGCACGACCGTATGGTTGAAGTGGTTCTGGACGATTTTGCTAAGGCCGATGTGCTGTTTAAGCGCACTGAACCTGCACCTTTCAAGAGTGTGAACGTATTGGCTGAAGGTCGCCGTGCCCTTGAAGTGGCCAACGTCGAAATGGGTCTGGCGCTCGCCGAAGATGAAATCGATTATTTAGTCGAAAACTTTGTGCGTTTGAACCGCAATCCAAACGATATTGAACTGATGATGTTTGCTCAGGCCAACTCAGAGCACTGCCGTCACAAGATTTTTAACGCAGATTGGACAATTGATGGTGAGGCGCAGCCTAAGTCTCTGTTCAAGATGATTAAAAACACCTTTGAAACCACACCAGACCACGTGTTATCTGCCTATAAAGATAACGCCGCTGTGATGGAAGGTTCGGTTGCGGGACGTTTCTTCCCCGATCCAAACGGTGTATACAGCTATCACACTGAACCAATGCACGTACTGATGAAAGTGGAAACCCACAACCATCCAACGGCAATCAGCCCATACCCAGGTGCGGCGACGGGTTCAGGTGGTGAGATCCGCGACGAAGGTGCAACCGGTCGTGGCTCTAAACCTAAAGCGGGTTTAACTGGCTTTAGCGTATCGAATTTAAAAATCCCAGGTTTTGTACAACCATGGGAAGGCAACTACGGTAAGCCTGAGCGTATCGTCAGTGCGCTGGATATCATGACCGAAGGTCCACTTGGCGGCGCGGCGTTTAACAACGAGTTTGGTCGTCCAGCCCTATTAGGTTACTTCCGTACCTATGAGCAAGAAGTCTCTAGCCACAACGGCGTAGAAGTCCGTGGTTATCATAAGCCCATTATGTTAGCGGGTGGTTTAGGTAATATTCGCGAAGAGCATGTACAAAAAGGCGAAATCACCGTCGGTGCTAAGCTGATCGTACTCGGTGGCCCTGCGATGAACATCGGTCTGGGCGGCGGCGCGGCATCTTCTATGGCGTCAGGTCAATCGAGCGAAGATTTAGACTTTGCGTCAGTACAGCGTGAAAACCCAGAAATGGAGCGCCGCTGTCAGGAAGTGATCGACCGCTGCTGGCAGTTAGGCGATAAAAACCCAATCCAATTTATCCATGATGTGGGCGCGGGTGGTTTATCTAACGCATTCCCTGAGTTAGTGAATGATGGCGGCCGTGGTGGTATCTTCAATCTGCGCAATGTGCCATCGGACGAGCCGGGCATGAGCCCGCTGGAGATCTGGTGTAACGAATCGCAGGAACGTTATGTACTTTCGGTTGCTGCCGAAGACTTGCCTTTATTTACTGCAATTTGTGAGCGTGAGCGCGCACCGTTTGCGGTAGTGGGCGAGGCGACGCAAGAGCAGCATTTAACCCTAGCCGACAGCCATTTCGATAACAATCCCATCGATTTACCACTCGAGGTGTTATTAGGTAAAGCACCTAAGATGAGCCGTAATGTGGTGTCTAAAAAGGCGGTTTCACCTGCACTTGAGCAAAGCAATATCGATATTAAAGATGCGGTTAAACGCATTCTTAGCTTGCCAACAGTGGCGGACAAAACCTTCCTGATCACTATTGGTGACCGCACGGTAACGGGTCTAGTGAACCGTGACCAAATGGTTGGCCCATGGCAGGTGCCAGTGGCTGACTGCGCGGTAACGGCGGCAAGCTTTGACACCTACGCCGGTGAAGCCATGTCACTGGGTGAACGTACGCCGCTGGCACTGCTCGATTTTGGCGCCTCTGCCCGTATGGCGGTGGCCGAATCGATTATGAACATCGCGGGTGCGGATATTGGTTCGTTCAAACGTATCAAACTGTCGGCTAACTGGATGTCGGCCGCAGGTCACCCTGGCGAAGATGCGGGTCTTTATGAAGCGGTTAAGGCCGTCGGTGAAGAGCTGTGTCCAGAACTTAGCCTGACCATTCCTGTCGGTAAAGACTCCATGTCGATGAAAACCGCATGGCAGCAAGATGGTGTGAATAAAACCGTGACATCACCAATGTCATTGGTTATCACGGCCTTTGGTGTGGTGCAGGATATTCGTAATACCGTGACGCCAGAGCTGCGCAGCGATAAAGGTGAAACCTCTTTATTGCTAGTTGATTTGGGCGCGGGCCAAAACCGCTTAGGCGGTTCTTGTTTAGCGCAGGTTTACGGTGAGTTAGGCGATGTCGCACCAGACTTAGACGATGCTGCACTGTTACGTGGTTTCTTCGAAACCATGCAAAAGCTGGTGGCTAATAAGTTAGTGATTGCTTACCACGATCGTAGCGATGGTGGTTTATTCACGACCTTGGTGGAAATGGCCTTTGCGGGTAACACTGGCTTAGACATTGATATAGAAGATCTACAGGGCACTGATTTAGAAATACTCTTTAATGAAGAGCTTGGCGCTGTGCTGCAAGTGAGCCGCGATAACGCTGCCAAAATCGCCGCTCAGTTTGCCATCGCTGGCGTACCTTGCCATGTGATCGGAACGCTAGCCGATGATCAACGCATCACCATTAAAGAGGGTGAGCGTGAAGTGTTCAGTGAAACCCGTGTTGCACTGCGCACTGTGTGGTCAGAAACCACTTACCGTATGCAAGCGCTGCGTGATAACCCAGCCTGTGCATTAGAAGAATTTAAGCTTAAGCAGGATGAAACTGACTTAGGTTTAACGGTTAAGTTAAGCTTTGACCCAAGTGAAGATGTGGCTGCGCCTTATATCCTTAAAGGTGCTGCACCTAAAATGGCAATCCTGCGTGAGCAGGGCGTAAACTCCCATGTCGAAATGGCTGCTGCGTTTGATCGCGCAGGGTTTGAAAGCCGCGACGTGCATATGTCTGACATTCTGTCAGGCCGCATTAGCCTTGAAGAGTTCCAAGGTCTAGTGGCCTGTGGTGGCTTCTCCTACGGTGACGTATTAGGTGCCGGTGAAGGTTGGGCTAAGTCGATTCTGTTTAACGAGCGTGCTCGCGATGAGTTTTCACGTTTCTTTGAACGTGACTCAAGCTTTGCGCTCGGCGTGTGTAACGGCTGTCAAATGTTATCAAATCTGAAGGAAATTATTCCTGGTAGCGAGCATTGGCCACGTTTTGTACGTAACCGTTCAGAGCGTTTTGAAGCACGTTTCAGCTTGGTTGAAGTGCAACAAAGTCCGTCATTGTTCTTCCAAGGTATGGCGGGTTCACGTATGCCAATCGCTGTATCCCACGGTGAAGGACATGCTGAGTTTGCTAGTGCACAGGCGCTGGCCTTAGCAGAGGCTTCTGGCACCATTGCGCTGCGTTTTGTGAATGGTAAAGGTGAGATCGCCACCCAATACCCACAAAACCCGAACGGTTCGCCAAACGGGTTAACCGGTATCTGTACTACTGATGGCCGTGTGACCTTGATGATGCCACACCCTGAGCGTGTATTTAGAACGGTTGCGAACTCTTGGCACCCAGATAACTGGGGGGAAGACAGCCCATGGATGCGGATGTTCCGCAATGCGCGAGTCAACTTAGGCTAAGGTTTTTATTGATAAAACCATCACTTAAGTGACTAAAAAGGAGCGAAAATTTTCGCTCCTTTTTTATATATAAAACGCATCTTTTAAAAAAATAATATATTTTAATATGTTAGCTTTATCTGCGTTTTTTCTAATGCAATCAATTTGAAAAATACCGGCTTAATCAGCTAAATACCTCTTAATAAGTAGTTCACACAAGTGAAACAAAACCTTATTGCCATTATTTAGTCGCTTTAATGCCTGCCATCTACGGACAATAAAAATAAAAAGCCCCCAACTCATCGAGAAGGGGGCTCGTTTTGCGCTAACAAAACTTCAAATCAAATCAGTATTATTTCAGAGTAAGCGGTGAACGATTACAGCTCATGCGCTGTATAAAGTTCAACAAAAACACGCTTATAGCTGTTAACCAGACGTTCGAATAAGTTTGTCATATCTCTTTCTCCACACCAAAGTTAGACCTATGTGCGCGGAGTTGGGCTTGTCTGGGACACTTCACCAGTCGTACCAAACCGTCTCCTTAACACAGGAGATATATTAACCAATCTCACAGTCACTCTCAAACGAGAAAAAATACAATTAATCATTAAAAAAACTAATTAATATTAGTTGATTTGTTTTTTTGCTAATCCTTTATGCCTTTTTAACTTATTGTTTATAATAGTTTATTTTGTGTGTTTGCATTTTTTTATGATTATTGTTTTATTAGTGTTAATGTTGTTTTTTATTTGTTTTTTGTTGTTTTTGCTGGTTATGGTAGTAATTTGTACTAAAGTGCTTAAAAGTTTATTTTTTAATTCTTTCAATTTTGTTCTCTACTTCATATTTTTTTTCCTGTCAATAGGGTGTCAAAGTGAAGTGTGTGCCCTGCCGCAAAACCCATCTAAACCCCTGAGTTTGATTGATTTGAATCAAAGGCGGGTGGTATAAAATACTCACAAATGAAAGCGATTAAATATCTTAACTATCTGATATTTATATCGATGGGATCATTTGTAGGATTGGGTGGTGAGGTGGAAGTCTCAAAGCCGAGCGATAGTGTGACTAGGGTCTCAGTATGCAAGGAAAAAGGGGATTTTTAGGCCTTGCTGCCTCGATGTAATGAAAAAGATGATATTTAACGGTTTATACTGGCTTCAGCTATAAACACAAAATGAAAACTCACTATCCTACAAAGGCACTTGCTATGAATGGCTCATGTTGTCGTAGCAATTGGACGCACCACGTAAGGAGTCACCGATGATTGTTGAAGAGGTTGTTGAGCTATCGCGGCTACAGTTTGCGCTGACAGCCATGTATCACTTCCTGTTTGTTCCCTTAACCTTGGGGTTGGCATTTTTGCTGGCTATCATGGAATCACTCTATGTGATGACTGATAAACAAATTTATAAAGATATGACTAAGTTCTGGGGTAAGTTGTTTGGTATCAACTTTGCCTTGGGTGTATCAACGGGTTTAGCGATGGAATTCCAGTTTGGTACTAACTGGTCTTACTATTCACACTATGTAGGTGACATCTTTGGTGCACCACTGGCTATCGAAGGTTTAATGGCATTCTTCTTAGAATCGACCTTCGTAGGTATGTTCTTCTTCGGTTGGGATCGTTTCTCAAAACGTCAACATTTAGCGACAACTTGGTTGGTGGCTTTTGGTTCCAACTTCTCCGCACTGTGGATTCTGGTAGCAAACGGTTGGATGCAAAACCCTGTGGGTAGCGTGTTCAATTACGAAACCATGCGTATGGAAATGACCAGCTTTGCTGATGTTATCTTCAACCCTGTTGCACAGGTGAAGTTTGTCCACACTGTGGCTTCTGGCTATGTAACAGGTGCAATGTTCGTATTAGCGATCAGCTCTTACTACATTCTGAAGAAACGTGACTTACCTTTTGCCCGTCGTTCATTTGCGATTGCCGCCAGCTTTGGTATGGCATCTATCCTGTCTGTTATCGTTCTGGGTGACGAATCAGGTTATAAAGTGGGTGAAGCGCAGCGCGTTAAGTTAGCGGCAATTGAAGCTGAGTGGCATACAGAGCCTGCTCCAGCGGCCTTTACTGCGGTTGGTTTCCCAAATCAAGAAACCATGCACACCGATTTCGCGGTGAAGATCCCTTACGCTATGGGTATCGTGGCAACACGTTCTTTAGATGAAGAAGTGACTGGTCTGCGTGACTTAGTGGCTGAACACGAAGTGCGTATTCGCAATGGTATGAAAGCCTATGAGATGCTGGTGAAACTGCGCGCTGGTGACAAGTCTCCAGAGCTACGTGAAGCGTTCGAAGCGGCGAAAGTTGACTTAGGTTACGGCTTATTGCTGAAGCGTTATACCGACAATGTTGTAGATGCGACAGAAGAGCAAATCAAAGCGGCTGCGAAGGATTCTATCCCGAACGTGGCACCGATTTTCTGGAGCTTCCGTGTGATGGTTGGCTTAGGCTTTGTGATGTTGATTGTGTTCGCGGCGGCCTTCTGGCAAAGCACACGTCATCAAATCGAAGAGAAGAAATGGGTTCTTAAAGCGGCACTCTTTAGCTTGCCATTACCTTGGATTGCGATCGAGTGTGGTTGGTTTGTGGCGGAATATGGCCGTCAACCTTGGACCATCTCTGAGGTTCTGCCGACCTTTATGTCTGCTTCGAGTCTAACGACTGGGGATCTGTGGTTCAGTATTATTTCGATTTCACTGTTCTACACTGTGCTGCTGGTGATCGAGATATTCTTGATGCTTAAGTTTGCCCGTCTTGGCCCTAGCAGTTTAAAGACTGGTCGTTATCACTTCGAGAAACTAGAAGCCTAAGCAGAGGATTTCATTATGTTTGATTATGAAATATTGAGAGTTATCTGGTGGGCTCTGATCGGCGTACTGTTCATCGGATTTGCGGTCACTGACGGTTTTGACATGGGCGTGGGTGCACTATTACCGATTATCGGTAAAGACGATACTGAGCGCCGTATTATGGTCAACACTATTGCCCCCCATTGGGATGGTAACCAAGTATGGTTAATCACCGCAGGTGGTGCCTTATTTGCGGCATGGCCTATGGTATATGCAGTATCTTTCTCTGGCTTCTATGTGGCCATGATGTTAGTGCTGTTTGCCTTGTATACCCGTCCAGTTGGATTTGACTATCGCTCTAAGATTGAAAATCCAAAATGGCGTAAATCGTGGGACTGGGCGTTGTTCTGTGGTGGCTTTATTCCACCGCTGATCATCGGTGTGGCCTTCGGTAACTTACTCCAAGGTGTACCATTCAATTTCGATGAGTTCCTGCGTGCGACTTATCACGGTGGTTTATTTGGCCTGTTGAACCCATTCGGTTTACTGGCGGGCTTAGTGAGCGTGAGCATGTTTATGATGCAAGGCGCTGCTTGGCTGCAAATGAAAACCGACGGTGAGCTGCGTGTACGTGCCGCGAATGCGACTCAGCTATGTGCACTGTTAGTGGCAGTATTATTTGCCGCTGCGGGTGTGTGGTTAGCCAATGGTATTGATGGTTATGTTATCACTTCAACCCTTGACCACCATGCATTGTCAAACCCAACGCTGAAAACCGTAGCCGTTGAGTCTGGTGCTTGGTTAGCTAACTACGATAAGTATCCTATTACTATGCTGTTCCCAGTATTAGGTGTGGCATTACCACTGTTAGTGATTGTGGTGAGTCGCTTAAATCGTTCAGGTTTCGCATTCTTATTTAGCTCGCTGACTGTGGCGATGGTGATCTTAACTTGTGGTGCAGCAATGTTCCCATTCGTTATGCCATCTTCATTAGATCCTAACGTGAGCTTAACCATGTGGGATGCGACTGCGAGTGAAATGACATTAACTGTGATGACTTGGGCGGCGATTATCTTCGTTCCAATCGTGTTAAGTTACACTGTATGGACTTACTTCAAGATGTTTGGTCGTTTAAACCGCAAACATATTGAAGATAACAAAGCCTCACTCTATTAGAATTAAGGAGCATCTACTATGTGGTATTTCACGTGGATATTAGGGGTTTTGTTAGCCTGTTCTTTTGGTGTGATCAACGCCCTGTGGCTTGAAAACACTGAGAATATGGACCGCTCAAGCGATGACGCTGAGTAATCGCTAACCTCCTATAGCTGAACCCTTTAAAACCCCGCAACTGCGGGGTTTTTTATTACCACGTTATTTAAGCTTAAGGGATTCGCTAAGGTGGCTTGATTTGCTGAAATATGTTGTGCCACAACAAGCAACAAGCAACAAGCAACAAGCAACAAGCAACAAGCAACAAGCAAGAAGTTAGCTACAGGTTTCCATAAGAAACACGGCTCAATTTGATTTTGCTGCGCTGCATCGATATGCCTAACAGCTTACTAAAGTGTTAGTTCAAGCCTATCTGAAAGCTTATGCTCAATTGCCAAAGCCAAAGCCAAAGCCAAAGCCAAAGCCAAAGCCAAAGCCAGCAGGTTGCTCGAGCATGAAGCTGCACTAACGTGATAGGCGTTTCGCGTGGTTTACCTTGCTGTTTTGCTGAATGGATTTAGCAATGTCGACTTAACTGAATAGATGTAACTTAAGTTGAAAGTCAAAAAAATACCGCCCAAGTGGGCGGTATCTTAACAAAGCTATGATTTGACTTAGGCCTTAAATTGGCTGATTTGTTGTTTAAGCGCGACGGCGAGGGAGGATAGGTCATTCGCCGAGTTTACTGTTTCGGCGGCTCTGTGCTCACCTTCATTAGCCAGTTCGCTTATCTGGTGCAGATTATGGGTGATCTCTTGGGCAACACTGCTTTGCTGCTCAGTCGCCGAGGCAATATTGCGTGAACTAATCGCCAGTTCGCCAATTCTGCGGGTGATTTCCTCCAGCTGCTTGCCGGTTTCTTCCCCTTGATTCGCCGAGGCGATACCCAGCTGGTGGCTCTGCGCCATTTGGCTGGTGGTCGTTTTCACTTGAGATTGCAGCTTATCAATGGTTTGCGAAATTTCCAAAATGGAGGATTGTGTCCGCTGGGCTAAGGTTCGCACCTCATCGGCGACCACGGCAAAACCTCGGCCCTGTTCTCCTGCGCGGGCCGCTTCAATGGCCGCGTTGAGTGCGAGCAGGTTGGTTTGTTCGGCAATGCTGTTAATCACCTCGGTGACTTTACTGATGGCCTCACTCTCTTGGCTGACTTTTTCGACGGCCTGATGACTACTACTGAGCTGTTGGCTCAGTTTCAACAGATCCTGCACCACTTGGGTTTGTTGCTGTTGGCCTTCTTTGGCAGCGAGATCAACTTGCTGGCTCTGGTTCGCGCCATCTTGAGCGTGGTTGGCGACATCGCGGATGGAGGTGGACATTTCTTCAATCGCGGTGGCGATTTGATCCGTTTGTTGCATCAATGCCTGGGCTTCTTCACCGTTTTGCTTAGCAATCCGCTGTGCTTTAGAGGCTTGTTGTTCAATGCTTTGGACCGAGGTTTGCAGTGCACTGATTAATTGTCGTAATTCCGATGACATGGTCGACACGCTGGTGGTGATCTTGTCGACCTCGTTTTGACTATCGTAGGCCGATGGTGGAAGTGGATGACTAAAGTCCCCCGTACCGAGGATTTCCATATGGCGCTGCAGCGCATGTAAAGGCTTGAGTGAGCGGATTAGTACAAAGGATAGCAGTACGGTAATAAGCACAATACCCGTGACCGCCACTATGGCGTTGATGGTGAGTAGCAGTAGGCTCTCTTCATTTAATTCGTTTGCATTCACTTGACCAATCAACATCCAATTCCACCCATTCACCGTTTGGGTGTAGGCAAACATAGGTTGGTTTTTACTGTTAGTGTAGCGAAACTCCGATTGATCCTGTGTGGCTTGGCTAAGGGTTAATCCATCGAGCATGGACTCAGTTACTGGCTCGCCCGCATTAAATTTGGGATTGGCGACCAACACATTGTCGGCTTTGCGCATCAGCAGGAAGCTACCGGTTTCTTCTAGGGTGATTTTATTCACCGCGGCTTGTAACTGTGTGAGGGATTGAGTGATTTCAAAGCCGATATATAAGATCCCAATCACTTGCCCTTGGGCATCCTTAATTGGGCGATAGACTGTCATGTAGTCTTTACCGAAGAGTTTGGCGTAGCCTTCGTAAACTTCACCTTTGATAAGTGTTGGATAACCGGGATGGGTTTTACCGAGGAAGGTACCGAGGGCACGGCTACCATCGGCCTTTTTTAACGAGGTCGCAATCCGGACAAAGTCATCCCCATCGCGCACAAACACAGTGGCGGTTCCGCCTGTGAGGTTGGCAAAGCGGTCAACTTTACTCTTTGACGAGTTAATTTGTTCTTTTTCATGTAGTAACGCAGGTGTGCTGACGCCGAGCACATTCACGGTTTTATCTGGGCGACTAAATTGGCCGGGGTACATTTCCTTAAAAACATCGGCATTGCGTCTTGCTAGTTGCAGCAAGCTATCGTATTGCAGCTCAAGCATGTCGGAGACGGCGTGCATCTCGGCTTTCATGGCACTGATGCCTTTATCTTCGAGCACGTTTGACGCGGATTTGTAGGAGAGGGTACTCAGTATGCAGAAAATGATCAGGGTAAGGATAAAAGCGAGGGCACCAATCTGTTTTGCAATAGGCCAATTTTTATAGTTCATTGTACGATCCTATAGGGTAAAGGTTAACGCTAATGTAACCGAACTTTTACGTCGTGGTCTTGATATGGGTCTAAGATTTTCTATTATTTATAAATAGTTCGCTCACAGATACCAGTGTAGACCAGTCTCTATTTTAGTCGATAGGAATATACATTTGAGTGGTAGGAAGAGTGGCGTAAGGCGAGCGTTGAGGGACTAAACGGAAGTATCCCTATGGTTTACTGCGATTGAGTCGATACCAGAAACAAGGAGTGACACTATGCTAGGCGAAAATCACGCATTGGTTTATGAGTTCCCAGATTTTGTCGAACATATTCAAAAGCTTAAAACGAGTAATGCCGTTTTTGCCACTATGGCAGAGCGCTACCATGAACTAGACCATAAAATCCGCGCCCTTGAATTAACCAAAGTGCCCACCGATGATGAGCACTTTGTTGCCTTAAAATTAGAACGACTCCATCTTAAAGATAAGTTATATCAATACCTTGTTCATGATGCGATTTGAGACGATAACGCTGGTGTTGGAGCCGTATGGTGCGTTTTCATCAGTAACAGATACATGGTTGGCACCCAGACGAGCGACAGCAACGTCGTGAGTAACGTCCCGCCGGCAATTGCGATGGCAAAGGGAGGCCAGAAGCCACCGCCTGCAATAATAAGCGGAATAAACCCGCCGACCGTGGTGATAGTGGTCGAGCTGATATGACGACCGCAACTGCTGACCGTGGTGATGATCACCTCTTTATCACCCGCTCGGGCATTGTCGGTATCTTCCAGCTCGGCCAAAATCACAATCGCCGCATTTATCGCAAGCCCCATTAGGCCGAGTAGGGCGATGATGACTGGAAAGCCAAAGGGATAACCAAACACATACACCGCAAGCAATCCAAGCCCCGCCGACTGTAATGCGCTCAGTAAAATAATCGCTGTAAGCCTAAAGGAGTTAAAGGACAAGACGACCGTGGCCAGCAGCAGGGTGACGACCAAAATCAGATTGGAGAGCAGATTGCCGACCGCCTCATTGCGTTTAGCGCTTTCGCCGCCGATTTCAATTCGATAACCCGCAGGGAGCAAAATCGCCGCGACTTTAGCTTTCACATCGTTTAATACTTGAGCGGGCAATACGCCGCTGACGATATAGGCTTCAATCGTGTTGACGCGTTGACCATTACGCCTAGGGATCGCCCCGCGACTGACTTGCACCTCATTGTGGGACAGCGCAGACAAAGGCACGGCTGTGCCTGAGGGGGTCACAAGCTGAATTTCTGAGAGGCGACTGGCTTGCTCGCGGCTGGTGTCTCCCAAACGCACTCGAATCGGCAAAGACTCGGTCTGTTCGAGCACACTGCCGCCGATAACGCCCGTCGTCGCCATTTGAACTTGTCTGGCGATATCCGTCAGGGTTAAGCCACTGATCAAACTCGCATCTTCGTTCACTTGTAGCCACACCTTAGGAGCGCCGGCGCTCAACGTTGCGCGGGTATGAAGCACATCGGGCGTGGCGGCTAAGATATTGCGCACTTCATCGCCGAGTGAGCGTAAGGTCTCAAGGTTAGGGCCAAATATCATTAACTCGACTGGCGCATTAAAAGGCGGGCCTTGCTCAAGTTTACGCACTAACACCTGCGCTTCGGGAAAGGCCTTATCTAAGGTTTGCTGTAACTCAGGGATGAGGGCGTTAGCCCGCTCAAAGTCACTGGCTTTCACCATGGCCTGAGCGTAGTTGGTGGCTCCCTGTTGGCGCTGAGTTAAGTTGTAATAAAATGAAGGGGTATTGCCCCCCACAACCCAATCGACTTGGGTGATGCCCTCGATTTGATGCAATTGCTTATCCATCAACTGCACTTGGTTTAAGGTGTTTTCGAGGCTGACATGGGGCGCGAGATACAGCTCAATTTGGAACATATCCCGATCCGAAGGCGGGAAAAACTGCTCAGTCATTTTGCCGGAAGCATAAAACCCTAGCAGGGGAATTATCCCTATAAAGGTCGCGCTCAGTAGTGGGCGATTTAACGCAAATCTTAGGCTTGCTTGAAAGTAACCACTTACTAAAGGCACGTTGATGCCATGTTGATACCAGACAGGATGTTTACCTTCGAGGCTAAAGCGTCCCGCAAGGCCTGCGATCAATGTATGGGAAATCACATAGGAACCCAGCAGGGCAAACATCACCGACATGGCTATGCCACCGACAAATTCCCCCGCCGCACCCGGCATCAGCACGATAGGGGCGAAGGCTAAAATGGTGGTGATGGTTGACCCAGCCAAAGGTAGCCAGAGGTGATGTAAGGTCTCACTTACCGCGCTTAAGCGACTCATCCCCTGCTGGCGACGCTGGGCGATGGCATCGACGATCACAATGGCATTGTCCACCATGATCCCAAGGGCGACGACTAGGCCTGTGACCGACATTTGATGAATGGGTAGGCCGATATATTTCATACAGGCCAAGGTAAAAAGGGCGGTCAGGGGGAGTGATAGGGCAACGATAATCGCGTTTCTTAAGCCTAAGGTCAGCAGTAAGACCGCCAGAATAATCACAAACCCTTGTAATAGGTTGACGATTAATCCGCCGAGACGTTCGCTGGTGTAGCTGTTTTGCTCAAACAGCCATTGCACTTTGATATTGGCCGGCAGCTCCTGATTGAACTCATCGACCAAGTGTTTGACTTGTCCTTGCCAGATATCGACGCGGGTATTGTTGAGCATGCGCGCAGCAACAAACACGCCCTGCTCACCATCGACTAGGGCGATGCTGTCAGCGGGGGTTTTAGGTTGGCGGCTGATCTGGGCGATGTCTCCCAAACGAATAATTTGTCCCTGCGCATCCACTTTGAGTGGCACTTGGCGAATACGGCTTTGGGAATCGAGCTCACCCGAGACTTCAACGAGGGCGCGAAAGTGATTGTTATTGATCTCGCCCGCGGCAATTTTACTGTCGGCGCTGCTTAAGATTTTCGCTATGGTTCCCGGCGTTAATTGCAATTGGCTCATCTTATAGCCATCGAGCTGGACCAGGATTTCCTCCTCGGGCGCACCGTAGAGTTTAACGAAGTCGGTACCGGATAAGAGTCTGAGCCTGCTCTGTAATTCCTTGGCGTAACGGTTGAGCATATCCACCCGCGGTTGACTGCTATCGTTCCACACTAGGCTTAAAATAGCGGTGTAGGCGTAGCCGACTTGATCGTCTAAGGTCGGTGTCTGTATGCCATCGGGGAGGGTGTTTCTGGCATCGGCTAATAGATCCCGCGCCCTAGACCAGACAGGATCTGTGTCAGTGACGGTATCTTTAAGCTCCAACTGGATCACCGAAATACCGGGTCTTGAGGTGGATTGAATAAGCTTAATTTCCTCAAGGCGACGTAATTGATTTTCTAATACTTCGGTGACAAGCGCCTCGACCCGCTCGGCTGAGGCGCCGGGATAAGGGGTGATGACAGACGCAAATCGGTTGGTGATGTGTGGATCTTCGGTGCGTGGCAAACTGGACATTGCGCCAAATCCCGCGACCAGCAGTAGGGCGATCACTAGGCTGACTAAGCGACCATTTTCGACGAAGGCTTTAATCATGATTACCTCGTCGATGCGATGGAAGAAACGGCTTGGCCCACCACTAACTTATGTAAGCCTTGAGTCACATACTGTTCGTCGGTCTTAATCGCGCCTTGAATGTAGGCCATATCTTGAGTGGTGTAGAGGATATCGACATCGCGACGCTCTATCTGAGTTGAAATGCTATCGGTTGTTGAATGTGAAGGCGGCGTGGTTACATAGATATTCCAGCGGCCGCGGATCCCATCGATAAGTGCCGATACTGGCACCCAATAGCCCGCTTGCTCGACGGTTTGTTGTTGATGCAAATAGGCGATTTCACCGTTGATCACATTGGCATGTTCCGGCAGGCTGATCCGCAGCTGAAGAGTGCGACTAATGGGGTTTACCTCGGCGCTGATCCCGGCGATCTTGGCGGTAAATTGCTGATTATGCACGCTCACAGTCACATTCTGCCCATTGACGAATTGCTGAGCGACCGCAACCGGAACACCGATATAGGCTTCGGTATTCACACTGCCGACTAAGGTAAACACTGGGCTGCCTGCGGCGACCACTTCCCCTAGATTGTGTTGTCGTTGGCTGATTATGCCGTCGAAGGGCGCAAGTAGCTGTGATTTATCGCGTTTTAGTTGGTTTGCCCGCTGCGAGGCCAATAATCGGTTTTTGGCAGCTTCGAGACTCGCCAGTTGTGTGCGGTTCTCGTCGAGTAACTGCTCTGAGACATAGCCCGATTTTTTTAGCTCAAGATTTCGGTTGAGGGTGCTGGTGGCAAGGTCAACATCGGCTTGGGTTTGCGCAAGGCTAGCTTGGATCTCCTGATGCTCGGCATCGAGCAAGCGAGTATCGAGCTTGGCCAATACTTGCCCTTGCGTCACCTTAGCACCGCTATCGACAGTTAACTCACTGAGCTTACCCGATAATTCGAAGCCGACACCCGTGGTATTGCCAGCGCGGATCGTGCCAGTGAATACTTGCTCACTCTGATAGCTAGAGGACAAGCGCAGTGGCGCCGTCGTCACGGTTTGCAATTGGGTGGCGTTGGCATGCTCTGTCACTTCCTTTTGACAGGCCGTTAAGGTGGTGACGGCAATCACGCAAAGGTAAAATGCACGCCAAGAACATCGGGCAGCTCGATCCATTTGAATCCTTCCGTTGTAAGCTTAAGGTTAAGTTTATGTAACTAGACTTGCTAGTCTAGTTGTGCGGAACTAGACTGTCTAGTCTATTTTGTGCTTAACTAATACGAATTAATTATGTTGCTACCTTGAGTGAAGATATGACTCAGTCCTCCGATATCCCGATGAGCCGCAGTGAACAAAAGAAACAGCAAGTGCTTGTTGCGGCCATTGACTTGTTCTGCCGCCAGGGATTTCCCCATACCAGTATGGATGAAGTGGCGAAGCAGGCGGGCGTGTCCAAACAAACGGTGTACTCCCACTACGGCAGTAAAGATGATTTGTTTGTGGCGGCGATTGAATCCAAATGCGTTGGCCACAACTTAAATGCCGACTTACTCAGCGATCCAAGTCAACCTGAAGCCACCCTCACCGAATTTGCGCTGCAATTTGGTGAGATGATTGTTAGCCCTGAGGCGATTACCGTATTTAAAGCCTGTGTGGCGCAATCGGAGAGCCACCCTGAAGTGTCGCGATTGTTTTTTGAGGCGGGGCCACAGCATATGCTTGCGCTGCTGACAAAGTATTTAATCGCCGTAGAGGCGCTTGGGTTATATCGCTTTCCACAACCGCATCATTGTGCGGTACGTTTATGTTTGATGTTGTTTGGCGAATTGAAACTCAGGTTAGAGTTGGGGCTTGAAACCGAGCCTTTATTGGGAGAGCGTGAGCAGTATATCCGGGGTTGTGCCGAGATGTTTTTAAAAGCCTACCGAGTGTAACGGCGCTAAGCTGTTGGTATCAGTTTGTATCTTCTTCGAAAAGAGTGAACTTTTGTTTCAAATCGAGCGTATTATTCGCGACAAATTACTCACAGTAACGCAAGGAGCAGGCGTGACTAAATCACTTGATTCTCGAGTCAGCATAAAGCCCAGCCTAATGTATATAGGATTGGGATTAATGCCTTTTTTAAGTTATGCCGTATCCGCGGCTGAGGCGCGCCCACCAGCGCAATACAAGCCATTTAAGTTGAGTGTATCGCAGATTAGTACCCAGAGTGCATCGGTTGCCAATGGCGATACAGAGTTGCAGCGGGACAGCTTATTACTCAACGCGAGTGTCAATATTCCCCTAGATAAACAGTGGTCTATTGGAATGCGTGTCGGTTACGATAGGCTTGATTACGATTGGCGCAATATCCGTTTAACGGGGGCGAATAACGCCGCAGGCCTGTTTAGTGATGCGGGTGAAACCTGGGAAAATATCGACCGTTACCGTGCGGGCCTATCCCTTAGCTATCGGATGGATAAGCATTGGTCCTTTATGTTGTCGCCACAACTTCAATATGCCTATGCCGATACCGCATCGGCGAGCCATGCGCAAAGTTATGGTGTGGTTGCGTCGGCCATGTATGCCTTCGAGTCGGGCAATCTGCTCGGTTTTGGCGTTGCGTATTTAAACGATATCGATGAAGTGCGCACTATGCCTTATCTGGCGGTGAGCTGGCAGATTAATGATCGTTGGCAGTTAGCTAACCCCTTCCAAGCGGGATTTAGTGGCCCTGCGGGTTTGGAGCTGAGTTATCAAGTGAGCCCTGCATGGAATGTCGGCTTTGGTAATTCACGTCGCACCGAGCGATTTTTAGTCGCCGATAAGGATACCGTGGTGGAGACTAACGAGTGGGTGAGTTATCTGCGTGCCGGTTGGCAAGCTACGCCGGCCATTGCGCTGAATCTTTACGCGGGTTACTACTTCAATGGTGAATTGGAAGTCACCCATCAAGCGGCGCTCGATATGGATAACCAAGGCGCAGCCGCCTTGGATCTCGAGTTCCGATTTTAATTACTGGCCCAGCATGGCCTCTTTGAGGCTCTTCTGGGCTGGTTTTTCCCCTAGCCAAATTTTGAGTAAGGCTTGGCGGAACATTTCCCCTTCAATCGTGGCTTGTTCTTGGCCATTTTTATAGGCGGTAACGCCACGGCTTTTGTTGGCGACCAAAGTGAATTGGTCGCCTTCTTTGATTTCATCCTTAAATAACGCCATAAAGGCGTCAATTTGTGGCTGAATGTCGGTCGTATTATCGGCGGTCGCGTGCTCAAAACCTTCGGTTATCGCATCACGCATTTTCTCGGAAGTAATCATTCCAGACGTAATATTGAGGCGAATCGCCGCAACCGGGGCATTGATGACCTCTGTCATGGTTTTGCTCTGGATTGGGACATACAGACTACCCACATACAAATCCATAAAGAATTTGCTGCGAACACCAACGCCATTCAATTGCAGCGCCTGAGCGTCGAGCGTGATGGTATCGGCGACTTGGACACCAGAGACTTCTTTAGCTTGGGCGAATAGTGGAAAAAGCAAAGCGGTAGTTAGTGTCAGGGTTGAGAGTAACTTCATCATACACCTCATATTTTTTAGTTATGGTCGTTGAGCGTATCCATGGGATTAACGGCTCAAACGAAGATTAATCAGTTGATTGCCAAGCGATACTAATCGAAACCAAAGAGGAGTGATAGCCTAATCTATACAAGCTATCGCTTAGGAGGTAAATCAAGTTGGGCAGCTTTCTTTTGAGGGACACCTTAAGAAAGCAAAAAGTCGGAATTATTGGTTTGAGCCATTCGACTTATTGGCAAACCTGGTTAGCCACGAACACCTAATTTATATTGGCCATTTTGCTCAAACATCACCGCTTGTTTTTGCCTAGGGGAGATCAGGATTGGGCCATCATCGAAAAACAGAAAGCACTTCCAGTTGCGGACAAAGACATCCCAACGAGTCTCAATCACTTGATATTTTTCGTAGCAAAAATAGACCTGAGTATCATCTGGCCACTGGATAAACTCGGCCAACATCTCGGGTAGGCTATTATCTTCACTGTCCCACGCACTCTGCCAATGATCCGTTTTGACCCATGCGTTGGCTTTAGCGGCCCAATCCCCCTTAGTAAACTGTTCAGCGCGGCTACTTTTATTGCTAATCCACTGATTCCAAACCAGCATGGCGCTTTTGTCCGTCAGCGGCAGAATGCCAGTCTTGTCATCATCGCTTACAGGCAAGTCCTTGTGGTTAAAAATCCACTTACGGCGATAGGTATCTAAAGGTATATAGGTATGAGCCAAAAAAGCTGTCCTCGGTATATTACGGATTATTAAGGATGAGTGGGTTACGCGAGGTAAGTATACTTTTTTGAGAAAAATTAGGAAATGAAGCCGTTAAATCTAAATCTAGTTTTACACTATCTGGTCTCTCCACAGGGACTCGAACCCCGATCGGCCGCTTAGGAGGCGGCTGCTCTATCCTGTTGAGCTATGAAGAGACGCCAGTGATTATACTGGTTTTATCTTTGATTAAAAGGCTTATGATTTAGTTGGTTAAATCTTAAGCGCGATGTCGTTTATCTGTACATTGTAAGCCGCATTTTGGTCAACGAGGACCGCAGTTGCACTTTCTTCGCTGACTTGTTCGATTTTTACCGTTGCTCGGCTCTTGGTGGCGACGGCACGCATTTCGTTGAGTCTATCGGGCAAGTTTTGTTGTAACACGACCTGGAATTTATCGCCAACTCGAATGCCGTGTTTGCGACCTAAGTTGAGGATAATTCTATCGCCTTGACGGCTGACAACTTGCCCTAACAGTGGTCTGCAATTGAGCGTGTTGTCTATATCTCGGGTCGCTTCTTGCATGATTTGGCTGATATTTCTGCCATAGGATGAACGCCAAAATCGGTCACTATTAGGGGCTATGATGGCCTGTTCTTCAAACTCCCACGGGGCAGAGGTACTGTAGGTTTTGCTCCACACTTCCTCGCCGCTAATGCCGTGATAGAGGCTGAGTTTAAATTGGAATTGTCTGAGTGGCGCTTCATCCCACCATCCCATAAAGGTTGATTGCACAGGCTCAGTCGATATATCGATGATTTGTGGCAATAAAATATATTGGCTATCGGTGATTTCACTCAACCAGCTTGGGAGTCGATAGCCACGGATATCGACCAATTCTTGTGCGATATCAAGCCGTTCTTTGGCATGGATATGACTAAAACCAGTAGATGAGTAGCCATCAATACTATTACCCAGTTTCTCGGAGATAACTTCTTCAAATCCCGATAGTTGTCCGTAGCGTAACTGTGCTCGGTCTTTTATTTGCGCTTGGGGAATTAAGATGGCGGCCTTTAATTGGCCTGCCGGGCATTGCTGGGTTGGGTCATCATTGAGATCGAGCCTGAGGGATACATAGATTTTATTGCCTTGAATACGCTCGCTCACCAATTGAATGCTAATCGCCTGGGCATAACGATTAATCGCAAAGCTGTTTTGCGTTAAGTTGCCATTAGTCGTTTGCTGTTCGCTGGTGATCTGGATACCGGTACTGAGCGTGGCATAACTCACTGCTTGATTGATGGCTTCTTCACGAGCTTGGGCAATGTTGCCATTGGTGATCACCGCTTCTCCACTGGCCTCGACCCATTCGGCGTTTGCCTGTGCAGCAAATAGCAGTAGGCTGCTGATTATGAGCAAGTTCTTTCTTAGTATGTTCATCAATAAGCCCTTAACTAAAATTGCTGGAATGAGTCAGTTTACTGGCAGTGCTTTATGGCTCTAAGCAAATTGTATGCCTGATTTATCGTGGTCTAGGGATAAAGTTATTAATAGATTTGTCGATAATCTGAATAGTTCATTAAGCGCAATATTTTGACTTGGTCTAATACTTGCTTGCTTTATGGCAAAGATTGCGGCTCCCACTGGGCCACATTGATACTGATGACGAGGTTACTCCTATGCTTAACCGTGCATTCATTCCTCTGGCACTGTTAGTGCTGGTTGGGTGTGCGACTAAACCCGTGGCACCGCCCAAACCTAGCTTAGCTGACGGCAATGGTTTGCCGCCTACGGCGACAATTAATCATCTAGCGCAGCGCATTGTGACTGAGTTAGTCAAGCAGAATGATGCCTTGCGTCCCGACCAACCTATCGTTGTTGCCACGCCTGTGTTAGTGGGGGACTTGAGTAGCACCAATGCGCTGGCGCAGCAGCTCCAGCAAGGGCTGATGACGTCTTTGCATAGCTTTATGTTTAATGTGGTGGATTTGAATTTAGGTGATGGGCTGAGTGTGACGGCTGATGGCGATTTTATTTTGACGCGCGATTGGCAAAAGCTTTCGACCAACTTACCCGTTGACCATATTGTGGTATCGACGATGAGCCCCACGACCAATGGCATGGCAATCAACACTCGGATTGTTACCTTGAGTAATAACCGCGTGGTGTCAGCCTCTCAAACCTATGTGACCCAAAATGAGTTGAGCAATTACATGCAGCCTTCAGAGCAAGTTATCTCGCAGGATGGGATTTTATACCGCCAGTCGAGCCCTGGCATGAATGAAGTGCGAGTGCTAGGAGATGGAAAATGAAACGCTACCTATTCATTGTTGCGGCGCTCCTACTAACAGGGTGTGCTGCCAAAGATAAATATGTTCAGTGGGAAGATGTACCGCCAAGCAGTTTTCCTAAGCTGACGGCCATAGGTTATGCCCCGCTTGCGACTCAACCGGCTAAAGAGCAGTCCCAACGAGTATTGATGGCGATGCAGGCCTCAAAAATTGTGGCTTATCGTGAACTGGCTGAACAAGTGTATGGACAAAAGATCACCGCCAATAGCAGTGTCAGTGATTGGATGCTGACAGATGACAATGTTAAAGCTTCTGTGACTGGGGTGATCCGTGGCGCGAGAGTGGTAAAAAGCTATCCGGCAGGGGATCACTATGTCACTGAGTTGGAGCTTGATTTTGCCAAGGTATGGCAAATTTACCAACAGCAGAGCCGCCCACAAAGAATTAAAGACGTTACCTATTTTTAGCGCTAGCGCTGGGTGACTTTGTCGTCGCTTTACCAATAAACAAAAGCCGCACTCAGTTTTAGCGCGGCTTTTGTTTATATCCCGTTTACTATTTATTGCTCGACTTATGCTTTTAAATCATTGCCTAAGCTAGAAAGGGTCGAGGTTCTGCCTTTATCGTTATAAGTCAGGGTAGTCGCGTTTCGGCTCGCCTGTAAGGCTTGGGCAAAACGGTTTAGACTCGCCAAATTCATTTCGATGAGACTGGCATTTTGAGCGTTAAGATCCTTACATTCGGCAAGGGCCTCTTTTACGGCGGCCATTTTATGGGATAGTTCTACTTGCGAGGTGAGTAAGGATTTATCGCTGTGATTGGCCAGTAAGTCATCGTTGGCCTTGAGTTCTTGCAGGCATGTTGATTTTTGCTCCGCAAGCGATAATAGCAAATCGGCGTTTTGGTCAACCAAAGCGCCTTTTTCCTTGAGAATAATCTGTTTAAGAACAGCCAAATGGGCGTGTTGTTGATCTACCAGTTTAGCTATTTCTGTCATAGTTACTCTTTATTGAGGTCATTCAATTCAGCTTCGAAGCTGGCAATGTTGGCCGCCAACTTTTCGGGATCAATTTTATAGCGACCTTCGGCAATCGCTTGCTTAATTTCAGCGACTTTCTTTTGGTCGACTTCAGGTAGGCTGGCCATTTTGGTTTGAGCTCCTTGAAGCTGTTGAGCTTGAGCCGTAATGACAACTGAGTCACCTTTTTGTTGAGTCGATTTAGCCGCAACCTGAGTCGATTGCTCGCTTTCGCTGTTCTTTTTTGTACTGTTTGAACGGACTTGCGCGGCCGCTCCGGCGTTAAATTTGCTAATATCAATTGCCATGTTAGGCTCCAGCGTCGTGTATACGGGATTTCTTAACTGGGGTATCGGCAGCCCATCGAAAAGCTTTAGCTTATTTTACATTCTAACTTCGACTTCGCCAATGGCTGTGACTATAGCATCTAGTTCCTTGTTTGAGCTGCTATTTTTGACCCTAATTTGGTCACCAATATTACCATCTTGCAGTGCTTCCCCCACGGTTTTTAGTACAAAATTACTGGAACGGACATAAATCGACACTGAATCATTCTTACAAACAAAGCAAAGGTTGTTTGCAAAAATGGGAAAATTTTTGGCGACACGGCGTTTAACCCGTACGCCTGAAAGTTGGCTGGTATCGCTAAATTGCATTCCGCGTAAGCTATTTTGATCAATATAACGGATTTCAATCTGAGTCGGACTGATTAACTCGCCTGGCGCCAGTGTTTCGCTGGCTACCACCACAGGGAACAGGATATCAACACGTACCGACATAAAAATCTGCCAAGGGTAGGCCAAATCCGGTGTGTCACAGCTGACTTTTACTGTGTTGTTGCGGCTGATTTCCCTATCCGATGCTAGTTCAACTTTTATTGGGGACGCGCATTGTGCTGGTAATAGTCGGTTATCAATAGACTGGGGAGCGATTTCCACTTTGGCATTCGCCGGTACTGAAATCTTTTCATTAATAAGGGCTTTAGC
Source organism: Shewanella sp. Koi 1 (assembly GCF_052907445.1). Lineage (NCBI taxonomy): Bacteria > Pseudomonadati > Pseudomonadota > Gammaproteobacteria > Alteromonadales > Shewanellaceae > Shewanella > Shewanella sp. Koi 1. Next base: position 3,318,857 of record NZ_JBREJM010000001.1, on the reverse strand, counting down.
TAACTCTGATATCGCCGATACGCTAGGTACCTCGGGAGCTGCATTGGCCGCCGAGGTGAGAAATAATGCGATAACACATAAAAAATATACTAAATTTACTTTCATAATGAAGAGACTAGCTTGTAACGCCAGAATGCACCTATACTTTTATCAAACGTGAAACTGTCCTGTGTCGTTAAGGCCAAAATTTCGTGTCAGAAGTTTGACTCAGTTTCAACTATGGTTATGGATAACAAGACGCAAGCAATTAATATGCCTATACTCAAACGAGTTTTAGGGCCGTACATAAACAGAACAACAAGGCAGAGTTATGTCGAGTATTCTTGATTCAGTCAACAAACGCACCCAACTCGTAGGTCAAAACCGACTAGAACTATTGCTATTTAAGTTGAATGGTCGTCAACGTTTTGGGATTAACGTATTCAAAGTAAAAGAGGTTCTGCAGTGTCCACCATTAACGGCCTTGCCTAAACTTAATCCCTACGTTAAAGGGGTGGCACATATTCGCGGAACGACCATTTCAGTCATCGATTTAAGTGCCGCAACTGGTGGGCGTCCGCTCGCGAGTACCGAAAATTGCTTTATTATCATTTCTGAATATAACCGTAGCGTACAAGGTTTCTTGGTTAGTTCAGTTGAACGTATCATCAACATGAACTGGGAAGCCATTATGCCGCCACCTCAAGGTGCTGGCCGTTATTCCTATTTGACGGCGGTAACTGAAATTGAAGGCGAGTTAGTCGAAATTCTCGATGTTGAAAAGATTCTTGATGAAATCTCCCCAGTAAAAACCGCGATCAGTGAAGAAGTCAATGAGCAGCTCACTATCGATAGAAGTCAGCATTATCACATCATGGTGATTGATGATTCGGCTGTGGCTCGTAAACAGATTATTCGCGCGTTGGAATCATTAAACTTACAAATTGATACGGCAAAAGATGGCCGCGAAGCATTGGACAAGTTAAAGGCGATTGCTAGTGAAATGAACAATGTCGCGGAAGAGATCCCATTAATTATTTCCGATATCGAAATGCCTGAAATGGATGGTTATACCTTAACGGCAGAAATCCGCGACGATCCAAAGCTCAAGCATATTAAGGTCGTTTTACATACCTCACTCAGCGGCGTGTTCAACCAGGCCATGGTGCAAAAAGTAGGCGCCAACGACTTTATCGCGAAATTCAATCCTGATGAATTAGCGGCAGCAGTGAACAAGCATTTAAGTTTGTAGTGAAAGTGTGGGTTAGTGCCTAGTAGCGCTTTACGCTATAATCTAGCCCTTATTACATGATTGTTGGCACTTATTTGGGTGCTTGCTATAGGATCTAGGACGTGAATGTGCCTGACAAATCACTCGCTGAAGCCGAATATAATCAATTTAGGTTGTTCCTAGAACAACACAGCGGCATCGTACTGGGGGAAAATAAACAATACCTAGTACGTAGCCGTCTTGCTCCTTTGATGGGCAAATATAATCTGCCTTCGTTATCCGATGTGGTAAAACATTCGATGAAGCCCACGGAGCGAGCCTTACGGGCAGAAGTGATCGACGCCATGACTACCAATGAAACCTTATGGTTTCGTGACCGTTATCCGTTTGAGTTGCTCAATAATGTGTTGTTACCTGAATACAGTAAGTTGGGGCGTCCATTAAAAATATGGTCCGCTGCCTGCTCGTCTGGCCAAGAGCCTTATTCGTTGGCAATGACTATCTTAGAATATCAACAGAAGAAGCCGGGAGCTTTGCCGGGCGGCGCCTCGATCCAAGCAACCGATCTTTCGCCTTCGATGTTGGAACGTTGCAAAAATGCCGAATACGATAGTTTGGCGCTAGCGCGTGGTTTATCCGAGGAACGTAAGCGCCAGTTTTTTGATGCTTTGCCCTCTGGCAACATGCGAGTTAAGGATAACGTTAAGCGTTTAGTCAATTTTCGCGCCCATAACTTACTTGAGAGTTACACCTTACTCGGCAAGTTCGACATTATCTTCTGTCGAAATGTGCTGATCTATTTTGCCCCAGAGGCAAAAGCAAAAATTTTGCGGCAATTCGCTGCCGCTTTAAATCCGAAGGGCATACTCTTTCTCGGCGCGTCAGAGTCGATTGCGGGTCTGACGGATGAATTTGATATGGTTCGTTGCAACCCTGGTATCTATTACCAGAAAAAGACTTAATGTTATGATATTAAATAAAAATTACCGACATTAGTCGGTAATTTTTTACCCCACCAAACCCCATTTCTACACATTTCTGATAGTTTCTGTTTTTTGGCACATGAATTGCTTATTCCCGTGAGAGTCACGATGGAGGCAATTTTATGGCGATCAATTTTGATAAGGCACTAGGTGTGCACCAATTCACTTTGGGGATACGTGCAGAACGTGCCGAAGTAATTTCAAGCAACATCGCAAACGCCGATACGCCACATTATAAAGCCCGTGACGTCGATTTTTCTGCGGCCTTAAATATTGCGAAAACCCAGCAACAGCAACGCAATAGCCTTGAGATGACAGGCGATGAGCAGCATTTTGGCCTCGCACAGTTAACGGGACAATACGTGAAGTTCCGTGTGCCAAATCAGCCAGATACTGGAGATGGCAATACAGTGGATATTCAACAGGAACAGTCGGCATTTATGCAAAATGCCCTCGAATATCAAATGTCTCTGGGATTTTTGGACAGTAAGTTTAGCGGCATGAAAAAAGCGCTGAGAGGGGATTAATCATGAGTTTATTTAGCATTTTTGATGTGGCAGGCTCCGGTATGTCAGCCCAGTCCGTCCGACTCAATACCACGGCGAGTAACATCGCTAACGCCGATTCTGTTTCTAGCAGTATTGATAAAACTTACCGCTCACGTCATCCCATTTTTGAAGCTGAAATGGCGAAAGCGCAGAGCCAACAGCAAGCTTCTCAAGGTGTTGCAGTAAAAGGCATTGTTGAGAGCGATAAACCCCTATTAAAAGAGTATTCGCCCGATCATCCGATGGCGGATGCGGATGGTTTTATTTATAAGCCGAATGTGAATGTCATGGAAGAAATGGCGGATATGATTTCTGCCTCTCGCTCATATCAGATGAATGTTCAAGTCGCTGAAACCGCAAAATCTATGCTGCAACAAACACTTGGGATGGGTAAATAACATGCGCGATTTAGGAGGTAAGCTGTGAGCCTCATTAACCAACTTAGCCAGAATACGGCTCAGACGACTCAAACTAAGAGCCAATCGAATACGGTGGCGACTAATACCACGAGCACAACGAGTACATCAACCGGCAATCCATTTTTAGATGGGATCCGCTTGCCTAGCCAATCGGTTGTGCCAGAAGCCAAGAGTCAACAGCTGACGCAGGAAGACTTTTTTTCATTACTCAGTCAGCAGTTGTCGATGCAGGATCCGTTTAAGCCCGTCGACAACGACCAGATGATTGCGCAAATGGCGTCCTTTTCGACCGTGGATGGTATTTCAAAGCTCAATGATGAGATTGTTAATTTAAACAGCGTGATGACATCGAGTCAGGCGCTGCAAGCATCGGGATTAGTTGGACGTAAGGTCTTGATCCCAACCGATACCGGCAATGTGTCAGTCGAAAGCCCCACCCTAAGTGGCGTGGTGAGTACGCCAGACAAAATTCCTGTGATTAACGTGCGTGTACTGGATGATAAAGGCCAAGTGGTTAGCACCTTTAACATCGATGGCAGTGATGGCGGCAACATCCCAGTGACATGGGATGGTCTGAATGAAAATGGTGAGCCTGTTACTGCCGGCAATTACACCATTAAGGCCAGCGGTCTTGTTGATGGCGAATCTCAAGAGCTTGCCGTTTCGACCTATGCCCACGTGACCAGTGTTTCTCTGGGCACAGCAAGCACTGGGGCGATTCTGAATCTTCGCGGTGGTGCAGGTATTAAGCTCTCTGATGTGCTCGCGGTATCAGAAACCTAATTTGTCAGTATTGAGTTGGACCTGGGTCCTTAATTGAATTGAGTGAAATGTAGAGGTGAATTATGTCGTTTAACATTGCATTGAGTGGCATTTCTGCTGCACAGAAAGACTTAAACACTACCGCGAACAACATCGCGAATGCTAACACCATTGGCTTTAAAGAATCGCGTGCTGAATTTGCGGATGTTTACGCTAATTCAATTTTCTCTAACTCTAAAACCGCCGTCGGTGGTGGTGTGGCAACGAGCCAAGTGGCACAGCAATTCCACCAAGGTAGTTTGCAGCTGACTAATAACTCCTTAGATTTAGCGATCAAAGGGGGCGGCTTTTTTGTGACGGCTTCTGAGATTGGCACCCTAGATCATCAGTTTACCCGTGCAGGTGCATTCAAAGTCGATAAAAATAATTATATGGTTGATTCTGCAGGTAATTACCTGCAAACCTTCCCAGTTGATAAAGATGGTAATTCGACATCGGTCAGTTTAACGACGGCTAAACCTGTGCAAATTCCTGATACTGCTGGCAGTCCAGTTCAGACTGAAAACGTGACTCTGCAGATGAACTTAAATGCGAAAGAAGGTTCACTCGATCCTGCTGCCTTTGACCCGCTGGACTCTAAAACCTACAACAGCGTGACCTCCATGACGATTTACGACTCACTCGGTGAGCCGCATATCATGACCACCTATTTTGTGAAGCCAAACAACGGCTCTTACAACGGTGAAAACAACTGGGTTGCCTACTACGCAATTGATGGTAAGCAAGTTGATGTGTCTGGTCCAGCGGGGACTTACCAGACGGATACTGATGGTGATGGTATGGCTGATGGTACAGGGACAGCCCAAACCACTGGAGGTTGGAAAGGTTCGGTATTGAAGTTTAACTCTGTCGGTGTGTATACCGGGAGCGATCCTGCGGTCGTGACGACTGAAGCATTAGGCGTGGGTGGTGCTGGTGTGTTAGGCCCAGGTGCCGATGGTACTCAAGATGTGACCATTAAGTTCAATGCACCGACTCAGTATTCGGCTCCGTTTGCGGCCACCGAATTAACGCAGGATGGTACGACAGTGGGCCGTTTAACCAACGTTGAAATCGGTGAAGATGGTTTGATCACCGCCAGCTACTCTAACGGTTCAACTGTGCCATTATCCCGCGTTGCCTTAGTGCGTTTTGCCAACGAGCAAGGTTTAACTCAAGTGGGTAACACCTCATGGAAGGCCAGCCTTGAGTCGGGTCCAGCACTTGCGGGGGAACCCAACAGTGGTACCTTCGGTAGCATCAGTTCTTCGGCGTTAGAGCAGTCCAACATCGACTTAACGACTGAGCTGGTGGATTTGATTTCGGCGCAACGTAACTTCCAGGCTAACTCGCGTACCCTCGAAGTGAACAACACTCTGCAACAAACTGTACTGCAAATTCGTTAAGCTGATTTACTCCTTCTCTAAGTGTTGCCGCTGGCGGCAACACTTAGCCTCTTTTGGCCTTGTAGCCATTTCCTCATAATCTTCTCCCAATTTATCAGTAAATTAGCCACAATTTTTATTGGCATGATGCTTGCTTTGCTATTGTCAGGTTGAAAATTTGACGGAGCAGTCTGTGGACAAATTCCTCTACATATCCATGAGCGGAGCTAAGCAAAACATGAATGAGTTGGCATTGCGTGCCAACAACTTAGCTAATGCCAATACCGATGGATTTAAGTCGGACATGGCGCAAGCCAGATCGATGCAAGCCTTTGGTGAAGGAATGCCATCGAGGGTTTTTGCCATGGTCGAAACACCCTCCGCCAATTTTCGAGCAGGCCCAATCAAAACCACTGGGCGGGATCTTGACGTTGCCATTAAAGGTGATGGTTGGTTCGCTGTTCAGGCAAAGGATGGCAGTGAGGCCTATACCCGTTCAGGGAGTCTCAGTTTTGACTCGACAGGGCTATTGCATAACGACCGCGGTAATCCAGTGATGGGTGATGCGGGACCGATTGTGTTACCGCTGCCGATTGAAAAAGTCACTATCTCACAGGATGGTATTATCTCGGTACGTCCTCAGGGCGCGACAACGGAAGTGGTCGAAGAGGTAGGGCGATTAAAGCTGGTTAATCCTGGCAACGCACAAATGATGCGCGGTGAGGATGGACTGTTCCGTTTGGTATCGGGTAATCCGGCGCCAACCGATCCAAATGTGTTTGTTGAGAGTGGGGCTGTAGAGGGCAGTAACGTCAATCCAGTGGATGAGATGGTGTCCTTAATCGACCTACAGCGACAATTTGAATTGCAAGTGAAGATGATGAAAACCGCGGAAGAAAATGACCGCGCTTCATCTTCATTAATGCGGATTAGTTAGGAGATAAATTATGCATCCAGCGTTATGGATTAGTAAAACTGGCTTAGACGCACAGCAAACCGATATTGCGGTGATTTCAAACAACGTCGCGAACGCCAGCACCGTCGGCTACAAAAAGAGCCGCGCAGTCTTTGAAGACTTACTCTATCAAACCGTTAACCAAGCGGGGGGCATTAGTGCCTCGAACACTAAGTTACCCAATGGGTTAAATATTGGTGCGGGTACCAAAGTGGTGGCCACTCAAAAAATGTTTACCCAAGGCAATATGTTGACCACGGATAACTCACTCGATCTGATGATTGAAGGCCCTGGCTTTTTCGAAGTACAGCTACCCGATGGCACCACAGCCTATACCCGTAATGGTCAATTTACCTTAGATGATACTGGGCAAATTGTAACGCCAGGTTCGGGTTACGTTCTGCAACCTGCAATCACGATTCCCGATGATGCGACCAGCATTACCGTGTCTGCCGAGGGGGAAGTCTCGGTGAAAACACCGGGCACGGCGGAAAACCAAGTCGTGGGGCAGCTCAGCATGTCCGATTTTATTAACCCATCGGGTTTAGACCCTATGGGACAAAACCTGTACACCGAAACCGGTGCCAGTGGTACGCCTATCCAAGGCACGGCATCACTCGATGGTATGGGAGCGATTCGTCAAGGCGCGTTAGAAACCTCTAACGTAAACGTGACCGAAGAGCTGGTGAATCTTATTGAAAGTCAGCGGATCTACGAAATGAACTCCAAAGTGATTTCGGCGGTGGATCAGATGCTGGCGTATGTGAATCAGAATTTATAGAGGCACATTATCATGGCTAGATATTTTATATTGGCCGCAGCGCTCTTGCTTACGGCATGTAGCTCCACCTCCAAGAAGCCGATTGCAGATGATCCTTTTTATGCACCGGTATACCCCGAAGCGCCGCCAACCAAAATTGCCGCTACGGGATCCATTTACCAAGATAGCCAAGCGGCCAGTCTCTATTCGGATATTCGCGCCCATAAAGTGGGTGACATCATCACTATCGTGTTGAAGGAAGCGACTCAGGCGAAAAAGAGTGCGGGTAATCAGATCAAAAAAGGCTCTGATATGTCGCTCGACCCAATTTATGCCGGTGGTAGCAATGTGTCGATTGGCGGGGTTCCCCTCGATCTGCGTTACAAAGACAGCATGAACACTAAGCGGGAATCCGATGCTGATCAAAGCAATAGCTTAGATGGCAGTATCTCCGCCAACGTAATGCAAGTGCTTAATAACGGCAACTTAGTGGTGCGCGGCGAGAAATGGATCTCCATCAATAACGGCGATGAGTTTATCCGAGTGACCGGCATAGTGCGTTCACAGGATATCAAGCCTGACAACACTATCGATTCAACCCGTATGGCCAATGCGCGTATTCAATACAGCGGTACTGGTACCTTCGCCGATGCGCAAAAGGTGGGCTGGTTAAGCCAGTTCTTTATGAGCGATTGGTGGCCCTTCTAAGGAGTCGTATCATGAAATTGAAACTGATTTTAGCGGTTGCCATGCTGGCATTTTCACTTCCTAGCCAAGCAGAGCGCATTAAAGATATTGCCAATGTTCAAGGGGTTCGTAGCAACCAATTGATTGGTTACGGCTTAGTCGTCGGTTTACCTGGCACGGGTGAGAAGACCCGTTATACCGAACAGACCTTTACCACCATGCTGAAAAACTTTGGGATTAACTTGCCCGATAATTTCAGACCCAAAATTAAGAACGTGGCCGTGGTGGCAGTACATGCGGACATGCCGGCCTTTATCAAACCTGGTCAAGAATTGGATGTCACAGTATCAAGCCTAGGTGAAGCGAAAAGCTTACGTGGCGGTACCTTACTACAAACTTTCCTTAAAGGGGTTGATGGGAATGTGTATGCGATTGCGCAGGGCAGTTTAGTGGTCAGCGGCTTTAGCGCCGATGGTTTGGATGGTTCTAAAGTCATTCAAAATACGCCAACCGTGGGTCGTATTCCTAACGGCGCGATCGTTGAACGCAGCGTAGCAACGCCATTTTCGACTGGCGATTATTTGACGTTTAACCTACGCCGCTCGGACTTTTCGACCGCGCAGCGTATGGCCGATGCAATCAATGACTTGCTTGGTCCAGATATGGCGCGGCCATTGGATGCGACCTCTGTGCAGGTTAGTGCTCCAAGGGATGTGTCACAACGGGTGTCCTTTTTAGCCACACTCGAGAATATCGAAGTGGAGCCTGCTGATGAGTCAGCCAAAGTGATCGTGAACTCCCGTACAGGCACTATTGTGGTTGGACAGAACGTCAAGTTATTGCCAGCCGCGGTGACACATGGTGGTTTGACTGTGACAATTGCCGAAGCGACTCAGGTGTCTCAACCTAATGCGTTAGCGAATGGTCAAACGACGGTGACCAGCAATAGCACAATCAATGCGAGCGAAAGTAATCGCCGGATGTTTATGTTCAATCCTGGCACGACCTTAGATGAGTTAGTGCGAGCCGTAAACTTGGTGGGCGCGGCCCCTTCAGATGTACTTGCTATCCTCGAAGCGTTAAAAGTGGCAGGTGCTTTGCATGGTGAACTTATCATCATCTAATTTCTGTCGGGAAAATCATGGAAAAGCTTTCAAGTTCATCACATTTTCTTGATCTGGGCGGGCTCGACTCCCTGCGCGCCCAGGCTCAGAAAGATGAGAAGGGCGCCTTGAAAAAAGTCGCCCAACAATTTGAAGGCGTTTTCGTGCAAATGCTGATGAAGAGCATGCGTGACGCCAACGCAGTGTTTGAATCCGGCAGCCCACTCAACAGCCAATACACTAAATTTTATGAGCAAATGCGGGACCAGCAGTTATCCGTCGATTTATCGGATAAAGGTGTGCTGGGCCTTGCAGACATGATGGTGCAGCAATTATCCCCCGAGTCGAGCCAGTTTACCCCCGCATCCGTGCTGCGTAATGACGGTGGTATGAAGCTGCAACATGATGCGAAAGCCTTCAATATTCCAGCTCAAGCAAACTCGGCAGCTGAAATTCAAACTGCGGCTGCGCCAGTCGTTGCCGCGCAAGGCGTGCCAGCATCGATTGCGCGCCCAAGTATTGACTTGGATAACGGCGATGGTGTGACGTCTTCCTTAGATATCGATAGGCCTGAGCGTTTGCTGGCCATAGATACGCCAAAGCCTACTTGGTCAGAGCAACCCTTATCGCCAATCGAACCTGTGATCAGCGGCCAAATCTTGCCGACGGCAGCATTTAGGGAAACACAAAAGACCCTCAAGTTTGGTAGTCGGGAAGAGTTTTTGGCGACGCTTTATCCACATGCAGAAAAAGCCGCCAAAGCCCTTGGCACTCAACCCGAAGTGCTCTTGGCCCAATCAGCCCTTGAGACGGGCTGGGGTCAAAAAATTGTCCGTGGCAATAATGGCGCGCCAAGCCATAACCTGTTCAACATTAAAGCCGATCGTCGCTGGCAAGGTGATAAGGCTAACGTGAGTACCTTGGAATTTGAGCAGGGTATTGCCGTTAGACAAAAAGCCGATTTTAGGGTGTATGCCGATTTCGAGCACAGTTTTAACGATTTTGTTTCCTTTATTGCTGAGGGTGAGCGTTATCAGGCGGCGAAGAAAGTCGCGGCGTCACCGACTCAGTTTATTCGAGCATTACAGGATGCTGGTTATGCCACCGATCCTAAATATGCTGAAAAAGTCATTAAAGTCATGCAGTCCATCAGCGAAGAGCTGAAATCGATACTGCCAGGAGAAGACAAATGATCATTCTTCATAGGATGTTAGTGTTGGGGAGTATCGGCTGATGGCTATCGATCTATTAAATATTGCCCGTACAGGCGTGCTCGCATCCCAGTCACAACTGGGAGTGACCAGTAATAACATCGCCAATGCCAACACCGCGGGTTATCACAGACAAGTGGCGACGCAAACCACGTTAGATTCACAACGTCTTGGTAATAGCTTCTATGGCACAGGTACTTATGTCTCTGATGTTAAGCGTATATACAACGACTATGCTGCACGCGAATTGCGGATTGGCCAAACCACGCTGAGTGCGGCCGAAGCGAGCTACGGCAAGTTGAGCGAGCTTGATCAAGTCTTCTCGCAAATCGGCAAAATAGTGCCACAGAGCTTGAACGATTTGTTTTCAGGGCTAAATAGTTTGGCGGACTTGCCTGCAGACCTCGGCATTCGCAGCTCGACCTTAAACGATGCCAAACAATTGGCGAACAGCTTGAACCAGATGCAGTCGACGCTGAATGGACAGCTGACTCAAACCAATGATCAAATCACGGGTATGACGAAGCGCATCAATGAGATCAGCACTGAACTTGCCAATCTTAACCTCGAGTTGATGAAGTCGCCGAACCAAGACGCCATGTTACTGGACAAGCAAGATGCATTGGTACAGGAGCTGAGTCAGTACGCGCAGGTGAATGTGATCCCCTTAGAAAACGGGGCCAAAAGCATCATGCTCGGCGGCGCAATAATGCTGGTTTCGGGTGAAGTCCCCATGTCGGTCAGTACTGCGACGGGCGACCCTTTCCCGAATGAACTGCAGTTGATGTCGAGCATCGGCTCTCAAAGTGTACGTGTCGACCCTAGCAAGTTAGGCGGTCAGCTGGGTGCCTTGTTTGAGTATCGTGAACAAACTCTAGTGCCAGCAGGGTTGGAACTCGATCAACTGGCCCTTGGGGTTGCTGATAACTTTAACAAGTTACAGGCGCAAGGATTCGATCTTAATGGCCAAGTGGGCGCCGATATCTTTAAGGATATCAACGATCCTCTAATGTCTATCGGCCGTGTGGCTGGATTTTCCGGTAACACAGGTAATGCGACCTTAGGTGTCAATATTGACGATACGAGCGCTTTATCGGGTGGCTCCTACGAGCTGTCTTTTACGGCGCCTGCCACCTATGAACTCAGAGATACGCAAACCGGCACTATCACACCGCTCACCTTAAATGGCACTAAGCTCGAAGGTGGCGCGGGATTCTCTATTGATATTAAAGCTGGCGCCATGGCTTCTGGGGATAGATTCGCTATTCGTCCCACCGCGGGAGCGGCGAATGGTATTGAAGTGGTGATGACAGATCCTAAAGGCATTGCCGCCGCTGCGCCCAAAATCACCCCAGATGCAGCGAACTCAGGCAATACTCAAGTGAAGGTAACGCAAATTACCAACCGCAGTGCGGCAAACTTCCCGACAACGGGTAGCGAGCTCACCATTCAATTGGATACCACGGCCGTGCCGCCAACCTATGAAGCCTTCGATGCCAATGGCGCATCCCTTGGCGCACCAGCGGCATATACGCCACCCAGCATCAGTGCGTTTGGCTTTACCTTTGAAGTCGATAGCAGTGCGGCGGCCGCGGGTGACAAGTTTACCTTCGATTTATCCTTTGCCGAAGGGGATAACACTAACGCCTTGGCAATGGCCAAACTCAGTGAAGCCAAAGTGATGAATGGCGGTAAATCAACGCTTGCCGATGTGTTTGAACAGACCAAGCAAGATATCGGCAGTCAAACCAAAGCGGCCGAAGTCCGAGTTGGGGCGGCTGATGCGATTTATCAACAGGCTTACGCCAGAGTAGAGAGCGAATCAGGGGTGAACTTAGATGAAGAAGCGGCCAACCTGATGCGTTTCCAACAGGCCTACCAAGCGTCTGCGCGGATCATGTCAACCGCCCAGCAAATTTTTGACACCCTACTGACCTCAGTGCGTTAGGAGAAGTGACGATGAGACTATCAAGTGCGCAGCTCTTTAATCAAAGCATTAGTAGTGTGCTGCAAAAACAAACGGCCACGAGCAAGATTCTGGATCAGCTCAGCAGCGGCAAAAAGGTCAATACCTCTGGGGATGACCCGGTTGCGGCTTTAGGTATTGATAACCTGAATCAACGCAATGCCTTAGTCGATCAATTTATGAAGAATATCGACTATGCAACCAATCATCTTCAACAAACAGAGAGTCAGTTAGGTCAAGCCGATGCCTTAATATCCAGTATGAAGGATTTGATATTACAGGGTTCAAACGGCAGCCTAACATCTGAGGAGCGGCAAACTATTGCCGATGATTTGCGCAAGAGCCTTGACCAGTTATTGACAATTGCCAATACCAAAGATGAATCGGGCAATTATTTATTTGCGGGTAACAAGACTGATACTTTGCCATTCCAATTTGATGCCAATGGCAAAATTGTCTATCAAGGTGATTCTGGTGTCCACAGTGCGATAATCGCATCAGGTATACAGCTTAATACCAATGTTGCCGGTGATACCGCATTCATCAAATCCCCCAATGCAATTGGCGATTATAGTGTCAATTATTCGTCATCCCAGCAAGGGGAGTTCAGTGTTACCAGTGCAAAGCTTGACGGTGTAACGCCTTCACTTTCCGACTATCAGATTAATTTTTTAGATGATGGTGCGGGCGGTATTAATGTGGAAGTCACTGATACTGCTACCCCTGCGAATGTGATTTCAGCCGCAGCACCTTTTGACCCCTCCGCATCAATCAATTTTGACGGCGTTAAGCTAAGCATTGAAGGTGAGCCAAAGATTGGTGACAGCTTCACCCTTCACCAAGAAGCTGAAGTGAGTATTTTCGACACCTTTAGTAAGGCTATCGATCTATTTGAGAATGGCGTTGAAGTACAAACTCCTTCAGGTCAATCAGAGTTGGCACAGTTATTGAATAATGTTCAGAGTGGTGTCAAACAAATCAGTCAGCAACAAGGCTTAGCAGGCAACAGTTTAAAAGTACTGGAAAAATATACTGATAAGCATACTGATGAAAAGTTGATCAACACCTCGGCGTTATCCAAGTTGGAGGATGTCGACTATGCCACTGCGATTACTGAATTTGAAAAGCAACAACTTGCGCTCAATGCGGTATCCAGTGTGTTTAGTAAAGTGGGCTCAGTATCGTTGTTTGACTATATCTAGAGCCCGCCTCGCCCATAACAATAGAGTACGTATGTTTACAAAGGCGTCTCTGGGTTTAATCGGGCAGGTTTTAGATATAAGTAGTTGGATATAGCAAGTTAATTAAACCAACGCTTAAGCATTTTAAGCAACGTTAAAGTGTACTAAGCAAACCAATATTCTTGGAAAGTAACAAGATTTAGCCAGGCTTCCACGTCTTGGCACCCAACTTAGAAGAGGAATGTAACATGGCTATTACTGTTAATACCAATGTGACCTCATTGAAGTCACAAAAAAACCTAAACGGCGCTAACAGCGCGCTGCAAACCTCCATGGAGCGTCTGTCATCTGGCCTGCGTATTAACAGTGCCAAAGACGATGCCGCTGGTCTGCAAATTTCTAACCGTTTGACCAGTCAAATCAATGGTCTTGATGTCGCACAACGTAATGCTAACGATGGTATCTCGATTGCACAAACCGCTGAAGGCGCGATGCAAACATCTACCGACATTCTGCAACGTATGCGTGATCTATCGTTGCAGTCAGCTAACGGCTCAAACTCGACAGAAGATCGTGCTGCGATGCAAAAAGAGCTGTCAGCACTGCAGACCGAATTGACGCGTATTGCTGACACTACCTCTTTTGGTGGTCAAAAATTACTGGATGGTACTTACGGTACGCAAAAATTCCAAGTTGGTGCCAATGCAAATGAGACCATTTCAGTGACGTTGATGGATGTATCTTCTGACAAACTTGGCAATAACACTATTTCAGGTAAAGGTTCGGTTTTAGGGGTTGCGGCCACTGATACGCTTGCAAATAGTGTTGCTTTTACTCCAGGTGACATCAAAGTAAATGGTAAGACTGTAGCGGTTGTTGCTGCGGATACTGCTACTTCTCTTGCTGACAAGATCAACGCCACAGGTTCGGGCGTTAAAGCGGAAGCCAAGCTTTCCACAACGATTGAAGGTTTGAGTTCAGCAGATACTGGTACCCTTACTGTTTATGATGCGGAGGGTAATGCTGACAGCTATGATCTATCAACCTACAACGGTGATGCAAAAACGCTTGCTTCGGACTTAGGGAAAGCGGGATATGATGTTAGCTACGATGCTGATACTGGAAAGATTGGCTTCTCAGCAACGGGTGTACAGGGTATTGAAATTTCTGGTGGTGTAGCAGGTGGAACTGTAAGTTTAGGTGGTAATGTTGCAAATGACACTAATACAGATGTGAGTGTAGCTTCCAGTTTGACACTATCTTCACCAGATAAGTTTACTGTGACTGATGATGGTACGGCAGATCTTGGCGAAATGCTGAGTGGTGGCACATCAGAACTGAATAAAGTAAGCAAGATTGATATCAATACCGCGCAAGGCGCACAAGATGCAATTGCAGTAATTGATGCGGCGATTGCTGGTATTGATAGCAGTCGTTCTGATTTAGGTGCGGTGCAAAACCGTATGAGTTTTACCATCAACAACTTGAGCAACATTGCAACTAACGTATCTGATGCACGTAGCCGGGTGCAAGATGTAGACTTTGCCAAAGAAACTGCCACTATGACTAAACAGCAGATTCTATCACAAACCTCATCTGCGATGTTGGCACAGGCGAACCAACTTCCTCAAGTGGCATTGTCGCTACTCGGTGGTTAATCGTTCGTACTATAGCGATATACTCGTTACGACTTGAGTATTATATAAAGCTAAAAATGCCGATGCTTATCGGCATTTTTAGCTTTATGATTTTTAAATGAATTTCTCTATTTTGAAGAAATTTTAAAAAAGTGGCTAAAGTTCGTTCCTCCTTTGCCGTTACAGTAAATGTAACAAGTTAAGCTTCGCCTGGCTGAACAGCTCAGGCAGTTGTCTACCAGGTACTATGAGGAACCTATATCATGGCAATTACTGTTAATACCAACGTGACCTCGCTGAGCTCACAAAAGAACTTGAACAGCGCGAACAGCGCATTAAAAACCTCCATGGAGCGTCTGTCATCTGGCCTGCGTATTAACAGTGCCAAAGACGATGCCGCAGGTTTGCAAATTTCTAACCGTTTAACCAGCCAGATCAATGGTCTTGATGTCGCACAACGTAATGCCAACGATGGTATCTCGATTGCACAAACCGCTGAAGGCGCGATGCAAACATCTACCGACATTCTGCAACGTATGCGTGATCTATCGTTGCAGTCAGCTAACGGTTCAAACTCAGCAGATGACCGTGCCGCAATGCAGAAAGAAATTTCATCTCTGCAGACAGAGTTGACTCGTATCGCTGATACAACCTCCTTCGGTGGTCAAAAATTACTTGATGGTACTTATGGTACGCAAAAATTCCAAGTGGGTTCAAACGCCAATGAAACCATTTCAATTTCTCTGGGCGATGTATCTTCTGACAAACTTGGCAATAACACTATTTCAGGTAAAGGTTCGGTTTTAGGGGTTGCGGCCACTGATACGCTTGCAAATAGTGTTGCTTTTACTCCAGGTGACATCAAAGTAAATGGTAAGACTGTAGCGGTTGTTGCTGCGGATACTGCTACTTCTCTTGCTGACAAGATCAACGCCACAGGTTCGGGCGTTAAAGCGGAAGCCAAGCTTTCCACAACGATTGAAGGTTTGAGTTCAGCAGATACTGGTACCCTTACTGTTTATGATGCGGAGGGTAATGCTGACAGCTATGATCTATCAACCTACAACGGTGATGCAAAAACGCTTGCTTCGGACTTAGGGAAAGCGGGATATGATGTTAGCTACGATGCTGATACTGGAAAGATTGGCTTCTCAGCAACGGGTGTACAGGGTATTGAAATTTCTGGTGGTGTAGCAGGTGGAACTGTAAGTTTAGGTGGTAATGTTGCAAATGACACTAATACAGATGTGAGTGTAGCTTCCAGTTTGACACTATCTTCACCAGATAAGTTTACTGTGACTGATGATGGTACGGCAGATCTTGGCGAAATGCTGAGTGGTGGCACATCAGAACTGAATAAAGTAAGCAAGATTGATATCAATACCGCGCAAGGCGCACAAGATGCAATTGCAGTAATTGATGCGGCGATTGCTGGTATTGACGGCCAACGTGCTGACCTTGGTGCGGTGCAAAACCGTATGAACTTTACCATCAACAACTTGAGCAACATTTCGACTAACGTGTCCGATGCACGTAGCCGGGTGCAAGATGTAGACTTTGCCAAAGAAACTGCCACCATGACTAAACAGCAGATTCTGTCGCAAACCTCATCTGCGATGCTGGCACAGGCGAACCAACTTCCTCAAGTGGCCTTGTCACTGCTGTAAGCGAAGTAAAGGTTTTCGTTTGATTGGGCAGAGGGAGGGCAGTTTTGCTCTCCCTTTATTGTTTTAGTGTTACCGCATCTGTTGTATGGCCGATGCAAAATATAGGAAACACGATATGAGTGACGTAACATTAAATGCAGGCCTTGGGCTGCAATCGGTAGTGAATGCGGCAACCAAATCGGCAATCCCTCCACAACAGATAGTTGTTGATGCGGCTACAAACGTTAAAAATGGTGTAAATTTTGCTTTAAATTCAGATGTTGTCAATGTGTTGGCAGATACAGCTAATGTAGATCAACAAGAAGAACAAACATCTCTGACTCAAGTTGCAAGTTCATTGACTGAAACCATGTCAATGATGAAAAAAGGGCTAGAGTTTAAAGTAGATGAGCTTGAAGGTTTACCAGTCGTGAGTGTCGTGGATGTGAACTCTGGTGAACTGATCCGCCAAATTCCTTCAGAAGAGGCTTTGGCATTGGCTGAAAAAATGTCGGAAATTGCTGGCGTATTGATGAAAACAGAGGCCTAAGTCAATAAAGACTCAGAGGCAGGGGAGGTTAACATGGCGGGTTTAACTGCAAGCGGCATTGGTTCAGGGCTTGATATTGGTGGCATAGTCTCGGCTTTGGTAAACGCTGAAAAGGCTCCCAAAGAGGCGCAATTCAATAAAACCGAAGGCCTTGTTAATACTCAAATCTCCGCTCTAGGCGCATTAAAAAGTAGTATTTCTGAGTTTTTGGATAAATTTAAGCCATTGTCTGAAGCTAAAACTTTTACAGGGTTTACTTCTAAGTTATCTAAAAGCGACTATTTGTCGGCCAAGACTGATTCCGATGCAGTTGCAGGCAGTTATAACTTAGTGGTTGAGCAGCTCGCTCAAAGTCAGAAAGTCGGCTCAGCAAATGTTACTGATGTGACTGCGCCAATTGGTAGTGGCTCTCTGGCAATTGATGTCGCTGGAAAAAGCTTCTCCATCGATGTTGCGAGCGGTGATTCGCTTCAGGATATTGTAAAAAAAATCAATAAGGCCGACGATAATGTTGGGGTAACGGCCACCATAATCAATAGCGATGCTGGGCCACAGATGGTTCTGACATCTAATAAAACGGGCACTGCAAATCAAATCCAAGTGACAGCAAACGATGATACAGGTACTGCCCTTGCCGATACCTTCACCATGACTGAGGTGCAGGGGGCTAAGGATGCAATACTGTATGTGGATGGCCTCAAGGTGACATCAAATTCTAATGAGGTTAAGGATGCAATACAGGGCGTTACTTTGACTCTTAAAGATGCCGATGTCGATAAATCTACCACATTGACAATTGAGCAAGATAAGGCGTCTGCAACCAAAGCCATAAAGGAGTTTGTTGAGTCTTATAACACCATGACAAGCACAGTGAAGGGGATGTCGGGTTATGATCCTAAAACTAAACAGGTGGGAATATTCCAAGGTGACTCTCTTATTCGTAGCTTACAAAGCCAGTTTCGAGGGGTGATCTCTTCCTCTTATGGCGATGGTATGGCGCTAGCAAACCTAGGCATTAAAACCACACGTGATGGAACCTTGGAGCTGGATGAGGATACCTTAAAAAAAGCTCTTGAGAATGATATAAGTGCAGTGGCCGACTTCTTTACCACAGAGGGAACCGGATTTGCTGCCAAAATGACTAGTGTGGGCGAAGCATATACTCAATCAGGGGGATTGCTTGATAGCCGTGATGAAACATTGGATAACCGACTTTCCCGTCTAGGGGATGAAAGAGCAGCTTTTGCGTTGAAAATGAAAGCCTATGAAGCTCGGCTTACCAAGCAGTTTAATGCTATGGATTTGATGGTTGGCCAGCTTAATTCGCAAGGTAGCACTATTCAGGCTCGTATCGATTCGTTACCTGGATTAGTCTCAAATAAGAAATAATATTGAGTGACCCACAACATGTCTGAAGCAATAAATGCTTATGCTGAGCTGCAGTTAGTAAACAAGTTAGTGCATGAATCATTATCACATTTGGATACAGTTGCAGGTAATCTTGATGAGTCAGAAGAATTGGCAAGTATCCTGCAAGAACTGATAAACAGGCGTCAAGAATTGTTACTACAATGGCTGCCTGACACAACTCAAGATGATGTTACGTTACTCACTGAACAGCAAAAGCTAAGTCTGACATTCGAGCAATGTGTTGCTAATGTTAGGCAGCAGTATGCCAATGAGTTAGCACTCAGAAAAAGTAACACTTCAAAAGTAAATTTGTATAAAACTTTGGATGCAAACAGGTAGGTAGTTATGAGAGGCTCACTCCAGTCTTATCGTAAAGTTTCCCTCAAGAGTCAGATCGCAGATGCTTCTCCACACAGAATTACTCAGATGTTGTTTAATGGGGCATTAGAGAGGATTGCTCAATCAAAAATTGCAATGGAGCAATGTGATATCGCTAGCAAAGGCTTATTGATTGGTAAGGCTATCGGTATTATTCTCGGGCTGAAAAACACACTAGTGATGGATGCGGGTGGCGATATTGCCACTAATTTAGCCAATCTTTACGATTTTATGGTGCAACGTTTGACTGATGCGAATGTGCAGAATGACCCTGTTGCATTAGATGATGTTGCAGGATTACTGCGCGAAATTAAAGAAGCGTGGGATGCTATTCCTGCGGATAAACACAATATCACTTCTCATACATAAGCTCGTTAATTGTGTTATAGATCAACAGGAAAAAGGACGCACAAAGTGCGTCTTTTTTTTTGGCTCTAGTCAATTTATTGACATAATTGACTAGAATCATGGGATAAATGAACTAAAATCAATTCAGTTTGGCATAATCCGCATTCGAAGCTTGCTTCTCGACTGCTGATAATACAATATTCATCACAGTAGTGATGGTGGCACAGATTGTTACATTGAATTTGTTAAGCTTTTACAGCAACTAATCATAAATAATTAATGCGAATTGATACCTAATTAGCGCTTTACGGCCTACTGAATGATGCAAACAGATCAACGAATTTTACTTGTCGGAACCTCATCAGAGCGATTAAATCGCCTGTGTTGCATTTTTGAATTTTTGGGCGAGCAAATCGAGATTGTCGCCATCGAAAAATTAAGCACTAGCCTCCAAGATACCCGTTATCGCGCTTTGGTGATCAGCACAGAGACTGTGTCCGTTGACGAATTAAAGTCGATCGCGAATCAGTATCCTTGGCAACCTATCTTGTCCTTTGGCAATGTGGGCGAGTTACAGGCTGCAAATATCCTAGGTCAAATCGAAGAGCCATTAAACTATCCGCAACTCACCGAGCTGCTGCATTTTTGCCAAGTGTATGGCCAGGTTAAACGTCCACAAGTCCCAACCAGTGCGAATCAAACCAAACTATTCCGTAGTTTAGTGGGCCGCAGTGAAGGTATTGCCAATGTCCGTCATTTGATTAGCCAGGTGGCAACTTCAGATGCGACGGTATTAGTGCTAGGGCAGTCGGGGACAGGTAAGGAAGTCGTCGCTCGTAACATTCATTACTTGTCTGAACGCCGTGATGGTCCTTTTATTCCGGTGAACTGTGGTGCGATCCCGCCAGAACTACTCGAAAGCGAATTATTCGGTCATGAGAAGGGCTCTTTTACGGGGGCTATTAGCTCGCGTAAGGGCCGTTTTGAGCTCGCAGAAGGTGGCACACTGTTTCTCGATGAAATCGGTGATATGCCTTTGCAGATGCAGGTAAAATTGCTGCGTGTGCTGCAGGAGCGCGTATTCGAGCGTGTCGGTGGCACTAAGACGATCAATGCTGATGTGCGTGTTGTCGCTGCAACCCACAGAGATCTCGAAAGCATGATCACCAGCAACGAGTTCCGTGAAGATCTTTATTACCGCCTCAACGTTTTCCCGATTGAGATGCCTGCGCTAAGCGACCGCAAGGATGACGTTCCTCTGCTGTTGCAAGAGTTGGTAAGCCGAGTCTATAACGAAGGACGTGGCAAAGTTCGCTTTACCCAACGTGCGATTGAATCGTTAAAAGAACACGCTTGGTCGGGTAACGTCCGGGAATTATCTAACCTTGTTGAACGCCTAACGATTTTATATCCGGGCGGTTTGGTCGATGTGAACGACTTACCGATAAAGTATCGTCATATTGATGTGCCTGAGTATAGTGTCGAACTCAGTGAAGAGCAGCAAGAACGTGATGCGCTCGCTTCGATTTTCACCAGCGAAGAGCCAGTAGAAATTCCTGAAACGCGTTTCCCCAGTGAGTTACCACCTGAAGGCGTTAACCTCAAGGATCTGCTGGCAGAGCTTGAAATCGATATGATTCGTCAGGCGTTAGAGCAGCAGGATAACGTGGTTGCGCGTGCTGCAGAAATGCTCGGTATTCGTCGTACTACTTTGGTTGAAAAAATGCGTAAGTACGGAATGACGAAAGAATAGTCATATTCACGTTGTTTATCTTATTGTTTTACCTATCTAAATTCATTTCTTAATTTGGCATAGAATCTGCAAACACTCCGTCAGAAGCAATTTTTTGACGGAGTGACTATGTCAGCCCATCCACTAGCGCAACTTGAAACATTCAAGCACACTAGCAAACAATGGAACCAACTGCGTGAGGCCGCCAATATGTCCAATCGGATGGAGCATATTTTACAGGCTATGCCCTCTGGCGTGGTGATTTTGAACGGTGACGGTATTGTTACTGATGCAAACCCTGTTGCCGTGGAATTGCTGGAGCAGCCGTTATGTGGCGCCCGCTGGATTGATGTGATCCATACGGCGTTTGCGCCACAGGATGATGATGGTCATGAAGTCTCATTACGCAATGGCCGCCGAGTCAAATTTGCGATTACCCCATTAACGCCCGAACCAGGCCAATTAATTGTGCTGACGGATCTAACCGAAACTCGTCTACTGCAAAAGAATCTTTCCCATCTGCAGCGTCTGTCAGCCCTCGGCAAAATGGTCGCGACGCTGGCGCATCAAGTGCGTACGCCACTGTCGGCGGCACTGCTCTATGCTGCGAATCTGGCCAGTCCTAAACTATCGGAATCTGCTAAGGCAAAATTTCAGCAGAAGTTAGTGGATAGACTCAATGAGCTTGAACGCCAAGTTAACGATATGCTGCTGATGGCCAAAGGGCGGCAGGATGAATTGGGTGAGTTAGTTAACCTTGATGAGGTGATCAATACTGTCATTGCGAACTGTGAGCCGATTGTGGCTCAGCGCGGCGCAGCATTGACTGTCACCAATGCGTCCAACGGTTTAATGCTGGCGAATGTGAACGCGCTCAGTTCAGCCGTGAATAATCTGGTGATGAACAGTCTTGAAGCAGGGGCAACGCAGATCCAAATCGTTGCTAATGATAGCAATGAACAGTTACATCTCAATGTCATCGATAATGGCAAAGGATTGGATGCCAAAATGCAGCAAAAAGTGCTGGAACCTTTCTTTACCACTAAAGCTCAGGGGACAGGTTTAGGCTTAGCCGTTGTGCAGTCAGTGGTTCGCAATCATGGCGGACAAATCCAATTGAGTTGTATGCCTAATAAAGGTTGTACTGTGTCGCTAACCTTCCCGCAGGCGAAATCGGCTGCAGTATTGCTGCTGGAGAAACCCTATGTCTGAAGCCAAATTACTCTTAGTCGAAGACGATGCGTCCCTGCGTGAGGCTTTGCTCGATACCTTGATGTTGGCGCAATACGACTGTATCGATGTGGCCTCCGGCGAGGAAGCCATTATCGCCTTGAAGCAACATCAGTTTGATTTAGTGATCAGCGATGTGCAGATGCAAGGTATTGGCGGCTTAGGCTTATTAAATTACTTACAGCAGCATCACCCCAAGCTGCCAGTGTTATTGATGACGGCGTATGCCACCATTGGCAGTGCGGTCAGTGCAATTAAATTGGGCGCCGTCGATTATTTGGCTAAGCCTTTTGCTCCAGAGGTGTTGCTTAACCAAGTTTCCCGCTATTTACCGCTCAAACAAAATAGTGATAAGCCAGTGGTTGCCGACGAAAAGAGTCTCGCGCTCTTGTCTCTGGCGCAGCGGGTAGCGGCATCCGATGCCTCTGTGATGATCCTTGGGCCAAGCGGCTCGGGTAAAGAAGTGTTAGCCCGTTATATTCATCAACATAGCAGCCGTGCTGATCAAGCATTTGTGGCCATTAACTGTGCGGCTATCCCCGAGAATATGCTCGAGGCGACCTTATTTGGTTATGAAAAGGGCGCCTTTACCGGTGCTTATCAGGCGTGTCCTGGTAAATTTGAGCAGGCGCAGGGCGGCACCTTATTACTCGATGAAATTTCAGAGATGGATTTGGGACTTCAGGCTAAACTGCTGCGTGTGTTGCAAGAGCGTGAAGTGGAGCGTTTAGGCGGTCGCAAAACCATTAAGTTAGATGTTCGGGTGCTTGCCACCTCGAATCGGGATTTAAAGGCCGTCGTTGCCGCGGGTCAATTCCGGGAGGATCTCTATTATCGCATCAACGTGTTTCCACTGACCTGGCCAGCTTTGAATCAACGCCCTGCGGATATTTTGCCCCTCGCTCGGCATTTGCTAGCCAAGCACGCGAAGGCGCTCAATGTGCTTGATTTGCCTGAGTTTGATGAGGCAGCTTGTCGTCGTTTACTCAGTCATCGCTGGCCAGGTAATGTGCGCGAGTTGGATAACGTTGTCCAACGCGCGTTAATTTTACGTGCTGGAGCTGTGATTAGCGCCAACGATATTATTATCGATGCCCAAGATGTGCCTCTGTTATCCGATGAAGCCGAATTCGCTAATGAGCCTGAAGGTTTAGGTGAAGAGTTGAAGGCGCAGGAGCATGTGATCATTCTCGAAACCCTAGCGCAATGCCAAGGTAGCCGTAAGTTGGTTGCCGAGAAACTCGGGATCAGTGCGCGTACCTTAAGATACAAGATGGCCAGAATGCGCGATATGGGGATTCAATTGCCCAACTAAGTTGGTTTTTTCAACCTAACTTGCACCTTTGCCATTGGATTACCCTGTGGCAATTTCATATCTGACGATTCCCCCAATTCTTTTTAGCACGGCTAAGTGAAAACTTGGCCGTGCTTTTGCATATCCTGTTTATCTAGAGAGTTTAATCGTCAATAACTCGACGATGGGGAGCACGACATGCAAATTGGCGCGAATTCATTACTGCAAGAAATGCAGTCACTTCAAGGTGAGATCAAACCTTCTTTTGGGATTTCACCCAATAACATTGTGCAGCAAGTGAATAACACCAGCGGTGCTGACTTTGGACAACTCCTCTCCCAAGCCATTGGCAATGTTAGTGGTTTGCAATCAACCTCATCGAATCTTGCGACCCGACTCGAAATGGGTGACACCACTGTGAGCCTTTCTGATACAGTTATCGCCCGCGAAAAGGCCAGTGTTGCCTTTGAAGCCACAGTCCAAGTGCGCAATAAGCTCGTTGAAGCTTATAAAGAAATAATGAGCATGCCTGTTTAGGCCAGTGAATAACGCAATTAGCAGGTACGAATCGTGAGCACAGAAATGATTGTCGGATCAAACGCCGGTGCAGTGGACCAAGGGGTCCAACAGGAAAATAAATCCGGCGTGCTGGGGAGTCTCGGTGGCGTCGATATGATGCGTCAAATCACCATGATTTTAGCCCTTGCCATTTGTTTGGCATTAGCGGTGTTCGTCATGATCTGGGCACAGGAACCTGAGTACCGTCCATTGGGCAAAATGGAAACTCAGGAAATGGTGCAAGTGCTAGACGTGCTTGATAAAAATAAGATCAAATATCAAATCGATGTCGATGTTGTTAAGGTGCCCGAAGACAAATATCAAGAAGTTAAAATGATGCTGAGCCGTGCGGGTATCGATAGTGCCGCAGCCTCAAGCAAAGACTTCCTCACCCAAGACAGTGGTTTTGGCGTGAGCCAACGCATGGAGCAGGCTCGTCTCAAGCATAGCCAAGAAGAGAACCTCGCCCGCGCAATCGAACAATTACAAAGTGTTAGCCGCGCCAAGGTGATTTTAGCGCTCCCGAAAGAAAACGTGTTTGCTCGCAATACCTCACAACCCAGTGCGACCGTTGTGATTAACACTCGCCGTGGCGGTTTAGGCCAAGGTGAGGTCGATGCCATTGTGGATATCGTCGCTTCTGCGGTTCAGGGCTTAGAGCCATCTCGCGTCACAGTTACAGATTCTAACGGCCGTTTACTCAATTCAGGCAGTCAAGATGGCGTGTCTGCAAGAGCGCGCCGTGAGCTTGAGTTAGTTCAACAGAAAGAAGCTGAATACCGCACTAAAATTGACTCCATTCTGACGCCTATCCTTGGTCCCGATAACTTCACTTCCCAAGTGGATGTGAGCATGGATTTCACCGCGGTCGAGCAAACGGCAAAACGTTTTAACCCCGATTTACCGTCGCTGCGCAGCGAAATGACAGTTGAGAATAATTCGACTGGCGGTTCGACTGGTGGTATTCCAGGCGCGTTATCGAACCAACCACCGATGGAATCCAATATTCCACAGGAAGCGACTAAGGCGACGGAGAGCGTGACTGCAGGTAACTCGCACCGCGAAGCAACCCGTAATTTTGAATTAGACACCACTATCAGCCATACCCGTCAGCAAATTGGCGTTGTGCGCCGCGTCAGTGTATCGGTTGCCGTGGACTTTAAACCCGGCGCCGCCGGTGAAAATGGCCAAGTGGCGCGCGTTGCTCGTACCGAGCAAGAACTCACCAATATCCGCCGTTTACTGGAGGGCGCGGTAGGTTTTAGCGCCCAGCGGGGTGATGTTTTAGAGGTGGTCACTGTTCCCTTTATGGATCAATTGGTTGAAGATGTTCCTGCGCCTGAGCTTTGGGAACAACCTTGGTTCTGGCGTGCCGTTAAGTTAGGTATCGGTGCCTTAGTTATCTTAGTGCTGATCCTTGCTGTGGTGCGCCCAATGCTGAAACGCTTAATCTATCCAGACAGTGTGAACATGCCTGAGGATTCAAGATTGGGTAATGAGCTGGCCGAGATTGAGGATCAATATGCTGCCGACACCTTAGGGATGCTCAATACCAAAGAAGCAGAGTATAGTTATGCCGATGATGGCTCAATTCTTATCCCTAATCTGCATAAAGATGATGATATGATTAAAGCTATCCGTGCGCTTGTGGCCAATGAGCCCGAGCTTTCAACCCAAGTCGTGAAAAACTGGTTACAAGACAATGGCTGAGAATAAATCAAAAGACGCCGCTGAAACCTCAAGTTTCAATATTAAGGATCTCAGTGGCATCGAAAAAACGGCGATTTTACTGTTAAGTTTGAGTGAAGCCGATGCCGCCTCTATTTTAAAGCACTTAGAACCTAAACAAGTGCAAAAGGTCGGTATGGCGATGGCGGCTATGGAAGACTTTGGGCAGGAGAAAGTCATCGGGGTGCATAAGCTTTTTCTCGATGATATTCAAAAGTATTCTTCTATTGGCTTTAACAGCGAAGAGTTCGTCCGTAAGGCGTTAACGGCGGCTCTAGGTGAAGACAAAGCCGGTAATTTGATTGAACAAATTATCATGGGCAGCGGCGCCAAAGGTTTGGATTCCCTTAAATGGATGGATGCGCGCCAAGTCGCGACTATCATCCAAAACGAACATCCACAGATCCAAACCATTGTTTTATCGTATTTAGAGCCAGATCAAGCGGCGGAAATTTTCGGCCAGTTCCCTGAGAATACCCGCTTAGACTTAATGATGCGTATTGCTAACCTTGAAGAAGTGCAACCTGCGGCATTGCAGGAATTAAACGACATCATGGAGAAGCAATTCGCCGGTCAAGGCGGCGCGCAAGCAGCGAAGATGGGCGGCCTAAAGGCGGCGGCCAACATTATGAACTACCTCGATACGGGTGTCGAAAGTCAGTTGATGGAAACCATGCGCGAAACCGACGAGGAAATGGCGCAGCAAATCCAAGACTTAATGTTCGTATTCGAAAACCTAATCGATGTGGACGACCGTGGTATCCAAACCTTGCTGCGTGAAGTGCAGCAGGATGTATTGATGAAGGCGCTGAAAGGTGCAGACGATCAGCTCAAAGACAAAATTTTGGGCAATATGTCGAAACGGGCCGCCGAATTGCTGCGTGACGATTTAGAGGCCATGGGCCCAATTCGGATCAGTGAAGTGGAAATCGCCCAAAAAGAAATTCTGTCAATTGCGCGTCGATTAAGTGACAGCGGTGAAATCATGTTAGGCGGCGGTGGCGGCGATGAGTTCCTCTAATCGGAGTGACAATAGCGACAATAAATTGTCCCATCGGGTAGTGAGCGACTCGGAGATCGAGTTCAGCCATTGGCAATTACCCGATGTGACCCAAACCGAAGAGGTGAGTATTTCAAACCTCTTTGGTTATTCGCCGCAGCAAGCACCGAAGGCGGTGGCCGCCGAAACCATTGCGCCACCCACCATGGCGGAAATTGAAGATATTCGCGCTCAAGCCGAAGAAGAAGGCTTTAACGAAGGTAAGACGCAAGGTTATGCCGAAGGACTGGAGCAGGGCAGACTCGAAGGTTTAGAGCAAGGCCATACCGAGGGCCTTGCCCAAGGTCATGAGCAAGGGCTTGAGGCCGGGCTTGCTGAAGCCAAGGCATTAGTCAGCCGCTTCGAAGGGCTGTTAAGCCAATTTGAAAAGCCATTGCAATTACTCGATGGCGATATTGAACATTCCTTAATGACACTCACTATGGCGCTGGCCAAATCTGTGATTGGTCATGAACTTAAAACTCATCCAGAACAAATCCTGTCGGCACTGCGTTTAGGGGTCGAATCTTTGCCAATCAAGGAGCAAAGCGTCAGTATTCGCATGCATCCCGATGATGTCGCCTTGGTGGAGCAGCTATATACCAGTACCCAATTAAACCGTAATCAGTGGCAGTTAGAGGCCGATCCCAGCTTAAATTCTGGGGATTGCATTATCAGTAGCCAACGCTCGCTGGTGGATTTAACCCTGTCCTCGCGCATCGATGCGGTGTTTGAGTCCTTACGTAATCAACAGTCCCATTTGAGCCATCAGCAGCAACAACGCCAAGCGGTTCTCGATGAGGAAAACGCCGCAAAAGTGCTATCGGGTGCTGAGCTAGGTGACGAGGCGCAGAGCACCGAGTCCCTAAGTACAGAGTCGCAAGCTGATGGAGAGAAAGATGCAAAATCGCCGCCATCAACTGCTGAATAAACTGAATCATTGCATCGACAAAGTCCCGCCATTTCGAGCCGTCGCCAGTGGTCAACTGGTGCGCGTGGTAGGTTTAACCTTAGAGGCGAGTGGTTGCCGTGCGCCCGTGGGTAGCCTGTGCTCTATCGAAACCATGGCAGGAGAGTTGATTGCCGAAGTCGTCGGGTTTGACGATGAACTGCTGTACCTTATGCCTATTGAGGAATTACGCGGCGTGTTACCCGGCGCCCGTGTCGTCCCCCTCGGTGAGCAGGCGGGGCTGAGTGTGGGTTTATCCCTATTGGGACGCGTGCTCGACGGCAATGGTGTGCCGTTAGACGGTCTTGGCGCATTATCGACCGAACAGCAGGCGCCAAGGCACAGTAACGCCATCAACCCACTTTCTCGCCGAGCGATCACCGAACCACTCGATGTGGGTGTACGCGCCATCAATGCCATGCTCACCGTTGGTAAGGGCCAACGTATGGGCCTATTTGCAGGCTCGGGTGTGGGTAAGAGTGTGCTGTTAGGGATGATGACTCGGGGCACGACAGCTGACATCATTGTGGTGGGGCTCGTCGGGGAGCGTGGCCGCGAAGTTAAAGAATTTATTGAAGAAATCCTCGGTGAAAAGGGCAGAGCACGCTCTGTTGTGGTGGCGGCGCCCGCCGATACTTCACCCTTGATGCGCCTTCGTGCCTGTGAAACCTCCACTCGTATCGCTGAGTATTTTCGTGATTTAGGCTATAACGTATTGTTATTAATGGATAGTCTGACTCGTTACGCCCAAGCGCAGCGTGAGATTGCTCTGGCCGTAGGTGAACCGCCGGCAACTAAAGGTTATCCGCCTTCGGTATTTGCTAAATTGCCACGCTTGGTTGAGCGGGCGGGTAATGGTGGGCCTGGACAAGGTTCTATCACCGCATTTTATACTGTGCTGACAGAGGGCGACGATCAACAGGATCCGATTGCCGATGCATCTCGGGCGATCCTCGATGGCCATATTGTGCTATCTCGCTCACTGGCGGACTCTGGGCATTATCCTGCAATCGATATTGAGGCTTCGATCAGCCGTGTGGCCCCAATGGTGATTTCGAACGAGCACTTAGAAGCCATGCGCCGCGTCAAGCAGACTTATTCCCTCTATCAACAGAATAAGGATCTGATTTCGATTGGTGCCTATGCCCAAGGCAGCGATCCGCGAATCGATAACGCTATACGCCTGCAACCTGCGATGAATGCCTTTTTACGGCAGACCATGCGTGATGCCTTTAGTTTTGCCGATAGCCAAGTCATGCTTGGGCAACTCGCGGCGCAATGTAAATAATCGAGACTGTTATGGCGAATGCCGATCCCCTCTTACTTGTGTTGAAATTAGCCCTCGATGCAGAGGAGCAGGCCGCACTGCTGCTAAAGTCGGCGCAACTAGAGTGTCAAAAGCGCCAAAATCAGTTGGATGCACTCAACAATTATCGCTTGGACTATATGAAGCAGATGCAGTCCCAGCAGGGCCAAGCCATAAGCGCCAGCCATTATCACCAATTCCATCGTTTTATTCGGCAAATCGATGAGGCCATTGCCCAGCAAAATCGTGTGGTCGCCGATGGTGAGAAGCAGAAAAACTATCGTCAGCAGCATTGGCTCGACAAGCAAAAGAAACGCAAGGCGGTTGAACTGCTCTTAGATAATAAAGAGAAAAAACGCCAAGCTCTTGAGTTGAAAAAAGAACAAAAGATGACCGATGAATTTGCCTCTCAGCAGTTTTTTCGCCGCAATAAACCCTAACCAAAGCTCGCCATTGCGTGTGTAAGTTGTTTCTTCGACATGTAATTCTCACTTATTGGCACTTTATTTGCTTGCTTTATGCCAGAGATGGCCAAAGCCGCATAAATTGACGTTTGCCCTACTTTTTTATGTCTTCGGGTGAATGTTTAGGAGCTGATATGCAACAAATGAACAATATCCTATTAGCGTCAAGCGCGAAAAATAGCGCTAGCTCAAGTAAAGCATTGACTCAAGATACTAATAGTGAAGACTTTTCTGCAGTGTTGGCTTCAGTCACATCCGTATCTTCCCCCTCGACTAAAACCTCTGTGTCTCAGGATGTGGCCGTCAAATCTGCCAAAGCGGAAGCCAGCACTGACGATACCAAAACTGATGATGAAGCCGATATCAACTTGATTTTCGCCCAGATTGGTATGGCAAATGAGATGAAAAAAGCGGCAGCACAGGGCGAGTCTTTGCCGCTTGAGGCTGATATCACGGCAACGGATGATGCCGATGCCGACTCATCCTCGTTATTGGTCGATGCTCCATCTCAGACCGACAACTCTATTGTTGACGGCACTTTTTCCGATGAAATGGCTAAGTTCGCTCAGTCCACTAACACTGGCCTTGGCGATAACAAACTGAACGTTAGTACTGAATCAGAAGACTCTGGGGTTTTAGCCTCAAAGGCGGCCGGACAAAATACTGCGCAAGTCACCGCACAGCTATTACAACAGCAAGCCTCACAACAAAACGCCGTTGATGCTGAAAGTGTAGAACAACCGATTCCAGCTGCTGATGTCACTGATACTGAGAGTGTAGAGCCACAGATTCCAGCTGCTGATGTCGATGCTTTGGTTGCGGCCGTAACTGTTGCGGAAGCGGATAGTCAAGGCACCTCTGTTGATGAGCCGCATTTGATTGATGATGCCGCGTTACTTACAGGTCTGCGCAGCGAAAAGTTCGTTAAACCGCCCGAAAATCATATTTTACCCATTGAGGGTGAGCCCGTATTAGGGGGAAAAGAGCTTGGTACCGCAGAAATTGGCGCTAAGGCGATAAATGTGTCGACGCAGCCAGCAGATAAAGCTCTTGCACCCCAAGGTATGGGATCCCAAGTCATTGATAATCAAACACCAATCAAAGCGGCCAATGCCTCTGCGAGTGATGTATTAACGACGAATGCGGCAACAGCCGCGAATACTAACGATCTTAGTACCTTAGGCACTAATGTAGCGACTAATGTCTCTGCTGCCACCGCCATCGATCCGAGTCTTACAGCTGACAGCCCATCCCGCGCCGAGATTTCAGCAGGCTTTTTGCTAAAAGACGCTAAGTTAGCGGTTACTCTCGATGCGCAGCAAGATAGCCAAGTTGCAGCTTTAAGTTCTGGCAGTGAAGAGACGGGGAGCGAGTTTAAGCCTGTGGAATTTAAAGCTGTATCTTCACTGCATTCTTTGGCAACGCCAGCAACCCAGCGTCAAGATATTCCTCAAGTACAGCTTTCCTTGCGCCAAGGTGTAGAAACTCAAAACCAAATGCAGGAGATGATCCAGCGCTTCTCGCCTGTGATGAAGCTGCAATTAGTGACTATGGTGAGTCAAGGGATCCAACAGGCGGAAATCCGTTTAGATCCGCCAGAACTTGGACATATGTTGGTTAAAGTACAAGTTCATGGCGACCAGACACAAGTGCAGTTCCATGTCACACAATCACAAACCCGCGATGTTGTAGAGCAAGCTATTCCTCGCCTACGTGAATTATTACAGGAGCAGGGCATGCAATTGGCCGACAGTCATGTTTCACAAGGGGACCAAGGTCAACGCCGCGAGGGGGGATTTGGTGAAGCCGGCGGTTCGAGCGGTGGAAATGTGGATGATTTCTCGGCAGAAGAGCTAGATTTAGGTTTAAATCAAGCAACTAGTTTAAATTCAGGTATAGATTATTACGCTTAAGAAGGTAACCTATAGTAATAAAGCGGATTATGCGCCAAGCCCTGATCCCATTCCCGAATTTAGCCAATTAAAGAGTATATAAAATGGCCAAGGAAGAATCATTAGAACTTGAAAGCACCGAAGCGCCTAAAAGTAAGAAGAAGTTTATTTTTATCGGTGCGGGCGTGTTTGCAGCCCTGTTGATTGGGGGCGCCCTGTGGTTTTTCCTCGGTAGCAGTGATGAGGCTCCCGAAGTCGCCGCCGAAGGTGCTACAGCAACGGAGGCTACCACTCCTGCCGCCGATGCGGCAATGGCGGCCTATGTGCCAATGCCACGGCCCTTTTTATTTAACCTCCCTGGGCCAGACCGTGCTCGTCTCGTTGAAATTAAAGTACAACTGATGGTCAGAGGCCAAGACGATGATGTGTTGACCCAAAAGCATATTCCGTTGATTGAAGATGCGCTGTTAACCACCTTTAGTGGCGCCGATGTGCAAAAGTTAAGTACACAGGCGGGTAAAGATGAATTGCGACAATTAGCACTGCTGAGCGTACAAAATACCTTGCAATCTGTGACCGGACGTAAAGTGGTTGAAAAAGTACTCTTCACCGGTTTTGTAATGCAATAACCTTTTATCTTCAGCACCTTAAAGAGGCGAAGACAATACTGTGAGTGATTTATTAAGCCAAGACGAAATTGATGCGCTCTTACACGGAGTCGATGACGTCGAAGAGGATAATGAGCTTGATGCCGCGGGGCTGGAAGCTCGCTCCTACGACTTTTCCTCCCAAGACCGTATTGTGCGTGGCCGTATGCCCACGCTCGAGATTGTGAATGAGCGTTTTGCCCGTCACCTGCGGATCAGCATGTTCAACATGATGCGTCGTGCGGCCGAAGTGTCGATTAACGGCGTGCAAATGCTGAAATTTGGTGAGTACGTACACACCTTATTCGTTCCAACTAGCTTGAATATGGTGCGCTTCCATCCCTTAAAAGGCACAGCACTGATCACCATGGAAGCGCGTTTAGTGTTTATTCTGGTGGACAACTTTTTTGGCGGCGATGGCCGTTTCCATGCCAAGATTGAAGGGCGGGAATTTACCCCAACTGAACGTCGCATCGTGCAGTTATTGCTTAAGATTATCTTTGAAGATTATAAAGATGCTTGGGCGCCAGTGATGGATGTCGAGTTTGATTATTTAGACTCCGAAGTAAACCCCGCGATGGCCAACATCGTCAGCCCCACTGAAGTGGTGGTGATTAACTCCTTCCACATCGAAGTGGATGGCGGCGGCGGTGACTTCCATATCACTATGCCTTATTCGATGATTGAACCTATCCGTGAACTGCTCGACGCGGGTGTGCAGAGTGATAAACAAGACACCGACATGCGTTGGTCACAGGCGCTGCATGACGAAATTATGGATGTGAAAGTCGGATTTGATGCCAGTGTGGTTGAACATGAACTCACACTCAAAGATGTCATGAACTTCAAGGCTGGGGATATTATTCCGATCGAGCTGCCTGAATACATTATGATGAAAATCGAAGACTTACCGACGTATCGCTGTAAAATGGGGCGTTCACGCGATAATCTAGCACTTAAAATTTACGAAAAAATCCCACGTCCTGAAACGGTCAAATCCGAACTGCAATTAGTGACACGTAAAGGCAAAGCCAGAGACATATCCGAATTATAAAGGTGAAGTGAGATGAGTACAGATGATGATTGGGCAGCAGCCATGGCCGAACAGGCATTGGAAGAGGCTAATGCCATTGACCTTGACGAGCTGGTAGACGACTCGCAGCCAATCAGTAAGGCCGAAGCCGCCAAACTAGACACCATTTTAGATATCCCTGTGACGATTTCGATGGAAGTTGGCCGCAGCTATATCAGCATTCGTAACCTGCTGCAGCTGAACCAAGGTTCTGTGGTGGAGTTAGATAGGGTGGCGGGTGAGCCGCTCGATGTGATGGTCAATGGCACGCTTATCGCTCATGGCGAAGTGGTTGTGGTTAACGATAAGTTTGGTATTCGCTTAACGGATGTGATCAGTCAAACTGAGCGGATTAAAAAGCTTAAGTAATTCATCTATTAAGACAAAGCCTGAAGGAGCGAGATGAGCACATTGGTCATACTCAGTCTAGTGTCAGCGACTCAGGCGAGTGTTGCTGGCGTTGCTAACGAAAGTGCCGCGACAGCAACGAAAGTGGCAGAACCTTCGCAAATGGCCGCCGCAGCGAGCATGCTAGGCGGTCTTATTTTAGTGTTATTGCTTATCTTCGCCTTAGCGTACCTGCTGCGGCGATTTAATTTAGTTCCGACGAATCACAGCGTGCTGAAAACCCTCGCGGTCACATCGCTTGGGCAGAAAGAGCGTTTGGTATTAGTTCAGGTCGGTGAACAGCAGTATTTGTTGGGTGTTAGCGGGCAACAAGTTAATTTAATTGATAAATTAGCTGAACCAATTCAAATTGAGTCCGTTTCCTTTGCGGACAAGCTACGGCAGGCGAAATTAAAACAATGATGAAGTACATACTCAGCTTGATTGGGGTTAGTACCCTGTTGTTTGCCGCATCGGTGGGCGCGGCCGATGGTGTATTGCCGGCGGTAACCGTAAAAACCGCTGCCGATGGTTCGACCGAATATTCGGTGACCATGCAGATCCTATTACTCATGACCTCGCTGAGCTTTATTCCTGCGATGGTCATTATGTTGACCTCCTTTACCCGCATCATAGTGGTGCTCTCGATTTTGCGCCAAGCCATTGGTTTACAACAGACACCTTCTAACCAAGTCTTGATTGGTATGAGCCTGTTTATGACCTTTTTCATTATGGCGCCAGTGTTCGACAAAATTTATGACCAAGGGGTCAAGCCTTATATTGATGAGCAGCTCACGCTGCAACAGGCTTTCGATAAGGGCAAAGAGCCATTACGGGCATTTATGTTGGGGCAGGTGCGTACCACAGATCTGAAAACCTTTATCGATATCTCGGGGTATCAAAATATTAATTCCCCTGAAGAAGCGCCAATGAGCGTGTTGGTGCCAGCGTTTATCACCAGTGAACTTAAAACCGCCTTTCAAATTGGGTTTATGTTGTTTGTGCCATTCTTAGTACTCGACCTTGTGGTAGCCAGTATCTTGATGGCCATGGGTATGATGATGCTCTCGCCGATGATTGTTTCTTTACCCTTCAAGATCATGTTGTTTGTGCTTGTCGATGGCTGGGGCTTGGTGATGGGTACTCTAGCCAATAGCTTTGGTTAGACGAGCGGAGATTCGCGATGACGCCAGAAGCCCTAATCGATATTTTCCGTGAGGCCTTAGCCGTGATTGTTATGATGGTTTCGGCCATCGTGCTGCCGGGCTTGGGTATTGGCCTCATTGTGGC
The DNA here is from genome assembly GCF_052907445.1 of Shewanella sp. Koi 1. NCBI lineage: Bacteria > Pseudomonadati > Pseudomonadota > Gammaproteobacteria > Alteromonadales > Shewanellaceae > Shewanella > Shewanella sp. Koi 1. Next base: position 3,284,091 of record NZ_JBREJM010000001.1, on the reverse strand, counting down.
GGTGTTCCAAGCCGCGACCTCAATTAACGAACAGACTTTAAGCTTTTTGCCTCGACTGATCGTGACCTTACTAGCCTTGATGGTTATGGGACACTGGTTAGTACAAACCCTCATGGATTTCTTTATCGAAATGGTTAACCGCATTCCTCAAGTGGTGGGCTAAGCCCATGGAGCTGCTGCTCGACACCTTAATGCAAACTATCGCCTCTTACATGTGGCCATTGTTTCGCGTGACCAGCATGTTGATGGTCATGGTGGTGTTTGGTGCTACGACAACCCCGACTCGAGTCCGTTTACTCTTAGCGGTGGCTATCACTCTGGCCATAGCGCCAGTATTACCGCCCGTTAAGGATGCGGAGCTCTTTTCCTTAAGCGCTGTTTTTATTACCGCTCAGCAAATTATTATTGGTGTCGCCATGGGCTTTGTAACCCAAATGGTGATGCAAACCTTTGTGTTAACGGGCCAAATCATCGGTATGCAAACCAGCTTAGGTTTTGCCTCTATGGTCGATCCGGGCTCAGGCCAACAAACGCCTGTGATAGGCAACTTCTTTTTGTTACTGGCGACGTTGATTTTTCTCGCCGTCGATGGACATCTGTTGATGATCCGAATGTTAGTCGCCAGTTTTGAGACCTTACCGATTTCGAATCAAGGGTTAAGTTTGACGAGTTATCGCGCGCTAGCGGAATGGGGTTCCTATATGTTTGGCGCAGCATTGACCATGTCGCTCTCGGCGATTATTGCCTTGCTGCTGGTTAACTTATCCTTTGGGGTTATGACTCGCGCCGCGCCGCAGCTGAACATTTTCTCGATAGGTTTCCCCATAACTATGATTGGTGGACTGCTCATTTTGTGGTTAACCTTGACCCCCGTAATGGCCCATTTCGAAGAGGTTTGGGCGTCGGCACAGCTTTTGCTTTGTGATATTTTAGGGCTTCAGTGTCAAGCCGACGGCATACTTTAACCGGATAGGAACGCGTAATGGCTGAAGAAAGTAGCGGCGAACGCAGCGAGGAACCCACCGGGAGGCGCCTCGAACAGGCGCGAGAAAAAGGGCAGGTAGCCCGCTCAAAAGAGTTAGGTACTGCGACCGTGTTGCTCTCGGCTGCGACAGGTTTGTATATGCTCGGGCCTGGGATTGCGAAGGCGCTGTCCAATGTGTTTGAACGCGTCTTTACCATGGATCGCGCTGCGATTTTCGATACGAACCAGATGTTTAATGTATGGGGCGTCGTGGGAAGCGAGATTGGCTGGCCGTTACTCAAGATTATGTTACTGATTGTCGTGGTAGCATTTATCGGTAACGTATCCCTTGGCGGGATGAATTTCTCGACCCAAGCCATGATGCCTAAAGCCAGTAAAATGAGCCCGATTGCGGGCTTTAAGCGGATGTTTGGTGTGCAGGCCTTGGTTGAATTAACCAAAGGGATTGCTAAGTTTTCTGTGGTAGCCATCGCGGCTTATTTACTACTCAGTCATTATTTTAACGACATTCTACTCCTGTCAGCCGATCATCTCCCCGGTAACGTCCATCATGCGCTGGATTTGTTAGTGTGGATGTTTATTCTGCTTTGCTCCTCCGTCTTAGTCATCGTGGTGATCGATGTGCCGTTTCAGATCTGGAACCACAACAAACAGCTGAAAATGACTAAGCAGGAAGTGAAAGACGAGTATAAAGACACCGAAGGTAAACCTGAGGTCAAAGGGCGAGTACGCCAAATGCAGCGTGAGTTAGCGCAGCGACGCATGATGGCCGAAGTTCCCAATGCGGATGTGATTGTGGTGAACCCTGAGCATTATGCGGTGGCCATTAAATACGATGTGAAGCGCTCTGCAGCGCCTTTTGTTATCGCTAAAGGAGTGGATGAAGTCGCGTTTAAAATCCGTGAAGTGGCAAGGGCACATAACATTGCGATTGTCTCAGCACCACCGCTGGCGCGGGCAATTTATCACACCACTAAGCTTGAGCAGCAGATCCCTGAGGGCCTATTTACCGCGGTGGCACAGGTGCTGGCTTATGTGTTCCAGTTACGCCAGTACCAAAAAGGTCGTGGCCGTAAACCAATTCCAATCCCTGCTAATCAACCCATTCCTGACGAGCTGAAGCACTAGTTGAGTGTTAGGTTAACGAAGAGCTCGTTCACAGAGATAAAACCACGACTTGAAGCGCTAGCGGTTGGCGCGTTTTTTGCTTTCAGGCTGTTATACGTCAAAGTTTAGGTATCTGTGAATGGATGTTAAAGCCTCCCTAGGCCAAGTAAAACAGTTGAAACTGAGCTCTTTCAAGGGCATAGGTACGCCAATGCTAGTGCTTGCTGCATTGGCTATGATTGTATTGCCTATCCCGCCGTTTCTACTCGACGTTTTATTCTCTTTTAACATTGCCTTGGCTTTGATTGTTCTTCTTGTCGCGATTTATACCGATAGACCCTTAGACTTTGCTGCTTTTCCAACGGTTTTATTAGTCGCGACATTGCTGCGACTCGCGCTTAACGTGGCATCGACCCGTGTAGTATTACTCGAAGGTCACAATGGTGGTGACGCCGCCGGTAAGGTAATTGAGGCCTTCGGCTCCGTAGTGATTGGCGGTAACTATGCCGTGGGCCTAGTTGTATTTATCATCTTGATTATTATCAACTTTGCCGTTGTGACTAAAGGTGCTGGCCGTATTGCCGAGGTGAGTGCTCGCTTTACCTTAGATGCGATGCCCGGTAAGCAAATGGCCATCGATGCCGACTTGAACGCAGGTATTATTAATCAAGATCAAGCCAGAACCAGACGCGCCGAGGTGACCCGCGAAGCCGATTTCTATGGCGCAATGGACGGTGCATCTAAGTTTGTGAAGGGTGATGCGATTGCCGGTATCATGATTTTGGTTATCAACATTCTCGGTGGGTTTATTATCGGGATTGTGCAGCACGGTTTGACATTCTCCCAAGCCGTTGAAATTTATACACTGTTAACCATTGGTGACGGTCTCGTCGCGCAAATTCCTGGTCTATTACTGTCAATCGCTGCGGCGTTGATGGTGACCCGTCAAAATGAATCTGGCGATATGGGCCAGATGCTGATCAGTCAGATGTTTGACAGTCACAAGTCGCTCAGTATTGCGGCTGGTGTACTCTTTGTCATGGGTATTGTGCCTGGCATGCCACATATGGCGTTTTTAAGCTTTGCCGTGATCACAGCTGGTGCGGCTTACTTTATCTTCAAACGTAATGAAGCCAAACGTGCCAAAGCCCTTGAGCAAGTCAAAACGGGCCCAACGGAAAGAGCCGAAAGAGAACCCAAAGAACTTAGCTGGGACGATGTACACCATGTTGACACTATCGGTCTGGAAGTGGGTTATCGTTTGATCCCATTAGTCGATAAGGGCCAAGGTGGTGAATTACTTAGCCGGATCAAAGGGGTACGTAAAAAACTTTCTCAAGAGCTAGGCTTCTTGGTACCTGCGGTGCATATTCGTGACAACCTCGATTTATCACCTAATGCCTACCGCATCTCGTTAATGGGTGTGGTGGTTGGAGAGGCGGATATTCGCCATGACTGCGAACTCGCCATCAACCCAGGCCAAGTTTATGGCAAGCTCGATGGTATCGAAACGCGTGATCCAGCCTTTGGTCTCGAAGCCGTGTGGATTGCCCCTGAGCTGCGTGAACATGCACAAACCTTAGGTTATACCGTGGTGGATGCTGCGACAGTGGTGGCTACCCATATTAGCCAAATATTGACGAATAACGCGGCGAAGCTCTTAGGCTACGAAGAAGTGCAACAACTGATGGATATGCTTGCCAAGCATTCGCCTAAGCTGGTGGATGGCTTTATTCCTGATGTGATGCCGCTCGGAAATGTCGTAAAAGTGATGCAAAACCTATTAAATGAAGGAGTTTCTGTCAGAGACTTGCGTACCATAGTGCAAACTTTGTTAGAATACGGCACTAAGAGTAACGATACTGAAGTGTTAACGGCGGCAGTGCGTATCGCATTGAAGCGCATGATAGTTCAAGAGATCTCGGGTCCTGAACTTGAAATACCTGTCATAACTTTGGCGCCAGAGTTGGAACAGATGTTGCATCAGTCAATGCAAGCAACCGGTGGCGATGGCCCAAATATCGAGCCTGGTCTTGCAGAGCGTATGCAGCAATCCTTAGCGGATGCCGCTCAAAAGCAAGAAATGGTTGGTCAGCCCGCTATTTTGCTAACGTCAGGTATGTTACGTGCGACACTGTCTCGCTTTGTTAAATATACTATTCCTAATCTCAGAGTGATTTCTTACCAAGAAATCCCCGATGAAAAGCAAATACGCATAGTGTCTGCCGTCGGCCAGTAGAGGACGCATAAGTGAAGATTAAACGTTTTTTTGCCAAAGACATGCGTGCTGCACTGGCCCAAGTGAAGGACACGCTCGGCTCCGATGCCGTGATTATGTCGAATAAAAAGGTAAATGGCGGCATTGAGATTGTGGCCGCCGTTGACTATGACGAGCCCAAAGCGAAGGCGCCTGCCGCTGCACCGACTTTTATGGATGTGAGTGATGACTTAGTGTCGCTCGGTGCTAAAGCGCCGATTCGCGCTGAAACTAAGTTAAAACCATCGGCACCAGCGGACTCTCTCCAAGCATTGCTCGAGAAGCAACAAAGCCGTTTAAACCAACAGCTCACCCATCAACAGCAAGACGCCGAACTGCCTGCGTGGGCACAAGGTCTACAAGCTCCTGCAACGCCAAAAGCTGAGCGACGAGATATGGGCCATGCTTTCGATAAGAAGCCACAGGTTTCACAGAAGCAAAATGCGGATATCGAAGCGATGCGTGATGAGTTAGCATCCTTACGCAATTTGCTTACTCATCAAGTGTCTGCGCTGATGACTGAACACAAAAAGCGTATCGACCCTGTGGGTGCCATGCTGGAGTCAAAGTTACTGGAAGCTGAGTTTTCGCCTGCGGTCGCGAACAAGTTAGCGGCGCTTAGTCAACACTATACTCCGGCAGAATTGGTTCGTGCCTTGCCACAAAGTCTAGCGAATATGCTTGATAATCAAGGCGATGATATCGTTAAGCAAGGTGGCGTGGTGGCGCTGGTTGGTCCAACGGGTGTAGGCAAAACCACTTCCTTAGCCAAATTAGCGGCTCGTTTCGCAGCCCATCATGGTGCGGATCAAGTCGCCTTGATCACTACAGATCATTATCGTATTGGCGCCTATGAGCAATTGGCAACCTATGGCAAAATTATGGGATGCCCAGTTAAGCAAGCCCATGATCTTGCTGAGCTAGAGCAAATACTGTATCAGTTCAGAAATCGCAAGCTAGTATTGATAGATACCGCAGGAATGGGCCAACGAGATATGCGGCTTTACCAGCAACTTGATAATTTAACTGCAAATAGCAGAATACCTATCCGCAGTTATCTGGTACTGTCTGCCACAGGACAGCGCCGTGTGCTACAGGATGCTGTAAATCACTTTAAACGCATTCCATTATCTGGTGTTGTACTCACCAAACTCGATGAGTCCGTGTCGTTAGCGGGTGCATTAAGTGTGTTGATCCAAAGTGGGTTGCCATTAAGTTATGTTACGGATGGGCAGCGAGTGCCCGAAGATATGAAAGTTGCCGATACTTTACTGCTCGCAGAGCAAGCATTAGCGGCCTTAGAAAACACTGAACAACAATCGTTACCAGACACAGCGTGGTCAGATAATATGACCTGTGCATTTGAGTAGAGTTATGACCCTGGATCAAGCAAGTGGTTTACGTATGATGAATCAACCCTATAACGAAAAAGTGAAAGTAATCGCGGTTACGGGTGGTAAAGGTGGCGTGGGTAAAACCAGCGTGTCCATCAATACCGCAGTAGCATTAGCCGAAAAGGGCAAGCGTGTCTTAGTGCTTGATGCCGACCTTGGCTTAGCAAACGTCGATGTCATGTTAGGGATCCGTGCTGAACGTAACCTTTCCCATGTACTCTCAGGCGATGCTGAGCTGGACGACATTATTGTCCGCGGTCCTAAAGGTATTGGCATTGTCCCCGCAACCTCTGGTACTCAAGGTATGGTCGAATTAAGTCCTGCGCAACATGCGGGGTTAATTCGTGCTTTCAGTGAGATGCGTACCCAGTTTGATATTCTTATCGTCGATACCGCGGCGGGGATTTCAGATATGGTGCTCAGTTTCTCCCGTGCGTCACAGGATGTGCTAGTTGTTGTTTGTGACGAGCCAACCTCAATCACTGACGCCTATGCGTTAATCAAAATCCTCAGCCGTGAACACGGCGTCTTCCGCTTTAAAATTGTTGCAAATATGGTGCGTAGTTTGCGCGAAGGTATGGAATTGTTTGCTAAACTCAGTAAAGTGACCGACAGATTTTTAGACGTGGCACTTGAATTAGTGGCAACGATACCGTTTGACGAGAATCTGCGTAAATCGGTACGTAAGCAAAAGCTTGTTGTTGAGGCTTATCCTAAATCTCCTGCAGCGATTGCTTACCATGGTCTAGCGAATAAAATTATGAGCTGGCCAGTACCCCAGCAACCTGGTGGGCATTTGGAGTTTTTCGTTGAGCGATTAGTTCAGCGACCAGATTTTCAAGAGGAAAAAACGAGTGAATAAAGCCGCAGCGTATACTTGTTTAGACAATAAAACGTCAATCGTTGAACAGTATGCACCGTTGGTTAAAAGAATTGCACATCACTTGCTCGCCAGATTACCTGCTTCAGTGCAGCTCGATGACTTGCTTCAAGCGGGGATGATGGGGTTATTAGAAGCATCATCTAAGTTTGATGGCGGTAAAGGTGCAAAGTTTGAAACCTTCGCCGGCATAAGGATCCGTGGTGCCATGTTGGATGAAATCCGTCGTGGCGATTGGGTTCCTCGTTCTGTCCACCGTAATAATCGTCGAATTGCTCATGCCATTGATGAGTTAGAGCAAGTGCTGGGTCGTGATGCACGCGACACAGAAATTGCAGAAAAACTTGATATGACGCTAGATGAGTACCATCATATTCTTAACGATGTTTCTGTTGGTAAAATCATAGGGATAGAGGACTTAGGCGTATCACAGGATATACTTACTACAAGCGATAATGTTAGTGATGGTACGTTTGAAGTGTTGGCAGAGACCCAGTTTCATTCTGCACTTGTAGAGGCAATAAAATTATTGCCCGAAAGAGATGCGCTAGTGCTATCGTTGTACTACGATGAAGCATTGAATTTAAAAGAAATTGGCGCCATTCTTGAGGTAAGCGAATCGCGTGTTAGCCAGATTCTAAGTCAGGCAATGTTGCGACTCAAAGGCAAACTCAAGCATTGGACATAAGTATAATTATTAATTGAGCACTGAATGTCAGCTCACCGGAGGAAACCTTGGACAAGAATATGAAGATTCTCATCGTTGATGACTTTTCGACAATGAGACGGATCATCAAGAACTTGTTGCGAGACTTGGGCTTTAACAACACCCAAGAAGCGGACGATGGCTCAACCGCCTTGCCAATGTTGCAAAAAGGGGATTTTGATTTTGTCGTCACAGACTGGAACATGCCTGGAATGCAGGGGATTGATTTGCTCAAAGCAATTAGAGCAGATGACTCCCTTAAGCATTTACCTGTGCTTATGGTGACCGCTGAAGCAAAACGCGAACAAATTATCGCTGCTGCGCAAGCAGGAGTGAATGGCTACGTCGTTAAACCTTTTACTGCAGCAACTTTAAAAGAGAAGTTAGATAAAATATTCGAACGACTCGCTTAAGCAGGGATGAGCTATGAAGTCACAAACATCAGGGCTCATCACGCTCGAGCAAGCGCAGCGTTTAGTTGAATTATTGAACGCTAATGAACAAACTCAAGCGGATGATTTATTTAGGGAACTCGCTGCTCCACTCCAAAGAGAGCTCTTTGACGAAGTCGGAAAACTGACTCGGCAACTACACAGCGCATTAATGGATTTCCAAATCGATAATCGTTTGATTGAGTTAGCTAATACTGAAATACCCGATGCTAAGGAAAGGCTGAGTTATGTCATTGACATGACGGAGCAAGCTGCAAATAAAACGATGGATGCAGTTGAAGAATGCTTGCCGTTAGCGAATGCATTAACCGCGAATATCCAGCAAGTGATGCCATCTTGGGATAAGTTAATGCGTCGTGAAATTGCACTCGGTGATTTTAAAGTGCTTTGTCACAATGTTCAGCATTTGATGTCGCGTAGTGAACTGGATTCAAACCGATTACGTGAATTGCTCAACCAAATATTGATGGCGCAGGATTTTCAAGACCTGACAGGACAAATGATCCGTCGGGTAATCGATCTAGTGATGGAAGTTGAAAGTAATCTGGTGTCTATGCTGACGGTGTTTGGTGAGCAGCCAATAATTGAGAGTCAGATTACTCAGAAAAATAATATTGAAGCTGAAGGGCCGATAATGAATGCCGAACTTCGTCAAGATGTCGTAACGGGTCAAGACGAGGTGGATGATCTGCTATCGAGTCTGGGTTTCTAACTGGGAGTCAATTTGATGGCCTTTGATGTAGATGAAGAGATACTCCAGGACTTTTTAATTGAGGCGGGGGAAATATTAGAGTTGCTTCAAGAGCAACTTGTCGCCCTTGAAAATAATCCTGATGATACTGACTTGCTAAATGCCATTTTTAGGGGGTTTCACACCGTAAAAGGCGGCGCAGGGTTCCTTAGTCTGACTCCCATGGTTGATGTCTGCCATGAGGCAGAAAATACATTCGATTTATTACGCACAGGTAAGCGTAGCGTCACCGCTGAGTTAATGGACATCATTCTTCAAGCCGTTGATGCGATAAATACGATGTTTGCTCAAACCCAGCAAGGGGAGCAACAAGAACCTGCCGATCCTGCCTTACTTGCGAAACTGAAAATGCTCAGTTCTGGTGAGCCATTACCTTCAGAAATGGGGCAAGTTAGTGCAGAAGTTGAGCCAGAGCCAGAGCCAGAGCCAGAACCGATCATTGAACCCGTTGTCGAGGTCGCCGTTGTTGAGGAAATGCCTGCTGAAAATGGCGCTTCAACCAGCTCTAGTATTGATGAAATTGACGAAGCTGAGTTTGAAGCTTTATTAGATGCCTTGCATGGTTCAGGGAAAGGCCCCGGCGTAACGTCTCCAAAAGTTGAAGCGACTCCAGCGGTTTCAGCAAGTATTAAAGCTCAAGCACAACCTGCTAGTGCCAGTGATGATATTACTGACGATGAGTTCGAGGCTCTGCTTGATGAACTTCATGGCTCTGGCAAATTTAGTGGTAAAGTTGAAGCGGCTGCGCCAGTAAAACCTAAGGCTGAAGCCGTGACTCCACCTCCACCTCCTACTCCTGTCGATTCTGATGAAATCACAGAGGATGAATTCGAACGGTTACTGGATGAATTGCATGGAAAAGGTGGCGCTCCGGCTAAACCTATCACCAAAACTGAGCCTGCGAAAACAGTTCAAACTGCTCCTACACCAGTTACGCCTGTCACACCTAAGGTTAATGCTGCTACGCCTGCATCTAAGCCGACAGCAACGCCTGCAGCGGCAACAGTAAAAACTGAGGTTGCAGTTGCTGAAAAAGCGCCTGCCAAAGTGGCGCCAGCAGCTTCTGCTAATGTGCCTCAAGGTGAAACAACCGTTCGGGTTGACACCGCAAGACTTGACCAGATCATGAACATGGTGGGTGAGTTAGTATTGGTGCGTAACCGCTTGGTAAGCTTAGGCATAAGTCGTGATGACGAAGAAATGTCTAAAGCGCTTGCGAATTTGGATTTAGTTACTGCGGACTTACAAGGCGCAGTGATGAAAACTCGCATGCAGCCTATTAAGAAAGTCTTTGGCCGTTTTCCTCGTGTGGTACGTGACTTAGCCCGTACTCTCAACAAAGAGATCGATTTAGTATTGGTCGGGGAAGAAACTGACTTAGACAAAAACCTTGTTGAAGCGCTTGCAGATCCATTAGTCCACTTAGTGCGTAACTCTGTCGACCATGGTATTGAAATGCCTAGTGACCGTGAGGCGTGTGGAAAACCTAGAACAGGTGTAATTACACTTTCTGCGAGCCAAGAAGGTGACCATATTCTGCTTAAAATCGAAGACGATGGCGCAGGGATGGACCCTGAAAAGTTAAAACAAATAGCAATCAAGCGTGGCGTTTTAGATGAAGACTCCGCAGCTCGAATGACCGATAACGAAGCCTATAATCTGATCTTTGCTCCTGGATTCTCAACCAAGGTCGAAATATCAGATATTTCGGGTCGTGGCGTGGGAATGGACGTAGTTAAAACCCGTATTACCCAGCTGAACGGTACAGTCCATATCGACTCCATGAAAGGTAAGGGCACCATACTTGAGATTAAAGTGCCATTAACCTTGGCAATTATGCCAACACTTATGGTCGATGTGGCTAAACAAGTTTTTGCTCTACCTTTATCCAGTGTTAATGAAATTTTCCATCTCGACCTCACCAAGACCAATATTGTCGATGGACAACTGACTGTGATTGTCCGCAACAAGGCGGTACCACTTTTCTATCTAGAGCATTGGTTGCATCGAAATAAGACCAACTTTAAGCATGGAGATAAAAAACACGGCCATGTAGTGATTGTGCAGTTAGGCATTATGCAGATTGGTTTTGTTGTAGATGCGCTGATTGGCCAAGAAGAAGTGGTCATTAAACCGCTTGGTGCTTTATTACATGGTACGCCAGGTATGGCAGGGGCAACGATTACATCCGATGGCGGTATAGCTTTAATTTTGGATGTCCCAGGATTACTAAAGCATTATGCGAAAAATAAAAGTTAGTTTCCAAGCTAAGGAATGGAATGGCCATTAAAGTATTAGTCGTTGATGACTCAAGTTTTTTTAGACGACGTGTTAGTGAAATAGTCAATCAAGATCCTGAACTGGAAGTGATCGCGACGGCCTCTAATGGGGCCGAAGCGGTGAAGATGGCTGCTGAGCTTAACCCCCAAGTGATTACCATGGACATCGAAATGCCAGTCATGGATGGTATTTCAGCTGTGCGCGAGATTATGGCAAAGTGTCCGACTCCCATTTTGATGTTTTCATCGTTAACTCACGATGGTGCAAAAGCAACCTTGGATGCGTTGGATGCGGGCGCTTTGGATTTTTTACCTAAGCGTTTTGAAGATATTGCGACCAATAAAGATGAAGCAATTTTGCTCTTGCAACAAAGAGTGAAAGCTTTAGGTCGCCGTAGGATTTTTCGTCCAATTGTACGCCCTAGTGTTACGCCCGTGACACCCGTTACGCCACGGTCAAGTTCGGGCGCTGTGCTTGGGAGTGTTGGGACGTCAGCGCCAAACGTTTCGGCGCCAGTTCGTTCTTCACCAGTATCATCCATTCGTGCCAGTGGTAAGCAATACAAGTTGTTGTTAATTGGTACTTCTACAGGTGGACCTGTTGCATTACAAAAAATCCTGACTCAATTCCCTGCAAATTATCCACATCCTATTTTGCTGATTCAGCATATGCCCGCGGCGTTTACCCCAGCGTTTGCGAATCGACTCAATGGCTTGTGTAAAATCGAGGTAAAAGAAGCGGCAAATGGTGATATTTTGCGTCCAGGTTGCGCCTATTTAGCGCCAGGCGGTATGCAAATGATGGTTGAGCGAACCGGCGTGACGGGGCGCATTAAAGTGCTCGCGGGCAGTGCCGAAATGAACTACAAGCCATGTGTTGATATTACATTTGCTTCTGCTTCAAAAGCGTTTGGTGGTGATGTGCTTGCTGTGGTTTTGACAGGAATGGGAGCTGACGGTCGAGAAGGTGCTCGAATGCTTAAAGCCGCTGGGGCAACCATTTGGGCGCAGGATGAAGCGAGCTGTGTAGTTTATGGTATGCCACAAGCGGTGGCTAGTGCAGGAATTGCCACTCAGTCAATTTCATTGGAACACATGGCTGAGTCAATATTAAAAGAGTCGGTACGTGGCTAGTCCCAATTCACACTTAAGCACGAATGTTGTGCTTATAATGGTATTAATGTCGATTGCTATAGTGTGTCTTGGTGCGTTAAGTTTTGATTACCATAGAAAAATTTTAAAGCTGCGTTCAGATGTTAAGCGTTTAGAGTCAACTCAAATCATGCTGATGGTGCCTGATGAACAGGCTCAAGCCATTGCCGATTGGCTTGCTTCGCATCCTGAGCAGACTAAAGCAATGCTCAAAATGGCCGAGCCTGGAGTGCAGACAGCGGTAACGCTTGGGCCTCAAGCGGCGTCCTCTTCAGCAGAGGTACCATCTCTGCTTGATAGAGCTTCAAATGGTAATGCCAAAGCGCAAGCCCAAATGGATTCTGTACCTGATGCATTGCGTTCAGAGACGGCACCATCTGTTTCAAGGGAAAGCGTGCAGCCTCTGGATAATGCTCCTGTGGTAATTTCTGAGAATGCTGATGGGGTCAAAGTCATTAGTTTACCCAATGGTGGGATTCGAGTGACGACAAGAGAAGGTGAGTAACACAGATGTTACTCTAAGTAAGCCTAGCTAATCGCCAAGCTTTAACATTAAAGAGGTCAGTGCTTTGAAGGTCTGGACCATTGCGAATCAAAAAGGTGGGGTGGGTAAAACCACGTCTGTAGCTAGCTTAGCAGGTGCACTTGCTAAGCGGGGCAAACGTGTACTTATGATAGATACAGATCCACACGCCTCGCTTGGTTATTATCTTGGTATTGATTCAGAAGAAGTTCCAGGGTCGCTCTTTGATGTTTTCATCGCACATAAAAACTTAACTAAAGAGTTGGTTCAGTCACATATCGTACCAACCTTAGTGGATGGCCTAGATTTACTGCCCGCCACTATGGCGCTTGCAACGCTTGACCGAGCATTGGGTCATCAAGAGGGGATGGGGCTAGTGTTGCGTAATTTACTTGCGCTTGTGGCAGATGAATATGATGTAGCCATAGTGGATTGTCCACCCGTGTTGGGGGTACTCATGGTAAATGCGCTCGCGGCAAGCCAGCATATTGTTATTCCTGTGCAAACTGAGTTTCTCGCCATCAAAGGTTTAGAGCGCATGGTGAAGACGATGGAGATTATGGGGAGGTCGAAGAAAACTCGTTACAGTTATACAGTCGTGCCAACGATGTATGATAAGCGGACGAAAGCTTCTCCTGCCGCGCTACAGCTTTTGAGTGAACAATATGGTGACAGCCTTTGGCGAGATGTCATCCCTGTTGATACTAAATTTAGAGATGCAAGTTTGGCACATTTACCTGCTTCGCATTATGCAAGTGGGTGTCGTGGTGTAAAAGCTTACGAAAGATTATTAGATTTTCTTCTAGTTGGGGAGTTTGGTCATGTCAAAATCGGTTGATGAAACTGTTTTTGATTTTTTTGAGTTACTGTTGCACGAAGAGGATAGTGCTCTTGTTGCTTCCCAAGTTAAACCTCAAGAGGGCGTTTCGACATCTTTAGCACTGAAGACAAAGACTGAAGCTCAGCTACTTAATGATGCCATTTTGGCCAATCATGAACAGTCTAAGACACAAGTCAAAAACACTTCTACGCCTGAAGTCCAATTGGCTAAGTCAAAGCCTACGATTATGGCGACCGCTGAGAGTGCGCCCCCTCTGGTGAATAAACAGGCGTTAGAAAAATTACTTGCACCTGTGCTGAAAACGACCAATGTTACAGAGGAGAAACCCGCGGAGGTTGTATCAACACCCGTTAAACCAGTAACACCGATGGTGTCAAAACCTGAGGAAACTGTTGAATCTAGTGTGGTTGAACCTGAACAAATTGAGTCTAACTCGATAACGCCAGAGACGCAGGTTGGTTTTGCACCTCCGAGTGTGACAAAAGATTTGCAAGAAGTGCTCGATGATGAATTTCAAGTACTATTCTTTAAAGTAGCAGGTTTAACATTAGCTGTTCCCTTGGTTAGCCTTGGTGGAATTGTTAAGGTTGAAAGGATTAACCATATCATTGGCCGCCCTTCATGGTTCTTGGGAGTACAAACCCACAGAGAAGAGCAGTTAAATCTTGTTGATACTTGTGCGTGGGTTATGCCAGAAAAATACACTGATAAACTGGCGCAATCGGTAAATTATCAATATCTTGTATTATTAGAGGGCAGTAATTGGGGATTAGCTTGTGAGTCCCTGCTTAATGCCGTAAAGATTAACAAATCGCAAGTAAATTGGCGCAGCAAAGCGGGGAAACGTCCTTGGTTAGCTGGTGTGGTGAAAGAACAAATGTGTGGCATTTTGCACGTTCAAGCCTTAGTTGAAATGCTTGATGCGGGTTTAGGCTGTCAGGACTCCATTGGTTGAGGTAAACATGAAAGATTCAAGAAATGTCGCAGCCGTGGCTGCAAGTAAAGATGATGCTGTATTGCAATGGGTTACCTTTAAGTTAGACAACGAAACTTATGGTATCAATGTAATGCAAGTGCAAGAAGTGCTACGTTACACCGAAATCGCTCCAGTGCCTGGCGCGCCACATTACGTATTAGGGATTATTAACTTACGCGGTAATGTGGTTACGGTTATCGATACTCGCTCTCGTTTTGGTTTACAGTCTGCCGAAGTGGATGACTCAACTCGTATTGTGATCATCGAGGCAGAAAAACAAGTTATTGGCATCTTGGTTGATAGTGTTGCTGAAGTGGTTTATTTACGCCGCTCAGAGATCGATAACGCACCAAATGTCGGAACTGAAGAAAGTGCCAAGTTTATCCAAGGCGTCAGTAACCGCGACAACGAGCTATTGATCTTAGTTGACTTAGACAAACTGTTATCAGACGAAGAATGGGCTGAGTTAAATCAACTCTAAGCTTGAATTTGTCGGCGGCAGTAAATTCTGCCGCTTTTTATTGTCTATAAAATTGAGTATCGAGTCGTTCTTTAGCTTTGAGCATTATTAAGCTTTGCGGATTTAGCCTTTCGAGATGTGTAGGGATTATGAATGGGCGATGAATTTATAATCGCAGCTTTGGTTTATGTAATTGCGTGTTTGGGATTAGTCCTTTACCTCCAAAAACAATTAAGTAAGTTGCGCAGTAAAGTTGAGGCCTTGACAGTTTTAGTGAAGGAAGGTGACCGTCAGCGTGAAAGCTTTAAGCGAGAAATGCAGGAGCTCCGCAGTGGCACAATTGGGATGGGGCGACGTGTAATCGAGCTTGAAAAGCGCTTACATCAGCAATCTGAACGTATTGAAGAGTCTACTCAACAAGACCCTCAAGCTAAACTTTACACTCGTGCGATGAAGATGGTTGCTCTTGGTGCTGGGGTGGATGAGTTAATCAAAGAGTGTGAGCTCCCAAAAGCCGAAGCTGAGTTATTGATCCGTTTACACCGAAAATAATGGCTCATCTATGGCGGCCTTCGGTCTCTAGAGCGCCACTGCGAGGTGCTGGAATCGACAAGGAGCAAACGACTGCATGGTCAATTTTGTTCAATACCAAATCTGACATTTCCTGCATCCATGTTGGTCAGACTAGGTGGGGAGTAGCCGCTTGTTAATCACAGTGCAGGAGCAGTGCTTTAGCGATGCTGTGCTTTTCTAGTCGCTAAGCGCTCATGCAGCTAAGCATTCTAGCATCTATCGTTAAGCCAGCTCTGTTTTAAGCCTTATCGACAATCTTCTTATGCATGTTATTCCACTGCTCTGGGAACTTGCCATCTAACATATAGACAAATGCAATGAGTTCTGCGATCAGCAGATAAAGTTCTTTGGGTATTTCTTCACCCAGTTCCAATAGTCGTAAAAAATTGCTGAGATGGGGATCTTGGTGAATATATACCCCTGAGGCTTTGGCGAGGGCGATAATTTCATCTGCTATGAGGCCTTCTCCCGATGCGACTACTTTTGGAGCATGTTTCCCGTCATAGCTTAAGGCTACTGCTTGTTGGGTTTTACATTCTTCTGCCATAGATAGACCTCGTTAATTATGCTCTGGTTTTCACAAGAAAATGATCACCAGGGAGTAAGGTAGCAGGAATGGGCGCCAATTGTGTCGATAGTTCACCTGGCGTAAAACCTAGCTGGGATAGTTTTTGTCCAAGTGGGGCTAAAAAGTTATCGACACGACTAAGTAGCTGCTGATTATCCCCTTTAAACTGGATATCTAAAACCTGTTGATGAAACCGTGCAGCGATCAACAAGGGGCCTTGGGCGAGATTAAATTTCAATTGTAAATGCCAGCCCTTATGTTTTTGTTGTTCATCGTTGTCGGCTTCACGCTCAAATTTACCCTCTAATTGTTCATGGCGTTGATTAATCCCATAGGGAAGGGCAAAAAACCATACTAGGTTGCCGTTATTCTCACTACTAGCTTGTTGGTAAAGCTGTAAGCTTGAGGCGAGTTGCCCCATACTTTCTAAGCCACCCGCTTTACTAAATTGATTAAGTTGATGACTGGACAGTCCGATTTTGGCTTGGAGCTGTTCTAAATAATCAGCCAACTTTGCGCTCATACTGCTGTTGCTATTATTCGCTCGAAATCCCAATAACAATTGAAATAGTGAGGTAATTGCACCAGCGTTGAATAGCGTAGTAGCTTGGTTTAGGTGCGGTGTCGCAAGGTTTAACGTCGCTAATCCAAGAATTTGGGCCTTTAGTTCACTTGGGTCGCTCAATTGACCTAAAGGGGATGGGCTTAAATGGGGTAACAATTTTAATAGCTCAGCCGCTAAATTTGCGTTGCTACGCACAAGCATCTGGTCAATAGGTAGCGCGCCAGCCTTAGTAAAGGCTTTTTGAAGCACCTGATTAATCATTGTATTTTCTTCAGTATGTAGCTTGCGAGTATTTGAAATGTCTACTGGTGGCTGCGTTTTAAGGTTCTGGAGAGTCGCGTCACTAGCGAATTCTTTTGTCGATAATCCATTTAGTAAACTTGATACTTTTGCTTGTGGGCCCGTTGAATCAGATTTGTTATTTTGAGTTAACAAAGCATTAGCCATGTTTGTTATATTCTTGGCCTCTATAGCGGCGCGTTCATTGAGATTTTCCTTGAGTTGAGAGCCAGCTACTTTGGACTCAAGATTTTGAAATTTATTACTTTGCTCCAAATTTTGCTGACCTGTAGTCAGCTTAGGTTCAGTACTAAGCGATAGACTAGCAGTATTATCGGCCTGCTTATTTTTGAACAAAGGGACGTCTGTAGCGATCCCTACTATTTGAGTCTTTGTTTCGGGTATCACTTCACGTTTAGTTGTTGCGATACTTGCTGAGGCATCCGATTGAGATACCAGCCCCTCTAGCTTGCGCAGAAATTGGGTAATAATCTGCACAGGCTCCATTTTGCTCATCACAATATGGGTAGATTGTTTATCAAAAGTGGGAAGCTGAGTTTCATTTATTGGCGCGCCGATTTGTATTTCAAGTTTGCTCAGTATTGGGGTCAACACTAAAATAGGTTTCCCTTGAGAAAGCGCGATTTTTGCCTGATATTCTCCGGCGTTAAGCCTTGTGCCAGGATCTTGCTGCACAATTGCACCGTTAGCGAACTGGAATGTCTTCTCATTAACGATAACGTTTGGAAGCGGGTAGCCTTGTGGGCGAGCTGCAAAGGCGTAGAGTTTTGATTGTTGAATGCCGTTTTGCTGCGCGAGCAAAATAATTGCATCAGGCAGCTTAAGATTGACAGTTGTACCTAATGCAAGGAGTTGATTGGTCTGACTAACTGAGCTTGATTGAGTAGTCTGCGCAGGGATTTGGTTGACAAGTAATTGACTCGCGTTGAGTAAAACCTGGCGTTGAAGTGCATTAACCAGCTTTAAATTATATTCTGTACCGTTTAGAATAATACTGTCGCCTTCGGGGGATAACTGTACTTCAGCAGGGATTGGCCGAAAGTTAGCACTTGGCACATCACTTTGCGCTCCCGCAGTGATTAGTGATGCATTAGTCATTTGACTGAGTGGAATCGGCTCCATATTAGACCCTTGCTAGAATATCTTACGGTACGTTATTTAAAAATTAACAATTGACCAAACGATTTTGCTAAGTAAGCTAATGCGCTTTATGCAAGGCGATTGGATGGTATTTTCTCTGTCATACTGAGTATAAAACTTAGAGTACTAATCCTTTATCGTCACTTGTTAGTCGTCACTTTAACGAAAACTCGTTAACTCGGCAGTACATTTATTTAAGAGAGTAATATGAAGTTGAAATGGATAGGGGTTCTTTTAGGATGTGCCTTACTGCCCAAGGTCTATGGTGCAGAGACTGCTGTACCTGAGACCACTCCAAAGGATACGGCTTCAAATGTAAAAATTACTTACGAAGATCCAAGAGATCCCTTTGAAGGATTTAACCGTGCTATGTGGGACTTTAACTATCTATTTCTAGATAGATACCTGTATCGTCCCGTTGCACATGGTTATAACGACTATATTCCACTTCCTGCCAAAATGGGGGTGAATAACTTTGTTCAGAATTTGGAAGAGCCTGGTAGCGCGGTCAACAATCTGCTGCAAGGTAAGTGGGGATGGGCAGCGAATGCCGGCGGTCGTTTTACCATCAATAGCACTATAGGGTTGCTGGGCGTCTTTGACGTGGCAGATATGATGGGGATGCCGCGTAAACAGGATGAGTTTAACGAAGTATTAGGCTATTACGGTGTACCTAATGGCCCTTACTTCATGGCGCCTTTTGCCGGTCCCTATGTGGTTCGTGAACTCGCATCAGATTGGGTTGATGGTCTATACTTCCCACTATCAGAGCTAACGATATGGCAGTCCGTTGTTAAATGGGGTTTGAAGAGTCTCCATGCGAGAGCATCTGCGATTGACCAAGAAAGGCTTGTTGATAATGCGCTCGATCCCTATACCTTTGTGAAAGATGCGTATTTACAACACATGGACTATAAAGTCTATGATGGCAATGTTCCTCAAAAACAAGAAGATGATGAGTTGCTCGATCAGTACATGCAGGAACTTGAGTAAGCTTATGCGCTGTACTTGGCTGTAAATCCTTTTTTGCAGCCAAGCCCTTGCCGTATTGAATGATTCTTCCGATGTCATGATTGAGTTATTGCTATCGCAATGAATGTTATTCGGGAATCTTTATGGCGTTAAATGATGTTTCTATTCTTTGGGTCGAAGACGACCCGGTCTTTAGGCAAATCGTCGCCACTTTTCTGATTGGGCGCGGTGCCGAAGTTGTGCAGGCCTGCGATGGTGAGCAGGGACTGTCCATTTTTAAGCAACAACGTTTCGATATTATTCTTGCCGATCTCAGCATGCCTAAACTCGGTGGACTCGATATGCTCAAGGAAATGAGTAAATTAGAGCCGCTGGTGCCTTCAATTGTGGTCTCTGGTAATAACGTAATGGCGGATGTCGTTGAAGCCCTGCGTGTAGGTGCCTGTGATTATCTCGTAAAACCCGTCCCCGATTTATTTATCATCGAACAAGCGATAAAACAGGGGTTGCAACGACACCATTCCGATGATGTGACTCAAGCCGAGTTTGATGCTTTATCTAATCAAGAACTCAAGGATAACTTGGCTCTGTTAGAACAAAGTGTTGAGGCGGCTAAACAAGTTCAGCAGCAACTGTTTCCTGCCTCTAACATAAGCTATCCCACAGCCAAGGTGGATTACAGTCTGTTTAAGAGTAGCGATATCAGTAGTTACTTTATTGATTCCACTATGGTAGGCAGTGACTACCTCATCATGTACATGGCCCATCTCTATCCTGAGGATAATCGCGCGGCATTTGCCTGTGTATTGCTGCGTAGTTTTGTGAATCAAAAACTGAAGAGTTTTCGAAGTGGCCAGAGTAAAACCATCATCGAGCCATTCAATATGTTGAGTTACTTGAATGAGCGCTTAGCTAAGTCTGGTCTAGATATTACCGTTGATATTGTTTACGTCGCGATAGAGTTAACTCGGTATCGAGCCGCGATAGCACAAGCAGGGAAGGGGCTAAGGTGCTATTTACGCAATGATGAAGGTTTAAGCCCACTGGCACTCCCAGAGAGCTTACAGTTGGGAATGTTAGATTGGGGGAAACCGAGTATTCAGTTCCGCACGATATTACCTCACGAGCAACTGTGTATCGCCACCAATGAATCAGCACATAAACAGCAATTATTAGATAATCAATTTAAAGGCCTAGTTTACGATCCCCATTTACCCGCTGGTGGTTTTTTGCAACTCAGTTTGTAATTTTGGGGGGAGGGTTAAGTGGCATGGAAGGCTTAAGGCTTTCGACAGAGCGCCACTATGCCTTCAAGCCTTCGCCTTGTCTAAAGCCCGTTTAACTCCCGCTGAATGAACAGATATTTAATACGATTGGTATTAAAAGCTAATAAATAAAAAACGCTGCCAGGTGCAGCGTTTTTTATTATAAAGATCAAAGATTAACGCTTAATTGCCTCGTGTTCAGCAGTGACAGCGATTTCATCTTCCAGCGCTTCAGCTTCATTGTGATGCTTGCTTTCCGCACCGTGCATCCAATCGACTAACTTATCAGCCATAAAGTATAAGATCACGCCAGAAAGTGCCGCGGTAATAGCAATACCCGAGAAAATAGCCATTGCATTGGCAAGCTGTTCTTCTTTTTCACCGCCATGACCAATAAAGGAACCCACCACACCACCAATTTTGTTTGCTGCGGCCACAAATAGGAACCAAGAACCCATCATTAACGAAGCAATACGAAGTGGAGCTAACTTAGTGACCATAGATAAACCAATAGGTGATAAGCACAGTTCACCCATGGTATGGAAGAAATAAGCACCCACTAACCACCACATGCTTGATTTTGCGGAGGCATCACCACCCATCTCAACAACGGCGCCGATCATAAATAAGAAGCCAACGGCTAACAGCACTAAGCCCAAAGCAAACTTAACAGGCGAATTAGGTTCATTCTTACCTAAACGTACCCAAATTGAGGCTACAACAGGGGCAAAAATCACGATAAACATCGCGTTTAATGATTGGAACCAAGTGGTTGGAACTTCCCAGGTGCCGATCATACGGTCGGTAAAGTCGTTAGTGAACAGGTTCATCAGGCCGCCAGCTTGCTCAAAGCCAGCCCAGAAAATGATGGTAAATAGGCCCATTACCATGATGACTTTAATGCGGTCACGTTCAACTTTAGTGAGTGGCTCTTTACGAACTTCACCTTTTTCTGCCGCTTTTTGCTTTTCAAGCTTAGCTGCGGGAGTTCTACCTATATCACCGAGTAACTTTTGCGCAAACACAAGTTGGATGATCAATGACAGGATCATACCAATACCGGCACAGATAAAGCCTGCTTGGAAATTGCCATCATAAGCGGCAACCACAGAACCTACGATAATACCAGAGAGGAAAGCACCAACGTTGATCCCCATGTAGAAAATGGTGAATGCACCGTCACGGCGGTGGTCTCCTTCTTCGTACAGGTCGCCCACCATGGTAGAAATATTCGGTTTGAACAGGCCATTACCTAAGATTAACGTGCCTAAGCCAACATAGAAAACTTCAGTTTCCATACCAGGCACCCAAGCATGGGGCGTACCTAAAATAAATTGACCAGCCGCCATTAAAGTACCGCCAATCATAATGGCGCGACGTTGGCCCAGAAAGGTGTCGGCTAACCAACCACCAAGTAATGGTGTCAAGTAAACAAGTCCAGTGAAGGTCCCGTATAACGAAATGGCATCGGCTTGCGTCCAACCTAAACCGTGTCCACCTTCGCTTTGTACTTTATCCACCAAATACAGCACCAAAATGGCACGCATTGCATAATAACTAAAACGTTCCCAGAGTTCTGTTGTAAACAGAAGGAACAGACCTTTGGGATGGCCAAGCATTGTCCCTTGTGGTTTTGCTACGCTCATGAAGTTTCCACCTTAAGCTCGTGATTGCCTGTAGCGCCCCTGAAGCAGGATGATGTCACTACAGAAAATAGTTGTTGCTCTTCTCATTTCTCAACAGTCAATTCCTGATTTAACTTGCCCCTAAAAGCCAAACTAAATTGTTGAATCGCTGAGGTTTACGTATGAGTTATTGTTACGTTCTTATAATAAAAGTAATAATTTGAGCGATAAATGGGATATTTTCGCTAAAATCCCACCTTATATACCCTTTAAAAGTAACTAAAGTCAATTTTGGCTTGCTAACTGGTGAGATTATCTGCAACTTGCCGCCAACACCGATTAATATTGATTTTTCTAATATATCTGACTGCTGTTTAGATACCGAGCGGCAATGCTTTGGGGACTAAAAAACTGCTTCCATCGGTCTTAACTACTTTGCTATGATTGCGAGCCGTGAATGGACGTCACTCAACATAGGGTAGTGAGATTATATAAATGAAGGCATGGTACCTTTTGTACTGTAAGCCCCGAAGTGAAGCGAGGGCACAACAGAACTTAGCACTTCAAAATTTAGAGACATACTTACCCATGGTCTCTGAAGAAAAATCTCAACGCGGTCAGAAGCGGATCTGCCGTGTGCCTCTGTTTCCAAACTATTTGTTTATCAATTTCAATCCAAGCCAGACAAGTGTTAAGCAGGTCCACTCTACCCGTGGTGTGAGTCGTATCGTCAATTGCCAAGAAAAAATGACACCAATCGACGACCGCATCATTCACGCCATTCGCATGAAAGAATTAACCCCATCCCTATCAGTTTTAGACAATGAATTAGAGCTAAAAACCGGGGAAAAAATTCGCTTTAAAGATGGTCCGTTTGTAGATTTAGAAGGCATTTTCCAAGAGAAATGCGCTAACAAACGTTGCCACGTTTTATTTAATATTATGGGACAGATCAATACCTTATCCGTACCTGAACATTCGGTTGAACGGGTGTAATTCGTGAAGTGTTTCACTTTGCAGAGTAAGATTTTTACTTAGAGTCTTGTAAGACATTTGCTATAGGTTGTTTTTTGTTAGTTTGGTAGCAATTGAACTTGAAATAAAAATGTTAATATATTTAGTGGCTTATTTTTGTCATGGCTACATCGTTATTGAAAATAACTAAATTTGCACCATTAAAAATCAAATATAAATTGCGTGCGTGTTTTTTATACAGATGACGTGATTGCTGAGCTTTACAATGCGTATCAAGTCCTAAGTCACGATAAATGTAAACTGCAACTAAAGTTTTACTTGATTTTATGCAGTTGCAGTACGAGGTTTAAGCTTGCTGCAAGTATGAGGTCATTACTTTAATACTGTTCTTAGCGTGTGAAGGTCGTGCCTTTACATAATCAGTAGAAGTGATTGCTAACTGATATTTTGATTTAAGGTTTTGAAAAATATAAATATTCGCTATGCGAAGGGCAATATAGGGGCCGCAATCTATGGGCGGTAGCGTGCCTGAAAGGCATAAGACAGAACAATTTCTGTCTTTTAGCGGATGCCGAAGGGTGTCTCGCCCGCCACGCGCAGCAGTGGCAAGTCCGAAGGCCTGCTAGCACTAGGACTGCCTTCGTTCACTAGAGCGCAGCAAAGAGCACTGCTCTATCACCTAGAACCTAGGGCCTAGAATCTAGAAGGAGCGTAGTCAGCTCCGCTTTAATGTTTTCCATCTTTAACCCAATCGGAGATATCTGGTGTTACAACAAATCAAAAAATTCATCATAGTGGGGTTAAGTGCCACTGTATTGATGGGCACTCAGGCGCAAGCGTTAACTCCCTCTCCGCAGATGATTGAGCAATTCAAACAATTACCAAAAGCCGAGCAACAGCGTTTAGCCAGGCAATATGGTATTGACCCTAACATGCTGTCTGGTGGCCAATCGCAACCTCAGATAGCCAATCCACAAGTCGTTTCCGAACGTGAAATGCAGCCTGAGCGCATTAATACGGCAAATGATAAGAAAGAAAAAGCGGAATTAGATTTTTCCGTGGACTCTTCGAACCTAAAATTGCGCCGCTTTGGTTATGAAATGTTCGCGGGTGAGCCAAGCACCTTTGCACCAGTTTCTGATGTGCCAGTACCGGGAGAATATCTTGTTGGCCCTGGCGATAACATTAAAGTACAGCTTTACGGGAAAGAAAATAAAGAATACGACCTAGTGATTAATCGCGAAGGAGTCATTCAATTCCCTGAATTAGGACCTATTCCTGTGAATGGTTTGACATTCTCTGAGTTAAGAGAAACGCTGTCACAACGTATTCAACAACAAATGATTGGTATTGAGTCCAATATCACCATGGGGGAATTGCGCTCAATTCGTATTTTTGTAGCGGGTGATGCTTACAAACCTGGTTCATACACCGTTTCTAGCTTATCAACTATTACCCAAGCGTTATTTGTGGCTGGAGGGGTTAACGAAATCGGCTCGCTGCGTAATGTGCAATTAAAACGTAATGGCAAACTTGTAGGTACATTAGATTTATATGATCTGCTGTTAAAAGGTGATGCATCAGGCGACCTGCGCTTACATTCAGGAGATGTTGTATTTATTCCTTCTATTGGTGGTCTTGTAAGCGTTTCTGGCGAAGTCAGACGCCCAGCCATTTATGAGTTAAAACACAACGAAACCATGGCCGATGTGATTGCAATGGCTGCAGGTTTAAATCCTGGCGCGTATCCCAAAAGCAGTTCAGTAGAGCGTTACAACAGTAAATCTTTAAAGACCGTTATTAATGTCGACCTCACAAGTGAACAGGGCAAAATGACCTTGGCGAAAGCGGGCGATGTTATTCGTGTTAAAAATGCCTCAGAGCAATTTGAAAGTGCAGTGACAGTTGTTGGCGCAGTTGTTCGACCTGGTAAATATCAATGGTTTGCTGGGCAAAAAATCAGTGATATTTTTCCCTCAATTTGGGGCGATTTAGCCATCTCAGCTGATTTAGATTATGCCTTAGTGGTTCGTGAGGTTAACCAGTACGGCGATATTGAGGTTCATCAGTTTTCACCGGGCAAAGCGATTAGCAATAAAAACAGTGACCAAGATATTGAGCTAAAAGCCCGTGATAAAGTCATCGTGTTTAATTTTTCTGATGATGTGCAAAACCGTTTCGAGCTGAATAAGTTAGTTAAACAGCGCGTTGAGAAGGTAACTTCCTTAAATACAAACACATTAATTAGTTCCGATTTATTTAAAGCAGGATTTGTCCAGCTTGATAAGAGCAGATTAACCCAACGCACGCAGTTAGCAGGGGTGGTTGTTACTGATAAAACTGAGTCAGAAGATGTCGCTGTGGTCAAAGGTGTCGTCAACAAAATGTTGGCTAACTTATTTGATGATACAGAGTTACTCAAACTCAGTAATCAAATGGCACGTCAAGAATTACTCTACCCTGTTATGGTTAAGCTGAATAATCAAGGCCGAGCAGGGGCAGGGATACAGGTTGTTGGAATTGATGGTCAGGTACGTTTACCTGGGCTTTATCCGCTAACCGCAGGTGCAAGAGTCAATGATTTAGTTGTTGCTGCGGGTGGCTTGAAAGAAGGTGCCTACACAACTAGAGCAGAATTAACATCAACTGTAGTTGATAATTCTGGCTCTAAAACTGAGCATAAAAATATTGACCTTGCTTTAGCACTGCAAAATAACCAAAGTGCCAATTTATTATTATCTGGTAGAGATATTCTCACTGTGATGACCACACCAGATTGGCAAGAGACCAAAGTGGTTGAGGTCAGAGGCGAGGTTAAATTCCCTGGTCGTTACAATATTCGTCGTGGTGAAACCTTAAGTGATTTAATCACCCGTGTGGGTGGCTTTACCGAATATGCAGCATTACCTTCGGCAGTATTTGTACGTGAGTCTGTGCGCCAACAAGAGCAGATTGAAATCAAAAAGCTGGCTGACCAACTCCGTCGTGATATTGCCACGCGTGGGATTTCGAAGGATGGTACGGTAGTTAATTATGCCGATGCACAGTTAATGCTAACTGACCTTGAAAACATTAAAGCGGTTGGTCGTTTAGTTGTCGATTTACCTGCTATTTCACTTGGTATTACTCAGGCAGATTTGCAGTTAGAAGATGCCGACATTTTATATGTCCCTTCAACTAAGCAAACGATTGCAGTAATGGGCGAAGTCCAACATCCTGCAACCCATAGGTTTAAAGAAGGTTTAACGATAGACCAGTATCTAGCCATGTCTGGTGGTGCGAGAGAACGTGCTGATGAGGGAAGAACCTATGTTATTCAAGCTAATGGTTCAGTACTAATCCCATCACGTTCAAGCTGGTTCAGCGGTGGAGAGCAATTGCAACCTGGTGATACTGTGATTGTTCCACTAGACACTGAATATAAAGATAACCTGACGCTCTGGTCGCAAGTGACAGGCATTATCTATAACACTGCAGTCGCTATATCAGCCATCTCTGGGCTGTAGAAATATGAGCTAGAAAGGCACTCGGCCTCAAATTTACTCATAGCTCGCCCTAGGTTCAGTACCTAGGGCATATAACCTAGAATCTGAAGAACCAATGAACACACAAATTACTCAAAATCCAAACACATACCAATCCGATGCCAGATTCCCTCAAGTGCAAGACGACGAAATCGATCTTCGCGAACTGTTTTCTGTCATCTGGCGCGGTAAATGGATTATTTTGGCTGTTACCGCTGTATTTGCCATAGGTGCGGTCGTCTTTGCCATAAAGCAACCAAATATCTACAAATCTGAAGCCCTGCTTGCGCCTGCATCTGAGGAACAAGGCGGTGGTTTAAGTGCGTTAGCATCTCAATTTGGCGGTTTAGCTAGCCTTGCGGGCGTGAATCTGGGTAGCAAAGGCGGTACAGATAAAACCGAATTGGCAATTGAGGTATTAAAGTCTCGCCAATTTACCAGCGAGTTTATTCAAAAGCACAATATTCTTGCCGACTTAATGGCTGCAGAAAAATGGGATAGGGATGCAGATAAAATTATCTATGATCCTGAGCTATACGACGAGCAAACCAATACTTGGGTGCGCGAAGTGAAGGCGCCATTTAAACCTGAGCCATCAATGCAAGAGGCCTATAAAGCCTTTAGCAAAATGATTGCAGTTAATAAAGCCAAAGATACTGGCATGGTGACTTTATCAGTTGAGCATTTATCCCCGACAGTCGCTCAGCAATGGGTGACTTGGTTAATTCAAGATATCAATAAAGTGATGAAGGAGCGTGATGTCACTGAAGCACAACGCAGTACTGAGTTTTTAAATAAACAAATCGCTTTAACCAATGTCGCAGATATCAAAACCGTTCTTTATAAGTTGATTGAAGAACAAGCAAAAACCATTATGTTTGCCGAAGTGCGTGATGAATACGTTTTCAAAACCATTGACCCCGCATTAGCGCCTGAAGAAAAGGCTAAGCCAAAACGTGCATTAATTTGTGTATTAGGCACCATACTTGGTGGCATGTTGGGTATGATGCTCGTATTGGTAAGACATTTTGTAAGAAAAGAAGATAACCTAGAATCCAGAATTTAGAAATTGTGCGGGAGCGCACTATTATCCTTCTTACTTAAATAAGCGAATTATTTTAATTTTTTCGAGGTCTTTTGTTGTGAAAATCCTTGTAACTGGCGGCGCCGGTTTTATTGGCTCAGCAGTCGTTCGTCATATCATCAGCAACACTCACGATAGCGTAATTAACCTTGATAAACTGACCTATGCAGGCAATTTAGAATCCTTGGTGAGCGTGGCGGCAAGCGAGCGTTACGCATTTGAGCAAGTAGACATTTGTGACCGAGTTGAATTAGATAGAGTATTTGCTAAGTATCAACCCGATGCCGTTATGCATTTGGCGGCAGAATCTCATGTTGATCGCTCAATTACCGGGCCTGCAGATTTTATTCAAACTAATATTGTTGGCACTTACACTTTACTTGAAGCCTCCCGCCATTATTGGATGCAACTTGATGCTGAGCGTCAATCAGCTTTCCGTTTTCACCATATTTCAACCGATGAAGTGTATGGTGATTTGCCACATCCGGATGAGCAAGATTGCAAAATTGTAAAGCAAAAACTGCCTTTATTTACCGAAAGCACACCTTATGCGCCCAGCAGCCCTTATTCTGCTTCTAAAGCTTCGAGCGACCATCTAGTACGTGCATGGCTACGTACCTATGGTTTACCGACGATTGTGACTAATTGTTCCAATAACTATGGCCCATATCATTTTCCAGAAAAGTTAATTCCTCTGGTCATCCTTAATGCACTTGAAGGCAAGCCATTGCCCATTTACGGTAAAGGCGAGCAAATCCGTGATTGGCTGTATGTTGAAGATCATGCTCGAGCGTTATACAAAGTGGTTACAGAGGGCAAAATTGGTGAAACCTACAATATTGGCGGGCATAACGAAAAGCAAAACTTAGAAGTGGTGCAAACCATCTGTAGCATCTTAGATTCATTAGTACCTAAAGCCACACCTTACGCTGAACAAATTACCTATGTCACTGATAGACCCGGCCATGATCGCCGTTATGCTATCGATGCAAGCAAAATGAGTGCTGAGCTTGATTGGCAGCCACAAGAAACATTTGAAACAGGCCTACGCAAAACGGTTGAATGGTACTTAGCTAACCAAGAATGGTGCCAGCATGTTCAAGATGGCACTTATCAGCGTGAGCGCTTAGGTATCTAATCCCTTTACGATTCTGTTTTAGCGCCCTTATTTCTATATACCTAGGGCATCTTTATCTAGGAGCTTAATTTTTAATGAAAGGAATTATTTTAGCCGGCGGTTCAGGTACGCGTTTATACCCATTAACTCGTGGAGTATCTAAACAACTATTACCAATTTATGATAAGCCTATGATTTACTATCCTTTATCCACGCTTATGTTAGCTGGTATTCGGGATATATTGATTATTACTACCCCAGAAGATAACGATAGCTTTAAACGTCTATTGGGTGATGGTTCAGATTTTGGGATCCGCTTGCAATATGCGGTACAACCCAGTCCCGATGGTTTAGCGCAGGCTTTTATCATCGGTGAAGAATTTATCGGCGATTCGAATGTTTGCTTAGTGCTTGGTGACAATATTTTTTATGGTCAATCATTTTCCAAGACACTTAAAAATGCGGCTAGCCGTCCCGCAGGCGCTACTGTTTTTGGTTATCAAGTGAAAGATCCCGAACGTTTTGGTGTTGTTGAATTCGATGCTGAAATGAAGGCGATTTCTATTGAGGAAAAACCGACAAGGCCTAAGTCAAATTATGCTGTTACCGGACTTTATTTTTACGATAGCAAAGTCGTTGAATGGGCAAAACAAGTAAAGCCATCTCATCGTGGCGAGCTGGAAATAACTACTCTCAATGAGATGTATCTAAATGCAGGTGAGTTAAATGTCGAGCTGCTAGGTCGTGGTTTTGCATGGCTTGACACTGGAACCCACGAGAGCCTGCATGAAGCATCCTCATTTGTGCAAACAATTGAGCATGTACAAGGATTAAAGGTGGCGTGTTTAGAAGAGATAGCCTATCGCAATGGCTGGTTAACTGCTGCGCAACTTAAAGAACTCGCGAAACCCATGCTGAAGAATGACTATGGGCAGTATTTGGCACATCTGGCGGATAAAAAATGAAAATCCTTATTACTGGAAGTAATGGCCAAGTAGGTAGCTGCCTAGTAAAAATCTTAAACCAGATGCCTGAGATTGAGTTTTTAGCGGTAGATCGCGATCAGCTGGATATTACTGACCTTGATGCAGTAAACAAGCTGGTTAATGAATTTAAGCCGGATACTATTATTAATGCCGCAGCGCATACCGCTGTAGATAAGGCAGAACTTGAGGTCGAACTTTCATATGCAATTAACCGCGATGGTCCACAATTTTTAGCCCAAGCGGCTAACTGTGTTGGTGCAATAATGTTGCATATCTCAACAGACTATGTATTTGCAGGCGATAAGGTTGGTGAGTATGTAGAAACCGATGCTGTTGCTCCTCAAGGGATATATGGTCAAACTAAACTGGCGGGCGAACTTGCTGTTGCCGCTGCTTGCCCACGCCATATCATTTTGCGTACTGCTTGGGTGTTTTGTGAAACCGGCAATAACTTCGTTAAAACCATGCTGCGATTAGCCCAAACTCGTGATGAACTCGGTGTGGTAGCAGACCAATTTGGCGGCCCTACCTATGCCGGTGATATTGCCAATGCGCTTATCCTAATGGCTAAAGCGTTGCACATGGGCAATACCAACTATGGGATTTATCATTTTGCTGGCCTGCCACATGTTAGCTGGCATCAATTTGCCATGGAGATTTTCGCCAAAGCAAAAGAGCAAGATGTGCTTAATAAAGACATATTGGTTAATGGCATTACTTCAGAACAATATCCTACTCCAGCTAAACGTCCGGCTAATTCTAAACTGGATTGTCGTATGATAGATCAAGTTTTTTGCATTAAGCCTAGTGATTGGCAAGCGGCTTTAAATAATTTGAAAGGTTATTTATAGGCAGTTATTCGTAAGTAGCTATTGGTTATTTGTGATAAACGGCGAGTTAGTCAAAAACTAACAACTCACCATTAACCGCTCATAACTAACTACTAACCACTGTCAATTAACCACTCACCATTAACGGTTTCAGAAATGAAGATCATTGACACCAAAATACCAGCCGTAAAAATCATTGAGCCAAAAGTCTTTGGCGATGAACGCGGTTTTTTCTTTGAAAGTTTTAATCAAAAGCAGTTTGAAGCTGCTGTTGGCTACCCAGTTAATTTTGTGCAGGATAATCACTCTAAATCCAATAAAGGTGTTTTGCGCGGTTTGCATTATCAACTTGCTCCCAATGCTCAAGCTAAATTAGTGCGCTGCGTGGTAGGTGAGGTATTCGATGTGGCTGTAGATATTCGTCAAAGTTCTCCCTTCTTTGGACAATGGGTCGGTGTGCATCTGTCAGCAGAAAATAAACGCCAGTTGTGGATCCCGGAAGGGTTTGCCCATGGATTTGTGACCTTGAGCGATACTGCAGAGTTTTTATATAAAACTACTGATTATTATCATCGTGAAAGTGAAGGTGCAATTGCTTGGAACGATCTGGAGTTAAATATTCTATGGCCAACATTTGAAGTGCAGTTATCAGAAAAGGATCAGAAAGCGCAACTATTTTCACAATTTAAACAGGCTTTAGAACATGAAAATTAAGCTTATACCCCTTCAGGCTCACGGTGATGAACGTGGCTCGTTGATTGCTTTAGAAGAGGGGCAAAATATTCCTTTTACGGTTAAACGGGTTTACTACCTCTTTAATACTAAAGAAGGTGTTGGTCGTGGTTTTCATGCTCATAAAACACTTAAGCAAGTTGCGATAGCTGTGCGAGGTTCTTGCCGTTTTGTATTGGATGATGGACAAGAACGTGTCGATGTTTTATTGGATAATCCCGCCCAAGGTTTATTAATTGAA
Source organism: Shewanella sp. Koi 1 (assembly GCF_052907445.1). Lineage (NCBI taxonomy): Bacteria > Pseudomonadati > Pseudomonadota > Gammaproteobacteria > Alteromonadales > Shewanellaceae > Shewanella > Shewanella sp. Koi 1. The sequence continues at coordinate 3,252,831 of NZ_JBREJM010000001.1, read as the reverse complement.
TCGTTTATGTGGCGGGAAATGTATGACTTTTCATATGATTGTGTGCTAATGGTCCTAGCTGACCAGTTATATGATGAGTCTGACTATATTCGCGATTATTCAGAATTTATTAAGGCTGCAAGTAATTATGTTCATTCATCGGCTAAGTGATGTGCAATCCACCCAAATTGGTAAGGGTACTAAGGTCTGGCAGTTTGCCGTAGTCCTTAAAGATGCAAAAATTGGCAGTGACTGTAATATTTGTGCACATACTTTGATTGAAAATGATGTAGTGCTAGGAGATAACGTAACAGTTAAATCTGGCGTCTATATCTGGGACGGCACTACCATTGGTAATAACGTCTTCATTGGCCCATGTGCCACATTTACAAATGATAAAATGCCACGCTCCAAAGTTTATCCTGACGCGTTTTCTAGGATCACCATCGAAGAACACGCATCTATTGGAGCCAATGCCACTTTATTGCCTGGCGTTACCATTGGTAAACACGCCATGGTAGGGGCGGGTAGCGTCGTGACTAAAGATGTACCTGCTTACGCTGTGGTTGTGGGTAACCCAGCCAAAATCATTAAATTTATAGAGATGTAAAATGATTAACTTCCTTGATTTAAAAGCCATCAACAGCCAGTACCAGCAAGAACTAAAAGATGCCTGCGCGCGGGTGATTGATTCTGGCTGGTACATTATGGGCAATGAGCTTTTCCAATTTGAAACTGAATTTGCTGAGTATTGCGGTACTAAACATGCAATAGGTGTTGCTAATGGTTTAGATGCGTTAATTCTTACTATTCGAGCATGGAAGGAATTAGGTAAACTCAAGGCTGGTGATGAGGTTATTGTTCAAGCTAATACCTATGTTGCATCTGTATTAGCTATTACTGAAAATGATTTAGTACCTGTTTTGGTTGATCCTAATCCCTTAACATACAATTTAGACGCAGAAATCGTACGAAAAGCTATAAGCCCAAAGACAAAATTAATATTACCAGTCCACCTCTATGGTTTGATATCCCCTATGTTAGATATTATGGATATAGCAAAAGAGTATGGTCTTTTAGTATTGGAGGATTGTGCTCAATCGCATGGTGCTGAAATTGGAGGCAAACGTGCAGGTAGTTGGGGGGATGCAGCTGGTTTTAGTTTTTATCCTGGTAAAAACTTAGGCGCACTAGGGGATGCTGGTGCAATTACTACCAATGACGATGAACTGGCGAAAACCCTTAAAGCACTACGTAATTATGGGTCCCATAAAAAATATGAGAATACCTATAAAGGCATAAATAGTCGATTAGATGAAATTCAGGCTGCAATGTTAAGAGTTAAGCTTTGCTATCTTGATGACGAAACTAATAAAAGACGTTTAGTCGCAAAGAAATACTTGAGTAATATATCGAATAAATACCTGAAACTACCTACTTGGGATTTAACAAATAATCATTCTTTTCATTTATTTGTTATTCGAACTGAATTTAGAGAAGAACTTAGTCGTTATTTAACGAATAATAATATTGATTATGTAATTCATTACCCTATTGCACCGCATAAGCAAAAATGTTACCTAAATCTTAGTAATAAAATTCTACCAATTACCGAATGTTTACAGATGGAGGTTATTAGCATTCCAATTAGTGGTGTGTTATCAGCTGATGAAGTCGACACTGTTATTTTAACGCTAAATAACTTTAATCCATTATGAGCAATTTGTTATGATGTTAAGCGTTGTTTTGGCCGTCAATAAAATTGATGATTATCTCCCGTTTGCTATCAGAAGTATCTTAGAACAATCATTTAGTGACTTTGAATTCGTTATCGTCGCAAATAATTGCACTGACTCTCTTTGGAATTATTTGCTCTCTGAGCAAGAAAATGATGAGCGAATTAAATTATATCGAACATGTTTGGGGCAATTGGTTTTTAACCTAAATTATGGTGTTAACATAGCTAGAGGGAAATATATTGCGCGAATGGATGCCGATGATATAAGTTTACCCGATAGACTAAAGAAGCAAGTTGATTTCTTAGAGCAACATCCAGATGTTAACCTTTGCTCTACGAATTTCAACCGTATTGATGAAAATGGACATATTATTACTGAGTCTTGTCAAATATATTTCTCTAATGATGAGATACGTAAAATTTTGCCAAAATTTAATCCAATAGTACATCCTTCTATCATGTTCAGAAGAGAAGATTTCTTAGCTCGTAAAGGATATTTATGGTCTGACTGGGCAGAGGATTATGAATACCATTTAAGGTGTTTGAGGGATAAAAACTACAAATTTCACGCTTTAAAAGATATCCTATTACATTATCGTGTTTCCTCTACGCAAATGACGGCACAAAATAATGGTCTTAACAATTATGCAAATGAATGTTCATTGATGTATAGAGAGTATTTGTTTACAGGTAGTTATGTATATATTTTTAGAATTCTTAGACTAAATTTAAGTTTAAGGAAGTTAAAAAGAATAATGATTGCTCTATTTAGGAAATAGTATAGTAATGAGAGTTTTCCACATTATTAATATTTCTTGGGCAGTATTTGAGAAAATACTAACAATTTTACTTACATTAATTACGACAGGAGCAATTTCAAGGTACTTTGGAGTTGAATTATTTGGGGCATACCAGTATTCATTATCTGTATTGTTTGTTGTTACCTCAATGACTTGGCTATGTCCTGCGGAAACCTTATTTTCGAAGGTCACTCCAGAAGGCAGATTGGAAAATGATGTACTAGTAACCTCTATTGTTTATAGGTTTTTTATCTCAGCCTTAGTTTGGTTAGGTTGTCTTGTTTATACTTTAGTTTATATCGATACGGATTATCAATTAGCGTTTATTCTTATTTTGACTATAACTATTCTCTATACTGAGCCATTAGGGGTTTTCAGGTTTGTTTTAGAGTGTCAAGGGCAATATCATGTTACTGCAAAAATAAGAATATTTGGCCTGATAACGAAAGTATTTTTTACTCTTTTGCTTATATGGGCAAACCTAGATCCTATCTTAGTTCTTTTGCCTATATTAGCTGAATCATTTTTAGTGTCTGTTTTTTGTCTTTATTATGCTAAAAAGCATGATAAAAAAATACAATTCAATTTCGCATTTCTTGATAAAAAAATTGCAAAAGTGTTTTTCCTGGATGGGGTAAAGCTTTGGTTGGGTTTACTTTGTATGAGCTTATTCCTGAAGTTAGATCGACTAATACTTCAAGGACATGAGACCGAACAGACTTTCGGTTTATATACAGCAGCTTTTAGTGTGCTTGAGCAATTGATATCGCTTTCAACTATGGTGGTTGCGGTGTTAGGGCCGGTACTAATATACCGTGCTGTTGGTAATGAACTTAAAGCCAATACATTAAAACTTTCTGTATTGTTATTTTGTGTAGGTTTATTTATTTTAGCAGTGATGTACTTCTTATCTAAATATTTTATAACGTATGTTTATGGCGAGAAATACATTGAATCTGTTGATATGTTTAGAAAGCTTGTATTTGTCTTACCATTAGTTTTTTGTGATTCAGCTTTAAATGCATTCATTATTAAAAATAAATCTAATATATTCTTTTTCGTTAAATGGGTGGTTGTGCTAATTTCATCCTATGTTATTATTTTTTTAAATTTAGATAATTCAGGTTGGGTTGCAGGTGTTTATGGCTATTATACAGGCTTTATGATAGCGGTGTTTATGTCATTATATTATTTTTTTTCTAGGCATGAGGTAGACCTTGTTCATTATAAATAAGTTTAAAAAAGCAATTAAAAAAAATAAATTTATGTTAGGAATTTATGAGCTAATATTTCAGCGCGATTTGATTAATGTATTAAATGGGAAGAAAGAAAAGCGAGTTTTATTTAGTTATAGTACCTATCACTTTAAAAAAAATAACTATGTTAAGCACTCTAATTACAATGAATCGTTGGTTATTGCGAAGTTGTTTGATGAGTTAGGCTATCAGGTTGATGTTGTAAATAACAATCGATTAACCAAAAGGGATATAGCATCATATGATCTAGTCTTTGGTGAGGGTTTACCTTTATATCAAGCAATAAGTTTACCTAACCCTCCTAAAACAATTTATTATGGTACGGGATCACATCCATTTCATTGTACTGAGCAATCATATAAACGTCTGATAAATTTTTATCATAAGTATTCATGTATTGCATTATCCTCGCTACGGACAAGTGACCGGCGTTGGGGATTAGCTGCATCAATGGCCGATGCAGTCATTTGTATTGGAAATGAAATAACAAAAAAAACTTTCATTGAGCACGGTGCACGAATAGTTTTTACTGTAGATCCCAGTTACATTCAACGTAAAGATGCATTAGAAATTGGGGAAAGTAAAAATTTTGAAGAATGCCGAAAATCTATGCTTTGGTTTGGTAGTTATGGTTTACTACATAAAGGATTAGATTTGGCTGTTGATGCATTTAAAAACAGACCTGATTGGACATTGCATATTTGCGGATTTACTCCTGATGAACAGTACTTACTTGATACACTCGAGTTAACCGATAATATTATTGTACATGGCTTTATTGATGTTTTTAGTGATGATTTTAAATTTATCGCAAATCAATGTGGATTTGTGATCTTACCTTCATGTTCAGAGGGTACAGCAACATCCGTAATTACAGCTGTGGCAAATGGGGCAATGATACCGACAGTCACCAAAGAATGCGGTTTCGATGTTGGAACAACGGGTTTTATTATCGAATTAAGTTCTGCTGATATAGAAAGTAAACTTACTTTATTGGATGAAATTGAAAGTAAATTTTTAAAAGAGTTTGCATTAACTGCTCAATTAAGTGCAATTAATAGATATACCACTGATAACTTTAAATCGAGTGTTAAAAGTAATCTTGAAAATATCTTAAAAGGTTTTGAAAAATGAATCCTCTAGTGAGTATTGTAATACCAGTTTTTAATCATTCAAAATATATAAAAGAATGTCTCGATTCAATTTTGTCCCTAGATTACGATAACATCGAAGTGGTTTTGTGTGATGATGGTTCAACTGATGATTCATATATCAAAGTTGAAAACTGGTTAAAAGAAAATCCTTGTGTTAGAGCTAAATTACTCTGTCAAAGTAATCAGGGTGTTTGTAAAACTCTTAATAGATTAGTGAATGAGTCTTCTGGTGATTATATTGTAATTTGTGCAAGTGATGATTCATTAACTCCCGACAGTATAAGGGTCAGGTATGATTTCCTTTCTATACATTCTGAATTATATGCTGTAATTGGTGATGCATATGTAATTGGAGAAGATTCAAAAATTATTAGTAAATCCGCTATGAGGTATTTATACTCCGCCAACTATAGTAATCTAAAAAATAATATTTGTAACGAGTTGATTTTAAGATGGTCTGTTGTTGGTCCTACAATTATGATCCGTCGTTGTGCATATGATTTTATTGGCATGTATGATGAAAATTTATTAATAGAAGACAGGGAATTCTATTTAAGATTATTAAAAGTAAATCGGCTAGGGTTTCTAGCTTCAAACGTAGCAAATTATCGTGTACACAGTAGCAATGCTAGTCGTAAAAGTATTACCTCTAAATTAATAATTTCATCTCAAGTTGCTATAGCTAATCTAAAACATTGCAATGATTTTGGGGTAATTAACAACCTTTTTTTAAGAACCCATGTTATCGATCTATTTCTCGTAAGTTTAGGTAGTAATTTTTTCACATATTACTTATTATTTATCTATAGAGGGTGCAGACGATTATTATTCACACCATTTAGATTTTTTAGAAGATGAACATGATTTATTTCTGTCAAATTTTTTCGCTTTTCTCATCAATAATGATTTTCTTCACTGTCATTAATGATGTTAAAAGGAATGGTTATAAGGTTATTTTAAATCCGTTTTTCTGGTCACATGTTTACTTGTTTTTTTATATTGTACTCCCTTCTTTTTTTGTGTTCGAAATAGATAAATATTTTAACTGGAACTTAGAGTTTTCAGATATTTTCATTTCATCATTAATTATTTTAGTTTTCACTTTTTTTATGTCACTATGCTATAAATACTGTCAGTCCTCTGTCGTTTTTTTAGAGCAGAATTATAGTTGTGGTATGTTTATTACACTGTTGTGGTGGTTTTTTTTAATATACTTAATATATGTATTTATTTTTAATCTTTTAAATTTTGATTTTTCACAAGCTTTTTTTTATGATGGTGAGGCTGAAGATAGATTCAAAATTAAAAATATAGCATATAGCTTCATCTTAATCTCAGTTTTAAATTTCTTTAAATATAAAAAGTATATTATATTTCTCCCGTCAATATTGCTTGTCTTTTTAGATGTAATTAATGGTTCAAGAACTATTGCGTTTATCGCTTTAGTACCAGTTATGTTGACAATATGTTTTTATCGTAAAACTCTGTTTATCATTCCAGGTCTTTTTTTATTATGCTTGTTACTTCTTCTTGGTGTTTTGAGAAGTGATAATATTGTTAGTGGGGTTCCATGGTATCTCAACGCAATAGGTGAGTTTCGCGAAACATATATAACTTTACCATTATTCATTTCAAATCCAGAGTATGTAGGACAAGGTACAATCTTTCATTTGATCAGCGCAGTTGGTGTTGGTGTTTTATATTTTTTTAGAATGGATATATTGGAACAATATGTTTTTGCAGGTCAGAGCATTGCCTTGATAATCAATAGAGGTTATGGTTTAGGTTCTAATATCATTATTGAAGGTGCATATTATGGTTATTTATTTATGCTCTTGACCTTGTTTTTATTACCATTTATTTTATTTTGTTTAAAAAAAATCATAGATAAAAGCACTATTCCAGTTGCTATTGTAATTGCTTCTGTTTCTGTTATATTTTTACGTTTAGTTTTCCGAGAAGGTTTGTATACAAGTTTAGGTGCTTTATTTTTAATTGGTATTTTTTATATATTACCTTTATTTATGTTAAGAAATGTAGTGTTTAAATATGATAGATAAATTTAAAGAGTTAATATTGCAAAAAAGTAAGTTTAAGGAATATTCTGTATTAAGGGAGGGGAATAATTTTGATTTTTTGCGATTATATTTAGCTTTAGCAGTTTTGTGGCATCATTTTCATTATTTGATAGGTGAGAAATCAATAGATACTATATTTAATATTTTTAATCCAGAAACAGCTGTTCGTTCTTTTTTTGTTATTAGCGGTGCATTAATTTGGCAAAGTGCTAAACAAACACCTTCAGCAACTTCTTTTTTTTTGAAGAGATTTTTTAGAATCTTCCCTGCTTATGTTGCGGTTTTGTTGTTATCATCATTAATCTCTCTTATTTTATTTGATGCTGATTATAATTCTGTTTTTAAGTATTTAGGATGGAATTTAACCACTTTAAATTTTATTCAGCCTTGTATTGAACAGGTTTTTGTTAATCATATAACTTGTGCCCAAAATGGTTCTTTGTGGACAATAAAGGTTGAGCTTTTATATTATTTTTTTGTTTTAATTATTTTCTATCACCTTAATAAAATTGCTAATAAAGTTTATTTCTTTACGGCGGTCTTGTCTTTTTTTCTACACTATATATTTATCTATAAAGATGTTTTTTATATACCACCTAAACTTATTAATCAAATTCCTTTTTTGCTTTTTTATTTCTATCTAGGTTCTTTGTTAAATGGTTTATATTTAAAGTTAAAGCCATCTTACAATGCTGCTTTATTTTTGTTCATTTCATCTCTCTATTGTGTTAGTGATATTTTTTATCCTCTCTTTGTTGTTTCTTTCGTTTTTTTTATAGCATATGCATTGCCATTTAATCTAAATGTGAATCGTTTTGCTGATACATCTTATGGCGTTTACATTTACCACTTTCCAATTATTCAAATATTTATAGAGTTAGGTGTGTATAATTATTTTTCCACAACTACTTCAGCTTTCCTTACTATTTTAGTAGTTGTTTTTATATCTTATTTCTCATGGCATTTTGTAGAAAAACCAAGCTTGAATTTTTCTAAGAAATTAAATAATTTATTTAAGGGTTAATATGAAAAATATATTAATAACTGGTGGTGCTGGTTTTATTGGTTCAAAATTAGCATTGAAGCTTATTGAACAGGATAATAATATCACTATATTAGATAATCTATCCCCTCAAATACATGGTGATAATCCTTATTTATCACCACTTTATTGTTCTATTAAGGACAAAGTTAAGTTTATTCATGGTACGGTTGAATCACGCGAAGATTGGCTAACTGCATTGGAAGGTATTGATACTGTTGTTCATCTTGCTGCAGAGACTGGTACTGGTCAGTCAATGTATCAAATTAAGCGCTATTCTGATGTTAATATTGGAGGTAGTGCTATATTGTTAGATTTGTTAGCCAATGAAACGCATAATATATCTAAACTGGTGATAGCTTCTTCACGTTCTATTTATGGTGAAGGAAAGTATCTTTGCTCGGAGCATGGTACAGTTTATCCAAAGGCAAGAATTGATACGGACATGTCCTCCCGGGATTTTAACGTTAAATGTCCTATGTGTTCACGAGACGTTGAGTTATTGGCTACTGATGAAGAGAGCAAAATTCATCCATCGTCTATTTATGGTGTAACTAAGCAAGTCCAAGAACAGATGTTTTTGATTACAGGCAATAGTTTAGGTATTGATACTATAGCGTTGCGTTTTCAAAATGTGTATGGTCCAGGTCAGTCATTATCTAATCCTTATACTGGTATTTTGTCAATATTTTCTACTCGTATTAAAAATGGGAATGATATTAATATATTTGAGGATGGATTAGAAAGTCGAGACTTTGTATACATTGATGATGTTGTCGATTCGATCTGTTTAGCGATTAGCTGTAAAAGAGCCGCTGGTAAGGCTTATAATGTCGGATCTGGGGTGCCTACTGATGTATTAACCGTGGCGCAAACTCTTAAAGACATTTATCAAAGTAACTCTACTATTCAGGTTAGTGGTAATTATCGTGTAGGCGATATACGGCATAACTTTGCCGATTTAAGAATGATTAATGCGGACTTAGGTTTTGAGCCGAAAGTGAGTTTTGCTGAAGGAATGAAAATGTTTACCGATTGGGTTAACTTACAAGATGTACAAACTGATCGTTATGAACAATCTATCGATGAGATGAAAAAGAAAGGTCTGTACAAATAAATCTTATGGCGATACCTTCGCTTCTTTGTAAGTTAGGTATCGCTTTTAGCATTGGTAGGTAACATGAATGTTTTAGCTGGCAAAAAAGTACTTTTTATTTGTCCACGATTTTTTGGTTATGAGCAGGAGATTGAGCTTGAATTGATACGATTAGGGGCTCAGGTTGATTTTTATGATGAAAGGCCATTTACTTCCTCAATAGCTAAAGTTTTTAATAGATTAAATTTTAAAACCTTAATAAAAAGGCAAATCAAAGACTATTACTCAGATATTTTACAACAAGCTGAAAATGTAAAATATGATTTTCTTTTTGTTATTGCACCAGAAACTATGGGTGCTGATTTTTTAATGGATTTCAAATCAAATAATGATAAAGTTAAGACTATTCTTTATCTTTGGGATTCTATTGAAAATAAAAAAAATGCATTAAATTTAATTCAGCATTTCGATAAGGTTGTTACTTTTGATAAAAATGACTCGATAATAGATGGTAAAATTACCTTTTTACCTCTTTTTTATATAGAGGCGTACGGAAAATATCATCGTGATATAAGTAAGCTTAGTTACGATTTAGCATTTATCGGTACAGCACACAGTGGTCGTTATGGTATTGTTAAGCGAATAATTGGAAATATTAAAAAGGAAAGTGTGAATACTTTCCTCTTTTTCTTTTCACCGAGCAAGCTATTGTTTTTGCTTAAGAAGGTGTTTACTAGTGAATTGGAGGGGATTTCTATAAATGATATATCATTCAAACCAATGGCATTTAAGGAGTTAATAAATGTTTTAGGTGATTCTCGTATCGTTATTGATATAGAGCATCCCAAACAAAATGGTTTGACAATGAGAACGATCGAAATGTTGGGTATGCAAAAAAAGCTGATTACAACCAATAAAAATGTGATTGAATATGATTTTTATAACCCCCAAAATATCCTCGTTGTTGATAGGGAAGATCTCTCAATCGATGCTTCTTTCTTACATTCAGAATATCAGCCTGTTGACGCTACAATACGTGAAAAATATTCTTTGTCAGCATGGTTGTTGAATTTGTTTTCTTAATTTTTAATGTTTTAAATGAGAAGTTTATGATTTTATTGACTGGTGCATCAGGTTTTGTTGGTGGTGAATTATTATTGCAGCTAATTGAGAGATCTGTGTTACCCATTCGTACTTACGGAAGACGCGAGTCAGATAAATTTAATATTAACTATAAGATTACAGTAGAGCATGTAGTTGGTGAGATTTGTCCAGAGACCAATTATGCGAATGCTCTCCGTGGCATTGATGCTATCATTCATTGTGCTGCACTTGCACATATAACTAAAGGTGTTGAGTTAACTTTTCAGGATATTAATACGTTAGCAACTATCGAGCTTGCTAAACAGGCTCGTATGGCGGGCGTTAAGCGCTTTGTTTTTATCAGTTCTATAGGTGTAAATGGTAATGCTACGCTAGAAAAACCATTTTCATTTTTCGATGAACCCAAGCCACTAAATTCTTATACAAACTCTAAGTATGATGCTGAAATCGGCCTTAAGAAGATAGCTGCAGAGACTGGTCTTGAAGTTGTTATTGTCCGTCCTACTTTGGTTTATGGTCCTAATGCTCCTGGTAATTTTGGTTTATTGACTAAACTTGTTAAGAAACTACCCGTATTACCTTTCGGTCTGGCTAATAATAAGCGTGATTTTATTGCAGTGCAAAATCTTGCTGATCTTCTTATTACCTGTGCAACCCATCCCAACGCCGCTGGTCATACTTTTTTAGCTTCAGATATGGAAACAGTGTCTATAAAACAGTTTACAGACGCTATTGCTGATGGGTTAGGCACGAAAGTGTTTCAATTACCAGTACCTGTTAGTTTGATGAGATTAGCGGGTAAGTTGATGGGAAAATCTGCAATGATGGAGCAGTTAGTGGGGAATTTACAAGTTGACTCAACCAATATAAAAGAAGTTTTAGATTGGACACCGCCATTAACGATGAAACAAGCTATGGCCACACTATGTGATTCAGGTAAATCTAGTTCAGGGAAAGAGTGAATATGATTCGTTTAATTGATTTTCTTGCAGCCTTCTTTGGGTTGTTGTTGCTATGGCCATTATTATTAATCGTCACCATTATTGGCCTGTTTGATACTGGTTCACCGATTTTTATCCAAACTCGTGTCGGTAAACATAAAAAACCATTTAACTTAGTTAAGTTTCGTACTATGAGTAAGGGAACCGCATCGGTTGCTAGCCATCTAGCCAGTAATGCAGCTATCACAAAATTCGGTGGTTTTTTGCGCAAAACTAAAATTGATGAGTTACCACAACTTATTAATGTCCTAAAAGGTGAAATGAGTTTGGTTGGCCCACGGCCTAACTTATTTAACCAAGAAGAATTGATCGCTGAGCGTGATGCCCTCGGTGTATATGATGTGTTACCTGGTGTAACAGGTTTAGCGCAAGTACAAAATATTGATATGTCTACGCCTAAATTGCTTGCTCAAACTGATAAGCAGATGATCGATACATTAACCTTAGGTCGCTATTTTAAGTACATTCTTATGACTGCTACTGGCAGTGGCAGTGGTGATGCTGTTAAACCAAGTTAGTTATTGCATTTGGGTTTAGCTGTTACTCGTTAACTCATGTATACTCATCTGCTCTAAGGACTTGATGCCTGTTATCTATGCATAAGCCGTTACTAAACTTCATGAATAACTTAATTAAGCTGGAGCAAAAGATGGATTTTTTGCAGTTTTTATTCTCATTAAAGCGGCCACATAAACGTTTAGTCAGCGTGGTGATTGACTCAGTGTTTTTGCTTTTTGCCTTTTGGTTTGCGTTACTCGTTCGTTTGGACTCAGTTGACGTACTGTTTAAATCGCAATATTGGGGATTGATTGCGTTAACTATCCCTATCAGTATTACTGGGTTTGTGAGGCTGGGGCTTTATCGCGCAGTGCTGCGTTATATTAGCTCGCAAGCATTTACTTCAATCGTGGCCGGTGTCGGTATTTCAACCATAGCTCTTGTTTTACTTGCCTATTATGGTGGGGTGGATTTACCTCGCACTGTACCATTTATCTATGCAGCTTTTGCTCTTGTTTTTGTGGGCGGCGCACGTGCTCTAATGCGTTCATTAGTCGGTGCAGGTATTAACCGCCGTGGTGAGCCGGTTATTATTTATGGTGCTGGTGTGAGCGGGCGACAAACTGCGATTGCACTTGCACAGAGCCATGAATACCATCCAGTTGCTTTTGTTGATGATGACGAAAGTTTGCACAATACATCGATACAAGGCTTGCATGTTTATCCGTCTCATCAACTTGGTCTGCTTATCAAACAGCGCCCTACAACTCGTGTGTTGTTGGCAATGCCGAGCGCATCACGTTCACGTCGTCAAGAAATTATTAATCAACTTGAGCCGCTTACTGTCAAGGTCATGACCTTGCCCGCCATGGCGGACTTGGTGAGTGGTGATAAGTTATTTAGTGATGTGAAAGAAGTCGAAATCGAAGATTTATTAGGTCGAGATTCTGTTGCGCCAAGACAACATTTATTGACTGCCAATATTAAAAACAAAGTGGTTATGGTTACAGGAGCCGGTGGTTCAATCGGTTCAGAGTTATGTCGCCAGATTTTAAAGCAGCAACCTAAACAATTAGTTTTATTCGAGTTATCGGAGTTCGCACTTTATTCGATAGACCGTGAACTTTCTGCTACTGCTAATGAGCTTGGTATTGATGTTGAAATTGTTCCTATCATGGGTTCTGTTCAGCGTGAAAACCGTGTGCAAGCGGTAATGCAGGCGTTTAAAGTGCAAACAGTTTACCATGCCGCAGCTTATAAGCATGTGCCTTTAGTTGAGCATAATGTGGTTGAAGGTGTGCGCAATAACGTATTTGGTACTTTATATACCGCAAGAGCTGCTATTGCGGCAAAAGTGGAAACCTTTGTTTTGGTTTCTACTGATAAAGCGGTGCGCCCTACAAATGTGATGGGTACGACTAAACGTATGGCAGAACTGGCATTACAAGCATTATCAAAAGAGGACCATCAAACGCGTTTTTGTATGGTGCGTTTTGGTAATGTGCTGGGGTCTTCTGGCTCAGTTGTGCCGTTATTCCGTAAACAGATTGCTAACGGCGGCCCAGTTACTGTTACTCATCCTGAAATCACGCGCTTTTTTATGACGATTCCTGAAGCCTCTCAGTTAGTTATCCAAGCTGGCGCCATGGGGAAGGGCGGCGATGTGTTTGTGCTTGATATGGGTAAATCGGTCAAAATCGTTGATTTGGCAGCAAAAATGATCCGCTTAAGTGGTTATGATGTGAAGGATGAAGCGAATCCTAACGGTGATATCGCGATTGAATTTACAGGCCTTCGCCCTGGTGAAAAACTGTATGAAGAGTTACTGATTGGCGATGATGTGACAGGTACAGACCATGAGCGGATTATGACCGCGAATGAAATTTACCTACCATGGGCTGAATTAGAGTTGATACTTAATCGTTTGGATAAAGCATGCCATGAGTTCAACCATGAGGCGATTCGTGAGATTTTACTTTCTGCACCAACGGGGTTTGCACCAACTGACGGCATATGTGATTTAGTTTGGCAGCAGAGAAAATTATTTAAACCTGCTGACACAAAAGCGAAAGTGGTGACGTTAGTTTCTTAGTTTAAATATTTTATTTTTAGGTGTTGAAAAGTTAAATGTAACTCTAAAGCCAAATCTTTACTGATTTGGCTTTTTTGTATTGTGTTTTTTAAGGATTTATATGTCCAGGAAGTCAGACTTTTGTTTTTAGTTTGAGTTACAAGCTATCGTTGGCTGAGTAGCTTCAATACACACGCGTATCAGCTGCATTGTTTGGTGGCTTATTAATGTTAAGCATTCCACAGTAGTATTTTTCTCCTCTGCTAATTGCAACAGATCGTAACTTTGCAGTGTTATCTTCGTTCCTTGATATATACAGCTGATTGGCGCGAGCGGCAGCAAAAATTGGATAGGCAGGGTATTCGCGATTTGCTGAGCACTGTTCACCTTGGTTTTAATCTGGACTTTGCAATTGCATTCGATGCGCTCAATTTTTGCTGTGTAGTTGCTGCGCCTCGTCATCACATTAAAGTCTAGGATCTGGTTATCTAATAGCTTGCTCTCGATTTGAGTTTCCCCGCTAAAGCAAAATGGAGGATCATTCGGGTGCAGAACGATTTCTTTTGATTGTCCTAAATCATTCCCCTTGATGTGTAGTTTTACCCCTTCACCTTCCAATATACATAGTTGTCTATCGATGCCGTGGAAGAGTGAGAAGGGGCCATCGCTCGAAATGGTGGCGATGCTGATCCTAAAATCAAAGTTGCTGAGATCTGCCCCCTTTGGCCATATGAACAGTTGCTTAGTGCTGCCACCACCGTTTTTCCATAAGCTTGATTCGCATTCTTCATAACGGATGATCCGGATATTGGGATTCAATTTAAGCTTCTCTTTTGATTATGAATAGTTGCAGTACAGAGGATACCTACTTCGACGCATAATGCAGTGTCGTATCGCAGCATACTGCGTTCACAGCTAAATCTCTTTCTTCTTCAAAATGTAATGATCTGCTAGTTCGCTACTTATTCGATTACCTTCCATATCTAACATAAACAGTTGGTTTTCTCCTACCAAGTATTTAGTGCCATCGGATAAGGTGATTTTTGAGCCATTGCTATCCCAGTCAAATTTTCCTGCCACTTTAAAGATGGACTCATCTTTACCCAAGTAAATACTTTTCAATTCAAAGCTATTATCCGCTTTTAGCGTGAGTGTGGTTTGGATCCCTTCGCAACTTGCACAGGGGATAACGCCTTCATATACACCGGGCCAATCGAGTGCATTTTGACTGGTATCACCAAGCGGTAGATTTTTTTGTGTATCTTGATGTGGCGCTGTGACAGGCTCATTAGCCACAGTCTTAGCGGGCTCACTGCATGCGGTAATCATTAACGCGAGAAGGGCGAGTGATATCTGTGAAAGTTTCATATTCATGTTAACCGTTTGATTAATTGACTGTCGTGTGATGATAACCGCCATCATTACGGGTTCCAACCTTATTTATGTCTGGTGTTTCTTTCTGTGTCTTAATGTTAAAGAGGGACTTTATGTGTTTGAACTTCATTACGAGTTCAGTAAAAAAGCGCTAAGTGTTGGATGATTTTTTATAGGCGTGTTTAGGTAAAGCAGCACTAGACATTGTTCTGCAAAACCAATTGTAGCTTGTGGGTGCATCTCAATGAGTGTGTTTGCAGATTGAATCTATACTAAAGAGAATCACTTAAGCTTGGGTAACCAAGTTAATTGCCTGATTCTTAAGTCAGGCGGTACCACGCGGGGTAAATCTGCATTATGACACGTATGTTAGACAGGATTTTATTCGATGTAAGCCGCTCATCCATTATTGATAGTGGCGATCTTGTTGAGGCCTCACAACTTATCGTGTCATCTGTGTGTCAAGGGTTAAAAATCACCCGTGCAGGCATTTGGTTATGGAGTGAAGATCACCGAAGTATGCATTGCTTTTACCTGCTCGATAATATGCACAGGCAAGAGGCGTTGATATTAACTCTGCAGGATTATCCACATTACTTCAGTCTATTAGATAATGAGCGCGCTATTGTCGCGAATCATGCGCAAACAGATGGGGCGACCCATGAGCTTGTTAGTGCCTACTTAGTTCCTAATCGCATTAGTTCTCTGTTAGATAGTCCCATACGTCATCGCGGAAAAATGGTCGGTATTATCTGCTCTGAGCATCAAGGTGTGCCTAGAGAATGGACGCGTGATGAAAGGGCTTTTGCTTCTGCTTTGGCCGACTTATTCGGCAGAGCTATGAGTGCAAAAGAAATTTTGGATTATCAAAATCAATTAAAGGCCATTAATGCGGATCTCGAGGCTCAGGTTAGCCAACGTACCCAAGAGTTAGAGACGGCATTGTCTGATTTACGTTCTATACAACACCATTTAGTTGAAAACGAAAAAATGGCTGCCTTAGGGAGTTTGGTCGCAGGGGTCGCGCATGAGGTCAATACGCCTCTAGGGATTGCCGTGACATCCGTAACCCATTGTTTAGATGAAGTGGTATTGCTGAAAACGGCTTTCGAGCAAAATGAGCTCGACGAGGATAAATTTTTATCCTTTATCAATACCATGCAGGATGGTCTCGGGTTGATTGAGCGTAATCTTTTGCGAGCCGCAGAGTTAGTCCATAACTTTAAGCGTACCGCCGCAGACCAATCTGTGCTCGAGCGTGAGCGGTTTAATTTAAAGACCTACATTTTTCAAATTTTCAGCTCATTAAGGCCGTTAATGCGTAAGAAGAATATTGCCTTAAATGTGGAGTTGGATGACGACATCTATATCGAATCTTACCCTGGTGCCATCGCACAGATTTTCACTAATCTAGTGGCTAATAGCTTTCGCCATGGATTTCCTGAGAGTTTTACTGGGGATAAAAACATCACTATTCTAGTTGAAAAACAAGGCTCCAACATTTGTATGCAATATCAAGATAATGGGGTAGGGATGACCGATGAGGTTAAACTGAAAGCCTTCGAGCCTTTTTTCACTACTGCACGTAAAGACGGCGGCACAGGTCTTGGCATGTCGATTATTTATAATCTGGTGACGCAAAAACTACATGGCACCATTTTGCTAACCTCATCCCCAGATCAAGGTGTGAAGGTTGAAATACAGATCCCTGAGAAATAAGTTTAGATATTGCTTAGGGGATAACTCAGTCTTGTTGAAGACCTCGTGCCATTCAGCTTTATCGGCATTTATATGCTACAATCCTCCCTTCATTTTGACTCACTAATCCTTGATATATCAATGAGAAAAGGCATTTGTTGGCGGGTATTATGGTTCTTCTACTTGGAGGGAATCACCTGCTGATATATCAATCTTTGTTTGTGAGAATAGTTGACACCTTACCTGTTAATAGCTGTTTAACTTTTCGTAGTATTGAACTTAACGGGTAGAAATTTAAATTACTGAACAAGAAGATTTCTAATGAAATGTATTGAAACAGAGATAGCTGAGATTCTTCTGTTTGAACCGCAAGTATTTGGTGATGAACGCGGTTTTTTTATGGAAACTTTTAGACAATCGTTTTTTTCCGAGTGTTTGAAAAATAGAGGGTTAGAGGTGCTGGAGTTAGTCCAAGATAACTTTAGCCGATCACAACAACACGTATTACGTGGCTTGCACTACCAATGCAAGCATCCGCAGGGGAAATTAGTCCGGGTGTGTGCAGGCAGTATTTTTGATGTTGCAGTGGATATTAGGCCGCAATCAGGAACCTATGGTAAATGGGTAGGGCGTGTGCTTTCTGCTGATAACCATTTGCAAATGTGGATCCCGCCTGGCTTCGCCCATGGTTTTTATGTGCTGAGTGAATATGCCGATGTGATTTATCGCTGCACTGATTATTATGCGCCAGATGATGAATATGTGCTGGCTTGGAATAGTGCAGAGTTTGCGATTGACTGGCCGTTACGCAACGAACTACCAATACTTTCTGATAGGGATGCAAAAGCAGCCGTGAGTGCCTAGTTTAGGCACTCACGGCATGTGGTCTATTTATCTTGATGCTCGATACTTGGGCGAGTGTACCAAGGTGCGCGTGCATCAGTGACATCGAATAGATTGTATTTACGCCCCAGCATTTGACCTCCGTCACGAGTCAATGGCATCCAAGAGAGGAATGCGCGGCTGTGGGTTGATTTGATTGTCATCAGATCGAATGGAACTGAAATATAGAAGCCTTTAGTAAAGCTTCCCTCGCCGTATTCCTCCGATGAAAGGTTAGTCTTAGTTGCAAAGGCTCCTACGATTACGCCACTATCGAATTGTTTCGAGAAATCAACCGTTATTCCTTTATCTTCAGTGAGATATTGGCCCGCACTGACTCTTAATAGGGTGTTAGGGAACCAATCAGGTTGATAATAGGCTGTAGCGTGTCCTGTTAGGACTCCCGTTTGTACTCTATAAGGGCGATTTGTTATCGGATCGAATTGATGTTCATCTTCAAAGAAGCCAAACATACTATCGGGATCGCGTTGCTTGACGTAGTTTACATCAAAGCCAAAAGCCCATTGACTGTTTAGTGGTCGATAGAGAACTTCAGTCCCTACACCTCCGTACATCATTTCTAAATAGCCGCCATAGGCTTGATAAGAAATGTTGTCGCTTAGATTGTCCATCCAAGTCAATTGTAGGTTATTCACCCTTACAGGATTATCATGGACATACTGACGAATTAGCGTGCGCACACGTTTTAAATCTGTTCCATCGGGTGGAACATCGTATAAAAACTTATCGTAGTTATCGTAGAGGTTTAGATATATAGAGCTAGAAAATTCGAAATTATCGCTAAAGCGGTAACTCGCACTGCCCGTCACACCAATGTTGAACATATAGAAACCTTCAGAGCCGCCGAAGGATTGCACCATGGTTGGGGAAATATCAAAACCGAAGTTATCTAACCAATCTTTGTCTGTTTCGGTAACTAATTCACCCTGTGGTGAACTCGGGACTCTTACTTCACTGGTGTCGGCCATTTTTGCATTGATATAAGCATAACTCGCTACTTGAGCAAATTTTTGGCTATCAATACGGGTTTCCGTGATAGGTTGTTGATAATGGGTTTCTATCAGGCGATATTCTTTGATATTGGCTGCGTCAGTGTTATTGGCAAGAATGGTTGCAGCTCTTTGATGCGCTTCATTTCTATCGCGGAATTTGTTTTGTTCACCTACAACGGTAATACTTTCATTATCAAGGTAAATTTTGGCATTAGCATAACCAGCAATAGTTTGTAAATCCTGAGCGACTTTATTCCAATCCACTTGGGGATTCGCAACAGTCTGACTGGATGCGTTGACTGGCTCTAGATTTGCTACTTCAGCATTTTGCTCTTCTGATTTATGCGTTGAAGTTTCTGTACTCACAGTCGCTTGTTTGGCTATTGGAGTGTTTACCTTTATAGAGGGTTCTGTTTGCGTAAGGGTTAATGGCGCGGCAGGAAGCGGCTTATATTTTTCAGCCTCTGGATCACGTTTAATCTGTGACAAAGTATTAAAGTTGGTTTGCAGACTAAAACCGAGCGTCCACGTATTACCGCGCTCATAACTTAAATGCAGATCTCCCCAGTCTCCAAAACGATAGAGCATTCCATAGTTAAATCTACTGTCTTGCGGCATGGCTATGCCACCGCGAACCACAGGGAAATCCGATTGATAGTCGTTGCCATCGTATTCGACTTTTAAGCGAAGTGGTTCCCAAGGAGTTTGGTATTCAACGCCACCAAAGAGTGCCGCGCAGCCTTTAAACCAACGCTGATAATCAACAGTGCCACCTTTACCCCCATAAGAAGTATCTCTATCACAGTTGTAATTTAGATCTTTTTTATCGGAAGTGAGATTACCGCTGTTACCTATATAGCCCCAGCCTATGCCTAAGGTAAAATCGAGTGGACCGACGCGTTTGGTCGCGGCAATAAACTCACCATCAAATAAGCCAGTACCACCAAAGTCCCGTACTCCAATTGACGTTTCAGGGAGCCAGTTACTTTCTTCGAGTAGACGAATCTTAAAATCGATCCCTTTATCCGTGTATTTAGTATTACCACTAAAGCTAGGATCGCTACTGTAAAGTAGGTCTTGTACTAAGGTGTAGCGAATAGTGGTTTCAAACCAAGGGAAGAGCTGCACTGAAGCGCTAAAATGTTGATAGTCATCGTTGTAAGTAGTGGCAAAGTTAAATTCACCTTCAGGTGCCATACGTCCTGTTGGCATCTGCATTAGCCCAACACCACCAAAATCTGACTGTGATGGTAACAATGTGGGATAGGAAAATTCATCGGCGCTAACGTGTAATAATGGTAGCAGTGCTAAAGATAGCGCTGATAAACGCCCGAAAGAGGGGAAAGTGGGAGTTGAGTTTTTCATTACAGAGCCCGATTTTTGAGTAATTCAATAATGTTGTTGTTTAATGTGGAATAGTCATCAAAAAGACCTGAAAACTCAACGAAGAGTACTGCACCAGGAGTGATGTCCTGAGCTTGATGATTCCAATAGGCAATCGGTTGGCGAATAGCGTTACCATCGGGTTGAATTATCCATACAAAGCTATTTTCAGCGTTTTCCAATAAACCTGCTTGTTCCAGATAATCTTTACTGCTTGCACCAGATACCCATGGTTGTTCCCCTGTTTGTGCCACGGCGCCAACCACAGTGATGGTTGTTGGTCGTTGGGGGAGTACCAATAAGAATTGACCGTCGATAATGGGGTTGTAGGCATCGGTAATGCGAATTAAATCGAGATCTAATGGCTGATTAATTCTTTGTCCAAGTTTTATGTTACGCAGAAACTGTGCAAACTTGGAAAGCTTAGCAATATACTGACTATTGTCTGCTTGCTGACCCATATTGGCCAACTGTTGCAATATTTGCTGACGAGTGGTTTCTAATGCCGCGGTATTTTGTATATCGAGTAAAGCCGCCCCTAACCAGTAAATCGGTATCGCTTCGCTTCTTGTAGTTTGGTTATACAAGGGGATCTGGGTCAACCCATCTTGAACAGCTTGTCCAACACGGATTGCTGCAGGATAGGTTATTTGTAGCTGTGGTATATCTGTTGCAGATGTGCTGACATAAAGTTGTGTATTGGCTTGGACTGTAGGCAAAGACAATGCACTAATCAGTAGAGCTAAAGAGGATATATAGGATTTCATGCTGGCTCCACTATACTGCGAAAGGCTTCAATAAGGTGATATCAATAAATGGCAGATTAGGTGCTATTTTCTGATGACTTTTAATGACTTTGCCAGTTTGAGGATTTAGCCAAAAATCATTTTGATATTCAATATTGAGTGCTTCTACTGATACTCTTTCATTAAAGTGTAAAGCTTGAGTAGGAGTTCCGTTGATTAGAATACTTTCTTCAGCGATCTGATGAAATTCAGATGTAACCTTGTAGCCATAATGATAACCGGGTTGCCAGTCTATCGTTCGAGTCCAAGTTTTTGGCGTCGAACTAAGATGTAACCCCAATAGCAGAGGATCCGGTTCGAGACTTTCAACTGCAGCTAAGTTACCAGCAATAAGGTTATGAGTTTTTACTAAGCGGCCATTGACTGTGACTAACATGCCTTTATCCGCAGATAACCATTTGAGCTCTAGTGCTTCAGGTTCTTTTTTTACAGGAGATAGACTAGTTTTAGGTTCTGCAAAGGCTAATACCACAAATGCCTGAGGGGTATCTTCTATTTTTACATAGACACTAGCATAGGGGTTGGCTTTTATTTGTTCAGCATTGAGAGTGACATCATCATCACCGATAAAGGCGAGCTTAATGGTATCGTTTAGCGCACTAATTCGTTGGCTGCAGCCAGAAACACTTATAAGAAAAGCTGAGAGCGCTAATAGCGGAAATAATTTTGTGTATATACGCATCCGGATTGCTTACTTTAAATAATAATTGGTTGTCAATGTAAAGACATGTAGAGGTGATTTCAAGTCATTAAGAGTTGGCAATTGTTCATTACCTGAAAAAAAACAACCGCCATTTGGCGGTTGTTTCAATATCCGATTAACGGCTTAGTTACCAGTACCTGTGGTAGTGTTAGTACCAGTGCTGGTGATTGGGTTACCGTCTGAGCTGTTTGAAGCGATAGCTACACCTGCGATAACAGCACCAGCACCAATTGCGCCAGCAGTGATACCACCAGCAGCACCAGCGGTACTACCGCCAGAAGTTGTGCCAGTCTCTTCTGCGTGAGCAACTGAACCTAACATTGAAATAGCAGCAATAAGTGCTAATGAAGTTTTTTTCATCGTGATTCCCTTTTAGAAAAAATTAACCTAATTTTTAGCTAATCTAGTACAGCATGATAGGCGATTCAACTTAAATGATCAATGTTAAATCTGTTTCACTATTCAAACTTTAGACTGATTTGCTGCCGAGTCGCCTTCAAATAATCCTTAATTTAGAATGGGTTTGCCACATTCACGGGATAACTCTTAGGCGACTCCTATTTTATACCACGCCGAGGGTAGTGCTTCAAATCGATTTATTTGGCTGTTTATAACAAGCGCTAAGCCATACCTTATGCCAAATTAAAAAACGCTTTTATTTCATCCATTTGAGCCATGCCGTCTTTATAGCCCAATTCAATCAATGCACTAGTGTAGGATTTCTCAAACAAAAGATAGGATACAATACTCGAGTCTGATTGTCTGTCGATACCAATAAATCCCAGTAAGGTCTTAATTGCCCAAGGCATATCATCATAGAAACGGGCTGCGATTTTACTTAAGTCTTCACTGGGTTTTATCACTAGAGTTTGTATGGGATGTAATGACAGTTGAGCACGGCTCTCTTCGGGAATGAGCGACAGCGTATGGTTAATCCGCTCCAAGCGCTCAAGATCGCTATTTAAGGTATCGGAAAAGATAGTATCCAGCAGATGACCCGCGATGGTCGCTGTCTTCGGATGATATTCTAGCTCCATCGGAAAATGCTTATGGGGACTGTCTAGGTTTATCACTAATAGTTTATTAGCCCCCAAATGAATGGGACTTGAAAGTGGCGCCAGCTGGTGGACTGAGCCGTCACCATAATAAGCTTGATTAAGTTTAATTGACGGAAACACCATGGGAATCGCCGAGCTTGCCAAAAGATGTTCGGTATTTAACATCCGCCGCTCACCGCTGCGTCTGGCGCGAGTCCAGTTTTCAATATCCCGCGAAGCTTGAAAAAACGTTACCGAGCGCGAGTTGTTATAGCAAGAGGTATCGACACTGAGCGCTGTCAATGCGCCGTTGCGGATATTGCGATCGATTCTTTTAAAATCAATAAGCTCATTCAATAAATGCCGTAAAGGCTCGTTATCGAGCAGGCTGCCAGCGTCGGTATTCACCTTATCATCTTGCAGGCCTTTGAGTGCCATCTTGGCTAAATGACTTAACACGCCGGGGATGGAGGCGCGATATACCTTTCTGGTTTCAAAATGGCGCCAAACCCACTCGAGTTTTTTGACGCCTAAGTGAAAGCAGGAGGCGTGGGTGGCAATGGAGGTGCCATTAATTGCGCCCGCAGAGGTGCCACAAATGATTTTGAATGGCACGCCATGGTTGCGCGGATAAAGCTGGACCAGTGCTTTTAACACTCCCACTTGATAGGCGGCCCGAGCGCCACCGCCACCGAGAACTAATGCTGTTGATGTTGGCAATCTTATGACTCAACGACTTGTTATTATGATTTTATTAAAGCAATGCCTTATCTAAAAAAGCAAGTCTGAACAGTTATCTCAATGACATTTCTTTAGTTTGTCTTGAGTGGGCTCGCAGAAGGGACAATCTGTTTTGGGGCGGGAATAAAAAACGCACTTGAGGGAGACTCAAGTGCGTTTGCATTTATATCGCGAGAATCTTATTTAAGCATCTGCTCAAACGGACTGTGTCGGCGCACTAAGTTCGGCGCAGTAAGCCTTCGCTTAAGCTTGCAGATTCTTTAAGAAATCGACGATTTGGTCGAATGGCACATCTTGCTTTTCACCGGTGCGGCGGTTTTTGTATTCAAATACGCCAGCGTCGATATTGCGATCGCCGATCACCACAGTGTGTGGAATACCAATCAGTTCCATATCCGCGAACATGACGCCTGGGCGCTCTTTACGGTCATCCAATAGCACATCGATACCCGCAGCATTCAAGTCTTTGTATAACTGCTCGGCGATATCGGTCACGCGGTGTGATTTGTGCATATTCATTGGCAGAATGCCTACACTGAATGGGGCAATGGCTTCTGGCCATACAATGCCGCGATCATCGAAGTTTTGCTCAATGGCTGCCGCCACGATACGGCTCACGCCCACACCGTAACAACCCATCAGCAGCACTTGTGATTTACCGTTCTCATCGAGAACAGTCGCATTCATCGATTTAGAATAGTTAGTACCGAGTTGGAAGATATGACCCACTTCGATACCACGCGCCATCGCGTAAGTGCCTAAACCATCGGGTGTTGGCTCGCCTTCAACCACGTTACGGATATCGGCTGCTTGTGCCAGTGGCAGATCGCGCTCCCAGTTGATGCCAAAGTAGTGTTTGTCATCTTGGTTAGCGCCAGCGGCGAAGTCGCTCATCACGCTAACACTGTGGTCGATGATGATAGGCATGTTCAGGCCGACAGGGCCTAATGAGCCAGGACCAGCGCCAATGGCGTCACGGATCAGGGCTTCTGGGGCAAATTCTAATGGTGATGCCACTAAATCTAACTTGTCAGCCTTGATTTCGTTCAGCTCGTGGTCGCCGCGTACAATCAGCGCTACCAGTGGGGCTTCTTCCGTCGCACCTTTCACAATCAAGGTTTTCACTGTTTTAGTGATATCTAAACCGAATTGCTCAACTAACTCTGCAATAGTTTTCGCATTTGGCGTATCGACTAAACGTAGTTCTTCAGTTGCCGCGCCACGCGCTTCGGTTGGCATTGGTGATTCGGCTTTCTCGATGTTAGCGGCATAGTCGCTGCCAGTAGAGTAGGCGATTAAGTCTTCACCGCT
Source organism: Shewanella sp. Koi 1 (assembly GCF_052907445.1). Taxonomy (NCBI): domain Bacteria; kingdom Pseudomonadati; phylum Pseudomonadota; class Gammaproteobacteria; order Alteromonadales; family Shewanellaceae; genus Shewanella; species Shewanella sp. Koi 1. The sequence continues at coordinate 3,228,066 of NZ_JBREJM010000001.1, read as the reverse complement.
TTGCGCCAATACGTGGAACTCGTGTGACATGCTGCCACCGATAGAACCTGTGTCCGCTAAAACTGGGCGGAAGGCCAAGCCCATGCGCGACAGAATGTTGCTATAGGCTTGATACATGGCCTCATAGGTTTCATTCATGGTATCCACGTCCAGATGGAAAGAATACGCATCTTTCATCAGGAACTCGCGCGAACGCATTACGCCAAAGCGTGGGCGCACTTCGTCACGGAATTTGGTCTGGATTTGGTAAAGATTCAGCGGTAATTGCTTGTAAGAGCTGACTTCTTTACGGATTAAGTCGGTGATCACTTCTTCGTGGGTTGGCCCCAGAACGAAGTCACGGTTATGGCGGTCTTTAAAACGCAGCAGCTCAGGGCCAAATTTGTCCCAACGACCTGTTTCTACCCATAAATCAGCCGGTTGCACCATAGGCATAAGGATTTCAATCGCGCCCGCTTTGTTCATTTCTTCACGAACAATGGCTTCGACTTTACGCAATACACGCAGGCCCGTGGGCAGATAGCTGTATAGACCTGAAGCGTTACGGCGGATCATACCCGCACGTAGCATTAATTGATGGCTGATGACTTCTGCATTCGCAGGTGTTTCTTTTTGAGTAGAAAGTAGGTATTTGCTAACGCGCATTACCGATGTCCAAATTTGAGTTGAATGGGCGCCATTTTATCACCTGCTTCGATGATGTCACCTATGGATTGAAGTTAAATTCAATCAGCTGCAGACAAATGGCCGTTTTCATTTTACAAAGTATGCCGCGTCGCCACAGAGGGCGATGCATACAGATAAAGCTAAGTGGATTATTTATCCCGCCTATCGCCAATCACCCGGGCGGGGTTGCCCGCGACGATGGCCCATGCGGGAACATCTTTAGTGACAATACAGCCCATGCCAATCACGGCATGGTCGCCAATGGTGACACCATCGACTATCCCTGCCTGTGCGCCAATCCACACATCTTTACCTATCACTATGCCTTTAGAGTTTGAGGCTTGTTGATAAATGGGCGTATCGGGCGCCATGCCATGATTAAACGCATAAATAGTGACATGGTTAGCAATGCGGGTTTGGGAGCCAATCTGAATGCCCACTCGGCCGCCATCGAAGGAGCAGCCGTGATTGATGGCAACTTCATCACCGAGCGTGATAGGGCCGTGCAAAAAGCATTCAGCGGCAATCATGCAGCGATTACCGATTGTGATATTGCGATTGGGCTCGGCAAATAATTGTGCCTCGGGCGCAATAAAACAGTTTTCGCCAATGGTCACGGTTTCGAGGGCGCAAAGGTTAGCCTGCACTTCATCCTGCCAAGGTTTGGCCCAGACTAAGTGTTTTTCTTTGAGCGAGAAATACAGCCAGGGCATCCAAGACAGACGCTTTTTATGTTGGCTTTGATAATCAGGCAAGGCCGTTGTGATTGGCGTCTGCATTTAGCCACATTTCCCCGGTTTGAGTTCTAAAACCTGAATGTATTCCCGTTCATCCTCAGCGACAGCCATCCGCCAAAAGATATCTAAATCATACAAAGCCACTTGATATAACTTGGGGTCATCTTTGGCTTTTTTATAGGCGGGGCGAGGGTCTTGCCCCAGCACGCCGTGAATGAGTACGGCTAAATCGGTATAGGCGTCCTGTTTACTGTAGGCATCAATCTGGGTTGCGGCGAGCTCTGAAAACACCACGCTGATAAGTTTTGGCGCTTCTTGCGCGATACCGCCGACGGCACCTTCAATCGAATCCGAGAACGGAATATAGGGTTTGATATCGATAATGGGCGTGCCATCGACAAGATCCATGCCCGAAATCTCTAGGCACACTTTGCCTTTACGTTGCACCACCCCGTGGAGTTTGACCACGGATTGGCCTATGCCATTCGGGCGAAAGGTCGAGCGAGTCGCGAATACGCCGAGTTTTTCATTGCCGCCCAAACGGGGCGGGCGTACGGTCGTTTTCCACCCTTGGGCGAGATTTTCATGGAAACAAAACAATAACCAAAGGTGGGAATATTGCTCGATACCACGCACGGAATCGAGATGATTGACATGGGGCTCCAGCTCAACATAACCGCGCGCCTCCACCAAACCGGGCTGCCTTGGAATGCCAAATTTTTGTTTATAGGGAGTACGGCAAGTGGCGACAGCGGTAATCTGGTTGGTAAATGTCATGCAAAAAATACCTAAACGAAGGGCAACAACCCAAACTCAGGTGGTCTAGGTTGTTAAGTACATCAATATTGGCGTGCAGTATACACGCTTTGAACTAGTCGGCAGAGGCCATTTTTATGGCTTGGCCAACGCAGAGGGCACGGCTGACGCAGCCTTGGGCCGCTTCTTCCATCATCACGCATTGTTTGATGATGATACCATTGGCGCCTTTATCGGCCGCTGCGCGGCGGGCTTCGGTTCGGGCTTCACTTAAGGAAGCGGGCACCGCATTCACATCGGCTTGGCAAGATTCACCCTGTACCAAACCTTTTAATTCGTAATGGCCTTTAGGCAAACTATCGCCCTCAAACAGCGTGACATCTCCCGCCTTGAAGTAGTCATTAATCGCCTCGCCGTCCAAATTGCTGTTAAAACTGTAATCGCTGGCACAGGCGCTAAGCAGTAGCACTAATGCACTTGAGAGGATGATTTTCATGGTTTGACCTGAGATTAAGGGTAAATAAGCGCAGTCCAACGGACTGCGCGGTATCGAGCGATTTATCTGAGCAAATTCTAGCGCTTAAGATACTTTTGATAAAGCTGCTGGTGGCGATTATTCAGATCTATTTGCCGTCCTTCAATCCAGATCGCATCAATTTTGTTGCTCATGGGGTCGAGGATATCCCCGTCACTCAGCACAACACTGCCCTGATAACCGACGGCGATGGCCCCTAAATCGGCGATCCCCAGCAGTTTTGCTGCATCTAAGGTCACCGATTTTAATGCTTGCTCGGGCGTGACGCCGTAAGCGGCACTGTAGCCCGCGGCATAGGGAAGGTTACGACTGTTCCAATCAGATGAAAATCCAAGGGCATAGGGAATGCCTGCACTTGCTAGCAACGAAGGGATTTTAAAGGGTAAATCCACGGGTTCATCTTTACGTTTGGGCAGACTCAGGGTGTGCGGATAAATCACACTGGCGTTCACTTCCCTTAAGCTTGAAGCGAGTCGCCATGCATCATAGCCACCGACAATCACCAATTTAAATTGATATTTTTTAGTCAGGGCAATGACTTGCTCAATTTGGCTGACGTTGTCCGCATGGGCAAATAGCGTGGCCTTACCTTGGTACAGGGGCAACATGGCCTGCCAACGTAAATTGGTTGTCTTGGCCGAATCCTTTGCCTTATGGCTTAAAAAGTAGCGATAGCCATCCTCAAAGGCTGTGGTCAGTTTATCTATGGCCTGCTGATTTTTTTCAATGGCCTTAGCTTTTTCCTTTTCATCCTCTGGCATACGCTTGATTTGCGGCCAGTAAACATGGAATTGGCCTTCGCTTGGTTGCAGGGCGTCCTCAATCGTCCAAGCATCGAGGTCGACGACTACAGATTGGCCCGCGAGTCCGTCGCCACTGGGGACGATTTGTGCATGGGTGATGCCATTGTAGCGAATGGTTGGCAGCAGCTCTGAATCCGGGTTGTAAGCCGTTGCCGCGCTGATTTGCGGATTAAAATCACCGACTTCTGCATTATCGACTGTTGGGCGCACCATCTCGATTTCTACTAAACCAAGACTGGTATCGAGCGCGATAAGGCCGGGGTATAAGTGTTTGCCCGTGGCATCGATGACCTGCGCTTGGCCATCAGCGCCGTTGATGCTTAGCTGTGGCCCGATGGCGCTGATTTTACCTTGCTCAATCAACACATCGGTATTGGTTAATGTCCCTTGACTGACGGTATGCACTGTGGCGTTTTTAATCAACACGCTCTGGGTTTGCTTGACCGCAGGGACGAGATTATGTGCCTGGGCTGACAGCGTGATCGCCAGTGTCGACAGCAGCAAGCTAGTGGGTAAGTGCTTCATTATTTTGCTCCCTGATGATGTTGGCCCCAAGCCTGATAATGGGTATCGCAGTGCCATTGCGGTTCCTTAAGCGGAGTGACTTTCTCACCCGCCTTGGCGTTATCATCACTACTGAGAATTTTTTGGATAAGGGCGGCGCGCTCTGCGACGACCTGCTGCTGGGCAAGCTGGTCTTGGTCGCGATCGAAGTAGCGTTTGCCTTCGACCCAAGCCTGGGTCACCTTGGCGTAAATCGACAGCGGCTCGGCGTTCCAAAGCACGATATCGGCCATTTTGCCTGGGGTGAGTGAGCCAACATACTCATCGACTCTGAGCTGTTTCGCCGGGTTGATGGTCACCATATTCCAGGCATCTTCTTTAGACATATCGCAATACATCATTGACTTAGCCGCTTCTTGGTTAAGTCTGCGCTGCATTTCGTAGTCGTCAGAGTTGATGCTGGTAAGCACGCCCTGTTTTTGCATCAGGCAGGCGTTTTGTGGAATCGCATCATAGACTTCGAACTTATAGGCCCACCAATCGGCAAAGGTCGAGGCGCTTGCGCCATGGGCGGCAAGTTCACTGGCAACCTTGTAACCTTCGAGCACGTGGGTAAAGGTTTGCACCTTAAAGTGATAGGCTTCGGCTAATCGCAGGAACATTAAGATTTCTGACTGCACGTAGGAGTGAATATGCACATCGCGCTGCTGCTTTAACACTTCGGCGACCGCCTGTAGGCGATAGCTTGGGCGCGGCGCAATGGTTTTCTTCTTCTCACTGCTGCGTAAGTCATCATAGTCCTTCAGCGCTTTCTCATAGGCGATTGCGGCATCGAAGGTTTCTTCAAATAAAGCTTTTACGCCCATGCGAGTCTGCGGGAAGCGCTGAACAAATTTCTCGCCCCAGTTACTCTGTTTGACGTTTTCGCCAAGGGCGAATTTGATACTGGCAGGGGCATTGGCAAATTTAAGCTGCTCAGCACTCTCACCCCATTTCATCTTTATTAACTGGGATTGGCCACCAATTGGGTTAGCGCTGCCATGGAGTAATTGTGCGCTGGTGACACCGCCCGCGAGTGCACGGTAGATGGAGATATCTTCGGAATTGATCACATCGCCAATCCGCACCTCAGAGGTGACTGCATCTGTACCTTCATTGGTGCCACCATTGATAGCAATATGGGAATGCTCATCGACGATACCCGCAGTTAAGTGCTTACCCGTGGCATCGAGAACTTGATAACCCGAAGGTGTGCTGAGTTGCTGACCGATTTTTTCAATTCGGCCATTGGCCATTAACAGATCCGCATGTTCCAAAATGCCCTGTTTATCCGAGGTCCACAGGGTGGCATTTTTAATATGGAGTTTTTCGGCTTTTGGCGCCTCGCTCAAACCATAGGCAACGTTAGGGTAGGTGAGTTTACTCACTAAAGTCGCTGCAGCCTCGGTTTTGGGCGTATCGGTAGGCTTTGTATTTAGACTCGAAGCGATAGCAATACCCGCCACATTAATACTGCGACTTTGGGCGTCCACCATGCGGCCTTGAATACCATCTTTAGCGAGCCAGAGGGTAAAACGGCTGATGCCATGTATGCCCGCATCGCTTAAATCGGCGTTAAAGCTTACGCGGCCGTCGTCTTCAAGCTGAAGATTGGTGAGTGTAATGCTCTTCTCACCACTACTCAGTTGACCTTGGAAGGCGGTTTTGCCCGCTTTGCCCGTTTCTTCAAGGTTTAGATCTAAGGTGAGATTATTCAGCGTGAGCTGATAATCGCCCAAGAGTTTGGCCTGTGGGAGTGAGCGAATGGACTGCTCTTTGCCTTGCAGCCAGACACTGTAAATCTGGCCATCCTTAAAGATATTGCCCTTAGTAATCACAAAGTCGGCCATATAGCCGGGGGCAAGTTTACCGGCGAAGTCGGCCGTACCCGCCATCTCGGCGGCTTGAGTTGTCAGTGCAGCGAGGGCATTGTCCTCACTCAGTCCCTGGGCGATGGCTTGGCGCAGGCGAGGCCAAAACGCCTCGGTCTTAATGCCAAATTGGGTAAAAGCAAAAGGGATACCCGCACTGGCTACTGCAGCAGGGTTTGTGGGCGCGCGTTCCCAATGTCTGAGTTCTGCAAGGGAGACTTCGCGGTCGGCATCATCGGTGCCTACATCGGGTGCCTGCGGGTAATTAAGTGGAATAATTAAAGGGTAATTCAGGGCTTTTAATTCATTGATGCGCGCATATTCCTGACCACTTGCGACTAAGTTGGCGGGCTGCTGGTGTTCTTTGAGTAGATTAGCGGCGCGGAGCAAATCATTGAGATTTTTTGTCTCAAAGACGATTTGTTTCTCGGCTAAGTTATCTAAGCGTTCGAAGGCGATATTAAATTCAATTTGAGCATTTGCTGAACTATTAACTGATTTGTGTTTATTTTGGTTATACCAGTTAGCATCGGCAAAGGTTTGCCTGATAAGTGCGATACTGCCCATCAGAGAATTGGGATAGTCTTGTTCAGACGTCCCTTTATCGAAGGCCATAAAAGGTTGGCTGCGTGCACGATAAATCACCTCGTTGGCGGTTTTATCGGCTAATGAAAGGTTAACACCCGTACCGCGGAAAATACCGTCGAGTTTACTGCTTTGTACGCTGGTGAAGCCGTTATTGATCCAATCTCTTGCGCGTTCCTTATTTGGGTAAACGTAATTAAACCATTCTTTTTCAGCGTGAATTGCGCCATTTTCTGCATTACCGCCGATACGTTTAATATCATATACCGGACGAGTCAGCCCCAATTTGGGATATTCAAACTCGATACCATAATCGGTAAAGGGATCGATAAAACCGGGATAGATAGTATAACCACTGAGATCAACCTTTAATGCCGCTGCTGGGATATCCCCTTTTTCAATAATGGCTTTGATCCGATTATTTTCCACTAATAATGTGGCGTTTGTGAGTCGTTTCCCCGGCGCGAGGATTAATTCGGCATTGGTGAATGCCGTTAGCTTATTGACGGGGGGAATGGGATTGGCATCGGCTAAAATGTTATGGGATACCAAACTACTTATTATGCCGCAGCTTATTATTATCTTGTTGTTTATCAGCATTTTTCATTTACTTAGGTGGAGGGTGAATAAAGAGTAACCTAAAGTAGATGTAATTACTAAAGCCGAATTGTAACGCAATTTTAGCATTGGCTTGAATGCAAAAGGGGGATTCTGCTGGGCATAAAAAAGCTCGCAGGGCGCGAGCTTTTTTATGTTACTCAGTGTTAATAGCGCATCGCTATTACACACACGATATTGGATTAGATTAAGAAATCATCCATAGAACGGCCCTTATTGACTTCGTTCTTAAATACCGTTGGCATACGACCTTGACCTGTCCACTGGATCACTTCGCCGTTAACTTCGATTTGGTATTTTGCTGGACGAGGAGCGCGTTTTTTGCTTGCAGCTTTAACCGTAACACCGCCTAAATCGTCGATTGATAAACCAACGGCTTCCATTTGTTGACGGATTTCTTCTATCTTCGCATTACGAGCAGCGATAGCTTGCTGTTCTTCTTCAGCCATAGATTCACGCTCAGTGAGAATCTTATCGAGTTTTGCAGCTAAATCACGCAATTCTTCGAGGCTCAAATCTTTAACAGCAGCTTTAAAACGACGACCGTGAGTTAATATTTCTAAAAATTCGCTCATATCTATTTTCGTCCCACTCTATTTTTATTACAGGATAATGGTGAACAACAGCTAAATGATAGAAACTAATATTGCTCGAATCAAATAAAATTATGCAAAAAACAGAAATTAAATATTATTTAAATTTTGAACTTTTTATATGTGGCAAATAACTGTTCAAAAATGTGGCCAATACCACAGTCTTAAAAAATGCAAACAGGTGTTTGACTTTGGTTGACGTTAACGTTAACAGGACGTAAAGTGGCTTTATCCTGCATTGGTGATGACCAATGTTTTGTCCATGTACATGAAAGTGTAGGAAGGAAACCCTATGAAAGTATTGGTGCCTGTTAAGCGTGTAGTTGATGCCAATGTGAAGGTCAGGGTAAAAGCTGACAACACCAGCGTTGATACCGCAAACCTCAAAATGGCGTTGAACCCTTTTTGTGAAATTGCAGTAGAAGAAGCGGTTCGTTTAAAAGAAGCGGGCAGCGCTACTGAAGTTGTGGTCGTCAGTATCGGCAATAAAGCCGTTCAAGAACAATTACGCACCGCGTTAGCATTAGGTGCTGACCGTGCGATTCACATTGATACTGAAGAAGAGTTAACGCCTGTATCGATTGCTAAATTACTCAAAGCCGTACAAGAAAAAGAACAAGCGCAATTAGTGCTGTTTGGTAAGCAATCTATTGATGGCGATAATAACCAAACTGGTCAAATGTTTGCTGCCTTAACGGATATGCCACAAGCCACTTTTGCCTCTGAAATCAAAGTAGAAGGCAATTCAGTGCAAGTGACTCGTGAGATCGATGGCGGGATGCAAACCTTAAGCCTGCCGCTGCCAGCAGTGGTGACCGCCGATTTACGCTTAAACGAGCCTCGTTATGCTTCATTGCCTAACATCATGAAAGCCAAGCGTAAGCCATTAGATGTGCTCACTGTTGCGGATTTAGGTGTGACGTTAAAAGCCCATCAAACTGTGGTGAAGGTGACGCCACCTGCCGAGCGTAAAGCAGGCATTATGGTTGCGTCGGTAGCTGAGCTGGTTGAAAAGTTAAAAAATGAAGCGAAGGTGATCTAACATGGCCATTTTAGTATTAGCAGAACACGATAATGCGGCACTGAAACTGGATACCGCAAAGGTTGTCACCGCAGCGCGTGCAATTGGTGAAGATGTCCATGTATTGGTAGTGGGGCACCAATGTGGCGCCGTGACGCAAGCCGCGCAAGCCCTGCAAGGCGTCGCTCAAGTATTGGTCGCCGATAATAGTGCCTATGAAGCGCATTTAGCCGAAAACGTGGCTAAATTGCTGGTGGACTTAGCACCAAACTACAGCCATATCCTCGCAGCAGCATCGAGCGCTGGCAAAGATACGCTACCGCGTGTGGCGGCGCTTTTAGATGTAGCGCAAATTTCTGAAGTGATTGCAGTGGTGAGCGGCGATACCTTTGTTCGCCCAATTTACGCAGGTAACGCTTTAGCGACAGTACAAAGCCATGATGCGATTAAAGTGATGACAGTCCGTGCTAGTGCCTTCGATGCGGCGGCCCAGGGCAACAGTGCTGCCGTGACTACCCTAGACAAAGTGTTTGAAGCCAAAACTCAGTTTGTCTCTCAATCACTGACGGTTTCGGCGCGTCCAGAGTTAGGGAATGCGGGCATTATCGTTTCTGGTGGCCGTGGTATGGGCAGCGGTGAAAACTTCGATATGTTGGAACAACTGGCGGACAAACTCGGTGCCGCGGTTGGTGCATCACGTGCTGCGGTTGACGCAGGTTTTGTGCCTAACGATCTGCAAGTGGGTCAAACCGGTAAGATTGTGGCACCAAACCTCTACATCGCTGTAGGGATTTCGGGCGCGATTCAGCATTTAGCGGGGATGAAAGACGCGAAGGTGATTGTGGCAATCAACAAAGATCCTGAAGCGCCGATTTTCCAAGTGGCAGATTATGGTCTCGAAGCTGACCTGTTCGACGCCGTTCCAGAGTTGATTTCAACTCTAGGTTGATTTTATCCGTGATCTAAGTCAAAGTAAGCGGCTTTGCGGTGGCAACTGCTTAGCCGCTTATGTTTTTATGTGCCTCACGCCCGTGTATGGGCGTTCTTAGAAGTAGAGGCGCACCAAATATCAGTAGTGATCAGTAGGGTGATTCCGTTGATCGTTCACGAAAGGATTTGGTGCCGAAGTGGTTTGATTTATCACGATCAACTGCTGGGGTTGTGCCAAATAGGTATAACACTGCCATAGTATTTTCTGATACGGATATTAGAAATAGTTACTATGGAGCGCTACTGATAGGACAGGTGATCTTGGGTATCTATTGCCTTTTCCCACCAGTTCAGTCGCCCTCCATTCGTATTTTGACGAAGAAATAATCAATGACTGTAGTTAGTTATGCCGATTCGGCGCTTTCTCTGCTGCCGCCTGTGGTGGCAATTGTATTGGCGATTTTGACTCGCCGCGTTCTCCTTTCCCTCGGTTTGGGGATTGTGATTGGGGTGTTATTACTCAATCAGTTTTCACCTGCGGCCAGCGGTGAATTTCTATTTAACAGTGTAAAAGGACTTTTTTGGTCGGAAGATGGTGTAAATTCTTGGAATTTATACATCCTCGGCTTTTTAATTGTGCTAGGGATGATCACGGCATTAATTACCGTCAGTGGTAGTGCGCGGGCATTTGCCGATTGGGCACGTTTGCACATCCGCAATAAACGCGATGCCAAATTACTGACCATGTTTTTAGGCTGTGTAGTCTTTATCGATGATTATTTCAATAGCTTAGTCGTTGGTTCTGTCGCAAGGCCCGTCACCGACCGTTATTATATTTCCCGCGCTAAGTTAGCCTATTTATTAGATTCAACGGCGGCACCGGTTTGTGTTATTTCGCCGGTATCCAGTTGGGGCGCTTATATTATTGCGCTTATCGGCGGCATATTAACCGCCCATGGTTTTGCTGACTCTGGTCATTTGAGTGTGTTTATTCAAATGATCCCTATGAATTTCTACGCTATTTTCTCTTTATTATTATTACTTTGCGTTGCATTTATGGGCTTAGATATTGGCCCTATGCGTGAGCATGAATTAAATGCGCAGCGCGGTAATTTATATGATGAGAATAAAGGATTACCACCCGGGGCGAATGCCGATTTACCCGAAGCCGAAACCGGTAAAATCCTCGGTTTATTCTTACCTATTACCGTGCTGGTATTTGCGACCCTGTATTTTATGATCGACAGCGGTGCCCAGGTATTAGCGAAAGAAGGTATTGAATTTCATATTATTTCAGCTTTTGAAAAAACCGATGTTAGCTCATCACTATTCTTTGGTGCCCTGATTGGTTTAGCGGTTGCGCTGGTACTAAACCTAGTGCAAGGCGTTGAAAAGTCGATGGTCGTCAAAGGCGTGGTGCAGGGCGCTCGTTCTATGCTGCCTGCGATTTACATCCTGTTATTTGCATGGACCATTGCCGGCGTGATTGGCCAGCTTGAAACCGGTAAGTTTATGGCAAGCCTCGCCACAGGCAACATTCCCTTTGCCTTCTTACCTGCGTTGATGTTTGTGTTAGCGGGTCTAACGGCGTTTTCTACCGGCACCAGTTGGGGCACGTTCGGTATTATGCTACCGATTGCCGCGGATATGGCGATGGGCAGCCATACAGCCATGATGTTACCTATGCTGGCTTCGGTTTTGGCGGGCGCGGTATTTGGTGATCACTGCTCACCGATTTCGGATACTACGATTTTGTCGTCAACTGGCGCGAGCTGTCACCATATCGACCACGTTGTGACTCAGTTGCCTTACGCTGTGATTGTGGCGCTGATCAGTATGGTGGGTTATGTGGTGCTTGGCTTTACAGAATCGGTGAATGCGGGACTGCTGACCTGTGGCGTGCTGTTTGTCTTAAGCATTGTGTGGTTACGACTCAAATCCCAAAGCAACGCGAAATAAGCCTGACTTCAGCAAAGCGGTTTATTCGCGAGTCTTCATTGTGAATTTACTGAACACTCAAAACAAATCAGCCAGCATTATGCTGGCTGATTTTTTTATCTATCATACATCCCAAATTACAGGGCGGTGTTGAGTCCACGGCGGTTCAATAACCCTTCGGTGGTAGGCTCTTGACCACGGAAGTTTTTGTAAGCTTCCATTGGTGCAATGCTGTTGCCCACTTCGCGAATCGTCTTGCGGTATTTCATGCCGATTTCACGGTTTAAGCCACCTTGAGTTTGCACGTAAGCGTAGGCATCCGCCGCTAAAATCTCACTCCACATGTAAGCGTAGTAACTTGCTGAGTAACCACCCGGGAAGGCGTGGGCAAAGTAAGTTGACTTATAACGTGGTGGCACGGCAGTGATATTTAAGCCGTGTTTTTTCAGCGCATTGGCTTCGAATGTCGCCACATCTTGCAGTGGGGCATCTGGGCTTAATGAGTGCCATTCCATGTCGACGAGCGCCGCAGCCATATACTCTAAGGTATCGAAGCCTTGGTTAAAGCTGCCGGATTTGAGCAGTTTTTGCAGCAAATCATCGGGAATTGGCTTACCTGTTTCGTAGTGTTTGGCGTAGTTGGCTAACACTTTAGGGTGCGCTGCCCAGTCTTCTTCGAAGGTTGATGGGAATTCCACAAAGTCACGGGAGACAGAAGTACCCGCCAAGCTTGGGTAAGTCACCTTAGAGAACATACCGTGGGTACCATGGCCCATTTCGTGGAACATAGTGGTGACTTCGTTGTAGCTGACGAAGGTCGGTTGTCCCTCTGGCGCCTTTTTAATGTTCATCACGTTGACCACGACAGGCTTAGTGCCTTCGAGGAAGGATTGACCCACGAACGAGCTCATCCATGCGCCGCCGCGTTTGCCTTCACGGGCAAAGTAGTCGGCGTAGAAAATCGCCATGCTTGAACCATCGGCATCAAACATTTCGTAGGCTTTCACATCCGGGTGGTACACGGGTAAATCTGGGCGCGGCTTTAAGGTGACGCCATAGAGTTCTTTGAGGGTGTAGAACACGCCGTCTTCGAGTACGCGGTTAAATTCGAAATAAGGGCGAATGCTATTGGCATCGAGGGCGTATTTCTCTTGGCGAACCTTCTCTGCGTAGAATTCCCAGTCCCATGGCGCGAGTTCAAACTTGCCGCCAGTCTTGTCGATCATCGCTTGGATATCGGCCGCTTCTTTTTCGGTATTGGCGACGACGGCTGGCACCATTGAACCAAACATGCTGTATACCGCTTCAGGCGTTTTCGCCATTTGTGGTGCGAGGCGATAGCTAGCCCAGTTTTCATAACCTAATAGAGCGGCACGCTCGGCACGTAATTGCGCAAGGCGAGACACTAAAGAGGCCGTTTCGTTTTCACCCGTTAAGCCACGGTTTGCCGAGGCTTCCCAAATGCGTTGGCGCAGTTCACGGTTCTCTAAAGAGGCGAGCACCGGCTGGCGGGTGGTGTTGGTGATGTTGATTAGGTACTTACCTTCGTGGCCTGCGGCCTTGGCATCGTTTGCTGCCGAGGTGATTTCGCTGTCAGTCAGGCCGGCCAGTTGTTCTTTGTTATCGACAACGATGGCAATTTCTTTGGTTAAGCGCAGTAAACGTTGTGAGAACTCGTTGGTGAGCGTCGATTGCTCTTCGTTCAGCGCACGGATCTTCACTTTTTGCTCATCGGTCAGCTTAGCACCGGCCATGATAAAGCGCTGGTGATACACCTCAACCAAACGTACCGCTTCAGGCGTTAAGCCTAAGTTATTGCGGTCGTTATGAATGGTTTCAATACGGGCGAATAGTGCTGGATTGAGGTTGATGTTATCCGAGTGCGCTGCCATTTTCGGGGCCATCTCACCTTGGATTTTACGCAGGGCTGGATTGCTGTTTGACCCCGCGAGGTTGTAAAACACGCTCGATGCACGGGTCAGCAGGGCTCCGCTTTTTTCCATGGCGACAATCGTGTTGTCGAAGGTCGGAGCGGCAGGATTGTTGGCAATGGCCAAAATCTCTTGATAATGCTCTTTAATGCCTTGCTCTAATGCGGGCTGAAAATGCTCGTCTTTAATAACACTGAAATCAGGCGCTTGGTATTGCAGCGTGCTGGCTTGGAACAGAGGATTTTGGGCTTGAACTGCGGTCACATTCGTCGCTTTAGTATCTTGAGTGCTGCAGCCTGCGAGTGCGCCAGTCATCAAAGTGGCGCCAATGGCGATGGCAATAAAACTTTTACGCATAGTTGAGTGATTTCCTTAGAATTGTAGTTTTTTGTGACTCTAGCGTTACTAACTTAAATAGGACTGAAAACCTATGGGGTGAAGTTGTAAGTAAAAGTAAACAAAAAAGCGCCCTACAACCGTAGGGCGCTTGAACTATTTTCTTGCAGGGAAAATAGCGGGACGACTAGTTATTTACGGGTAAAGTTATGGTACTTGTCGATACCAGAGCTGCTACCTGTGTTGTGGCACACGGCACAAGATTCACCCGTAGGTTGCTTGAACCAATCGCCAGTGGCTGGCACGCTGATCTCGCCACCGTTGCTCACCATGTGGGCTTTGACTGCATCGCCAGTATGGCAGGCATAACAGTTAGCAGTAACAGGGCTGGTCATCTTGTTGCCGGGTTCAAGAATGTATTGATTTGGCACTTTGTTTAAATCAATAGCGGTTTCGTGACAGGCAACACAGCTAGTGACTGGGTTGATAGCGCCTGCGCCGTTCGCAGTCTTGGCTTGGGTGCCGTCGGCCTTCATCTCACCAACATTTGCACCATTACCCCAGTGCCAGCTGTGGATCATAGGACCAAAACCTGCACCCAGTGTGGCCGAAGTCCGCGCCATGCCGTTATCGTGGCAGGCAATACAGCCGTTACCGCCTTGGTCGAAAGCACCGTTTTTGTGGAAAGCGGTGGCATCGTTGTGGCAAGTCGTACAGCTGTTATCGCTGATCACAGTGCGACGTTCAAAACCAGATACTTTCTCAGCACTTACTGGATTTACCGCATCTGAGTAGGCGGTGAAAGAAACACCCATTGAACCGTCATAACCCTTGGCTCTGAGGTTACCATTGCTTTGATAGCGTTGATTACCGTCGTATTCCATCCAGCCTGCGGTGCTGAAGGTGACCCGTGCAGAGTAAGCATAGTTAGCATTCACTGCGCTGATATCCGTCAGTAGGTGACAGATATTCTTAGTACCATCGGTGTTGTAACCATAGTAGTACTTAGTACGGTCACCTGGACGGCCTACTAAGGTGTTGTTGTCATAAGCATGCAGATAGGCACCAGCGTAGACAATCGGCTTCTTGGCATCAAATACCAGAGGATCTGAGTAGTTGAAGTTATCTTTAATGCTAAAGATGTTGCCGTCAGTGTCTTTCACTGTGATGGTGGTACACCAACCGGGTTCTGCTTTCGCTACGCTTGAGCCATCGGGCGCATAGTGGTCGGTTAAGGTGGAAATATCATCCACTTTTACGGGGGTTGAGAGTGTTACTTGGTACTTAGCACGGATAGCTTGACGCTCGGTAATGCCTTCTTTGCCTTCATGCATTGGGCGCACATCGGCACCGTTACTTGGCACAATCGCACCTGGTACGCCGCCAGTGTTGTGGCAGTCGATACAACCAGGGCCTGAAACGCTGATATTGGTTGGCGCTTCAACGTGGCAAGAAGTACAGTTCATCACGCTGAAATCTTTAGTGAATTTCTGGTGATTAATGTGGCCAATTTTAGACAGTGTATTGGTGGCGTAACCGCCGATAGAGAAGCCTTCGGCATTTTTTGCTGCAAAGCTAACTGAGCCGTGACAGACTAAACAGCCTTCAACAAAGGTAACTTCGCTGTCCATACCGGTTGCTACATAACTAGCGTGACGACGTGGGCTTGTTGAATAGTCTACGTGACAGGAATAGCAACTATCGGTCGTGGTTGAATGAGTTCCCTCTGGCTTGTTCACCACCAGCGGTGCTGAGCGAGCAATGCCAGTTTCAGCATTACCGCCGACTCTGAGCCATACAATACCTTCGGTACCAGCGTTAACACCTTTCATTGGGGCTTTAAAGCTATAGTGACCATCGCCTAATGAAGTGAGCAAAGCGCCCTCAGTTGCTTGAGTTGCAGCGCCACCGATATTGACGTTATCTTTGACAGGATTGCCACTTGCGTCGGTTTTGTCGGCTTCATTTCTATTATTGATAAAGCCTTTATCGGTTAATGCTGCAACTTTGGCTTCAGCATTTTTCAGTCCATTGATTAAGTTGCCATTTTCGTCAGTGATCTTAAATTCATAGGTGATATTGCCTTCACCAAAGCTATAGTTCAGTACTTTTACATTGGTGACTGTTGAACTCGTGACTGGTGGTGGAACCCAAGGTTCACCCGGTGTTCCCGGTGTGCCAGGTGTCCCCGGAGTGCCTGGCGCGCCATCTACACCATCTTTACCATCACTGCCGCAACCTACGAGAGCACCGGTAAGTGCTAAGGCGACAACGTATGCCAGTTTTTTTAGAGGTGAATATTCTCATCATAATCTCCATTAATCCAATACGCATTTAAAGGCACGGATTGCAGCACTAACGTTTGCAGGGGAGATTAGTGCTTTGAACCGCTGATTTCATTTGCAAGCATCGAATACTTTTATTTTTTAAATTGAGTACTTTTGGTCTCGGATGAAATATTACTGTTATTGATATGTTTGTTTTTTGAACCAAACCGCATTTAGGACTATAACTTTGGAGGTAGATCGCATTTCTAAACTTTTGTTAATGTGATTTTTCTTAATTAAAACAATATTTAAGGTTAAATTAAGGTTGTTGTAACAATTGCGCTTTTATGGCTTTATCTGTTTCCATATGTTGAGCGTTGAACAGAAATACGAACAATGATTTTCAAAGTTGATTGACCATGAAATCACTAAAATATCCATTCTAGATATTTAGATTGAGATTTCAGTATAAAAGCTGAGAAAGGCCTAGTGTGCTAGGGTCAAGCGCAATGCTAAACTAAGCGGCATAAACTCTGGTGACAGAGATATGATCAATCAGTTTGAAAAAGGGATTCATTTTGGCGCAATTGTACTTTTACTATTCAGCAATGAATGCGGGTAAATCTACCTCTTTATTACAATCTTCCTATAACTACCGTGAGCGCGGTATGAATACGTTAGTGATGACGGCTTCTATCGATGATCGATACGGTAAGGGCAAAGTAGCTTCGCGGATTGGTATTGAGACCGAGGCGCAGGTTTTTAGCCGTGATGACAACTTGATTGAAATGATTACCGCTGCCCATCAAGTGAATCATTTGAGTTGTGTGTTGGTAGACGAATGCCAGTTTTTAACTAAAGAACAAGTCAAACAACTTACATATATTGTTGATAATATAGATATCCCTGTATTGTGCTATGGGTTGAGGACTGACTTTCAAGGTGAGCTTTTTAGTGGTAGCCATTATTTATTAGCTTGGGCAGATAAATTAATTGAGCTAAAAACCATTTGTCACTGTGGTCGCAAAGCGAATATGGTGGTGCGGCTAGATGGTGAAGGAAAAGTCATGCGCGAAGGTGAGCAGGTCGCAATTGGCGGTAATGAAAGTTACGAATCGGTATGCCGTAAACATTTTCGTGAGTTTATTTGGGATTAACCTAAGCTCGGTTAGCACTTAACCAAAATATAAGAATTTTTGTGCTAACCACTTTGAGGCTTGCTGCCAAGTCATTAAAATATGGTGAGATATAACACATATAATCCATCATCCAAGAGCAGTTAGATCTTGTTCGAGCAAGGTAATAAGAATGTATCGCGGCGATACACTCAGATAAGCATAAGTGTGAGTTTTGCCGTTGTACTTCATGTTGATGTATTAAGCATAAGTTGGGAAAAATCCCACGTAGAAAGGATGTGTTAAGTGATTTTTTGGAGCCGTTTTGCCTAATTCTACGCAAGAAATGCAATTTGAAAACTATCGTCCTCGTCCGCCACAACCCGAGCCTAAGGCAAAGCGTGAGCGTAAGCCTAGATCTAAAGGGCGTGCTTGGTTTCTATTATTTATTCTGGTTTTTTGTTTAGCGATTTTGATTGGTCAGGAGGTCAAAACCTCTTATTACCAGTCTAAGTATATTCACCAATACGCTAAAACTCTGACCTATGAGCTGAAAAACGAGCCTACTCAGTCGATTATCTATCCAAGTTATGGCCCCTTCGATGAGCGTCATGGCTACAGTAAGTTGCCACAATATATTGATCGCTTATTGCAACGTAATTTCCAAGTGACACAGCAGGTTGAGTTTTCTCCTGCGTTGCAGGAATACGCCCAGATAGGCTTTTTCCCGCCTTACCATGAGAAAGCACAATCGGGTTTGACTTTGCTTGACTGTCGCAATACCGATCTCTACGAGTTCACTTATCCAAAACGTGTGTATCAGGATGACGATAAAATCCCTAATGAAATCGTCAATACTTTGCTGTTTATTGAAAACCGCGAGTTATGGACTACAGAGCCAAAACTGAATCCAGTGATCGACTGGCCACGTTTTATTGTGGCGGGGATGAGTCAAATCGCTGAAATGGTGGGGATGAATGTCTCTACCGCCGGTGGCAGTACGCTGGCGACACAAATCGAGAAGTTCCGCCATTCCTCCCAAGGGTTAACCTTAAGCATCAAGGATAAACTGCTGCAAATTGGCTCGGCCACAGTGCGCGTTTATCAGCAGGGGGAAATTACCGAGCCTGCCCGTAAACGCATTATCCAAGATTATTTAAATACTGTGCCTTTATCCTCTGCGCCTAACCACGGTGAAGTGCATGGAATAGGCGATGGCCTGTGGGCGTGGTTTGGTACCGATTTTGATACCGCTAATAAACTACTTGCTTCGCCGCAAGTTAAGGCTAATGCGGCTAAGCGTGGCCAAGTGTTCCGTCAAGTGGTGGCGTTAATGATTGCCCAGCGTCGTCCTTCCTATTATTTGTTACAGGGACATGAGGATTTAGAAAACCTCGTCGACAGCCATATCCGTTTACTCGGCCAGTATTATTTGATTGACCGTAAACTGCGGGATGCGGCATTGGCTCAAAAATTACAGTTTAAGGTCGTTAAACCCCAGCGTAATACTCAGTCGGGAGCGGATAAAGGCGTTAATACCATACGCATTCGTACCGCGGGCATGCTAAATGTCGGTTTATATGATTTAGACAGGCTCGATTTGACCGTAAACAGCAGCTTGCACAGTGAATTGCAACAGCAGGTAAGTCATTACTTACGTAGCCTTGGGCAAGTATCAACGGCCGAAAAAGTAGGTCTCTTAGGTGAGCGCTTACTCGAGCCCAGCCAGCTGCAAAATGTGCTCTACAGTTTTACCCTCTACGAAAAAACCGAGACGGCTAACCGAGTGCGGGTGCAAACCGACAGTACCGACCAGCCTTTTGATATTAACGAAGGCAGTAAGTTAGAGCTGGGCTCGACGGCTAAACTGAGAGTGCTGGCAACTTACTTGGAGATCATTGCCGAAATCCACGACAAATACTCGAAGAAACACGGTATTGAGTTAGAGTCGATTGAGATTGAGCCCCGCGATCATCTCACGCGCTGGGCGATTGATTACTTAATTGTGAATCCGGATAGACGCCTTGACCGCATGTTGGATGCGGCGCTACAACGGGAATATTCTGCCTCACCGAATGAGCAATTCTTCACGGGTGGTGGTTTGCATGTATTTAATAACTTTAAGAAAACAGAAGATCTTAAGGTTCCGACCATGTACCAAGCACTGCAAGACTCGATCAACTTGCCCTTCGTGCGCTTAATGCGGGACATAGTCAACTACAGCAGCAGCATGCAAAACGAAGGCAATATGGCGCGTTTGCTGCGCAACGATAAGGACCCGCGCCGTGAGGAATATTTACGCGTATTTGCTGATCGCGAAGGCAATACCTTCGTCAATAAGTTCTACCGTAAATATAAGAAAGTGGCGCCCAATGAGCGTTTAGAACTGTTCTTTGATGGCCAAACCCAAGCGGAGCAGCAGCTTACCGCGGCTTACCGTTATTTGCAGCCTAATGAGTCCATGGCCTCGTTTAAAGCCTTTTTGCAGCAGCGTTTACCGCAAAACAATTACACGGATAAACGCATTAAAGAGCTGTATAACAAGTACGGTCCTGAGAAATATAATCTGCCCGACCAAGGTTATATCGCGCGGGTGCATCCGCTCGAACTCTGGGTGCTTGATTATTTGAATCAACATCCTGAGGCCAACCTCAACGATGTGAAAGAGGCCAGTAAGGATGAGCGCCAAGAGGTTTACCGTTGGTTGTTTAGAACCCGACATAAAAACGCGCGGGATGTGCGGGTACAAGTGATGCTTGAGGTGGAAGCCTTCCTCGACATTCATCAGCGTTGGGCGCGTTTAGGCTATCCATTTGAATCTATGGTGCCTTCTTTAGGCTCGGCGCTGGGTAGTTCGGGTGACAGACCCGCAGCGCTGGCGGAATTGATGGGGATTATTCAAAACGATGGTTATCGTTTACCGACGGTGCGGATTAATCAACTGCACTTTGCCGAAGAGACGCCCTATGAAGTTCGGCTCGAAAACCAAAATACCCAAGGCGAACGAGTGATGCGCCATGAAGTCGCCCAAGCCTTAAAGGCGGCGCTGGCAAACGTCGTTCAAAACGGTACTGCACGACGTCTTAAGGGTATCTTTACCGACGACAACGGCGAGATGCTGGCAATTGGTGGTAAAACGGGGACCGGTGATAACCGTATCGTGACCCAGATGCAGCAGGGCCGCAAAGTGGCTACCACGGCGATGAACCGTACCGCGACGTTTGTGTTCTATTTAGGGGATAACTATTTCGGCACTTTAACTGCGTTTGTGCCGGGCAGTAAGTCGGACGATTTTAGTTTTACCTCGGCGCTGCCATTACAAGTGATGAAGGGCATGATGCCTATTCTCGCGCCCTATGTGAAATCCTCGAAGGGCATGTGTGTGCGGGATGAGTAATAACTCACTTTTGCAATATGCGTTTTTGAAACATAAGCATTGTAATGCGAGTTTGAAGTTCCTTAGATAAAGCAAACCCCGCAGCCGTGAACTGGTTTGCGGGGTTTTTATTGGCACCGACAGGCTTACTCGTCAGCGTTGATATATTGTTTGCGGTCTAAATCGTACTTACGCATCTTGTCGTACAAGGTTTTACGGGGCAGTTCGAGTTGCTCCATGGTTTGCTTAATGCTGCCCTTGTTATGACTTAGGGCTTCTTCAATCAATACCCGCTCAAAAAACTCGACCCGTTGCAGCAGCGACATGCTGGTATGCAGACTCGGTGCATTACCTAAGCTGCCGGCGAAGGCGGCTTCACCACCGAGTAATACATAACGTTCTGCCAGATTTCGCAGCTCGCGCACATTCCCCGGCCAGTCGTGGGAGGTGAGGATAGCATTCTGCTCGGCATTGAGGGCAATCAGCGCCTTGTGATAACGCGCCGAGGCCATACGGGCAAAGTGTAAGAATAATAAGGGAATATCTTCGCGGCGATCCCTGAGTGGTGGAATGGGCACTGTCACTAGATTTAAGCGATAGAGCAAGTCTTGGCGAAACTCTCCCGTGTCGCACAGGGACTTTAAATCCACCTTAGTGGCGGCAATCACCCGAATATCCAAATGAATACTCTTATTGGAGCCTAGGCGCTCGACCTTGCGATCTTCGAGTACCCGCAGCAGTTTGACCTGTAGCGACAGTGGCGTGCTTTCGATTTCATCTAAAAAGAGTGTGCCGCCGTTGGCATACTCAAACTTACCGATACGCAGTTTATCTACACCGGTAAAGGCTCCGGCTTCGGCGCCAAAAAGTTCGCTCTCAATCAAGTTTTCGGGAATCGCGCCGCAGTTAATCGCCACAAAGTTGGCTTGATTGCGACTGCTGTGGTCGTGCAGATAGCGGGCGACCAATTCCTTACCCGTACCGGTTTCACCTTCAATAAGCACATCGGCAGGGGTGTCGATCACTTGGTCTATGATGTGACGCATACGCAAAATGCCGACGCTGTGGCCTAATATTCTTGGGCCTGGCACGTTATGGCTTTCTAACTCTTTCTTTAATTTACGGTTCTCTAAGGTGAGGCTGCGTTTATCTAAGGCGCGTTTCACCACGTCTAGCATGTGTTCGTTGTTAAAGGGTTTTTCGAGAAAATCGTAGGCCCCTTGTTTTAACGCATTGACCGCCATGGCGATATCGCCAAAGCCGGTGAGCAGCACCACGGGTAAATCGGGGTCCTGCTGACGAATTTGCTGCATCAAACTGATGCCGTCGAGCTGCGGCATATTCACATCGGAAATCACCACGCCCGCCCAGTCTCTGTCGAGTAATTTGGCTATTCCTTTAGGATCGGTAGTGGCGAAGGCTTTAATGCCTTCCAGCTCAAAAAGCTGCACGAGCACTGTGCCTATATGGGGCTCATCGTCGATGATCAGTACGCTATAGTCTTGAATTGAATTGGGCAGACTCATGATGACTGACGTTCCTCGGCTAAATAAATCGGTAAAATAATTTGGAAAATGGCGCCGCCGTCCTCGGCATTGGCAACATTAATTTGCCCCTGCATGGACTCGATAATGCGCTGGGAAATGGATAACCCGAGTCCAAGCCCTGTACGTTCGCTGGTGGTGAAATAGGGCTCAAAAATCTTCTCCATTTGGCTCTCGCGCACCCCAGGGCCCGAGTCCTGAATACTGATACAGAACTTGTCCTGACAGTTTACCCTAATACTCAGTGTTCGTTTTGAGGATTGCTGCATGGCAACAATCGCATTGCTCATAATATTCACAAACACTTGTTGTAACCTCACCTTATCCCCCCAGACCTGATATTGGCCTTCGGGGAGCAGCACATCGAGTTCAACCCCTTGTTTGTCGATTTCGGGCTGGACTATGGTCAGGGCTTGCTTGATACAGCCTTTGAGGTCGGTGGCACTGTCATTGCCTTGGCTCTTGCGGGTAAAACTCTTAAATTGGCCGACAATATCGGCTAATCGGTCGGTCAGCTCGATAATAATTTTAAGATTATCAGAGGCTTTATCCGGCATATTGCGGGCGAGGAAGGTTTGGGTATTTTGTGCGTAGCTGCGAAGGGCGGCTAAGGGTTGATTCAGCTCATGGTTGATACTGGCGGATAGGCTACCTATCACGGTCAACTTAGCCGCTTGAATGAGTTCATCCTGAGTGTCTTTGAGACGATTATTGGCCTGCTGCAGATCTTGGGTGCGCTCTTCCACCCTTTGTTCTAATAAACTCTGGGCAAGTTGCATTCGCTGTAGGTTGCGACGCCGCTCGCTACTAAAGAGTAAGCCTAAGGCAAGCAGTAAATAGATGGAGGCCGATAACAGCATAAGCGCGGGCATAGACTCGAGCAAAGGTTTCATCGGCGCCAGAATGTGCACTCGCCAGCCTGCTTTGGTCATTAAGTGATGGGTATCCATGTATTGCGCTTGGCTGTTGCCGGAGCGAATTTGATAGATATGGCCATTACTCAGGCTGTCTTCTTGGTATTGGGGTTTAATCAGTAATTCACCAATCGGCCGCTCGGCGTAACGTTTCGAGGCGTTTAAGGCATATTGTTTCGCCTGAGTCAGCGGCGTAAGCGAGGCTAAGCGCCATTCATCGACACTGGAGATAAACACGATATCGTCGGGATCGCTGATGAGGAACTGATACTGGCCCGCTATCGCAATACTGGTACTTTGCTGCTCGATATCGGCGATATCCACTTTCACAATAATGGCACCCAGAATACCCTTCGCGCCTTGTTGATAAATGGGGTAAGAAAAGTAAAAGCCGCGTTTATCCGAACTGGTGCCTACCGCATAGTAGCGGCCCAAATTGCCTGAAATCGCGTCGGTGTAATAGGGTCTGAAGGAATAGTCTTTGCCGATAAATGAAAAACTTTGTTGCCAGTTGCTGGCGGCAATCGCAATACCGAGGGCGTCGATAAGATAAATATCGGATGCCTCAGTCACATGCTGAATTTCTTCCAAGTACAGGTTAAGTTCTTGTACTTTCTTGGGGTTTTGTTGATCGTTGAGCACATTGGCGAGCATGGGGTTGGTCGACAAAACATGGGGGATACTTTCGTAACGCGACAGGGCGCCATCGAGGAAGCTGACCAGCTCTTTAAGTTGTTTTTCTGATTGCTGTTGGATTTCAATTTTGCCCTGATAAAAGTGCACCCAGTAGGTTAATTTTAAGATGGCAAATAAGCCCGCAAGTAACACTATGGTCATTAAAAGACGTTGTTTGGCCTTGGGCGTCATGGGCAACATAGCAGGCGATCCTGATCCACACTGAATAAAACAAAGCGAGCCTGAGTAGGCTCGCTTAAAAACTATCTAGAATCAAGGAATAATCCTTATTCCTTGAGATTAATATCCGTTGAGCTTATCCAGAAATTCCGGCAAGAACAGGGAGATTTGTGGCACATAGGTGATAAGTGCCAAGAAGGCCAACATCAGTGCTAACCACGGCAGTACAGATTGGATCACCCAGCCGATACTGCGGCCTGTGATCCCCGCCGTCACGAAGAGGTTAAGCCCCACCGGCGGCGTCAGCATACCAATCTCCATGTTCACCACCATAATGATACCTAAGTGAATAGGATCAATACCTAAGTGAGTGGCAATTGGGAACAAAATCGGCGCCATAATCAACACGATGGCTGATGGCTCCATAAAGTTACCCGCCGCTAACAGCAGTAAGTTGACAATGATTAAGAAGCCCCAAGCGGGTAAGCCCATACCAACAATGTGTTCGGCAATGATATGCGGAATACGCTCAGTGGTCAGTACGTGGGCGAATAGCATGGCGTTGGCAATGATAAACAGCAGCATGATGCTGACTTTTGCCCCGTCGCGCACCACATGGCGAATTTCTTTGTCGATTGGGGTTTTAATCAGCCCGAGCACCATATGGCCTAAGTTACGGGCAATCGCGTTGGGGATGGGCTCATTAGGATTACGCCAAGCCACATTTTTCAATGGGCCGATATCGCGATAACCAAATACCGCAATGAAATAGGCATACATACAGGCTACGGCAGAGGCTTCGGTTGGACTGGCCACACCGCCGTAGATTGAACCTAACACGATAAGAATTAGCGCCAGACCGCCTAAGGCTTTGGCACTGGAAATACCCAGTTGCTTAAAGCCGGGGAAGGGGCGTGATGGCAGATTTTTAAAACGGGCGACGATATAAATCACTATCATCAGCAGGAAGCCCATCATCAAACCTGGGATTAAGCCCGCCATAAACATTCTGGCTGCCGACACTTCCGTCGCTGCCGCATACACTAGCATTACGATTGAAGGTGGGATCAAAATCCCTAAGGTGCCAGAAGTGGTAATGACGCCAGCGGCAAATTTTTCGGGATAACCCGCTTTTACCATGCCGACGATAACAATCGAGCCAATGGCGGCCACAGTCGCGGGCGATGAACCTGACACCGCGGCAAACAACATACAGGCCATCACTGAGGCCATGGCTAAACCACCACGGATATGGCCGATACTGTCCATCGCAAAATCGATGATCCGTCGTGCCACCCCACCGGTTGACAGGAAGGCTGAGGAAAGAATAAAGAAAGGGATCGCCAGCAGGGTATAGTGCTCTGACGATGACTCATAAAGTTTTAACGCCACAGAGGCGAGGGAATCGTTGGAGAAGAATAAAATCGTCAGCATGCTTGAGAAACCTAACGCAATCGCGATAGGCATACCTAAAAACATACAGACGAGTAGGGCAGTAAAGAGGGTCGCAATGGCCATTACTTCGCTTCCTTGTTGTCTGTTTCTTGTTGTGCGTGCTGAGCTGCTTCATCAATTAAATGCATGCTTTCTTTCGCTTCATCGGCAAATTGGAATCCTGAGACTTGGTTGCGCAGGATGGCGATAAACAGTTCAAAGAAACGCCAAGTCAACATGCTAAAACCAATCAACAGAATGCTTTGGGATAACCAAATGGGCACAGCGCCGTCTTCGACATCAATCTTTAAGGTGTTCCAAGCAAAGTCGGGATCTAAGCTGTTTAACAGGAACTTAGGAAAGTGAATATCTTCCATCGGTACGCCGATTTGGTACATCTGTGACAGATATTCCCAGCTACCTTTTAAAAACAGTCCGCAATAAGCCAAGCAAATCAATGCCGTCACTAGGGAAGTGACCTTTTTAGCCTTAGGGGGCAGATTTTTTACAAACGCATCAACACCGATGTGAGCACCGACTTTCACCCCATAGGACATACCAAAGAGCACAAACCAACCACAGAGGGTTAAGGTTAGTTCTTGGATCCATAAAAAACCGGTATTGAAGAAAAACCGCGCCACGACCTCAGTGAACACTAAGAGTGTCATCAAGGTGATCAAGAGGTTAAGCACCCCTTCTTCAAAGTAACCAAAAATTCGCGATATCACAGCTGTACTCCCCTCGCTCAAATACCGCTTAACCCCAAATAGAGGTTAAGCGGTTTATTTCATTATTGTTTATTTGCAGCAACAGCGGCTTCAATCACATCTTTACCTACTTGGTCCTCAAATTTCGCCCAAACAGGTTTCATTACATCAATCCATTTTTGACGTTCTTCTGGTGTTAAGGTCACCAGTTGAGAACGTTTAGAATCAAGGATTAATTGCTTGTCTTCGTTATCTTTTTCAGCAGCGATCTTGTTACCTAAGGCGATAGACTCATCTAACGCTTCTTTGATCACTTTACGTTTATCCGCTGGTAAGCCTTTCCAGAAGGCGTCAGAGGTCACGACCATGTAGTCCAGAACGCCGTGGTTACTTTCAGTAATATGGCTTTGAACTTCATAGAATTTTTGTGAGTAGGTGTTTGACCAAGTATTTTCTTGACCATCGATCGCACGGGTTTGCAGCAGAGTGAACACTTCAGAGAAAGGTTTTTTCACTGGGATGGCGCCAACTGCATCAAACTGAGCAGCCAATACGTCAGATGCCATCACGCGGAATTTTAAGCCTTTAGCATCAGAAGGTTGTTTGAGTGGAGTGTTAGCAGAGAACTGCTTCATACCATTGTGCAGATAACCTAAACCGACAATCCCTTTACGGCTCATTGAGTTCAGCAGGGCTTGGCCGGCTTCACCTTGTTGGAAACGGTTTACTGCATCCATGTCATTGAACAGGAATGGCAGGTCGAAAACCTGTAGGCGCTTAGTGTAACGCTCAAATTTAGAGAGAGAAGGCGCTACAAATTGCACGTCGTTTAACAGAAGTGCTGCTAACTCGTTGTTATCCCCAAATAACTGTGAGTTAGGGAATACACTGACCGTATATTCACCAGGTAAACGTTGTTCAACTAATTCTTTAAACTTCAACGCCATTTGACCCTTTGGCGTGTTTTCAGCAACCACGTGGGAGAACTTGATTTCAACGGGCGCCGCAAACACGTTAAAGCTGGTCGCAAACACTGAGGCCAGTGCCAGCATTTTTGCGACGGTTTTTAATGGACGTGTAATACCCATCTGTTGATTCAATGTCATTTTTGAGTTCCTTTTTCTGTTGTTAGGATTTGTCCTCAGCCTTGGTTAGTTTGTTACCAAGTGTGAGTAGGAATACAGCCTTGATTTCCCTGAGGTCTGTCTTAATAAAGGCAAATACCACGCCAACTTACGATGCACTCTGTAAGTGTTTGGTTAATAAAGTGTAGTTCATTTGACGTTTGTCACACTTTTAGTTTTGTGGGTGAGATCTCGCTCACGTTGATTTTCGCTATGGGTGGAAATCCACCCAAACTGCATTTTGTGGGATATGAACAGAGGTTTTTAGCTTGATGATTAACTGAGCAAAATAAGTTGCTTTTAGATCAAAAGCTGTTTGAAAAATGACTGTGAAGCAGGGGATAGCTGAGATGACGAAGAGTAAGCAATGCGGGAGTCAGCCATGATCTTCGCCAATTCGTTTGAGGATTTCATCGCTTGGGAGCAGCTCTAAATGTCCACGTTCATCGAAGTACCAGCCAGTAATAAAGCCTTTCTGGCGCATGCTGACCAGATTTTGCATGACTTCACGGGCTTCCCTTAGCGCGGTTTGTTCATCGCAGGCATGGGTATGTTTTAAATACGCTGCAATATTGGTGAGGGATGCAGATTGACTGACGCTGGCCATAGTGATGATCTCCAAATATGCCTAAGGCAACAATCAGCAGCGTTTAAATGGAATTGAATACTGGGCTACAGGCTCAGTTAAGCAGATGCTGATTAAGATCAAGCATAGTTGAGTTGTTCTAGGGGTAAAGTTTTTGGGGTAATATGGTGGTCGCTACTGGGATCGAACCAGTGACCCCCTCCTTGTAAGGGAGGTGCTCTCCCGGCTGAGCTAAGCGACCCGGGGTAAATCAATACTGCAGAATATGGTGGTCGCTACTGGGATCGAACCAGTGACCCCCTCCTTGTAAGGGAGGTGCTCTCCCGGCTGAGCTAAGCGACCCGGGGTAAATCAGTACTGAAGAATATGGTGGTCGCTACTGGGATCGAACCAGTGACCCCCTCCTTGTAAGGGAGGTGCTCTCCCGGCTGAGCTAAGCGACCGGAGAATGACTACACAGTGAGTGAGGAGTATATGGTGGTCGCTACTGGGATCGAACCAGTGACCCCCTCCTTGTAAGGGAGGTGCTCTCCCGGCTGAGCTAAGCGACCCGGGCATATAACAACTTGTATACCATGATTAAATTTGCATTTAACACATGGTGGTCGCTACTGGGATCGAACCAGTGACCCCCTCCTTGTAAGGGAGGTGCTCTCCCAGCTGAGCTAAGCGACCTCTGCTGTGTGGAGCCGTATTATAGGGAGGTTCGATCGAGTGTCAACGCTTTTTAATGAAAAAAGCATTGGTCGCGCTATTTTTGCTCGGATTGCCGTAATGTTAATCACGTCATCATTCAAAGTGTTACTTTATTGGACAATTTAGCTGGTATTTTCTTTTCAGGCTTTAGCGCTCATCTTGAAAATAAGTCAGCCAATCGCATCCTTAAGCGTTCTCTTTTGAGGGGGTGCGGCTTTTTTAGGCTGAAAAGTGTTGTCTTATACGGCTTAAATGATAAAGGAAGAGGGTGCAGCGACGTTCTCTTCATCTATTTTGCTCAATCTCGATGGCATGTTTCTAAATAGAGGTGCGCATCCTTATGTCGTTCCGATTATATGGCTTTGGTTTTCGAGCGTTTGTTTTCCGATATGGGGCGCTGGATTCTCATCTTTATCAGAGCAATCTAAAGCGCTCACCTTTGGGCAGATACTTTGAAGGGATCTGCAATAGCTGCACTAAGTGCCATTTGCAGCGCAGACTTAGGCTGCTAGAATAAGCCCACTTTTTACCGTGATTGTCTTTATCTAGACGACTTTATATAGGTTAGTGTCCCATTATGACAACTAAGACGCGTTTTGCCCCAAGCCCAACTGGCTTTTTGCACGTGGGCGGTGCCCGTACAGCTCTTTATTCTTGGCTACAAGCCCGTGCCAATAATGGTGAGTTTGTTTTACGTATCGAAGATACGGATATTGAACGTTCTACTCAGGCTGCCTGTGATGCCATTTTAGAAGGCATGAACTGGTTAGGTCTGACGTGGGATGAGGGCCCGTACTATCAAACTAAGCGTTTTGATCGTTATAACGAAATCATCGCGCAGATGTTAGAGCAGGGCACAGCTTATAAATGTTATTGCTCGCGTGAACGTATCGATGCTTTAAGAGAAGCACAAGCGGCAAATGGCGAAGCCCAAAAATACGATGGTTGCTGCCGTGACTTGCCAGCGCGTGACACTGACGAGCCTTTTGTTGTGCGTTTTAAAAACCCCATCGGCGGTTCAGTGGTATTTGATGACCACGTTCGTGGCCGTATCGAGTTTTCAAACGATGCATTAGATGATCTGATCATTGCCCGTACCGATGGCGTACCGACTTATAACTTCTGTGTGGTTGTTGACGATTGGGATATGGGTATTACTTGTGTGGTTCGTGGTGAAGACCATATCAACAACACGCCACGTCAAATCAACATCCTTAAAGCATTAGGCGCGCCTATTCCTGAATATGCCCACGTGTCGATGATTTTAGGGGATGACGGAGCCAAGTTGTCTAAGCGTCACGGTGCGGTAAGCGTAATGCAATACCGTGATGATGGTTACCTACCAGAAGCACTGCTTAACTATTTAGTTCGCTTAGGTTGGTCACATGGCGATCAAGAAGTGTTCTCTTTAGAAGAAATGAAGCAGCTCTTTAAGTTAGACGACATCAATAAAGCGCCTTCTGCTTTTAATACCGAAAAACTGGTTTGGTTAAACCAACACTATATTAAGACGCTTGATCCTGAATATGTGGCTAGCCATTTACAGTGGCACATGGCAGATCAAAAGATTGATACCTCAAATGGCCCTGCTTTATCTGCGGTAGTGACTGCATTGGCTGAACGCGCTAAGACCTTAAAAGAGTTAGCCGCTTCTAGCCGCTACTTCTATGAAGACTTCGCAGAGTTCGATGCTGAACAAGCGAAAAAGCACTTACGTGGTGTCGCGCTTGAGCCATTACAATTAGTGCAACAAAAACTGGCTGCATTAACTGAGTGGACTGTTGAAGCTATCCATCAAGCGATTGAAGCTACCGCGACCGAATTAGAAGTCGGTATGGGTAAAGTGGGTATGCCATTACGTGTCGCTGTGACAGGTGCAGGGCAGTCTCCTGGCTTAGATATCACCTTATTCTTAATAGGAAAGGTGCGTTCTGAGCAAAGAATATCCAAAGCGATTGAATTTGTAGCAGATAGAATAAATTCCTAAAAAACGAGTTGACACATTTAGGTGCGCTGCATAGAATGCGCCCCGTAGTTGAGACACAGACGAGCGAATGCTTGTGGTGCACTTAAATACAGCTTGATAAGTTTGGGGCTATAGCTCAGCTGGGAGAGCGCTTGCATGGCATGCAAGAGGTCGACGGTTCGATCCCGTCTAGCTCCACCAAACTTACCGCCGATATTAAGCGGGATAAGCATTAGCAATAATGCGAGTCAAATTAATATGTCCTTGTGTCCCCTTCGTCTAGAGGCCTAGGACACCGCCCTTTCACGGCGGTAACAGGGGTTCGAATCCCCTAGGGGATACCACTATGTTTATCACATAGGGTTCCTAGCAAATGACTAACGAGTCGTTTGGTAAGAACAAATCCAGTTTCTGCGATATATACTGAATATCAGTCATGTCGAAAGAATTTGGGGCTATAGCTCAGCTGGGAGAGCGCTTGCATGGCATGCAAGAGGTCGACGGTTCGATCCCGTCTAGCTCCACCAAATTCGCCGTATTAAGCGAGAGCACTGTTAGTCATTAATAGTTTTCAAATTAATATGTCCTTGTGTCCCCTTCGTCTAGAGGCCTAGGACACCGCCCTTTCACGGCGGTAACAGGGGTTCGAATCCCCTAGGGGATACCACTCTATCCCTTAAAGATAGGGTGCTATCACAAATGACTAGCGAGTGATTTGTGAGTTAACGGCAAGACCTCAGTGATGAGGCTAAATATCGGTCCTTGTGTCTCCTTCTGTTCTTAGAAGTGCGCCTAGGATACCGCCAATGTTAAGCGGGGATGAAAATTCGAATTAATATGTCCTTGTGTCCCCTTCGTCTAGAGGCCTAGGACACCGCCCTTTCACGGCGGTAACAGGGGTTCGAATCCCCTAGGGGATACCACTCTATCCCTTAAAGATAGGGTGCTATCACAAATGACTAACGAGTGATTTGTGAGTTAACAGCAAGACCTCAGTGATGAGGTTAAACATCAGTCCTTGTGTCCCCTTCGTCTAGAGGCCTAGGACACCGCCCTTTCACGGCGGTAACAGGGGTTCGAATCCCCTAGGGGATACCACTCTATCCCTTAAAGATAGGGTGTTATCACAAATGACTAGCGAGTGATTTGTGAGTTAACAGTCAGACCTCAGTGATGAGGCTAAATATCGGTCCTTGTGTCCCCTTCGTCTAGAGGCCTAGGACACCGCCCTTTCACGGCGGTAACAGGGGTTCGAATCCCCTAGGGGATACCACCCTATCCCTCAAAGATAGGGTGCTATCACAAATGACTAGCGAGTGATTTGTGAGTTAACAGTCAGACCTCAGTGATGAGGCTAAACATCGGTCCTTGTGTCCCCTTCGTCTAGAGGCCTAGGACACCGCCCTTTCACGGCGGTAACAGGGGTTCGAATCCCCTAGGGGATACCACTCTATCCCTTAAAGATAGGGTGCTATCACAAATGACTAACGAGTGATTTGTGAGTTAACAGCAAGACCTCAGTGATGAGGTTAAACATCGGTCCTTGTGTCCCCTTCGTCTAGAGGCCTAGGACACCGCCCTTTCACGGCGGTAACAGGGGTTCGAATCCCCTAGGGGATACCACCTCAACTAAGATTAATCGCTAGTGTTAGTTGAGAACAATAAGCCACCTTTAGGTGGTTTTTTTGTATCTAAAATTCGCTATCCTGCCATAAGCCATAAGCCATAAGCCATAAGCCATAAGCCATAAGCCATAAGCCATAAGCCATAAGCCAATTCTATTGAGATAGTATCAGTTTATTTGTCTTGGGTTGTGGTAGGGGAGTAGGTACTTTCTGCGGTATTTACGTCTTATCAAATCGCAGTACCTATATAAGAGTAAACAGCGTGCGCTCTCAGTAGAGCACTATACTTAAAGGGGCCAGTTTGCGGATATTGTTGAGGATGCGGATCCTGTTGAGGATTGAGGAGATTGTGGGGGATAGTTACCTGCAACTAACTCTTTGTGCCTCTCCCCCCAGCCAATAAAGCAAACGCAAATAATAAAGCCAAATAAAAAGGCGACTCGAGGTCGCCTTGTACATCCAAGCTCAATGATTTTTCAAATCAAAGTACAAGGTGGTGAGCTTAAGAAACGCTTAAAGCTACTCAACCCCGAGGAAACCACCCGTTTGATGGGCCCAAAGCTGGGCATAGATACCGCCTGCGGCAATCAACTCTTGATGGGTTCCTTGCTCAACGATACGACCTTGATCGAGCACGATTAATCTGTCCATTGCCGCGATAGTAGATAATCTATGGGCAATCGCGATCACCGTCTTTCCTTGCATCAATTCGTACAAGCTTTCCTGAATTGCCGCTTCCACTTCGGAGTCCAAGGCAGAAGTCGCCTCATCGAGCAGTAAAATCGGCGCATTTTTCAATAGTACTCGAGCAATCGCGATACGCTGTCTCTGTCCACCTGAGAGCTTAACCCCACGTTCACCCACTTGTGCATCTAGGCCATGGTTGCCATTCGGATCGGTTAGTTCATTAATAAAATCATGGGCCTGAGCCTGTTTTATTGCATGTTCGAGTTGGGTTTCGCTGGCATCGGGATTACCGTAAAGAATATTCTCCCGAATTGTGCGATGCAGTAGAGACGTATCTTGGGTCACCATGCCAATCTGTGAGCGCAGTGAGTCCTGCTTGACCGCTTTAATATCTTGACCATCGATACAAATTTGGCCTTTCTCAACATCGTAAAAACGCATCAACAGGTTCACTAGGGTGGACTTACCCGCGCCCGAGCGGCCAACGAGACCGACTTTTTCACCCGCTTTGATATTGAGGTTAAGATCTTCAATCACACCGGTTTCTTCGCCGTAATGGAAGCTCACCTGATTAAAATCGATACGTCCTTGCTCCACCACTAAGGTGTTGGCATTGGGCGAATCTTGGATAAGTGTCGTTTTCGAAAGGGTATTCATCCCATCGGTTACTGTACCGATATTTTCAAATAACGAACTGATTTCCCACATGATCCACTGCGACATACCATTGAGACGTAGCGCTAAACTCACGGCAATTGCGATCGCTCCAACAGAGATGGCATTGTCACTCCAGAGCAAGATAGACACAGCGGCAATACTGAAGGCGAGCATATAGTTAATCACTTGCACACTGACACTTATCCCCGTGACGAGGCGCATCTGGCGGTACACAGTGTCGAGGAAACTGCGCATACTCGCCTTGGCATACTCGGCCTCTTTATCCGTATGGGCGAAGAGCTTCACCGTGGTGATATTGGTGTAACTGTCGACAATACGTCCTGTCATCGTCGAGCGCGCATCGGCCTGTTCGGTTGAAACCGTTTTCAGCCTAGGCACAAAATACCACTGTAAACCGATATAGAGCGCCAGCCAGATCAGCATGGGGATCACCAGACGCACATCGGCACTGGCCACCATCACCAGCATGGAGGTGAAATACACTAAAATGTACACCAGCACATCGAGGAGTTTCATCACTGTCTCACGCACCGCAAGGGAAGTTTGCATCACTTTAGTGGCAATGCGGCCGGCAAAATCATTTTGATAGAAAGAGACGCTTTGCTTGAGCAGATAGCGGTGCGCAAGCCAACGAATCGACATGGGATAATTACCCAGCAAGGTTTGATGCATGATCAGCGCATGGAATAGCACTAATAGTGGCATCACCACTAGGACCATCAGTCCCATTAATAGCAGCGTTGAGCCTTCATCTTGAAAGAGTGTCTCAGGGCTTTTTTTCACTAACCAATCGACTAATTGCCCCATAAAGCCAAATAGCGAGACTTCGAGCATGGCGATTAATGCTGTCAGCACAGACATTAAGATAAGCGGTAATTCATAGCCCTTAGTGTAATGCCGGCAGAACGCATACACCCCCGTGGGAGGCTTGGTTGGTTCGCCATCGGGCAGGGCTTCAACCCAAGATTCAAATCGTTTAAACATGAATTGACTCTATTTTATTGAGAAAAGTGAATGGGGGAAAACGTCGAGGTGTCTAGCATATAGGATCTTGCACTTTAAAAGCACGCGATGATCCAGTTCCGTTTTCCGCGAGTGTGCTAGCATAGGGTGACGTACAGTAACCGACAAGTACAAAATTGTGAATAAGATTGTCGGATAGCCAAATGAAGCAGACAAGCGTGAGCCTTAATTCAGCCCCCAAACCGCCATTCGAGCAGACATCAAGCGACGCGCAGGATTGCCAAATATCCGCTGGGATTTGCCGTGAAGCGCGCATGAGCCGCGATCCACGTTTTGACGGTAAGTTCTTTGTGGGCGTGTTAAGTACGGGGATTTATTGCCGAACAGTATGTCCTGCAGTTGCGCCGAAGGAAGAAAATGTTCGTTATTTTGACTCGGCCATTAAAGCTGCGCAGGCGGGACTTAGACCTTGTTTGCGTTGCCGCCCCGACAGTGCTCTTGGCTCTAATCCGTGGAAAGGTACTAACACAACCCTAGATAGAGCGATAGGTTTGATTGAAGCTGGCGCCTTATCTGGCGAGCAAGGATTAACGGTCGAGGCCTTGGCAGACAAACTAGGGATCAGCAGCCGTTATTTAAATAAGTTATTTACCGCAGGATTTGGTACTTCACCTAAACAATTTGCCCTCTATCGTCAGTTATTGTTCGCAAAACAGTTGTTACATCAAACGCAGTTGCCCATCACACAGGTCGCCCTTGCCGCAGGTTTTAACAGTATTCGTCGTTTCAACGAGGCGTTTCAGCAGGCGCTGCAATTAACGCCCACACAGTTACGAAAATCCAGCCAGAAATCGACGACGAAAATAGACGACGGGGAGAGTGTCGAACTCGTTTGTTCGCAGGAGATGCCAGCGCACAGCTTGAGTCTGTATCAGTACTACCGGCCGCCACTCGATTGGTCGGCGCAATTAGCCTTTTATCGCCTGCGCGCCGTCGCTGGCATGGAATGGTTCAGTGAAACAGAAGACTCTCACGCCCATGGGGCGATTGACCCAAATACGCCACTTGAGTATGGCCGCACTCTGCAACTTGAGGATATCCGCGCTGTGGTGCATATCGTCCATGAGGCGCCTTTGCATCGCTTTAAAATCACGCTGACGTTAACGCCTGACTCGCCTTTATCGGGCCTACAAAAGCTCATCACCCAAGTGCGACGCATTTTAGATCTCGATGCCGACATGCAGCAGATTGAACACAACCTAGAGCACTTGACCGATATTAAACTCAGTAGCAAATCCGGGCTTAGGATCCCGGGCGCAGGCACTGTGTTTGAGGCGGGTTGCCGAGCGGTCTTAGGTCAGCAGGTGAGCGTAGTGCAGGCCACTAAATTACTGAATATATTGGTCGAAGCCTATGGTGAGCGCTTTAGTTTAAACGGGCGGGAATATCGACTATTCCCCACGCCGCAGGCGATTCGTGAGGCGAATCTCGATGAGCTTAAAATGCCCGGCGCGCGCAAACTGGCGCTCAATGCGCTTGCGACGTTTATCTGTGAGCAGCCCGAAGCCCCAGTCGATGAGTGGATTGGGGTAAAAGGCATCGGCCCTTGGACCATTGCCTACGCCAAAATGCGTGGACTTGGCGATCCGAATATCTTCTTGCACACGGATTTAATTGTTAAAAAACAATTGTTAGCCAGTGTAGCCGCGCAAAAAGGCGTGGATATTGAAGTGGTAAAACAGCTGGATTATCCGGCGCTTGCACAGCGGGTGAGCGCGGATATCGCCCCTTGGGGGAGTTATTTAACCTTTCAGCTGTGGTCCGATGCATAAGGTATTTCTGGCCGCAAGTTATGGAGCCGGTATCTAGCTCAATATGAGAGCCGCTAATAGAAACATTATTTGCAACACAGTACGAAAACATCGTACTAAAGCCGTTTACGAGAACCATTATGAGCCAGAATTTATCCCAACTGATTAGCGCGCCAGCGGTCAAAGATTATCAGCCCTGCGCTGTCGATACCTTAAGTACCCCTGTCGGCGAACTACAACTCAATGCCAATGCCTACGGATTGAGCCATTTAACGGTCGTGGGCTCGAACCGAACGGAGATCCCGCTAAAGGTTGCAACTGATGACGAACTTGCGCGGGCCAAAAGCCATATTGAACAGGCAAAGGCGCAGCTTCAAGATTATTTTCGCGGTGAACTAACCGAGTTCCACTTAAGCTTAGCGCCTAAGGGCACCGAATTTCAGCAGCAGGTGTGGCAGGCGCTGGTGCAGGTCGGTTATGGGCAGAGTTGCAGTTATGGCGATATCGCCCAGCGTATCGACAGGCCAAAAGCCGTTAGGGCGGTGGGGGCCGCCAATGGCGCCAATCCCATCGCGATTATTGTGCCCTGTCACCGTATCATTGGTAAAAATGGCCAATTAACCGGTTATGCCTATGGACTTACGATGAAACAACAGCTGTTAATGCTGGAATCGACAAGCAAGGGAGCGCATTTTACGTTAGAATAGCGGTCATATTTGTTATTGATGAGCCATGTAATTTTTTATGACCCAAGCTTCTTCCTCCGTTGCCAGCTTTGCCGAACTTGGCATTATTGCGCCCCTGTGTAATCGACTCACTGAGCTGACCTACGCGGCGCCTACGCCCATACAAGCGGCGACAATTCCTGCCGTGCTCAGTGGACGGGACGTATTAGCGGGGGCGAATACGGGCTCTGGCAAAACGGCCGCCTTTGCCGTGCCGTTATTACAGCGCCTGTTTGAGGCGAAAACCGCGGAAAAATCGGCAGGCCAAGTGCGTTGTTTGGTACTCGTGCCAACCCGCGAATTGGCGCAGCAAGTTGCCGATAGCTTTTTATCCTATGCCTCTCACTTCAATGGCCAACTTAAGATAGTTGCGGCGTTTGGCGGCGTGTCTGTCAATCTGCAAATGCAAAGCTTACGTGCGGGAGCCGATGTGCTGGTGGCAACACCAGGCCGTTTATTGGATTTATTAGCCAGCAATGCGCTTAAGTTAAATCGCGTCTCGGCCTTAGTGCTGGATGAAGCGGACCGCATGCTAAGCCTTGGGTTTACTGATGAATTAAATCAAGTGCTTGAGGCGCTGCCATCCAAGAAACAAACCTTATTGTTTTCGGCGACATTCCCTGAAGAAGTACGTGCACTCACGGCCAAATTACTCCATCAACCGCTTGAATATCATCTGCAAAGTGAGCAAGAAAGCACCATTGAACAGCGCGTTATCACAGTCAACCGTGAACAAAAAACGGCGCTGTTGGCACACTTGATAAAACAGCATCAGTGGTCGCAGGCGCTTATTTTTGTCAGTGCTAAAAACACCTGTAATCACCTCGCACAGAAGCTGTCTAAACGTGGGATCAGTGCCGAAGTCTTCCATGGCGATAAGGCGCAAGGCGCGCGAACTCGGGTGCTTGATGGTTTTAAAAGTGGCGAAATCAGTGTGTTGATTGCGACCGATATCGCAGCCCGTGGTATTGATATTGATAAACTCCCTGTGGTGATTAACTTCGATTTACCAAGAAGTCCGGCTGATTATATGCACCGTATTGGCCGTAGCGGCCGCGCGGGAGAGGCGGGTTTGGCGGTGACCTTGATTTCCCATGAGGAATATCATCACTTCGGCGTGATAGAAAAGAAAAACAAAATCAAACTTGTACGTGAACAAATCCCAGGATTTGAAGCGAATGCCGAGATGCCACTCGAAGTGTTAGCGCAGGAAAAACCGCAGGCTAAACCCGAAGGCACCGGCAAGAAAAAGCGTAAACAGTTACCCGCGGCGAACCTTGAATTTTGGGGTAAAAAGTCTTAATTCCTTGGGCGTGAGTTATGCTTAGTGCATCTCATGTCCCTTCGCATCTGGTTTGTGGGAGCAGTATGCAGCATCTATTTTGGTTAGTTGAAGGCAAGATTGCGGGCCGAAGTGGCCCCAACAAGGACCCTTGGGATTTAGCCGAACTTAAGTCTTTGGGGATCCGTGCGGTGTTATCCGTGAATGGCGGAGAAGGCTGTGAGCCGGGCAGTTTTAAGCACCACGGATTGCGTTATGAATGCATTCCTTTTTCCCGCAATGTCCCGCCGCAGGAAGGGGATGTGGCTATATGTGTTGCCCAGTTACCGCGGGCGCTGGCCTTTATTCAGCAGTGTGAAGCCGATAACTTGCCCGTACTAATCCATTGCCGCTCAGGTAAAGACCGTACAGGGCTTATTATGGCCTATTACTTGATGGTGAATGGCGCCGCGCCTTTGCATGCCGTTAGCCAAGTGCGCAGCATTCGCGACATTGCGTTTACTGCCGAAGGGTGGGATCAGTTTGCCTTCGATGTGCTCTATGCGTTACAGGATTAACCCTCTGAATTCATAAAATAAGGAATACCATTTAGTGACGATATTCGGGATATCATCGCGCAATTGTGGCGCCGTTTTCGCCAACAAACTCGCTCAACATCTTGCTAAAGAGATAGGGCGTAATCGCAAAATTTATCCCGTCAAACAAATGGTATTTCGTCTCTCGCTTCCCTTTTGGGGGCTTTTGCTCCTGTTGATTAACGGTTGTAGCTCAATGGCAGAATTACCCGCAAAATCAATTGAAACAGCCTATCCTTTAGCCGAAAACTCCACCCTGTATCAGGCGGTAAAAACCGCCATGGCGCAGCATCCCGAGCAAACTGGCGTATTCCCCCTCGGTGATGGGGTCGATGCCTTCGTCGCCCGCTTGTTGCTGATTGAGTCCGCTGTCAGCAGTATCGATCTGCAATATTATATTTATCGTAATGATGAAACGGGCCGCTTGCTGACGTGGTTTTTATTGGATGCTGCGGATCGCGGGGTGCGAGTGCGTTTATTGCTGGACGATATGACAAGTGCCGACATGGACGAGCAGCTAATTGCCCTCGCGCGCCACCCTAACATCAGTATTCGACTGTTTAACCCGAGCACCGAGCGTAATTACCGCGGCCTTGCCATGTTGTTTGGTTTTAGTCGCTTAAATCATAGGATGCACAATAAGTCGTTCACCGTGGACAACGTGATGACCATTGTCGGTGGACGTAATATTGGTGATGAGTATTTTGCGGCGAATCGTGACCTCGAATTTGGCGATTTTGATCTGTTAGCTATGGGCGATGCAGTGCCTAAGGTATCCGATGAATTTGACCTATATTGGAATGCCGACTCCACCCATCCGATTGAAGTGTTGAGCGATCATAATCCCACGCAGGCGGAGCTTGAAGCGCTAGCGCAGCAAATGAGTGAGCAGCGTGAACAGTCCAAGTCCAGCGAATATGTGAAGCGCTTAGCCCAAAGCCAGTTATTGGCAAATTTGCAGAGCGATAGTATGACGTGGTTTTGGGGCAAAGCCCTAGTGTTGGTTGACCCGCCCGATAAGTTGCTGCAAGGCGATAAATCCACTTGGCTGCTCAGCCAGTTATTACCTTACCTGACGCAGGTGGAGTCCGAGTTACTCATCATTTCGCCTTATTTTGTGCCGACACAATCGGGAACCGATCTGCTTACTCTCTTAGCGCAGTCAGGCAAACGGGTGCGCGTGCTGACCAATAGTCTGGCGGCGACCGATGTGCTGGCGGTGCATGCGGGATATAAGCAGTATCGAAAAGCCTTGTTGGCCGCGGGCGTTGAAATCTACGAGGTGAAAGCGCAGGCGGGTGAGCGCTCACACAGTTGGCATGGCAGTTCAAAAAGTAGCCTGCATGCCAAATCGTTTGTATTTGATAATAATCAGATATTTGTGGGCTCATTTAACTTTGATCCCCGTTCTGCGGCGGTGAATACCGAGCTTGGATTGCTGATCACTCAACCGCAATTTAGTCAGCAAGTGGCTCACAAAATTGAGGAAAAACTGGCAAACAACACCTATCGGCTCGCCTTAGAAGAGGGGGAGTTGGTGTGGTGGGATGATGCCAACAAGCAGCGCTACGACAGTGAGCCCGACGCGGGATTTTGGCGTATTTTTGTTGCCGATTTCCTCGGGTTACTGCCAATAGAGTCACAGTTATAAGCTAAGGTGACTAAATAGCGGTTTTAGCTGTCGCAACTCATTTTGCGAACCGCTATGATAAAAACAGAATCGTTAATGAGAATTTAGGTTTATGAAAAGCAAGGCAAGTCAATCGCAAGGGCTATTACTGTTTCGGTTATCGCAAACGCAGGTCTTTGCTCTGGGCACGCTAAAAATCCGTGAGTTAGTGCCATACACTCCGCTGAGTAAAATTCCTCAATCTCACCCAACTATCATGGGGGCCGCAACGATTCGCGGCCATACCATTCCCGTGGTGGATATGGCGGCAGCGATTGGTTACCGCCCCATCAGCGATGAAGAGCGCCAACATTGCTATATCATCATTACCGATTGTCAGCGGATGATTATCGGCTTTTTGGTGCGGGCGATTGATAAGATTATCGAGTGTAATTGGCGTGATATTGAGGCGCCTTCGGCTAATTTAGGCCGCAATGCCTTTTTAACCGGAGTAACACGTTACGATAATCAGCTGGTGCAGTTACTCGACGTTGAGTTGTTGCTGTCGAAGGTGTTCCCCGATGCGCCCGAGGCTAATCGCGCCATTTTAACTGACGTGCAGCGCGAGAAGTTAAAACCCATGCGTATTTTGCTGGTGGATGATTCTAAGGTCGCGCGCAAACAACTCTCCGATGCGCTCGATAGCATTAACATTCCTTATTTTGTGACACCGGATGGTAAAGATGCGCTCTCGATTATGGAGCAGGCCGCCGCCGAGCATCATCCTATCGATATTCTGGTGAGCGATATTGAAATGCCAGGGCTCGATGGTTATGAGCTGGCATTTGAAGTCCGGGATAATCCACTCCTCGCCAATGCCTATATTATTTTGCATACCTCACTTTCGAGTGAGATTAGTGTCAGCCAAGCCCATCAAGTTGGCGCGAATGAGGCGCTCACTAAATTTGATGCCCACGAGCTGGTGGAAGCCATGCTACGGGGTGCCGATTTAGCGGCAAAGCGGGCAAGCTCTGCGCCAAACTAGGCATCAAACTAAGCGTCAAACTGGGTGCTATGTTGGATTTTTGTAAGGGTTTTGCAGGGGCAGGGTAATTTAATAGGCTTATTTCCCTGCAAAGCTAGACAAGTTCCATTACATCCTATAAAAACCTTATTGGCCTCAATGTTGAAGGTGTGGGGTGGGGAAACTCAGCCGAAATATAATAACGACAGGTTAAGTCATGAAACAAGAATCATCTTTTTTAGCCAAGTTGGCTAATGGCAGTTTGGTGCTGCAAATTCTCGTGGGGATCATCGCTGGTGTGAGTTTAGCCAGTTATTCACATGAAGCCGCAAAGCAAGTCGCGTTTTTAGGTAGTCTCTTCGTAGGTGCATTAAAAGCCATCGCACCTATTCTGGTGTTTATCCTTGTGGCGTCTTCCATCGCCAATCAAAAGAAAAATACCCAAACCAATATGCGCCCGATTGTGGTGCTGTACTTATTTGGTACCTTCGCTGCTGCGTTAACCGCCGTGGTGTTAAGCATGCTGTTCCCCACCAATCTGGTGTTGGTTGCCGGCGTTGAAGGCACCAGTCCACCGCAGGGGATTGGTGAAGTATTAAATACCTTACTCTTCAAACTGGTTGATAACCCAGTCAATGCGTTAATGACGGGCAACTACATTGGCATTTTGGCTTGGGGTGTGGGTTTAGGTTTAGCCCTGCACCATGCGAATGATTCCACCAAACAAGTGTTTGCCGATGTGAGCCACGGTATTTCACAAATGGTGCGTTTTATCATTCGATTAGCACCTATCGGTATTTTCGGTCTGGTAGCGGCGACGTTTGCCGAAACTGGTTTTGCCGCCATTGCCGGTTACGCTCAGCTGTTGGCCGTGTTACTCGGCGCGATGGCTATCATAGCTTTGATTGTTAACCCATTGATTGTTTATGTGAAAATTAAACGTAACCCTTATCCTTTAGTGATCCGTTGTTTGCGCGAAAGTGGCGTAACTGCATTTTTCACCCGTTCAAGTGCGGCGAACATTCCAGTGAATATGGCGCT
Organism: Shewanella sp. Koi 1; assembly: GCF_052907445.1. NCBI lineage: Bacteria > Pseudomonadati > Pseudomonadota > Gammaproteobacteria > Alteromonadales > Shewanellaceae > Shewanella > Shewanella sp. Koi 1. Next base: position 3,185,599 of record NZ_JBREJM010000001.1, on the reverse strand, counting down.
GTGTGAAAAATTAAAGCTGCATGAAGACACCTACTCTGTCTCTATCCCGCTAGGCGCAACTATTAACATGGGCGGTGCGGCGATAACCATTACCGTGCTGACCTTAGCCGCGGCGCATACCTTAGGCATTCAGGTGGATTTATTAACGGCGTTACTGCTGAGTGTCGTGGCGGCGATTTCGGCCTGTGGTGCATCCGGTGTGGCTGGTGGTTCGTTACTGCTTATTCCGCTGGCCTGTAGCCTGTTTGGTATTTCCAATGATGTGGCTATGCAAGTGGTTGCCGTCGGCTTTATTATCGGGGTTATCCAAGATGCGGCCGAAACCGCACTGAATAGCTCTACGGACGTGATTTTTACCGCCGCAGCTTGTGAAGCCGCTGAAAACAAAGCTAAACTTGGATAAAGTGTGCTGTTGTTAGTGTAGAAAAAGTATCATAAGAGCAGTCACCTCGGTGGCTGCTTTTTTTATGGGAGTAGTTATGATCCTTTTCGATTTTAAGGACTTAGGTGCGGCTAAGTCTTGGTATGGCGTCAATGATACTGTGATGGGCGGCCTGTCACGCAGTAAGCTCACCATCTCTCCGTTAGGTTACGGGATGTTTAGCGGCCATGTGTCGCTAGCCAATGGTGGTGGGTTTGCCTCGGTGCGCTGCGAGTTTGCACCGCTTGATGTCGGGGAGTTTAGTGGGATTTACCTCGAACTCGACCGCGACAGGAGTAAGCATTACAAAGTGAATCTTAAGGATGCCGATACACCGCAGAGTACGGTTTATCAGGCGCCAATGCCCGATGCTAAGCATCAATCCTTTGGCGTTAATGGTGGCAGTATTATTCACTGGCAGCGTATCGAAATTCCTTTTACGGCGTTTTATCCCCAGTGCCGTGGTAAGCCGATTGAGCGTGCTGCGATCGATTTAAGCCGTTTGACTAGCATAGGGCTGGTGATTGGCGCGCAGCAAAGTGGTGATTTTTCGTTGAAGATTAGATCGATCGGTTGCTATTAAAGGGATAAACCTGAGTTTATCCCTTTACGTTAACCGCCCGCTTTCGAGTGCTCTAGGCGCCGACAATCCCTAAGGGCGTGGCATGTTCCCACGCGCCGCGGGTAAAGTCGGGGAAGTTGACCGAGTTGCTGCGGTTATTCAGCGATTGCTCACTTAAAATATTCACCACAGACCAAGCGGCGCCATCGTACACATCCTGATCGAGCGCCTCGCCGTTACGTAGGCAATAGACCATACGCCAGAGCATCACAAAATCCATCCCGCCGTGACCGCCGTTGATTTCGGCTTCTTTACCGATGCGTTGCCACAGTGGGTGATCGTATTTGTCATACCACTTTTGCATGTCCATATCCCACTCGTGGTAACTCTTACCAAAGCCGCCGTGCTCAACGGCAATCCGGTTTGGGAACCCGGCAAAAACGCCATTGGTGCCTTGGATAAGGTTATGGCGGCTGTAAGGCCGCGGGGTGGTGGTATCGTGCTGAACCATTATGGTTCGGCCCTTAACGGTTTTAATCAGACTCGTGCTCATATCGCCATTGATGTACTTGAGCTGATTACGCTCATGATCGGCGGGAAATTCTCGTTTGGCATACAGCGCGCGCCCGAGCGCGGGTGAACTCATGGAGGTGAGATAATCGAAACGGTCACCGCGGTTGATGTTCATATATTGAGAAATCGGCCCTAAGCCGTGGGTCGGATATAAGTTACCGTTGCGTTTGGTGTGCCAGTAGGTACGCCACGAACCGGTTTTATGGTCGATTTCCTTCATTTGCCAGCGCAGCTCATGGATATAAGCGGCCTCACCGTGGAGCAGTTCACCAAACACACCTTGGCGTACCATGTTGAGCACCATCAATTCTTCTCGGCCGTAATTGACGTTCTCCATCATCATGCAGTTTTTCTGAGTGCGTTCGGCGGTGTCGACAAGTTGCCAGCATTCTTCCACTGTCAGTGCTAATGGCACTTCCACAAAGGCGTGTTTACCACTTTCCATGGTATCTATGGCCATGGGAGCGTGCCATTCCCACGGGGTAGAAATAATCACAATATCGATATCATCGCGGTTTAACAGTTCGCGATAGCTGAGATCATTCCCTGTATAGACCGCAGGTTTGGGCCGGTTTTGGTTAACGATATGCTCAACGGCTCTATCGATAACGGCTTGGTGGGTATCACAAATGGCTTTAAGTTCCACGCCTTCTAAGTGACAGAATTGTTCGACATGGCTAAAACCCCGCTCTCCCACACCGATAAAACCGACTCTGACCAGCTCCATTTTCGGGGCGATAAGTCCAATAACGGATTTTCCTACGCGGGGTTTAGGGGCAACGCTGCTGGCGTTGGCATTGAGGGCAATATTGGCCGTAACCAGGCCTGCGGTAACGGCGCCCGCGGCTTTTAGAAAATGGCGGCGATGAATATTGTGCATAAGCTTCCTGCATTATTTTTGATTATTTGTAGGGCGATATATATCCCGTTTGTTATATCAGAATCCTAAGCTGAGTGAATAATAAAAGATGTAACAAGCTCATTCGTGGGGATGAATGCGTAAGATGTGAAATAAGGTATTTATCTTTACTTTAGCGATAGGTAAATAGTGATAAAGATCGCGTTTTTATTTTCTAATTAAGCTACACTGCCGATTAATTAATCAGGCGAAATTATCTTTTAGTTTTTAAACGTTTAGCAAATTTAATTTAACCAAAAAATTACATTTTATGGTGGATTTGGGGTAATTTGCGACTCGGGGGAGTAAAGCGGTAAATGGGTTCTATGCTTAATGTACTACCACAACTGACGTTCACTTTTGGTGAGTGGGTATTGCATAAGGATATCAGGATGTCTGGGATTGAAAAACGCCGTCGCCTTCATTGGCGGGAGTCAGATATGCAAAATCGAGAAATTATTGGTCGTTGGTTAGATGAGCGTCCACTGCTTGGTGACAAAATTACCCTCTATAAAGAAGCGGACAAATATTATTTAGAAACCTGGTTTAGCGATGGCTGCCATAGTTTGGATGAAGTGAATCTGTCCGATACGCCGCAGGGCCAAAAAGTGGAAGATGTCGGCGGCAACTTCTTCGGTGAATATTTTATGGTGACGCCTGCCATGCAACTGCAGTTTTGCAATGAGCAGGGCAGTTATTTCCAAGTCGATAAGTTGATGGCGGATATTGATTTCAATCAGCGCGTGGCTTAATGAGTCGCAGCGAAATACGCTAATCAATAAATCGGCAAATACCAAGCCGATTGGCTAAATACGAGGTCGCTTAAGGCGACCTCGTGTCTTTTTAGGGCCTATTCATTAATTAGGATTATTGATTAAGGTTATGCGCTAAACCGAGAAAGGGTGCTTGCTGTAAAAATGCATGGCTTTACCCGAGTAAGGATGGGTAAAACGTAAACTTTGGGCGTGAAGGCAGAGTCTCGGTCTGGCTTTTATCACTTCATCATCGCCATAAAACTCATCCCCAAGAATGGGATGCCCCAAGGCGAGCATATGCACCCTCAGCTGGTGGGTACGGCCCGTTTGTGGCGTTAATTCCACTAAGGTGCTGTTTTCGCGTCTTTCTAGCACTCGGTAATGGGTCAGAGCACTCTTTGCGCCAGCCGTCCCTGCCGTTTGAGTCTTTTGATAGGGCGGGTGCTCGGGATCGGGCGCGATGGCTAAATCAATTATCCCAGCATCCTTTGCAATCAAACCCATGACCTCGGCGATATACACTTTCTCGTTTTGCCTATCTTGGAACTGGGTTTTTAACTGGGACTCGGCCTTTTTGTTGCGAGCAAACACCATAATGCCTGAGGTGGCGCAATCGAGTCGATGCACGAGAATGGTGTCAGGATACAAGCGTTGTAGTCGGGTGAGGGCACAATCGAAGGTATGTGCGGCTCGGCCGGGGTTAGACAACAATCCAGAGGGTTTATTAATAATGATCAAATCCCTATCTTGATAGCGAAGATCTAACCAAGGGACTGAAGGGGGCTGGTAATCAAATATCTGCATCGTATCCTCATCATTTGCGCGGCCATACTAGCAAAATATCAGTCACTAAGCAGTATATTCTCGAGCAGGCATTGGCTGAGGCTGTTAAAACTGAACTAGAACTGAGCCAACCACAATCTGAACTTCATGCCCCAAGTCGAGGTGACTCCCGAGGTGATATAACGAATTTCCCCTTGGGTATCGATAATATAAATAGCCGGAAATGCCATCGCGCCCCACTGAGTACTTCGCTCACCATTGTCATCGTTTAGCACCGGAAAGTGATATTGATGCTCGTCCATATAGCGCTGGATCTCGCGATCACTGCCAGAAGCCACGGCCACCGAAATCACCTTATGGTCTTGGCTGATACTCTCAACCATAGGGGAGGTGACGCGGCACACCGGGCACCAAGTGCCCCAGAAATACACAAATGTTGGCTCACTCTTCGCGACATTAAGCGCAAGCTGGCTGCCATCAATGGCAATACCACTTAATACTGGCGCTTGGCCAGTGATCATATCCCGTTGCAAATAGAGGCTGACGCCGTAGAGCACCAGCGCCATGATACTAAGATCCCTAAGCTGTTTAAGCCAAAAGCGCGGGCTTTGCAGTTTTTGGCGCCAACTGAGTGGTTGAGCTGGCTTAGGGCTTGAGTTTGCTGACGTCACTGTGACGGGAACCTCACTGAATATGCGTTATCGCAAAGGCGTTAGAGTAAACGCTTAGGCTTAAACAAGGCTTGATACCAGAATGCAGGCGTTCGACTTCGAGCTTAGTCGGCTGAGCCACTGGGTAAATAGTCACTCGGGGTTTTACGACTCCAAATACGGGTGTAGGCCATCAACTGAGGGTAGAAGGTACGAAAGGCGGTTTCTGTCTCAATCTGCATTTTCGCTAACAGTTTATCCGCGCCGTTAAATAAGGCACTGTGCGGATGACCTTTAGCCCGTTGCGTTAATGCCTGTTGAATGCCTTTAGGTGTGGCGTAAGCGTTTAACCAATCTTGACGGCGCATATCGGCGATGATGTCCTGACAGGATTGTGGGTGATACTCATCGCTTTGCGCGGCAAATTCTGCCAGTTCGCTATAGGCTTTTTGGCTAAACTCGGGTAGCGGTAGGTGATGATATTCTTCCCAGTAGTAGGCTAAATAATGATCGAAACTTACGAACATCAAATCTGCTGCTATGCTTGTTAACTGGGCAGGGAACAGGGCCATCAGCTCTTGGGTCAGTTCATGGGTGGCGCAGAGCTGATTGATTTCTTGGTTTAACCACAGTCCTTGGCGAAGTGCTTGCGGCGCAGAATCGATTGGCGCGGTGATAAAATTGCCTGCCAGATTGGCACCTAGGTGGGTTTTACTGATCTCGGCCAGATGTAAGTGTGTAAGAATGTTCATTTTTTGTGCTTGGTTAATCGCGTTAGTTCACGGTATCATGGGCGGGCGCGCTGAGGAAAGCGCAAATAGGCAAAAATCGTGTGCTTTTCTAAGGGAGTGCTTACGTTAGCGTTTCAATTGGAGGGTAAATGCTGACGCGGGACTGAAAATGCACCAATCAATTAACCTGTTAAGGATCATGGATGATGTGGAACTGGTTTACCAAAATGCTCGGTAAAGACGAGCGCCCTAAGCGTAAAAAAGTGCTTGTCGATATTCCCTATGAGCAACATAGCTTTCGTATGGATCATTTTTCGCGGACTCGGCCTAAATATGATGTCGATGATGCGTTAGCCTCAAATGTGCTAAATGAGTCAGACGCGGATATGGATATCGCGAACAAGTAATCTTGATCTTATTGGCCTCTAACCATAGACTAGCCGCCGTTCTAAGCTATCTAGAGGCCTTTGCATGCGCGTAACAGACTTTTCCTTCGATCTTCCCGACGAACTCATCGCTCGTTATCCCATGGCGCAACGCAATGCGTCACGTCTGTTAACCTTAGATGGCAATACTGGCACGCTCGCCGACAAACAGTTTACCGATCTGCTGGGGATGATTAATCCCGGCGATTTAATGGTATTTAACAATACTCGAGTTATCCCTGCGCGTTTATTTGGCCAAAAGGCCAGCGGCGGCAAGCTCGAGATTTTAGTTGAGCGTATGCTCGACGATAAGCGCATCCTCGCCCATGTGCGTAGCTCTAAATCCCCGAAGGTGGACAGCATTATCCACCTCGATGGCGGTTATGAGATGAAGATGGCTGCGCGCCACGACGCCTTATTTGAGCTCGAACTCTTATCTGACCTGACGATTTTAGAAGTGCTCGAAGCGGTAGGGCATATGCCACTGCCTCCTTATATTGACCGTCCCGATGAGGATGCCGATAAAGAGCGCTATCAAACCGTGTATAACCAAAACCCCGGAGCGGTTGCCGCTCCAACGGCGGGATTACACTTTGACGATGCAATGCTCGACGCCTTAAAGGCCAAGGGCGTGAATATCGCGTTTGTGACCTTGCACGTCGGCGCAGGGACTTTCCAGCCCGTGCGCGTTGATAACGTGCTCGAGCACAAAATGCATTCCGAGTGGGCCAATGTGCCGCAGGATGTGGTGGATTTAATTGCCCAAACTAAAGCGGCAGGCAAGCGTGTGGTTGCTGTGGGCACGACGTCCGTGCGCTCACTGGAGAGTGCGGCCCGTGCAAGTGAAGGCGAACTGAAAGCCTTTAGCGGTGATACCGATATCTTTATCTACCCTGGGTATCAGTTCCAAATCGTCGATGCCATGATCACTAACTTCCACCTGCCGGAATCGACGCTCATTATGTTGGTCAGTGCCTTTGCTGGTTTTGATCATGTTATGGCGGCGTATCAACACGCAATCACGCAAAAATATCGCTTCTTTAGCTATGGCGATGCCATGTTTGTGACGAAAAAAGCTCACTAGACCAAGATTTTGTTTTAAAATAGCCGCCCACATTGAGTTTGGGCGGTAATTTTTTTCAGCCAAAGGTTGAACCTTTTGGATCTGCCCCTATCTCTATTGTTAATCAAAATGGCGCTTGCCATTACAAATGTAGTCAGACTGTTTATCTGGCGAGGTGAATTATGAAATTTGAACTCGACACTACCGACGGCCGTGCGCGCCGTGGTCGCTTGATTTTTGAACGCGGCACGGTGGAAACCCCAGCCTTTATGCCTGTTGGTACTTACGGCACGGTAAAAGGCATGACGCCTGAAGAAGTGCGTGCTACTGGCGCAGACATTCTGCTCGGTAACACTTTCCACCTGTGGTTACGTCCTGGCGAAGAAATCATGCGTAAGCATGGTGACTTGCACGATTTTATGAACTGGCAGCGTCCAATTCTGACCGATTCGGGCGGTTTCCAAGTGTTCAGTTTGGGTGACATTCGTAAAATTACCGAAGAAGGTGTGCATTTCCGTTCGCCAATCAACGGCGAGAAAATCTTCTTAGATCCTGAAAAATCAATGCAAATTCAACATGCATTGGGCAGTGATGTGGTGATGATTTTTGACGAATGTACTCCATATCCGGCGACAGAAGATGAAGCGCGCAAGTCAATGCAGATGTCACTGCGTTGGGCTAAGCGTTCACGCGACGAGTTCGACCGTCTGGAAAACCCCAATTCATTATTCGGGATCATCCAAGGCAGTGTTTATGAAGATTTACGCGACGAGAGCTTAAAAGGCTTAGTCGAAATTGGTTTCGACGGTTATGCCGTCGGTGGTTTGGCCGTAGGTGAGCCTAAGGAAGACATGCACCGCATTCTTGAGCATGTCTGTCCACAAATTCCTGCGGACAAACCTCGCTATCTGATGGGGGTCGGTAAGCCAGAGGATTTAGTTGAAGGTGTGCGTCGTGGTATCGACATGTTTGACTGTGTGATGCCAACCCGTAACGCCCGTAACGGTCATCTGTTTACCAGTGAAGGTGTGATTAAGATCCGCAATGCGCGTCATCGTGATGACACTTCACCGCTCGATCCTAAGTGTGATTGTTATACCTGTAAAAACTATTCACGGGCATACCTTTACCATTTAGATCGTTGTAATGAGATTCTGGGTGCGCGTTTAAACACCATTCACAACTTGAGATACTATCAAATGTTAATGGAAGGTTTGCGCGGGGCGATTGAGACGGGTACATTAGACGCCTTTGTAAAGGACTTCTATACCAGTCAAGGTCGTGAAGTACCAGAGTTAGTCGATTGATTTTTTGCTAATAAGAAGAGAAAACTATGTTCATTTCAAATGCATATGCAAATGCTGCAGGCGCTCCACAGGGTGGCGGCACCATGGAATTGATTTTCATGCTGGTGATTTTCGGTCTGATTTTCTATTTCATGATTTTCCGTCCGCAATCTAAGCGTGTTAAAGAGCACAAGAACCTGATGTCATCTTTAACCAAGGGCGACGAAGTCCTGACCAGCGGCGGTATCTTAGGTAAGATTGCAAAGATCAGCGATGAAAATGACTACGTGTTACTGAGCTTGAACGACACGACTCAAATTACAATTAAAAAAGATTACATTGCAGCTGTATTGCCTAAGGGCTCTATCCAGTCGTTGTAAGCCAAGAGGGCTCAGGCGTGTTAAATAAATACCCAATGTGGAAAAACATTATGGTGGTGCTCGTCATCGCCATAGGTTGTTTCTATGCCGTACCTAACCTGTTCGGTGAAGATCATGCGGTGCAAGTAGTGGCGACTCGAGGTGCTGAAGTCACGGCATCTACCCAAGCCAGAGTGAACGAGCTGTTAGCCAGTAAGGGCATTGCGGTAAAACGCTCTGAGCTTGAAAAAGGTCAATTGTTGGTTCGCGTACAAAACGCGGATCAACAGTTGCTGGCCAAGGAAACCATCGCCGAAGATTTAGGTGACAAGTTTACCGTGGCACTCAACCTTGCCCCTGCCACACCGCAGTGGCTCGAGTCTATGGGCGGTAGCCCAATGAAACTCGGTCTGGACCTTCGCGGTGGTGTGCACTTCTTAATGGAAGTGGACATGGGCGAAGCCATCCGCAAGATGGAAGAGGCCAAAGTGGCCGATTTCCGTTCTCAATTACGTGAAGAAAAAATCCGTTACGCGGGCATTCGCAACAATGCGCAAGGTATCGAGATTAAATTCCGTGATGCCGAAAGTTTAGCCAGTGCAGAACGTTTCTTAAAATCTCGCAGCAACGATATGGTGTTCAGCGATGTGAGCAAGGGTGAAGACTTTGCCCTGCAAGCCGTCATGAGCGAAACCTATCTTAAGCAGATTAAAGAAGAAGCGCTGCAGCAAAACATTACCACTATCCGTAACCGTGTGAACGAGTTAGGGGTAGCTGAGCCTGTGGTTCAACGCCAAGGTGCTGAGCGTATTATCGTCGAGCTGCCAGGTGTACAAGACACTGCCCGCGCCAAGGAAATCTTAGGTGCAACTGCATCGATTGAATTCCACATGGTGGACGATAAGGCTGACCCCAATGCGGCGCAATCTGGCCGTGTACCTGCGGGTTCTGAGGTGTATCAACGCCGTGAAGGTGGTCAAGTGGTACTGAAGAAGGAAGTGATGCTAACGGGTGATCATATCACTGGCGCACAACCTAGCTTCGACCAATACAGCCGTCCACAGGTGAGCATCAACCTCGATGCTAAAGGCGGTACCATTTTCTCTAACGTGACTAAGGACAATATCGGTAAACCGATGGCGACCTTGTTCATCGAATATAAAGACAGCGGTGAGCGTAACGCCGATGGCAGCGTCAAGATGCAGAAAATCCAAGAAGTGATTTCTGTGGCGACCATTCAAGCGCGTTTAGGTCGTAACTTTGTGATCACCGGCTTAAGCCATGGTGAAGCACAAAACCTCGCACTGCTGCTGCGTGCTGGTGCTCTGATTGCGCCCGTATCGATTGTGGAAGAACGTACTATCGGTCCAAGCCTGGGTGCAGAAAACATCGAAAGCGGTGTGCAAGCCATGATTTGGGGTATGGCAGTCGTACTTATCTTCATGCTGGTTTACTACCGTAGTTTCGGCTTGATCGCCAACTTAGCCTTAACGGCCAACTTAGTGATGGTGGTTGGGGTGATGTCTATGATCCCTGGCGCCGTATTAACACTGCCAGGTATTGCCGGTATGGTGTTAACAGTGGGTATGGCGGTTGACGGTAACGTACTGATTTACGAGCGTATCCGTGAAGAGTTACGTGCAGGTCGCAGCGTACAGCAGGCGATTCACGAAGGTTACGGTAACGCATTCTCTACCATCGCCGACGCTAACATCACTACCTTCTTGACAGCGCTGATCCTGTTCGCCGTGGGTACTGGCGCGATCAAAGGCTTCGCGGTGACCCTGATGATCGGTATTGCGACATCGATGTTTACCGCTATCGTGGGTACTCGCTCAATCGTGAACGCGATTTGGGGCGGTAAGCGCGTGAAGACGCTGTCTATCTAAGGGGAAGCGAAAATGTTAGAAATTTTATCTTTAAAACGTACGGTTAACTTCCTCCGTCATGCGCTGCCTATCAGTATCATGTCTGCCATTTTGGTATTTGGTTCGCTGGTGTCTCTGGCGACCAAAGGCATTAACTGGGGCTTAGACTTTACCGGCGGTACTGTGGTTGAGATGGAGTTTACTCAACCCGTCGATTTAAACGTGCTGCGTACTAAGCTGTCTGCGCCTGAATTAGACGGTGCGGTGGTGCAAAACTTCGGTTCGAGCCGTGACGTATTAGTGCGTCTGTCGGTGAAAGAAGGCGTGAGCAGCGATGTACAGGTCAAATCTGTCATGGCTGCGGCTCAACAAGTGGATGCGGGCGTTCAACAGAAACGTGTTGAATTCGTTGGTCCTCAAGTGGGTAAAGAACTGGCCGAACAGGGCGGTTTAGCGGTATTGGTCGCGCTTATCTGTATCATGATCTACGTGTCTTTCCGTTTCGAATGGCGTTTAGCCTTCGGTTCGGTGGCAGCACTTGCCCACGACGTGATTGTGACCTTAGGTGTGTTCTCTGTGTTCCAACTGGAATTCGACCTGACCGTATTAGCCGGTGTGTTAACCGTTGTGGGTTACTCACTTAACGATACCATCGTTGTGTTTGACCGTATCCGTGAAAACTTCCTCAAGATGCGTAAGAGCGAGCCAGAAGAAGTGGTCAACGTCTCTATCACGCAAACCATGAGCCGTACCATTATCACTACGGGTACGACGCTGGTGACCGTTGTGGCGCTGTTCCTGAAGGGCGGCACTATGATCCACGGTTTTGCGACAGCACTCTTGTTGGGTATTTTCGTCGGTACCTATTCTTCTATCTACGTAGCAAGTTACCTTGCGATCAAACTGGGCATTTGCCGTGAGCATATGATGCCAGTTGAAGTCGAGAAAGAAGGTGCTGACCAGCCTTCGATGATGCCTTAATCGGGCATTGAGACTCGAGGTCGTGTATCACGACTGTTGAAAAAAAAGCCACCTTGAAGGTGGCTTTTTTTTCGGTGGATTTTGACCTTTCCGATAATCTGCTAGCAAACTCACAACTTTATAGTGACTAATGCTGTAAAACCTAAATGTTAATTTTATTAACAACTGCTGCAAAAAACAGCGCTCGACAGGCTCGGTTATTTCACAGTAGGATGTCGGCTGCCCATATCTAGAGAGTATTGTTGTAGGATGTCGCATGGAAGAACGTAAGACGTTAGTTGCTGGTGGAAACTTATTGCAGGCCCACACATGGAAGGGATTGTTAGAAGCCTGTGGTATTCATGTGGAGTTACGTGGCGAGGCCTTATTAGGCGGTGTGGGTGAGTTGCCCGCTGGGCTGCATAACATTGAGCTTTGGGTGCGCGAGTCGCAATTGGCAAAAGCACAGGCCCAGTTAAGTGCCTTGGACGTCGTGAGTCCCCAGTGGCAATGCGTGCAATGCCATGAGATGAACGAGGGCAACTTTGAATTGTGTTGGCATTGCAGCGCCGAGCGCAGCGAAAGCCATAACTAATCTTATCCCATACACTTGGCCTCAAACCGCTAGCACTGCGAAGCGTTGAATTCACAGCGCTGGCAATGCGGCTTGCTATCAGCGTTAAGCGTCTGCTACCCGAGCAAGGCAAAGGGACGGAAGGTGATTCCACCTTACGCACGCTTTGGCTCATAAAGTCCGCGATTGTCACATACCGTTAACCGCAAGGATTGCGTCTCCCCGCGTAGCGAATTACACTTCAATTCATATTAGCTAAGTCATTCAATCCCTTATCTAAGGAGGATCTGATGCATCCATCCAGTGCTTTTTCAGCCCTTGTCGAATCGATTCGTCCCCATGTTGTTGAAGTGAGTATTGAAGCCTATCAAGCCGATGACGCTTGGGTGTTGATAGATGTCCGCGAAGATAATGAATGGCTACAGGATCACCTGCCGCAGGCGAAGCACATGAGCCGCGGCATTATTGAGCGCGACATAGAACAGCGCTTTCCCGATAAACATACGCCTCTGTTGCTTTACTGCGCGGGCGGTGCACGCTCAGTGCTGGCGGCAAGCAGTTTGCAGCTAATGGGTTACCAAAAGGTCGCCTCTTTGATTGGTGGTTACAAGGGCTGGATCCAACGCCAGCTGCCCGTGGTGCAAGAGTAATTTAGGCTGGTTTTACTTTTATAGGCGAGTGGCATGCAATATTTCCCGCTGTTTATTGATACTGTGAATTTAAATGTCCTGTTAGTGGGGGCGGGGGATGTTGCCAGTCGTAAGCTGGCCTTGCTGACGCGTACCGAAGCCAATATCCATGTGATTGCCCCCGAGGTGAATCCCGAGGTAAAGGCCTATGCCGATGCGGGCAGGATTTTATTGTCTGAACGGCCCGTGGTGCAGGCCGATATTCAAAATTACGATCTCATTTATTTAGCGACCGCGAACGATAAGCTCAATGCTGAATTGGCCACCTTAGCTACCGAGCGGGGAATTTGGGTCAATGCCGTGGATAATCCCGCCTATTGCCGCTTTATTACCCCATCGATTGTCGATAGGGGACGTCTTGTGGTGGCGATCAGCACTGCGGGTGCAGCGCCTGTGTTTGCGCGCACCATTCGAGCTCGTTTAGAGACCAGCCTGCCGCAATCGCTTAAGCCCTTGTTCGACTTTGTGGCCGACAAGCGTCTCGAAGTGCAGCAAAGACTCACCAAAACCGCGACGCGTCGATTATTCTGGGAGCGTTTTTTCGACACCAATGGCGATAGATTTGATGCGCGAACCCCTGAGCACTATCAGAATGCTTTTAACCATATCGTCAGCCGCGGGGAAATCCTGTTATTGGACGATGCTACGCCCGTCGAGTTATTGCCGCTGGCGGCCATGCCGTTATTACAGCGCCTCGATTGGATTTACAGCGAGGTAGGTTTAGCCGAGGACTTGGCCGAGCTGGTGCGCCGCGATGCTAATCGTGCAGCGCTTCCCGCGCTGAGTGATATCAGCCGGGAATATGAGCAAGGCTCGCGGATGTTGTTGGTCGCCGATACCCAGAAGATTGCGCAACTTAAGGCGCATTTCCCGGTGGCGAAGCATTTACGCCCCGGCGCGATTTAGTCTTCTTTATCGCAGTTTGTTTGAGCTGACGGCGAGTCTTAGGTAGACTCGCCGTTATTTTTTTATCGTTAAGTTTAGGATGTACTATGGCTCTCAAAGCGACCGTTTTTAAGGTCAATCTTCAGATCGCCGATATGGACCGAGGTTATTATCAAGATCATCAGCTGACGTTAGCGCAGCATCCCTCCGAGACCGATGGCCGCATGATGGTGCGTTTGTTGGCCTTTATCCTGAACGCTTCCGAGACCTTAAGTTTTACTAAGGGATTGTGCGTTGACGATGAACCTGAGCTGTGGGACAAGAGTCTCTCCGGTGAAGTGGACCTGTGGATTGAGTTTGGTCAAGCCGATGAGAAATGGCTACGTAAGGCGAGCGGTCGCGCAAAAGCTGTACAGCTGTTTACCTACGGCGGACGTAGTGTCCCTATTTGGTGGAAACAGAATCAAGCGGCCTTAGAGCGTTATAAAAATCTTAAAGTGTGGAATATTGCCGAAGAGTCGGTGACGGCGATGGAGGCCTTAGTGAGCCGCACTATGTCGCTGCAGGCGTCCATCAGTGAAGGGCAAGTCTGGTTATCGGATAATGAGCACAGCGTGCTTATCGAGCCAGAGATGCTGAAAGATGACCAATAAAAAAGAGCCTGCAATTGCAGGCTCTTTGTTTAGACGAAGATTATTGGAATTTGAGTTCCCAGCTATCGATATAGCCTACGTCGCCACGGCCGCTATCAACCGCTTTGAGTTTCCACACACCGCTTGACTCCACGCCAGTCATATCAACTGTGTAGCTCTTGTTGATGTTGTCTGCGCCTGCACCAGTGTTGTTATGCAGTGTTGCCGTTTGGCCTGTAGGGCTGATGAGCTGCACTTTTAAGTCACCAATGTAAGGGTGAACAATATTCACCACGGCAGTCACAGTGCCTGAGTTACCCGTGCGAGTGACTGTGATAGGGCTCGTGATACCAGTGGTTTTGTTATCAGGAATATTGTAGTTATCGGTGTTGGTGTAGCTTGCTGGTGTGGTAGGAGTGCCACCGCCGCTTTGGGCTGTGTAGCTTGCGGTTAACGATACACCGCTAAAGGCTGAATAGCCTTTCACCATCGCGTAGTAAGTACCAGATTGAATGTTGCTGATTGGGCAAGATTCACTGTTACCACCTTTGTATGGACGGCAATCGTAGTTTGAGGTCGTTGGCGCTGCGCCGTACTGTACGTACAGATCAGCATCACCCGTGCCACCGTTCATCACAAAGCCTAGGTTAGTTGCACCCTGTGGCACTTCAAAAGAGAAATGCAGTTCTTCACTGGCGGCGCCGCTTAGACCGGTTTTAGGCACACCGTTCACTAACACGCTGTCAGTTGGTGTAGGGTCAACCGGATCCGTAGGACCATTACAGGAAGCATCTAAGAAAGTTTTCGCTGCAACGGCATTGACCAGACCATAGCCATAGTAATCATCACGGCCTGCAGTGCCTAAGTCTTCAGCGGTTTGTTTGAGCGCGTTACGCACCTGAGCGGCGCTACATTCTGGATGGTAGCTCCACACTAAGGTCGCCACACCAGAAACGTGTGGGGTCGCCATCGACGTACCGTTGTAGTACTCGTAGTCTTTGTTGCCTTGGTTGCTAACGGTTACTGTTGCGCCTAATTGGTTGCGCAGAGCTAAACCGGTTGCACGGTCAACAGACACTGACACCATGTTGATTTCGCTATTAGCATCGACCAAGAAGGGGTTTTGTAGCCCTGGTAAGGCGCTGTTACTGTACACGATAACTGCGCTGGCGCCCGCATTCTTACAGGCTTTTACTGCGTTGATTTCTGGGTACGGAAGTACCTTGGTTACCCACACGCTCAACTAAACACACCTTGTTTGTCATATTGCCGCAGTTGAAGGTTGAGCCGCTAACCGTACATTCGGCTAAGGTTGCGGTTGCCGTGCCATTGTATGGATTGGGCGCGTAGTTGGTGCCCGATGGCGTAAAGCGATTGTGCGGCACTACACCTGAGTTGAAGTAAGACTGACCACCGATAGTAATATCGGCTAAGCGACCTTCACCGCGAGTCACGGTCGAGAGAATTGCTTCACCAGGACCAGAAATCTCGACTTGGTTGGTGTACTGAGAGAAAGCAGAGTGGTCTTTATGATTATCGACCGATGCTACAGACATTACCGCATCGTACGAAGCAGGGTAGCTGTGGGTATTGTTACCATCGTTACCGGCCGCGGCAATCAACAGCACGCCGTTATTGTAGTGAGCCGCTAACGCGTTACGTTCGGTAGTGCTCGAACCTGCGCCACCTAAGCTCATGGTGACCACGTTTGCGCCATTCGCCACACAGGTATCTACGGCCGATACGAGGGATGAGGAGTAACCCCAACCAGACTCGTTAAAGACTTTAATCACATGGATGTTGGCATTTTGATTTGGCATTACGCCAATCACGCCGTCGTTGTTAGCGATCGCCGCGATAGTACCCGCAACGTGGGTTCCATGGGCGTTGTTATTGCCTGGATCGTACCAGTTGCCCGTACCTGAATTGTTGGTGCCAGTGACATTGTTACCGCTTAAGTCGCTGTGACCACGGTCATAACCTGAGTCGATAATACAGATGGTACGGTTGCCCGCTTGGCTGTCGCTCAATTGGGTTGCACCCACAAAGGTTTGTCCCCAAGGCGTTGTTTCGCTTAGCAGGTGGCGTGGCATGTCCTCTTCCACATATTCCACATCGGCGCGGGCTCTTAATGCCTTAATGCCATTGTTATCCAGCTTAACTGAGTAGCTGTTACTGCGGCCGATACGCTTCATCTCTTTGGCTTGCGCCTTGTTCAGCACACTGTGCTGGGCGCTAATTTCAGCCACTTGAGGCTGATAGTTCATGGTGGTGGCGAGCTGATCGCTGCTTTGCAGGTTGCTTTCAGACATCAGGGCTGGCGCATCGGCATTTTTAAATTTAACGATATAGCGCTTTGGCAGAGGAGAGGTCTGTGCTTGCATCGCTGCGGCGAAACCCGGTGCATCGGGGGCAGCATTAACACCTGCTGAGATCGCAATAGCTAAGCTAGATAAACTCAGGGCTATCTTAGTGGTTCGATTGATTGTCATGTTTTTCTTCCATGTTCAATTTAGTGTTAATCATTATTATTTTGTGCTTTTAAAGAATAACTACGACTCAGATGCTACTCGGTTAGTGAATTTATCTTTGGTGTAAGTGTTTGTAAATTAAATGTTAATGGTATGGAGGTTGGTAAATTACCTTGAGGCAATAAGCAGTTTTATTGAATAAAAAATCATATGTTACAAGTTGTAACGAATATTTAGCACGATTTGTGTTTATTTATGTGGAAAAGGTGAATAAGCAAAAGCGAATTTTATCGGCCTTAACAGCGGATGATGGATTATTGTTAATGTCTAATTTATTGAAATTAATATTTATAATTTTTTGGAATTAAAAGTAATAAAATTCAGGGAGTTTTTCTTTGCTTGATGTTGAGTTTATTTCAAGTGATTGATTATGCGATTTTATTGCATTTGTGCGTCGAGGCTTTGGCATTTGCCAATTTATTGGCTTTTGTGCATCGTCAGGGCAGGATAATCGACTGGTCGTACTTGGTAAGCTGAATAAACATCTGCCGAAATATAAAAAGCGCCAACAGGCGCTTTTATCGTTAATTTCAACAGCGAGTTATTCTGTTTTAGGCTGAGCGTCGGCTAAGGTCTGATAACCGCCACCGTTATAGGTTTGAGTGTAACCCGCCGCGACTAGGGCTTCGGTTGCGATACTGCTGCGTCGACCGCTACGACAATACAACACCACGGGCGCATCTTTGGCGATACCGCGCTTAGCAAACTCGGCGGCGACTTGCTCAAAGGGAATATTAACCGCATTGGCTAAATGGCCCGCGGCAAATTCCTCAGGGGTGCGTACATCGAGCACCATAGCGCCAGCAGCGATTTTTTGCCACGCAACTTGGGGCTCTTGATCGGCGGCACTTGCCGCGTTCGGGACTAAGGCGAGTGATGACAGACTCAAGAGAGCCACCCCCAGTAAGGTTTTACTGCGACACAGTAACTTGTTGAACACTGACTTTCTCCTTTGCAAATGTGCATTAACCTTGTTTCGCGATTTCGGCTTCGGATTTGACGCCCAATTTGCGTAATACCATGGCCGCAGGGCAAAAAACCGTGAAAGCGCTTTGGAATAGGTTAGCGCCAACGAAGGCCGTTAACCACATAAAGTTATGGTGCACAAAAGCGGTTAACACCAAAGACAGTAACACCATAAATCCGGCAAAGGCCATAATGCTGCGTTCGAGTGACATAGGTTGCTCCTAGAGGCAGCGCTATGGCTGCCTATTGTGGGTTAATCGGCTGTTTGAGTTAAGTTTATGCGATTTTTCATCGCCGCGTAGTAAAGCACTGGGATGACGATTAAGGTCAGTAAGGTCGAGATAAAAATCCCGAAAATTAGACTGATCGCAAGCCCGTTGAAGATTGGGTCGTCCAAGATAAACAAGGCGCCAATCATGGCCGCCAAAGCGGTCAGCATAATCGGTTTGGCCCGCACGGCGCCCGAGTGGATGACTGCGCGCTCAAAGGGAACCCCTGAGGCGGTTTCCTGATTGATAAAATCCACTAATAATATCGAGTTACGGACAATAATCCCTGCTAAGGCAATCATGCCAATCATTGATGTCGCGGTAAATTGCGCGCCGAGCAGTGCATGCCCCGGCATGACCCCTATCACTGTCAGTGGGATTGGCGCCATAATGATGAGCGGCACCAGATAGGATCTAAATTGGGCGACGACCAATAAATAAATCGCTATCATCCCCACGGCATAGGCGATACCCATATCCCTGAAGGTTTCATAGGTGATCTTCCATTCCCCGTCCCAGAGCACGGCGACTGAGTCTAGCCCGGTTGGTTGGTGGATATAATGCTGATCGAAACCTAAGCCATTTTCGCCGTCGATTTTGCCCGCCATGTCGAACATGCCATAGAGCGGACTGTCGAGCGGACCGGCCATATCGGCAACTACCATCACCATAGGGATCATATTCTTATGGATGATAGGAGCATCGATTTTTCCGCGCTTAATCGTCACCAGCTCAGACACGGGCACAGATTGCCCCGTTTGGCTCTGCAGTTTCATATTCAGCACTTGCTCTAAATCGATTTTTGCCCCTTCCTGTAGTTGCAGGCGGATAGGCACAGGTTGTTTTTGCTGCGCGATATGCAGGTAGCTTACATCCTTGCCGCCAACCGAAGTTGCAATTAAATCAACGATATTGCTATAGGGCACCGCCATTAGGCTGGCCTTAGAGCGGTCGATTATCACTTGCCATTTTTGCTGTGCTGCGGGCAAGAAAATATCAATATCGACCACATCTTTGGTCTCACGGAACAGCGACTGCAGCTCGTAGGCCGCTTGTTCGCGAATCACAGGACTTGGACCATAGACTTCGGCCACAATCGGTGACCAGACTGGTGGGCCAGGTGGCACTTCGACGACTTTCACATTGGCCTGATACTTAGCGCCGATATGCTGCAATTCTTCACGGACCGAAAGCGCAATGCTGTGACTGTCACGCTTGCGATGCTTTTTATCGACTAGATTGACCTGAATATCGCCAAGCTCTTGGCTGTGACGTAGAAAATAGTGGCGTACTAAGCCGTTAAAGTTCATCGGTGCATTGGTGCCGGCATACAGCTGCAAATGCTCCACCTCGGGCACAGTGGCAAGGTAGCGACTTAAATCCTGAAGTACGCGCTGGGTTTGTTCCACTGGCGTGCCTTCAGGCATATCCACCATGACTTGGAACTCGGATTTATTATCGAAAGGCAGCATCTTTAACACCACGAGCTGACCCACGGGCAAGGCCACGGCGATACCGATAAGCACAAAGACCCCAGCGGCGAGCCCAATCCGTGCTTTACGGGCACTTTTACCTAGCAGAAAGGGACCGATTAAACGGGTAAATAGGCGCACCATTTTGCTCTCGTTTATCTGAGCATCGGCATCGCTGCTGTGTGCGACGTCTGTGGCTGAACCACTATGGTGTTTGAGCAGTTTACGACTCAGCCATGGGGTTACCATAAAGGCGACCACAAGCGAAATCAGCATGCCCATACTGGCGTTGATGGGGATCGGGCTCATATAAGGGCCCATTAATCCCGACACAAATGCCATGGGCAGCAGTGCTGCGATAACGGTAAAGGTGGCGAGAATCGTTGGGCCGCCCACTTCATCGACCGCAACAGGGATGAGTTCACTAAAGGATTTTTTACCGAGCGCCATGTGCCGATGGATATTCTCCACCACCACAATGGCATCGTCGACCAAGATCCCGATGGAGAAAATCAGCGCGAAGAGTGACACTCGGTTAAGGGTAAATCCCCACGCCCAAGAGGCGAACAGGGTGATCGCCAAGGTGATAATAATGGCGACACCTACTACTAGTGATTCGCGGGCGCCCATGGTTAAAAACACCAATACGACAACGGCGCTGGTGGCAAAAATCAGCTTAAGAATAAGGGTGTTAGATTTATCCGCCGCCGTCTCACCATAGTTGCGCGAAACAGTCACTTCGACATTGCTGGGGATCAACACATTCTTGACCTTAGCAATGCGCGCGAGGGTGGCATCGGCAATATCAACGGCGTTTTGCCCCGGCTGCTTACCAATGGCGATAGTCACCGCGGGGTAGATATCCGTCTTGTCGCTATGCCAAACGCTTTGGGTGGGAATATCGCTCTTTAAACTGATATCGGCAATATCGGCCAAATAAACGGGGATAGGTTTACCCTGTTTATCCTGCGAAATACTCACTACCAGCTGTTTTACATCGTCTATAGTTTGCAAAAACTGGCCAGCCTGAACCTTAATCTCTTGATTCCCTTGCACTAAAGATGCAGGCATCGAGATGTGATTATTGTCATTCAGGCTTTGTCTCAACTTGTCGTAGGTGAGATTAAAGCTGTTCATCTTAGCGGGATCGATGCGAACATTGGCCACCATCTCATGTTGGCCAACGGTGTAAATCTCCCGCGTACCCGGGATCCGCTTGATTTCGGTTTCTAGCCCTAATGCCACATGGGTCAACTGTTCGGCCGAGACCTGTTTGTCCTTGGACCAGAGTGTTAGGCTGACAATCGGCACATCATCGATACCGCGTGGTTTAATCAATGGCTCGCCAACACCCGCGCCCTGCGGCAGTTTATCCATATTGGAATAAATCTGGTTGTAGAGGCTGACAATGGCATCGTTGCGGGTTACGCCGACCTTAAAGATCACAATGATCATCGCGCCATCGGGCTGGGAGAAAGAATAGAGTGTGTCTATTCCTTTGAGCTCTGAAATCACTTGTTCGGCGGGCAGGGTGACTAAGTTCTCCACTTCGGTCGGGGTCGCGCCGGGAAAAGGGATAAAGACGTCGGCAAAGGTGACGTCAATCTGCGGTTCTTCTTCCTTTGGGGTCACTAAGATGGCAAATAAGCCGAGTAACAAGCCCAGCAGTGCCAGCAGTGGCGTAATGGCACTGTTTTGAAATGCGGCCGCAATACGACCCGAAATGCCAAGTGACGTCGAAGATTCAGTAGCGTGTTTCATTCAACAACCTCATCAAGTTGATATCGCTAGGGAATTTATTGCTTTTGTTCAAGCAACACTTGGTAAGCATCCACGGCGACAATATCACCAGTTCGCAGCCCCGCGAGGACTTCGACTTCACCATCGACAGGCTCAGAGACGCGCACCTGGGTGAGAACGAATTGCTCGCCTTTTTTCAGGTAGACACTGCTGAGTTCATTCATGGTGATAAGGGTCGAGGTCGGCAGTTGGATTTTTTCCCGCTCGCCATTTTTAAACAGCGCCTTAGCCCAGGTTCCGGGTTGAAGGTTGGGTTCATCCTTTGGCAGGTTAATCCGCACTTGATAACTGTGACTCACAGGATCGGCAAAGCTAAAGATAGTGAGGTCCTTGGAGGTGAGTTCACGGCCGTCACTTAAGCGCACCATAAACTCAGGCGCGTTTTTCAGTTGCTGAATATAGCGCTGTGGCACTTGGGTGATAGCGCGCATTTGGCTCGGTGAAAACCCAGATAGCAGTGGCTGACCGACACTCACGGTTTCGCCTAATTCGACTAAACGCTCGGTGACAATCCCGCTAAATGGCGCCGATACCACAGTGTATTTGAGGGATTCGCTGGCTTTAATGACCCGAGCTTTGGCGGCACTCACGGCTTGCTCGGCGGCCTTGGCATTGGCGGTCGCTTCATCCATGGCGCCTTTTGAAATCGCGCCTTGGGGAAAGAGTTCTTTATAGCGTTTGTATTGGGCCTGCGCCTCCACATTCAGAGCTGTGGCTTTGGCGAGATCGGCCTCATAGCTTGCCAGTTCCGCGCCTTGCTCTTTACTGGTGATCTCAGTAACGCCGCGCCTTCAGGCACGACATCATTAACATCGTAGTTGAGCTTAACGATTCGGCCTGAGGTTTGCGCCGAGACGGTAGCCGCTTTGACGGCCTCGATACTGGCGTCTAAGGTCACCCAATTCGCGTAAGGTTTGCTCATTACCTCGAGGGTCGCCAAGGGCGCAGCCTGGGTGGCAAAGGGGGAAAAAACGAATAATGTGAATAGAGTACGTGAGATTGCAGCCATACCAAATCATCCCAAAAATAATTCATGAGTAAATTCTAATGGAGTTGTTTTGATTAGGCAATCAATATTTATTAGAAAAATTTAATGTAATCGATTTCACTAATATAGGGAAACGGCGAATGAATCTTCCCTTACATCAATCGCCATATCATCACTCTAGTCCTTGTCCAGCTTTAAATATCAGTCGTTTAAATAATAGGTCAGCGTAGACACAATGCGAATTTGTTTTATGTAAGGCGTGCTGCTGTCACGATCGGAAATCGTAAACTGACCTTGGCTGGCACTCTTAATCTTACCCAGACGCGATTGTGAGTCCTTGGCAAACTTTTCGGCTACTTCCCGCGCATTTTGCGTTGCTTCCTGCACCATGGTCGGTTTCACATCATTGAGTGCCGTAAATAAAAACTCGGTACGGTTTTCGTAATCTTGGCTACCGATGGCAATGCCTTCTTTAACTAGGTTTATCATTTGCTTACGCGTGCTGAGCATTAAATCAATTTGTGGGGTATAGACAGAAAGATTCACCTTTGCCGAGTAACGATAGCGCACATTCGGGTCAACGTAGCCTTGAGCCTGTCTGTCTTCTATTGTCGGCAGCGAGACTGTAATTTCGCTGTCGCTAAAACCCTGTTCCTTGAGGTAGGCGACCACTCTGTCGGTTTTTTGCTGCACTGTGTCGTAGAGCTTAGGCAGGTTATTGTCGACTTCGGTGAAATTAATCGGCCAGATGGCGATATTGGCTTTCACTTCCTTTTCGGCCAGCCCTTTAACTGTGACTGTGCGCTCTAGGGCTTTCATCTCTAACAGCGCCGAGTTGGCGCTTTGTCCTACATAGACCATGCCTGCACATAAGAAACCGCCAAGCACGAGGGCGGGAAGAAGATAATTGCGTTGCATAACATACTCACTCGATGGGATTGTTGAAGCTACCTTACTGCAATTATGTGACTTTGGGGATAGACAAATAACAAAGCATTGAGCTTTATTGAAAATGCTCAGCTGCTATTCAGGATTGATACGCGGTTGTAAAAGCGGCTTATGTGTTAGCCACTTAGTTAACAGGAGGGATAGGGCTTGGCTGCCATAATTCGACTTTATTGCCATCGGGGTCGATAAACCAACCGAAACGGCCAAATTCCGAGTCTTCAATCTCCCCAACTTGTTCGCCGCCGCCCTGAGTGACTTGCTGTAGGGCCTGCTCCAGATCGTCAACGATAAAATTAAACATAAAGCTTTTGTCGGTCGGGGCAAAATAGCTAGTGTTATGGTCGAAAGGGGTCCACACATGGTAACCGGGCGTCGGTTTATCGTTGTGATAAAAGGCGGCGCCGCCCCAGTTTTCAATTGGTATTTGCAGATGGTTTTGATACCAAGTGGCTAACGCGACGGGATCAGTACTTTTAAAGAAAATACCACCAAGTCCAATGACTTTTGCCATAAGGGTGACAGTTTAAGTGGGGGATGGATTAACTTTAGGCAATAAATACGTAAGATACAAAAAAGCCGCAAAAATGCGGCTTTTTTGAGTTCGAAACAGCTTAGAACTGGTAGCTGTACTGTACTGAGTAGTACATACCGCTTGATTCAGTTACCGCGTTCACAGGGCCTGTGATTGCGCTGTTTTCGATTAGGTGAACTTCTTCACCTTTAATGTAAGCGATACCGAAGTCAACGGTGTTTTGTGGGTTGATGTGGTAGCTCATACCCGCTGTGAACCAGTTACGGTCAGAGTCTGGGAATGAAATCGAGCTGATTTCGTCCACAACGCCTTGGTCATGCATGTAACCAGCACGAACGGTGAATTGTTCGTTGATGGTGTAAGTTCCACCCACGCTGAATAACCATGAATCTTTCCATTGGTATTCTTTCAGGGCTACATCACCTACAGGCCTAGTCACGCCCACAGCGGCAATTGTTGCTGTGCCGTCTTTCGCGGTGATTTGATCAAAGTTACCCCACTGGGTGTGCTGGGCTGTGTAGTGCAGGGCAAATTTAGGGGTGATTTGATGGAAACCGGCAACTTGGAAAATATCCGCTAACGGTACATCTAAGCTATCAAAACTTGTCGTAACTGGTACTGCACCTACACTAGGAATGGTTGTCATCGAGACAGTATTGATATCGCCTTCAACATTGACGGTTGGGCTGAAACGGTAGCTGATACCGAAACGGTTATCTTTATCTAACTCAATAGTGGCACCTACGATACCACCGAAAGCCCAACCATCAGCGTCTACGTCAACCAGAGGCGTAGTGCCCATATTACGGGTTAAGCGGCCTTCGCCATAGACGGCATCCAGACCCGCGCCGATACTGAACATATCGTTGATGCGGTATGACACGCTGGCGTTGAAGTTAACGGTAGTGACTTCAGTTTCACCCAGTAGGTCATAAGGTGCTGCGGAGCCTGCTGGCAAATTCTTCGAAAGTGAGCTGGCATCGGTACCGGTACCGAAGTTAGAGAATGCGGCAAAACCCACGGCGAATTTATCGTCGATTGGGTGAATGTAGAAAATATTCGGGATAACTTTAGAGCTACCCGCATCGTCGATGCTGCCTAAATCATAAGCGCCACCGGCAAAGTTAACGTCTTTAACGTCAACAGTAATATCGGCATAGGTTAAGCCTAAAGAGATTGCGTCTTTATCAAAGAGCGCCATCGCTGCTGGGTTACGAGATAACACTGAAGCGTTATCAGCGATGACGGCGTCACCGGCAAATGCACGGCCCATACCTGTGGCTGATTGGCTGTTTAATTGGAAACCCGATGCGAAAGTTTGTGAACTCGCCAATGCAACGGCAACGGCAAGCAGTGTCTTGTTGAATGATTTCATTATTATTCTCTCATTATTTTGGTATTGGATTTTGTTCGGTCCTAGTTGCCAGAACAAGGCGCAAATCCTTTTATAATCTTCGGCATGGTAGGGATTGTGTGTAACCTCAACAAGTCCGACCAGATTTAAAATTTGTTAATTAACAGTTAATTAAAACGGGATCGTACTTTAGCATGAACGAATGGTCTGGCCAGATGCTTGGTATCTTTGGTTTTTATTGGAGAGGGAAGTTTTAATTGAGGTTAATGTTTTGTAACGAGAAGGAGGTTAATAAATTTAAACAATTTGTAAAAAGCGTACACATGTACGCTTTTTACAATTAGGGACAGAAAATTATCTGTTATAACGCGGATTTAAATTGCTCAAATTCTGCGGTAATGGCTTCGGCAGGGCGTGACATTTTACTGACGATGACACCAGCAATAATCGCAAACACAAATCCGGGTAAAATTTCGTACAGGTTGAAGATCCCACCAGACAGTTGTTTCCAAATTACCACGGTTAATGCGCCGACGATAATGGTCGCAATCGCTCCGTTACGGCTGTACTGCTTCCAGAAGAGTGATAGCAGTACGACAGGACCGAAGGCGGCACCAAAACCTGCCCAAGCATAACTGACTAGGCTTAATACACTGCTTTCAGGATTCAGGGCAATGATCCCCGCGATCACGGCAATGGCCAGCACGCCCATACGACCTACCATCATCAGCTCGCGATCGTCGGCTTGAGGGCGTAACCACTTGCGATAAAAGTCCTCGGTGATCACGCTCGAACACACTAACAACTGCGAATCAATGGTACTCATAATGGCCGACAGAATTGCGGCGATCAGTAATCCGCCAATCCAAGGGTTAAAGGCGGCTTGGGCTAAATGAATAAACACGGTTTCGGCATTGGCCAAGGGTTGATTGGCAAAATACAGTGAACCCGCTAATCCTGTGGCTAACGCGCCGATGAGAGATAACATCATCCAGCTCATGGCGATACGGCGTGACAGCGGCAGTGCATCGGCGCTGCCAATAGCCATAAAGCGCGACAAAATATGGGGTTGACCGAAATAACCCAGTCCCCATGCGAGCAGTGATAACAAGCCAATCACTGTGGTTTTGTCACTGATCAGTGCCAACATGGCTGGGTCGATAGACTCAATTCCCGCATGGCTCTCGGGGTGCGAGAACACCGCAAAGGGGATGATCAGCAGGGCTATCAACATTAAACAGCCTTGAAAGAAGTCGGTCCAACTCACGGCAAAAAAACCGCCAATAAAGGTGTAACCCACAATGATGGCTGAGCCAATCACTAAGGCAACGTTGTAATCGAGGCCGAAGACTTTTTCGAACAGAATGGCGCCGCCCACCATGCCAGAGGAAGCATAGAAGGTGAAAAACACCAGAATCGTGACCGCAGAGACGAGTTTGAGGTAACCCTGTTTATCGTGAAAGCGCTTCTCGAAGAAGTCGGGCAGGGTGAGGGCGTTATCCGCTAATTGGGTGTAAATGCGCAGGCGTTTGGCCACAAACAACCAGTTAAGCCAAGCGCCGACAACCAAGCCAATCCCAATCCATGCTTCGCCTAAGCCGCCTAAGTAAACGGCGCCAGGTAAGCCTAAGAGCAACCAGCCTGACATATCGGAGGCGCCCACGCTGAGCGCGGTCACGGCGGGGCCCATTTTACGGCCGCCTAAAATATAATCATCAACAGTATCGGTGGCACGGTAAGCCCAAAATCCTATGCCCATCATCAATACTAAATAGCCAACAAATGTGATTAAAATCGGGGTTTCAATCGTCATATTGTCTTTATCCCATTTTGTTATTATTCAAAGTGGCAAGCATGCTACCAGATGTTTGAGCAAGAACCCATTAGTAGATAAAGATGTGATCGAAATCCGACCTCCGAGCATGATAAAAGATCGGAGGTCGATAACAGAAAGGGTTTACTATTAATAGGTTAGATAAAGGTGTTCTTGATTTCGTCTTTTACAAAGCTAAGGTCTGTCTGATCTTCACCCACAAGCAAAATGTATGCATCACCGGCCTCAAAGCCCATGCCTTGATATTTACCATCGGCAAAGGTGTTATCCAGCACCATGCGTTTTTCGATGGGCACAATAAACAGAGTCACTTTACCCTTTTCAGCTTGCAGCACTAAGTGCAGACTCTTAACCCCTTGAAAATCACAGTAAGAGGTGTAATAGACCTTGCCTGGTTGCCCGGTAAATTTGGCATGCTCTAAGTGTTTCAAGGAGGCGAGCTGCGCGTTCACTTGGCTAAAGTTGACATTTTGGTCCACCTGCAAGGCTACGCCTTCATGGTAAACATGGGCTAAGGCATGCTCGGCTAAATCGACTGGACCTAAGCGCAATAAACTGAAACTGATCCCCACAATAAAGGCAATCGACGCGGCCATGGCGACTAAAAAGCCC
Organism: Shewanella sp. Koi 1; assembly: GCF_052907445.1. Taxonomy (NCBI): domain Bacteria; kingdom Pseudomonadati; phylum Pseudomonadota; class Gammaproteobacteria; order Alteromonadales; family Shewanellaceae; genus Shewanella; species Shewanella sp. Koi 1. Next base: position 3,158,179 of record NZ_JBREJM010000001.1, on the reverse strand, counting down.
GTTTGACGGCGCTGTTTATGGTGCTGCTGCAATTGTTGGCGCAGAATAAGTTTGTCGGCCAAGTCCTCTGGCACATCCACTTTTAACGCATGAGTGATTTTGGCATCGAGGCCCTTAAGCTCTGCGACGAACGCCTGATATTCGGCATTCTCCTGCATTTGCGCAACAAACTCGGGATCTTGATTATGAGGATCTTCATAAGCTTGACGCCTAAATTTAAGCTCATCCATTGGATTGACCTCTCACATCGGTTTTCTCAAGTAGTTCTTTCAATTGGTTCCTCGCCCGAAATAAGCGCGTCATGACAGTGTTGCGGTTTAAGTCCAAGAGCTGGGCAATTTCATCACCGCTAAAGCCACCGATTAACTGCAGCAATAGGGGCTCCCGATATTCAATATCCAGCTTAGCGATTTGTCGCCTTAACCAGTACTGCTCGGTTTGCTCTTCCGTGCTGGAGGCAATGTGATCTTCTAAGCTGTCTTGTTCGACATCGGCGTAATCAAATTGTTTGCGCTCGAATCGACGGGCATTTTCGCGCCTCAAAATCGTGATCAGCCAAGCCTTCGCCGCTTTATCATCCTGTAGGGAATCTAAAGAGCGCCATGCCCGTAAGAAGGTTTCTTGGGTGATGTCCTCTGCCACCTGCTTATCGCCGCATAACCAAAAGGCATAGCGGAAGATATCGGCGTGCAGCGCCTTGACTAGGCTGTTGTATCGTCGTTGTTTGCTCAGCATGTCAGAAGAGACCGCAGGCTCGACGGATTTCTTTCGCCAGTTAGCAAACATTTTTTCGATATTTTCTTTTTATTTTACGATTCAAAAGATTACACCTTACTTATTTGATTAAGCTGTGCGTCGATTTATCCGTCGTGTTTAGCCATTGGGATTCAACGGGCGTAATGGCGTGGATTGCTGCGCCATGGGGTGTAACTTGCCGCTTTTCACCGCGCTTAACAATGCTTTTACTGCGCTTGCCAGTTGGGCGTCGCTATTGGCTTTGCCGCCGTAGGCTAAGGCTTGCAACTGACGAATCGCCTCTGCTAACTCGCTCGACTGCGCGGCAATTTTATCGAGCGTCATAGGGCGAGCGGCCTGCTCACTATAGTATTGCTGCAATTGCTGCAAAATATCACTGACATTACCTTTAGCGCAGGCTTGCTCTAAGCCCTTAAGGCCAGTACTAAGAACGAGCGGTTGCGCTGTTACTGATGTATTGACTGTTGTTTGGCGCTTCAGCGCACGTCGCCAAGCGACAAAAGTGACGGCCCAAGCAACTAATGTCACCAGCCACAGCAGGGCGAACAGATTCGCGCTCCAATGACTTTCACTGTTCGTGCTGGTATTTGCCTGCCAGTTGGGTTCGATGGGTGTATCGACCACGGCGCCACCTTTTACTTGAATGGTGCGGGCGGGCAGGGTCGCCATTTCTTGGCGTTTAAGATGCGGATTCCACCAAGGTACTTTCACTTCGGGCAAGGTAAAAGTGCCCGCCTTACTGGGGACGATGGCCGAGGTAATGCTGTACTGTGACACTATCTGCGCGTCGCGCACAAAGCTCTGGCGCTGAGGCTTTTCGGGATAGGATTTGAGCTCAGGCGGCAGGTTTTGCGCGATATCTGGCAGGCTATTCTCATCGGCATTGGAGGCCAATAAGGTGAGCGTGCGGGTGATGGGGCTACCGACGGTAAACTCTTTTACATCCTCAGGAAAACTTTCTTTTAAGGCTACTAAATCGGCCACAAGCCATTGGCCTTGGAAGCTCGTTGGCGCAGGTTCGACTTGAATGCTTAAGGAAGGCGCGCCAGCTTGCATTGGCCGGCTCTCGTTAAAACCAAACATGCCGCCACGGCGCTGGGATTCCACTAATACATCGCCAGAAAAGGTCGCGCCTTTGATGTTCACTTGGCCGGGTAAGTCAGGAATGATGCCATAGGTGCGCTCAATCACGCGGTAACGACGGCCTTCGATGATCTCTGAGCCATCTTTGTCTTCACCGATTTGTTTAATCTGCGCGCCTTCGATAACCGGGGCATTGAGCACGCCGCGTTGCAGTTCGACCGCAAGATAAAGCTTTACTTTATAGGTAATAAGCTGGCCGACGTAGGCCTCATCCGTCGAGACTTTGGCATCGATAAACAGGTTCTTGGCTTGCTCTGGTTGTGCGCCCGCTTCGACTACCCTGAGGGGAATTTCGGCGGAGCTGACGCCATCAATGCTAAAGGATGGGATGGTCAGTTGGCCCTTTTGCTTTGGGGCAAGCAGCACTTGCCAGCGGGTTTCTTTGACCGCATCGAAGTTCATTATCTGGGTGCTGCGACTCACGCTGGTGCGACCCACGATAAAATCCTTGAGCAGGATGGAAGTATCGAGTTTACCCGTGTCGACCTCATCGTCGGCACTGACATTGAGCACAAAGTACTCTCCCTCCATCACCGGATTGCGATCGACCGACGCCTCGAGTTTGCTCAGGGCAAAGGCGGGTTGAATGACCGCGATGCAAAGCGTAAGGAGGATAAAAAATTGTCTGATCACCACTGTTCGTTATCCCTTGATATTTGGCCATTTTGGCGGCGTTTTTGATATTCGAGTTGCATCTTATTACGCAGCAACACCTGTGGATCTTCACTCACGCCCCGCAGTGCTCGCTGCATCTCCGCGGGCAAAGGCTCGCTGTTACTCGGCGGCGCTTCAACAGACTCAATTGCGGTATCTGGTTTTTTATCCGCCTGCGCCTGTTTCTCTTTATCCGCTTTTTGCGCTACGGCCTGTTGCTGTTCTTGCTCGGCGTTGGACTTATCATCCTCGACCTTTGCCTGCATTGTGGCCTCGTTGCTGGCTGGATCTTCTTTATCTTCAGCATTGTTATCGGCGCCGTTTTGCTGATTAGCTTGTTGCTCGGCCTGCTGTTGTTCCTGCTGTGCATCTTGCTGATCTTGCTTGGCGTTTTCATCACTCGCTTGCTGTTTATCTTGTGCGCCTTGCTCAGGATCATTCTGCTGTGATGAGGCGTTTTGCTCCTGAGACGGTTTTTCGTCCGCTTGATCGGGATTATTTTGCTGTTGGGACTGCTGCTCTTGAGACTGATCTTGAGCTTGGTCGTTTTGCGAGGATTGTTGGTCTCCCTGCTGCTGGTTTTGTCCCTGCATCTGATCGTTCTGGTTCTGTCCCTGTTGGTTTTGCTCGCCTTGAGACTGCTTATCTTGATTGTCAGCATTTTGCTGCGACTGCTGCTGGTTCAGCAATTTCTCTGCTAACTCAAGGTTGGCTTTGGCCTGTGGGAACTCGGGCTGCTTGTCGAGTGCGGCCTGATAACGTTCCTTGGCTTTGTCGGGTTTACCGAGTTGCATCAGCGCGTTGCCTTGGTTGTAAAGGCCATTGGCTGAGCTATCTTGCTCAAAGCTTTTTAACGCCTGTTCGTACTCGCCCGCCTTGTACTGCGCCGCGCCTTGCCATTGGGGCGTCTCGAATTTTTGAGCGGCATTAGCGTAATCCTCGGCTTGATAGGCCTGCATCGCCTGTTGCTCTTGGGTGTGCCAGAGCGAGTCCCATGCGCTGGCATGGGCGTTTTGCGGCGCAGCACTGAGCAATAGACCGCCCAATCCCATCAGCAGCCAGTTGGCGAGCATGCCTTGCCTAAAGCTCAGCAGGGCAGGGATGAGTAAGAGTAAGGCGAGGTAAGGGCCGAGATCCTGCCAGGTTTCTCCATCGAGATCCGTGGCTTTGGCATCGCCACTGTCACTCAACCAATGTTGCAACTGTGCTAAATCCTGACCATCGGCACGATTGGGGATCATGATGCCATTATGGTTATCGGCTAATTTTTGCAGTAAGCCAAAGTCGGTTTTGGCGACAACGACTTCATTGCTGCTGTCGCGCTGTAATTGGCCATCGGGTAAGCGGATGGGCGCGCCTTGGGGGCTACCAAATCCCATAATCGCGAGCCGATATTGGCTACCGGCTAAGGCCGAGTTAGCCTCATCGAATTGCCTCGGGGTGATGCCATCTGTCATCACAATAATATCGCCGCGCAGGTGTCCGCCCTGTGCCAGTAGATTTTTAGCTTGGGTTAGCGCGGCCGCTAGGTTTGAGCCCAACACGGGCATAATGTCAGGGCTTAAAGTGGGCAATAAATTAAGCAGCGTGCCCGTGTCTCGGGTGAGCGGGCTTATGGTAAAGGCATCGCCAGCGAAGGCGATAAGGCCAGTTTCGCCTTCTTTTAAGCCGCGGAGCAAATCCGTCGCTCGAAACTTGGTTTGGGTTAAACGGTTGGGCGCCAGATCGGTGGCAAACATGGAGACGGACATGTCCATTACCAACACTCGACCTTGCTCGGCGGCAAAAACCGGCAAGGTTTGCTTATTGAGCGCCGGCCCAGCTAAGGCTAAGGTGGCAATCACCCAAGTGAAAGCCAAGATATGCAGCGGTCGACGGGATTTTTGCGTGCCCTCTGTGACCAATATTTTAGCCAAATGCGGCGCAATATAGCGATTCCAAGCACTGTTACTCTGGTGTTGACGCCATAGCGCCCACAGGATGATGGCAAGTGGCAACAGGGCGAGTAACCATTCTGGACGAATAAAATGCAGGCTCATTAACGAACATCCCCCCGTGGTGTTGCTGCTGGAACAGGGTTTTTAGTCCGCGAAAACAGTGATAACTGACCTAAGGCTATCCAAATGCTGGTGAGCAGCGCGAGGGCGAGCGGCCAATAGAATAGCTCCGCTTGAGGACGATAGCTGAGTTGATCGCGACTCACGGGCTCCAGTTTGTCAATTTCTTGATAAATCTGTTCCAGCTCTTGGCTGTTGCGGGCGCGGAAATAGCGGCCATGGGTAACATCGGCAATATGCTTGAGTTGGTTTTCATCGAGATCCATCGACGGATTGACGCGCTCACGACCAAACAGGGTGCGTCTTTCCATGACATCGGCACCCACGCCCACGGTATAAATCGTCACTTTGCGATTAGCGGCGATTTGGGCCGCTTGCTCAGGATCGATATTACCGGCGTTATTTGAACCGTCAGTCAATAAAATCAAGACTCTGTTACTCTCATCCATTTTATCGAAGCGCTTGACCGCGAGCGCAATCGACTCGCCAATCGCCGTTTGTTTACCGACAAGGCCAATCTGCGCCTCCTTTAAGAACTGGGCAACAGAGCGTCTATCTTGGGTGAGTGGCGCCTGTAGATAAGCGTGATCGGCAAATAAAATCAAACCGATACGATCGCCTTTGCGACGCTCAATAAACTCACTGACCACGTGTTGGATCAGGGTAAAACGGTCGACAACTTTGCCGTTAATCACCATATCTTCAATCTGCATACTGCCGGATAAGTCCACCGCCAGCATCAGATCCCGCCCTTGGCTTGGTAGTTCAATCGGATCGCCAAGCCATTGTGGGCGGGCGATAGCAAGCACTAACAAGCTCCACATCAACCAATAGCGCTTGCGGCTTTGGCGGCTGTGGCTAGTGATATTGGCCTTGCCCGTCTGACTAATACCGGGCAATTGCAGGCGGCCACCTTCGGCTTGCACCGTTTGGCGACGCCAAAAAATAAAAGGTAAAGGCAGTAAAATCAATGCCAAAGGCCATGCGACTGTTAACATTGCTCCTCCGCAGGCTTAGCTGGAGCCGGTGTTACTGCTGCCGACGAAGATGAGGACTGGCTCGATAAAGTGTGCATTATCGGTGCGCTTAATTTGGCTTTTGAGGCAAACCAACTGCGGGCGAGGGCCTGTAACTCAATGGCCTCTTCGGCGCTCAGTGGTTTAGCCTGGTGGCGTTTATCCAATAATGGCCCAATGCGGCCGCGCTGCTTTGCGGGCAAATGGCTATCTAACCAGTTTGCCCACGCGGGGCCATCGAGTTTCGCTATCACTTCCCTTGGCAAATAACTTAAGGCGGTGCGCTTTAATAGCTGATTCACCTCAGAGGGATACTGGGCCGAATGAGGATCAAGTGCTGCAAATAAACCTTGGGCGGCTTTTTTAGGCGCTAAGTAGGCGGCACGTTTTTTGAGCCAAAGAATTGCGGCAATCAACAAAACTAACAGGATAGCGAGTGCTAACCAATAACCTATGGCCCATGGCCAAGCCCCAATCGGGTCGGGGAGAATAATATCTTGTAAATCCGCCAAAGCGGGATTTGGCGTGGCAGCCTTATCCAAGGCTGGATTTAGAGTTTGTGGGTTCACGCTTAGGACTCACTTATGCTTTATGTTGCACTGTCTACTATTACTCACTTATTTGCCGTGCTGTTATTGCAGTAAGGCTAGCTGCTGCGCGAGGGGTAAACCCGCGTCGATAAATTGGGTACGCACCTTCAGCTTTTGCATCATGGCGATAAAGTCATTTTGCTGCTGTTGTTGCTGCCCAAGCCATGCTTGATAACTGTCGCGAGTCAGCACTAAATCTTGGTCCCCTTCGCGAACTGGCAAACTAAACTGCTTGGGTAAGTTGAGGCTGCCCTGCCTGAGAGGGTCGGTCACCAGATAAGCGCCAATATCACAATGGCGCTTCAGTTCTGTCAGCGGCGCGATACATTGCGGCGTAAAATGGCTGCCATCTGTGATGATCCAAATCAATGAGCCCGGTTTCGCGATCCGCTGCAAGCGCTGGCAGGCGCGCAGGATATGGTCTGGATCCCGTGGATGACTGCCGAGCTGATTGAGTTGTTGCTCGTGCACTCGGCGCAGGCCTGAAATGAGCTGTAAAATCCCTTGGCGGCGACTGCGGGGTTTTAACTCTAGATGCTCCGACTCGCAGGCGATTAAGGCGCCGAGTCTGTCACCATGATTGATTGCATTCCAACCTAACGTGGTCGCTAAATGCCCCGCTTGTACCGATTGCAGCAACAAACTCGAGCCAAAATACAGGCTCTGGCTTAAATCGAGCAACAGCAGAATAGGGCGCTCGCGCTCCTCAATAAATAGCTTAGTGTGGGTTTGCCCAGTGCGGGCGGTCACGCGCCAATCAATAGTGCGTACATCGTCGCCCTGTTGATAATGGCGCACTTCGGCAAATTCCATCCCGCGGCCTTTGATTAAACTGCTGCGATGCCCCGCCATATTGGCACGTGCCCGGCTGTGGCGCTCAGGAATAGCCCGCGCAATCGTCTGGCAGGCGAGCAGTTCTTTCTCGGTTAAATGCAGCCCGTCGGCAAATAATGGCAAGCCATGTGGATTGCCATCACCGTGTAGAGATGCGTTTAGCACACTGTTATTCATTCAAAGCTACTCATACAAAGCGATTCAGTTACCTAGGATTTATCAGCCGCGTATCCAGACTATGTTCTGAGATTAAGGGACTGCGACCTGAGTCAAAATATGGTTGATCACTTGGTCGCGGCTGACACCCTCGGCCTGCGCTTGATAACTCAGCAGCAGTCTGTGTCTTAACACATTGGGCGCAACGGCTTGAATATCCTCGGGAGAGACAAAATCGCGCTCGTGTAACCAGGCTCTGGCACGGGCGCAGCGCTCAAGCGAAATGGTCGCGCGAGGGCTCACACCGTACTCTAACCATTTTGCCAGCTCGTCGCTGTAACGCGCGGGTTGGCGGGTCGCCATAATGATTTCGACTATGTATTTCTCTAGCGGTTCGGCGAGATAGATTTCCATCGCTTCATCTCGGGCGGCAAAAATATCGGCCTGGGCAATGGGTTCCGCAGTCGGCAACTCATGGGTGAGTGCTTCTTGGCGGGATTGGCGCAGAATTTCGATTTCAGTGTCACCGCTTGGATAATCTAAATTCAGGTGCATTAAAAAGCGGTCGAGCTGGGCTTCGGGCAGCGGATAAGTGCCTTCGTTTTCTAAGGGGTTTTGAGTTGCCATTACGAGGAAGAGTGGCGGCAACTTATAACTGTTTTTACCTACGGTCACTTGACCTTCGGCCATGGCCTCTAATAACGCAGACTGCACCTTAGCTGGAGCGCGGTTGATTTCATCGGCGAGGATCAGGTTGTGGAAAATCGGGCCCGCTTCAAATTCAAAGGTACCAGTTTGTGAGCGATAGATATCCGTACCCGTAAGGTCGGCTGGCAGTAGGTCAGGGGTAAATTGGATCCGGTGGAAATCCCCTTCAACACCATCGCAGAGGGCTTTAACCGCACGGGTTTTAGCAAGACCTGGTGGGCCTTCTACTAATAAATGGCCATTGGCAATGAGGGCAATGAGCAGGTTTTCGGTCAAAACTGGCTGCCCTAAAACAACCTTATTTAGGTAAGTGCGTAATGCGTGGAAGCGACTCAAAGGCATGATGCTACTCGTTTTTTAGGTTGAAAATATCGATTGAAAATACGTGTGTGGGCTATAGACAACGAATATGGTAAAGAATTCCCTAAGGGTTTGGCTAGTGTTAAAAAAACAAACAGGTGTTTAAAACTTGCTGACAAGAAGTTAGAATCAGATCACACTTTAATGGTCAGACCTGTTATTAGGCTTTTTTGGTGCCAAACAGCAGGGCAAACATGGAAATCGATAGCGCCGCCTGAAATCTCTCAGCGATAGCGCACATAAAGAGGGTGACAAATGAGTGATAGACAACAGGTAACTAACGCAAAGGGTGAGCGTATCGCCATTGTGGCGGGCTTAAGAACGCCATTTGCGAAACAGGCGACCGCATTCCACGGTGTGTCGGCGCTCGATATGGGCAAAATGGTGGTTAACGAGCTGCTGGCCCGTAGCGAACTGGATCCTAAGTTGATTGAGCAATTGGTGTATGGTCAGGTGGTACAAATGCCTGCGGCACCGAACATTGCCCGTGAAATTGTGTTAGGAACGGGCATGGATGTGTCAACCGATGCCTACAGCGTGACCCGTGCTTGTGCGACCAGTTTCCAATCTGCGGTGAATGTGGCCGAGTCAATCATGACCGGCAATATCGAGATTGGTATTGCCGGCGGCGCCGACTCCTCATCGGTATTGCCTATTGGGGTATCTAAAAAACTTGCCCATGCCTTAGTCGATCTGAATAAAGCCCGCAGCTTTGGCCAAAAGTTACAAATTTTCCGCCGTTTAGGCATTAAAGATTTACTGCCTGTGCCGCCTGCCGTTGCTGAGTATTCTACCGGATTGTCTATGGGACAAACCGCAGAGCAAATGGCCAAGACCTATAATATCAGCCGCGCCGACCAAGATGCGTTGGCGCACCGCTCCCACACGCTGGCGAGTGAAACCTGGGCTTCAGGTCATCTACGTGACGAAGTGATGGTGGCCCATGTTCCCCCTTACAAACAGTTTATCGAGCGCGATAATAACATTCGTGAAAACTCCGATTTAAGCTCTTACGCTAAACTGCGTCCCGCTTTCGATAAAAAGCATGGCAGCGTGACGGCCGCAAACAGTACGCCGCTGACCGATGGTGCCTCGGCGATCATTTTGATGAGCGAAGGTCGTGCTAAAGCCTTAGGTTATCAACCTATTGGTTACATTAAGAGCTACGCATTTACCGCGATTGATGTCTGGCAAGACATGCTGATGGGGCCATCCTATGCAACGCCATTGGCATTAAAGCGCGCCGGCATGGAATTAGAAGATTTAACTCTTATCGAAATGCATGAAGCTTTCGCGGCACAAACCTTAGCCAACATGCAGATGTTTGCCTCCAAAAAATTTGCCGAAGAAAAATTAGGGCGTAATCGTGCTATTGGTGAAATCGATATGAGCAAATTTAATGTGCTTGGTGGTTCTTTAGCTTACGGCCATCCATTTGCGGCCACAGGCACACGTTTAATCACTCAGGTTTGCCGTGAGCTTAAACGTCGGGGCGGCGGAACGGGTCTGGCAACGGCCTGTGCTGCGGGTGGTTTAGGGGCTGCAATGATTGTGGAAGTGGAGTAATGGCGATGGAAAAGACATTTAATTTAACCCGCCGTGAAGACGGTATCGCCATTCTAACAATGGACGTACCCGGCGAAACCATGAATACCCTCAAGGCTGAATTTGGCCCTGAGATCAGTGAGATCCTGTCTGAGATAAAACGCGATAGCAGTATCCGTGGCCTAGTGCTGATTTCGGGTAAAAAAGACTCCTTCGTCGCTGGGGCGGATATCTCTATGCTCGATGCTTGCCAAACGGCGGGCGATGCGAAAGCCTTATCCCAGCAAGGGCATGTGGTGTTTAACGAGCTAGAAGCCTTGAATATCCCTGTGGTTGCCGCGATACATGGCGCCTGTTTGGGGGGCGGTTTAGAGCTTGCGCTCGCCTGTCATCAACGTGTGTGTAGTGATGATGGCAAGACCATGCTGGGCGTCCCCGAAGTGCAACTCGGTTTATTACCCGGTGGCGGCGGTACTCAGCGTTTGCCTCGTTTAGTGGGGATCACTACTGCACTGGATATGATGTTGACGGGTAAACAAATTCGTCCGAAACAAGCGTTAAAGATGGGTTTAGTTAACGACGTAGTACCACAGACTATTTTACTGCAAACCGCAGTGGAGATGGCGCTTGCGGGTAAGCGTACGGCGAAACCAGTTAAAAAATCGCTGGTCAATCAATTACTCGAAGGCACAGGATTCGGTCGTAACATTATTTTCGATCAAGCCGCCAAGCAAGTCGCTAAGAAAACCCAAGGCAACTATCCTGCGCCGGCCAAAATTATTGATTGTGTGCGCCAAGGTATGGCTAAGGGAATGCAGAAAGGGCTTGAGGTGGAAGCCAGCCATTTTGCAGAGCTGGTGGTGTCGAAAGAATCAGAGGCGCTGCGCAGTATTTTCTTTGCCACGACAGAGATGAAGAAAGAAACAGGCGCCGAAGGGGCGACACCACGTAAAGTCAAAAAAGCCGTGATCTTAGGTGGCGGTTTGATGGGAGGTGGTATTGCTTCGGTCACGACGACTAAGGCTAAAATTCCTGCACGGGTAAAAGACATTAACGAAAAGGGCTTAAGCAATGCGCTTTCTTACGCCTATAAGTTATTGGATAAAGGCGTTAAACGTCGTCATATGACGCCAGCCGTTCGCGACAATTTAATGGCACTGATGACAACGACGACCGAGTATAAAGGCGTTAAGGACGCTGATATTGTTGTTGAAGCCGTATTTGAGGATTTAGCGCTCAAACATCAGATGGTTAAAGATATTGAGCGTGAATGCGGTGAGCACACGATTTTTGCATCTAACACCTCATCTTTACCCATTGGTCAAATTGCACAAGCGGCCAGCCGTCCTGAAAATGTGATTGGCTTACATTATTTCTCACCCGTAGAAAAAATGCCGCTGGTGGAGGTCATTGCCCATGCGAAAACGTCTCCTGAGACGATTGCCACCACAGTGGCGTTTGCTCGCAAACAGGGTAAAACGCCAATCGTGGTACAAGACGGTGCGGGTTTTTATGTTAACCGTATCCTTGCGCTTTACATGAACGAAGCTGCGCAATTACTGCTGGAAGGGCAGAGTATTGAGCACTTAGACAAAGCCTTAGTGAAGTTCGGTTTCCCCGTTGGCCCTATCACTCTGCTCGATGAAGTGGGTATTGATGTCGGTGCTAAAATCGCTCCAATCCTTGAAAAAGAACTGGGTGAGCGCTTTAAAGCGCCTGCTGCCTTCGATAAGTTACTGAGCGATGATAGAAAAGGCCGTAAAAATGGCAAAGGTTTCTATCAATATGCAGCTGGCAATAAAGCGTCGAGCAAGAAGAAAGCCGTAGATGAAAGTGTATATGGCGTATTAGGTATAAAACCGGGTCTCGATAAAGAAATGAGCGCGGTAGCGGAACGTTGTGTCGTGCAAATGCTCAATGAAGCGGTACGTTGTTTAGATGACAGCATTATTGCTTCACCGCGCGATGGTGATATTGGCGCTATCTTCGGTATTGGTTTCCCACCATTCTTGGGTGGCCCATTCCACTATATCGATACTCTAGGGGCCGATAATTTAGTGAGCATACTGGAACGTTATCAGGCTCAATACGGCGACCGATTTGAGCCATGTCCACGTCTTAAGGCGATGGCGGCAGAAAAGACTCGTTTCTTCTAGGTACATAAATAGGTATTGGTTAAAAAAGCGGCAATTCGATGCCGCTTTTTTATTGCCTCTTGGCTAAATTTTGCCTAAAAAATGTTCACATTTGTCAGATGGATCTTGTATTATGGCGTGCCTATTTACGGCAGTTGTGCCGTGACGCCGTGTATGTAGATGTTGATTAGTGCAGATAAGTAGTCTTGCTTAGAGTTTATTTGTATTGAGAACTGCTATTTTTTGATTTGCACTATCGTGAGTTAGCCGATAAAGAGGTTGCTGTGGGATTCATGTTTTATATCGTTGTCGCCTTGTCTGTGAGTTGTTCCTGGTGTTTTGGTGTTGCGGCTTTTAGAGCAGGACTATCGGTAAGCTATTGGGCTGTAATGGGATTTATACTTGGTCCCTTAGCGTTTCCACTGTTTTCTTCCCATAAACGTATTGCGTTAAGCAGAATGCGCCAGACTTCTGACGTTAGACTAACCGCTTAATGTATATGGTTTTTCGTAAATGCGGCCAATAAAAAAGGAGCATTAAGCTCCTTTTTTATTGGCCTAGGCCGCGCGCTAGCAAAATGGCTCTAGGCTCTGTAAACGGCATATTTCCGCTTAAAGTGGAATTAATTCCACCAACCTTTGGCTGGGATCACTTCTAGGTGGTTTAAGCCTTCTGGTAATTTCACTTTTTTACGAACAGGCTTTGCGAAACCAAGTGCTTTTTTGAGTGAGTTAATCATGATCAGCTCCTTGTCTCTAAAATTTATTAAACCGATTAAGCCAAAGTGGTTTCTGAGAAGCGTACGTTTGGCACAGAAGCCACTTCTACAGGCTTAAAGCGTACGTTTGGCACAGAAGCCACTTCCACAGGCTTAAAGCGCACGTTTGGCACAGAAGCCACTTCCACAGGCTTAAAGCGCACGTTTGGCACAGAAGCCATTTCTACAGGCTTAAAGCGCACGTTTGGCACAGAAGCCACTTCTACAGGCTTAAAGCGCACGTTTGGTACAGAAGCCACTTCTACAGGCTTAAAGCGCACGTTTGGTACAGAAGCCACTTCTACAGGCTTAAAGCGCACGTTTGGCACAGAAGCCACTTCTACAGGCTTAAAGCGTACGTTTGGCACAGAAGCCACTTCTACAGGCTTAAATCGTACGTTTGGTACAGAAGCCACTTCTACAGGCTTAAAGCGCACGTTTGGTACAGAAGCCACTTCTACAGGGTTAAAGCGGACATTAGGAACTGCCGCGGTTTCAACTTGAGGGGTATGTGCCGTAAAGCCAATGGTAGACAGTAATGCTGCAGCAGTTAGAATTCCTTTCATCATTTTATCTCTCAGGGTAGTTGATAATGTTTTATTTTTTGACACTGAACACCTCATTGCAGATGTTGTGCCAATGTTTCAAACTACTGATTGAGAGATAATGTAATGATCAGATAATGTTGTGGTGGGGCATGAATTTACTCCGATCATCTTGCAGCAACTGAGTAAATTCGGTTTCATTTATCGCTTTGCTAAAGATATAACCTTGTATTTCTTCGCAATTAAGGGCTCGTAGGATATTTAGCTGCGCGGTTTGCTCAACACCTTCACCGACAACCGACAGACCCATATTGTGAGCGATGGTAATGATCGAATCGACCATCTTCAAATCTCGGTCCGATTTATCAATATCATCGACAAAGGCTTTATCGATTTTTAGCGTATGAATTGGGAATCGTTTTAAGTAAGACAGTGAGGAATAACCCGTACCGAAGTCATCTAACGCTAGACTAACCCCCATCTTCGCTAATTGCTGCATAACGGTTATGGCCATTTCTGGCTGCTTAATAACCGTCCCCTCGGTGATTTCAAGTTCCAAGTGGGAGGCAGGTAATTGTGTCAAGCGTAAAATAGATTCTATTCTTTGTTGTAGGTCGGGTAGGGCAAACTGACGTGACGATAAATTGACGGCGACTCTTCCTTTAAAGAGCCCTTGTTCACGCCATTTCTGCGCTGCAAAACAGGCTTTCCTCAGCACAATTTCACCGATTTCGATAATGAGACCATTTTCTTCTGCAAGGGGAATAAAATCATTTGGTGGGACCAGTCCCCGGGTGGGATGATTTAAACGGACTAAGGCCTCCATTCCCGCGACGTGACCACTTTTAAGATCGACTTTGGGTTGATAATACACCTCAAATAAATCTTCTTTTAATCCTTCACGAATTAGGTTTTCAATTTCTAATTGTTTAATCGCATGTTGGTTAAGGGATTCTGAGTAGAATTGGTAACAATTACCGCCAGCAGATTTAGCATGGTACATAGCAATATCTGCTTTTCTCAGAAGTGCTTGTTCACTCTGTTCATCTTCAGGGTAGAAAACAATACCAATACTCACGCCCAAAACCAGCTGCTCATGGCCGATTTCAAACATAGTTTTAAAGGCTTCAATGACACGTCCTGCAATCGCTGCACAGGCGCTAATGTCAGATGTTTTATCGAGGACAATCGCAAACTCATCGCCGCCTAAGCGATAGATGCTGGTATTTTTAGGAACAACAGACTTAATTCTGACGGACACGAGTTTGAGTAACTGATCACCAATTTGATGGCCTAATGAGTCATTGATACGCTTAAAATTGTCGAGGTCGAGTACCATTAAGGCATGGGTAATTTCTTTATTAACTAAGTTTCCTAATGTGACTTGCAAGTTTGATCGATTGGGCAGACCCGTTAATAGGTCATTGTTGGTGAGTTTACGAAGCTCTTCTTCTTGTTGTTTACGTCTTGATATATCAGAAAATACCCCAACGTAATGCGATAATTCACCTAATTCATCGTAAATGGCGTCAATTGTGAGTTCCATATGGAAATGGCTTTTGTCACCACGGCTAGCTTCAACTTCGCTGGCCCAACGACCTTGTTGTTTTAGCATGGTACGAATTTGATTAGTAAAGGACTCCGGATACAAATCGAAGGTAAGCAGATTACCGATAAAATCAGTTCGATTACGCTGAGAAATTCTACAACACGCTTCGTTCACCTCAACAAATCGATATTCACTGTCGAGAATAAACATACCTTCGGAAATATTTTCAATGGCTTTTTCGAACAGTTTTAATTGTTCTTCCTTTTGCTTGAACTGGCTGATGTTTTTAATTGTCCCCGTCATTCGTAGCGCATTGTCTTTATCGTCTCTTTCTACGATTTTCGCTCGGTCTAGGATCCAGATCCAACTATCATCTTTGCCTTTAACTCTATATGCTGCTTCAAAATGATCGGTTTCACCGTAGAAGTGTTTATTGAGTGCTTCTCTTACACGTTCTTGATCCATGGGGTGAATATTACTTTCTTCATCACTGTTGCCAGAACGGTGACCATCCCTCGGGAATTCCAATGCCCCCCAAATATTCGAACGGAAAATATTGCCGGTCTCAATATCCCAGTCCCACATTTCATCGCCACTTCCCCATAAAGAAAGCTTTAGACGTTCTTCACTTAATGCAATTTGGCGTTGGATTTCTCGTTTTCTTAAAACGGCCCTAAAAATGAAGAAAACAATTAATACTGTAAGAGAAATGTATACTGTTTTTGCTATGCTAGAAAGCCACCAGGGTGGGGTTATATGTATTCGAATAGATGTTGTTGGCCCTTTCTCCTTTGTGACTGGATTTTCACCATACACATTAAATACATATTCACCATGTGAAAGATTAGTGTATGTTGCAGAATTAACTCCTGTTGTCGCAGGCATCCAAGAGTCACTGAGACCTTTTAAGTTATAATAATATTCAATGTTTTTGTTGCTTGATTTTGGAGAGTTGAACTTTATTGTAAATGGGTAGTCTGAATATTTTAACTCTATTCTATCTAGTTTTGATATGCTTTTTGTTAATATTTTACCATCAATATTTACTGGCTTGTTGAATACTAATAATTCACTGATTTTTGACTCGATTGGGTTTCCCTTAAGGTAAGATAATAATTCATCTTTATTTATGGCGCTTACTCCTGAAATGCCACCAAAATAAAATATACCATCACTAAATAATCCACTTTGATTATTGTATTCGTCTTGGCTTCCATCTGCCGTCGATAATGTATAAAATATATTGTTGTATCTTATAATTAATTCACTAATAGATGATGCAATAAAATCGTTACCATCTGTCGCAATGGAGTATATAGGCTTATTTGAACTAAAAATTAAACGTGTTTCTAAATTGCTCTTCTTCGTGGAAAAAATAGCTGTTCTTGTGCCAAAAATATATTCATTTTTCGTCTCTGAAATACAATAAACAAAGTCTTCGTTAAATATATTTTTCTCTATGCCATCGTTGTCGATTAAGAGCAGGCCACCTTGTGTAGCTAGTAATAACCCATTGGAGTCATTTTTTAATGCTTGGAATACAGGGTGTTTGTTTTTTAATGTGTATTTTGTATAACTGTCAGTTTCTGGTAATGTAAATGTAAAGATTTCAGCATTGTCAGTCACTGCAATCAACTTGTCTGAGTTCTTTGTTTTTAACAATGTAGTTATGTTTGAATTAATTAATTTAGTCGTTATATCGCTGTCAAATTTGAATAGTCCATTATACCCACCATATATAATGGAACTATTTGTAGATGTAATATATTTAGGCCCATTGGTATTTGTTTTGATAACTTTATCTAAGTTAAACTTGTTGTCGTATATTTTTATTTCTGAACTATCATCAGATATGGCTAATCCGTTGTTATCTAAAGTTGAAATAGACCATATATTACCATGGGGTTCTACTAAAGATTTTACAAGGTTTCTATTGTCTCTTACTAGGGTGAATCCCATGCCTAATGAAGGGATTAGTATGTAATTGTTTGTTCGGTATGTTTTTCTAATGGCGGAAGTAATATTTTCCGGTGTAAACCCAATAGTTTCGACATCAAGGGTTTTAGAGTTTGTTCTTAACAGTTGGTTGTGACTAATTGAGGTGAGTTCATCTTTGAGTTGTTTTGTTAATGGTACTTTCTTTGAGATTACTCGATATTGGCCATTAGGTGAAAGCTCTAGTATTCCAATCGGAGATATTTCAATATCGGTGGAGTTTTTAGATAAAACATCTGATTTATTGTTTTTATCAGTGAAAAATATTTTTCCATCATGATTTCTTACTATGTAACCATCAGTTGTTTTTATAGCCTTCTTCACAAAATTAAATGTGTCATTTTTATATTGTTTCTCTATCTTTAGGCTTTTTTTATCTAGTTCGATTAATGTGTCTTTAGTGCTAATTGTATAAACATCGCCATTATCATTTATTGACCAAATTGCTTCATTAATGTCTGGATATTTTTCAAAGGTCTCTAAGTCCGAGTTGTATATGTTCAGACCATTATCAGTACCGACAAATAATGTTCCATTATCGAATAGCAAACTTTGAATAAATGAGCTGGATAAACCAGAGTGGTCATTTGTAAAAAAGTGCTTAAATTCTTCTCCATCGAATCGGTTTAATCCGTTTAATGTTCCTATCCATATGTAGCCATCGGTGTCTTCTACTACAGATGTGATGGTACTTTGTGACAAGCCTTCGGGAACACCATAGGATTCAGTTTTCAGTGCAATAGGAAGTTCTTGTGCTTGCACACAAGAGAAGAATGCAAGCGTAAGCAAGAGGAAAATTTGTAGTAGTGCTTTTGGCATAGTGCTGTTCTTAGTATTGTCCGAGGATGCCATGAAACAATTGTGTTACATCACTTTTCCAGAAATACTTGCTTTTGTCAAAAGTGAGAATGTAAAAAATCCTTTTGATTGCAGATAGATGGCGTTGGATTTTGCATCCTTTTTCATCTATCAAGAGGATTGACCGCGTTTTGCATCAAATTTTTATACAAAGACAAGAGATACGACTAGGTAAAACCCGTAACACAGCGCTTTTGTTTGTTTAGTTCAAACTCTCAATTCATGATCTAATTTGAGACTGCAGCCTAAAAATTGAACTTTTCAGTGTCTTGTTTAAAGAGTTTAAGATCGGTAATCATATTCTCTGATTTGAGCGCTGACTGGGCCGCATGGGCAGAACCTGTGCTAAAAAGCACCAATCTATCGCTATGCTTAGTGCGCATTTTTCGCATCATAAACTTAATAAGATCTGGGCGAGTGAGTTTGTTGATTTCTGCGACCACTAATTCACGCTGATTAAACTGATAATCACGATTGCCTACGCTCACCCAATAACGCTGGCCACGGGTTTTTAGGTTAGCATCATGCTCCATCACTTGATTGATGAGTCCCTGTTTAGTGCTTTCCCATTCTTCATTGGTAATTTGCATCACGGCATAATTAAAGTCCGCGATAAATTCATCGATTGCCTCTAATAAATGCAGCGGTCCCGTTGTCGGGGATTGAATATAGAAAATGAGTCCCGGATGGCGATTGAGTGGCAGATAACCTGTGCCGACCATGTAGCCCAATTGTTTTTCGGTACGTAACTCATGGAAGAAGGTCGAAGACATAGTGTGGTTGAGCAAGCTAAACAGCGCCATTTTTTCAGGTGTTGCTATAGCTGATTGATAATAAACAATAATCGCACTGTCTTGATGGTCTATCGCCAATTCCCGAAGGAGAGTGCCTTGCCCGGTTAAGTTGATTAATTCACGGGTCGACTCTGCGCTTGGGCTAGAGACTAGGGACAAGATATGCTCCAGTCGTTTTCCTAAGGCTTGCGCCTCTGACACTAGCCAATCGCCGTAAATCAGCCCTTCAAGGTAAATCTTTTCGTAAAAGGCGCGTACATGGTTATGCAGATCATTTAAGGTGATATTTTCAAGCATCTGCGCCATACGTGCAGGCTCGTAACTGCGTTTTTGCAGTGTGGCGGTCAAGCTCGTGAATAGCTGCGAAATCGGTTTGGCTTGTGCTAGGTTTTGCCAGCTACGCAGCAGCTGAGATTTAATTAACGCAAACCTTTCTTCGGTGAAATTACGTTCTCTCGCCTTTTGGATCAGTAGGGCTAACAGCGTTTCTTGATTACCCGTAAAGCCAGATAGATGCAGTGTGATCCCGCCCTGATGAGGGTAAATGTTATAACTAAGTCCAGCGACTTCCGCTTGGTAAGTCGGCTCAGTCAAGTAATCGAGCAACATCTCAACGTATAAGCGGGTGAGGGCAGCATGTTTTGGAGTTTTACTCGCCTGTTCCGAATCAAGCGATAGATACATATGGCCTTTCGGGACATTAAACTCATCGTCTTTTTTATGCCAAATCCGGTATCCCGTTGATTCAGCGACAATCACAGGCACGGCGACTTCACTTTTATCGGGGCGCGCAATGGAGTCAGCCACGATAAAGGGATTGGCTGCGGGCAATTGCAACTCAGGGCGAATTTGTGTCACTTGCCAACGGGCAAGGGATTCGGGTTTTATCAGTAAGACCTGATATGGCGTATGGTACCAATTGGCTTTGCGGTCAGTCTTTACGGACTGTGCGATGAGTTGCAAGCGCATATTTTGCGGCGTCATTAAGCTCAATAGCTCAAGGGTTTCGCTAATATCTAAGCCATCCATGCGATAGTCACCAAAGACTAAGTCTTCCACTTCGTAGTGGTGCATGTTGATGCTTAAGTGGCTGGCTAAATCGAGGGATTTCACCTGCTCCTGATAGCGAAATGCCATCTTGAGCAGGTTTGCTCGTTCTAGATAGCGCCAATCCTCAAGGCCTTGGTTTTTTATCAGTTCGATATATTCAAAGCAGCTGCACACGATATCGTCAATATTGGCCACGCCTTTGTCGGTCAGTTGCAGACCTATGCTGTAGTCCTTGAAGTTATAGCCATTGACTCCGCCGCCCGCGGAGAGATTATTCACTAAACCCTGTTCTTTAAGATACGACAGTAGGCTACCCTTACTCTCATTACCCAGGATATGGCTAATGTAGGTCAGCGGCTTGCGTTTGTAGTAGTGATCGATGCCAGGGAAGTTAAAACTGATACTTAAACGCTTTTGTTCCTTTAAAGGGACAATATTGATTTGCTTAAGCAGTTCATTTTCTGAAAACAGCGGCACATCAGGATACTGTTTGACTAAGTTTAAGTTGCGGACCGCACTGAAATATTCGACCGCAAGTGCTTGAAGGTCATCTAACGGCATCGGGGCGACTAAACAGAGCGTCATTAAATTGGCACTGTAATGGCTTTGATAAAACGCCAATAGCTCGCTTCTGACCTGTGCCTGTTCTCCGCCAAGGGTGACTAAATTGCCGACAGAAAATTTCGAAAACGGATGCTGTTGATTGACGGTTTCTTTAAGCACTTGATAGGTGCGGCGGATGTCGTCCTTCAGCTTTAAACTAAATTCAGATTCAATCGCTTGGCGCTCCCTATCGACCAGGTCGAGGTCAAACTTGGGGGCGATAAAGAATTGGCTAAATCTGTCTAGGGAGTCGGCAAAAACGTCGGCGTTGATGGTAAAAAAGAAATTGGTGTGCTCTGTGCCGGTCCACGCATTATTACTGCCGCCATGCTGATTGATAAAGGCATGATATTCGCCGGAGTCGGGGAATTTTTCAGTGCCTAAAAAGAGCATATGCTCTAAAAAATGTGCCATACCGGGTCTATCCACAGGATCATCAAAATGTCCTACGGCCACCGCCATGGAAGCGGCGGCTTGGCTGGCGTCCAAATCTTCGACCAATAATACCCTGAGGGCATTATCTAACACGAGATAACGGTACTGACGATGATCGTTTGGACTTTTGTAAATAGACTGAGAGGCTTGCAAAGAGACACTCCGGTAACGATAGCTTGTTATATATTGATAGTCTTAATGGTTTTTGGCAAATATCTCTTGTGTTTATCGACTAAAGATTAACCCTTACAAGGTTTGTTGAAATCCATTTTAGGGCTACAATTGGGATAAAACAAAAACAAGTGTGGGTAGCGAGAGAAGTATGCAGCTATTTTTGATGCGACATGGTGACGCTGGATTTAATGCTCAGTCGGATAGGGACAGGACGCTTACCGATTTAGGAAGACACCATACTGTCTTGATGAGTAACTGGTTAGCCCGAAGTGTCAGCGATTTTGATCTTGTTTTGGTCAGCCCTTATTTACGTGCGCAGCAAACCTGGCAGGAATTGAGTCAACATTTCCCCGAGCCTCGCAAATGGCTGGTCGTGGATGATTTAGTGCCGTCAGGCGATCCCGCCAATGTAGCCGCTTTAATTGTTGCCTATGCCGAATTGTACAAGGCCGATAAAGTGCTGGTGATTTCCCATATGCCACTCTTAGGCTATTTGGTTAGCGAGCTAGTCGCGGGTGTTGAGCCGCCCTTGTTTGCCACCTCGGGAATTACTCTGATAGATAAACATGCCGAGCAGGCCAGTATTGTTTGGCAACATGCGCCCCACAGCATTAGTTAACTTCTTCGATAAAACAAAGGGCTCACATTAGTGGGCCCTTTGTTTTTTAGAGGATAAATACGTCCATTAACGTCGATGTGGTTGATCGCCAATATCGATAAGCACCAGCAGCGCCGCATCGCCCCCCCATTCTTTTGGGGCCTGATGAAACGCTTTTACCATCGGATGTTGCACCAACCACATAGGCACCTGCTGTTTTAGTATGCCAGTGCCGTAACCGTGCATCACACAACAACATTGGCTCTGCTGTTTTACGCAGGCTTGGATAAGCGCCGCGAGCTCGAGTTTAGCCTCTGATTGGCGGTAACCGTGTAAGTCCAGCAATAAATCCGGTTGGTAATCGCCGCGTCTTAAGCGTTTAAGCTCGAGACTATCGACACCCTCATCGAGCCAACGCATTGGCCCCTGAACGGGCAGCAGAGGTTGATAAGTATCTGAGAAATAACTGTTAGCATGCAGTTGCTGCTCTTTCAGTTCAATTTCCTGTTTGGTTTTTAGGGGCGTGCGAAAATGCCGCTTATCTTGGGCGATAGGTTTTATCCCCTCGATCAGCGCCGAAAACATCGCCATGCCTTCTTTATCATCGTCTTTATTCATGGCGGGTATTCTATTGAATCCTATGGTTTCTGAATAGAGTTCAGTTACAATGTTTGCGAACAAACAAGCGGGAGAGCGTTTTGGATAAGATCTTTGTAGATGAAGCTGTGACAGAGTTACGCACCATAGGTGACATGTTGCGTTGGGCGGTGAGCCGCTTTAATGATGCCAATGTGTACTATGGCCACGGGACGGATAACGCGTGGGATGAGGCCATCGCCCTAGTGTTTCATGCGCTGCACTTGCCCGAAGAAATCGGCCAACAGGTGATTTTAAGTAACTTAACCAGCAGCGAAAAACACAAAATCGTCGAGCTGATCATACGCCGCGTACGTGAACGTTTGCCAGTGCCTTATTTAACCAATAAAGCGCGCTTTGCAGGGCTTGAATTCTATGTGGATGAGCGCGTATTGGTACCACGTTCACCTATCGCCGAGATGATTGCCAATCGCTTTGCTCCTTGGTTATACGGCAAACCCGTTAATCGTATTTTAGATTTATGTACTGGCAGTGGTTGTATCGCGATTGCCTGTGCTTACGAATTTGATGAGGCCGAGGTTGATGCGCTGGATATCAGTGAAGATGCCCTCGATGTGGCGCAAATCAACGTTGAAACCTTAGGGGTGATGGACAGAGTTTTCCCGATGCAATCGGATCTGTTTTCAGCCATTCCAGAAGGTCCACAATATGATTTGATTGTCTCTAATCCGCCCTATGTTGACGAAGAAGATATCGGCGATATGCCAGATGAATACCACCATGAGCCTGCGATTGGTTTAGCTTCGGGTCGTGACGGCCTCGATTTAACCAAACGTATTTTAGCGAATGCAGCCCAATACCTGACACCAACAGGGATTTTAGTGGTTGAGGTGGGTAACTCTATGGTGCATCTGATGGAGCAATTCCCTGAAGTGCCTTTTACTTGGATTAGTTTTGAACACGGCGGTGACGGTGTGTTTGTGCTGACTCGCGATCAACTGGTCGAACATCAATCGCTTTTTGCTATTTATCGTGACGCGCAATAATCACAATAAGCACATAAATTAGGTTGAGTCTTTTCCCGCTGCCAGTTAGGCTTGCAGCGGGAAAAAGAATTGTCCAGCCATTGCTGGGCGCGGAGCGATAAGTAAATCATTTAAGGTGTAAAAAGCGGATGTCTGGAAACAGTATTGGTCAAAATTTTGTGGTGACTACCTTTGGTGAAAGTCACGGTGTGGCACTCGGTTGTATTATTGATGGTTGCCCTCCAGGGCTCGAACTCACCGAAGCCGATATGCAGCATGATTTAGACCGCCGTCGTCCTGGCACATCCCGTTATACCACCGCGCGCCGTGAGCCTGATGAAGTTAGGATCTTATCCGGTGTGTTTGAAGGCAAAACCACAGGCACCTCCATTGGGCTTCTGATCGAAAACACCGATCAGCGCAGCCAAGATTACTCCAATATCAAAGATTTATTCCGTCCAGGACACGCCGATTACACCTATCAGCAAAAGTATGGTCTGCGTGATTACCGTGGCGGTGGCCGCTCATCGGCCCGCGAAACCGCTATGCGGGTCGCTGCGGGTGCTGTGGCGAAAAAGTATTTAAAACAAGTGCATGGCATTAATATCCAAGGCTATATGTCTCAACTTGGACCGATTAGTGCCGAGACCCTCGATTTTAGTCAAATCGAGCAGAATGCCTTTTTCTTCCCCGATGCGAGTAAGCTCGAGGCGCTAGATGAATATATGCGCGAGCTGAAAAAATCCGGTGATTCCATTGGCGCCAAAATCTCTGTGGTAGCGACTGGCGTTCCTGTTGGACTGGGCGAACCTGTGTTCGATAGGCTCGATGCCGATATCGCCCATGCCTTAATGGGCATAAACGCGGTAAAAGGCGTTGAAATCGGCGATGGTTTTGGCGTTGTCACGCAAAAGGGCTCGGAAGGTCGCGATTTAATGTCGCCGCTGGGTTTTGAATCAAATCATGCCGGTGGCATACTTGGCGGCATTTCGTCGGGCCAACCCATTGTCGCCCATATTGCATTAAAACCGACCTCGAGTATCAGTGTGCCGGGCCAAAGCATGACGGCCCAAGGTGAAATGGCGGAAGTGGTGACTAAAGGTCGTCACGACCCCTGTGTCGGGATCCGCGCGGTACCGATCGCCGAAGCTATGCTGGCGATTGTGTTGATGGATCATCTGTTAAGACACAGAGCTCAAAATCAGGATGTTTGCAGTCATACACCGATTCTCGGCATGAGATAGGCGCGATGAATGAGACAGTCTGCATGGAATAAAGATGCATAGCGGCTGTGTAATAAATGGAATGCGTTAATGCCAACAATCTCTAGCACAAGCCAGCAGTTACGCTGGCTATGTGCCTGTTATTTTTTCTTCTTTTCAATTCTCGGCACTATGATCCCTTACCTTGGGGTCTTCTTCGAAAACCGTGGATTTAACCCTCAAGAAATCGGTTTTTTGCTGGCGATTTTAATGGCGACCCGAATCGTGGCACCCAATGTGTGGGCTAAGGTGGCCGATCGCACTGGCATGCGCTCCGAATTGGTGAAGATGGGCGCGGGCGCCGCGATGCTGGCGTATTTGAGTTTCTTCTACCACGGTGGCTTTATGTATATGGCGCTGAGCCTTGCGCTGTATACCTTTTTCTGGAACGCGATTTTGGCACAGCTTGAGGTGATCACCCTCGAAACCTTAGGTGAAAATGCCAGCCGCTATGGACAAATCCGCAGCTTTGGCAGCATTGGCTATATCTGCTTAGTGGTCGGTGCCGGTTTTGCCATCGGCCAATGGGGTACTGAGGTGTTGCCTTATATTGGTTTAGCCTTGTTTACTGGGATGCTGGTCAGTGCCTTGCCGTTGCCTGCGAATCGTGCCGTCCGCCCTCAGGGGCAGGAGCGGCAGCCGCTAAAATGGACTAAGCCCATTCTGTGGTTCATGGTGTCGGCGATGTTATTACAGATGAGCGCTGGGCCTTTTTACGGTTTCTTTGTGCTCTACCTTAAGCAGGCGGGTTACACCGAAGCGGCCGCGGGGATTTTTGTCGCCCTCGGTGCAATGGCCGAAATCGTGATGTTTATGTTTGCGCCTCGCTTGCTTGGACGTTATGGCGTCAATACCTTGCTTGTCGTCAGTATCGCTATGACCGCCGTGCGCTGGTTGCTGGTCGCCTTTGGCGTTGAGAGCATGTTATTGCTGGGCTTAAGCCAAGTGCTGCATGCGTTCACCTTCGGTTTGACCCATGCGGCCTCGATTCAGTTTGTGCACCGTCATTTTGATGCCAGTCATCGCAGTCAAGGACAAGCCCTGTATGCCAGCTTAAGCTTTGGGGTTGGCGGCGCACTCGGAACGTGGATTTGCGGTTATATCTGGGGTGATGGTAGCGGTGCTGTATGGTCTTGGGTATTTGCGGCGGCCTGTGCCTTTGCGGCCATGTTAGCGGTATTTTTGATCCCTAAGGATAGGGCGCAAGCAGTTGCTGCATAAGCTTATATTGATTGTGAAAGTAACTCATTGTAAAAACTAGAATAATTAACAAGAGAGGTTAAGGTGATCCGGTTTCGTTTAGGCTTAGTCATCAATCCACTGGCGGGTTTAGGTGGTAGTGTGGGTCTTAAGGGCAGCGATGGCGTGGCCGAGCAGGCACTCGCCTTAGGTGCCGAGCCCAAGGCGATAAAGCGTATGATGCAAGCCTTAGAAGTGATTGCCCCTTTTGCCAATGATATCGAAATCATAACCGCCTCAGGGGTGATGGGGGAGGATGCCGCCAACGCCTTAGGTTTTAACACCCGTGTGGTGTATCAAACTCCGGATAAAACTCAAGCGATAGACACGCAAGCCGTTGTGCGTACCTTGCTTGATGAACCGTTAGATTTATTACTGTTTGCGGGGGGCGATGGCACGGCGCGCGATGTGTATAGCGTGTTTGAACAAGCCGTTATCGACGATAAATTACCCGTGCTTGGTGTGCCGGCTGGGGTAAAAATCCATTCGGGCGTTTACGGTATCACCCCCCATGCTGCGGGCATGGTCGTGAAAATGCTGCTCGAAGGTGAGTTAGTCAGCCTGATGAGCGCCGATGTGATGGATATTGATGAAGTGGCCTTTCGCCAAGGCACGGTGCGAGCCAAACGGTTTGGTGAGCTGTTAGTGCCTGCAGAACCCCGTTATGTGCAAGCGGTGAAGATGGGCGGAAAAGAAGTCGATGAGCTTGTGCTCGCCGACATTGCCGCCGATGTTATCCAGCAGATGGAAGACGAGCTGTACATTATGGGTTCGGGCAGCACGGTCGCCTTTGTGATGGAAGAGCTTGGCCTCGATAACACCCTGTTGGGGGTTGATCTGATCCAAGATAAAACCTTAGTAGCGAGTGATTTAACCGCCAAGCAGTTACTCGACTTTACCCAAGATAAGCCGGCAAAACTGGTTATTACCTTGATTGGCGGGCAGGGGCATATTCTCGGTCGTGGCAACCAGCAGTTGTCGCCAGAGCTTATCCGCCGCCTCGGTAAGGACAATATTATTATCCTCGCCACAAAAACTAAGCTAAAAGCACTTGAAGGACGCCCCTTAATTGTGGATAGTGGCGACCCTCAATTAGATCGTGAGCTTTGTGGCTATTACAAAGTGACGACGGGTTACCATGATTATGTGATGTATCAGGTGGCCAACCCCGACTATTCAGATTTATAGCACCGAGGGGCCAACGGCCATTTGGGCGAAATACGTTATTGGAGAGTTTGACCCGATGTTAGAGCAGTATGAAGAAGCACTAGAACAGTGGATTGAGTCTGTAGTGAGTCATGGTGATGATGACGCCTTATTTGCCTGTGGTTATCTGCAAGGGCATGTGGCGGTGGTGTTATCGCAACTCGAAGACGAAGGCGAGAGCACGCTAGCAGCCTTGCTCGAAAAAATGACCGACTGTTTAGCCCTCGCGCGCCAAGAATTAAATGATGCCGATTTTGCATTAGTGGAAGCGGCGTGGACACAATTGCATTGCAAGATTGTTAGTCATTTAGCGGCCTAATTGATGAGTACATCCACGACGACTTCGGTTGATGCCATGGCAAAACCTGAGGCGAAGCAAGCGGTTTATATCGGTCTAGTCAATCCGAAAACCCCGACCAATGTGGGCGGCATTATGCGCGCTTCGGGTTGTTATGGTGTCGATGCGGTGTTCTACACGGGCAAACGCTATGAGTATGCCGCCCGTGGGCCGCAGCAATATAATGCCGATACGCAGAGCGCCGCCGAGCGCATTCCGTTAACTGGGGTGGCCTCTTTACTCAATGCGCTCCCCTCTGACACTAAGCTGGTGTGCGTGGATTTAGTCCTAGGGGCAACACCCTTACCTGAGTTTGTGCATCCCGAGAAAGCCTTTTATGTGTTTGGCCCAGAGGATGGCACCATTGGCCAAGAGATTATCGATAGAGCCGATGCCGTGGTGTATGTGCCTACGGTAGGGTGCATGAATCTGGCGGCCTCGGTGAACGTACTGCTTTACGATAGATTGGCGAAAGCCCATCGCGAGCAGCTATCAGCTCAAACCGAGTTTGATGGTGATGCCTTGATCCGTCAAAGCCGCGACAACAATAATCGCACCAGAGTAAAAACCACTAAGCAGGGTTCTTCGCTCTAGGGTTAACGCTCAATGCTCAGTTGAAATACAAAAAAGGATTAAGCACTGCTTAATCCTTTTTGTTTTGGGCTGCCAATCATGGGGGGGTAAGATACAAGCCTGATTAGTATTCTATTGTAAATTTTTGTTTTAATTAACTAGTTCCACTCAATCCGCTCTTTACTAAAGCGCTCTTTACTAAAGTGCTTTACCCTTTACTAATTTGCGTAACCACATCCGATTGGGGTTGAGTTTATTTAAGGTGGGCCAATCCAGTGGCAGCGGCTCACCGGTTAATTGTGCAGCCAAACATTCGGCCGCTAAGGGACCAGAGCTTAATCCCCGCGACCCTAAGCCACCCAGGATATAAAGGCCATCGAGGATCGGAGCCGGGGTCGTTTGCCAATAATGCTTGCTTTGTTCGGCCTGCTGCTGATTGAGTTGCTGCTGTTCATAGCGCGCCAATATTTCAGCCACATCGGGCGCACAGCCCATCATGGGGAAATGATCCCGCGTCACCATCCGCACGCCGACACGGGCGCTATTGCCGCTGATGTCGATATCGTCAACCCAGGCTTGGTTGGGGTAGCTTTCTTGCATTTTTCCGAGGTTTTCCCGTTGCTCCTGCGGGCAAAAATCGAAGTGTTCTGCCGCTTTGACATAACTGGCGCCGAGGCAATGCAAGCCTTGATGACTCGGCGTGAGGTAACCGTTGGCGCATAACACTGTCGCCAATTGGCTCAGCTTAAATTGGGCGGGGACGTGGCTCACTTGGCCGCGAAACGGACTTATCTGTAATCGCTCACTGGCCGAAAATTGGGTGAGCTGTGCGCCATTGGCGAGCACGAGTTGGCGGAATGGTCCAAAACGCTGGCCTTGACTGTGGAGATACCAAGCCTTTGCATCACATTCAATTTCGGTGATCTCGGTATTGAAATGGCACTGCACATTGGCAAGCTGCGAGGCCTTATCCACCGCGGCTTTGGCGTATTCAAATGGGCATACCCAGCCTCCGAGGGGATAAAAAAATCCAGCCTTATCAATCCCTATTTGAGCAATTTCGTTGGCTTCATTCGCATCCACGGCGTAGGCGATTTCCGCCGGCCAGTCCTGACTTTGGATGATTTTATCCAACCGTTGTTGGCTGCGCTCATCATGACCCGTTTGCAATACCCCACAAAAGTCATGGGAAATCGCGGTAACAGTAGGGGCGGCGTCTGTCTCCATCATCGACGCATGGCTCAGCGCCTCGATGCGGCGGCGGCTGAACAAAAATGCCTGTTGGAAAAAACGACTCAGTTCATCATTTTCAGGTGTGAGTAGGGGATAAATCGCCCCTTGGCGATTGCCGGATGCACCTTGACCTAACTCATTATCCTTACAAAACAATGTGCTACTTTGGCCTCGTTCGGCAAGGGATAGCATTAGGTTCGCTGATGCCAGTCCGCCACCGACGATGGCAACAGGATGATCTTTAGCGGTGAGCGCTGCGGGTTTTGGGGTAAATGCCTGAGCAGTATCGGCTTGCTGGCGTAGCAGTTTGCGCTCATGGAGCAAAATCTCATCGGTGATAATCTGGCTTGGCAGTGTGTCACTTGCATCACCATTTAAGGCATCTTGGCTGACGTTAAGCGTGCTAAAGCCACTGCTGTGGGCAAGCTGCTTCAAGGTTTCAGCCAAATTGATCCCAATCAGCTGGACATCATCGGTACTCAAACGGGCCATTTGCCAGACTTGCTTGCCATTTAAATGCGATGCCAAATGCGGTAAAACCAGCCATTGCCGAATGGGATGAGCAGCGCTGTGGGGCAAATTGGTGAGTGAGGTTTGCAGGTCGCCAAAATGCAAATCGACCGTGATACGGCCGTCATCAAAAATTAATCTCTGGCACCCTATAATGCGTGCAGGTTTTGCCTTAAGTAAGGCATTGGCAATCGGTTGTAAATGAGGCGTGGAAATTAAGCTTTGCGATTGATCCCAAAGTAATTTAAGTTCGTAATCGTTAATGGGATTGGGCTCAAACACTTTGACTAACAGCCGTGTGTTGCTTTGAGTCTGCGTTTGCCAGTGTTGTAGTAGAGAGAGCAGCTCGAGTCCATCGCCTAATCCCCATTGTCCCATGACGCACAGTCCCTGACCGAGTTGGGCTGATGGCGTCGTTAAGCGGGAGAGTCGAAGGCGAGTTAAATTGTCCAGAGACTGTGCAGTAGTCAACGCGCATGGGGGATAAAGGTTGATCAATTGCGGGTAATCACGCTTAAATTGGCAAGATTTTTGGGGCTTAGCAGTCAAAGAAATATACTCTCAGTCTCATATTGGGCATTATTTTACCCGCCTTTATGGAAAGCTGACCACTTAATTGAAGCAAAACAGATACTATTGGCTCAGCAAAAAGTAGGTACTGACATGTACACAATGGATAGCAATAAAATGAAAAGAGTCGTGATCACCGGAATGGGTGTTGTTTCAAGTATCGGTAATAACAAGCAAGAAGTGACTGAGTCACTTAAAGCGGGCCGTAGTGGTATTACACATTCCGCTCAGTTTGAAGAAATGCAACTACGCAGTCATGTATGGGGCAATATCAAATTAGATCCTTCTGAGCTGATTGACCGTAAAGCGCTGCGTTTTATGGGCGATGCTGCGGCATATGCTTACATTGCAATGCAAGAAGCCATTAAGGATGCTCAGTTAACTGAAGAGCAGTATTCAAATCCTCGTGTAGGTTTGATTGTGGGCACAGGCGGCGCTTCGTCTTCTAACCAAGTTCAAGCTGCGGATATTCTGCGCGAAAAAGGCGTAAAACGCGTGGGTCCTTATATCGTGCCACGCATTATGTCGAGCACGGCCAGCGCGTGTTTGGCAACCCCCTTCAAAATCAAAGGCATGAACTACTCAATCAGTTCTGCCTGTGCGACCAGTGCTCACTGTATCGGTCACGCCGTTGAACTTATCCAAATGGGTAAGCAAGATATGGTGTTTGCGGGCGGTTCGGAAGAAGTGGATTGGACCCTGACTATGGGCTTCGATGCGATGGGCGCACTGTCGACTAAATACAACGAGACTCCAGAAAAAGCTTCTCGTACCTATGATGCGGACCGTGATGGTTTCGTGATCTCTGGCGGTGGCGGTATCTTAATCGTTGAAGAGTTAGAGCACGCTCTGGCTCGTGGCGCGAAGATTTACGCTGAAGTGATTGGTTATGGCGCATCATCAGACGGTTACGACATGGTTGCTCCGTCTGGCGAAGGTGCGGTGCGTTGTATGCAAATGGCTCTGGCCGATGTGGACACGCCAATTGATTACATCAACACCCACGGTACTTCTACCCCAGTTGGTGACGTGCGTGAGTTAGAAGCTCTGCGTGAAGTCTTTAAAGACAAGTGCCCACCAGTTGCATCGACTAAGTCTATGACTGGCCATGCCTTAGGCGCGGCGGGTGTACACGAAGCCATCTACAGCTTGATCATGATGGAAAACAGCTTTATTGCTCCAAGCATCAACATCGATAACTTAGATGAAGCCGCGAAAGACATGCCAATCGTGCGTGAATACCGCGATGCAGAGCTAAACACTGTGATGAGCAACAGCTTTGGTTTTGGTGGCACTAACGCAACATTAGTGATGCGTAAATATAAGTAAGCCATTATTTTTGTTAAAAAAGGAAGCTCAGGCTTCCTTTTTTATTGGTTGAAATTCAGAAATACCAATCACATTAAATATCTAATTCTGTTCAGAGCCTCTCCGGCATCTCAATCCAAGGCGAATTGATGCAGAAATGGTTATTCCCTTTTAAGTCAATGTAACGAGGGAATGGAATGCTTGTAGCTCCCGCTGAATGAACACATTTTAAATACGATTGGCATAATGCGACTCAGGGATTGGGTTTATGATCAGAGTCTTGCTAGAATCCTTGGCTACTCACTCTCTAGCCCATTTTTATCAGAAAGGTCCCCATGAAGATTGTTGTCGATGAAAATATGCCCTATGTCGAACCCTTATTTGGGGCGTTAGGCGAGATAATTCCAGTCAATGGCCGCATGCTAACGCCTGAGCAGGTGCAAGATGCCGATGTGCTACTGGTGCGTTCGGTCACCCGAGTCAATGCTGCATTGTTAGATGCCAATCCAAAACTTAAGTTTGTCGGCAGCGCCACCATAGGGACGGACCATGTGGATCTGGCTTACCTTGCTGGGCGTGGTATTCCCTTTTCGAATGCGCCCGGCTGTAATGCGACCGCTGTCGGGGAGTTTGCCTTTATTGCGATGTTAGAACTGGCGGCGCGGTTTAACTCGCCGCTCAAGGGCAAAGTCGTAGGGATTGTCGGCGCGGGCAATACTGGTAGCGCGACGGCCAAATGCCTCGAAGCCTACGGCATTAAGGTATTACTCAATGACCCCATCAAAGCGGCCGAAGGCGATCCCCGTCATTTCGTGAGCCTTGAGACCCTATTACACCAAGCGGATATCATCAGCTTACATGTGCCCATCACTCGCACTGGCGAGCATAAGACGCTGCATTTATTCGATGAAGCGCGCCTGATGAGTCTTAAACCCAATACCTGGCTGGTGAACTGCTGCCGTGGTGACGTGATTGATAATCAAGCCTTAATTAAGGTTAAGCAGCAAAGGGATGACCTTAAATTGGTGCTCGATGTATGGGAAGGGGAACCGAATCCCATGCCGGAGCTGGTGCCTTTTGCTGAGTTTGCGACCCCGCATATCGCCGGTTACAGCTTAGAAGGTAAGGCCCGTGGCACTTTTATGCTGTACCAAAAGTTGTGTGAGTTGTTAGCCATTCCGGCCACCAGACGCTTATCCGAGCTCTTGCCGCCATTTCATTTTAAGGCGGTCGAGCTCGAACAAACTCCCGATGAAAAAGCCCTATTACAACTCGCAAGATTCGTCTACGACCTGCGTGATGACGATGCCGTATTCCGAAATGGCTTTGCAAGGTCGAATGGCTTCGACACTATGAGAAAAAATCACAAACATAGACGCGAATTTAGTGCATTGGCGCTGGCTTATCACGGCCAATCTGAGGTAGATTGGTTGTCCAATTTAGGTTTTTCAGGAGTCGGTCGGTAATTATGTCGCAGGAATTTAATGTTGTCGTTTTAGGTGCATCGGGCGCAGTGGGTCAAACTATGATTGAGATCCTCGAAGAGCGTAACTTCCCGGTTGCGAACTTATATCCTTTAGCCAGTAGCCGTAGCGCCGGTGAAACGGTCAGCTTCCATGGCAAACAAGTTACCATTTTGGACGTCGAAACCTTCGATTGGAGTCAAGCACAGTTAGGCTTCTTCTCTGCTGGTGGCGATGTCTCGGCCAAGTGGGCGCCTATCGCCGCTGAAGCGGGTTGTGTGGTGATCGATAACACCTCTCACTTCCGCTACGACATTGATATTCCATTGGTTGTGCCTGAGGTTAATCCCCATGCGATTGCCGATTTCCGCAATCGTAACATCATCGCTAACCCGAACTGCTCGACCATCCAAATGCTGGTGGCACTAAAACCGATTTACGATACTTACGGTATCAGCCGTATTAACGTTGCGACTTATCAGTCAGTCTCTGGTACAGGTAAAAAGGCGATTGAAGAGCTGGCAAAACAATGCACTAAGTTGCTGCAAGGTCTGCCTGCTGATGCTGAAGTTTATCCAAAGCAAATCGCGTTTAACGTATTGCCGCAAATCGATAAATTTATGGATAACGGCTACACCAAAGAAGAAATGAAAATGGTCTGGGAAACCCAGAAGATTTTCGGTGATGACGAAATCCTCGTCAACGCAACGGCCGTGCGTGTGCCAGTCTTCTATGGTCACTCAGAAGCCGTACATATCGAGACGCGTCAACCTGCGGATGCAGAAGATATTAAAGCTTTACTGCGCGATACCGAAGGAGTGGTATTGTTCGAATCCGATGACGAATATCCAACGGCTGTAACCCATGCAGCGGGTACCGATCCTGTTTATGTGGGTCGTGTACGTAAGGATATTTCCCATTCTCACGGTATTAACCTTTGGGTGGTGTCGGATAATATTCGTAAAGGCGCAGCCTTAAACAGTGTGCAAATTGCCGAGATTTTAGTGAGAGATTATTACTAAGTCTTAAGTAGCAATTGATGCCCAGTGAAAAAGCCTGCTGCCAGCAGGCTTTTTTTGTTTTACAATTGTGAACAGTAGCAGGGCTGGGATTTCTAGTTTATAGTAATCTCAATAAATACAATTGCCTAAAGCCTGTTATCAGCGAGATAACTTAAATAGCGCTTCAAAGGGAAGGATTGATGAAATTTCGCACTTCGTATCTTGTGGGCCTGATGGCCACCGTTTTAGCTGTTTCTTCCACGACCTCTTTTATTGATCCTGCGATAGCTGCTGATACTCCCAAAATAAAACCTTTAAAAATCATGGGACCAGACGGACAGATCCGTCAGGTCAATCATCAATATGGACCAACGACCTCTAAGGACACTTTCTGGAGTATTGCGCAAAAAGTCCGTCCCGATGCCAGTGTCAGCGTTTATCAAGTGATGGCCGCAGTATTTGATGCTAACCCCCATGCGTTTAACTCCGACAGTTATAACAGCCTCGAACGTGGCATGATTTTGCTGATCCCTTCGAAAGAAGTGATGCTCGCCATCCCCAATAGTCTGGCCATTGCCCGCGCCGAGCGCAGCGACAAGCAGGCTCGTTCTGGTGTTAAAGCCACGCCTAAGGCAGAAACCAAACCTGCGACTAAGCCAGCTGCACCGACTCAGACAGTCGCACAGCCTAAACCTAAGGTGGAGACGCCACCTAAGGCCGAGGTGAAGCCCGAAGCGGCGAAAGTGACCAATACCGAAGTGGCTGCGACGCCAACCGCGCCTAAGATGGTGAGTTCGGATGTCAATGCACGCCTCGAAGCGGCGGAGAGCAAGAATTTATCCCTGACCGATGAGTTAGCCAGAGCGCAAGATCAACTCGCGGTGAGAAATACCGATGTTGAGACACTCAAAGCCAAGGTTGAAGAATTAAATCAACAGATTGCGGTATTAGAAGAAACCCTACAGGCCAGTAAGAAGCAAAACCTTGCACTTAAAGCCGAGGTTGAGGCCGCACAAACGCCAGAGACCGCGACGACAGACGAGCCTGCCATGCCCGCAGAGCCCGATGATCTGTGGCGTAACCTGATGAGTAATCCGCTGCTCCTCGTTGCGGCGGCGGTGATCCCCGCATTATTGCTACTGGTGCTCGTTTTCTGGCTATTACGCCGTAAACGCAATAAAGAGCGCCGCGAGCTAGAAGCACAGCAGGCGGCGATGATGGCCGCGGGTGCGGCTGGCGTGGCGAGTGCGTCTGTGCTGGCGATGGATGATGACGATCTCAGCGACATGGCGGTGCATCTAGATACTGACCATGCTGATTCGATCGACAGCTTACTCGATGTCGGCAGTGTCGATCTGCAACCCGAGCAGGAAATGACCGATAGCCATGAACAGATGGACATGGCATCAGAAATGTTTATTGACCTAGGTGTGAGCACTGAACCTGAACCACAATTTGAAGAGGATGAAGGCCAGTCTCTGGACGATCTCTGGGCAGAGGCCATGGGTGACCAAGAGGAAGCCGAAGCCTTTGCCGAAGAGAAAGTCGCATCTGGCAATATTATTGAGGAAGAAGACCTCGATGCACTGCTGGCCGGATTAGGCTCTGATGAAGAAGAGACCCCGCAGGAGGCTCAAGCCACAGCTGAAGGGCTCGACGAACTCGACGAATTAGCCGGTTTCGATTTACCTGCTGAAACTGCGCCAGATACAGAGGATGAAGATTTAGCCGCCGCGATTGCCGCCGAGTTAGATTCTGGGCTAGGCGCTGACTTAGCCACAGAGCTGGACACCGAGCTTGAAAACGACGCTGTGCCAGCCGACGACGATATCGATGCGTTACTCGCAGGCTTTAATCAGCCAGAGGTGAAAGAACCTGCCGATGCGGATCTCGATGCCTTATTGACCGATTATGACAAGGCGCCAGCAGAAACTGCTGATGATCTCGGTGATGAAATCGCCGCCGAATTGGACGATGACTTAGCCGAGTTGGGCGTCGCGCAAACCGATGATATTGATGCTTTACTGGCAGATTTTGATAAACCCGCCGCGCCCGAACCCGATTTAAGCGATGAAATTGCCGCCGAGCTTGATGCCGACTTAACTGACATTGGCGTAAGTGAATCCGACGATATCGATGCGCTACTCGCGGGCCTAGATGCTCCAGCGCAGCCCGATCCTGAAGTCGCAGCGGCCATTGCCGCCGAGTTGGATGATGAACTCGCTCCAAACTTACCAACGAGCGATGAAGATCTCGACCAGTTATTGGCAGGCTTTAACACGCAAGAAGCGCTCATCGAAGAGGCCGTTGTCGACGATACCGTTGCCGAGGATATGACTCACGCTGAAGCCGCCCTTGAGCGCGATGAAATCGCCGCCGAACTCGAAGCCGCATTACCTGAAGACTTGTCGACGGCAGAGGACGACCTCGATTCTTTATTAGCCGAGTTCGATGTGCCTGAACAAGCCGAGGCGGATGCCGACGACTTTAACTTCGACTTAGAAACCACCCATGTCGAGCCAGAAGAAAAAGACGAGGAAGAAGATTTACTCAAGGGCATTGGTGCCGCCCATGCCATTGATGGCACGGACGATACCTTCGAACTGAGCGAAGAGATTGCGGATAACCAAGACAGTTCGGATAACAGTGCCGATGACGCAGCCACAGAGCCTAAGTTTACAGGCTTTGATGAAGATACTGACGATATCGCACCTGCTCTTGGTGCCGCTGTCGCCGCATCTGCCGTGGCCGCCGCCGCGAGTGCGAAGGAAAAAGAGTCATCTTTCTTCAATGACTTAAAGGCCAACAAGACTAAAGATCCCCATGTTCTCGATTGGGATACCGAACTGAATTTTGCGCCTACGCCTGAAGCGAAAACGCCGGTCAAACCTGACACCGATTTGCCTTTAGATCCGGTACCAGTGCAGGGCACGTCGCGTAAACCGCTAGAGTTTGCGCCAGATACTCAGCCAGAGGTTGATGCCAAAAATACAACTTCGAGCACTGAGTTTAATCTCGACGATGAGCTGGATTTAGGCCGCGAGTTCGATTTAAAAGACGATACTGATGATGTTGATTTAAGCGATGATAGCGTACTTGCCGCCTTTAGCACCAATACCGAGCTCGAAGAGGAAGAGATATTAACCCCTGAGGACAGCTTTGCCCTCGATGACGAGCATACGCTCACCGTCGACGAGGCCCTAGCGGCCCTCGATGCGCAGGAATCTCGCAAGTCGAAGAAGTTTGTTCCAGAGCATGATTTAACTAACTTCCAAAACGAGCATGGTTATATCGATATCGAAAAACTGCTTAACGATGCCGAGCAGGACAACACAGAGACAGATCTCTATCCCGAAATGGATGTGGAGATGAGCGATGTGGGCGCCCTGATTGGCGATGCCGCCATGATCGACGTGGACGATGAGGAAAACTCAGTCAATGCCAAGCTCGATTTAGCCCGCGCCTATATCGAAATCGATGATAGCGACAGTGCCAAAGCATTGCTACGGGAAGTCCAAATCGACGGTAACGAGCGTCAGCAAGAAGAAGCGGCTCGTTTACTTAAAGAGATGGGCTAATCCCTAAGGGGCTTGATTTCACACTAACGGCGCGCAGAGCGCCGTTTTTTTTGTGGGCTGCTGTGATAAAATGCGCCGCTAAATTAACTGTGAGGATGTGTGGATGCGGATTGCATTAGGTATTGAATATGACGGCAGTGGTTATTTCGGTTGGCAGCGTCAAGCCGAAGTCGATTCAGTACAAGGGCAATTAGAACAAGCCTTATCTAAGGTGGCGAACGAACCCATCAGCTTGTTCTGTGCGGGACGAACCGATGCCGGCGTTCATGCAACGGGGCAGGTGGTGCATTTCGAGACTAATGCCATACGTAACGAAGGCGCTTGGACCTTAGGTGTGAATGCCAATTTGCCCGATAATATCGCCGTTCGCTGGGCCAAAGAGGTGGATGACAGTTTCCATGCCCGCTTTTCAGCCACGGCCAGACGTTATCGCTATGTGATTTACAATCATAATTTTCGCCCCGGGATCCTGCGTCACGGCGTGAGCCATTACCACGGTGATATCGACGCCGATAAAATGCATGTTGCGGCGCAGGCGCTGCTCGGTGAGCAGGACTTTACCAGTTTTCGCGCGATTCAATGCCAATCGAAAACCCCATTTCGCAATGTGCACAGCGTTAGAGTGACCCGTCAGGGCATGTATGTGATTGTCGATATTTCTGCTAATGCCTTCTTACACCATATGGTGCGAAACATTGTCGGCTCCTTGCTGGAAATTGGCCTAGGCAACCAACCATTGACCTGGATGGCGGATTTACTGGCGCTTAAAGATCGCAATCAAGCGGCGGCCACTGCCAAACCCAATGGGCTCTATTTAGTCGATGTGACATATCCCGAGCAGTATCAACTGCCTAAGTTGGCTTTAGGGCCATTGTTTATGCTGGATTAATCGCCGCTTTGCCGATTAAGTGAAGTGCGTATCGAAGGAAGGAAAGAACAGATGACCACAGCCCCGACTGAACAGACAGCCTTAACTGTGCCGAGTGCGAATGCACTATTGGCACAATGGCTTGATTATTTATTATCGATTCACCCAACCGAAATCGATATGGGATTAACCCGGGTTTCAAAGGTTGCCGCGCGCCTGGATTTATTGGATCTCGGCCCCAGTAAAGTGGTCACAGTAGGGGGCACCAATGGCAAAGGCACCACCTGCGCCATGCTCGAGAATATCCTGCGTTTATCAGGGCTGACGGTGGGCGTTTACAGCTCGCCCCATATGCTCAAATACAACGAAAGGGTGCGCATTAACGGTCAAGATGCCAGCGATGAAGCCTTTGTCGCGGCCTTTGAACAGATTGAGGCGGCGCGCGGTGAGATTTCGCTGACTTTCTTCGAATATGCCACCTTGGCTGGCTTAATTCTGTTTAAAGCAGCCAAGTTGGATGTGGTGATCTTAGAAGTCGGTCTTGGCGGTCGTTTGGATGCCACCAACATGATTGATGCCGATATCAGCGTGGTGACGTCCGTCGATTTAGACCACGAGGCGTATTTGGGCAATACCCGCGAGCTGGTAGGTCGTGAAAAGGCGGGTATTTTTCGCCAAGGTCGCCCCGCGATTGTTGGTGAGCCTAACTTACCCCATACGGTCAATGATGTCGCCCAAGATGTTGGCGCCAAGCTCTATCGTGTGGGCGAGGAGTTTAGTTACCAGCAAGATGGCCAGACGTGGGATTACCAAGGTCAAGTATTGACCCTTAAGCAGCTGAGTTTACCTACACTGCCATTACCGAACGCTGCGACTGTGATTGCGATTGTTGAGCATGGCTGGCCGCATATTGCTGCCGATATCATTGCCAAAGGCATCAGCAGCGCGCGCTTAACCGGGCGTTTAGAGCAAGTTAACGAGCAGCCGCTGATTTTACTCGATGTGGCGCACAATCCCCATGCGGCGCGCTTTTTAGTCAAGCAGCTCACGCCAATGGTGACGGGGAAGCGAGTGTTTGCCCTGTGTGGCATGCTAAAGGATAAGGACATTGCAGGCGTATTGCCTGTGGTTTCGCCCTTAATCGATACTTGGTACTTAGTGAGTTTACAGGGTGAGCGCGGCGCGAATGCAAGCCTGCTGCGCCAAACCTTAGCACAAGACACTAAGGCCCATGAGTTTGACGATATCGCCGCGGCATGGACGGCATTAAAAGCGCAAATTCAGCCCGATGATGTGGTAATTGTGTTTGGCTCCTTTTACACTGTGGCAGGTTTTAAGTCTCTCTTTAAGCAGGATAACCGTTTTGTCTAGCCAGTTTCATAATCGATTAGTCGGCACTGTGGTGCTGGTCGCCCTCGGAGTGATTTTTCTGCCGGATATTTTAGATGGCAAGAAGGACCGCCAAGAGGAACAATTTGCCGAAATTCCCCTGCGTCCTGCCGCGATAGCGCAGCAAAACGCCGATGATATGTTTGAGGTGTTGTCCACTCAGGATGTGGATGGCGAAGGTGCCATTCCCGAAGAGGCCTCTCCGAATGATGAGGCGGCGTTAGCGCAGGCGGTCAATACTGACGTCAAAGACACGCCTGCAGCAAAAGTCGAACCTAAAGCGGAAGCGGTGAAGGAGCAAGCCAAACCACAGACGGCAAAAGCAGAAACCAAACCTGAAGTGAAAGA
This sequence comes from Shewanella sp. Koi 1, assembly GCF_052907445.1. Lineage (NCBI taxonomy): Bacteria > Pseudomonadati > Pseudomonadota > Gammaproteobacteria > Alteromonadales > Shewanellaceae > Shewanella > Shewanella sp. Koi 1. The sequence goes on along the minus strand of NZ_JBREJM010000001.1, from coordinate 3,118,360 downwards.
GCCGGTGAAAACCGAGACCGCTAAGGCCGAGCCGAAGAAAGAGACGCCAAAGCCGGCTCCCGCTAAAACTGAGACCAAAAAGCCAGAACCCAAGCCAACCGTCGTGGCGAAAGCGGACAAACCTAAAGTCGAAACCGCGAAAACAGAATCTGCAAAACCTGCCAAAGACGATGGCATCAAAGTGGTGAGCCGCGATTCATTAAAACCTGGACTTACCCTGCAACTAGGCGCATTTAGCAATGCCGCCAACGTAAAAGCGCTGGTGGCGCAGTTACGTAAAAGTGGTTACAAGGCGTACACAATTCCAGACACGCCTAAGGATGGCGTATTGACAAAAGTGTTTGTGGGGCCGGATGTTTCCGAAGCTAAGCTCAAGAAAATGCAGGAAGAAATTGAAAGTCTAACCCGTTTGAAAGGCCGAATTGTGCCTTTTAATCCCTTGGAATCTTAATGCTATTCAGCAGGGGCTGAAATAATTTATTTACCTCTCTAGGGGTGAGAATCGTTTCAGTCTCTGGTAGAATCGCGCCGTCTTAAAGCCTATGCTGGAAAGCCATCTCAATGGTTTGGATTGATTACGCTATCATCTTCGTTATCGGGTTATCGACTCTTATCAGTCTGATCCGCGGATTTGCCAAAGAAGCCATGTCGTTAGTGGTATGGTTCGCGGCTTTCTTTGTTGCCAGCCAATTTTACCAAGACCTCGCCGTTTATCTCACGCAAATGAACGATGAGGTGCTACGCAATGGGGTCTCCATTGCTATTCTTTTTATCACCACCTTAATACTCGGCGCCCTCATCAATTACATCATTGGGCAATTAGTGGTTAAAACCGGATTATCAGGCACTGACAGACTCTTAGGTCTGTGTTTCGGTGCCATTAGGGGCGCTCTGATCGTCAGCGCGCTGCTGTTTTTTATGGATGCTTTTACAGGCTCACCCAACACCCAATGGTGGAAGGACTCTGTACTAGTGCCCGAATTTGGCGTTGTGATCCAATGGTTCTTTCACTATTTGGAAAACACCTCCAGCTTTGTACCCAAACTATAAAAAAGACAATAAATTTATCCTAAGTGATGGAGGATAAGTAAGGTTGAGCCCAAAGCCCAAGGTTCGGACTCAACACTGAGATGAAGCACTTAAGCCGTATGGCTGGGGATTTACTTCGTCTTTTACTTATATTTCAACATGAAAGGGCATAGAACATCTTACAATGAGGAAGCTTACCCATGTGTGGTATCGTCGGAATAGTTGGCCAATCATCGGTTAATCAGACCATTTATGACGCACTGACCGTGCTTCAGCACAGAGGTCAGGATGCGGCAGGTATTGTGACCGTTGATCGTGGTGCTTTCAGACTACGTAAAGCCAATGGTCTGGTCAAAGATGTATTTGAAGTCAAACACATGCAGCGCCTACAGGGTAATGCAGGTATTGGCCACGTACGTTATCCTACTGCAGGCAGTTCCAGCGCGTCAGAAGCGCAGCCTTTCTATGTTAACTCGCCATTTGGGATTTCATTAGCCCATAACGGTAACTTAACCAACACGGTTGAATTAGCTGAAGGCCTGATCAAAAAGCGTCGCCATGTGAACACCACATCCGACTCCGAAGTATTATTAAACCTGCTGGCCGATGAGCTGCAAAAAACCACAAGTTTAATGCTGACGCCTGACGAAGTGTTCGACACTATCGCTAAAGTGCACGAGCAAGCCCGTGGCGCCTATGCGGTAGTGGCCATGATTATCGGCCAAGGTCTGGTGGCCTTCCGCGATCCTTTCGGTATTCGTCCACTGGTATTAGGTAAGCACGAAACTCCAACCGGTACTGAGTACATGGTGGCCTCTGAGAGCGTCGCGCTCGATGCCGTGGGTTTTGAAGTGATGCGCGATGTGGCGCCAGGCGAAGCGATTTATATCTCTTTAGATGGCCAGCTTTACACTCGCCAGTGCGCCAAAGAGCCAAGCTACTCACCTTGTATCTTCGAATTCGTGTATTTTGCGCGTCCTGATTCGACTATCGACAATGTCTCTGTTTATGCCAGCCGCGTGAACATGGGTGCCAAGCTGGGTGAAAAGATCAAAAAAGAATGGTACGACCATGATATCGACGTGGTGATCCCGATTCCTGAAACTTCATGCGATATCGCATTAGAAATCGCCCGCTGCATGGACTTACCTTACCGCCAAGGTTTTGTGAAGAACCGTTATATCGGCCGTACCTTTATTATGCCTGGTCAACAGGAGCGTAAAAAATCGGTACGCCGTAAACTCAATGCCATCAACACTGAGTTTAAAGGTAAGAACGTGCTGTTAGTGGATGACTCTATCGTTCGTGGTACCACCTCAGAGCAAATCATTGAGATGGCGCGTGAAGCAGGTGCGAAGAAAGTGTACTTTGCCTCGGCGGCACCGGAAATCCGTTTCCCAAACGTTTACGGCATCGATATGCCAACCTCGAATGAGCTGATTGCCCACGGTCGTGATGCCGATGAAATTGCTAAGCTGATTGGCGCCGATGGCATTATCTTCCAAAATCTGCCGGATCTGGTTGAAGCGGTGAGAATGGAAAACCCAGAGATCAAACGTTTCGAAACCTCAGTGTTCGACGGTCACTACATCACTAACGATGTTGACCAATCTTACCTCGACCACTTAACTCAGTTACGTAACGACGATGCCAAAGCTGATCGTAATAAAGACATTGGCACTAACTTAGAGTTACACAACGTTTGCCATCCATAAGATGAAATTCTTAAGATAAAAGAGTGTGCTTGGCGTTAAGCGGGCACATCTTAAAAAGCACAACAAAAAAGCCAGTGATGAGTCACTGGCTTTTTTGTTAGGAGTTTCAATCCTTAGGAGATCTTAGGAGTTTCGCGGGATTGACTCTGCGCTGGCTCATCCTGCGCATTCTTGCGCTCAACCCAATAGTCTGCATGGGGAATACCGAGCTTTTCAGGATCGAATAACGGCTCAACCCCTTGTTTTTGTTGCGACTCGTAATCCGTAAGGCAAGTAAAGGCGATACGTTGCAGCAGAATAATGGCGATAATGTTTAGCCACGCCATTAGGCCCACACCAATGTCACCCATGCCCCAGGCCAAATCGGCGGTTTTCACTGTGCCATAGACAGTTGACGCCATCAGCACCACTTTTAGCACCACTGTGAGCCAAGGACGATTCGCCTTGCGATTGATATAGGCGATGTTGGTTTCGGCAATATAGTAGTAGGCCACAATGGTGGTGAAGGCGAAGAAGAACAGCGCGACGGCAACGAACATATTACCAAAGCCTGGCATCATGCTTTCCATTGCGGTTTGCACATAACCTGGGCCTGCTGCGACGCCCGCAATCCCAGTATAAAGCGCGGCGCCATCTGGGCCTTGCACATTATATAGGCCTGTGATCAGCAACATAAAACCGGTGGCTGAACAGACGAACAGGGTATCGACATATACTGAGAAGGCTTGCACTAAACCTTGTTTGGCAGGATGACTTACGGCTGCGGCAGAAGAGGCGTGTGGCCCAGTTCCTTGGCCTGCTTCGTTTGAGTAAATACCACGTTTTACCCCCCACATAATCGCAAGACCGAGAATCGCACCAAAGCCCGCATCGAGCCCGAAGGCGCTTTTTAGGATCAACATAATAATATCGGGCAGCTGACCAATGTTAAGGGCAATAATCACGCAGGCGACGATGATATAACCCAGTGCCATAAAGGGCACTACGGTACTGGCGAAGTGGGCAATACGTTTAACGCCACCAAAGATAATGAAACCTAACAGCATAGCGAGAATAGCGGCGGTGACGTTAGGGTCGATATCGAAGGCGGTTTTTAGGCTCGAACCAATCGAGTTGGCTTGTACGCCTGGCAGTAAAATCCCGCAGGCAAAAATGGTCGCAATAGCAAATGTCCAAGCGTACCACTTCATGCCTAAGCCTTTTTCAATGTAAAAGGCGGGGCCGCCGCGGTACTCTCCGTTGATTTTTTCTTTGTAGACTTGGCCTAAGGTGGATTCGACGAATGCGGAGCTGGCGCCAAGAAACGCCACCATCCACATCCAAAACAATGCACCTGGGCCGCCGAAGGTAATCGCAGTGGCGACACCGGCAATGTTACCGGTTCCCACACGACCCGCTAAGGTCATGGCTAAGGCTTGGAAGGAAGACACACCAGCATCAGTGCTCTTGCCATCAAACATTAAACGGATCATTTCGGGTAAATGGCGTAACTGTAAGAAACGTGAGCGCAGGGAGAAAAAGAGTCCTACACCGAGGCAAAGATAAACGAGCGCGGGGCTCCAAACGATATTGTTGACCGCATTAACAATCTCATTCATATAATTCAACTCCAATATTCTGTTGTTTTTGCAGAGTTTTTAAGATATTTGCTTGTAAGTTTGGGTACTAAACGGCCAATTTGGCCTAAGGTTAAGACGTGTGCGCACGCCCAAGAGCTTCAACATAACGGCTTTTTAAGCCGCTTCATAGCTAAAGTTGTTAAATAATTGATAATTTAACGTTCTTTATTTGGTGGCTTTACTGATGGGGGATTTAACGACGCGTTAATTCGCTAGGTTTCGAGCTGCGTTTGACTGTAGGGATGTAGGAGAAAGGTGAGACAAGGAGTGTGGAGTTAGAACTCTTTATTTGACCTAAGCAGATATAAGTGTGGGTTTAGGCTTAAACCGGGGCTTACATCACCAGCCATAGCAGCATCCATAGTCCGAATAGCCATGCCAGACTGCGGCGGCTAACGCTATGTTTTAATAGCAAAGACAGGCTCACGGCCACAGGTAGAAACAGGATAAAAGCCCAAGAGAATAAAGACGCCTCAAGCCCCAAGCTTTTTAGTCCCATTTCACAAAGCAGACTTAACGCCAATAACAATAAGCTATTAAAGAGCATTAATTGATTGAATCTTAATACTAGCGCTGGCTTAAAGGCGGGTTTCGCATGACAGGGCAAGGTCAGTGTATTCATCTCTTGTTCTCAATTCCTCGTAACGGATGCAAGGGATTCTAGGTTTAGATGAGAATTATTCTCAACTAAATTTACACAGCTTTAGTGTTTCGTTACCGCAGAGCGAGTTAAATCGGCCCTCGAGGTAAAACGGCGGTTTGCACTCTTGTCTGCTTTGGGCTAAATTACACTGTAATTATATCCAGTATTTAATGTAGATATGATCCTCTATATTGCTGAAAAACCAAGCCTTGGGCGTGCAATCGCCGATGTGCTGCCTAAACCCCACAAAAAAGGTGACGGGTTTATTGAAGACGCCCAAGGTAACTGTGTGTCTTGGTGTGTGGGGCACTTGCTCGAACAGGCCGAGCCCGATGCCTATAATCCCGAATTTAAATCGTGGAAGTTTGAGCATTTACCCATAGTGCCTGATAAGTGGCAGCTTAAACCTAAGGCCGCGACCCGCAGCCAACTCACAGTACTTAAAAAGCTGGTGAAGCAGGCCGATACGCTAGTGAATGCGGGCGATCCCGACAGAGAAGGGCAGTTATTGGTTGATGAAGTGATCGCCTATTTGGGCGTGACGGGCGATAAATTACAGCAAACGCAGCGACTCCTTATTAGCGACTTAAACCCGCAGGCGGTGAAGCGTGCCTTGTCGCAACTTCGTAGTAACCGTGAGTTTATTCCTTTGTCGACCTCGGCACTTGCCAGAAGCCGCGCCGATTGGCTCTATGGCATGAATATGACGCGGGCCTACACCATTCAAGGGAAAAAGGTCGGTTATCAGGGCGTACTATCGGTCGGTCGAGTACAGACCCCGCTGCTTGGGCTTATTGTGCGCCGCGATGAGGAAATCGCGAATTTCCAATCTAAACCATTTTATGAGGTTTTGGCTCACTTAGTGACGGACAAAGATCAGGCGTTCACGGCGAAGTGGCAACCTAGCGAAGCCTGCTTGCCTTATATGGATGAGGAAGGGCGCGTGCTTGCTAAGGGCCTAGCGCAAAATGTAGTGCGCCGGATCACCGATAGACCCGCCAAAGTGACCCAGTTAAGCACTAAGGATAAGCAGCAGAATCCGCCTTTACCCTACAGTCTATCGGCGCTGCAAATTGACGCCGCCAAGCGCTTTGGTATGAGCGCGAAGGACGTGCTCGATACCTGCCAGAGCTTATACGAGCGCCATAAGCTGATCACTTATCCACGCTCAGACAGTCGTTATTTGCCCACAGAGCAGCATGGGCTTGCAAACGGGGTATTAGCGGCCATTATGGGCGGTGCGCCCGAGTTAGTCGCACACGCTGAGGCGCCCAATCCTCGGCTTAAATCTAAGGCGTGGGATGATAAAAAAGTTGATGCTCACCACGCCATTATTCCAACGGAAAAACAGCCCAATCTAGCTGGTTTAAGCCAGCGGGAAAGGCAGCTTTATCTGCATATTGCTCGACAGTATTTGGCGCAGTTTTACCCCGCCTATTGCTACAGTGAAACCGTAGTCGAGGTGACGATCGAAGGTGGCCTTTTTAAAACTAAGGCAAAACAGGATAAGTCACTCGGCTGGAAACAACTGTTTGCCAGAGAAGATAACGAACGAAAGGACGCATCATCCGCAGCGAGTTTTGCGCAAGGCGACAAGGACACAGAGGAAGGGGAATATCTTGGTCAGTTACCGCCTCTTACCTTAGGACAAGTTCTTCATTGTCACCAAGGTGAATTGGTCGAGAAGCAAACTCAACCTCCCAAAGCCTTTACCGATGCGACCTTGTTGAGTGCGATGACGGGGATTAACCGTTATGTGACTGACCCTGAGATCCGCAAAATTTTAAAGGAAACCGATGGCTTAGGCACAGAAGCGACTCGCGCAGGCATTATTGAACTGCTGTTTAAACGGGGCTTTATTCAGCGTCAGGGCAAGTCGATTGTGGCCACTGAGGTGGGCAAGGGCTTGATCAATAGCTTACCCCTTAGCGCCACGACACCCGATATGACGGCGCTGTGGGAGGCAAGTCTAAACGGTATCTGCCATAAAGAAATCTCATATCAAGGCTTTATGCAGCCGCTGCTGGGTACGCTAAATAACTTAATCGAAAATGCGGGCGCTCAATTACCCTCAGCCCTCAATGGCTTAAAAGGGCAGGGCTTTAAGCGTGCAGCAACGAAAAAGCCCGGCTATCGAAAAGCTGGAGGTAAAGGCGCTGGATGGAAAAAATCCGGCACTAAAAACGCAGCAGTCGGAAGCTCGGCCGCTAAAACTACCGCGGCTAAATCGACGGCCGCTAAATCCGCTACGCCTAGACGTCGAGCGAGTAAAGTACCCGCTCAAGTTTGATGACACAAATGTAATCAAACTGTCGCTAATGCTCGCGATCTAGTAACGATATTTAATATATTCCGCGATATTTAATTGCCGCCAATCACGATATTTCGTGATTGCCGGATCCACTTCTAAAAAACACCCTGAAATTCAGATTTTCTGCGCCGTGGCATGCAAACTGCTGTGTGTTGGCTGGAGAATATAATAAGCCAATTAAATCATATGATTATATATCGTTTAGCTGAATTAAAAGGTGTAGATGATATGAAAAAGAAATTGCTTGCAGTGATGATCCCCGCGGTGCTGCTCACTGGTACAACTCAAGCGGTCGAGCTGTATAACGATCAAACCAATAGCGTCAATATGATGGGTTGGCTAGGCTTTGCGGCGTTAAACGATGGCCACGAAACCTCAGTAATTGATAACTTTTCCCGCGTGGGATTTCGTTTCGACCGCCAAGAGAAAAACGGCTGGCGCTCCTTTGCCCATACCGAATGGGGCATTAACATGGTCACCAGTGACGATGGTCTGATCTATACCCAAGGTCAAGGTGGCGGTCAGTTATCGGCTTCAAAAACCTCAGATTTTCTCTTTAATCGTTTAGGTTATGTCGGCATGTCGCACGACAAATGGGGTTCGCTCACCTTTGGTAAGCAGTGGGGGGCTTATTACGATGTGGCTTACACCACTGACGTACTCAATGCCTTTACCGGTTGGTCTGTCGGTGCTTATACCTTCGGCGATGGCGGCCTCACCGGCGCGGGGCGTGCGGATGCGGCGCTGCAATACCGTAATACCTTTGGCAATCTGCATATCGCGGTGCAATACGCTTCTAAGCAAAATAGCGATGTGGCGCTTTATGACAATTTAGGCAACGCCTTAAACGATGGTTCTGAGCTGAGCTTCGATCCTAGCTATGGGGCGAGTGCCACTTACTACTTCACCGATAAATTTAAGGTGTTAGCGGGCTTTAACCGTGGTGACTTCACCGGCAATCTTGCGGGTAAAGACGTCGATAATACCAACCAAATCATCGGTATCGGTGCCCAATACGGCAGCTTTTATCAATATGCGCCGGGTCGTGATGCCGACGGCCTGTATGTGGGGTTTAACGCCCATAAGAGTGAGCAAAACGAGTTAGTGGGTGGGGAGCTTTACGACTCAACTGGCGCCGAATTTATTGTCGCTTACCACTATGACAACGGATTCGTACCTAGCCTATTGCTGACTTATCAGGATTTGGACACCGATGAAAACACCGCTATCCAAGGCAAATGGACGCGTCAGTTTGCCGTGCTAGGCCTGCATTATCGCTATAGCCGCGACACCATCATGTATGCCGAAGCCAAAATCGATTTCAGCGATATGGACGATAAAGCCTACGAAGATCTGCAAGATAATAACTATGCCGTTGGTATTCGTTATTTCTTCTAAGTCTGACGAGGGAGTGCGTTAAAAAGTGCATTCATCAAAGGCCACAGTATTGTGGCCTTTTTCATGACTATCCATTTCTTATCAATGCGTTAAACAATCCCTAGCTTCTTCATTTTACTGCGTAGAGTATTGGCATTGATATCCAGCAATTCGGCTGCGCCGCCCGGGCCATAGAGTTTACCGCCCGTGATCCTTAAGGCATGGCTGATATATTTTTTGGTCATCACCTCCAGTGGCACCAACTTATCGCTGGCATGACTTGGATCGATAATCACGGTTTGATTGGACGGGGTTTTAACGGCTTCGAGGCTTTTGGGCGCCAGAAAACTAAAATCCAGCGGACCCGCAGGGTGCTGAATGATAGCGCGCTCGAGCACATTAATGAGTTCGCGCACATTCCCTGGCCAATCATATTGGTTGAGAATATTCAGTTGTTCTGGGGCAATTCTTGGTAGCTGTGGCAAATTGAACTTGGCACTCAGCTGCTCGACAAAATGTTGCACTAACAGAGGAATATCCGTGCGTCTTTGTCTGAGTGATGGGATCTCTATGGGGAAAATCGCCAGCCGATACCAGAGATCTTCGCGAAACACTTCTCGGTGCACCATGGCCTGAAGATTTCTGTGGGTTGCGGCCACAATACGAATATCGAGCTGCACCGCATCGTGGCCGCCAACGCGGGTGATACAGCTATTTTGCAGTACTCTAAGCAGCCGAACTTGGGCCGAAAGCGGTAATTCCCCAATTTCATCTAAGAAAATGGTGCCGCCGTTGGCCTGCTCGAAGTAGCCAATTTTGCGCGAATCGGCGCCAGTAAACGCACCTTTTTCATAACCAAAGAGCTCGGAGTCAATCAAAGTATCTGGAATAGCGCCACAGTTTACCTTGATAAAAGGCTTACCCGAGCGCTCCGACAGTTCGTGAATGGCGTTGGCGATAACCTCCTTACCGCAGCCAGTTTCCCCAAGCATTAACACTGTGGTGTTGATTTTGGCGATGGATTGCACCTGTTGCATCACCTGTTTCAGGCCAGAATTAGCGCCAACCACGCCATTTTGAACATCTAAGGTGCGGCGTAGACTGACGTTTTGTTTGGAGAGCGCTTCATTCTCTTTGAGTAAGTTGCGATCCCTTAAATTCAGTGCCGTGATGAGTGCGAGGTTTTGCATATGTGGTGCAATCAAGTCAGCATGACGGGGCCTAAACACTCCAGTCGTTTTGGCATAAAAGCCGACTATCCCAAGGTGGGTATTCTCAATCGACATCCGCAGAATAATTACCGAACGAATATCCTTAATGACCTGAGGCGCGACTAAAGAGGTGACAGGATCATGCTCTATGTCATTAACAATTCGCACCTTTGGCCGCTCGGGATCCTCTAGCGATTGCGCCATCTTCAGAGGAATTTGGATGCGTTTATCCAAGGTGCAGCAATGGGTATCATCAACATGGGCGATAAACTGTATATCATTAAATTGTTTGCGAAAAATATTCACAAATAGCCCATCTATAGGCAATTCATCCCGAATAAACTCGAAGTAACTGTGCAAAGATTTTTCGAGTTGCAGACTGCTACAGAGTCTTAGCGTTGATTCGTAATAGAAGTGTTTTTCCATTGATATTTCAAGTTAATCACTAAGTATCGTGATTGTAGATCTTTATATTTCGTGATTTTGTGCCTGCAATCAAAGTTCCCCACATAAATACCTCTTTTTAGGTGCTTGGCACAGCATCTGCACTCTCACGCTGACAAGTTCCAATGATTATTGAAGGAAATCAGCATGAGTAAAACCCAAGGTATTAATTCGGGGCGCCGCCAGTTATTAAAGGGGGGCATGGTCATGGCCGCGGGACTCGGGGCGAGTATTGCACTGCCCACTACTGCCAGCTGTGACTCTGCGCCTATCAACTTCGATGAAATCGTAGATGTGCTCGTGGTCGGCAGCGGTTTTGCTGGCATGTCTGCGGCGTTGCAGGCCAGAGAAGCCGGTGTGAGCGTGATGGTTATCGATAAGATGCCCGTGTTTGGTGGTAACTCTACCATCAATGGCGGCGCCATGGCGGTAGCTGGTTCTGCGCTACAGAAACAGGCCGGGATTAAAGACTCTGTCGATGCGATGGTGGCTGACATGCTGCGGGCTGGGCGCGGCATGAACGATGTGGAAATGCTTAAACTGGTGTGTAACGGCACCGCAGAATCCTGCCAATGGTTGATTGATTACGGCGTGAACTGGAAGCCTTTTGTGCAACACTTTGGCGGCCACTCGGTACAACGAGTGTTGCAAACGGTTGAAAGTTCAGGCGCTGGCATTATTCGTCCCCTAATAAAAGCCGCCCGGGATAAGGGCGTCATCATGAAAAATCAGACCAAGCTCGAAGGCTTTGTACAAGATGAGGCCGGACGGGTGATCGGTGTCGAAGTTCGCGAAGGTTTTTATTTTCCTAATGAGCGCACGGGTAAAATACGTCGTATCGGCGCGCGCCGTGGCGTGATTATGGCGACCGGTGGTTTTGGTCGCGATATTGAATACCGCATGATGCAATTACCTGAGTTAAATAGTGATTTAGATTCAACCAACCATGCAGGTGCCACCTCAGAGGCGCTGAAACAGATGATGCTCATTGGGGCCAATCCCATTCATTTAGACCAAATTCAGCTCGGCCCATGGGCATCGCCGGACGAGAAGGGCTTTGGCACGGCTTCCCAGTTCAACACTATCGCTACCTATCCCCACGGCATTGTTGTGGATGTGCGCACTGGCGAGCGTTTCTTCAATGAATTAGCCGACCGTAAAGCGCGTGCTGACGCCATCATGACCAGACGGGATGAGCAGGGGCAGCCTGTCTATCCCATTGGTTTTACTAATGCCGCCGGTGCCAGCAAGGCACAGACCTTAGATTGGGGCCTGAAATACAAGGTCATCAGCAAGGCCGAGACCTTAGACGAACTGGCCGCTATTTACGGCATGCCCGCCAAGGCATTAAAGGCGCAGGTCGCGCGTTGGAACGAAGCAGTGAAGACGGGCGTTGATAAAGAGTTCGACCGCCCCATGCAGGAGGCAATAGTGCTTGACAAAGGGCCTTGGTATGCGGTGCGCATGTGGCCGAAGGTGCATTACTGCATGGGTGGCGTGAAGGTGAATACCCAATCCGAAGTGCTGCATTTGGTCAGCAATAAAGCCATCCCCGGGCTATATGCCGCAGGCGAAGCCACGGGCGGTATCCATGGCGCTAGCCGCTTAGGGGCCTGTGCTGTGGCCGAAGGGGTAGTCACTGGGCGTAATGCTGGCCGTAACTGCGCCGCAGCGAACGCTGTGACGCTCAAGCAAGCTTAGATTTTATTAAATATAACAAAATGTTGGAGATGATAATGAATAAATCCATGTTGATGGCCTCACTCACCTTGAGTCTACTTTCAGGCAGCGCATTCGCGATGGAGCAAGTGGTGCTCGACGGTAAACATTTAACCCAAGACCAAGCCTGGGCGATTGCCGATGGCGCTAAAGTAAAGATTGCGCCGCAGGCCAAGACGCAACTCGTGAAAGCAAACGCGCTACTGATGGAAGCGGCGCGTCTGGGCAAACCTGTGTATGGCTTAACCGTGGGGGTTGGGCTAAATAAAGACCACAAGCTGTTCGATGCCAACGGTAAGCTGAGTGATGCGGTGCTCGACGCCTCTCGAAGCTTTAACCTCAGCACTCTGCGTGCTCACAGTGCCAGTGTCGGTGAAGCTGCGCCGATTCGACTCACCCGTCTAGCCTTAGCCGTGCGGTTAAATACCATGTTAGCCGGACAAACCGGTGTGCAACCTGTGGTTGCCGAGCTTTATGAAGCCTATCTTAACCAAGGGCTGACCCCTGTGATCCCAGCTAAGGGTACAGTCGGTGAAGCGGATATTCTGCTGTCATCCCATGTCGGTTTAGCCATGATTGGTGAATGGGAAGTGTTCTACAAAGGTCAGCGTGTGAGCAGTAAAGAGGCGATGGCCGACGCGGGGATCACCCCATTGGCACCTATGGGGAAAGATGCGCTATCGATTCTGTCTAACAATGCCTTTGCCGTCGCGTATGCCATGCAAGGTTACCGTGAAGCGAAGCAATTGTTGTCCGTATCGCCCACTGTCTTTGGCTTAAGCCTTGAGGGATTAAACGGTAACGTGGCGCCATTCTTGCCGCAAACCAACGACATCCGTCCGTTCCCTTACATTAAATCGACCACCAGTGACATTCTCAAGCAGCTCGATGGTAGCTATTTATGGCAGCTTAACGATGAGCGTCCATTACAGGATCCGTTAAGCTTTAGAACTACGGCTTACACCTTTGCAGGCGCCGAGCAGGCCCTAGCTTCATTAGATGAAGTGATCAATATCCAAATCAACCATTCGGACGATAACCCAGCCGTGATTGTGGGTGCGTCGAACCAATATGCCGAGTTCCCACAAGTGGCTAAATATTTGGTCGAAGGGCAGGGCGGTGTGTTCCCTACCACTAACTTTGAGCCGTTACCTGTGGCACTCGCAGTGCAAAACCTGAGTGTGGCCCTGACCCACGTGTCCCATAACAGTGTGATGCGTACTATTCATCTGTCCGATGATCACTTTACTAAGCTGACGCGTTTCCTGAGTGCGCCAGAAAACCAAGGCCATGCCTTCGGTGCGATTCAAAAGGCCTTTGTGGATATGCAAGTGCGTAACAAGCAGTTAGCCACGCCAGTATCCTTCGATGGCATCTCTATCGCCGGTGGGATTGAAGATACCTTCACCAACCTTAAGTTGGCGTCGGATAACCTGATCCAAATCGTGGATAACACCCGAGTCATTTACGGTTTAGAACTGCTGCACTCAACTCAAGCGATTGATTTACGTAAGCAAGCTCACCCTGATCTACAACTGGGTAAGGCAACACAAGCCATGTACAAGGCCTACCGTGAAAAAGTGCCTTTTGTCGCCAAGGACCGTCCATTTACACCCGATATCCAAGCGTCAACTGACTTTATTGCAAACTATTAATCTACGATGCGGGGCACTATGCCCCGCCTAGGAAGACTCTGATGTTAAAACCCGTATTTATTCTATTACTCGGTGTCATGCTGGCAACGCCAATGGCCGCTAATGCATTGAATATCAAGGACTACCATAAAGAGGTGATGACAGGAGCCGATGGTAAAGTCGATTGCGCGGCATGCCACGGTGATGCAAAACGTAAAACCGTTCCCGATGCAGCGACTTGCAGTAGCTGCCACGGTTCACCCGAGGAGGTGGCTAAGCTGACTGAGCGCCCAGCGGATGCGGGCCATTCGGTTGAGCCAAATCCCCATGACAGTCTGCACTATGGTACTGATCTGCCTTGTACTTACTGTCATCAGGAACACAAAGAAAGTAAAGTCTATTGCAATCAATGCCATGAATTTACTTATCCTCAGATGAAACGTTAATTTCATCTCGGTTAGAAACTCGCTCCCCTGCTTTTTTGACTATGTTTGTCATGCACTCAACCCGGTTGAGTGCATTTTTTTAGGTAAAAAAAAGAGTAAGCCAATACGGATTACTCTTACGGAAAATTGGTCGTTGAATGTTGTAGCCAAAATCACTCATATGGATGAGGAGCCAGCACACAATGACAGCTTTTACTTAATTAACCCTTAAAATTAACATTTATCTTAAGCTGTCACCGCGGTTGAGACTGATGAGCTTATCTAAGATACGCTCGCCATCCATTCGAATGCCATTGTGCTCATATTCCGAGGTTAACCAATACTTTAGGTGCGCTACCTGTTTGGCAGTTTCGAGGCTGTAGTCCATCTCGACATACATATCTTCGCTGTAAATCGCGGCCGCAACTGGGACGCGGTTTTGGCTGAGCTGCTCAAGATTGTATAACGCCGGCCAGTCCGTTTTATGGGCAAGGAGATTGGCTGAGGCTTGGAGTGGGGCTAAATGGCTAAATTGCTCAAACATCCAAGGGTAAATCATCTCGCCAGTAAACAGGAAAGGCTTACCGACTTGATAGTTAAAGGCCGGATACTGCTCACGCACCCTATGGGCAGACCACTGTGACGCACTGTGTTGGCAGTAGATGGCCTCGTGTAACAGGGCGAAAATCGGGTTGGTGTTATAGTCGAGCAATTGACAGAAATGATTTAAAAACAGCGGATTGACATAATCACCTTGGGGCGAGTGCACCAGCGCCTGTTCAAGCAAATAGTAAACCGACTCTGGGCCTTGCTCCATGCCCAAGTTAATGCCGAGCAGTTGCAGCATTTCTACCGTGAGGCGCTCGCCCGTGGCTAAATGCACTGGGTGCTCGAGTATATGTTTGGCGAGGCGTGTCACTAGATGCTGCGCATCGTGGAAGCGCTGGAAGAAGTCCTTATTCTTAGCGAGTACGCGCTGATAGGTGGCCTGATAGACTTCATCACTGCTGCGTGTGAGGGAAGGAATGCCGCCAGTGATATAGGCTTCACTCACACCCTGAGGGGCGGCGCTTAAATAATGCAGCACGCAGAAACCACCAAAGCTTTGACCTAGAATCGCCCACTTGTCGGCGGGGCAGAGCTGGGCGCGAATTGATTCGGCGTCGCGGACGATATTGTCGGCCCTAAAATGGCTTAAATATTCGGCCTGTTGTTCAGGCGTTAAGTGACCAAGGCTTTGGTAATTTATCGGGCTAGAAAGCCCTGTGCCCCGTTGGTCGAGCAATAATACTCTAAACTCTTTGAGTGCGCGGCGGATCCAACCGCTATTATTAGCGGGGCGCATGGCAGCAAAGCCGGGGCCTCCCTGAAAAAAAACGATATATGGCAGTTTTTTATCTTTATTTTCAATGGCGCAGAGTTCCCGCGCGAACACACTGATCTGTTCACCAATCGGCTGTTGATAATTGAGTGGCAGGTTGAATGTGTGTTTTTTGGCGAGGACACCGGCGAGCATCATATCGGGTTTCATCAATTAACCTTAAGAGTAGGGCTTGTTGTTTAGGGCAGATTGTATACAAAAGCCCTGTTGTCGCAAGTTGGGATTATTTGGTTAGCCTTTGGTTAAGATCAATTTTTATTGTAAAAATTTGAGCCATGATAAGCCTCTTAGCGTAATCTATCGGCTATGGATAACACGAGATTGAAGCTATGAAGTATCAAATTATTCCTGTGACACCTTTCCAGCAGAATTGCAGCTTGATCTGGTGTGAAAAAACGAAGCGTGCCGCGGTTGTCGATCCGGGAGGGAATGTCGACCGTATTTTAGGCGAAGTGGACAAGTTGGGACTGACCCTTGAAAAAGTCCTGCTGACCCACGGCCATATCGACCATGTGGGCGGTGCTAAGCTGTTGGCGCAGCAAACGAATGTACCTATTATTGGCCCCCATGTAGCGGACAAATTTTGGATTGATAACCTGCCAAAACAGAGCCAAAACTTTGGGTTTCCCCACTGCGAAGCCTTCGAGCCCGAGCAATATTTGCAGGATGGCGATGTAGTTACCGTGGGTGAGCAAAGCTTAAGCGTGTTGCATTGCCCTGGGCATACTCCGGGCCACGTGGCATTTTATTCGGCTGACGCTCATCTGGCTTGGGTGGGCGATATTCTGTTTAGAAGCTCGATTGGTCGCACGGATTTCCCGCAATCGAATCATCAGGATTTAATCCAATCCATCACCACTAAACTTTGGCCTTTAGGGGCGGATGTAGAATTTATTCCCGGCCACGGACCTATGTCGACCTTCGGTGAAGAGCGCGAACATAACCCCTTTGTGGCCGATCAGTTATTGTTGTAATCCGACCATACTTCATCGCGACGTGTGTAAATGCGTCGCGAGCCATGGGTTCGCTCATTATCGTTCGCTGCGTACGCTTAGTATCCCTCACCGCAATATTTTGTTCATCATTTCCTCTATGAATGCGAGTTCAGCTTTGTTAACTTGTTAAGTCGAATGTTATTTATTGGCTTCACTTATCTAGCCGCAGATGCAAGCATGGAGTGTTGTGCATGGTTCAGCAAATCGAAGACTTGTTAGAGCATTGGTTGCCTTTAGCCGATGATGCGTGGGTGCTGGCAGTGATTACCCATATCCAAGGCTCGTCCTACCGAAAGCCCGGCGCCATGATGTTATTCCACGAGTTTGGCCAAGGGGCGGGGATATTAAGTGGTGGCTGTTTAGAGGCGGATCTTCGCCGTCATGCGCAGCAAGCCATGCAATCGCAGCAGATTGCTTGTGTCACCTACGATGCGACCGATGAATCCGATGCCAGTTACCGCCTCGGTTGCGGCGGTAAAGTCGATATCATGTTGATCCCTCTGCTTAAAGAAAATCATGATCTTGGCCTAGTGGACATAGTGCAAGCCTTTCGTAAGGGGCTGTCGGGCTACTATCAATTACCTCTCGCACCCGCGGGCAGCTATGCTCGCAGTTACGCCGCGCAGTTTTATCCGGCCCAGAGCGCCCCATTTCCGACGGCGGATTTTCCAAAGGCGGGCATACTCAGTCAGTCCGACGGGGAGGCGCTTATCATCCCGCTCAGACCACGATTTCATTTAGGGATTTTTGGTGGGGGCATCGATGCTAAACCCGTGGCGGCGATTGCCCATAGTTTAGGTTGGCAGGTGAGCGTGTTTGATACGCGCACCGCCTACGCGAGAAGTGCCGATTTTCCCCATGCCCATATCGTCAAGCAAAGTGTTCATGAGGCGAGCGCCCTTGTTGCATCCTTAGATTGTGCTGTGGTTATGCACCATAACCTGAACTTAGATGCGGCGGCGCTCAAAGCCATTCAACCCTTTGATCTTAAATATGTTGCACTCTTAGGGCCTGCCCATCGGCGGGATAAAGTGCTGGAAATGGCCGAACTCAGTACCGATTCGTTTAGTGGCTTTTTCTCGGCGCCCGCGGGGCTTGCGCTCGGTGGTGAGTTACCGAGCGCCATTGCCTTGAGTATTTTGGCCCAATGCCATGGGGTGCTACACGGCGCGCCATGTTCGATTCTCGATGGGATCATGCCCTAATGCAGAGTCGCCAACGCTTGTTAATTGCCGTGCTGGCCGCGGGTGAGAGCCGGCGATTTCAGGGGATTAAACTGGCGCAGCCATTATCAACGCCCTCGAGTGTAAATAGCGGACAAAGCATCTTACAACGCCATATCGACTGTTTGGTTCGCTTCACCTCGGCGCCATTGGCAATAGGGGCATCCAATCAAGTCAGCGCTTCGATGCTGGTGGTGCTCGGTGCCCATGCCCACGAGCTTCGCCCCCAACTTGAGGCTTTGGGGGCAAATCAATTCACGCTACTGCATAATGCCGACTGGCAGATTGGGTTGTCATCGTCGCTGCGCGCTGCGGCGGACTTTGCCAAAGCACAGCAGTTTGATGGCATGTTACTCACCTTAGCGGATCAGGTCGCGCTGACATTTGAAGACTATCGGCAGTTGATTGAGACTTGGCAGACGAGCCAGCAATCTGTGGCCGCACTTTATCATCACGCAGCAGGTAAGTTGGATGAATTAGGCGCCCCTGCTATTTTTAATGCCTCAATACTCGATTTATTAACGGATTTGACCGGCGATCGCGGCGCCAAATCCATCTTAAAAAAACTGGCAAATGTGGGTGAGATAGTGGCTGTACCCTTACCCCATGCCGCGATTGATATTGATACTAAAGCCGATCTTGCGTCGTGGTTGGCACTTAAGGAGTGAGTTATGGCAATACCATCCTCGGAGGCGGCAAAGGACCAGAGTCTTGCGATGCCTTCCCAAAACCTGACCATTAATGGCAGATCTTTTACCTTAAATGCGGATCCCAATATGCCCATCCTCTGGGCGTTACGGGATATTTTAGGCTTAACGGGCACTAAATATGGCTGCGGTGCCGGACTCTGCGGCGCCTGTACCGTGCATTTAGATGGTCAGCCAGTGCGCGCCTGTTTAACTAGCGTATCCCAGGCGCAGGGCAAACAACTGACCACGATTGAAGGGCTGGATAATCAAAAGCTTAAAAATGCTTGGGCCGAACACAATGTACCTCAGTGTGGTTATTGTCAGGCGGGGCAATTAATGTCAGCAGCGGCTTTAGTCACTCAGCATCCAAAACCATCGGCGGAGCAAATCGATGCTGCCATGTCGGGTAATTTGTGTCGCTGCGGTACCTATCCTCGGATAAAAGCGGCGCTGCAAAGCTATGCCAAACAGGAGGGCTAAGATGAGTACATTCACCGCAGTTGAAAATATCAGTCGCCGCGATGTGTTAAAACTCTTCGGCGCCGTCGGGGGCGGCCTCGCACTCGGGACAAGTGGTCTCAGTTGGAGTCCAATGGCATTGGCGCAGGATCAGCAGGCGCGGCTCAATCTGTTTATCGCCATCGGTGAGGATGACAAGGTTTATTTGACCTGCCACCGCTCCGAAATGGGCCAGGGGATCCGCACTGGGATTTTACAAATTTTGGCCGAAGAACTGGAGGCTGATTGGGATAAAATTGTGCCTATTCAAGGACTCGCAGATAAACGTTACGCCAGCCAAAATACCGATGGTAGCCGCAGTATCCGCGAAAACTATGATCGCATGCGTGAGATGGGCGCTATGGCTCGAACCATGCTTGAACAAGCCGCCGCAGCTCGCTGGAAAGTCCCCGTGAGTGAAGTGCAGGCTAAAGATCATCAAGTGCTACATGCCAAATCTGGCCGTGCTGCGCGCTTTGGCGAATTAGCTCTCGACGCGGCGGGATTACCATTGCCTGCAGCCGATTCGCTGCGATTAAAGGCGGTTAAGGATTTTAAGCAAATTGGTGCATCGCGTCAGATAGTCGATATGCAGGCCATGCTCACGGGTAAGGCTATCTATGGCTATGATATTCAAGTGGATAACATGCTTTATGCCAGCATTATGCGCCCACCCGTATTGGGGAGCGATGTCGCAAGTCTTGACGATAGTGCGGCGCGCAAAGTAGCAGGTGTGGTCGATGTGTACCGTTTGCCAACGTCCAAGGGCGCTCCCGCTTTTCAAGCCCTAGGCGGCGTAGCTGTGGTGGCGACAAATACTTGGAGCGCGCTGCAGGGGCGTAAAGCCTTGCAAGTGAGCTGGACTGAGTCTGCCAACAGCAGCCACGATTCTAAAACCTACCTGCAAGAGCTGGTGGACAAGGTACAAGCCCCTGGCAAGGTGGTGCGTCAAGTTGGTGATGAGGTCAAAGCTTGGCCGAAGGACGATACCCTTAAGGCGATTTATACCGTGCCTTACCTTATCCATTCCTCCATCGAGCCGCCTGTCGCCACAGCGAATGTGACCGAGAAGGGCTGCGAAATTTGGGCATCGACACAAACACCGCAGAGTACCCAGCAAAATGTGGCCGCAGCCTTAGGTATCGCCGAAGATGCGGTGAAAGTGAATGTCACGCTTCTGGGCGGCGGCTTTGGGCGCAAGTCCAAACCAGATTTCAGTGTGGAGGCGGCGCTACTCTCCAAGCAATTTAAACGGCCAGTGAAGGTGAGTTGGAGCCGTGAGGATGAAATCCAAAACGGTTATTACCACGCGATCAGCGCCCAGTGTTATCAGGCCTTGTTCGATGCCAATAACAAACCAACGGCGCTGCTCGCGCGTACGGGCTTCCCGTCGATCAGCTCCACCTTTGCCGAGGGGGTTGAGTATCCATCTGGCGGAGAGCTGGATTTAGGCTTTGTCGATGTGCCCTTTGCCCTCGCAAATTTACGCTACGAGGCCGTTAAGGCCAGCGCCCACAGCCGTATCGGTTGGATGCGCTCGGTATGTAACATTCAACATGGGTTTGGCGTGGGCAGTTTTGTCGATGAAATGGCCCATAAAGCCAAGTTATCTTGTCCCGATATGTGGCGCAGCTTACTGGGCCAAGCAAGGCGAGAGACCTTTGAGAACCAAGGCTTTAAATATGGTAACTATGGTGAAGACTTAAACCGTCATCCCGTCGATGTCGGCCGTTACCTCAAGGTGATTGAGGCGGTTGAACAAGCCCAAGCCAAGGCGCCGAAAGCGGGTAAGAATCAAGGTTGGGGCTTTGCCGTGCATCGCAGCTTTGTGAGTGTGGTGGCGGTGGCGATGCGGGTAGAAGTCGGCGAGGACAAACAGCTTAAGGTGCTGAATGCCATTGCTGCGATTGATGCTGGCACTGTGGTTAACCCCGACAGGGTGAAAGCACAGACCGAAGGCGCGATAGTATTTGGTTTAAGCTTGGCGCTAATGGGGGAAATCATTTACCAACAGGGTAAGGTGATGCAGTCTAACTTCCATGATTATCCCTTGCTACGTTTACCCCAAGTGCCAGAGATGGAGATCATCATTATCGACTCGGATGCACCGCCTGCGGGTGTGGGTGAGCCCGGCGTGCCGCCGGTGGCACCAAGCCTGACCAACGCGATATTTGCCGCAACAGGCCTTAGGATCCGCGATCTGCCAGTTAATAAACAGTTAAAGGTGTGATGCTGTAAACCACTCCTGAGTGAGCAAAAAAGCGCCTAATAAGCGCTTTTTTCGTTTTTTTACCACAAATAAATTGCTTGTTAGCAAATTTACGGGCATTAATGCCGAAAATTAGCAATAGATCAGGTTTTTGTTACCAGAATAGAGGTAATTTAACCAATATGTTTACTCAAGTGACCTAAGGTATGCGGACTCGCGTACACATTCATTTGAATCGGTTCCTAGTCGGCCTGTGAGTCTGTTTTCGATTGCAGATCCCTACTAAAAATTGATCGACACGGAAGTGAAGGGCGCTATAACACCATAATACAGCCGCACCTTAAGCGCATTTGAGTATTAACTTCCGTGAAAACAATACAAAGGGGTCATCATGGAAAATCGTTGGCAAGTCGCTATTTCGGCGGGGCTATTAGCCGCTGTTTGGTGTGGTATCGCAGATGCCTTTCATCTCGTTACTTGGATTGGCTTTTTAGGTTGTAGCACCTTCTTTGCTCAGCCGAAGGCTGGTTTTCAAGGCGTGATGATGGCGTGGTGCACCAATCTCTCCGGTGTGTTTTGGGCTTGGCTCATTATCAGCGGTAGCAGTTTCTTCGTATCGCCTGTGGCGGGTTATCTGTTTACGGGTATCGCGACCTCGGCAATGTGCCTACAGGCCAGTTATCAAAAATTAAGTTTTATTCCCGGCGCCTTTATTGGCTGTTGTATTACCTTTGCCATGGCAGGGGATGTCGCCAATATTGTGCCATCCTTAGTGTTGGGCGCCCTGTTAGGTTTTTGCATGAGTTTGTTGACGGCGCAGTTAGTCACCCTTCGCCAAAAATGGTCAGCATCAACAGGTTCTGAAATCGCCAGTGCCGATTAAATTCATCATTTTTTAATGTGCAGATGATGCTTGTGCGGTAAAAAAGTGATGGAATATATGAGCTATAATGCTGATTTAGTACCCGATAGCCTTTAGGTCTTAGGAAATATCAAGATGAAACAAATCCAGTTTCGCACCATTGATGCCATATTGATCAAATTCAGTCTCAACGGAAAGTTTTGGGTTGTCTGCTCTATGGTGGCGCTGATCACCGCCGCCGTTGCACTCGTCAATTACCAACATGCCCACCGCAACCTCGAAGCCGCCTCTTTGGCTCGGGTGCAGGCGACGGTCGATGCCTTTGCTCAAGTCGCGAATGCACAGCAGTTGACAGGGGATACGTTGTCACAGTTTGCCCGTGACAATGGTTTAAGTGTTGTCAGTCGCCAAACTGAGGCACAGCGCCAAAGAGATAATGTGACCGCCAGTGCCAGCGTAGGATCCAGCGGCGCACTCGAGCTGTCGCAAAATGTTGCTCAATGGGAAAGCGAGGGGCGCAGCGATGCCAACTTAATGTTTTGGCTCGCGTTAATCGGTTTATTGCCCTTATTCCAACTCAGCTATTGGATTTCAACCTCCCTCGGTGGTGGCCTGTGGGATATGTACATGGCCATCAAACGCTTAGCCGATGGTGACTTAAGTTTCAGATTAAACTTTTTCGGCACCGATGACTTCAGCTTAATCGCCCGCGAAATTGATCGCTGCGCCGATAACATGAGTGAAATGGTAAGTGCTATTCGCAGCAATGCTCAGACGCTCTCCCTCGCCGCCGATGAGTTTAATCAACAGGCCAAAAGCAGTGGCGAGTTAATTGGTGCCCAGCATCAATTTTTAGACTCTGTGGCCGTGGCCATGGCGCAAATGACCTCGGCGATTGAAGAAGTGTCGGTCAATGCCAGTAATACCTCGCTCCAGACCAAAGATAACGCCAGCCAAATGAGTGCTAGCCAAGGACGTATTAGCCATACGGTGGACAGTATTGGGCAACTCTCAACCAAGATTGGCGCGGCATTTTCATCGGTAGAACAGTTATCTAAGGATGCGGCGGGTATCGATGCCGTGGTGACTACCATCAACAGTATTTCCGAGCAGACCAATTTGCTGGCGCTGAATGCGGCCATCGAAGCAGCCCGTGCGGGTGAGCAAGGTCGCGGTTTTGCGGTGGTTGCCGATGAAGTGCGTACCTTAGCCGGACGAACTCAACAAGCGACTGTTGAGATCCAAGCGATGATCGAAGGATTGCAATCGGGCACTCGTCAGTTATCCAATATCACTACCGAGATTGTGGATCGCGCCGATGAAGGCCGCAGCGCCATTATTGCCGTGGGCGACGATGTCGAGGGGATGGCGCAATCGGTTAATGCCGTATTCGATATGAGCAGCCAGATTGCCGCATCGGCGGAAGAGCAGAGCGTCGCCGCCCGCGATATCGCTGGCCAGCTCAATGAGATCCGCCATCAATCCGATACCATTAAACAAACGGCGCAGCGCAGTGTCACCCTAGCGCATGATTTGCAACATGCCTCGGTTGAACTCGAAGGGATCCTTAAGCAGTACCGCACTAGCTAATCTTACCTTCAATGTGGGCATTGCCAGTTTTCAGTGTGGGTAGTTGAGCAATAACACCCGATACTGAGTCTCATATAAAGCATTAGCGTATTATCTGAAAATGGCGGAAATCGTAGATTTCCGCCATTTCATTTTCGAAATACCTCAAAGCAGATAACTGAGTTGCTTAGGAGTAATTGTCACTATTCCCCCAATACTACGATCTCCTTTTATTACTAAAATATCCCTATTTTAGAGGGCCATTGTTGCAACAATGGCAATTTTAACGACCATTGAACTGTTCATCTGGCTAAAAGCTTTTGCCTCATTCCGTGTTTCGGCTCGTTAGCTCAATCGAAAATTCCCATACCTGCTGCCATATATATTCTTATCTATTTGCCTATGTTTGGCCTTACCAGAAATTGGCTAACAATGTATGGGTATACAGTCGTATTTAAATTTAGGTGTTTTGGTATGATTTTGAGACAAAATCAGTGCGCACTAATTCCATCCGCAATAAATAAAACTCTATAAAATCAGGTGAATATAGTAACTGAATTTTAGTTAATAGGTTTGAAAAACGCGCATGCGCGTTTTTCCAGATGGTGTATTTGGCAGAAAGCTGATAAGTTCTTTACATACAGATAGTTAACTGTGCGCGTTTTCACTGGTCTAACAAGGTAAACGCGCATGCGCACTAATCAAATGTTAGTTGCCAAAGAGAGATTCGAGCATGATTCAAAGTGAGAAGGATTTTATTGATTGGATTGACAGGCAATTGAACGAGGATCTTCCAACTCAAATTATTGCTTTCAATATCAACATATATGAGTCTCCTTTTAGTATTGAAATAGTTGGTTCCAGTGAGTTCGACCCTGAAGATGAAGATTGGGCATGCAACGAAGATTGGGTTCCTGAAAACCGAGTAATATCCGTTTCTAATTCAATCTTCGGTAGCTCATGGGAGAAGGCACAAGAAAATATTCTTGCAATGGCAAAGCACTATATTCAGTCCAGTTCAAAAAATGCGTACAAGCTAAAGGCGGCAAAAGCATTTGCTGTCGGCTTTGTTGACGGCAATCTTAGCTATGTATAATAAGCAACTAACAAGGAAAGGCAGCATCGCCCCTGCGGGGCTGGACCTCGCTACGCTCGGCCGCTGCTTTGGGCGTTAGCTGTATACGATGAACAAGGAAGTAATGTGGTAGAAAACTATGAGACTCAATTTGTAACTTTCATTGGGTCTGAAATGGAGCAAGATTTGGCGCATGACTTAAACCATGTATTTCGTGTTGTCAAAACGGCCAAGTTGTTGAGCAAAATTGAAGGTGCGATGCTTGAGGTTGTTTTACCCGCAGCGTATCTCCACGATTGTTTTTCATTTCCCAAGAATCATCCTAATAAAACTGAAAGCTCTCGTATTGCAGCAGATAAAGCACTGGAGTTTCTTAATGATATTGGTTATCCGAAGGAATATCACGACGCTATAAAGCACGCAATTATTGCACATAGTTTTAGCGCCAATGTTCAACCTGACACGCTTGAAGCAAAGGTCGTACAGGACGCAGATAGGCTCGATGCTCTAGGTGCAATTGGGATTGCTCGTTGCATCCAGGTGAGTACAAATTTAGGTGTGGGTTTATATGACGCAACTGACTCCTTTTGCGGTACACGTGAGCCGAATGATCGTGTGAATACGGTAGATCATTTCTACACTAAGCTATTTAAATTGCCTGAAATAATGCATACAGCGTCAGCAAAGGTAGAAGCTGAAAGGAGAATGAAATTTATGAAAGCTTACTTAATTCAGTTGGGAATGGAAATCTAGCCATACAGCTAACAAACGCCTCAAGAGGGACTGTCAACGCGTGGCGTTTCCAGTCCCATTGAGCCGCGGTGGTTTCGGTTGTTGTGATTGAGTTTAGCTTTATGCGTTGCCAGCCCCTTAGGCGGGCGTTAGGTACATAAGGAAATTCAAGTGAAAAAGTTTGGTGCATACATTCTAATCTGCTTTGGCGGCATACTCGGATTATTGGGTATTTTAAGCACCTTAACTTCTATTCCACAGTTTATGGAACTGGATATTTCTCAGCCATACAATTGGGGTTACATAGCAGGTCGAATGATCACAATTATTTTACTGTTGGTAATCGCAAAAGCATCAATTAACAAGGGTAAAAAACTGAAGACTTTGGTATCTCGCGATGCTTAGCGTACCTAACAAGTTAAATCATCGGAAAACCACTCGCTACGCTCGCGTTTTCCGCTGTTCAAAGCGTTAGGTAAGGGAAATGAGAATGAAATATCTTTTAGTTTTGGGTGCGTTATACCTTCTTGTGTCTTGTCAAAACATGGATCAGAGTGAAACAGGTGCGTCATATTCTGGCCATCCAATTATCGGGTCATGGACAATGACAAAGAATTCTTGTGAAGAGAAATATACTTTCACAGATGATGGTTTTAGGCGCGTTAAATCAAATGAGGAGTTGGTGAAAGCAAAATACGAAATTTCCGATATTTCTCCTGAAAAAGGAATATTTTTACTCAAGGACACAGTCCTTGAGGATAATGGCAGGCCAGACTGTTCAGGAAGTACAAGCGTGATGGTCGGTGATGTCGTGGAGGTTCTATTGTTTATACAGTCTGATCCGGAGCGGTTCAGTTTTTGTTTCGACCCAAATCTAGAAAGTTGTTATGGGCCATTTCTTAAGAGCGAATAATTACCTAACAAGGCAATCAAAACAGCTCCGGCCTTTTATTGCGGCGTTAGCCCTTAAGAGAGGAAAGCTCAATGACTGAGTCATGGCATAAAACTGAAACAGATTTAGATGCTGATGAATATGCTGTTGATTTCTGGTCTCGCCATAGAGATGAACTCCAAAAAGGTGAATTTTGGGCTGATCGCATAAAGAAGTTAAGAGACGATCCTGAAAAACGTTTAGCGCTAGCTATTGAAAACCTGCCTTTACCTGCATCCTTTAGAGAAGCTGCAATTGCCACGAGAGCTTTGATTAGAGACAAGCGCAAGCAAAAAATTGAATATGAAGAAGAATTGGCTCTTTTATATTGGCTTGCGGCAATCAATTCATTCTCCATCCCATATTCAGATGTATTGAAAGAGCCAGGTTACAATGTAGTTGAATCTGTTCCGGGGAAGAAGTTGAAAGGTCTTCCGTTTTCATACAAAACTCTTGGGTACAGCAAATTGGAATTGCTAAACAAAACCGATGTAAAGTGGCTTTGTGAACTTTGGGGAGAGCCAGGGGGGCATACAACATTACACGAAATGCACAATGATGTTTGGCGAGAGTACGAAGGTAAACTTAAAGCCAAAAGAACGAAACGCGATGAAGAGTTTATTAAAAGCATTAACGAGCTTTCCTCTTCTCCTGCGGCATTGCCTAATTCTTTAAACGGATCAAAAGGCAGCTCCAAAAGAAAATGGCTTTTTGCGGTAGTAGTAATAGGCTTAATACTGGCCGTTGTATATGGAGGCTAACAAGCGCATGTTGTCGGACTTGTTTTCCGCTGTGCTCCAAACCAGCCGCAAATGCGAGCGTTAACCCATAGAAATTTTTTCCGAAACAGACGCGTTAGAGTTAAAGCTTTAACTCGAAAATGTCCCTTTTCTTTTTACGTACATATCGTAAATGGGTAGTTAAAATTGGCATTGGGGCACCAGTGACCGTTGGCGACATGGCCGCTCTTTCACATCCATGTGAACGCGGCATTTACACGTCCATGCGTTGCAGATGTCGCCGTCGAGCCTATAGGGATATTTCTTGTTAAATAAAAAGGCGGCGAGTCACTGGGGAAACAATGACAATAAATTCCATAAATAGGTAAAGCGACTATTTCGCTTTGCCCATAATGCATCCGATTTTGCTGAGCTCTAAAACAAAAAAACATCGGCCTAGGCCGATGTTTTTTATATCGATTAAAGTAGTCACTCAAGCGAGTTAGGCTTCTTTAAAGGTGCTCCAAATTGGCGCGTGATCTGAGGGTTTATCAATACCGCGCAGATCGTAATCGACGTCGGATTCGACTAAACGTGCGGCCAGTGACGGCGTGGCTAAGATCACGTCGATGCGTAGACCGCGGTTATCATCGAAGCCTTTGCTGCGGTAATCGAACCATGAATAACGCTCGCTGCGGTCGGGGTGTAATTGACGGAAGGTGTCCACCAATCCCCAATCCTGCAGGGTCTTGAGCCATTCACGCTCTTCGGGTTGGAAACTGCATTTTCCGGTTTTTAGCCAACGTTTGCGGTTGACTTCACCAATACCGATATCCAAATCGATGGGCGAAATATTGATATCTCCAATGATGGCGATGTCTTCATCGTTGCTATGATTAGCGTGCAGATGCGCCATTAAGTCCTGATAAAACTTACGTTTAGCAGGGTACTTTGTCGGATGGTCGATGCTTTCGCCCTGAGGGAAATAACCATTCAACACAGTTAACGGGCGGCCATTTGCCTGAGCAAAGGTGCCGATAATCATGCGGCGCTGCGCATCTTCTTCATCGGTTGCAAAACCCTTTTGCACCTTGATTGGGGCGGCTTTGGAGAGCATGGCTACGCCATAGTGTGCCTTGCCACCGTGGTAATGCACGTGATAGCCCATGGCCTCGACTTCGGCGAGCGGGAAGGCTTCATCGTGCACTTTGGTTTCTTGCAGGCCGATAATATCGGGCTGATGGCTGTCGATTAACGCTTGCAACTGATGCAGACGAGAACGCAATCCATTGATATTGAAAGAAACGATTTTCATTAAGGGAGAACTCGTTTGAAGGGTTTTACCACAACGCTTTGGTATACGCCCGCCGCGAAGTAAGGATCGGCATCTGCCCAGGCTTGAGCCGTGGCTAACGAATCGAAATCCGCAACCACTAACGAGCCGCTAAAACCCGCATCGCCAGGGTTTTCGCTATCGATAGCAGGGTGTGGACCCGCAACCAGCAAACGACCTTCATCGGCCAGTTCCTGTAAGCGAGCTAAATGCGCAGGACGCGCCGCTAAACGTTTTTCTAAGCTGTTCTCAACATCTTGAGCTGAAATCATATACCACATTATTTGAGTTCCTTGCGTTGATCTTCGGGAAGATGTTTATAAAGGTAAAAGACGGTGATAACGGTATTAATCAGAGTTAAGGCGGTGAGGCCAAACACTTTAAAGTTCACCCAAGTTTCTAACGGCAGTCTAAAGGCGACATAGATATTGACTAGGCCACAGATGGCAAAAAAGCTTACCCAGTACCAAGTTACGTGTGCCCAAATCTTATCGGCCACCTTCATCTCTTTACCCAACATGGACTTTAAAATCGACTTGTTGAGTAGCTGGCTCACACCAAGGGCTAGGGCAAATAAAGCATAAATAATAGTGACTTTCCACTTGATAAAGGCATCGTCATGGAACACTAAGGTGAGGGTGCCAAACACTGTCACCATAGCGAAGGTAATTAGGTGCATCTTCTCCAATTTTTTGTACAGCGCATAGGTCACGACTAATTGCAGTGCGGTGGCTGCGATTAAGGCGCCACTGGCGATATAAATATCGAAAAATTTATAGACGGCAAAAAAGATAATGAGGGGCAGAAAATCAAGCAGTTGTTTCATAAATAATCGTGTTAAGAAGACGTGGGCTTGAGTGTAGCACGGGGGGCTAGAGGGAAAAAGCCGTGAAAGGTGACCGATTGCTAACTGTTGCATGAAAGCGGCGGCAAGGGCTGTTGCAATCCATGTTGCCCTTACCACTAAGTGGGCCGTGACCGATAAGGCTAAGCTTGTGCGGCACGTTTGGCTTGGGCGCGCGTGGCTAACGGGCAATCGCCGCAGCGATGACTGTTGGCAAGTTGATACCTTAAGCAGCACACGCGGCGAATATTGTCCGCGTCAGCTGCTGAGGCGGGCAGCAGATTAATGCTGTTGTAGAGTGGATTATCTTCGCCATCGTCAAAGGATTTAGTGTTAAACAGCAGCGTCTGAAGCTGTTCAAACTCAATTTCTGGCAATGCCATTTCGCCCAAATACCAGTGAATAAGGTAGCCTAAATGGCTCCAATACAACTTTGCGGGGGTTGGGCTTAAATCGGTTAATCGCTCAACGCTAGGGATTAGATGGCTTTGAATCCACTTAATAAGTTGTCGCTCGCGGGGTGGCGTTAAGACAGTGGTTTCAACTATGGCGGCTTTATCCCAAGGAGTAGGAGTTAATTGAAACTCAAAATCTGCGACTCTGCCCGAATCGTGGGGCCGAAGATAAAAATGCTCAGGCGTTATATCAATTTGCTCAATCTGCTCAATGGTGCTCGCGAGCGAGTGCGGCGCGTTAATAATCCATTCCAACATGGGCGGCACTAACAAACCGAAATACCACTGTCCCCAGAGCGAGTGCAGGGCTTTGGAATTATGGCTATGGCTGAGTAATATTTGCTCGGGAATATTTTCTGACTGGATGGGTGATGTGGATTTTCCCAAAGGTGGATAGGCCTTGGCAAAATCCAGTAAAAGCTGCTGATAAACGGCTGGCTGACTCCAAGTATCAATACTGAGTCCTTGGGGCTTAGTGGTCGCCACAAAATGCTGGGCATAAAATGGGGCGCGCAGCGCCAGTCGTTGATTAAACTCCTGAGCTACTTGAGTTAAATCCATTTGGCTCTTTGTTAAATCGAGTTCTGTTTGTTTGGTGCTCACAGTGTTTAAACTTTGCGAGCATTTGCTATGGCTGTGCTCGGTATGATCAGGTTGAATTCCTCTGGAAAGCTTAATTAAGGTCGGTACCGTTTCCCTTTGGCGCGCCATAATCACTCCTTTGGCTTGAATTGATTAAACTGCGGTGAACGCTAAGCTCACCGCAGTTTTCATTGATTAACCGCTAGTTATCGACAGTCCGCTAGAAGCGATAATCCAAATTCACGCTCACGCTGCGTGGGGTGCCATATTGGAATTGGCTATATTGCCCTACTTGGCTGTAGTAGGTTTTATCCAAGGCGTTGTGCACGTTGGCGCTCAGCTTTAGCTGCTCGGTAAAGGCATAACTTGCCATTAAGCTTGCCAATGCATAGGAGTCTTGCTCAACCTCGACTCTGCCTAAGGGCGAGTTCACGGTTTGATAGACTCGGCTTTGCCAATTGACCCCAGCGCCAAGCTGCAACTTGTTCCAATCGCCGCTAAAGGTATAAGTGGTAAAGAGTTTTAGCTGCTGGCGAGGGGAAGTGGTGTTGATGCGATTGCCCTTAGGATCGTCGGTGCTGAATTGGGTGTAGCCGAAGTAGATATTCCAGTCATCGGTGATTTTGCCCGTGGATTCAAACTCAAAGCCTTGGGTCTTAGTGCCGTTAACCTCTCGATACACTGGAATAGTGGTGCCCGGCAACACATCGCCAGTGCGTTCGCCAACATTATCTTGGCGAATTTCAAATACCGACAACGACATATCTAAGCTTTCATCCATCAAGCTGGCCTTAATGCCCGCCTCGTAGTTTTTGCCTTTGACGGGATCGATGTAACTGGCATCGATGCGCTGCAAGGTTTGCGGCGCAAAAATATCCGTATAACTGGCGTAAAGCGAGTATTGCTCGCCGAGCGCGTAGGTCAGGCCAAAATAGGTGGTGAGCTCATTGTCGACCTTAAAGTCATACATGCTGCCAAAGTTATCTTGGTCGGTTTGCCACTGGTTCAGGCGCAGCCCCGCAAGCAATGCCAAGGCATCGGTCAGATTAAGCTGCGTGGCCACATAGGCGGCGCTTTGCTCGGTTTCACCGAAGGATCCCGTGGTGTGAGTCTCTTTCCACTGCGGTTTTGGATACTGGAAGTTAGGATCGCGAAAATCACCCAAGGGCGGCACGGCGGCCGTAGGATAATAGTAAGGGTTGGCAAACTCTTGGCGCTGACCCGTCCAGCCAAAGGTGAGTTGATGTTCTTGGCCAAATAGGGCAAACATTCCCTGCGCCCGTAAGTCGAGGTTATGTTGGGTACGGCTACCATCGACATAGGCGATTGAGCCTGCAGTTGCGCCTATGTTCGTTACCGGATCTGAATAACCTGTAGCCCATAGCACATCGTATTTCAGCGAGTTATCGCCGTAACTGTAGGTGCCTTTCAGCTCCCAACCGTTATCAAAACGATGTTCAAGGCTGGCGAAGGTATTAAGCCCTTGAGTATGCGCCGAGGCCCAATCGGGGGCGGTAGAAGTGGCGCGATCGTAATGTGTACGGCTGCCATCACTGTGGAACAGCGGGAGCCCGCCGGACATAGTCGCTTCGGGCGTGGTGTCTTGATAATCCACGCCTAAGGTCAGCAGTGTGCTGTCGGTAATATCGGTTTCAACAATGCCATAGAGGGTGGTGCGTTGCTGCTCGTATCTGTCTTGAAAGGATTCTTTATCCTGATAGGCGGCGACAACCCGGCCACGGATGCTGCCACTGTCATTTAAGCCGCTGGATAAATCGACCATACCGCGCAGATTGTTCCATGAGCCGACACTCACTGAGGTGCTGCCCATAAATTCTTGCGTCGGGCGTTTACGAATAAGGTTAATCGCGGCCGAGGGATTACCCGCACCTGTCATTAACCCTGTGGCGCCACGGACTATTTCCACGCGCTCGTAGATGGCGGTATCGATAAGGTTATCGCCGTAGTTAAAACGGGTGTCATAGGTGGTGGGCACGCCATCGTAAAGAATGCTAGTGACCGCAATTCCCCGCGAGCTGATGCTGTATCTGTCGTTGTCCATTGGCCGAGCATTGATGCCTGCTACGCTAGTCATGACTTCGATGACGCTGTTTAGTTGTTGGTCATGCATCATTTGACTGGTAACAGAGGTGACGGATTGCGGCGTCTCTAAATAGGACAAATCTAAGCCCGTTGCCGTGTTCATCGCTGGTGTTTTGTAGCGATTGTCGTGGAGATCCTTAGCGCCAACGACATTAATGATTTCAATGTCTTTGGTGGATTTTTTCTGGGTATCGCTGGCATCGGCATAAGCATAGGGCATGCTGAGTATGGCACTGCAGAGAATAAGCTCAGGGCGTGTGATGGCGAGTTGGCAGTGCGCCGCGAGACGGTTGAGGGGGAAGGTTTTCATAATAATGATCTTAAATTCCATTTAGGCTGTTTGATTGACTAGGTTGTGTTTGGGCACAGACGCGTGCCCAGAGTGGGCGTAAGGCCCACTCAAGGTTAAAAGTGATTTAGGGTTTGGGTATAAGCTTCTGATTTCCAAAGGCATGGCTTTGCCTAAAGGCGGCCAGCGGATTAACAATTTCGCCCGCAAAGTGCAGATTTTTTTCCCTGTCGGCAAGGTCAATCATCTGCTGGTTGTTATTGAGCTGAATGCGGTTCAGGCAAGTGCGGACGAAGCTGTCTTTAAAGAGATCGTATCGTGCAAATTTGTCCGCCAAGTGAGGATGCTGCGCTTGATAGTCGCGCACATTGTCTGCCACAAGCTCCCAAAATTGCGCTTCGCTGACCTCGGCCTGCTTATCCAAAATTGGCGCTAAGTAACGGAAAATACAGTCAAAAATATCGAGCAAGATATAGTTGAGCTTCATCTCTTCCTCAAGCTCGACCGCAAGGCGCTGCACTTCTTGCGGCAGTGGCTCGCTGCCGTTGAGGACTGCGACTTCTTCGCCGATATCCTTCATCAATATTTTGACCGGGACGCCAGCATCGAGCACTAAAATCAGGTTCTCGCCATGGGGCATAAACACCAGATCGTAGGCAAAGAAGGCGTGCAGTAATGGCGATAAGTAGAGGTTGAGATAGCGCTTAACCCACTCCTTGGCGCTTAAGCCCGAGTGCGTGATTAAGGCGGCAAGCAGGGCTTGCTCCTGATGATCGACGTGTAATAACGCCGCCATGGTCATCAGGGTTTGCTGCGGCTCAATGTGCGGCAGCGGACTCTCGCGCCACAGCGCCGACAGCATTTTCTTATAGGCGCTATCTTGGGTGAGCGCCTCTTCGTAATACCTGTGGTGATAACCAATTGCGGCGATTTCTTTTAGGAGCACAAAACCTTGCTCGGCAAAATAGCTGTCGTTTTCGATAAGGTCGGCCACCCAAGCGTTGATCTGCGGGGTGCAGCTCATATACAGCGGCGAAAGCCCGCGCATAAAGCCCATATTTAAGATAGAAAGCGCAGTTTTGACGTAGCATTTTTGCGGCGCGCTTAAGTTAAAGAAGGTGCGGATCGATTGTTGAACTTGATAGCAATCTTGGCTTTCGCCGAGATAAATAATGTCGCCACGGGCGATTTCGCCGGCAAAGGTGCGGGCAATTTTTTCGCGCCACTGCCAAGGATGAACGGGCATAAAATAAAAGCTATCGGCCGCTTGCCCCAGTGCACTTAAATGTTGTTGAAACTCGGTGAACTGTTCGCCAAGCTCCTGTTTTAACAAGTTATCATGGTCTAATCCTTCGAGGGCGGAGAAGGTGGTTTTGTCCTTACGCACCGCAATCCACACTAGCTGAAGCGCGCTGGCACTCTCGGGGGCAAATTGGTAATAGTCCTGCATATCAAAACCAATACGGCCATTATTGGCGATAAACACTGGATGCCCCTCGGTCATGCCCGCCTCAATCGTTTGATAATCGGCCTTAGCGAGTGTCGCGGCGGGGATAGCTTGATGGGCCAACTTGTAGGCCTTGCTGTAGAGGGTGCTGGTGATTTCCTCTAGGTAAGTGGGTAACAAGGTTTCACTCATGCCCAAGGCATCTTTCAGTTGGATAATCAAACTCATGGCATCGAGTGGCTTGTCTTGGCCCGCGCTGCTGACTCGAATCGATCCGCTTTCTATCTCAAGGTGGTCGAGCTGATAATGGCGCGCACTGAAGTAATAGGTGCAGTCCTTGAGCCTCAGTTCATAGTGATTGATGCCTGCCGCTTGGCGATAAATTTGTGGGGTGATGATCTTCTCATGGGTAAATTCGCAGAGGATTTTCTTCACTAAATGGCGATTGGCCGCCTGCCAATATTCCGGCATTAAGTGGGCGGGGACGTGCGTGTGGGCTGCGGCCTCCAGCGTGGGGAATTCGGCTTGGGTGAATGGCTTGAGTAATGCGCGGTTAGTGGCTAAGTTCATCGGTTTACCTGCAAAATGATAGGGTTAACAGCGGTTGTGTGGGTCGCATGAGTTGCTTGAGTTGCTTGAGTTGCATGAGTCGCTTGGGATGCAGTGCGCGGCATAAAAGGTGTGCTGGTCTTTTGCGCTAATTGGCGACTCTCGGCGCTACAAAAACCGAGGAATGCGGCTTTGCTGTGCAGTTGAATGGCTTTTTGGTAGCGGATCCCAATTTGGCTATTTAAGCGGTGGATCTTGTGGTTTTGCTGATCCGGCTCGACCACCATTCGTTTAAAGGCGAGCTTGTCGAGAATAAGCTCGGCAATAGCCAGCATCACTTGACTGGACAAGCCATGAACAGGCTTGCCCTCAAGCGGCGCGAGGATGAGGTGCATACCGCAATCGAGCCGCTCCACGGCGTAATGCTCACCCACTTCATCGTGGGCGGGATCGTATAACTCCACCATAAACAGCGGTTTGGCTTGCCATTCACCGATCAGCGCGAGCTTGTGCTCGCTTGGCGCCATCACTTGAGCAAGTGCATCGAGACTCATCCCCCGCATCCCCCAAAAGCGGGCATAGTCTTGATTAAACCAGCGCTGCAACATAGACAGGTGTTGCGGGAGATTGAGTGGTTTAAACACAAACTCATCAATCACAATGGGTTTTGAGAGTGAGAACGCACAGTGGCGACTCCATTGGCTGGTCATTATTGCGCCTCCTTGTTTGGCGCCATCAATACCGACACACTGCCGCCCGAAGGACTTATCCGCAGTGCGGCCTGTGGCTCACAATTACTATTTTGTGTAGGTGGCGCCGCCGAAGATAGTGGCTTGCTTGGTATGGCTTTTGTAGCCGAATAGGTGCTCGTGGGCTGGTTTTGCCGTGCGCGGAGCTTGGTTGGATCAAAGGTTTGGAAGGCGATACTGTCTTCAATCGGATAGGGCGCGTAACCTAAAACCGCTTGCAGAATCATCGCATTGCGATAGCAGCCCATGCCCAGATCTGGTGAGCTGATGCCATGGGTATGCAGGCCCGCATTTTGGATAAAAATATCGCCCCTGACATCGATGCCATAATCCCGTTGAATGGCGAGTTGGCCGCGATCATCAAATTCAATTTGTGATTTAATGCCTTGAATAAATTCGGGTAAACGATATTGATAGCCAGTGCCTAAGACGACGGCGCCCGTCTGTTGCTCGAGGGCATATTCCTGTTCGAGGTGGTTGAACTTGAGCGTTAGCGTGTCGCCCGAGGTCTCTATCTTATCGAGCGCCACGTTGGTCAGCAGTTGGCATTGGATATCGCTGACTAAACGTTTTTGGTAAAGCAGGTCATAAATATCGTTGATTAACTCGGCATTGATCCCCTTGTAGAGGGATTTTTGGTTCGCAATCAAGCGACTGCGCTTTTCTGGCGTCAGTTCGTGGAAGTAATCCACATAATCTGGCGAAGTCATTTCTAGGGTGAGTTTGGTGTATTCAAGCGGATAAAAGCGTGGCGAGCGGGTCATCCAATTTAATTGATAGCCATAGGTATCAATATCTTGTAGGAGATCGTAAAAGATTTCCGCGGCGCTTTGACCACTGCCGATCACGGTAATGGCGCTTTGGCTCTGCAGGTAGGTTTTTTGCTGCACATAGCTGGCGCTATGTATCACACGGGGATCGTGTAGCGGGCAATTGTCTGGCACATAGGGCGTGGTGCCCGTGCCGAGCACCAGTTTGCGGCACAAATAGGTTTTGGGCTGGCCGCTGCGTCTATCTACACCCGTAACATGGTAGATACCTTCACCGGCGTTGTAATCGAGTTGGGTGACCTTAAAACCGAATCTCAGGTTGGAAAGTTGTTTGCTAACCCATTGACAATACTGGTTATACTCATTCCGTGGCAGGAAAAAGTTTTCGCGGATATAAAAGGGATACAGCCTGCCAGTTTGCTTGGCAAAATTGAGGTAACTATAACGACTGGTGGGATCTGCCATGGTCACTAAGTCGGACATAAACGGTGTTTGCAGCCGAGAGGCGCTGAGCAGCATACCTGGATGCCAATCAAACTCGGTTTTGGTATCAAGAAACAAACAGCTAAAGCCATCGATAGGTTCACTCAGGGCGGCCAATCCGAGATTGAATGGACCTATGCCGATACCGAGTAGATCGAAAATCCTGCGATCGTTTTCCTTTTTTTGGGTAGTCACTTACGCCTCCTTAAGTTCCAGCTGCCAACCGAAACTGTGGTTGTCATCATCGGCTGATGGGCAAGTAGGAGTGGTTCTCTCTATCTCAGCCGAGTGAGTCATTCCCTTATCTTGCGGATCAGGATCGGTTCCATGTGTTGCGCATAAACTGAGGATTAGTGCGTTAGCGCAACGGCGAATAAATTAGCATTCGAAAAATTACAAATGCAAACCATTCTCATTTGTGAGTTATCGGATGAGTCGTACTTTTGACTGGGAAATAAAGGGCTGAAATACGGTTTGTCAGCGAAGCAGCTGCCGTAGCATAAAATGAGTAAAACACTTCTTTAAGAAAGTTCTTTAAGAAATATTCAAATTAAAAACAGTGAATTACAGTTAAGTTAACGTCGGATTTATTTCGGAGTGCCAGCATTGCGGGACGCAGGTTTAAGCAACGAAAGTGTGAGTCAATGTTGAGTGTAAATCGACTGTAAATCCGATTCTTTGACTGGGTTATTAGGGAGGATTTAGGGCAAAGCGGAGAAGGGCGACATAAAAGCCATTTGGGAAAATGGCTTTAGCGGCATTAAACACGGAGGTGAGTTTAAGGTAATTGCACAAACGCGGCGGTTAACTTTCGAACTAAGGGTAATACTATCAGTAAGGTTGGGAAGGCCACTGCCCATGAGATCCCCCACGCACTCAGCCAAAGCTCAACAAATTGCGCCGATGCACCGACACCGTTGAAGGTACTGATCCCTGATACTATGCAACTCATTAAAATTGATAGAAAAAATGGCATAACAACCGTAGCGTATTTGGCGGGTAATTTGGGAGTACCAAAAATCGTACGGTTTTTATTAGGTACAGAATCTAAGCTGGACATGGGGGCCTCAATCGGATTTGCTCTGGCGAAAGAATGTATAGATTAGGCTTAATCATTAAAACCTTAAGCACAACGGATTTGCCATTCTAGAGACAAAGTGGCCTAAAAGCCATTGACGCTTAGACATGATTCACAGCCTCATTAGGTAATCTCATGGTTTAGGAAGGGAGTCTAACTTAGCCTTAATCTTGCCAGTTAGTCACCCATAATTCCCCAGTGACATTGACCCAATGACCGCGGGAGATCGGTGAGGTGCCCAGTTCATTATCGAAGGGCAGGGGAAGGCTCGATTGCAATAGATACACAGTATCATCGGGCGTTTGGGTGATCTCAACAATTTGTCCCGAGGCCTCAAAGTGACAATTATGTTTAGGGAAGTGCAGACTCTGGCGGTGTTCAATGATATCGGTCTGTAGGTTTGCCTTGGCTAAGCGGCCGAAGAGTTCAACCTTAACCCACTGATTCACCGGAAAACGTTGCTTAGCCTGTTGACCGCTACCCTGATAATAAAACCATACTGGGGCGCCATTATCACATTGGGCGGCGACTTCACCTTGAAAACCACAGCCCCAAGGCGTGACGTCGAGAATATAAATTTGATACTGCATAAAAAGTCCATTTACCATAACAAAACTGCCGATGTTACCGGCGTTATATTAACATCTCTTTCGCTAAGACATGAGACTCAGCGCCCAATATAAGCCTTGGGTTTGACAGTTTTAAGAAGCTGTGAGTTCTCACTTTGTCATCATTGGTTGTCGCAGTGTGGGAGGCGAGAAAGAAAAGGGCCAAATCCGATGATTTGGCCCTTCAATGGCGAAATACTCATTGAAGGCGATTACAGCGTTAACGTCACCCCGGCGAATACGGCGCGTCCCGGCAGAATGGTTTCTGTGGTGCCGTCGGAATCTTCAGCGGGTTGCTCATTGGTAAAGTTGGTCATACCCGCGCGTAGCTTGATGTTTTCCGTTAACCGATAGCTGGTGCCAAAATCGAAGCGGCTATAGCCACTGCGTTTTATCGCGCTGCTATCTAAGTAGTCACCAAAATAGTTACCGCTGACATAGAGTTGCCAGTCATCAGTCATATGCCAATCGAGCTGAAGGTTGGCGGTTTGAGCGGGACGTCCATTTAACTCTGAGCCATTGCTTTTTTCCGTATCGAGATAGCTGTAGTTGCCTTTAAGACTGAGATCTTCGGTCAAATCGATTCGGCCCGTCAGTTCTATCCCCTGTAAAGTCACTTCGGACTCATTGTAATAAGTCCGGCTCGGGCTCACTCTATCCCAGGTCGAAACTGTGATTAAGTCTTTGACTTTATTGTGGTAGGCCGTTGCCGAAATATCCCAAGTGTTATCGCTCATTAGCACTGAGAACTCATAGTTTACGCTGGTTTCTGGGTCGAGATCGGGATTACCAACCACGGAGCAGGCGCCACCGCAACTGACTGATGCAAAGGTGGGCGATGACTCAAATAATGCGGGAGCCCTAAAGGCCGTGCCTACACCGCCTTTAAAGGTCAGTTTATCGGTGGCGCGATAGACAATATAGGCGCGCGGGCTGAGGTTATTGCCATACTTTTCATTATCTTCGTAGCGGGCACCTAAGGTCAGCGTCCAGTCATCTAAGAAGTCGATTTCATCTTGGGCGAAGAGTGAGTATTGGTCGACGCTATCGCCTTTGGTTGTGGGGTACTGAACAGGATCTTCAACCTCGGTCTTATGGTATTCGCCGCCTAAGGTAAAGTCCTGTTGCCATAGGCTGAAAAAGCTGGTGGCTTTGAAACTGGTATTCTTTTCATCAATATGGCGTCCTAATGGCGGCTGTAGGCTGTAACGGCTGTTGTAGTCGTAGAGCTTAGAATCTTCGAGATTGGCCTCTAACTGGGTTTGGCCCCATTGCCAGTCTGCCTTGTGGGTAAGGCCAAAGGTATTGCGCTCGATTTGCTGTTCGCGCTTTGATTTTTCAGCATAGGTCGTGAGGGGGACTTTGTCTTTATCATATTGATAATCAAAGTCTAATGTTTGATTGTCAGCCAACTGCCAAGTGAGTGCGCTGTAGAGTTTCTTGGTTTTTCGCTCTTCTATGGTATCGAAGGTCGGGGTGATTTCGGGTAATTGCCAAAGATCCTGCTCTGCGGATTCGGCGGTGAGCATCAGCCCTAAGCTATCGGTCAATTTGCCCGAGGTAAACACGTTGTAGCGTTGTCTATCGCCGCCATCCCCTTCTTGCATTTTACTGTATTCGGCATCGAGGGTGAGCTGCCAATCCTCGGTCGGCGCCTTAGTGATCACGTTAATCACCCCGCCAACGGCGTCTGAGCCGTAGAGTGCTGACATTGGACCACGGACAATTTCGACCCGCGAGATAGCATCAATCGGAATTGCGGTAATGTCGAAGTTACCGCCGCGCCATAGGCCGTTTGAGGAGGACACGCGTTTGCCGTTAACGAGCATTAGCACATAGGTTTCATCCATACCACGGACATAGAGGCTGTTACGTCCTGCGTTACCGCTGACCACGTTGACCCCTACACTGCCACGCAGCACATCGCCGAGATCTTTTACGGGCAGCAACTTAATCTCTTCGGCATCGATGACAGAGATAGAGGCGGGCGCCGAACTTAACTGTTGGTCCTTAGCGCTGGCGGTGACCACTATATGTTCGAGTTCTGTGTCATCGGCCTGTGTCGACAGGAGTGGTTGCAATGAACAGGCGAGTGCTAACAGTGCGAAAGGAAAACGATTTAGCGTTTTATGGTTACTCAATTTCAATCCCCCGATATCCATTATCTAATTAATTAACAAAGCAAAAATGGTAAATCTTTGTAAATCGACTATTTCAACTGGTCGCCAAAATAGCACAATCACTCATTCCTTTTAATGATAATAATTGTCATTTACAATGTAATCGAAGATGATGTGATTCACGTCACTTAGCAGGATGGAGGAGGGGAAATATTGTCGCCTTGTCCCTCAATGCAGACTGCGCATTATTAGCGTCTTAAATACATTTTCATCGAATATTCAATACTTTCCCAATAGGAAACAGTACCCAATGCGATACTTTTTAGTTGTAGTCGGTTTATTGATGGGGAGCGTGATATCACAGCCCACTGCGGCGGTGGAGTATCAAAGCCAGCAATTGCAGTCCAAACTGCTTAAGGAAACACGGCAGTATCTGATTGCGCTTCCTGAGGGATATTCACAATCGACGGAGGCGTATCCCGTTGTTTATCTGCTTGATGCAGATGAACAATTTGACCATATGGCAAGCTTGCTGCAGTTTTTAAGTCAAGGCGCTATGCCGCAAATCCCTAAGATGATTATTGTTGGTATTAACAACACTGAAAGGATGCGGGATTACACTCCGACCCATACGCTGGTGTTGCCGAGTGGAAAAAAAGGCAATCCCAAATACCAGCAAACGGGGGGCGCGGGGCGATTTTTAGATTTTATCGAGCAGGAATTAGCGCCAAGCATACATAGTCAGCTGCGAACCAATGGCATTAATGTGTTGGTGGGCCACTCCTTTGGGGGCTTACTAGCGATGGAAGCGCTACGTACCGACAGGCAACTTTTTTCGGCCTATATTGCCATTGATACTAGCCTGTGGTTTGACAGCCCACATTACCTCACTCAACTTGAAAATCGAGTTGAAAAGGGTGATTTCAAGCAGAAACAACTCTTTATGGCGATTGCAAATAATCCCTTGTCACCGGGATTTGGCGTGTCTTCCTATCATAGAGATTTAAATTTGGCCTTTGCGGATAAGCTGACCAAAAGTCCCCCTCAAGGGCTGAGTTTTGCGGCCCAATACTATCCCGAAGAGACACATCAGAGTGTGAGTCACATAGGTTTATACGATGGTATTCGCCATCTGTTTAAAGACTTTGCCATCGATATCTATGCCAAGACGTTTAGCAAGGAGCAAGTGATTGACCAATATCGATTATTATCGGAGCGCTTTGGCTTGAGGGTGACTCCACCTCAGCAATACCTCGAGCAGTTGATCCAATATAGCGAGAGACAACAGCTCAGCGATCGCAAACAAAGCCTTGAGTCATTGAAAGCATATTTTGCTGGTGTTAAGTCAAATGAGGCACTGAGGTAGACGTGATTGTCGAACTGAGCTGGAGGCATTTTTAGCGCTTAGAAACAACTGAGCACAGGTGCAAACACGCCTGTACTCAGATGGTCAGTGGTTAAATTAATTAGGTTGCCGCTTTCATTGCGCGGGTAAATTCGCCCAAGGCGGACAGCAGTTTTGCTTCATCCTGTTGATGAGCTTCGATAATTTTAACCACGGCTGAGCCAGAAATCGCACCCGCGGCGCCCGCTTGAATGGCGGCGCTTACTTGAGCAGGCTCGGCAATCCCAAAACCTAATAGCGGTGGCGGCGCATTAAATGCTTGCAGCTTAGCTAAAATTTCTTCAACGGGTGTTCCAGCCTTAGTGTCTGTGCCTGTTACACCGGCACGGGACAATAGATAGGTATAGCCTTCGCCACTTTTGCTCACGTTTTCAAGGGTGTCGCTATCGGCATTGGGCGGCGCGATAAAAATCGGCGCGATACCGTGGGCCTTAGCGGCTTGAATAAATGGCGCCGCTTCTTCTACTGGCACATCGGCGATAAGCACTGAGTCCACGCCCGCTTGCTGCGCTTTGGCATAAAAAGCATCGATGCCATTGGGGAATACGAGGTTCGCGTACAGTAATAACCCGATTGGCAGCTCTGGATATTTAGCGCGAATTTGCGCTAATAAGTTGAAGCACTGCGTTGGCGTTGTACCTGCGGCGAGGGCTCTGAGGTTCGCGC
This sequence comes from Shewanella sp. Koi 1, assembly GCF_052907445.1. NCBI lineage: Bacteria > Pseudomonadati > Pseudomonadota > Gammaproteobacteria > Alteromonadales > Shewanellaceae > Shewanella > Shewanella sp. Koi 1. The sequence goes on along the minus strand of NZ_JBREJM010000001.1, from coordinate 3,075,869 downwards.
CTTGGATAACAGGGCCGTCTGCCAGCGGATCGGAGAAGGGAAAGCCTAATTCCAGTGCATCGGCACCATTTTGCACTAAGGTGTCGATAATTTTCAGTGACAGCTCAGGGCTTGGATCGCCCAAAGTGACAAAGGGCACAAAGGCGCCGCGGCCTTTGGCTTTTAAACGGCTAAAAGCGGCGTGATAACGGCCAGCTTGATGAGGGATAGTTTGATTTGAAATGCTGCTCATCTTAGTTATTCCTCTTTACCGTTTAAAATGTCTGACACAGTGAAAATATCCTTATCGCCTCGGCCCGAGAGGTTAACGACCAAAATGGTCTCTTTGGTGCACTCTTTCGCTAGACGCAGGGCATAAGCGAGGGCGTGGGCCGATTCGAGCGCGGGGATAATCCCTTCGCTGCGAGCCAATAATTGGAAGGCTTCTAGGGCTTCGTCATCGGTGGCCGATTCGTAGCGCGCACGGCCAATCGCGTTCAAATGGGCGTGTTGTGGGCCGACGGATGGGAAGTCAAGACCCGCCGAAATCGAATAGGACTCTTCGATTTGGCCTTCACAGTCCTGCATCAAGGGCGCCTTCATACCAAAGAAAATCCCGGTTTTGCCATGTTTGAGTGGCGCGCCGTGCATATGGGTATCAATGCCTTTACCGGCGGGCTCGACCCCAATCAGCTCGACACTGGTTTCATCAATAAAGTCGGCAAACATACCAATGGCATTAGAGCCACCGCCGACACAGGCGATCACCGCATCGGGCAGACGACCTTCGCGCTCCAGCATTTGCTTCTTGGTTTCTTCACCGATCATACGTTGGAACTCACGCACTATGGTCGGGAAGGGATGCGGCCCTGCGGCTGTACCTAAGAGATAGTGGGCTTTTTCGTAGCTGCCAGACCAGTCGCGCATCGCCTCGTTACAGGCATCTTTTAAGGTGGCAGAGCCTGAGGTGACAGGAATGACTTCTGCGCCCATCAAACGCATTCTAAATACGTTAGGTGATTGGCGGGCAACGTCTTTCGCGCCCATATAGACTTTGCATTTTAATCCCAGCAGCGCACAGGCAAGGGCGGTGGCAACACCGTGCTGGCCAGCGCCGGTTTCTGCAATAATCTCTTTTTTACCCATGCGTTTAGCCAGTAATGCTTGGCCCAATACTTGGTTGGTTTTATGGGCGCCGCCATGGAGTAAATCTTCCCGCTTGAGGTAGATTTTCACCATAGGGTTAGGGCTTAAATTGCGGGTTAGTGTCAGTGCCGTTGGGCGACCCGCGTAGTTTTTCAGCAGGTCGGTAAACTCGGCTTGAAAGGATTCATCGGCCTGCGCTTCGACAAAAGCGTTTTCGAGTTGCTTCAGGGCGGGGACTAAAATCTGCGGCACATACATACCGCCGTATTCGCCGAAATAAGGGTTAAGCTTTAACTGTGACATACCTTGTTCCTTATCCTATTCATTTGTTTCGAGGGCTATATAGGTTAACGCCATCGAGTTTCAATTCTCGCTAGCCTGTACTTTGCACAGGTTTTTATAAAAGTGGGTCTAGAGTCTTAATTGACTAAATGCCGCTTGGATTTTCTCTGCCGACTTAATACCAGGAGCCGTTTCGAGGCCAGAGTTAAAATCTAAACCGTAAAATCCTTGGGCATTGGCACGGGCAGCATTGTCAGCATTGAGGCCGCCCGCGAGCATGGCCTCGGCTTTATGGGCAATGGGGAGTTGCCAATCAAAGGCTTGCCCTGTGCCACCAAAACCTGCGTCATTCTTGCTATCAAAAAGATAACGCTGCACCCCTCTTGGCATAGCAGCAAGTTCGCTGCTTTGAGCATCGACACTGACCGCCTTCCAAATTTGGGTCTTCAGTCCGGCCTGTTGCAGTAATTGGCTTAGCTCGGCAATTTCCAGCTCAGTTTCGCTGCCGTGCAGTTGCAGCGCGGCTAAGCCACATTCTTGGGCGATACTCACCATGAACTCAGGTGTGCTATTCACACATACGCCAACAAACTCAATGGCGGGCAAATTAGCGGCGCGGTATTGCTGTACTAATTGTTTGGCGGCATCTTTAGTGAGCGCGCGTGGCGATTTTTCAGCAAAAATCAGCCCAGCATACACGGCACCAGCAGCGGCCGCCGCTTGAATATCTTCAAGGCGGGTGAGGCCGCAGACTTTATTGTGACCGAAGATCAATTTACGACAGGCTAAATCAATATCTTCTTCGGCCATAATCGAGCTACCGACCAAGAAACCATCGACCAATGGGCTTAAGCGACGCACTTGCTCGTTAGTGTAAATGCCCGATTCGCTGATCACCACGCGATCGCTGCCGATGTGCGGCGCAAGGGCTTCTGTGGTGGCTAAATCTGTACTTAAATCTCGTAAGTTGCGGTTATTAATGCCAATAATAGGTGCATTTAAGACGATGGCGCGTTTCAGTTCTTCCTCATTGCTGACTTCGGTCAACACATCGAGTTGATACTTGGCCGCCTCGTTGGCAAGTTGCTGATATCGCTCATCATCGAGCACAGAAAGCATCAACAGAATCGCATCAGCGCCCTGATGAGCCGCTAATTTGATTTGATACTCATCTACAAAAAAGTCTTTACACAGAATCGGTTGGCTCACTTTGGCCCGTACTTTCGGGATATAGTCCATGTCCCCTTGAAAAAATTGCTCATCGGTTAAGACCGAAATCCCCGCTGCATATTGGGTATAAATAGAAGCGATGGCTTCGACATCAAAGTCTTTACGGATTAAGCCTTTGGATGGACTGGCTTTCTTGCACTCTAAAATATAACCCGCCTTCGGGGCTTTTAAGGCGGCAAATAAACTACGGTCCGAAATCTTGGGGGTTAAGCTGTCTTCAGGAAAACGCAACTTAAGGGCGGCAATATGGGCGGCCTTAGTATCGACGATACGGGTTAAAACGTTGGCTTTTGCGGTGCTGGTTTGCATGCTACCCCTTACATCCTGCGATGCTTGATTATCTTCCGAGCGATGCGCCTCGGGTTGTTGAACCTGTGCCATGGTCATTATTCCTGTGCTTCGCTGCTGACTTTAGCGAGTTGATTCAGTAATTCAAAGGCTTTGCCGCTTTTTATGGTATTGAGCGCAAGGGCGGTGCCAGCTTTGACTGAGTCCGATAAGCCACACAGATATAAGGCACAACCCGCATTGATGGCAACCGCATGGGTGTGGGCATCGCTGCCTTGTCCTTGCAAAATTGATTGCGTGATTTGGGCATTTTGTGCAGGTTCGCCCCCTTCAAGCTCACTAATGTGGGCCTGCGGTACACCAAAATCCGCCGGCGTTAATTGATATTCAATAATCTCACCGTCTTTGAGTTCGGCGACTTGGGTGCTGCCATGAAGTGCCACTTCATCTAAACCACTGCCGTGCACCACCATGGCTCTTTGCGTGCCAAGGGCTTGCAGTACGCGGGCGATGGGCGTCACTAGCTCTGGGCTATAGACCCCAAGCAACATAAATTCTGGGCGCGCGGGGTTAATCAATGGCCCTAACACATTGAATAAGGTGCGAGTTTTCAGCGCTTGGCGCACAGGCACCGCATGTTTGACACCGCCATGGTAGTGGGGTGCAAACAGGAAGCACAGATTGAGTGATTCGAGGCAGCGGCTCGCCAGCTCGGGCGACATGGTTAAATCGATGCCAAATTGGGCGAGTAAATCTGAAGAGCCCGATTTGCTCGAGACTGAGCGATTACCGTGTTTTGCAACCTTCGCGCCAGCGGCTGCGGCGACAAAGGCAGCTGTGGTGGAGATATTAATGGTATTAAAACCATCGCCACCGGTGCCGACGATATCGATAATCCCTTGGCTACGGCTTGAGGCTGGGTAGGGAAATGGCTTAGCCGCGGCGCGCATCGCATCGGCGGCGCCACTGATTTCGGCAATGGTTTCACCGCGAATTTTAAGCGCCATTAACATTGCTGCCATCACGGCCTCATTCATTTCACCTTGGATAAGGGTGCTAAAGAGGCTGGCGGTTTGATCGCGGGTTAATGCCTTACCCTGAAACAAGATATCGAGCAGGGGCTGGATTGATGTCGTACTCATTATTTAGCTCCTGCGGTATTGTGGGCGATGTCTTGAGTCAAAAAGCGTAGGGTTTGGGTTAACAATGTGCTGCCCAAGGTCGTTAAGATGGATTCTGGGTGAAACTGAAAACCGACCGCCCTGTGCTCGGCGTGCAAAATCGCCATTGGCATATCATCGGTAGTGGCAATAACATCAAGACAATCGGGTACTTTTGTGGCGACTAAGCTGTGGTAGCGGGCGACAGGTAAGGGCGAAGGTAAGTTAGCAAACACGCCTTCACCATTATGGAAGGTGGGGCTGGCTTTACCATGAACCACAAAAGGCGCGCGCTCTACTTTACCGCCGTAATATTCCACCATGGCTTGATGGCCTAAGCAGATCCCCAGCATAGGCACTTTGCCCGCGACTTTGTCGATGAGCGCCATCATGGAACCCGCTTCATGGGGCGCACCTGGACCTGGTGATAACACTAAGGCACTCGGTTCGGTTTCCGCTAACAGCTTGTCGGCAATATAGTCGGCGGCAACATCGTTACGGTAGATCACCACTTCACAGCCAAGGCTTCTAAATTGGTCGACTAAGTTGTAGGTAAAGGAGTCGAAGTTATCGAGTAAATAGAGTTTCATCTTGGGCTCCTTATCTTTGTTGTTCAGTCGTTTGGGTCGATGCTGCTTGCTGGCTGTCATCCAAGCCTGCACCCATCTTGATGGCCGAAATCACCGCCTGCGCCTTTTGGCGGGTTTCATCGGCTTCACTCTGCGGGTCGGAATCAAACACTACGCCAGCACCCGCTTGGATATGGGCCACGCCGTTTTTCACAAAGGCGGAGCGGATAACGATACAGGTGTCCATATCACCAAGGGCATTGAGGTAGCCCACTGCGCCGCCGTAGCTGCCTCGGCGGGTCTTTTCCGCCTGACGTACGAGTTGCGAGGCGCGCACTTTCGGGGCGCCAACTAGCGTGCCCATATTCATGCAGGCCTGATAGGCGTGGAGCGCATCTAAGTCTTGGCGTAGTTGACCTGTGACGCGGCTAACTAAGTGCATCACGTGGGAATAACGGTCGACTTTAAGTAACTCGGCCACTTTGCGACTGCCACTTTGGCTGATTCGAGCGATATCGTTACGGGCTAAATCGACCAACATTAAATGTTCGGAGAGCTCTTTTTTATCCAAACGCAATTCGAGTTCGATACGGCTATCGAGGTCGAAATCAATCTCGCCGCTGGCGGTTTTGCCGCGTTTACGGGTGCCTGCAATCGGGTAGACTTCGACCTGATTATTGCTGGCTTCATATTTCAGCGCGCTCTCGGGCGAGGCGCCAAACAGGGTGAAATCATGGCCTCTGAAATAAAACATATAGGGGCTAGGATTGGTTAGACGCAGCGCGCGGTAAGCTCCTAAGGTATTGGGGCAGGGCAGGCTAAAACTGCGTGAAGGTACGACTTGGAAGATATCACCGGCAATAATGTGTTCTTTTAAATCGATAACGGTTTGCTTGAAGTCCTCATCACTGACATTCACTAGCTCTGTGGCCATTATGCCAACGAGGGCGGGCGCAGGCGTTGCACTCCTGGCTAAGGCTTCACATTGGGCGCGGATATTCTCTGCTCGCTCGGCTAAGGCTTGGGTCACCTCGGAATGTTGTTCAGTGCCTTCACTGAAGTTGTGAGTGATTAGCTCGGCGTGCTTTTGTTTGTGATCGATAAGAATTAAGGTTTCGGCGAGATAAAATAAATAATCAGGACAATCATTTGCACCATTTGGTGCTTCTGGCAGTGGCTCGACGGTATCAATTAAATCGTAGGCGAGCACGCCACCTAAAAATAGGTCTTCGAATGCTGGCTTGGATTGGCTGTCAGTATGAGCGCCGCAGTCGATATGCTTTACAAACAAGCGCAAACCATCGAGGGGGGAGGTGGATTTTAAGCGCGCATCTTCATCCTTAAGCTCACTATCCTTTTGCAGCGTGACCACTAGATTTTGGCCATCGCGTTGGCATTGAGTTTGGTTTGCGCGAGCAGTAAAAAATTGCTCGATGGGGGAGAGTAAACTGATGCCATTGTCACTCAGTGCGCTAAAGCGTAAACGATAACCGTCGCAGCGGATCATCAGCGCCGCATGGGTCATTACCATGCTCTTAAGATTTTCCTTGCTGTCGATTTCCGCCGATTCTAACAACATGGTATGGGGCGCATCTTGAGTGATGTGCTGGTACAGACGCAGTGGGTCGCTATGGTATGCCAGCGCAGCCTTGAGCGTATGTGAACGTGCGAATGTCTGTTGAGACGAGGCAACATTTTCGCCATCAACTTGGTTAACCTGATTAAATGTCTTTAGGGTCATGCTTATCTCGCTTTTTATCCGTTTACCGCGTTGCAGACATTTTTCGCACCAACAAAAAAGCCCGCATTTCTGCGGGCTTTTTTGTTGATTCTGTTACTTTCAAATGAGCACAGAGCTTCACACCACCCGCTAAGTTGGGAAGTGCCACCACCAAATGATGTTGAAGGAAGCGTTAATCTGAGTCATTCAAAAGGGTCTCAATAATTCGTTAGTTGAGCTATAGAAAACATGAGCCTGAGGCGAAAGTCAATTGAATATTTTTCAAAATGATGGATTAACGTCGCTAAATCACTGTACCGAATGCCATTCCTGCTCGATAAAGTGTGAGATAAATGCACATTTCATCTTAAATTCACGTACAATAACGGCATGAATACTCAAAGCATATTGGCTGACTTGCACAGCCACACGACCGCATCCGACGGTCATCTCACGCCGTCCGAGCTGGTCGCCAGAGCCCTTGAAAAGGGCGTGCAGTTATTTGCAATTACCGATCACGATACGGTTGCAGGCTTAAGTGAAGCCCGCGCCTTTAATCAAGCGCAGGCCGAACCCTTAAAACTGATTTCTGGGGTTGAGATTTCAACCCGCTGGAATAGTTACGATATTCACATTGTGGCGCTCAACTTTGATGAGACCCATGCCGAGTTATTACGTTTTTTAGCGCATCAGCGAGAGTTGCGTGAGCAGCGCGCCGAAGAAATCGGCCATCGCTTAGCTAAAGCGGGGATTGAAGGCGCCTATGAGGGTGCTAAAAAACTCGCCGCAGGCGCTGCCTTAAGCCGTGGTCACTATGCTCGCTGGCTTGCCGATAATGGCCATGCGGTGGATATGCCAAGTGTGTTCAAACGCTATTTAGCTCGCGGTAAAACTGGCTATGTACCCAACAATTGGGGCGATATGGCCAGCGCAATTGAGGTGATCCACAATGCGGGCGGCCTCGCGGTATTGGCCCATCCGAGCGGTTATAAGCTGTCGGCCAAATGGTTAAAGCGTTTAGTGCGAGAATTTAAAGAAGCCGGCGGGGATGCCATGGAAGTGGTGCTCGGCCAACAAACGGTGGATGACAGGGCCAATTTAGTGGCGCTGAGTGTCCAAAATCAGTTGCTTGCATCGATAGGGAGTGATTTTCACTTTCCAAGCAATTGGATTGAACTAGGTAAAAATCTCTACCAGCCCCAAGGTATTGATTGGGTCTGGCAGTCGGGATCTTGGGTGGAACGACCATGAGTCAGTTTTTTTATGTACACGAAGTAAATCCGCAGGTACGCCTGATCAGTCAAGCTGTGGCTGTGCTTAAGTCCGGCGGTGTGATTGTATATCCAACCGATTCGGGCTATGCCCTCGGTTGCATGATTGGCGAGAAAGACGCGATGACGCGCATTACCCGCATTCGTCAAATCGAGCACGACCATAATTTCTCGTTAATGTGCCGCGACTTATCTGAGCTTGCGACCTATGCCAAGGTGGATAATCAGGCTTACCGCATCTTAAAAAGCTGCACGCCTGGACCTTACACTTTCATCTTTAAGGCGAGTAAGGAAGTGCCCCGTCGTCTGCAAAACGACAAAAAGAAAACCATTGGTATCCGCGTGCCGGACAATGTGATTGCCTTGGCACTGCTCGAGGCGTTAGATGCGCCGCTGATGTCGACCAGTTTGGTGATGCCCAATAGTGATTTTGCAGAATCGGATCCCGAGCACATTCGCGATCTGTTAGAGCATCAAGTGGATGTGATCCTGCACGGTGGCTACTTAGGTGAGAAACCGACCACAGTCATTGATATGTCGGAAGATGGTTTCGAAGTGCTGCGTGAAGGCGCGGGTGATGTTACCCCATTTCTCTAACCGCGATTTACCCTAAGAGATTGAGGCGATAAAACCATCATTTGACAGTGTTATCGCCGCTCAATTGCGGGTATAATCGCGCGTTTGGCGTAGGGGAGCTTGATTAGCGAACTTAAGCCGCGCTCAGTACGGGGTCAAGTCAGTCATCTACAGCCGTTTAAAAACGATTGTTTTACATGGGGATAGCGGATGCAGGGCACGCAACAAAGTTTACCCTTAGCCGTTGTTCGCGGTCAGGCAATGACCGAAATGCCACAGGATTTGTTTATTCCACCTGAGGCGTTAGAAGTGTTTTTAGAGTCCTTCGAAGGGCCGCTCGACTTACTTTTATACCTGATCCGTAAGCAAAAATTAGATGTTGTCGATTTACCCATTTCGCAGATCACCGCGCAATATTTAGAATATATCGCGATGCTCACTCAGGCGCGTATCGAACTGGCCTCGGATTATCTGGTCATGGCGGCAACACTGGCTGAGATTAAATCCCGTCTGCTGCTGCCGCGTATGGTGGCGGAAGATGAAGTGGAGGAAGATCCACGGGCCCAGTTGATCCGTCAATTGAAGGCCTATGAGGTAATCAAAGAAGCCTCACAAAAAATTGATGATTTACCTCGGCTTGAACGCGATGTGTTTCAAGCAACCGCGGCACCTTCACCGAATATCAAACCTTTGGTGATCCCGCCTGATGTATCGTTATTTGAAATCGCCCGCGCCTTTGGCGAAGTGCTTAAACGTATCGATGCCAACGAAGATCATCATGTTAAGCGTGAACAGTTATCGACCCGTGAGCGCATGAGCCAAATTTTAGCCATGCTTAATAGCGAGACGTTTACGCCCTTTGAGCGTTTATTCAGTGTCGAAGAAGGCCGCGCCGGTGTGGTGGTGACCTTTTTAGCGCTGATGGAATTGGTCAAAGAATTATTAGTGGAATTGTACCAAACAGAGCCGTTTTCAACTATTTACGTAAAGGCCTATTAATTGATGCAGATAAATCCAATTCAATTAAAACAGCTTATTGAAGCGAGTCTGTTTGTATTGGGGAAACCCTTGTCGGTGAAAATGTTGAAAGAAACCGTGTTGGCGGATTTCAGCGTTTCCAGAGACAAAATCAAAGCCGCATTGGAAGAGTTGCAGCAGGATTATCAGGAACGGGGTGTTCAACTTGTGAAAGTGGCTGGGGGTTATCGCTTCCAGACCTTGGAAGTCCTGAGTCCTTTTTTGCAGCCCCTGTGGCAGGAAAAAGCACCTAAGTATTCGCGGGCAACATTAGAGACCTTGGCGGTGATCGCGTATCGTCAACCTGTGACCCGTGGCGATATTGAGCAGGTGCGTGGTGTGGCCATTAGTAGCCATATCATTAAAAGTTTGTCAGATAGACATTGGATTAAAGTCGTTGGCCACAAAGAAGTCCCGGGGAGACCCGCACTCTACGCCACGACCTTAGAATTTTTAGCCTATTTTGGCTTAGATACCCTAGCGGATTTACCTGCGCTTACGGATACTGAGTCATTGCAGGCGGTATTTTCAGGTCTGAAAGTAACGCCTGAACAGTCAGAAGAGCAAGATACTAATGAGTGATAAAAACACTATGTTTTCATTATCATTCGTTACCCTTCGTTTTATCATTGATTCTCTTTGAAAATATTACAAAAAATGGATTTTACATCGAAAAAGTTTTCACTTCTGTTCGTTTCTATTCTGGCAATTTGTGTACATACTTGCGTACATAATGCAGTGATGTACAAAGTGGGGAAAGGATATGGCACTTTCTGACTCATGGTTAAAAGCAAACCTTAATAAAGCTGCTGATAAACCCTATGAGAAGGCAGACCGTGACGGGCTCAGTGTGAGGGTTTCCGCTAAGGGCGCCATTACGTTTCAAATGCGCTACAGATGGGCGAGTAAAGCTGCTCGGGTTGATATAGGTCCATATCCTTTACTATCACTAAAAGAAGCCCGGGAACAGTGCGACGTTTACCGCAAGTTGCTTCTCGATCATCAAGACCCGCGAGAATATAAAAAGGATAAAGCGGCCAAGGCACATTCTGCCGAAGGTTCAGTCGAGCAAGTTTTCAGGGCTTGGCATAAGTCGCAGTTTAGCGATGGCCGCGCCAGTGTCAAAGACAGTACAGCGCATGAGTATTTGCGCGCGCTGGAAATCAACGTATTCCCCGTGCTTGGTAAAAAGCAGGTTGATCAAGTCACTCTGCATCAATGGCTAGATTTGTTTGAGTCTATCGCTGCTAAGAAACCCACCATGACGAATCTAACGCTAACAGTGAGTCGCAGGGCGCTAAAATGGGCTGTTCGCCGGCGAATTATTAGCACTAACGAGTTAATGGGTATTGAGTCGAAAGAGGACTTAAATATCTCGCGCAAAAGCCGTAAGCGCACGCTTAGCGATGATGAGCTCAAGATTATTTTGCAGGCCATTGATAACGCCAAACGGCAGCGCCTTGGCAATCGAATTATGGTTTTCTTAGCGTTGTTTTTTGGTTGCAGGATTGGCGAGCTCAGGCTGGCTGAGAAATCGCATTTTGATTTTTCAAAGAAAGTATGGACTGTGCCAGTTGAAAACCATAAGACAGGCTACAAGATGCAACGACCGCTATTGCGGCCGATCATCGACGAGGTTGTGCCATTGCTTGAACTGGCATTCTCACTAAGTCCTAACAGTCTGGTTTTTCCAACGGAGAAAGGCGGGGTATATTCGCAGGCGGCGACGACTCGCATGTCTAACCCGTTAAACACATGGGCTAAGCTGAACGGTAAGCCGTTAAATGATTGGTACTTGCACGATTTGCGCAGAACGCAGCGCACTAACATGAGTAAAATCACTACCACGGAAGTGGCAGAAACCATGCTGGGTCACAAGCTGAATGGGATTCAGTCGGTATATGATCACTACGACTATTTAGAGGAACAGGCTAAAGCCTATCGTATTTGGTGGGCTAAGCTGCAGCGCCTTAAAGACCCTGCAGCCTATCATAACGTGGTTGAACTTAAGGCCGCGCAGTAGCGGCCTCATTGTTGGTTCTCGTAAATCCAAGCCTTCACTTCTTGAAAGTTGTACTTATTCTTAAAGTGAGGGTTTGTTGTTGGCTTGGGGAAGTCATCTAGTTTAAGCAGTTGGTACAGCTTTGTAGTGCCTATCCCCAGCGCTCTAGCAAGTTGCGCAGGCGAGAAGAACTGCTGCACCACCTGAGTTTGCATCGCTTCGATTTCTTGCTGAAACATTATGCACCTGCCTTTTCGATTAAATGCAAATCGCTATCTAGTAGCTCGCACCAAATAACACCAGCCTCACCATTAAGCTCGAACTGGTGCCAATTACCTTGTTTGCCGACGTAGATAATTTTTTCTCGCCCACATTTGAACTGATAAATTTCACCGACAGTGAGAGTCATCACTCACCATCCTTAGCCGCTTGGCTACTTGTTCCCATGCTGCACTTGATTATTTTTCCTGTTTCAGCATTAAAAGATGGAGCAATACTTCTACCCATGCCTGAACCAGAAACGACGTAAAGCACGTTGTCGTGACACTCATACCCTGTGCCGACGCGCTTACCGTTTACAACAGGTGAGCTATCATGTTCACACTTAGCAACAAACACTGAAAAACCTATGAATAGTGCAAAGAAGAAAAGAGCTTTGATTATGTTTTTAAGCAGGTCCATCATGCACCTGCCTTATTGCTGCGTTCGTCAGCCGTGATTACCCGTGTATTGTCATCAATCACTAACACCTTGCAGGTTTTAGTGATTGCGAATACCGAAAACCAAGCTGACATAAAACCAATTCCCCAAATGAAGGCGAAAATTAGCGGCGGCGTGTCGATGCTAAAGCTAAACGACGCCACCACAATTAGCGCGATTAGAAGCGATACAACAAAGCAGGTAAGCACTGCGGATATTGTGGTTTTCATGCCGCACCATCCTTAGCTGCTTGCCTTGTTATCCATTCTTCTGCAAGGTCCTCTATAAATGGCATTTCGCAACCTTCAGCCGATTCTTTTGCAAACTCGCGTATGGCATTAGCTCGAATATCGGAAAGGCAAATTTCAGGCGTTTTAGAAAGCAACTCATCTATATCTTCAGCTATATATTCAGAACCTTCGTTAAATTCAAAGGTATTACCAACAAAATACTCAAGTTGACATCTAAGCTGATTACATTGGGCTGCTAACTGGTCACGTTCTGCGGTGATTGCTTCGAGCTTTTCGCAGGCCGTAACCAGTGCATTCAGTGTTTTGTCGAACAAAGCTGGCAGCTTTTCAGCGTCAGTTTCTTTCTTAAGTTGCGCTGCTTTAGCCTGTGCGATGACCATATCTAACGTGAAATCTTCCATATCTAAGCTCATGCTGCACCTCGTAAGCCTTGCTTGCTAAAGTGGTGGTTGAGGTGAGCTAGGCACTGCTCAACCATGTCGTTGTAATTGGGTAGCTCGACGCAGCGCATGCAGTTGTGCTCGCGGTCGTAGCCTGTGGGCACCCCATGATCAAGCCACCATTGGCGCGCGAGCTGGTAGGCTTCGCGCGCTTCGTGGTTGTCAATGCAAAATGCGCCTCTATCTATTTTGATTAGCTTTTGACGGGCCAAATAGCGTAAGCGGAATAGCAACTGAGACTTGCAGATCACGCTAGTTAAATGCTCACGGTTAAATAACTTCATTGATGAAGCGTACAAAAATTCACTGTCACACTTTGCACCACTAACCGCGTATTCATTCCCTACATAGCAATCAAGCACGCCCGTTGTTACCGTGCGCAACTGCATTTGCCAAATGCACTGCATCAGTTCTTCGTCTGTAATCTTCATATCAACCCCTTAGCCTCAAGCACTGGGTAAATCATTAAGATAAATAGCGTTACTACAATGCCGATCATCGCCCACGTTCCGCGCGATTCTTCGCTGTCGTCAGGTTCGTTCATGCTGCCTCCTGTTTATTCGCCGCCGCTGCAATCATATCTAGCATCACTTGGCCGTCGCGGAGTAGGTCATCGCGGTTTACATAGCTCATACGCTCGCCGCGCCATGTCTTATCGAATACCGCAATCGCACAGGCGAATCCGGCGCTTGATGATTCCTGCGTTTTGTCGGCTGGTACAAACCATTCGGGTAGGTCAAAGCTAATGCGCCCACGGATAAAACAGACGTGATCTGCTTCTTCCGGCCACCAGACTTCCGATGTGGCCGCTTTGATGAGATAAACAAACTTGGCGCCCTTGTCGCGCTCGATCATCGACTTATCGATAATGTTGCGCATACCAGTAATCGCTTGCTTATCTTCGTAGCTGGATCGGGAATAAGGCGGATTTGCAAACGCCTTGCCGCCTGCTAAGTCCTTAGTCCAATCTTGGGTGAGGGCGTTATCTTCAACAGTGTAATAGCGAGGGCATTTGGCGTTGTCGCCATCGCTAAACAGGTCGAGTACAAACGGGCCAAACTTTGCGAATACGCCCCAGTAAAGTGCGTCTGGCGTGCGCCATTGGTCGCCGACTTCATTTAGACGGTGAACCGTTTTACTTTTTAGTGCGCGCAACGATTCGGCATAGGTGCTTATGCTCATGGGATTATCTCGATAGGGAAAGGTTAAGAGTTTTTAACTGTTATTTTTTATCAGTTAAGCGAGCGGCTATTTGTTGATATCTGCGAGCAGTGCTTCTAGCTCTGCTATCCGGGCGTTGGCTTGATTGAGTTTTGCAATGTGCTTCTCCCAATCAAGCTGTTTGATGGCTTCGACGATGGCTGCGTGTTGTTCGAGGGTATCTGCACCACGGCTTACATTGCCGTGCTTGATGCCTCTCAGTTCTGCCGCGTTGCCTGAGCTAACGCCTTTAACGTAGTAATCAAAGAGGGCTGAGCTAATCGGCTCCTTGATTTTGGTTAGGCTAAGTAGCAGCTTAAAGCGCTCGGCCGACTCACCGCCTTGAATAAGGTGGTTCATGCTGCCTCCGCATCTTTATCTATTTGGCTTATTTGCCGCATACCAATCTCAAAATATCTAGGTGCTTTTTCTATACCGACAAACTTTCGGCCAGTGTTTAGTGCTGCAATACCGGTAGTGCAAGAACCGAAGCAAAAATCTAAAACAGTGTCGTTTGGATTGCTGTAGGTTTTGATTAACCATTCAGCTAAAGCCATCGGCTTTTGAGTTGGATGTAACTTTCTGCGCTGCTTATCAGATGAGAAAAACTGAACAGAACGAGGGTAACGGCTAGTGCTGTCGTAAATAGCTCCTTTTGGTCCTTCTCCATAGCACTCGCTACCTGTTTTCTTTCTTGATGCTGTTTTTCTTGGGTGTCCTTGGGTCATTTGCGGGTTATAAGTTCCTGAACCATCACAAAAAACAAGAACGTGCTCATGTGCTCTCATTAGTTGCTTTTTAGCATTGTAAAAGCCTGTTGCGTTCCCCTTCTCCCAAACTATTTCTTCCTTAAACCACGGCAAGTTTGAACAAGTTAGAACTGCAGTAAACGGTTGTGCCCCATGGAGCAGTACAACTCCATTTGGCTTAATAACACGCTTTATCAACTCCCACATTTGGGTTATATCGATAATTGCATCCCATGAGCATTGAGTAACTTCATAAGGAACATCGGCTAAAACTAAATCAATACTGCTATCTTGAATAATGCTTCCAACTTCGAGGCAGTCTCCCAAGATAAGTCGAGCATTTTCTGATTTAAATTGCTCCATCATTCCCCCTTACAAACTTGAATTATCCGCTCACATTGGGCCGTATCTGACCAGCCAATGTGACATTTTGATTTTTCGATACCGAGCTGCTGCGCTAGCCAGTGATAGCCGTCATTCCTGCTCATGCCGCGCGATTGCCAATAGCGGTTAAAGGCGGCTTTTGCTTTGGTGCGCGCTTTGCGGGTTGTGCCATCGGCCAGCGTACCTAGTGGCAGGTTGGTGAATGGGTGCATGCCTACGTAGGCGTCGCAGTCCTCACAGGCATAAACCCAAGGCCATTCGCCGTATTGCTTGCCGCCGTATATAACCTGGTGATGAGTGATATTCACCAGTCCTCGGCAGTATGGGCAAATGCAGGGTATTTCTACCCTGTCTTTGACTCGCTTTAGCGCGCGGCGGCTTGGATTCCACGGCGTTTTGCCGTGGGTATCCAAAGGCGTTAGCGGCTCTGAGCAGTGTTTATTAGGCCTCATAAACTACCCACTCCATTTTAGGTTTGCGTGTTTTAGGGTTTAGCTCGCCTTCTTTGCGGTGCATGATTAAAAGCCGCGCTTCTTCTTTAATCAGGCTCATGTAATCGCGGCAGATTGCAGGGGTTTAAAGGTCGTGGCTAAGCTGTTTAGGTTTAGCGGTGCGTAGCTGGTGGGTTATTTCATCAGCTAAGGCTTGCTGATACTCGGGCTCGGTGAGTTCAATACTCTTTTTGCCCACTTTTTTAACGCGCTTAACCTTGCGCTTTGCCAGTTGCTCCGCTTGGCTGCGGGTTATGCCAAATACTCTAAACATGGCTAACCCCTTACTAACATGCGGTCGATGCGCTTAGCGTGCTCGATGGCGCGCAGTTTGTTGCTGGTAAAGCGCGAACCTAACAATGCCCAACCATGCTTAAACGCTTTAACCGTGGCTTGACCTACCAGAATATCTCCACGTTTGCAGCCTTCGGATTTTGGCGCTTCGATTGCGCAGGCGCCGATGCCGCGATGATATTGCCTTGCTCTTGCCATGATGATTCTCCAATTTTTTAAAAATAAGAGTCCTATCGCGGCAGGCTAGGCGCTTGCCGCGCTTAGGTTTTTAATGGGTTGAAGTGAGTCACGCGCTAGTAGTTGGCGCGTTAATAACTGATAGTCATTGCGCCGAGTTCGCCTTTAGCAGCAGCGGTAATAATGACCTTGCTTAGCTCCTCAGTTGCACCAAGGGCGATAAGATGCTGCATAACTGTTTGGTTAATCTTGCGGCGGTGCTCAACATTAGCGGCTTTGCGGTCGGCTTCTTCTTTGGCTTGGCGTTCTGCCGCTTCTTTGGCTTCTTGCTCTCGTTGGATGCGAGCGCGTTCATTAGCGGCGGCTTGCTCCGCTGCTTGTTGCTCGCGTTGTTTTGCTGCTTCTTGCTCACGGATAGCCGCATAACGTTGCTGTTCTTCACGCTGTATCGCTTCCTGCTTTTCTCGCTCCGCTTGCTCGATTTTCGCCTTTGCCGCCGTTTCTGCATCCGCTTTAGCTTTCGCCGCGGCTTCTTCGGCAATCTGTTTTTCACGGGCTAGGCGTTCTTGCTCGGCTTGCGCGTCGGCTTTGCGCTGGTTGTCTGACTCAATGAGCGCGGCTTGATAGGCCAGCGTCATTTTTTCAACGGTTTGTGCTTTGGCAGCTTGGCCAGCTTCTTTCATCGACTCAAAATCGTCGCCAACTGGCTCGGCTTTAATGTCATCAAGCACGGCTTTGATAAAGTCGGCGCGCTCATGCAGGTTACTCGGCATGTTTTCAAGCATGCTTTGGTATTCTTCGCCAAAGTAATCAACCTTGGATTGCAGGCGTTCTTGATTGGCGCGCTGTTCTTCTTCCCATTTGGTTAGTGGGGCGCGCACTTCATCGCGTAGGGCGTCGCAGGAATCGACAAACGCTTTCAGGTTTTGCTCAACCGGCTTCACCACGGCTTTAATGTGTTTAAGGTAGGCGCGCCCGGGCTTTTCGATGGCGGTTTTGCTACGGCTTACGCTGGCAGCAAGCGAGGCGATACGGTCGCGGCCTTTGGTGGTGGTTAGATCTGGCACTTCATTAACACTGGCTTTGATGTGCTCAATGTAGGGCGTTAATGAGTTTGCTTCGGTGTAAAGCAATGGCCCGAGTTCGACGGCCTTGGCTTCGGTGATTTCATCCAGCGGAACGGGCAGGTTAGTGGTTTGTTCTGGCGCAGTTGCTTGAACATTTTTAGGGGATTTTGCGGCCATGACTGGCTCCTTAATTAATTTTAGATAAAGCAAAGCCACAGCGCGCTAACTGCGCGCCGTGAATGAGTGTTTGGTGGGGTGGTTAAGCTAGGTTAGTCGTTGTACCAGTTAGTTTCGTAGCTTGACGCATAAAGACCTTGGTCAAACTCGATTTTTCCTTGCATGGCGTAGACGTTGAACAGAATTTTTTCAAAGCCGTATTGACGGCCCATGCTGAGCTGTTCGCCTGCTTTACGCCCGTTAATCCGCAAACCGATGATTTTCCATTTGCCTGATTCTTTATCTTGGCTTAGGTGTAAATCGAACTCGCAGTCGTGTTTTGATCTATCGCTTTCTTTGTCAAGGTAGATATGTGCCCATTTCCCATAGGTATTATCTTCTTCGATAATTAGCGTGATTTCTCCTTCATAATCATCATCTTTGTATTCGCGACTTTCTGCTAACACCTTTTCTACCAGCCACGATAGAGTGATTTGCTCAGGCAATTCGCTAAGTAATTCCTTAAGCTCATTATCTAGAATGGCAGCAAGGCGGTTATCGTAAAACTGTTGGGTGGCCAGCTTGAGGCGGTTAGTCACGTATTCGTGATAGGTAGGTAGATCCTCAATACTTTCAAGCTGCGGCATTATCGCCTTGGCAAACTGCTCTTTAAGCACCTTGCCAACATCGCCATAACTTTGAAAGCAGTCTCTAGCAGCATCATCAATTAGCTTGTCAGCATACTTGCCAATTGCTTGCTCAAGCGCGCCAGACTGAATGCGTTGCTGCAGCACTTGGCCGAACATTTCTTGCACTGTGGCAGTCATAGGGTTAACGGTTGGCTCAAATTCTTGTTGGTTTTCCATTGTAAGAGGTCCTTTAGCTATGATAACTCAGAGCATGGTGATTGATTGGTGGATTAAGCGGCTTTATTCGCGCCGAGTACGATGGCTTTGTAGACTTCAAAGCAGGCTTTAGTGTCGGCCATGGCGCTGTGAGCGTTTTCGAGTTTTTTGCCAGTAAAATACTCGTAGGCTTCTTCTAGTTTTGGTGACTTAAAGCCATACCGCGTTTTAGGTTGCATCTGCATGATTGGCTTAGCCATTGCCATGGTGCATTCAAAATTATCTTTATTGGCCCAAGCCTCTTGCGTGGCTTCATCGCTATAGCGCTTGGTGGCAATGCGGATAATGCGCTGGTCAAAGGTTTTGTTGTGGGCGATACGCAACGCGCCTTGCGCCATTTCGAGCAGCTGCGCTAACGCCTCTTGCTCTGGAATACCTTCATCCATGGCGCGCTCTGTGGTGATACCGTGGATTGCAGCCACTTTGTCGGGGATAATCCAACCGTTTGGCTTGATGATCACATCAAGCTCTTTAACGATTTCAAACTTATCGTTAACCAGCAGTGCGGCTAACTGTACTAAGTGAGGTTGGTGATCTGCTTCGCTCGGGGATTTCCAGTCTGGCAAACCTGTTGTTTCGGTGTCGAAGGGTAGAATTAAAGACATAAGGATTCCTTGGCGGCTATGAGCCGCCATATTAAGAGTTAAAAGGGGAAATATGATTTAGGCGACTTCGCCTGTTTCGTAGTCGATTTCAGGCTCTTTAGGTTGCAGCCGTTCTTTGCGGTTTTTGTAGATTGCGCCTAAGTGTTTCTTCTCAGAGTCGCTAACCTTGCGCGATTGAATTGCCGTGGCAATTTCGGCGGCGACTTCATCAAGCTCTTGAATCGTTGTGCAGTCATTAAGTGACAAGCTTAACTTTTCAAACGGTGATGGCAGCGCGGCTTGCGCTGGCTGCTCAGCCGTTTGCTCAGCGACTACTGCCTCTTGCTGAACTGCCGCACCGCTTAACACTTGGTTTAAGCGTGAGTCTGCGCGCTGCTCTGGCTGCGGTGTAATGTCGCGCTCAGGTCGCTCTAATTCCAATTCATCGGCAGAGTAAACGCCTAGAATTGCCTCAGGGCAATATAGGCGCGCCCACCGCTTAACCGCTAAATAAGCTAATTGCTGCTTAGGGTCGGATGCCCAAAGTGTTGAATTGCGGACCTGCGCTTGAGATAACAAAAGCTCAAGTGGTCGCGGTTCACTTTCTCCTGCTAAAGTGTTGAACACCTTAACCCCTAAGCCTTTTTCATCTGCAGGCGTCCAATTAGGCGCTTGGTATTGCTTGCCGTTCTGGTTCGTCTTGGTGATGAAATTACCAATCACTTTTGACCAGTCGCCAAAAAACTCGTAATGAAATGCACCCTGTACCGAGCCTGAGTGCTTCACTACTGCGTTAACTAACTGTGCCTCATAACCAAGCGTGCCGCTAACAACGTGGGTTTTTTGGGCAACTGCAAACGGATTCATGCGCCACAGTGCTGATTGCATCACAATTGCCATGCAGTCAGCTACGTTACCCTGCAAATGGGCTGGAACTGTTGCTTTACCGCCTGCCATGGTTTCAGCCAAGCGATACATATTGTTCATCGCGTCGAGGTTCATCATTAACTCAGTGGTGCTGGTCGGCTGGTCAATGATGACTGGTGTATGTGCTGTCATGCTGCACGCTCCATATTGATGGTGTTACTTTCGGAAAACTCGTTTTCAAGCGCATCAAGCTCTTGCGCTTCAAATGCGTTTAGTCCAACTGTTACCGCGACGTCGGTGTACGCTGGCCAGACGTTGTGCTCCATGCAGCGCTTAAGCTCGCGCATGGCTTTGCGGTACTTGAGATA
Source organism: Shewanella sp. Koi 1 (assembly GCF_052907445.1). Classification (NCBI taxonomy): domain Bacteria; kingdom Pseudomonadati; phylum Pseudomonadota; class Gammaproteobacteria; order Alteromonadales; family Shewanellaceae; genus Shewanella; species Shewanella sp. Koi 1. The sequence goes on along the minus strand of NZ_JBREJM010000001.1, from coordinate 3,055,997 downwards.
ACCAAGGCGCTTAACATCGGCATCGAGTATCACAGGCGCGGTGATTACAAACGGGCGGCTTGACTCGACAACGAGGAAAGCAAATTCATCGGCGCCAGCCACATCGGTATAAAGCGCATCTTGAATGTGGTAACCAAGCTTTTTAGCTTTGGCACCGAAGAAGCGCGGATCCGCACTGGCATCACTTTTAAGGTCGATAATCAGCGAACCTATCATGTAGTCAGGGCGACATTTGATAATCAGCCCTGTTTCAACGTCGCGGGTGAAAATGCTGCGCTCAGATACGCCGCCAGTGGTTAGCGCTTTGGCCTTGGGGTTTGACTCAAGCGATTGGCGCAAAATCGGCATATCGTCCCACTGGTCGGCGGTAAGTACCACTTGGCCAGCGCTATCCGCTGCGGCTTTAAAGTCATCCCATGCTTTGCTGCGGCGTACTTTGATTGAGTCAGGTTGACGCACGTAGCTTGAGGCAAACAACCAAGGCTGCAAGAATGTGGTATGCACTGCCTTGCCAAAATCAAAGTAGGATTTTTCAGGATCCGGAATGATTTTTGCGATGTACTTGGCGTGGTACTTTTGTGGACACTCAATAAACAACTTGAGCTTGCTTGAGCTCACGCCGATTGCGCCGTGGTAAATGTCATCGGGCAAGTCGTCGATGATTAAGCGTTCACCTGGCACTAACTGCTCTAAGCGCTCGTTTAGTGATTCGATGGTCCACGGTTTTGGCGCAAAGGCGGCAAAGGGGTCATCATCTTCGATTGAATCGCTTGGGTCATGGCTGTTAACTGGCTCAGGGCTGAGCGCGTCGGCATATAAGCCTTTATCGTGGTCAATTAAATCGTCGTATTTGACCGCTTCAACCTTGTCAGGCTCAACCGATTGTGACTCAACTAGCGTGCAATGGCTTTCGATGTTGCGGCGAAAGTGTTTGCGGTTGTAACCTTCGGCGGCGAGATTTGTCTCGGCTTGGCGTTCTGCGTCAGCGAGGCTATCTACTTCAATGCAGTAAGTAATACTGCAAGTGCCTTTTGGCGCACTCGCCATGGGGTTAAAGGTCATTTTAAAGAGCTTGCTCATGCTTCACCTCCACAGGTACATGTACCGATAAAAGCGTAACTTACTGGGCTTGGTTGGTTTTCATGGGTGATACCTGTTCGTAAAACCTTGGTATCTATACCGCGAGCACGAACTACCACTGAATCATCACCATCAAGCGCGATAATCTTTCCAGACACAGAATTAAAGCTGCTAGAGCGAGCTCCATGCTTAATTCTCATAAACTTAACTTTGTCACCTACAGCAAAAGTTTTTGGGTCTGGAAGTATTAGCTTTTCACATTTATTACATCTGAATTCATTCATGCCACATCCTCCAAGCTATCCAGATGCGCGTTAACCAAATCGGGCGCTATCAGGTTTGATAAACGGGTTATTTCGGCATCGATTAACACATTGATGCCGTGCGGATTGCCGTACAGATAAGCGGTTTTTAGCGCCTCGTTAATGCCATTGTTATCGAGTACGGTTTCGATAATGGTGTCTAGGTCGTGTCCTTCCACGGCAATACCTCGCTGCAGTTGGTTTTCAATCCACTCGGCTTTAGCGCTTATTGCTTCGGCTTTGGCGCTATCGAGCGCGATTGAGCGTGATAGCTGGGCAACAAGATAATCACCCGCTGCGTTGGCGTTGGTTAACATGGCAGTGCTCCCGTTAAGTCAATCCGATAAACACCGCGGCGCCGTTCTTTGCGCTCAATGTAGTTAACGGTGCGGTCAGTGGTATTGATGGCGTGCTGAACTGGTCCACCAAGCTTTGCAACTCTGGCGCGGCCTAAGCAGCTGATCCGCAGAGTGCCGATTGTCGTTAGCTTGTCGTCGATGTAGTGATACAGATAGCCAGTGAATTGGCAGAAGTGCATATCAAACGCATCGCTGAGTGGGCCGATTAAGCTGTGCTGCTCGATTGATTCAAGGCAGTTTTTAACTGCGCTATCGTTCATTGCGTCGCCATTTTTGCTAGCGAGCAGCGCAACGGTTAGCGCGTAAAGCAGTTGGTTTTCATAAACAGAATAGCGGTCGTCCATAAGTCCTCCTTGATAGGCTGTCAGTTAGTTTGTAATTCTTCATACACCCTGATAAATGCCATTGCTGAGCTAGCGTTAAAAGCGCAATACAAAATGTTGCTAATATCTCCCCTGTGAACAACAAAACATCTCCCCAACCCATCTCTAGCCCAAGTTAAGTGATTTGATTCAGACATTTGTTTCTCCTTGGCTGGCTTGTAAGTCGCATTAGTGAAGCAGTTTGTGTACGGCCTTCCGAGCTTTCGCTGTACACCAGCGCGTTGTAACGCCGTAACTCAGCACGTTGCGCACCGCGCTATTTAACCGATTGTGCAAACTGCTTCCCAATACGCCCTCGCTTGCTGTTTATTGCTAAGAGAAGCAAGGTGCATGGTGTTCTTACCACACCGCCAGAACGGGGCGGGGTTGCGCGCTTAACGGGTCATGCTCGCAGAACGTGATCAAGTCACTTAGCCGCCGCTGGTTGTTCCAGCGTTTTATCCCTTATCTGGGGGAGCAGCTATCCGGTCGCCGCAAGAGGCGCACAAGTCTATTTACGCGGATTACTATCCTCCGCCGCGTGATCCTCGGAGTAACCTAGCTTGGTTCCCTCACAAATGAGGGTGCCAAGGTTAGTTGTTCATGGGCCAAATTGTTAAAGAGCGTTAGGCGTGTAGCCTTGGTGTAATTAATTACACATCATGTGTATAAATGCGTCAAGTAAAAATACACTAAATGTGTAAAATATTTTTATGAGTGATGAGTAATCTTTTTAAGTTACTGAATTATTTGCTTTTAATATTTTTGAGGTATTTTTAAAGGCGGGTATAATAAAAAAGCCCACAGCGGGTGATGTGGGCTTGGGGTTAAAGCCAACCGATTTGATGCAGGGTTTCAAGCAATTTGCTGATAGCAAAGAGTGTTACGCCCACATTGATGGTAACTTTAACAGTGACTGGCTTTTTCATGATATGACCTGAAAATGCTGTCACCCAGCGCTGGGTAACCAAAATAAGTGATTGGCCGCCCTTGATGATTACTGTTTAGGAGAGAGCGTTAAGGTTGCGGAGCCTTAGCCTGTCAACTGACATTGATCATCTACGAGACGTTTGCGCGAACGCCTCGGGAACCCACCAAGGCAGTTAGCATTTCCGCAGATGTTGACTGTGCTTGGTGATTTCCAATTACTTCATTACTTTAATTGTGGGTAACTTATGACTACTGGATTTGTTTCGAAACTTGGGTATGCAAGAGCGCCGGATACATTGAAACCACATATCCGCTTTGCGGTTTACCATCGAGGACAGATTTGGGTATTGAGTTCTTCAACAAAAAACGGTACGGATGTCCGCTTACCTCTTCAAACTCAAGTCCCGTCAAACGAACTAATCTCTCTGGTATTTGCTGTGTTGCTGAGTCGTTGTAAAGCCAACTTGAAACAAGCCACCACTCGCCTTTATAAAAAATGGTGTCTATTAGATAAGGACAACCTTCATCGTGACCGTCTATAAACAGATATGTTTTGAACACTTCCATGATATTGCAACTCCAGTAACTTAAACAATTGTCAACAATTTTAATTTCTTCTTAAACGATTATGTTTTTCGTGGCAAAAAACACACCATTTAGAAAGTCCGTCAGTTGTTTTACTGCTTTGGTAAAATGATTTATGTCTGCGCATATTGCCGCATTTATTGCACTTTTTTAAATCTGAGTTAGCTTTACTATTTTTATTACTTTTTTTTAAGCAGCTTGTACACCACTTGGTTTTTCCATCAGGGTTTGTCGGGTGTGAACTGAACTGAGAGATAGGAAGTGTTTTATTGCAGCCGTTACAAAGCTTGCTGCTAGGAATATATCCTTGTGTAACTTCTGTTTTGTTTGTTATCGCCTTAAAGTTAAGGTCGGTTAAATTGGAGTTGTAAGGTTTGCTTTCTAATTTTACGGTATGTTCTTTTGTGTTAGGTGTTATATCTATTTCTATAATATTGTTGTAATTATATGAGTCTTTACTACCGTCGCCAGTAGGTTTTATATGCGACTTGTTAATGTTAAAGTCAACATTATCTAGTTTTTGTGTTGTTACCGTTTCTATTTCAATATAACCGTCATCTATCTGTTTTCTTTGGTATGTTTTTACTTTTCGATAGGATGAGTTTTGTTCTTTGTTATTAGCAAAGTAATAAAACACTGCTATTATTCCAAAAAATATTATCCATCCCATAGAGAAAGTCCTTTAAATTTGCATAATAAATAACAGCTATTTCAATAGTTTTATTTGAGCTTTCGAGTTGCTTCCCTAACAACGCCTATTACCGTATAGCCGTCAAGTGACACGGTTGGATATTGGGGGTTTCTAGGTTTTAAGTAATATTTGCCAGCATCTTTTACCAGTTGTTTAAATGTTGCTTCGCCATCACCATTTTTAGCAATGACATAATCATTAACTGAATAATCAATTTCAGGCTCGACGACTAAAATAGTACCTTCCATAAATTCTGGCATCATACTGTCACCTTGCACTCTGAGCGCGTAAGTATTTCTTCGCACTTGGCAAGTTGTCTGCACCCATTCACTTATATCGTTATCGTCAATTGCTAATTGCGCGTTCCCTGCTTGTACCCATGAAAGCACTGGCACCTCTCCCTTCCTATGTGGCGCTGGTTCAACATTCGTTACATGACCAGTTTTGCTTAGCAATTTATCAACGCTAACGCCTAACTTGTCTGCAATATTCTTGTATTCAGCCGAAGGTACGCCTCTGGTTTTCCAGTTGGTTAACTTTTGAGGGGTTGCGCCAATCATCTGCGCTACGTCCATCTTTTTTGTTACACCTTTCATGCCTGCTAGAGCCATGATGTTTTTATAAACACTGTCCATTAATCCTCCGATTTATAAACAATAAGTGTAAATAATGAGGCGTTACAGGTCATCAACCGTGTTGTGTAAAAATCGCATTGCGCAAATACACATGATGTGTAAAAATGAAATGCAGATAATTTAGGAGGCTGTATGAACTACAACGATTTTTGCAAGAAGCTCGGTTTTGACCGATCTAAGCCCACTGAAATTGGACGCTTATTTGATGTGAGTCCTCAGGTTGTCCATAACTGGAAAATGCGCAATAGCGTTCCGGCTAATATCGTTTTGAAAGCTATGGAAAAAAATCTGATCACCAGTGAATCACTTATCAATAATCCTGCTGCTTAAGGTGGATTATATGTTTTTCAGCAAAACAAACATGCGAAAACCGTCGGCAGTTTCTACAGATCCACTTGCTGCGGCTGCATCACTGACGGATGACCACAATATTTCAGAGGTAGCGAGGTTGCTGGGTAAGAGCCCTAAAACCTTGCTCGCCAAGCTGAACAACGATAGCGACTTCCATCAACTGCATTTAGGTGAAGCGGTGGCGATTACCCATGTAACACAGGATGCGCGCATTTTAAGCGCGTGGGCTGTAAGCATGGGAAAAGTGCTGATTGACGTACCTAAGTCTGGCATTACTGACGATGAGTTTTCAGATCTATTGCTGTTAGTACAAGAGCGGACTGGCGAGCTAGGCAAAACGATTCGCCAAGCGCGAGCGGACGGCATTATTACCGATGCCGAGTATGCCGATATTCGCAAGGCCACGATTTCAGTCGTTGAGCTGCTATTCCAAGTTGACAGCACCATTCAACAGCAAGTGCGGGAGTAGCGGTTATGGCACGGATAAGAACGGTTAAGCCAGAGTTTTGGACTGACGAAGATTTAGCAACAGTTTCCGAAACTGCGCGTCTCGTTGCAATCGGTCTACTGAATCTTGCTGACGATGAGGGCTACTTTAATGCAAATCCTAGGCTCATTGAGTGCTCTTTGTTCCCACTCACTGAGCCATCAGTGAGCATTCAAGAGTGCCTCAATCAACTCTGTGAAATTGGTTATTTACAACTCAATGAGTCCTCAAAAGGCAAGATTTTTGGTGTTATCAAGAATTTTGTAAAACATCAAAAAGTAAACAGGCCAACTCCTAGCAAAATCAAAGAGTTATTTAACAATTGTGAGCCTTCACTGAATACTCACGGAGGGATCACTGTAGGAAAGGAAAGGAAAGGAAAGGAACAGGGAAAGGAAATAATACATGGGTCATCGCCAAAAAACGGCGATAACCCGAGTGCGAAAAACAAGCCTGATTATTCATCTGAGTTTGAGCAGATTTGGCAATCGAAGCCTGAGCGCGAGGGTGGTAACAGCAAGCTGGAAGCGTACAAGGCGTACTGTGCCCGTATTAAATCCGGCGTGCCCCATGCAGATCTTGCTGCCGGTGTTATGCGATACCGAACTTATTGCGATGCGAGAAGATTGATTGGTTCTCGGATGGTTAAGCAGCTTGCTACGTTCTTTGGGCCTGATGAGCACTGGAAAGAAACATGGGCGCTTTCAGATACCGCAAACAACGACCATGCCAACGGCGGTATCGATTGGGATGTTTCCATTTTTGATCACCAATCTGACGAACAACACCAAGGCGGATACGTGATCGACGGTGAGGTGGTGCAATGAAAGATTTAACTCAAGCCATGAGTGGCGCCATTCAAGCGATGAAAACCGTGAACACTTCTGCGGCAACTGCCCAAGATACTGACACCAGAGTAGATACCATTCTAAGCGAGCTTGCCAAGCAGCTTCGCGACATAAGGCCTGCGTGGAAGCAAGCCTTGCCGACAACCGACGCAGTGCGTGGATGGAAAGCGCAAATGCGCTTGGCGATGACAGAAAACGGAATTAACTCGCTAATTCAGATTGAGCGTTGTTTGGTAAAGGCTCGCGCTGACGATAGCGCATTCTGGCCTTCTATCGGTCAGTTAGTTCAGTGGTGTCTAGGTACTGAATCCAATGAAGGTCAAATCCGCGAAGCATTTGATCGTTGTCGTACCAAGCAAAACTACGCTGACGATGTTGAGTATTCCACATGGCTTGAGGTTGGGTTTGAGTGCAAACGATTACCGATAGGTAAAGATTTTGACCTGTTCAAAACAGTGTATCTACGCAAGTTAACTATGGCTCAACGCGGGGAAATATTACCAAGTAAGGATACGCCATTACTGCAAAACCAAGCGCCAAGCGCCAGAGGGTATATCGAGGATGAAATAGCTAAGCGTATAGCTGATGGTAATCGTCCTTTAACCAGTATCGAAAAGCGTATGTCAGCACTACGCCAACAGCAGCGCACCAAGGGCAAAGGCGAAACATTTAAGTACCGGAGAGCTCATGGCTAGACCGCTTAAGGCGTTGCCCGATGATGCGCCAGATTTATACGCCTTCGTGAATGCGCCTAAGGCGGCGAATGACGAAACGGCAAAGCCTGCAACACCAAAGCCAGACATGCGCGCATTGGTTGAAGCCGCAAGAACAGCAAAACCCGTGCGCTCTATGCCGCTGTTTTATCACTGCCGCGGTGGTGAGTCTGATTTGCGTTTTGTGCAGCGCTGCATTCGCTGGATACCAGATGGGCAACGCCACGCGGTTTCTGTTGAGTACGAAAGATTGTTTTTAGCCGGCGGTCGCGATGGACGCAAAAACGCCAATACGTTTTTACACGGCTTGGCTAGCAGCTACAGAAGCCAGCAGTTATGAGGAAACTGAAATGTTAATTATCGGCATTGACCCAGATTTAGAAGCCAGCGGCGTCGCCATCGTGATCCGCAACAAGATTAACTCGCTACATAAAATGCCTTTCCCCGCGTTGATTGAGTACATCACAACACTCGCAGCGGATAACGAAATCATCGTCAAGCTGGAAGATGTAAACGCCTGGGCAGGTGTGAAGCATCGCGCAGGAACAGGGCCAGCAGCAATGCGAAAAATCTCGCAGAATGTAGGCCAAGTGAAAGCGACTGCAAGCCTCATCAAAGAAATGCTCAACTCGAAAGGCGTGGAAGTGCAACTGGTTAAACCGCTGCGCGGTGAAGTGAAGATGATGGCGAAAAAGAATCATGCCTACTTTTGCAAGCTAACTGGCTGGCAAGGTGGGCGCACTAACGAAGATACGCGCGACGCTGCGCTAATCGCATTACACGGATAAGGGGATAGTTATGTCAAGAGGCGTTAATAAAGTCATTTTGGTTGGACACTTAGGGCAGGATCCGGAAGTTAGATACATGCCCAACGGAAATGCGGTGGCCAACATCAGCGTGGCTACAAGCGAGAGCTGGAAGGACCAACAAGGGCAACAGCAAGAGCGCACCGAATGGCACCGAGTCGTGCTGTTTGGAAAGCTAGCCGAAATTACAGGCGAGTACCTGCGCAAAGGCTCACAGGTTTATATCGAGGGCAAACTGCAAACCCGTAAGTGGCAAGACCAAAGCGGACAAGACCGTTACACGACTGAAATCGTGGTCGATATGCACGGCTCAATGCAAATGCTTGGCTCGAAACCAACTGGGCAATCTCAAGCTCAAGGCCAAGGACAAGGGCAGAGCAATGGCGGTTATCAAGACCCTGCGCACCAACAGCAATACCGCGCACCTGCGCAGCAATCGGCTCCAGCTTACCAAGCTCCAGCGTATCAACCAAAGCAGCCGCAACAACGGCCCGCACCGCAGCAAAGACCAGCGCCACAACCGCAGCAAAACTTTACCCCTGATTTGGATGATGGCTGGGATGACGATATTCCCTTTGCCCCCATAGGGCTACAATACCCTGCGTTATTGCTGTGTTGTTAGAAGTTATTGATTTAAAAGAATAAATATAAAGGTTGAATAGGGCGCGCGGTGAGTTTGGCGCTTAGACTTGGCGAGACTTTGGAGAACAACGCATGTGCGTATCACTTGAAAGACTATTTTGTTTGACTTCGCAGCAGGCGATAAGCGTTGAACCGCGCGCCAGCGGCAATGGCATCTTTAGCCGCGAGGATGCTGCAGGCGTTATTGCCATGGTGCAGCACGTTAACCCGATTGGGGTGAAAGTGCTTGAGGCCAAGATTGGCGGCAATCACAACAGCCGCGCAGAGTTGGCTTACGCACTAACAGCCACGTTTGAGGCGCGGAACGTTCATCCAAAGGCAGCTAAGGCGCTGGCGTTTATGGCGGTGACTGAGGTTTGCGGCGCGCACACTTGCCCTAAGTGTAATGGTGTTGGCTCGATTGATAGTCGTGGTCGCCCTTGTCGTGCCTGCCAAGGCTCGGGGATTAAAAATGTTCGCAGCGTAACGCTGATGACTGCAACGTTTAACGGGCTGTCAGGCCTGCAAATCAGCGCGCAGCAATTCAGCCAGATTTATTACGACGTTTACATGGAGGCCATCGACGAGCTCTACCAGCAAGAAGGTGAAGCGGCGAAGTATGCGGCCAGTGTGTTGCGTTTGGTTCAAGCAGAAAGTGAGGTGGTGAATGGATAAGAATATCGTGATTATCGGCGCCTGCGGCGTTGGTAAGTCAATGCTTGGAAGGGCGTTAATGACGTTGCAGCTAAGAAATGCGGTGGTAACCGTGGCTGATATTAACGACATGAAGCCTGAGCATGGTGAAATTACAGGCGCTTGGCTTGATGAACTGATACCGCCCAAATTAGAAGATGAAGAAAGCTCACATTTCTCTCCTCGCCGCAACAAATCAGACCGCAAGCGCAACCGCGTTAACCGTTGGAGGTAGGTATGAAAACGCCTGAAGAAAAGTACATGAACGACCCTGAATATCGTCAACTTGTTCTAACTATAGAGTCGATGATTGAGCGGGCGAGGTTCACTCCATCCGAGCTTAGGGAGGCGTGTATTTTAGCCTGTATCAACTATGAAATGCGTCACGTAAGACCACTCAGTATTGACCCTAAGCTAAATGATGCGCTTATTACGCTTGAGGAGTTCACATCCGGCAGGCGTGCGAGGTAGTTATGCAAAACGATATCGAAAGACTTAAAACCATCGATTCTCACGCGTCAGGTTGTGCGCTTCCACCAAACACCACGGATGACATGACAGAATCCAAGGAGGAACGAGAGGCCTTCGAGTTATTGGAGCGTCGCCAGCGTGATCCGCAAGTTTGCGACAATTGCCAGGCGAAGATTAACGCTATAGCAGCAATCTGCAATCGCCAAGCGAAGATTAACGCCATGGCCGCGATTGCGCGCCAGTGTAAAACAACTAGCGTCGAGGGGATTTGCGCGCTGCTGGTTGATGCGGGTTATGAAATTAAAACTAATTGCTCACTTAACTGATAAATTTTGAAGGTGATTTATGACTAATGAAGAATGGGAAGAACTACTAAATTCTCGGTATGAAGAATTAATATCAGCAATAAAAACTTTAAATCTAACAGGTGAACAATCCTTTAATGACTGCAAAGAAGCTGTAAAAGGTGTTATTGGTATTAGACTACTGGATGACTCTGGATGCCGTGTGCGAAATGTCGCAGCATCTCTGTACTGGTTAAAACATGGCTCAATGACTCTCGATGAGGCAGTTACTCACCTGAACAATCTTCCGCTTGGCCTGCGCATCGCAGAATTGCAACGCGCAGAAGTGCTCGAGGCTGAGCCGGAACTTGCCGAAGCGCTAGAAACAGAAACCACTAATGACAATTCACCTATGAAAAAAGAACATTGGGATCATTTCGTTAATCTGAAACCTGATGACTACAATTACGAAGATTTAGATTCTGATGCAGATTTTTTCAAGGCGGAAGTGGCACCAGACGCAAAGTCACTCGAGCAGCTTTGCGAAGCATACGAGGAAGGTTTAGCAACTGGTGACTATCCTCCAGACGTTGTTGACTACGTTTGCGCCCTCGAGGATTTAGTCAGCGAAATGCAAGGTAAGTCGTTTAAGGACGGTTCTATGATAGGGCAATTGATGGTTGAGAGTGCGGCGCTTAAGGTGCGATTGAATGGAGGATGTTCTTATTCAAAATTTTTTAGCTACAAAGAAACTGAGGCATTTAATGATCTTCATGACGAGTTTTTTAAAAATGTAAGCGAAAAACTTTTTAGTGATGAAGAAAAATTGCTAAGAACGCTAATTACAAAGCATATCCATGATTGGGATGGTTCAATTGAATCTCTCATTGGACGATTAAATATCGTACATAGATTAAGGGATATTTCTAAAACTGTAGTAATCGATGGTAAGCCGGTTGCTGTAATATACGGGCCTAGCTACCAAGTTCAAGGCTCTAAATATTTAGGTTTAATTCAGTATAAAGAGCTAAATGAATCTTAAAGCTGTTGACATAGAAATCCGAGGGTATATGATTTTTCTATCCTGTGATTAGTGTGTCTATCGCTCACATCACAATCAAAGCCATCCTTCGGGGTGGCTTTTGCGTTTCTAGTTCCCACACTTTGCCCGGCATTCGTCGGGCTTTTTTGTTTCTGGACTCCGAGGACTCCGTGATGATTAAGACCGTTACCTCCGCAATGATTGAGGCGTTACTCGCCACTGTCGAATGCAAGACCCACATTGTCGAAGGAACGACGACAACCGTAGCAGTTGCCTTGCTGCCTATCGGTGAAACTAAATTCTCGTTAGCCACGGCAATTAGTGCTTGCGCCGATCCGCGTAAGTTTGACGCTGCGCTTGGGGCTAAGTACGCCATTGAGCAGGTGATGGCCAAGGCCAATGAGAAGCTGTGGGAATTGGAAGGCTACTGCCTTTCTAAAGAAATTAATGGTGTTGCTCCGGTTACTGACCACATCGACCGCATGATCATCGAGCACAACGAGCTAATGGCTAAGCTGGTTAAGCTGAATCAGTTTGTTGAAGGCGACAAATTTAAGTCGTTAGATAGTCGCGATCGCTTAATGTTGAGCTGTCAAGCTGCTGCAATGGAAGACTACGCCGAGTGCTTGCATGACCGTCTAAAAGATTTCGGCTGCATCTTGTTCACTGGCTCAAACTGGCCTGAGTTGGTTGAAAAGTTTGGCGGTGGTGAAGTGGTTGGCGGTCAATTCGTAACGCCTGCAGGTGATTCTTTTACAGATGGTATGTGGGTTAAGTAATCATGCGCCCACGTATCGCCGTCACTGGCCTAAGCCTTTCTGCTGCTGCGTTTATCACGCTAGTTACCTCAGAAGGATTTGCGCCAGTTGCTACCGTTCCGGTGCAAGGTGATAGACCAACTGGCGGATTTGGCTCCACGTATCACGCAGATGGTAGGCCCGTAAAGCTTGGCGAGAAATTTACCCCTATCACAGCTCTCAAAACCAGCAAAGCGCACATCGACAAGGACGAGATTAGATTTAGAGATAGCTTACCTGGTGCGTCACTTAGTCAAGCTGAATACGACCTTTACATTGATTGGGTGTACCAATACGGCATTGGCCGTTGGCTGGCTTCACCGATGCGCAAGCATGTGATGCAGGGTGAATACCGTCAAGCATGTGATGCGTTGCTGCTGCCGAAGTATCGCACTGTTGCTGGATATGACTGTTCAACTCCGGGCAATAAACGCTGTTATGGCGTTTGGCTCAGGGCGCAGGAACGGCACAAGGTTTGTGTCACTTCACTTAACTAGGAGCTTACCCATGTTTCAAACCATTAAAGACAACTTTGCGATGGCGGTGATTGCCTTGCTAACCATTGCCGTGATTGTGAGCGGTGCTATGTGGGCAGTAACGGCAGGTCAGTTATCCACGGCGAACACCAGCTTAACCAATGAAATTGCGGCCAAGGCCGTGATTCAAACCGATTTGGACAACGCAACAGTGCAGCTTAAGGCGGCTGAGATTGAAAAGGAACGATTGCGGCTGGATGCTGCGCTCACTGCTAAAACGCTCAATGTACGCGAGCAGGGACGCAATACCGTTGAAACCGAGCTGATTAATACCAAAACCAAGGCTAAGGCTGTGATGGAGAGTTCGACCGATGAAGCTGATAAATCGTGGACTGTTGCTGCTGTGCCTGATGAGCTTAATCGGTTGCTCGAGCAGCGTTCCTATTGTGCGAACCGTAACAACGACCAAGACAGTGTATGTATTGCCGCCTCAGCAATTAATGAGCGAATGCAATATTCCTCATTACACGGGCCGAACCAATCCAGATCTCTATAACTACTCATTGACACTCATCGCGGCGCTTGAACGGTGCAATACCGACTGGCAGGCGCTACATGACTGGCGAGAGGCAAAGGCTAATGAACAACCCAATAGATAATGTCAGCGAAGTCGGTAGCCAAAAGGTTGTCGCGGCTGCGTCTTATGGCGCTTCTATTACTACAGCAGCAGGAGGCGCTTTTACTGTGAACGATTTGGCGCTGTGGGGTGGATTGTTCTTGGCTTTGCTGACGTTCATCGTCAACTTAGTTTATAACGCTAGAAAGGATCGACGAGAAGCGGAGCTTACACGGCTTGAATCTGAACTTGCTAAGGCGCGTTTAGCTAAAGAGTTAAGTAATGGCTAAGCAAGAGCGAGCAGATGGTAAGCAAACCAAGGCTCAATTTGATTGGAGCTATCACAAATACACAGATATGGAACGCAAGTTTATTGCCGAGTATCTGATTGATCAAAGCAAAACGAATGCGATGATCCGCGCTGGCTCTAAGGCCAAGGAGCCAAAGAAAACAGGCTGGGAAATGTACAACCGTCCTCACGTTAAATACGCAATTGATTGGCATATCAATAATCTGTTTGAAATTGCAGGCGTTACAGTTGAGCGCATTATTCGAGAGGTTGCCGTTGTGGCCTTTGCGGATATGGAAGGCATTTATAACGAGGATGGCAGCGCAAAACCGTTTAACGAATGGCCTGAACATTGTCGCCGTGCCTGCTCTGGTATGGAGATTGACGAGCTATTTGAAGGCGTGGGTGATGACCGTGAACAAGTGGGTTTTACCAAGAAGTTTAAACAGTGGGACAAAATGAAAGCCCTTGAATTGCTTGGTAAGTATCACAAGATTTGGACTGATAAAGTGGAAGTTAGCGAGCGTCCTAAAGTGGTTGTTCGTCGCTACACCGGAAGAAATAAGGCTAAGGCACAGGAGGAGTAACAGCGTGTGTCAGAGCAAACAACTTATGAATTCCATGTCGCGGCTCAGGGCGATGTGCTTGAGCAGTATATTACAGCTCGCGGCCGTAACACTTTCATCATGGGCCCTATCGGTTCCGGTAAGACTTACGGCAGCGCCATGCGCGTATTCGACCAGATGTGCGAACAAGCGCCCAATTCGTTTGGCGTTCGTAAATCGCGCTTCGTTGCGGTGCGTAACACCTATCCTGATCTCAAAGGTACAACGATTAAGGACTGGTGCGACCTATATCACAACGAGGACTGCCAGCTAGGGAAGTTTAACCAAGACTTTCCGCCGACCCATTACCTCGACTTTGATCTGGAAGATGGTACTCGAGTCAAGGCCGAGCTGGTGTTCTTGGCTCTCGATAGACCTGATGCGGTGCGTAAGCTAAGGGGTTTGCAGGTAACAGGATTTTGGCTTAACGAAGTCAAAGAGTTATCTAAGGCCATTGTCGATATGTGCGACGGCCGCCATGGTCGATACCCAAGCGCGGCAGAAGGTGGGCCGAGTTGGCACGGGATGATAGGGGATACCAACGCCCCAGATGATGATCACTGGTATTACGAATTGGCAGAAGAAAGCCACCCAGAAGGGTGGCTTTTTTTACGCCAACCAGGTGGCGTTATCGAGGTTACCGTCGGCAAGGGTGAGCATGCAGTCACTAAATGGATTGCCAACCCAAATGCTGAAAACCTCGCCAACCTGCCGGATGGTTACTACATCAATCAGGTGCAGGGTAAAGCTGATGACTGGATCAAGATTAACCTTGCCAACCAGTACGGCACAGTTGCTACAGGCAAGCCAATTTATAAGGGCCAGTGGAATGACGTTCTGCACACCAACGCTAACCGGCTACTGCCGATTAAGTCGCATGGTGATTTGCTGATCGGTTTCGACTTTGGCCGGACGCCTGCGGCAATCATCGGGCAATTAACGCCACAAGGTAAGTTGCGCGTGCTGCGCGAGTACGTTAGCGAAAACATGGGCGTGCGCTCGTTTATGGACTTCTTAGTCCCTGAGCTTAGGCGTGAATTCCCAGCATACAGCAAGGCCGATATGGTGGCGTTCTGCGACCCGTCAGGCTGGGGAAAGTCGGGCAACGATGAAAACAGCCCGATTGAAATCATCAACATGGAATACGGCATCACCGCTTATGCGACCAGCTCTAACAAGCCGGACAATCGCTGGGAGGCGGTGCGCTTCTTCTTAACCAAGAAAATCGATAACCAATGTGCCTTCGAGCTAAGCGCCGACTGTAAAACCCTGCGCAAAGGGTTTAACGGTGGCTATCAGCTGCGCCGCATTCAAGTGGCTGGCGATGCGCGTTACACCAGTGTCGCCGACAAAAACAAATATTCGCATCCACACGATGCGCTGCAATACCTCGCCCAAGGTGCGCAGGGTGAAGTGGATTACGAGCGCACAGAACAACTTAGACAGACCGCAGCACAAACCGCCGCAGCGGATTCGTTAACCGGCTATTAGTGAGACAACCAATGTCAGATGAAACCAAAGGTGGCAAGCCAAAAGCCTACAGCCATGATTACGATCCAAATTCTAATTTGGATATTCTGGCACAAGAGCTTGAGCGCAAGCTATCTGACACCATCTATCAGCGCGGCAATATCGATGTGCGCATGGTTGAAGATTTGCGCAACTATCACGGTCAGTATGACCAAGTCACGCTAGAAGCGATGACGCAAAATGAAACCGCTAAGGTTTTCATTAAGTTAACCCGCGCAAAAACTAACGCAGGTGAGGCGCAGTTAGTTGACTTGCTATTTCCAAATGACGACAAGAACTGGGGTATTAAGCCAACGCCTGTGCCTGAGCTGGTCGAAATGCTTGAAGATAAAGAAACGCCGTTCGAGCTAAACGGCGAGCAATATCAAGACGAACAAGGAAACGTAATATCTAACGCTGATGTGGCCGCACGTAAGCAAGAGAAGATTAATGCAGCGTGCGACAAAATGGAAAAACTGATTAGTGATCAGCTTGTCGAAACTAAATACAACGCCAAGTGCCGCGAAATCATTCACGATGCTTGTGTGGTTGGCACCGGTATTATTAAAGGCCCTGTGGTACTGGGTAAAACAGACAGAGCCTATACCAAGGATGATGATGGCAACTTTGTTGCCGAGATTAAGCAATCCTTTGAACCAGGCTGCGAAGTAGTGCGCCCTTGGGACTTTTACCCAGATATGTCGGCGTCAACCATCGAAGAAGCGGAGTTTGTTTTCGAGCGCCGCTTTATGAGCAAGAAGCAGATCCGCAATTTAGTTAACCGCAAAGGGTTTGATAAGGGACGCGTCGCTAAAGTGCTGCAAATGACTTCGACGCAAACCCAGCACCGCAGCACTTATATGGATGATGTGCGCATTCTGGCTGGACTGAGCGATTCACTCAACGATACCCGCTATGAAACGTGGGAGTATCACGGCCCAGTAACGCGCCAAGTGTTAGAAGAATTAAAGATTCTTGAGCCTATCGACCCTGAAAACGAGATTGACTCACAAGACGAATACGACGCAGTGGTGTTTTATTGCGGCGGTGTTGTGCTCGGGGCCAAGCTTGCGCTAATGGATTACAGCCAAGATATGCCGTACCGCGTTTACAACTGGGAGTTAGACGACTCAAGCATTTTTGGTTATGGCATCCCGCGAATGGTGCGTGATGAACAGGCAATTATTAACACCACTTGGCGTATGATCCTCGACAATGGCGCCATTACCTCAGGCCCACAAATCGGCGTCAATAAAAAGCATGTTAAGCCGCAAGATGGCGTGTGGAACTTAAAGCCGCGTAAGTTTTGGAATATTGAAGGCGCAGCACAAGATATTAAGCAAGCGTTTACCACGTTTGAATTTGACTCACACATTAACGAGTTAAGTCAGATTTACCAAACAGCGCGCATTCTGTTTGATGAAGTGTCAGGCGTGCCAATGCTGCAGCAAGGCGAGCAAGGGCAATCGACCCAAACCCTAGGCGGCATGTCGATGCTGATGAATGCCGCTAATACTGTGCGACGCAATCAAGTTAAGCAGTGGGATGACTTTATTACCTCGCCGCTTATCAGCGACTTCTATCACTTCAACATGATGCACAGTGACGATAACGAGGTTAAAGGTGACTACCAAGTCGATGCGCGCGGAACCTCAGCATTGCTTATTAAAGAGCAGGTAGGCCAAGCACTAACCAACTTTATCAATATTGCTGGTAATAACCCGATATTCGCACCGGTACTACAGCTTAAGTCGGTGCAGATCCTCAAGCAGTGGATTAAAACCCAGTCGCTACCAGATGACATTATCCCGACTGACGAAGAACTGGCGCAGTATCAAAAGCAAATGGAAGAACAGCAGGCGCAAGGTCAGCAAGACCCTTCGATGCAGCTTGAGCAAATGCGTATGCAGCAAGTGCAAATTAAAGCGGATATGGATATGCAGCTTGCTCAGTTTAACGCACAGCAACGTATGGCAGAGAAGCAAGCCGAACTGCAAATGAAGCAGCAGCAAATTGCCGCAGATATGCAGCGCCAAGAGTCGCAAGAGCGTATCGAGCTTATGAAGCTAGCGCAGAACGATAAGTTAAACACTGAAAAACTTATGGTTGAGTTGCAGAAGGTACAAAGCCGCGCCGCGCTTGAATGGGATAAGTTTATGGCAGAAAGCAACATGAAGTTAAACCAAGGTTTAACCGCAAACTACGGACTTGAATAATGCTTAACGTGAATAGTGAGTCATGGCAAGCGGTTAAGCAACGCTTACTAAAAGACAGAGAAGAATTACTCGAGTCACTGATTAACGATATGAGCGAAACTGCCACGGCAAAGATACGCGGAAAAATCGAAATGATTGATGAAATCATCCGCTTATATCCTAACGATTTAAAGAAACAAGCACAGGCCGCTGACGAATAGCGGCCTTTTTTATACCTCATTTTTAACTAACCCGCTCCGGCGGTTTTTTTATGACTGCAAAAAGGCACTCACAATGAAAAACCTAGACGGGCAAGACGAACTTAATCAACAACAGAATCAAGGCCAAGACCTAGACGACGGTGTTGATGCAATCAGCTTATTTAACGAAATCACACAGGACTCTAACGACTCCGGTGATTCGGTTGATGAGCTGGATCAAGAGCAGGATACCGAAGCGAAAGAGCAGCCAGACGATAAAGGCGCAGATGCCGGCGAAGGCCAAGCGGCAACTGATGATCCTTGGTCCTCTGCGCCTGAGGCTTTACGCAACGAATATCTATCGCTCAAACAACAGCACCAACAGCTTGAAGCAAATCATCGCGCCAATGCTGGCCGAGTCTCTGCATTGACTAAAAAACTCAATGAGGTGACCGCAGGGCTGAAAGCGAATGAGCAGGCTAATGGTGCAAATGCGAACAGCGCAAACGGGTTACCCACTGCCGATGACCTGAAAGGAAAATCATTTTCCGAGGTCGAGGAAGAATTCCCCGAGATTGCTGCCTTTGTTCGCAACCAGGTTGATGCAGCAAAGAACGCATTTAAGCAGCAGCTCACGCCGCTTGAAGAAATGCGCCAGCAACAAGCCGAGGCACAACAGCAAGCAGAACTGCAAAACCAGTTCGATGCGTTAGCCAGTGTGCATCCCGATTATCAGCAAATCGCACAAGACCCTAGTTTTCATCAATGGGTGGCATCACAGCCAGCCTCGGTGCAAGCCATGGCTCAGAGCACGTTTGCTGATGACAACATCGTGTTGCTCAACCTTTACAAAGGTTCACGCCCTGCGCCAAGCGCGCCAGCGGCAAAGCCTAAAACCAAACCTTCGTTAGCAGATCACGCCGAAATCCCGCGCAAAGGCGCAGGCAAAGCGGCGGCTGACACTGACGACGTTGATCCAGTTGCTTTATTCAATCAAATCACAAGTAATTAAGGAGTTACATCATGTCTAACGGCTATGGTGATATTGGCTCGCGCGTTGGCGTGTATGCTGAGAAAAAAATGCTTGAGCACGCAGAGCCAATCTTAGTGCTTAACAAACTGGGTGATCATAAGCCCATGCCAAAAAACACCGGTGAAGTGATTAAGTTTCGCCGTCCAATTCCATTAGCGCCAGCAACTACGCCGCTGACAGAAGGTGTTCGCCCTGCTGCGACTAACTTCCGTTATGCCGATGTGCAATCGACCTTGCAGCAATACGGCTCATGGATGCCAATTACCGACAAGGTTGTCGATTTGCATGAGGATCCAGTTGGCTCCGATATGGCAATGATGGCCGGTGAGCAAGCGGCTGAAACCGTAGAGCTGATCACCTACGGCAAGCTGATTGCTGGCACAAACGTTGTTTATGCCAACGGCTCAGCCCGTAACGCGGTAAATACACCATTATCGATCAAGGTACAGCGTTTAGCGGTTCGCGCACTGATGGCGCAGCGTGCTAAGCGTATTACCTCCATTCTGGCGGGTAGCCCTAACTATGCGACCAAGCCGATTGAAGCGGCCTTCGTTGCGGTTTGCCACACAGACGTAGTGTCTAGCGTGCGCAAAATGCCCGGCTTTACCCCAGTGGCAGAGTACGGCAATCGTCAACCCATTTGCGCCGAAGAAGTGGGCTCAGTGGAAGATGTGCGCTATATCGCATCACCGTTGTTCAATCCTTGGGTTAACGCTGGCGGCGCCCATGGCAGCACAGCGGTTACCACTGGCGGCACCAATGCCGACGTTTACCCAGTGTTATACATGGGTGCTAAAGCGTTCGGCTGTATTCCACTCAAAGGCAGCAAGGAAGCAGGCGGCGCAATCAAGCCAATGGTGCGCAACCCAGGCACTCCAAGCCACGGCGATGAAATGGGCCAAAACGGTTCAGTCGCATGGAAAACATGGTACACCGCCCTGATCCTCAACGACGCATGGTTAGTCCGTGGTGAAGTTGCAGCCTCAGTGGACCCAACCTAACCAATCAGTAAGCACATAAAAGCCCTCGCTTAATCGCGGGGGCTTTTTTATTTCAGCTTTGGAGAACGACCATGAAATTTACTAGCAAAGACAGTACCGCAAAACTGATTAGATATGCCGCTGATGAGCTTGGCATTGATTTGGCTGGCAAAGAACGCGCCGAAGTGATTGCCGAAATGAAGAAAGTTGACGCTTCTTTATTTGACGATGCTAAATCTAACGACTCCACCGACTTAGAGAATACCGATGTTCAAGAAGTCGAAGGCAAAGAGTTAGTTGCCGTCACGATCAATGTTCACGACAATAGCGGCGAAGATGAAGAAGTGGACAACTTCGTGCAGGTTGGCGTGAATGGCGTGATGTATAAAGTGATCAAGGGCGAAGATGTGCGTGTCCCTGTGGGTGTTTATGATGTGCTTAATAACGCCATCGAAAGCCGCTTTAAAAACGTCATCGACAAAGAAACTAAAATGAAGTCTTTACGGGAAACCAAGGTCAAGCGCTGGCCATTTAGCGTTATCGAAAAACACTACGCAGAATAAGGCGGCGCTATGACCTATTTAGAGTTGTGTGCGCGCGTGCGCGAGGAGGCGGGAGTTTCTGGAACTGGTCCAGCGTCAACCATTAATCAGACAGGCGTGCTGGCTAAAATTGTCGGCTGGGTGCGTGATGCAGACCTTGATATTCAGCGCTTTAAAACTGATTGGAAATTCCTATGGCGCCGCACGCAATCAGCTTTAGTGGTTGGTCAACAAAGCTACACCGCTATTGATTTATCCTTAAGCGATTTAAAGGATTTAAGCCGCTTTTGGGTGAATGATCAGCCAATGCGTATTGTGGATTGGGATGAATGGGTTGACCGATACGAACCACAAGGAACGGCCGTGCCTAACAATAGCGGATTGCCGCAAGTGGTCACCATTGCGCCAGACGGCAGCTTTATGTTTTACCCTGTGCCTGATAGCAACTACAGCACGCGCACTGATTATTACAAGATACCAATCGCATTAGCGGCTGACAGTGATGTGTCGGCAATCCCCACGGCATACCATGATTGCATAGTGCAAAAAGCACTGATTTATTACGGCAAGTTCGAAGAAGATCAAAACTTGATTCAGTTAGCATCGCTCGAGTATGAGCAAAAGCTGACTGAACTGTGCCGCGACTATTTGCCTAAGATGGGCTTTGCGCGGGGGCCGTTCTAATGTCGTTTACTCCTGCCGCACTTTCATTACGTGGTGGCCTTAATCTGGCCGATAGCGATAGTGATATGAAGCCAGGCGAATGCCGCGAGTTAGTCAACTATGAGATTAACACTTCTGGACGTTATCAGAGGGTGACAGGTTTTGAGCGCTTCGACGGCAGACCGTCGCCGTCAGCCGTGCGCGTTGTGGATTTGCCAGGCTTTCCATTTGATACCGATGAAGCCGCACTTGCGGCGCTAGAAGTTGAAATGGAAACGCGCAGAGCATTAATCCAAGCCGTACCCGGCAGCGGCCAGATTATCGGCGTGTTTATGTTTGCAGGTATCGTTTATGCGATGCGCAATATCGCCGATGGCACTGCGGCAAAGCTGTATCGCGCTACTGTAGCCGGTTGGGTTGAGGTCACAACGCCAGCACTTGCGCCTGATGGCCGTTTGTTTACACGGCAAACTAACTTCACTGGCAGCGCTGGCACGCTCGAGATTATCGGTGTAGATGGTAAAAACCCTGCATTCCGTTTTGATGGCACCACGTTTACTCAAATAACGGGCCCAATTACGCCAGATGCGCCAATCACGCTTGAAGTGTTACCAAGCCAAGTATTGCTATTGGGTTACCGTGGCGGCTCGTTTGTGTTTAGTGGCGTTGGCGACCCTACTAAATTTAGCAGTGTGGACGGCGGCGGTGAAATCGCGGTGGCCGATGAAATCACTGAAATGCAGGTGCAGGCCGATAATACTTGCGCCATTGGTTGCCGCAATCGCCTGTATATCCTCTACGGCACCAGCAAAGATGACTTTCAGCTAAAAAGCTTAAGCACAAAGGTTGGCATGCGCACTGCTACCGCGCAGAGCTTAAGCGATACGCTGTTTTTAGATGACCGCGGCTTAACCATGCTGGCCCGTGTGCAGCAGTTTGGTGACTTTGCGCAGGCCACTATTAGCCAAAAGGTGCAGCCGTTACTAGACCAATACGCTGGCCGCGATATGTGCAGCGTGACGATTAAAACCAAAAACCAATATCGTTTGTTCTTCACCGACGGCAGCGCCTTATTTATAACGCTGGCGCCTGACGGAACGCCACAATTTACCCAAGTTAACTACGGCGTGCCGATCCGCTGCGCTTTCAGTGGTGAAAACGCCTTTGGCATTGAATCGGTATTTATTGGCGCTGAAAACGGCTTTCTGTATCAGCTGGACAAAGGTTTTAGCTTTGATGGACTCGAGTACGAGGACTACTTACTCACTGGGTTTATGCACTTTGGTAGCCCTGAAACGCGCAAGAAGTGGCACAAGTTAGTGATTGAGTGCGACAGCGTAACCGAAGTGTTAATGCACGCTATCGCATACTTTGACTTTATGAGCCCTGACACACCAGACAGCGAGCTAATTGTCGGCTCCGGTAGTAAATGGGACTTGTCAGAGTGGGATAACGCCACATGGGGCAGCGGATCAACTAACTGGGCCGATATGTATATCGCTGGCGTGTCGCGCAATATCGCCTTGCATCTTAGCCACACTTCCAAGCAGTTACCGCCGCACATCATTTCAAACCTGTATTTGCACAGTAAACCCATTAGCCGTAGGCGCTAAGGAATGTCATGACTCAATTAAGCTACTGGCAAGATGCTAGCCCGTTTGTGACTGGAACGACGATCCGCGCGCCTGCAATGAACACTAAGCTAGGCGGTATCTCGGCCAGCTTGCAGCAAATTACCGCGCAGATTAACGGCTTTGTGGTAAAGCTGCCGTCTAACTTTGTCGGTAACACTGAAATCCCGCTACAGCCATACGCCGACACGCTGATTTATATCAATAAGCTAGGTAACCTTGATTTATTCCCAGTATCAAAGCTGAATCTCGATGCAACTCAAGAAATAAGTTTAGTCACAAACGCTGATAATGCCTTTAGCGTCGATGGCGACAACCATAACCAGTTTATTAGCTGCGACTATGCCATGCCCGAAGGGGCAAGCGGCGACGATGCCAAAGTATTAGTCACCGTTGGCCGCAGCATTCGCACCGTGAACGGCGACCCTGTGATTGCACCAGGCACGGTCATCTTTTTCACCGCGCATACGGATGCCGAGCTGTGGTTAGTGCCAGACGAGGCGCAGGGCGTGACCATTCTATCGAGCGGGACATTGAAGGCCTATGGCCGCGAATCGGCCATTGCCATTATCAGTTTGAGCGAAACCGTGTGGCTAATGGTGGGCGATATTTACCCCGAAGATGTGGTGCTCCTCTAATGGCGCCACCAAAGGTAACGCAGGCCAAGGCGCTATTTGCCGTATTGGCAGGCGGGATGCGCAGGCCAAGGGTTTATTATCGAGAAAAGGTACTTAGGAGTACGGTATACCCCTATCCGCTAAGTGATGTGTCACAGGGCGAGGCCAGCTTTATTAATGGCGCATTGCTAGGATTGTTACCGCTTTACGATGTGTCACAAGGTGCAGTGTTACTTGATTTTGCGTTTGTTAGCGCGCGAGTGGATTACGACCATACCCCTACTGATAATTTGGCAATTAATGCTGACTTTTCGATTGATATGAGTTTTGAAACCACTTTCGATGGGACGTTAACGGCCAGTGAAGCCAATTTAGCAATTAACGCTGATTTTAGTATGGATATGTCAATGTATAGCGTGACGTTTATCAGCTATGAACAACCGATCTCAGACAATCTTGCCATTACTGCTGACTTTAGTATCACCATGACCAAATCTTAGGAAAGTGTATGTTTGATAAAAATATGAAATTTAAAGGCCGCTTTAAATTACAGATTAAAAACACGCAAACAAGTGAAGAAAAAACAGTCGATTGGCAGGATAATGTGTGGCTGCAACAATTTTTTAGCAGTGCCATTTACAGCCAATCATCGGCACCTTATGCCTATTGTTTTTTTGGCACAGGTACAACCACCCCCGCAACCACGGACACTGATTTAGCCTCCCCATTAACCAGTTATCAGTACATTGGCACTACAAACGGCTGGGGTAGCCCTACTATTACCACAACCCGAAGTGGTGATGTGTTTACTAAGGAAATAGAGCTGACGTTTTCAGGCGCGCAGGGTGCTATTAGGGGCAATGTTACTGAGTTAGGTCTATCATTGTTATCTACGCGAAAATTATTTACCCGCGCATTAATTAAAGACACTAGCGGCAACCCCACAACCATTACGCTAGGTGAGTTTGATATTTTAACCGTGTATTACACGATTACAGTAACCATTGATGTAAGCAACCCTGTTTTAGCTACCCACACATTTAGTTTTAATGGCTCAACCATTACCGCCACATTAAGGTATACCAATTATAATGCGACTGGGTTAAACGCAGCGAGTATATTTGCAGTAGGTTCACAAACCACAAGCTTTAACTTTGCACGTATATTTGGATTTACCAATTATGCTTATGCTGTAACAGGTTTGCCCACGGATTATGCCGATTTAAACAGCGCTGAACACACTATTTTAGGTGCAAGTATTACTACAACATCTATAAGTAATACTAGTGGCACCGTGGGGGATGGTGATTCGCTTAATACCACTTTACTGTCGTCTGGTAACACCTCAGCGGCAGGGGTAAGGACAGGCACATGGAATATGTTAGTGCTTGGCGGTTCATCTAGTGGTACATCAGCAATTAATACCTTTGCTGATTATGTGATTACCTTTAACCCTTCCTTAGTTAAAGGGGCGTCTGATATATTTACCATTAATAGCTTAATGCTAATGTATGGAGGTACACCATCGTGATAACGGCAACCGCGCATGGATACTATGAAGTCTCCCTTGATGGTGGAAAATCCTTTTTACCTAAGCAGCATAATTTATTGCTAAATGGGTATTACAACACCAATACAGGTACAACAACCTGCCAGATTGGTACGGGTAATGCTGCGCCCACTGCAACGAATAGCGCATTAACAGGTGCGATTACCTCAGCGACAGGAACACAGGTATCACAAACTTATAGTTTTGAAGCCGCGACAGGTTCAATTGTGATTACCACTAAATACCAATATGTGTTTGCAACGAACTTAACTATTACCGCCCAAGAAATAGGTATTAGACAAGGCTCTACCTTAGTGAGTAGGGCGCTATTTAAAAATACCGAAGGTGGAACTGAGGCATTAGATATAACCCCAGTTGACTATTTTGTAGTTAGGTACACGTTAATTCAAAAAGTCCCTTCAAGTGCTGTGCCTGTGATAATGGTGTTAGATGGCAATAGTTATACTGGTATATTGATGGTATGTAACCCTAATAAATGGAGTACATCAATTTTTGGTACTTTAAATATTTCAACAGGCTACATCAATTTATTGAATGGTGTTTATACACGTGATGCTAATGGTTATTTATCTGGCACCCCTACTGTTATTAATTCTTATCTAGCTACTTCGGCAAGCAATACCAGTGCAACCATGAAGGAGCGCACTTTTACGGTTAGCAGTGGTTTAAATGAAATTGATACTGCATTTAATATTATTGCGCTTAGTGGTAACGCCAATAACACAGCATTAGAAGTGCAAGCCTTTATTCAACTAGATAGTCCTGTAGTACGCACTTCTGATTTTATTGTTAATGCTACATTTCATTTGCAGCAGGTAGCGGCATGATCCCCAATAACACATGGATAGATGACGAAACCCGTAAGCAGTTTGCTACCTATGGCAAAACAAAACCCGCCTTTAGCAGCCGCCGCTTGTCGTTTGTAACGCTGGGCTCGGCGCAAGTGTCGGCGTCAAATGAAACCCTTACCGATGCGTGGTGGGCGTTTGAGCATGCAACAGGCGGCGTATTTAAACTTTACCGCTACACCGATAACGCTTGGGTTTATCACTCGGATTTGTTTACGGTGGGGAGTTGTACGGCCTTTAGCGCGGCCTTTGACCAATTGGGTAAGCCGCTGGTGTTTTTCGATACGGGTGGCGAGCTTAGGCTTTGGTGGTTTGACCCTGTGCTTGCGGCGCACACGACAACTGTATTTGGTGAGGGTGAATACCCATTTACTACCTTCGATATTAAATACGAAATATCGAACTCGACCAGTGATGTATTGCTATTTTATGTGCGGGACGGGGCGATTTATTACCGTATGCAGCGTGACCGCTATGTGACCGAGTACAGCACACCAATTATTTCCGATGCAACTACCATTCAACAGGCCGATATTGCAACCGATTATCGAATGCAGATTGTTTACCGCGCCTTAGATACTGGCTATTCCCCGCCAACGCCAGAAGCGCCGACGGTTGACCCGACAGCGGGTAAATGGGCTTATTTGCTGAATGGCTACCAAAGCGCACTCGAAATTCCGCTAAGTGATGCGACTAGCAACATCGTCAGCCACGAAGCGCCGTTTAGTGTGTCGTTTGAGATTACCAAGGCTGAGCGCTTGCAGGAGCAGACCTGCCTGTTTAGTTATGGCTCGCCGGGCTTTGGCCCTCGGGTGTCGGTGAGCATTGGCGGCACCAATAACGATACGGTTTATGTGCGCTATTGGGGCGGCTCGATTGTGCAAAAAATGCCGTTTAAGCTGCAGAATGGTCACTGGAAATTAGAATTTTATAGGCTCAATGGCACTGGGGTTAACGATACCCTGCGCGTGAGCGTAAAGCCACCGAATGCCAGCGACTATATGACGCACGTAGTGAATCACCTTAGCGCCAAAATTCTCGCCGCTGCGCCCCTGCTGCGTATTGGTAACCGCGCCGTGTATAGCGAGCAGTTTTACCGCGTGCCAGGGGATTTTTCCACGGCGTATACGGTGAACAATGAATATGCCTTTGGGCTGCGCGGGATTATCAGCAATATTGAACTACGTTCTGAACTCGCGGCTGAACCCATCATTACCATCCCCATCACTAAAGACCAAGCGGCTGAGCAGGCGCTACTCGATGATGTGGGCGTGCCGATTACCGATGCGTTAGGCGCGCCGCTTACCGCTAACCTTGTCGATTACCGCGCGGCGAATTGGGCCTTTATTCCAACCTAGCTATGCGCATAAAAAGAACCTTGCATTAAAAGCTGGTGGGTATATGATTTTTCTATCGTGCCAAAGCTGTTTTTTGGCCTGCCCATCAGCGTTAAATCTTCTCTACTCACTTAACTGATAACTTTTTAAATCTCATTCTTCGAGGTTCATTTGCCATGCAACAAATTAAGCCAGTGCAGACTATTCAGCCTGTAGGCATTGGGCAATTGCCTGCGCCTGAAAAACCTAAAGATAAGGCTATTTATCCGGTCGAAACACCGCCAGTAAATAAGCCTCAACCCTATGAAGGTCAAGCGTCGATGACTGGCAATATTGACCGAGCAGGTTTTGGGTTTGATGGTAGCGGTGTGGGACTTCTTGGCAAGGTGCAGTATAGCAAATATGGCACTGAGCCTATTTACAATCAAACGGCCAGCGCGCCTAGTCCTGTGCCACCAAAGCCGGGTACGCTACCAACAGGAGGGCGCGAAAACTCGGCAACGACACCCGCTAAACCAACTGGCACACAGCAGGTTGATAACAGCCAATATCAAGTACCTACGCCTGCGCCAATTCAAAACACCTTTACACCTGCGCAGTACCAGTCTGTAACGGGTGATGCCTTAGCGAATGCGCCTAAGGCCAATGTGCAGGACAACACCTTTACGCCTAATGAATATCAAAACGTTGGCACAAATGGCGTCACTAGCGATAAGCAGTATCAGTATGATCCTAGTGCTGACTCGTTAGTACAAAACCAAATCACCGGCTTGCTTGATCCAAGCAGCGCAATGATGCGTAAAGCTATTGCGCAGGCACAAGGTTACAACGCGGCCCGTGGATTGCAATCTAGCTCTATCGGCAACGAGGTGGCGTTATCATCGATGATTGACAAGGCGTTACCTATCGCGCAGCAGGACGCGCAAACATTCAATCAAGCCCAAAGCCAGCAATGGCAAAATCAATTTACCTCTGATCAAACAAACATCAAAAACCAGCAAGACGCGGCGATGGCTGATAAACAGGGAGCCATTAACAACCAGCTGCAAAATAACCAAATGGGCTGGCAGACCAGTGAGAAGAACGCCGATCGCCAATTCCAAGCCGAGCTTGAGGATTTAAAGTATAAGCAATCACTCGGCACACTCGACGCCCAAGGCCAGCAGCGCTTGCAGGAGCTTAATGCGCAGCAGTCTTGGCAGACCAATGAAAACAACGTTAACCGCGAGTTCCAAACGCAACTAGAGGACTTAAAGTATCGCCAGCAACTCGGCACGCTGGATAAGCAGCAGTCCCTACAGCTGGCGCAAATGGAGCGCAGTGCGCAAATCCAAACCGACCGCGATGCGATTTTGCAGCAGTACCAAGTACAGCTTAACGAATTGCAAAATGATCAGCGCTGGAAAGAGCTTAATGCGCAGATTGAGGCCAATTTTGAAACCCAAACGCGCGGCTTTGACCAGCAAACCAAGATGGAATACGGCAATGCCCAAAGTACGGCCGTAAACGCAGCGATGCAGGCCATCGGTATGGCTATGTCAAACCCAAATATGACGGCTGAGCAGCAAAAAGCAGCTGTTGCCAATATCGTTAGCACGTTGCAAAGCCAAGCTAATATGCTGTCAGTCATTTATGGTGCGTCTGCTACTACACCGCCGCCATTAGTTACGCCACCGCCAGCAACGGGGAGCACTGGTTCAACCGGAGGATCTGGAGGTGCTGGTGGCAGCACAGGCGGAACAATCAACCCTCAAGCGAAAACGGGCACATATCCCGGAGCCGGTTATATCGGCGGTGATGTTGGCGGTTTATTACATAAATCTGTTTAGGTAATGAAATGATAAGAACCGCTACCCATGCCGACCTAAAACGCATCTTAGAAATCGGCAGACAAACCCTTGCCAAAGCGCCGAGCTATCCCGTTGAAATGGACGACACTAAGGCCAGTTATATGGTGCGTCGCTGCATTAGCGATAAAAGCATGGAGGCATTTGTGGCGGTGGTCGATGGTGAGGTGGTGGGCTTCTTACTTGCGATGCAAGAGGAACATTGGTTTAGCAAGGACTGTTACGCCACAGATTTAACCTTTTGCGTGCTACCAGAGCATGCAGATCAAGCCGTCTGGTTACTGCGCCGCTTTATCCGTTGGGCAAAATCATTCTCTAAGGTGAAAAGCATTTTGCTAGGCGTAAGCTCTGGCCTCGATACTGACGGCCGCATTGGTCAGCTATATCAAAAGCACGGGCTTAACTTGGTCGGTGGCTTTTACAATCGCATTCTCTAACAAATCCATTCAGTTATAAATCAAGTTATTTGATAGGAGGCAGTATGAGCGCTGTCGGCAAAGCCTTTAAAAAACTGCGTAAGTTTGCCCATAAAGTGACAGGGACACTAGACCCTGTATTTAAATGGGTTCACAAGAAAACCGAGAAAATTCGTAACAAGATTGAATCAAGCCCAATCTTCAAAGTCGTGGCCGCAGCCGTACTTATTTACTTTGGAGGTGCGGCCCTTATTGGGGCCATGAGCGCAGGTGGTACGGCGGCAGGGGGTATCGCTTCCGCTTGGGGTGGCGTGCAAGGTGCTGGTACGGCGCTAATGTCAGGTAACTTAGCTGGTGCTGGTTCTGCAATTGCTGGTGGCTGGACTGGGGCTGCGGGGGCAGCTGGTGCAACTGCGGCGGCTTCAACATCACAAGTTGGTGCAGGGATTTGGGGGGCGCAAACTGGTGCAACCACCGCTGGAACTACAGCGGCAACAACAGGCAACACGGTGTTATCAACTATGGTGCCAGCGGGTTCAACTGCATCTACAACTGGCATGACGATGGGGCAGTTGACCGCAGCAGCAAATGGCGCAGCTGCTGGAACAGTTCCAACAGCAGTAATCAATGCCACTGGTGGAGCTGCGTCTGCTGGTGTAACAGGTACCGCTGTGGCTGGTGGAGCAGGGGCTGCCGGAGGGGCGGGTACAGCTGCAAGCACATTGACACCGGTTGCACAGTTGCCAGCTGCTACACAGACAGTTACATCCGGAGGCGGGTTACTTGGTGGCATGAGCGCTGGCGAAGGTTTGTTGTGGTCATCAGGTATTAATGCCGGAACCCAGCTGATAGGCGGTGCGATGCAGGGCCGAGCGGCAGAGAAGGAAGCCGAAGAAGCCCGCAAACGCATGACTTACTGGGGCGTTGATGGCGAAGGTAAGCAAACCGATTTAAATATTGGCGGCTTGCTCGGCAAGATACAACTTTCACCCATGGCAAATATTGCGCCTGCTGGCGTAAAACCGTGGCAACCAACAACCCTAGATGATTTAACCAATACGGTGGGCTGATTTATGGCTATGCAACCACAACCAATGAATGCACCTGACGATGGCGAAGATTTAACGCCGCAGGAAGAAAAACAGTTAGCCGAGGCGATGAAAGTCGCCCAAGTGATTATTCACGGTGAAGGGCAAACGGGTGACCAAATCGCCGCCATGATCAAGGACTCTGAGGATATTGCAAAGGGCATTGGTAACGCGGTGGCAACGGTCATTATTGCCGTTAGTAAGCAAATGGAATTTAGCGACGACATTAAGCTGATTTTTGCCATGGAAATCTTTATGGAGCTTTCATCCTTAGCCGTGGATGCTGGGGCATTGGCAGAAGATGAAATCAATGATCAGTTTATTGATACCGCTATCAGCCAAGCCTATAGCGCTTATATCTCAACCAAAGAGGCTATGGGTGAGCTTGATGTAAATGAGCTTAGGCAGTCGGTTGAAGATGCGACTAAAGAAGGCCAAGAGCTTGGTATTGTGCCAAAACAAGGCGAGCAGCCAGCGCCAAAAGGCCTAATGCAGCGTGCAGCGGCGGGAGGTATGTAATGTCACTATTAATGGGGTTAGGTAAAGGTTTGCAGGGAGCTGGCCAAGCGATTGGTCAAGGGCTTTACGCTTATGCGATGGCAATGCGTGACGATGAGCGCGAACGGATGCGAGAGGCGAGCCTAGAGAAACGCTGGGCCAAAGAAGATGCGCGTATTGAGCGCCAAGAGGCTCGTCAGGATGCGCGTGAAGCTAAGAGTGATGCACGCTACGATGCAGAGCAGGCAAAATCTGATGAGCGTTATCAGGATTCGCTGAAATTCCGTGATAAACAAGCAGAGCTCGCCAGTAGCCGCGACGATCGCGCCGATGAAAAGCAAAATGCGTTATTAATCGGCCAAGCATTAGACCGTTTAAGCGCAGATTATAAAGAGTCATTAGCAGATGTTGATGCTATCCATTTAGACCCTTTAACCAAGCAACCGATTAATCCAGAGGCTTACGCGGCGAAAGTCGCCGAAGCGAAAGCGAATATGGAGGCAAAAAGAGCCAACATAGTGCAACGCAGTGGTTTAAGCGCTGACCAAATTAATAAGTACGGATTTGGTATGTACCTGCCTGAGCCTACGGCTGGCACTGACACAGGTACAGATAAAACCACGACGGAAATAGTCACGCCGCCTCCTGCTGGATTTGATAAAAATAAGTTCGATGCAGATCAGCGTGCACAAGGGTTAGCAGATAGTGCACAGTTTAAACCGTTACTGACACCATCTGAAATTGCGACAATGACCCCTGAGCAGCAGCGACAGCGGATACAGGATTTAAATCAATATAGGCAAGCCAACCCTGAACTGCAAACGCAAAGCCAGCAAGGCCTGCTCTATCGCGTGAAAAACATTTGGTAACTTAATCCCTTATACCAATTAACCCAGCCATAGCGCTGGGTTTTCTTTTTTTTGGAGTATTAACAATGCCCTTACTCGGTTTTGACCCTGGCAAACCAAGCACCATTTCAACGGCACAAGCTAAGCAAAACGAACAAGGCATCATGGGGGATATGGTTGACAATTTTCAGTCAGGCATAGCCTCTAGTGTTGGCAGCATGTTTGATATGGTCGGCGCTGATGGCATGGCAAAGTCATTTAGAAATATTGCCGACGAACAACACAGCCAAATGTCTAGCAGTGGACAGGAATCGCTTGCTAAGCCGATGTTCCAAACCAATGACCAAGGCGAAACCGAACTAGGCGAGGGGATGACCGACCTCGATACTTGGTTGCTCAATTTTGCAGGCATTGCAGGCCAGCTTGTATCCACCGCTGTGCCCGGTGCAGGCGCAGCAGGTTTAGCCACTAAAGCCCTAAGCCTTGGCTCAAAGGGCGCTAAGGTGGCGCAAGCGGTGGGTATGGGCGTCACTGGCGGTAGTGCGGCTACTGGTCAGGCCATGGAGCAAGCGAGTCAAGAATATTTAAAGATGCCGGATGACATTAAGGCGCAGTCACCGCTTTTCCAGAAATATTACCGACAAATCCAATCCGAACAGCCTGATTTAGATGTTGATAGTAAATGGGCATTAGCTGATAAGCGTTTAGACGAACAATTAAAAAACGAAGTACGCAGCGACCCAAAAGTGCTACTGGCTAACTTTGCCGCCTCTGCCATTGGTGATCCTGTCATTGGTAGAGCGCTAACCGGCGTGCGCTTGGCAAAATCTGGCGCGCTGCGTAGTGCGCTCGCTGGTGGTATTACCGAGGGCGCAACCGAAGCCACACAAGCGGGGGTGAGTCAATATGCAGTGGATAACGTGCTATCGCAAATTGACCAGCGTGATCCGATGGCTGGCGTTAAACTGGCAGCGCTTAATGAGGGGATTATTGGCGCTGGCTTTGGTGCTGGTGCTGGCAGTATCGGTGGCCTTGCTAATCGCAATCCTGCTAACCGTGAACCTGTTAACTCTCAACCCGCAAAAAATCCTGCCGCCGATCCTATTCGGGAAAGCAACCCAACCGTAGCCGGTGCAATGGATGCCGACGCACAGCAAGCCGCTGATCGCCGTGCCCAAATTGACAGCATGGCGGATAGCATGGCGCAAGCCAGCCAAGCGCAGCAGACACAACAACCTAATTACGATCAACCCACTGCCGCCCGTCGTGCTGGCATGGGAGACACTATGCAGGCTGGACGCTTTGGTGATGAGGCCATCGCGCGCGACAATGCGATGAAGGGCCGCAGCTTTCCAACTGTGCCAGAACAGTTCAATAAGAGCCCACTAACGCAAGCAATGGATAGCGTGCAGGGGCTAACTGATCAGAGCCGTGAAGGGGAATGGTTGCCGCCACTCTCGGAACAAGAGCGTCAAGGCAGCAGCCCTGTTACTGGGCTATTAGCTGCGCCATTTATCGACGGCGAAAACCTCAGCCGCCAGCATACCCGCGACACTATGGCCGCGCAGCCAACTAACCTTATCGGGCAGTCGGATACCATTTTTGCTAATGATGGCCGAGCTCGCCAAGCTGCGCAGCAATTTGCCGACACTACCGCGCGCCAAACTGCAGCAGAACCTAAGCAGATAACCGACAAGGGGATTATCTTTGCACCTGATACCACCGCCGTTAATAAAGAGTCGCCTCAATCGCAGGGTATCAATGTAAAATCGAACAACACGCCATTTGCCTCAGCTAAGGAGGCATTAATCAGCAAAGGCGCTCGCGCCGCTAAGCGTGAAGGCGCAGAGGTTGAATCGGTTAAGTTGGATAATGGCTTTGGCTGGCGCGTAGTGCCTAAAGCTGACGCAAGAACAGATGGTACAACCGATACCGTTGGTGAAAGTGGACTGACGTTATTGCATGGCTCCCCGAATCCCGCATTAAACATTGATGATATTGAGATCGTTCGCACAGGCCAGAAGCAAGGCAAGAAAGGCCGCTCATACGGTGGATTTTACGCAACCAGCGAAGCCGACATTGAGCAGGCTCAGGGGTACGCGTCAATGGCCGATGGCTCACCAACCATTCACAACATCAGCATCAAGCCGAACACTAAGGTGCTGAATAAAACGGGTGATATTACTCGCTTATCTGAAAACTATATCAATGAACTCACTGCACAGGGTTATGGCTTGGTTGTCGGCAAGGATCCGCGTGGTCGCACCGAATATGTCGTTATTGATAAAAACGCCATTAAAACTATTTCTCCAATGGAGAATATTAAACCAAAAAAGTCTGAACCCGCCCAAGACCTCGCCGGCGACAAGATAGATAACGAGTGGACCGCTTTTGCGCCTGAAACGGGCACGCTGAATATTCCCCGTTCTGAAATGCCACAGATTAAGGCTGAACACCGCGGCGCCATGGTTAACTTTATGAAAGCCCGTGGCGTTGATCATACTACCGAAGAAGTACCAGCCGACTCGCTTAAACCAACACAGGCCGAGTTTTCACCCGCAAAAGTGAAAAAAGCCTTAGGTTTTGAAGGTGGCGACCGTTCTATTTTGGTGTCGAGCGATAATCATGTGCTTGACGGCCATCATCAATGGCTGACGAAGCGCGAGAAGGGCGAGCAGATTAAAGTGATCCGCCTGAATGCACCGATTAAAGAGCTAATCAATCTTGCCCGTGAGTTCCCAAGCTCTGAAACGCAAGCAGGTGCAACGCAAGCTGTTGATAATAAAGCCTCAAAAAAAGGTGAAAAAGCGGAAATGGCTAAAACCGCTATAAATGACAGCAATGAAACACCTGCTATCCTGCGCACCTCTAAAACCAAGTGGGTACAAGCTGAGATTAAAAAGCAGGGCTTTAAAAAAGGCTCCCCAGGTTATGACGATGCAGTAAGCAAGCTCAACGACTCATACGAAACCGAAATTGATAAGGCCTTGGCCGAGTCATCCTTTGAGACTTACCAGCAATTTAACAGTGATACGCCTGAAAGCATCAACCGCATGGCTTATGCCGAACTGCGCAAAGAGTTTGGTTTGGATGCGCAGGAAGCCAACACAGAAAAAACAGTAACTAAAAAACCTAAGGCTACAGCGGCAACTAAAAAACCAAAAGCCAAAGAAGAACCCAAAGCAGTAGATGATAGTGATCAGCTATCTTTCTTCGATAAACCCAAGCGCGGCAAAAACAAAGGCGCACGGCTATTCACCCAAGGTGAGGCGCAGCGAGCGGTAAACGATGTGATCGCTAAACTTAGCGGCGGCGCAGGTGTGCGCGTTAACCTATTTACTAGCCAAGATGAATTTTTAAAGCGCTTTAATCTGTCATCAATGGAGATGGAAGGGCAAACCATCTACGGGGCTTACGATGATAAGCGCCACTCAGCCTATTTAATTTTGGATAATTTCAGTTCTATTGATGATTTGCGCTCAACGCTGGTGCATGAGGTTTTAGCTCACGGCGGCTTGCATACCGTGATCGGCGCGCAAAAGTACCAGCAGTTTATTGCCAAGCTTAACTCTAGCCGTAGCCGTAAAGAGTTTAAGGAGCTTTGGGCCAAGATTGATAAGGATTACGCTGGCGCATCCGATGCTGTGAAAGCCGAGGAAGTCTTTGCCAACTTTGTGCAAAACCAACCTGAGCGAGGAACGGCTAAGGCGTGGTGGTTTGAGTTGACTAAATGGCTTCGCCGCCAGCTTGAGGGATTGGGGATCATCAAGTCCAACATTACCCGCAATGAAATGGAAGATATGATGCAGGCCATTGTGCGCGGCTTTGATAAGCGCAAGCAGCGCATGGATAGGGCGAATAAAGTGCTTGATGCGCGTGATGAATCGCCCTCTGACATTCTCTTTAGCAAAGCAGCTACTGCGCCAGATGAGCGCACCGCCAAACAGAAGCTAGGCCTTGAGGAAGAAGCCGAGCAAACGCTAAAAGAGAAGATCACCGAGAATTACCGCAATACCGCCGACACGCTTAAGCAATCAAGCTTTTGGAGCCGCCTGAATGAGGGCATCTTCGACGGTTTGCACGGTATCAAAAAAGCCGAAGAAGCCGCAGGCATTACCGATCCTAATAAGATGGGTTATGTGTCTGCGCGTCTGGCGTCGGGTTTATCGGACGTATTGCACGGCGTTTTCCATTACGGTGCGCCCATGTGGAAGGATGGCATTATTCAGCGCAAGGCCGACACAAAAGGATTGCTTGAAGTGTTCGGCATGTTGCCAGACGGCGAGCTTAACAACTGGCT
Organism: Shewanella sp. Koi 1; assembly: GCF_052907445.1. Lineage (NCBI taxonomy): Bacteria > Pseudomonadati > Pseudomonadota > Gammaproteobacteria > Alteromonadales > Shewanellaceae > Shewanella > Shewanella sp. Koi 1. The sequence continues at coordinate 3,019,832 of NZ_JBREJM010000001.1, read as the reverse complement.
TGCGTGGATGGGCGCTAATCGCGCCAAGCAGCTAAAAGCGCAGGGCCGCGAGAACAACCTATCACAAGCCGATATTGACGAACTGCTAGCCCTTGCCGACGGCAAAGAAAAGCTATTTGAAGATGTGCGCGCAGAGTACAACAAGATTAACTCTGCCGTGCTCGATATGGCTCAAGGCGCAGGCCTGATTAGTGAAGCCCAGCGCGCCGGATTTGATGAGCAGTATTATGTGCCGTTCTTCCGTGATATTGAGGCAGACGCTGGCTTTGAGGAGTTCGCAGCCGTATATGCACCCAACAGCAAAAAAGGTATTGCTGGCCAGAAGCCGAAAATCCAAGAGCTAAAGGGCGGCAAGCAATCGACCAAAGACCTGCTCGAAAACATTATCTTGCGCCAATCAACCATGATTGATGCAGCGCTTAAAAACAAAGCCATGCTCGAGGTGGTAGAGAATCTAGACGGTACAGGGTTTATGGATAAAATCACGGCCAACGAGTATTCGCTGTTATCCGAAGACGAGCAAAAGCGCACGGTAAGAATGATGGTTAACGGCAAGCAGCAACGGGTGGTGGTGTCTGATCCCGCGCTATTAAGGGCATTAATGGCGATTAATGACGTCAGCAGCCGTTCGTTATTTAATCGCATGGGCCGCAGCGCTAAACGCTTTTTAACCGCAGGTATCACCTTATCACCTGACTTTATCTTGAAAAACTTTATCCGCGACGCGGCGCATGCGTGGATGATCAACAAGGATGATTTTAAGCTAGGCATTGATTCGGTTAACGGATTGAAAAAGGCATTTAAGGAAGATGAAGCCTACCGCGATTTGATATTCAGCGGCGCAGCGTTTCAGGGTGGGTATGTACACGGAGCAGATCCAGAAGCAGCCGCGCAGCAAATTCGCCGCGCGTTATCTAAGAAGGGACTCACAGCTAAACAGATTGATAGCTATATGGGCAGCTTAGTCACTAATAGCAAGAAATTGTTCGAGGTGTACCGTAATTTCAGCGATAAGTTCGAAAACGCTAACCGGCTATCAACCTATGAGGCGGCTTTACGCTCGGGTAAATCTCGCCGCCAAGCCGCGTTCGAGGCCAAAGACCTGATGGATTACAGTCTCAAAGGCAACTTTGCGCTAATCAGCACCATGATCGACTTTTTACCGTTCTTCAACGCGCGCTTGCAGGGTATGTATAAATTAGCCCGGGCATCAGCCGCGGGTGAAAATGACAAAGTGCTTAAGGTACTGTCAGCAAACTTGGCGATGAAGGGGTTAAAAGTGGCCGCATTCTCGCTGGCACTTGCCGCATGGAATGAAGATGACGAGCGCTATAAAAAGTTGCCGGACTGGGATAAAGATGCCAACTGGCATTTCTGGCTAGGTGATCATGAAATCCGCATCCCAAAACCATTTGAACTCGGTATTATGTTTGGCACCTTACCTGAGCGCTTATTTAACTTTGGTACTGGCTCGCAAACGGGCAGCGACTTAGGCCGTGCCACCGCCAGCGCCTTATTCAATACCATGGCACTTAACCCGTTGCCACAGTTTGCACTGCCTGCCATTGAAGTGATAGTGAATAAGTCATTCTTCAAGTGGACTGATATCGAGGGCATGGGCGATGAGAACCGTATGCCAGGTGATCGCTATAACGCTTACACCAGCGATACCGCGCGCGAAATCGGTAAGTTCTTTAACGTTAGCCCTAAAAAGATTGAGCACCTAGTCAATGGCTATGCTGGCACACTCGGCGCTTATGTATTGGCGATATCTGACATTATGGCGCGCCAGATGCTTGGACGCGAGAGCGCCGAAACCCCCATCAGCCGTTACCCGGTGATCAAAGCGTTTTACGGCGGCGATGCGCCAAAGGGTAACACCTATTATCAGAACGAGTTTTACAAGGCGCTTGATGCCGCTAATCAAGCCTATGGCAGCTATAAGCGTGCCGCCGAGGAACAAGATTCAAGCCGTATGATGGCTGTGCTTGAGGATAATCGCGATAAGTTAGGCGTGCGCATTGCGCTTAACCGTGTGCAGCGCCAAGTATCGGCATTGAGTAAGCAAGCGGAAATAGTTAATAACTCGAGTATGAACCCAAGCGAAAAACGCGAAAAACTGGATGCCATTACTCGCCAGAAGAACGCGATTTATCAAAGCGCTTATGTCGGCTTTAATCTGCGTGAGTGGTGATCACTTTACGCAGGTTTTTAACGTCATATCGCAGCGAAAACCAATAGGGCACTCACTATTAAGCGTGCATTGCCCATTGATATTAGTGTTAGGCAATGTGCTGCTGGGGTTACTGATCGTCGGCAATGGAGTGCCGTACTCATTGGCCTTTTGCATGCACTGACCAGTGCTTTGAAGTGGCCCCTTAATGCACGATAAACCTAGGCCGCATTCATAATCTGAGGTGCAGCCGCTCGATGCAGTTAATGGTGTCGGTGGGATAGTTTGTGGTACTGGAATAGGTGCTACTTTGGTGGCTTGCACTTGCTGCTGGTAGGCGGGTTGCTGATAATTTTGCTGGTAATATTCAGTTGCATTAGGCGCTTGAGGTGTTGGTGGTATGATGATGGGGGCCGTTAGTATACCAGTGAGCATGCCAACACTACTGATCACCGACGACCATATAATGGCTTCGCCATCACTCATACCTTGTTGCTGTTGTCGCTGTTTTACAACAGCATTATCTCTTTCTTGTAAATATGCGACGACAGCTGGCTCATGCTTTAAATCGCTAGCGAATTGATTTTCATCTCCAACATAGGGAATTTCTATAGTGTAAACCTTTTTAAAATCACAAAGATAATTTGTTGATGTTGGCATGTTAGTTGCGCCGCTTTGCCACTTTGCAGACACGCCTTTAATGCCATAACAGCCATTTTTATAATGTTGGCCTGTTGGTGCATAAGTAACAACTAGCGGTGATATACCTAAAAATTTACCCGTCTCTACCTCATAAATTTCAGCACCAATAGGTGATGTTACATAGTTAACTTCTGGGGTATAGGCGGCGCACCCCGTCAGCAAAGCCACCAATAAACTAAGCGAAATATTCCTTTTCATGCAGCATCCTATTACATCGTTAACTGATTGGTTAGCTCTCTAATTTTGCTGTCTGAGTTTATGAATTTGTTTGTTGTAAACGCAGAGCGACTTGCATCGTAAGTAACCTGACCTATACGCTTTTGTCCACTAATATCGGTCATCCAAATATTCGCATAAACCATATAAGTGGCTAGGTCCCATCTCCAGTTAGCAACATAAAATAGCAGAGCATCACAATGTGCAGCATCAGCCTCGGCAATGTACCATTGTGGCTGCCACGCATTATGCTGCATCGTATAGCGCCCTTGTATTACGGTGGTTTTATAACCCTTGAATTGTAATTCAGAAGTGATCGCTGTAACGACGCCTTCTTTAACAGCATCGTGACGAACTACGCAAATACTGGTAGGTTTTTCGCTTAATTGAGTAACTTGCTGGAGTGGTGCTGCACAACCGGCTAAAAATAATACGGTGATAGCTAACATTATATATTTAAACATATTCTTTCCTTGAAATGCTTTGTTAGTTACTACATTGCCGTAGTCACTACGCCTATCAATGTGTGCATAGTATACGGTAACAAATTGTTAACCTAAAATAAAATAGTCACTTTGTCACCATCTATTTCAACGATATAACCAGCTTCCCCAAACACTTTATTAATCAGGCTCAAGAACTGACAGAAGAGCTAAGCAGGAATTCCAGCTTAGAAACGTATAATTATTAGTGTTTTTTGAAAGTCACGCTCTGCTTCCTTAAGCTCAAGTTTATACCCAAGTTTTTCCAGTGTGCTGCAAACTCTATTTATTGTTTCAACGTAAGCATCTTGTACATCGCTACGTTGGCTCTCTGGTTGGTGATCATCTGGTGAAATGGATGTTTCACTCTCACCATTAATTATAGCTTTATTTACCTTGCTAATTATTTCGCTTACTAAGCGTTCCTCTATGCTGTTTATAACAAGAGATTTTGCGCGAGATTTTGCCTCAGATGCAGGAACCAGCTTATCTATAGGCATTTTTCCAAATGACTGCTCAAGTCTAAAGACAATTTCAGAATTGACAGATCGACCGCTTAACTCGGCTGCATGGTGAAGCCCAGCCTTTACGTGCTCAGGTACACGGATATTTATCTGTGGGTTTCTTGTGGTCATTTTTCATTTTTGTGGAAAATAATAATTGACACTATAGCCACATGCTACTACATTTCAATGGTAGCCACATGCTACTATTTTTAAAAAGGATATGAGAAATGACAAAACGTATAGAGACTAAACGAAAGCTTATGTTGCGGTTACCACACGAAGTACATCAAATGGCGAAAGAAGCAGCCGAAGATCAACATCGCTCGCTTAATGCTGAAATCGTTTACTGCTTAAGACAGGCTTACGCCTTAAAGCCAAAAAAGCAGGAGTCAGTATGAAAGTGCGCGAATACCCACAGATTAAAGTCAGGATTAGCCCTGAACTGAAACAAATGATAGCGAATGGGGCGGTATTAGGTAACAGAACGCTCAATAGCGAAGTGTGTCACCAGCTAGAAAAGGCGTATGGACTAAAAAGCCCACATGAAGTCGCATTAAATGAAAAAGCCTCAACTGTTGGAGCAGTCGAGGCTCATGAATCAACACTTAACACGCAAAGTAAAGGTGATTGCAATGGAAACTATAGCAAATAACAGCAGCTTTATACAACGTCGAAATAATCAACTTGCCGCTATGGCCGAGAATGCTGCAATTGTATCGCTCGACAGCCAAGGTCAAGCCGTTACCACATCCTTAGCGATAGCCGAAGGTGTGGGTAACCCGCACTCAACTGTGATCAAGTTAATTCGTCAGTATGCGAGTGATTTAGAGGAGTTTGGAATGGTTGGATTTGAAATCCAGCCAAAACAAACTGGTGTCCGAGGTGGTAGTGACACAGAATACGCCATCCTCAACGAACAACAATCGACATTGCTAATGACCTACATGCGCAACAATGATGTAGTGCGCGAGTTTAAAAAGCGACTGGTAAAAGCGTTTTATGAATTAGCAAATAAAGCCAAGGGCACTCAGTCAAATATTTATGACCAGTTGAGTGATCCTGCCAGCATGCGCCAATACCTATTAACCTACGTTGAAAAGGTTATCGAGCTTGAAGAACAAATTAAGGTAACTCAGCCAAAAGCGGTTGCGTATGATCGCCTTGCCACCGCCGACGGTAGTTTGTGCATTACCGATGCCGCTAAGCAGTTGCAGCAACGGCCTAAAGACTTATTCGATCTGTTACAGCGCAAAAAGTGGATTTACCGCAGACCGGGCTCCAGCTGGCTTGGGTATCAAGACAAGTTACAGCAAGGTTTTCTGGAGCATAAAATCACTGAGGTAGATCGCGGTGATGGCAGCACCAAGATCACCTCACAAGTCAGGGTAACCCCTAAAGGTTTAACCCACTTGTCTGCAACCTTATCTCAACCAGCGCAATAGGTGACGCAATGAATACACTTAAATTTAAGCGTAACCCAGCGTTACCACTGCACGCATTGCCATTTATTGGTAAATCGAACAAAAAACCTAACGGATTGTTATCGTTTTGGAAAGTGCCCACAACGGGCGGTTATTGCGGCGGGTTATTAACGGGCAAGGCGTTAGCGAAGATTTACATTAAGTACTTGTCAGAACATGCTGCGTCAAGACAGTTCGGCACGTTACAGACAATCGCTCTGGATATGTTTGGTAACAATCCATTGAATGAAAATGTAGATCAAGCAGCCTTTAGAGGGCAGGTGGTCGGATTTTTTGAGGAGATAGAAAACTGGTTAGTACCATCAGCAGTATTGTTAAAGGACGAGATTAATAACTTGGATAATAACGAGTTGTTAACGATGGCGAACGAGGGAATATTGATGCAAGAGTCTGCCTAAAACGTACTGAATTAGTATGAATAAGAAGCCGGATTATTCCGGCTTTTTTCTAAAATAGATCCTCAAGGATCATAAGCACCATGCCAATTAAGCCAAGCAAAAAAAATAAAGCCTCTTGATCTTGTCTCCAACTGCGCGCTTTCTTCCCGCCGACCTCAAGCATGAATAATCCCAGCGCCATGATCGGCAGACCGAGCAGCCAGCTAATATTCTCGCCAGCGGCATAACCTAAGATGACTAAAACCAGCATGGCGATTAGGTGCATACGGCCCCTTAAAAATAAAACCCGCCTAGAGTATAGGCGGGGATTGGTTGCGTGATTACTAGCTCCACCTGATATCAAGCTTCAACGCATTCATCACTAATTCCGTTTATCGTCGCAGACCTCCCAGCCTGCATGGAGCTTTAACCCGCTCTCGCGGTTTGAGCCCTAGGCGGTATCGATATTCACGGAGCCGCCTCTGTATTCCGTGAACGTCAGACCGAAACCGCGTCACCCGGTAATGTGTTGGCCTACCTTTATAAATCGGCAAATCCCTGTCACCGGGATAATCACATTTCTGTGCAACACATTGGTCAAGGTAACTAATCGTCACGTTCCGGCTTACGCATATCTGTTGCCGTCTTTTGCGTTAAAGTGTATGCCATAGTCACCTTGCCAATATGCCCCACACTAACGCAGTGGGCTCGAGCGCTTTGCTAGTCAAGATTTTTAAAACACCACAAGGAAACACCCTTGTTGCGCTATTAAAGTTTGCCCCTATGAAAATCTATTGCAAGCGGTTTTTCAGTCTCTTTGCGTGTAGGCAACTAACCACGTATAATTAGCCCACTTTTGGAACTGTGTACATAGCAGTGTACATGCAAACAAAATATGCAGAATGCGAGGTGATAAACTCCTTGTTTTCAAAAAGAATTTTATCGAAGATATAACTAATGAGTGAAAAATTGCAGAAAGTCTTGGCCCGTGCAGGCCATGGCTCCCGTCGTGAGATGGAGGCATGGATTGCTGCAGGCCGAGTTAGTATTGATGGCGTGATTGCCAATCTTGGCGACCGTATCGAAGCCGATGCGAAGGTTCGCATCGATGGTAGAGCCGTATCGCTTAAGTCCGCCGACGATGTGATTTGCCGCGTACTCGCCTATCACAAACCCGAAGGTGAGATTTGTAGCCGTAAAGACCCTGAAGGTCGTCCAACCGTGTTTGACCGTTTGCCGAAAGTGCGTGATTCCCGTTGGGTTGCGGTAGGCCGTCTGGATATCAACACTTCAGGCTTATTGCTGTTTACCTCAGATGGTGAACTCGCTAACCGCTTGATGCACCCGTCTAACGAAGTTGAACGTGAATACGCGGTACGTACCTTTGGTGAAGTACCTGAGGCTGCGGTACAACGTCTGCGTACCGGCGTAATGTTAGAAGACGGTATGGCGCAGTTCGATGCCATTAAAGCTGCAGGCGGCGAGGGCATGAACCAATGGTGGCACGTATGTTTACGTGAAGGCCGTAACCGCGAAGTACGTCGTTTATGGGAATCCCAAGAGGTGCAAGTCAGCCGTCTTATCCGTGTCCGTTACGGTATGGTGGAATTGCCTAAATCTCTGCCACGTGGTGGCTGGGTTGAATTGCCGATTGAGCAAGTTAACTATCTGCGCCAATTAGCGGGTCTTGAACCTGAAACTCGTACTATGCTGGCCGCCGATAAACACAGTGTGGCCCGTGCTCAGGTGAAGAGTGCTAAAATTCGCCGCGCCGTACGCAAGCATAAAGTGACAGCGACGCCTAAGGCTAAGCCAACACGTCAGCGTAGTTAATGTTATTCGAGTGATGTTATGTCTCTCAGTAAAAAGGCCGCTTGCGGCCTTTTTTGCTTTCTGCGACTGATAAAAATAAAGGGAGCGTAGGGCTCCCTTTATTTTATCTATTAGTGCATTAGATCTGTGTTGCTTATTGAGCGTTAAATTGCTGACCGTTAATTTCGCTAGAATCTTGCCCCATTAAATAGAGGTAAGTTGGCATGATTTCTTCGGCTGTTTTTAAATCTAATGGATTTTCGGCAGGGTATGCTTTAGCACGCATTTCGGTGCGAGTCGCGCCTGGGTTAATGCTGTTAACGCGTACAGACGTGCCATCACATTCGTGGGCGAGTACTTGCATCATGCCTTCGGTGGCAAATTTAGAGAAGGCATAGGGACCCCAGTAGGCGCGGCCCTGACGGCCAACACTGCTTGAGGTAAAGATAATCGAGGCACTGGGTGCTTGGCGCATAATAGGCAACAGAGCCTTGGTCAGCATGACCTGTGAGGTAACGTTGACTTTAAGTACATCTTCGAGTGATGGAATATCGATGTGTTCAAACGGGCCTAAAGCGCCGAGTAAACTGGCGTTGTGCAGCAAACCATCTAAGTGACCAAACTGCTCGCCAATAGTTTCGGCCATATCGCGGTAGTTTTGCTCGGTCGCACCTTTTAAATCCAACGGCACGATCGCAGGAGTTGGGTAACCCGCCTGTTCGATAACATCGTATACGGCTTCGAGTTTTTTAACGGTTTTACCGAGTAAAATCACGGTGGCACCGTGTTTGGCAAATTCAATGGCCGCCGCGCGACCGATACCTGCGCCAGCGCCTGTCACCAGTATGGTTTTACCTTTGAGTAAATCTTTTGCTGCTTGATATTCCAACATGAGCCTTTTATTCCTCTTGGCGAAAATGCCCGCCACTTCTAGAGTCGCCGAATTGCTAAACGCATGTTTCAAACAAATGAATGAAACTTTGTTATAAATAGCTAAAATGTTTGTGACAAACTTGTGGCTAACTCAATATTTTTACGTTAACTTGAAATGAGTTAGGGGCTAACATAAGCCCTATTAGTCATAGCTTTTGCGCTATTGTGACTAATTTCTTGGGGAAAACAAAACTATTACAACAAGATTTGGGGAAAAAAAATGAAAAGACTCATTTTGTGTGTTGCGATTGCATCAGCACTGGGCCTCACAGGATGTGGCGAGGACAGTTATAACGAACTCAAGGATAAGACAGACCCGCTCATCCCTGAATCCCATATGGTGTTTGACCCCGCGAATGCTAAAGTGCCTTTGCCTAATGATTTGTTGTTTAGCGGCACTACAGACGGCACCTTATCAATCCCGGGGGAAAGTTCGGGGAACTATGTCGATCCGCAAATTGCTCTTGGTGCCTTAGATGGATGGTCAACTACATCTCCCATTTCAATCGATCTCGAACTCGCTAAAGATCACGATGGCACACAACTGACCCTGATGGCCGCATCGGTAGCCCAACCGGGCGCAGTGAGAATGTTTGAGGCCACAGTGGGTGGTCCATTGTCATCTGATCCTGAATGTACCACTAAACCGTCAGTATCTGCCTGTAAAGTTGGCGACGAATTACAATTTGGTGTGGATTTTGTGTCGATGGCATCGGGTAACAAAGTTGTTATCGTGCCACTCAAGCCGCTTAAAGCCGGCCAGTCTTATATTTATGCGACAACCAAGTTAATCCAAGATTCAGAGGGACGAGGCATTGCCCCTTCAACGACCTATGGTACGTTGAAGATGGATATCAACACCTTACCCCTAGAAACGCCTGATCAATTGATGCTGCAAACCTTGATCAACAGTTATGAAAAGGGCATGGCTGCGGCACATAATGTCGATACCTCAACCATTACCTATTCAGGCTTGTTTACCACTCAATCGGTAGCAAACGTCTATGAAACCACAAAACTCTTGATGGCGCAGGGCGCGCCTTATGCCCCAAGTTTTGGGCAAATGCCCACCCCTGCGGGTTACACTGTGGCGCAGGCTGCAGGTTTAACTCCAGCAGATGGAACTGCGTATATAGTGTCGAATCTAGCCGATGTTTATACCGCTAAGATTAAATTGCCGATTTACGGCGACTGCTCTTCGGTCAGCTGCTTGTCATCCGCAGGTCAGCCGCTAATCAATGGCCGCTGGAAAGCCCAAGGTGATAGTCCTGTTTCGGTATTATTAGCGCTGCAAGCGGGTACCTTAAGTCAAACCAACTTTGGTATGCAGGCAGTAGCAAATGGAATTGCAAATCCTGCCGATGCCCTAGCGAATCCTTCTTTGATGGCGGGTAAAACCTGGTTGTTAGATGATGGAACCGCAGCGGATAAAACCAAGCATTTAACCAAATTTAACCCCATCCCTGCGATTAAAGGTTATGAAACGGTACCTGTACTGATTTCTATGCCAAATGCAACTAAACTCGCGGCCTTCTATCAGCAACAAGGGTTAACCTTTACCCCACCGACTTCTGGCTGGCCAACGACGATTGCGCTGCATGGTTTAGGCGGCGGTAAGGAAATGTCATTAGCCTATGCGGGCAGTTATGCCGCGATGGGCGTGGCAACGGTGGCCATTGATATGCCTTTACATGGTGCTCGCTCGTTTGACGCCAATGGCGATGGGATTTACGAAGTATCGGCAACCGATCCTTCCTTCGGTAACGTGATTGGTACACCCGATGCCTTTAAAAATGGTAATCCACTCGTCTTCGTGAATATCTCAAGCACGCTGTCGGTGCGGGATAACTTCCGTCAGGCCACCATGGATCACCTTGGCGTGCGTTTAGCCTTAACTGGTTTAGCACAGGGGCTTGCACAGGCGGGTCAACCACAAGTATTCGATATTTCCAAGATTAGTGCGCAGGGCTTAAGTTTAGGTGCGATTGTCGGTACCGACTTTGCGACTTATGCCAGCACGGGCATGAAAAATCCAAGCACGGGTGAAGCGCTACCTAACCCTTATGCCATCAATGCGGTCTCTCTGGCGGCACCAGCGGGTGGTTTAGCAGGCGCGTTTGCCGGTTCTGCGACCTTTGGCCCAGTGCTATTTAGCAATGTGACTGCCTCATCGACGTTCCAAGCATTAGTGGATAAAGCCAATACTGCGGGATACGAGCCAGGCAGCCCAGAATATGCGGCCTTAGTACAAGGGGTTTATGCGCAGTTTATTCCAACCTTTGCCTTTGCGGTGCAAACGGCGGTGGATTCGGCGGATCCGGTTAACCATGCAGGTATGTTGAAAGCAACGGGATTACCCGTGCACTTAATCGAAATCGCGGGTGATGGTAACGGTAACTTAGCTGACCAAGTGTTACCTAATCGCGTCGATAACTTCCCGCTCTCAGGCACTGAGCCGTTGATCTCGGCAATCGGTCTGCCTTGTGTGGATGCAACCACCAAAGGTTCTGGTGCGGTGCGTTTTGCTAAGGGTCACCATAGCTCAATTGTTGACCCAAGTGAGAAGAGTTCAACGGATGGTATGGCCGCTGCGGCAACCGTTGAGATGCAGACGCAAGTGGCGACCTATGCATCTACTGCAGGTAAAGGTGAAGCGACGATTTTTGTTACCGATCCAAGCGTGATTGCGACCTGTTCTAACTAGTCGCGTGTAAAATCCTAAAAACCCAGCCTTTGCTGGGTTTTTTTATGGCGCTTTAGGCTGTTAGAATAGCGCGCACTAAACCGGATCACCTTAGGCCCCAACGGAGAGTACTTTGGAATTTCTATACGAATATGGCATGTTTTTAGCGAAAGCCGTGACGATTGTGGTTGCGCTTGTTGCTGTGATTATTGTGGTGCTCGCGTCCACGGTGAAGCACAAATCGGATAAAGGTGAACTGAGGATCACCAATCTTTCAGAAGAACTGGAAGAGCTTAAACACAGCTTGAAGGAAGAACTGCTGTCGAAGAAGCAGTTTAAAGCCTACGAAAAACAGCTGAAAGCGGACGAAAAGGCGAAGGAAAAAGCGGCCGAAGAAGACAGCAAAGGCAAAGTTTTTGTTATTGATTTTAAAGGCAGTATTGATGCCGCCGAAGTAGCTTCTTTGCGGGAAGAAATCAGCGCGATTTTAACCATTGCCGAAAAGGGCGACGAAGTGGTGGTGAATGTCGAAAGTGGCGGTGGCATGGTGCATGGCTACGGTCTGGCCTCTAGCCAGCTTGACCGTCTGCGTCAGGCCGAAATCCCATTAACGATTTGCGTGGATAAGGTCGCTGCCAGCGGTGGTTATATGATGGCCTGTGTGGCAAACAAAGTGTATGCCGCACCATTCGCTATCGTAGGTTCAATCGGTGTCGTTGCCCAGTTGCCTAACTTCAACCGTTTATTGAAGAAACATGAAATCGACTACGAGCAACACACGGCCGGTGATTTTAAGCGCACCTTAACCGTGTTTGGCGAAAATACTGACGAAGGCAGACAGAAGTTCCAACAGGAGCTGGAAGAAACCCATGTGTTGTTTAAAGCTTTCGTGAGCAAGTATCGTCCTCAGCTCGATTTGGCTAAGGTGGCCACAGGCGAACATTGGTACGGTCAACAGGCGATTGAATTAGGTCTTATCGATGCGATTTCAACCAGTGATGATGTGTTAATGCAGTTAGCTGGCGAACGTACCGTGTACAAGTTGCGCTACCAAGTCCGTAAGAAACTGGCAGATAAAATCGCCCATGGTGCGTCTTTATCGGTAAATGCGATTTTTAATCGATTAGTTGAGAAAAATCGTCCCATGTAAGCCGACGAGTTAACTCAATCCTGATGAAAACGCCTGCGAATATGCAGGCGTTTTTGTTTTGTCCGAGCGCGAAATAAAATAATACATTTTTTTAACATTAAGTTTGGTTTAAGACTATTCAAAATAAGCGAGATCTTATACAACTAATCACCTAGGGAATTAAAAGCTGAACAAATCATATTAAGGATTTTCCATGTTACAGCGCGTCGACTATAAGACGAACCTGATGGTGGGTGATCAAATCTATCCCGCATTTGAGCTACGTAATATTCTCGATTTTATTGCCTCGCAGTTAGGCGAAAACGCCTTACAGCAAGTCTGTGAGCATATCGGCGTTGGCCAAGCAGAGCTCAATCATTGCCAGTTTGTGTTTGTGTGGCAGGTAGAGTATGCGATGGAGTTTTTACGTTTGCAGGGCGGCGACCCCGATATCGGCACTAAATTAGGCCTAAGCTATCGGGTGAGTAGTTTAGATGAGCTCTTGCCCCATCTCGCGCAGTTGACTTCTCTACAGGCCTGCCTGCAGTTTGTGGTCAATCATCCCCAACTGGTTGGCAGTTTTACCGATACCTTAGTGCGCCTCGAAGAAGACTGTGTCTGCATTCGTTGGCTCAACACTGGCCGTATCGACAAAGCACAATATGGATTTCAATTTCTGCACAGCATAGGTTCGCTGTTAGGGCTTGCCAGAGAGCTCACGGGGGAGTCGATAACGCTTAGGCAAATCCATTTGGCTGAACCTGTCCGTGACAGCTGTTTTTTAAGCGAAGCCACCGGTGCTCAAGTGCAGTTTAATTGTGAATATTACGAATGGAGTATTTCCCTCACCCATCTCGCGCTTGCCATCCAGTATCCTTTCCCTGCCTACGCCGAAAAGACCGCGTCGGTATCAAGCACATCCTTTATCGAAACCGTACTGGCGGCAATCAATGAACATTTTCCCCAAGTGCTCCATTTAGATGACATGGCGACGCAACTGCATATGAGCGATCGCAGCTTTCGGCGTAAGCTGGCACAGCTTGGCTCGAGTTACCAACGTTTAGTCGATCAGGTGCGTTGCCAAAGAGCGGTCGAGTTGATTTTAGCTAACGAGCTGGGTATTGAGGCGATTGCCGAGACCTTAGGTTACAGCGATGTTAGCCATTTCCGTCAATCCTTTAAGCATTGGATTGGCCATCCACCTGGGTATTTTAGCCGGCTAAATGGTGGGTAAAGGGAAGAGTGAAAGCGCTAATTAACAATTAACGCTTTGGTCTGTCGTCAAATATCACTCACACTCACTTTAAAGAACTTCGTTTTTTCGGATAGTTGTTTGAATTTCCAAGGCGGGTTAATTACCGTGATGTTTTTTATACCGAGCTTTGTTAAGTCATCTAATGAATAGTACCAGCCAATGTACTCTTCAGAATTATTTTGCTTTTGATACAAGGAACTTTGACCTAAATAGGTTATTTTTTGACTGACACCAACCTTAGTGAAAAACTCAGCTTCTCTGGACGTTGTTGTCTTCATATACGCGGTGAAGCTATCTCTGGCTGCTTTTTGTTGGCTCTCGGGTAAAGTTTTTAGGTATTCTTCCGTTGCTTCCTCCATCCCAGTGACACCGCCATGAAAACCAATAACAGCATGATTGGATATACGGCGCTTATGAGCTGAAGAGAATACATAATTAGCACAAGAAGATAGACAGTATTCGGTAACCTCGACGCCAAGATTATTGTTAAAAATAATCTCGCCTAAATCCATTCCTCGATTGACTTCACCTCCCTTGCTTTTAATTGATACCCACTCGATTTGGTGAGGATTGTTATCAATCAATGAGATAAGTTTTTGATTGGCTTCCTTAGAGAGTGCTCCCTCGTAGAAAACCGTATTATCTTTTAAGTTAACTTGGGTTTGTTCTTCTGCACTGGCATTAGAAAACGCGACAAAAAACAAGGTGAAAAATATAGTCTTACGCATGCCGCCTCCATTTGGCATTTAACTGAGTATTACCCATCCCTATCAGTAAACTAATCTAGAAAGGATTTATAGTTGGAATGAACATTCCAACTGGACAGTAAGTTAGCATCATTATCTAACCAGGTTCAATCAGTGGCGATTGGTAATAAGCAAGTTTCTTACTGAACATGTCTAAGTACAATTCCCTAAACTCGGTGCCAGTGAATCTATCCATTGACGAATTAATTCCACGCCTTCTTGGTGCTCAAGGTTGCGACCAATGGGCGGCATGCGATCTTTAGGTTCTGACAGCGTTTGGCGATAGAGCAAAATCGAGTGGTCGGCATTGCCGGGGACGATATCGTAATCGAGTCCTTTAGGGCCGCCATCCCAGCCGGGCGGTTGTTTGCAGATCCCATATTGATAACTGGTATGGTCGATATAAAACCCAAGGCGTAAGCCGGAGATGCTGGCATAGCCTTTGGCGCTGTGGCAATGGGCGCAGTTAACATCTAAATAGCCCTTAGCACGGCTGGTTAAATCGGCTTGGAGGTTGTCTATGGCATAGGTTTTAGCGACTTGGCTTAACTCGGGTAACTGCTCAAGCTTGCCTTGTTTGGCCCAGAGGCTGAGTTGATTGACGCTTTGCCCTTGGTCGATGATATCGCGATTCAATAGATGGGCTTTAAGGCCAATCGGAATGATTAGACTGCTGTTATCTTGATTGATCTGGTGGCAAATTTTGCACTCGGCGCGGCTCGGTATGTTGTAATCAAAGCTTTGGCTTTGGCCTTGATTAATCAGGGTATGATGCACGCTTGCGCCCGCGGTAAGCAGCTTTGCTTCACCTTGTTGCCATTGATAAACCAGACTCGTCCAGCCTTGGGAGCGTTTTATCAATAGCCGTGTTTCAATAAGGGTTTCGTTGGCTATGCCTGTGATAGCCGTATCCTGTGGCAGAGCAAAGGTTTTGACTAGCACGGCGCCAGTTGGAAACTCGAATGCCTCCTGCGCTTGGTATTGCATGCTGCTGCCTGCGGGTAAATAGATAAAGCGGTATTTACTGGCGTAATTAGAAAATAGCTGCGTGGCGAGCTGATAACCAAATCCCGGTGCTTGCGGCTGCGCGGTGGGGGTTGCGGGGTCGATAAAGAGCCCATATTGACTTAATTCCGGGCAGTCCTCTGCCATTAAGGCGGGCCAGTTAACTTGCCCACTCGTATTCACGCACAAACTAGTGGGCGTTGTCGGTACAGTTGGTGTCGTCGGCGGAGTCGGCGTTTGGCCATTATCGCTGCTTTGGCTGTCACCGCCGCCACAGGCGGTTACTAAGGTCGTTAGGCTGAAGATTGCGATGAGTGTTAGGCGGTTTTTCATTGGTTTATCCGCTCTTTAAGCTGTTGCTTGAAATAAGAAGGCCTAAGTCGGCCTTCTCTGTCAGGGGGGGCGCTCAGTCTTGGAGTGGTAAGCAAGTGGGTGATTGCAAGCCTGCTTTCACCCATTGTTACCGTTAACGCTAGTGCGAGCAGCTTGCTGCAGGCAGGCGTTTAATCCATTCGCTGATCAGCGCCACGCCTTCATCATGGGATAGGCTGCGACCGATTTCAGGCATACGATCGCCCGGGGTCGTACTTTGCATTCTAAAGTGCATGATGGACTCAGCGGCATTGCCAGGCACGACGTCGAAACCTAAGTTTCCACCGCCATAGGCGACTGGCGATTTACAGGTACCGTGGGAGAAACCCGCATCATCGCTATAGCCACGCCAGTATTCGAGTTTAAGACCGGTGTTAGAGGCGTTACCCTCGGGTCTATGGCAATGGGCACAGTTGATGTCGAGATAACCTTTAGCCGTCTGCATTAATGCGGCATCGCTTAAGCTTGCGACTGTGGCTTCATCACCATCATGGTAGGCGGGCACTTGTGGTACTTGGCTCAGGTTCGGTAATCCCTGCAAAATACCTAGGCTTTCCCATTTAAGCAGTTGGTTCATGGTGCCATCTTGATAGCTGTAGTTGCGGTTCAAATGGCGCGCCTTAGGACCAATTGGCACAAACACGGCGTTGCTGTTGTCATCGGCCTTAAACTGGTGACACTGCTTACATTGGTTCATGCTCGGGACCATGTAATTAAAGGTGAGACTTTCTCCTTTATGGCTTAAGGTTTGACTGCTAATTGCACCGGCTTTCGCCAGTGTTGCATCTGTCTTATCGGCATTCCACACATAGGGCAGGGCGCTCCAACCCGTTGGACGATGGATCAGCAAACGGGTTTCAATCAAACTTTCGTTACTGATCCCGCGCTTACTGGTATCGCTTGGTAAGGCAAAGGTTTTGACGATAACGCTACCCACTGGGAAATCAAACGCTTCGTTTTCGGAGTAACTGGCTTTTTGTCCCGAAGGCAAATATACAAAGCGGTATTTACTGGCGTAGTCGGTAAAGAGCTGAGTGTTAAGATCATAAGGGACACCGCCCGAATTAGGTCCTGTTGTGGGGTTTTTGGCATCGCTGAACAGATTGTAATCCGACAGTTTAGGGCAGTTTGCTTTTAGCAGTGCATCCCAACTGACGTTTGAACCCGTCGCCTGACAAAGACTTTGGTCACCATCACCCACTAAGCCACCTTCGCCTTCACCGATAGTGCCCCCGCCGCCAACGAGCACGCCGCCATCACAACCCGCGGTATTATCGTCAACCCCGCAGCCAAACACTTGGCCCGCGAAGGTGACTGTGTGTACGGGTAGGCTCACTTGGGTACATTTCAGCAGGTTGTTCTGGGTCTTCTCGTATTGCACATCGGCGATGCTGATGTCGGTGTTGCTGTTGGCATAGAGTCTGCCATAGGACACATCACCGTTATCACTGGCGCAGACGTTATCACTGCCATCTGCGGCAAAGGGCGCCTCTTTCAAACCTAGGTAAGCAGCGGTGCCGTTATTGGCAAGCATTTCCCCTAAGCCGTCGTAGAGCACGCCGGGCAAGGTGCCGTGACTGATGACATATGCACGGATAATATCTTGAATTAAATAACCTTTAGGCTTGCTGCCATAGTCAGTGATCACGTTGTCGTGCAAGTAAATATTGCGCGGCACTGGGCGCCAGCCATCTTCAATGGCTTGACCTAGTTGCCCATAGTTGCCGACAAAGGAGGTCATATCGGGTTCTGCAATAAAGAAGCTGCTGACAGTCACCCCTAAGGTATCGTGGTGGGTAATTTCGTTATTGAAGATTTCCACATCGGCGGTCGACAACACAATCACCCCTGTGCCCGGCGGCACTATATGCACCCCTGCGGGGTTGGCCGAGGCGTTGGCGAAGTTAGGCGTGTTGTTGTCATACACTTTGTTGTTGAAAATCCGCACGCTAGAGCCGTATCTGTGGTTATTGATTGGCAAGTCGAACACTAAAATCCCGCCAGTGTTGCCCATGGCTTCGTTGTCATACACATCGGCATACTTAGAGTTTTCGACTTCGATCCCCGCAACGTTTTCCTTGGCGATATTGCGGCGCACCACAATATATTGGGATTGGCCCACATAAATGCCCGCATCGGCACTGCCGCGGACATAGCTGTCTTCAATCAAAATGTTTTCACACTCAACGGGATACAGACCATAGGCGCCGTTATCTTTGTCGAGCTCACCTTCCCACACCGCCCCCACGCGGCGCAGTATGATGCCATTGGTATTTTTAAGCTTGATGCCGTTGTTTTTGGCTTCATTGACTGACAGATCTTGAATGGTAATGTTCAGCGCATTTTGCACGAAAATCCCATCCCCCGAGTTGGCTTGGGCGAAATTGAGGATAGTGTCCTTCATCCCGTAGCCCATGATAGTGACGTTTTTGGCATAACTGCCATCCCCATCCACGTCGCCATCGAACAGTAGTGTCGAATCGATATTAAAGGTGCCCTTTGGTAGCACAATCACAGCACCACTTTGCGCGTTGATTAAGGCTTCTTGAATACGGGTGGTGAGATTATCCCCCGGCAGGATTTTGATGGCGCCTTCGGGGAAGGTGGGGCCCGTTTCAGGGGGCTGAACCACGGGTGGCGTGACGACCTCTGGTGCTGGATCATCGTCAGAAAAACAACCCGTGAGATTAAAAGCCATCAGTAGGGCGACCCCAGTTGGCATCAGCCAATTCGCCTTACTTTGAACTTTATTCCTGTGGGAGTTGCTTGGCCAAAGGTGGCGTGGTGTCGCCTTAACGCCCTTCTTCGCCAATGGGTGTGTCGTCTTGTTGAACATAGGTGCTCCTGCTTTTTGTTATTATTTCGTTAACAGAATGCGCTAGGGGCAGCAAAAGGCAATGTGAAATATGGCCAAAATGGTGCAAGTCATCGCTGCGGTAAGGGGAGATGTTTTTACGTGACTCGATTTAAGCTCAATATTCTTATCCCAAAATATGGGTAAGTGGTTGGGGGGAACTGAATACCCTTACGGGTGTTTTTATGTTCAGATAAGGCGGTTGGATATTATTAATGCAAATTAAAACATACTTGTTACAAGATGAATAAAACATCATCTAGTTAACGCTTAATTTGATTGCCACTCAAAAATCACTATGTTAAAAATCTTTCGCTAAAACAGCGCTTAATAATAAATTAAAGTTAATTCAGATTTAATGCTTTATCCATAATAGTCATTAACCTTGATTTGCCCCTTAACAATATGTGGAGATGAAAATGGGGAGACGCATCCGGGTGATTATTAGCTTACTAATATTCACAGTCTCGTTATTGCTTTTGTATAACCTTGAGCAGGATTATCAATTAAATGATATTTTGGATGAGGTTAAATTATTTTCATTTTCACAGCTTGCGCTTGCCGTTGCATTGACTGTGACAAGCTACTTAATCTTGACCTTGTATGATTATCTTGCGATTAAACAACTTGGCTCATCATTAAGCTATCAAAAGGTCGCTCCCGTTTCATTTTTAGCCTTTACCTTTTCCAATACCATAGGATTTTCATTACTCACAGGCACTTCGATACGCTATAAGTTTTATTCAGAGTTAGGGTTAAGCGGTAATCAGATTACTCAAATAGTGCTCGCCTGCTCGGTGACTTTTTTCCTCGGGTTATTCTTCATTTGTGGTATCGCGCTGATTAACTTCCCGGCGCAGCAATTGGCTGATTTGCCATTGCCAGCATGGCTGTTTTCCTTAAGCCGCGTGTTTGGTGTTCTGATGCTGCTAGGTGTCGTAGGCTATTTTCTGTTTAGTCTATGGCGTAAAAAACCGATTTATTTTCGTGGGTTTGAGTTTGCGCCTCCCGTACTGTCTCAGTCGTTGAAGCAGTTTGTGGTCTCGACACTCGATTGGTTAGTGGTGGGAACATTATTCTATTCCCTGCTGCCTGCGGTGGATGGTTTAAGTTACCTTCAAGTGCTCAGTATTTTCTTTGTGGCAAATGCCATCGGGGTGCTTGCCCATGTGCCTGGAGGGATTGGTGTTTTTGAATCTGTAGTAACAGTGACCTTATCCCAGTATTTACCTGTTGAACAAATATTGGGCTCGGTGATTGTGTATCGGGTCATTTATTATATTGTGCCTTTTATGCTGGCCCTGATTTACTTTGTGGCGGGTTTAGTATTAAGTAATAAGGATAAATTATCTAAGATAAATATTGATTTACATATTGTCAGGCAGTTATTACCACCACTATTAAGCATTAGTGTGTTTTCCGTCGGTTTAGTTTTATTGCTGTCAGTGGTTAATCCTTCCATTGTGCACAAATATCATTGGCTAGGGGAGATAGTGCCACTGCCGATAGTCGAATTATCGAGCTTAATATTGAGTGCCAGTGGTATTTCGCTACTGTTATTATCCCATGGCTTGTTTAAGCGTTATCAAAAAGCCTTTGTACTCACCCAAAAGCTATTATTAGTAGCCATTGTCTTTATTGTGCTTAAGGGCGCTGAATGGCAGATTTCTCTAGCATTCGGTCTTATCTATTTATTAATGCTGCCCTGTGAACAGGTGTTTTATCGCCAAGGTTCAATTGTGGGCGTTAAATATTCCTTCGGCTGGTTATTATCCCTCGCCGCGGCATTATTTTTGATGGTGTGGGTGTTGTTTTTTGCCTACCAAGATGTGGATTATGACCATTCGCTCTGGTTAACCTTCTCGCAGGATAGCCATGTGTCCCGAGCGTTACGGGGCGGTGCAATAGCTCTCGCGATTCTGCTTGGCTTTGCCATTCGTTATGTGCTTGCGGTGCGAAAACCCCATACCAGTCGCCTAGATAGCTCGGCCTTGAGCTGCGCCATGGAGATTGTTGCCGATGCGCCGAGTAGCCACGGTTATCTTGCCTTAGTACAAGATAAATCGCTGTTATTTAATGAAGATAAAGATGCCTTCTTAATGTATGCCCGCGCCGGACATTGCTGGGTGGTGATGGGCGATCCTATCGGTAATCCAGATAAATTTGATGATCTCCTGTGGCAGTTTCGCGAGCTGTGTGACGCCTACGATGGTTGGCCGGTGTTTTATCAAGTGACGCAAAAGTATTTACCCCACTTTTTAGAACAAGGGTTGAGCCTATATAAACTCGGCGAGGAGGCCATAGTGCCCTTAGCGGAATTTGATTTACAGTCGAGTAAGTATCGTAGCTTGCGTCAAAGTCATGCGAAGGCTTTAAGGGAAGGGTTACGGTTTAAAATTATCGAGGCCAGTGAAGTGAAGGCCCTATTGCCAACGTTAGAGGTTATTTCTTCGAGCTGGCTTAAGGCGAAGCAAGGTCGAGAAAAGGGATTTTCAGTTGGGTATTTTTCTGCTGCTTACCTGTGCGCCACGCCGATGGCCTTAGTGTATTTAAACGACGAGCTTGTAGCTTTTTCCAATGTGTGGGCCAGTGCGGCCAAAATAGAGTTTTCGGTTGATTTGATGCGCTATGAGCCTAGTTTATCGGGCAGTAATATTATGGATTTTTTGTTTACAGAACTCTTGCTATGGGGCAAACAGCAAGGATATCAGCAGTTCAATCTTGGCATGGCGCCCATGTCTGGATTGACTGATAGAGCCTTGGTGCCATTTTGGACTAAGCTTGCCAAAACGGTTTATAAGAAGGGAAATAAATTTTACAACTTTCAGGGGCTTAGAAGGTATAAGGATAAGTTTAATCCCAGGTGGGAGGCTAAGTATTTGATTTGTTATGGTGGGCTCTCTTTACCTGTAGTGGTGGGCAGTCTGGTGACCTTAACGAGTCGTGGTACAACTGGCGTATTTAAAAAGTAGGTGCGAGATGACGAAATCCTTAATCAAGCTACTGAGCGTTTTACTTTTATGTTTCACTGCTAACGTCTTTGCTGATGAGTTTGCCGATAATTTGGGGCTGACCCTATTGCCTGTCGAATCATCAACTCAGGTAAAAGCTGCGTCATCCCATGCCAAACCACCGTTGGTGATTTTTTTAAGTGGTGACGGTGGCTGGGCAACGCTTGATAAAGCCGTAGGGGGCATTTTGCAACAGCAGGGCTGGCCTGTCGTCGGCTGGAGCTCGCTGAAATATTATTGGAAACAAAAAGATCCTAAAGAGGTCACCCAAGATACCTTAGCGATTATTGATAAGTACCAGGCGGAATTTGGCACGCAAAAAGTGATTTTGATTGGTTATTCCTTCGGGGCCGAAGTGATTCCCTTTGTGTTAAATGATATGCCCGCTCAATATCGGCAGAATGTCTTGGGCGCTGTGCTGCTTTCTCCTTCACAATCCTCGGATTTTGAAATCCATGTGAGTGAGATTGTCACCTCGGATAACCAATCGGCTCGTTACTTAACCTTACCCGAAGTCAACAAACAAACCACTGTGCCTATGCTTTGTCTCTATGGTAAAGAGGACGATGCGCCGCTGCATTTATGCCCAGAGGTCAAGCAGCCCAATGTCACTGTGATGGAGTTAAGCGGTGGCCACAGTTTTGATGACGATTACGATAAAGTGGTCAAGTTGATAAAAGGTTGGCTGAAGACCAGTTAGGCGCTTTAGTGCTGGGCATCGTATGAGCCTAATGCTTTGCAATTATAGATAAAAAGGGCGCAGATGCGCCCTTTGTTTTAGGTCGTGCTACAGCGAATAACTAGAGTTGGTAGCTAATGTGTTGGTGGAAGCGCACCACGAGATCTTCACGCTCAGGATCTAGCCCAATCTCGGCGGCAAAGGTTTTCAATGCGGCTTCAACGTTATTCATAAAACGGCCATAGCCTGAGTCATCACAGTCCTTCGCACCCGCGACAATAGTAAAATGCGCGGCTTCGACTAAGTTATCAGCATCCCAGCGGCGAATTACTTGCTGCTCAGTTGCGTTCGGGTCAAAACCAATCATCTGCACTTCGGCCTTGCTGTCGAGTTTTTCAAACTTACTGTTACGCACTAAGGGAGTTAAGCCGTTGGCGATCATAGCCAAGCGCGTTAATTGCTTATTGGTAGCCGCCTTGATGAAATTATCCTCAAGGTGTTGATATAACGGGCTAAAGTCAGTTGCTGACTCTGGTAGTAAACCTTGTTTGAGTTTGCGACTCAGCGGCAGGCTGACGGTGACATAGGTGAGTGAGCTGACATTTTCCGGCAGGTCACATTTTCTGGCTTTGTATCTTGGTGCAATGGCTCTGAGTTTATAGCCGTAGGTTTCTTTATTACCTTTTGATTTGGCGAATAAATCATAGGATAAATGCTGGTGGTCGCGGATCTTTACCTTAAGATCTTTAATCGGCAGCTTAGGCATTAATTCGTTTAATAGCTCCCGTACACGGGTATGGAAATTAGCTGAGTTGCTGCGGATTTCATCGCCAGTCGCTAAGAAAACAATACGCAGTTTGCGGGCGCGGTAGTTGTCCGCAGTGAACAGATTTTGTGCCTCGTGATAGGCGGGATTGTAAAAAAACAGAATTTGTTCAGCGGTTTGGAAACAATACGCTTCGGTATGGTAACGCACGACTGGCAGTTTATCGTTAGTGATCACATGGACGTTACGGAGATCGTGTTGTTCTGCCAAGTTAAAAATAATGCGGCTTAAGGTTTGATAACAGCTATGGTAATCGGGGTATTGCGCCAGTAATTCATCCGTGACTTTAATTTCGGCGGTGATGTACTGATTGGTACGAGCTTCCTTGGGTATGTACACTTTTTGCTGATGGCTAAGGGACATATTGACTCCTTGTTGGGTTAACCATTTGCTAACACGAATTTTACTGTTTATCTCAGGCGTTAATGTTGCGTTGGAGCATGTTTTTATCGCTTAAATACAAGTTTACATCAGCAAGCTGTTTATTAGCTTAAAATTGCAGCGATTTTATTGAGTTAAGGCTTTTTCAATCCAAGGTTGCATCCAAGTGGCAATCTTCTCTTGGGCCTTTTCATTGGGATGAATACCGTCTCTTTGCATCAACTCTGGATGGGGAGCGACCTCCTGCATAAAGAAGGGGATAAGGTCAATATCCTCATCTTTTGCAATCTCTTGATACACTTGGGTGAACTTTTGGCTATAGCGAGGGCCATAGTTAGGCGGTACCATGATTTCGGTCAGTAGCACTTTAGCACCGCTATTTTGGGCTAGGGTAATGATTTGGGTTAGGTTATTTTTGAGTTGCGTCGGGGGGAATCCACGTAGACCATCGTTACCACCGAGTTCGACTACTACCAAATCGGGGGCAACGGAATCGAGCAGCGCAGGCAAACGACGCAAACCGCCCGCTGTCGTTTCACCGCTCACCGAACCGTTGGTAAATTCATGCTCGGGTAAGTTTTTTTGCAGCAGTGCCACCCAGCCTACTTGTTCCGACATGCCATAGCTGGCACCTAAGCTATCGCCGAGGATCAACACTTTCGCCGCCTGAACTGGCGTGGTTATAAATAGACTTAACAGGATGCAGGCGCTCACGGCCTTTGCCATAGGCTTGCATCTTAGCAATTGACGCAAGAACGATTTGTATAAGAAGGATCCTATGTCTAACGTCGTTTCAAAAAATAGTGCCATTAATGTGGTTAACCTCGAAAAATCGGTGACTACTCAGGAAGGTTCGCTCACTATCCTCAAGGGCATTAACTTAGATGTCAAGCAGGGCGAAAGTGTTGCGATATTAGGACCCTCCGGCTCGGGTAAATCGACGCTACTTGGCTTACTCGCCGCGCTCGACACCCCAACGGCGGGGGAGATTTGGCTCGATGGCCAGGCCCTATCACCGCTCAATGAAGAACAGAAAGCCGCGCTGCGTAAGCAAAAAGTGAGCTTTATTTTTCAATCTTTTATGTTAGTTGATACCTTAACCGCCCTTGAAAATGTGATGCTACCGGCCGAGCTTGCCGGGGTTAAAAATGCCAAGGAGAAGGCCGAGGCCATGCTGGGGCGCGTGGGGTTATCCCACCGTTTGACTCATTTACCTAAACAGTTATCCGGCGGTGAGCAGCAAAGGGTTGCGATTGCGAGGGCCTTTATTTGTGAACCTAAAGTGCTATTTGCCGACGAGCCAACCGGCAATTTGGACAGTGTTAACGGCCATAAAATTGCCGATATGTTGTTTGAACTGAACCAAGAGAGCCACACCACACTCATCCTAGTCACCCATGACTTACAACTGGCGAAGCGTTGCCAAAGGCAACTGGTTATGGACAACGGCCACTTGCAGGAAGAGTTGGATTCGGCCCAATCGCACAATGTGAATGACAACCTTGAATTAAGCGCCAAGGAGGCCTAACCCATGGAGCTTAATTTGGCATGGCGCCTGTTTAAGCGCGAGTTGCAACAGGGGCAGTTGTTATTGATTATCCTCGCCATTACCTTGGCGGTGCTGTCGGTTAGCGGTCTTGCGCGGGTCAGTGAGCGTTTGCAAGTTGCTATCAACGGACAAGCGACTCAGTTTATCGCCGCCGATCGTATTATCGACTCTCCCGTTCAAATTGACGCCAGCATTCTGGCCAAGGCCGATGAGCTTGGCCTTAAGCATGTCACCAATATGCAATTTAATTCCATGGTATATGCGGGGGATAAGTTTCAGTTAGTCACAGTGCGTGCGGTTGAGTCCGGTTATCCACTTAAGGGAGACATCGAACTTAAAGCGGTCAATGGCCAAGATGTAAAAGCCCAAGACTTGCCCCACGCCGATGAGGTGTGGTTCGAGAGTCGCTTAGGGGGACTCTTGGGATACCCGCAAACACTGGAATTAGGCAACAGTGAGTTTCGTTTAAGTCAAGAAATCAGCCGCTTACCCGATGCTGGCTTTAATCCGTTCGCTTCTTCCCCCGTGGTATTAATGCGGATAGAAGATGTCGCCAAGACTGGGGTTATCCAACCCGGCAGCCGAGTGACGTATCTGTATCAATTTGTGGGTGAAGAAAGTGCCTTAAGCGCCTTTGAAAATAGCGTTAAACCGCTGCTGAATAATTCCCAGCGCTGGGTCGATGTGCAGTCTGGCGATTCACCGATAGCGGGCGCGGTGAAGCGGGCGGAGCGTTTTTTACTGCTGGCAAGCTTGCTCGGTATTGCCCTTGCTTGCGCCGCGATTGGGATTGCCGCCCAGCGTTACTGCCAACGTCATTATGATGTGGTGGCTATGCTTAAAACCTTTGGCGCCTCATCAACTCAAATCCGTCGACTATTCGGCATCCATTTACTACTAGTGACGCTGTTTGGCATTGTGCTGGGGTTAATCGGCGGGGCACTGCTGGATTTAGGCATTAATCAACTGTTACCCCCTGAAATCGCTGCCTATTCGCCGCCGTTGACGCGGCCGCTACTGCTTGGGATCAGCACTGGGCTTATCAGCGCCTTTATGTTTTCGGCCTATCCTTTAATGCGTTTACTGGCGATTCCGCCACTGCGAGTCTTACAAAGGCAACTCGAAGGCTTGCAGCTCGGCATGTGGCTGCATTTACTCTTAAGTTTAGGGGCGATGGCCCTGTTGGGATATTTGTATTCCCAAAGCTGGGCGCTGACACTGACGGTAGTCGCGGCTGTGCTGCTACTCGGCGTATTGCTCAGTATTTTAGGTTTTGTGATGATCCGCCTTGGCCACAGTGTCGGCATGAAAACCACCAACCCATTGCAACTGGCACTTGCGGGGTTACGCCGCCGTGCGCGGCAAAATGCGGTGCAATTGGTGGGCTTTAGTGCGGCTTTGGTATTGTTACTGACGATTTTGGCGCTTAGACAGGATTTACTCAACGAGTGGCAAAAACAGCTGCCCGAGAATGCACCTAACTATTTCTTGGTCAATATCGCCCCCGATGATGCTAAACCATTAAACGACTTTATGGCACAAAAGGGCATAGCAGCCACGGATATCTACCCCGTCATTCGTGGCCGGCTGACGCAAATTAATGGTGAGACCTTGATCTCTAATGAGCAGGCCGAGGCCGGAGAGAAGGGACGAGTAGGAATTTCCCGCGAGCTTAATCTCACTTGGCGCAATAGCTTGCCTGCCAACAACGAGTTGATTGAAGGGCATTTTAATCAAGCTGCTGATGAGGTGTCGGTGGAATCCGGTGTTGCCGATCGTTTAGGGCTAAAACTGGGTGATACGCTGACTTATATGATTGATAACCAAGAGCTAAGGGTTAAGGTTGCCAGTATTCGTGCCGTGCACTGGGAAACATTACAGCCAAACTTCTTTATGATCTTCACCCAAGAAGCGTTGGCGCCCTTTGCCTATACCTCGATGGCAAGCTTTTACCTCGATGACAAAAAACCGGATGTGCAAGGGAATGATGCACCAAAGAACACAGTGATCCTCGAACTTATTCAGCAGTTTCCTACGGTATCAATTATCGATGTTGGCGCCATGGTGGGGCAATTGCGGCAGATCATTGAGCAGGTGTCACTGTCGCTGACGTTAGTCTTGGTCCTCGTCTTACTAGCGAGTTCCTTAGTGCTTATCGCCCAAACCGAGGCGGGAATGGCGACGCGCCAGCGTGAACTCGCGGTGCTGCGTACCTTTGGCGCCTCGGGCTGGTTACTGCGTAGTGCCACTGGGCTTGAATTTGCCTTACTGGGGGGCATTGCTGGTGTGCTTGCAGTGATAGTGGCGGAATTTGCGCTGTATCTGTTAAAGACCCAAGTGTTTGAGCTGAACGTGTATATGCACTGGCCCTGGTGGGGGATTGCCCCAGTCTGCGGCGCCTTGCTAGTTGCGCTGCTGGGTGTTTGGCGCTGCCGCCAATTGCTCAATCAATCCTGCGCCGAATTATTAAAAGCGGGCGCTTAAGTTAAGGTGCGTTAGCGGTTAAGGCAAATGCCGTAATGCCATTATTTTTAAACCACTTTTGTAAAATAAAAAGCACTGGCCTAAACCAGTGCTTTTTTATTGGCGATTATTTGAGTGTTTTAGGTTGAGGCAAAGTTTGTGGCAAAGTTTGAGCATTTGTCACATTGGCTTACAAATGGAAAAAGCCAAGATGTTATCCGCGAAGAACTTAGCCGATATTTATGAGTCTATTTAACTTGCAAGCGTTGCTTACGTCAGGCAATTGATAGCTTAGCACTGTCATCAAACGAGAAGATTGCTGGATTTTGGCCTTAGGGAGATAAACAGAATGTTTAAAAGAATAAGAACATTACTTAGGGATAATCGCTCCATTTTATTGTTTATCAGCCTAATGCTGGTGTTCAGGAGCGCAGTGGCTGATTGGAATACCGTGCCGACAGGTTCTATGTTGCCGACGATTGTTGAGGGCGACCGCATTCTGGTGAATAAGATGGCTTACGATATCAGAGTGCCATTTACCCATATCCCACTCGTTAAACTTGCGGACCCAACACGTGGGGATATTATCGTGTTCGACTCTAAAAACGCCGATAAAAAGCTGATTAAGCGGGTGATCGCCGTACCCGGTGATACTGTGATGATGCGGGATAATCGCTTGTATTTAAATGGCAAACCACTCGCATATACACAGCAAACATTAAGTGCCTATGCGCCGGAGAATGTCACCGAATGGCAGGAGGACCTCCTCGGCATAGCCCACAGTATTCGCCTCAATCCGCAGCCCTCGCAGCTGGCTAATTTTGGCCCAGTTACGGTTCCTGATAACCAGTATTTGGCGCTAGGGGACAATCGAGATAACAGTGCCGATTCAAGAGTCATAGGCTTTGTGCCCAGAGAGGAGATTGTTGGCCGCTCAAGCTCAGTAGTCTTCTCATTGGATTACAACGATTATTACTTGCCGCGGCCAGAGCGCATGATGCGCGCGTTTTAACTTGTCCTTAGATTTCACTCTTCACGAGATATAAAAAATGGCGCTCTTATCGGCGCCATTTTTATGTGATTGCAAAGCGTTGTACCCTTACATCAAAAAGCTGAGGTAGCCCTGCAATACAATTAAATTGACTATATCGATAAAGAAGGCACCGACAATCGGTACCACCATAAAGGCCTGAGGAGAAGGGCCTGTGCGTGACACTAGTGCGCCCATATTCATCACCGCAGTAGGAGTGGCCCCCATACCAAAGCCACAGTGACCGCCGGTGATCACCGCTGCGTCATAGTTGCTGCCCATAATTTTAAAGGTTACAAAATAGGCGAATACCGCCAGCACTGCGGTTTGCACCAGCAGGATTATCAGTAGTGGGATAGCCAGATCCAAAATTTCCCACAACTTGAGGTTCATCAAGGCCATAGAGAGGAATAACGACAGCGCCACAGTACCTATCACATCGATACTTTCAGTATGGGGTTTATAACCTCGGGTCACTTCGGTGATATTGGCGATGATCACCCCAAGAAACAGGGCATAGACAAAGTCCGGCATCTTGAGCCAATTCAGCTGATATTCGCTAACAAACACAGTAAACCATTTGGCCCCAGCAACGCAGATCAGCAGTACAAACAGGGTTTCGATGATTGTCTTAGCGGTGACTTGGTCTTCTTCGAGCTGATCGTAGGTGACCAGTTGAGGATGCGTGGCGTGGTGTTTACGGCCCATGCCGTAGCTTGAGACCAGATTGTGTTTGCCAATTAATCGCTGTGCGACGGGGCCGCCGATAATGCCGCCCATGACTAAGCCAAAGGTAGCCGCAGCCATGGCAAGCTCTAAGGTGTTGATGCCGTAGTTTTCGGCAAAGGTTTGTGACCAGGCAACGCCAGTCCCATGGCCGCCTGACAGCGTAATCGAGCCTGCGATAAGGCCTAAGATAGGATCTAAGCCTAGGAGGCTTGCAAGACTCACCCCAACAGCATTTTGAATGACAATATAGACCGAAGCGACGCCGAGGAAGATAAACACTTTTTTGCCGCCACTGAGCAGTAGCTTATAGTTTGCCGACAAACCTATCGTACTGAAAAACATCAGCATTAAGGTGTTTTGCATGGGTAAACTAAAGGCGAGGGTGATGTCTTGGAAATGTAAAAAGGCCACGACGGCGGCGACGACCAGTCCGCCAACGATAGGTTCGGGAATATTGTATTGTCTAAAAACACGCACATGGCGATTGATGGAATGGCCAATAAACAGCACGAAGATAGCAATTAATAACGACTCGAGTTCGCCAATTGTATAAGTGGTGTGCATGATAGTTCCTTACAAATGGTTTGTGTGGGAATACCGCTGTACTCAAGCTGAGTGAGGGCGACCCATCTCATTATTTAGCATTATCTAATGCTAAGTGTTAAACGCGCGATCTAAGGACAGATTCTTATCAATCCCCAAGACTGGAGAAGGAGTATTAAGCGCGAATATGAACCGTATTGGTGTAGTTGATCAGCATCGCGACAGAGGGGGCGGATACTGAAGATAATGAACTTGCTCGGAGTGTTAACTGTGCTTCAGTGCGGGCGCTAACACGTCAATAGCGATAAGCAAGAGGTGGGGAGTGTAACAGGAAAATGCGCCAATGTCGTTAAATTGTCTTTAAAATCATTGTGTTGCATTTATGTTTTTCGGCTGTTGCCAGATGCGAGCGCTGCATTGCAAAAAATCACGTCGATAAATAAATCGCCACAGGGGATTTTTATCTCTGATTTTCAAGCCATTATTCAGCATAGCGTTAACCCTCGACTCTGCGCTTGGTAACATTTTATTCTCAAGCCAGTTACCGATAATGGCGGAGTCGAAAAAACTGTTAACTCGCGAGTACGTCCCTTAGCGCTGGTTCGAGTCGCTCAAAACGGAAGCTAAACCCTGCATCTAGCGCATGTTTGGGGAGCACAAATTGCCCTTCGATAAGTAACTCCGCCATTTCGCCCATCGCGAGTCGCAGCATAGCGGCTGGGGTCGTGATAAAGGTCGGGCGATTTAATACTCGACCAAGGGTGGTGGCAAACTCGGCGTTACTGACAGGATTAGGCGCTGTGGCATTAAAAATGCCCTCGCATTCGTCATGGTTGAGTAAAAAGTCTATCAGCGCCACCATATCCTGAATGTGTATCCAACTCATGCCTTGGCAGCCGTGGCCTATAGGTCCACCTAGCCCCAATTTAAACGGTGGCAACATCTTCGCGAGTGCGCCGCCATGGCCAAGCACTATACCCGTGCGTAGGATGCAGACGCGGGTTTTGGTGGCGGCTTGCTGCGCGAGTCGCTCCCATTCCTGACAAATATCATGGCTAAATTCGGGGTGTGGGGCTGCGGTTTCATCGATGGGGATGGCGCCTTGGCGGCCATAAAAACCGATGGCAGAGCCACTTATCATCACTTTGGGTGGGGTGCAGCTGTGTAAAATCAGTTGGCTTAGTCGCGCTGTGGTATTCCAGCGGCTATCGCAGATGCGCTGTTTTTGCTGCGCGCTCCAACGTTTAGCAACAATGGGCTCGCCGGCGAGATTTATCACCGCATCGATATGATTTAAATCATCAATTTCATCTAAGGTACTGAGATATTGGTGCTGCGGACCTAATAGTTGCCGACTGGTGCCGGGGTGGCGGGTGAGCAAGACCAATTCATGCTGATTGGCTAAATGGGCGACTAACTGTTGACCAATAAACCCACTAGCTCCCGTTATCAATATCTTCATCGTCGAGTCCTTGGTTGATGGTTTTCTTTGATTATAAGCAATATACGATAACGGGCGTGCGGGGATCACTTTATTACTGTTTTTGGTAACACAGCTCCATCGACACCGAATCGGCAAAGCGCAGGGCGTGTGGCTTATCGATTTCGACACTGGCAAATTCGACCCAAGGATGTTCACTGGCGATGGCTAATGTCTGGCTGGTGAGATTTTCGAGCAGTGAGAAGCGATTGTTTTCAATCAACTCAATGATTTTTTTTGTGATGGTACGATAATTCAGCGCATCGTCGACATTATCACTGTTGCGCGCCTTGTCGGCACAGTAGTGGATGACGACATTGACGATCACATCCTGCCGATTTTGGATTTCATCTTCTTTTATACCGATAAAAGTGCGCAGTCTTAAGTTTTTAATGCGTATAATCGCGGTTTCTGGTTTCATAATGACAATCTAGTTTTATGGCTTAGGTGATTGAGTTTGAGACTTTTCTTGGGCTAGCCTAACAACTTTATCTAAGATCAAGAAGGATTTTTACGCCATGACACGTTCCAATACGCCGTCTGCCGCTTACAAAGGTTTTGCCGTCATGGCCTTTGTGGTGATTATTTTGGCAGGGATAAAGGCCGCCAGCCCGATTGTTGTTCCCTTTGTACTATCCAGTTTTATTGCGGTGATTTGTAATCCGGCGATTGGTTTGATGACCAAATACCGCGTACCTAAATGGCTCGCCGTGATCCTGTTGATGGGGTTTATCGTGTTGATGGGCTTGTGGCTCGCCTCTCTGGTAGGCAGCTCCATTAACGAGTTTTCTAAGCAGTTGCCGCAGTATCGCGATCAGCTGGTTGAGCAGTTTTCTTGGGTGCTGCATAAGTTACAGGCGCTGAATATCCAAATCTCCAAGGAGCAAGTGCTGGCCTATTTCGACCCCGGCATGGCGTTGTCTATGACCACCAATATGCTCTCGGGTGTCGGCAATGTGATGGCGAATTTGTTCCTGATCATTCTGACCATCGTCTTTATGTTGTTTGAGGCGCAATCTTTGCCGAAAAAACTGCACTTGGCACTGGACGATCCCGATATGCGTTTGCAGCAGATTGACCGTTTTCTGCAATCGGTGAATCAATATATGGTGATCAAGACCTTAGTCAGTTTAGCGACGGGCTTGATTGTCGGCGTGGGGCTTGCGGTGATTGGGGTGGATTACGCGCTGCTTTGGGCGGTTATTGCCTTTTTATTCAACTATATTCCCAACATTGGCTCGATTATCGCGGCCATTCCCGCCGTATTACTGGCCTTTATCCAATTAGGCCCCGCAGCGGCTGGCGGTACTGCGCTGCTGTACGTTGCTGCCAATATGGTGATGGGCAACCTGGTCGAGCCTAAATTTATGGGCCGCGGTCTTGGGCTTTCTACCTTAGTGGTGTTTTTATCATTAATTTTTTGGGGGTGGTTGCTGGGCTCGGTAGGCATGTTGCTGTCGGTTCCCTTAACCATGGTCGTCAAGATCGCCCTCGAATCCAGCAAGAGTGGTAGCTGGTTAGCCATTTTATTATCCGACGATGTGGATGATAAACTGGTGAGCCAATCGACAAGCACCGCTCCGATTTCTGAACCTGTCGATACCCATTCAACAGATAATAAGTAGTAGATAATGCAACGTTTTATAGATGCACTGGCGACGATAGAAGTCGGTGAAGATGCCACGCGATTATTCCATGGCCGCGGTGGTTATTACCCTGGCTGCGAACATCTTTGTTTAGATTGGTTCGCGCCAGTATTGTTATTGACCAGTTTTATTCCCCTCGATGCGGCCGAGTTGGCTCAGTGTCAACAGGCGATTGCGGCGCGCTGGCAAACGATACAGCCCAATCGGTCGTTAAACTTGGTGTATCAATACCGCAGTGCAGGCGAAACCTTTAGCCAAGTGCTAGCGGGTGAGGTGCCCGATCCCCATGTGGTCACCGAGAACGGCGCCCAGTTTCAGGTGCATTTATTGCGGGGACAAAACCACGGTTTGTTCCTCGATATGGCCAATGGCCGTGAATGGGTTAGAGCCCATGCTCGCCATAAGAAAGTGCTGAATTTGTTTGCTTATACCTGTGGTTTCTCGGTGGCAGCACTGCAGGGCGGTGCCGATGAAGTCGTGAACATGGACATGAGTAAAGGGGCGTTAGCCATAGGCAAGCAGAACCATCTTCTCAATGGCTTTAGCGCGGGCGCACGCTTCTTAGGGCACGATATTTTTAAGTCATGGGGTAAGTTACGTAAGTTAGGCCCTTATGACATAGTGGTTGCCGATCCGCCGAGTAATCAAAAGGGCAGTTTCGTGGCGACTAAGGATTACGTGCGTTTGATCAGGCATTTACCCGAGTTATTAGCCGAGAATGCCGAGGTGCTACTCTGCTTAAATGCGCCGGAACTCGATACTCAATTTTTGCGCCAGCAGGTCGAAGACGCCGCGCCTGCACTCGAATACCTTGAGCGCTTACCCAATCCCGCCGCCTTTGTTGATGTTTCTGAGGAGAAATCATTAAAGGTGCTGCGCTACCGCTTAAAGGCGTAAGCCCTCTGGTCTCATTAAACGCTGTCATACAACGCCGTCATGAAATGCCATCATAAGACCTTGAGAGGCTTTATGATGGCGTCGAATGATGTCGCTTCGCGCCTTATTTCATCTTTACTTAATTAGCCTGTTAATAGCTTAACCGCTCTGAGAGTTGCGATTGCCCATGATGTTCAATGGCAAGACTGACATTGTGTGGGTCTAAGTGCTTAAGCGCCGAAATTTCAGCATAGAGCTTATCCTGCACATCGAGCGGGATATTCATTTGATCCATAAACATATGGATCCCCAAGATATCGCCGTGGCTGAATAAGGTAGTGAGTTTTGCTGCTTCAAACTCAATGATGGCATTCATATCGACCTCCTACTCGCATCATTATTTAATTGATAGCAGTTTGTGCCCGTCTTCCTAGATTCTTTGCTTGTAAGCACGCGCCCTTTAGTGCATTAGGCTATATCAACTGAAAGGCTTTCATTTCGAGATACGTTTTTGCGGCTTTTTAAGCGTTAAAAACCGTTTTTATCTTTTAGATCGAAACAAAACTGAAAGTTTTCTGTAATTATCGATCTGGCTTTGGTATACTCTGCGCCACGGAAATTCCCTTTCCTCATGGGCAAAATGTCATCATAGAACGGCATGCCTTTGCGACCTTACAAAATCGAGCAGGAGTTGTTATGGAAGTTCATGAATACGAAAACGCTTACTACCAAGTTAAAGACGACGTGATGACGTCTTTACCTGCACAGAGCGAAGAAGAAGCGGTCTAAGTCTTGTAAACCTAAGGTTTACAGTGCGGATTCTGAGTCTGAAGTAACAAATACAAGCACATGAAAATAGCAACCCTAGGGTTGCTATTTTTTTATCCGTTGTAGGAGTGCAAGCAGAGTGGGGAAAACCGTTTAGCCATTCACCTTACGTTTTTCAGGCATGAACTCAACGATAATCCATTTGCCGCCAATTTTATGCAGGCGAATGGTTCTGTCATCAATCCAAGGCTGTCCACCCTTTAAGCCCTTCATCTTAACGACGACCATGACGTCTTTGGTGAACTTACGGAAAAAGTCGATATCGATATCATCAATTTCCATTTCGACATTGGTCATCGACAGGCCGAGCATATTACGCTGTACCGCTGCGGCGATGTAATAGTGGGTTAAGACTTCTTTGAGTGGAGCATCGACATATAACTTGGCTTTCTCCACATCTCGGTCAACATAAATGGCGCTAAAAAAGCCGAGACTTACCTCTTCGGGAGTGAGTACGTGCTGCTCTTTGTCTCCAGCATCGCCACAACCAAACAAAAACAATAGTGAAAGGAAAAATAAGGTTCTCATGGCTTTTCGTTATAGGAATTTGTCATGAGTATCGCGATTTTAGCGGTCATGTTCAAGTTTTGTAATAATGGAGGTCACTGCCGAAAATACCTTGACTCTGAACTGCCGCTTATGGCATATCTTAAAGAATTGCTCGATTGGGTTATCCACAGAATCTGTGGAAAACCATGTTGAAGACTAGATGGATACTTTTTAAGTGGCTGATTGTATATTGTTTTATTTGCTGGTTAAAAAGTGACGCTTTTCTGAAGCTTGCTTCTTTTACCATTTCCTTGTGGATATTTTCTTAGATTTTCCCAGTCTATTCACAGCGTGCGAATTCCCCAAACAGTATTTTTATTGCCTTTTGTGTATATTTTAAGCGTTTAATGCTGCCCATTTTACAACGGATTATCAGCGTAAATAAAAAAGCACTGAACAGGTCAGTGCTTTTGTGATGATGCTTTAGCTGAGTATATTAGGCTTTGTTAGCATCGTTTTGTGACGCTTGAATCGCCGTCAGTGCGATAGTGTAGACGATATCGTCCACTAAGGCGCCGCGGGATAAGTCGTTCACTGGCTTACGCATGCCTTGCAGCATTGGGCCAATACTGATGAGGTCAGCACTACGCTGTACTGCTTTGTAGGTAGTGTTACCCGTGTTGAGATCGGGGAATACGAATACAGTCGCTTGGCCCGCAACAGGGCTGTTAGGCGCTTTAGAACGAGCCACGTTTGGCATAACGGCCGCGTCGTATTGCAGTGGACCGTCGATAACCAGATCAGGACGTTTTTCTTTCGCGATACGGGTCGCTTCACGCACTTTATCCACATCCGAACCAGTACCAGAGTTACCCGTTGAGTAGCTGATCATTGCCACTCTGGGTTCGATGCCGAAGGCTTTAGCAGATTCTGCCGATTGAATGGCGATATCGGCCAGTTGTTCAGCGTTAGGATCGGGGTTAATCGCACAATCACCGTAAACCAGCACTTGGTCTGGCATCAACATAAAGAAGATAGAAGAAACAAGGCTAGAACCCGGGGCTGTTTTGATCAGTTGCAGCGGCGGACGAATCGTATTGGCTGTGGTGTTTACCGCGCCAGAGACGATACCATCAACTTCGTTTTGCGCCAGCATCATAGTGCCGAGCACCATGTTGTCTTCTAACTGCTCTTTGGCAACGACTTCAGTCAGGCCTTTGCTGCGACGCAGATCGAGCATTGGTTCAACATAGCGATCACGTACATCATCGGGGTCGACAATCACAACGCCTTCGCCAAGTACTACGTCTTGTTGGGCTGCAATACGCAAGATTTCATCTTTTTTACCTAACAGCACGCAACGCGCAATGCCTCGTTCGGCACAAATCGCGGCGGCCTTGATGGTACGTGGCTCATCACCCTCTGGCAGCACCACGGTTTTGTGGGCGGCGCGCGCAAGTTCGGTGAGCTTATAACGGAACGCTGGAGGTGATAAGCGATGTTCCCTTGGAGAGTTTTTGGTCACGCTTTCAATCCAGCTTTGGTCGATATGGCTGGCAACGTATTCCTGAACTAGATCGATACGTACTGCATCATCCACCGGTACTTCGTGGTCGAAGCGTTGGATATTTAATGAAGTCTGCCAAGTGTTAGTATCGATGAGGAATACCGGTAAACCTGTCTCGAAGGCCTGTTCACACAGTTTCAGAATTTCAGGCTCTGGCTCGTAGCTACCCGTCAGTAGCAGGGCACCAATCTTCACGCCGTTCATGGCGGCAAGGCACGCTGACACAATCACATCGGAGCGATCGCCTGAAGTCACCAGCAGTGAATCTGTCTTAATGTGGTTGACCATATTGGGCAAACTGCGGGCGCAGAAGGTGACTTTACGCAGGCGGCGGGTGTTCATCTCGCCGGCATTGAGAATGCGGGCACGTAAATGCTTAGCCAGATCCGATGCGCGTGGCGCGACCAAATCGAGGTTGTAAGGCACGCTACCTAAGATCCGCAGTGGGCTCTTACCCGGCAGTTGGAACATGATGGACGCATCAGAGCGTTGCACGCCTTGATGATCGAACACTTCCGATAAGTCTGGGCGCGCGCGACCTTCATCGTCCACCGGTGCACCAATCTTGTTGATCACGGCACCAATCAGACGTTTGTTGTTTTTGCCGCCCCATGAGTTGTAGGCAATTTCAAGGCGGTTCATCAGGCCAGTTGGCGTGTCGCTGCCGGGGGTGGCAATGAAAATTACGTCCGCGTCCATTGCCTTGGCGATAGCGTAGTTAACGTCATCGGCAAAGGGATGGTTGCGGGTAGGTACCAGACCTTCAACAATCAGGGTTTCGGTGTTGCTGGCGCATTCCGCGGCGCGGGCAATGATTTGCTCCATCAGCACATCAGTTTGGTCAGCGCGGATCAGTGCTTCGGCATGGGCCATATCGAAGGGCTCTAATGGATTGACCGTGGGCGATTTGCTTAAAATCGTGGTAGAGCGCTCTGGGCCATTATCATTAGGACGCAGCTGGGAAATGGGTTTAAAGAATTGGACTTTTACCCCGTGGCGCTCTAATGCACGCACCATACCTAGGCTTAAGGAGGTCAGGCCAACTCCTGTGCCTATGGGGATTAACATAATATTTCGAGACATAAAAACCTCTAAGTTCGATGGTTTTTGGCAGAGTAAGTCGTCTCTGCTGCTTTGCTTGTGTTTGTTTAGCTGTATGTCGCTAATAACAAAGCCGTTTGGCAGAGCAAACGGCTTGGATCATCTTATTATTTAGTAATGAGTTTAATCGAATCTTCGGCGATAACCCACTCTTCGTTGGTCGGGATGACCATTGCAACAGTACTGTTGTCTGTGGTGATGATGCCTTTCTTGCCGAAGCGGGCCGCTTTGTTTCGCTCACTATCGACATGGAAATTGAAGATTTGTAGCAGATTGAGCACTTTCTCGCGGATGAGATCGGAGTTTTCGCCGATACCACCGGTAAAGACCACGGCATCTAAACGACCGAGCGGCACAGTGTAAGACGCGATATATTTCGCCAGACGGTAGCAGAAGATTTCCAGTGCTAAGGTCGCGCCTTTGTGACCATCGGCATAACCTTCTTCGATGCCACGGCAATCGTTGGTCAGCTCAGAAATTCCTAACAGACCACTTTGCTTGTTCATTAGGTTGTTGACTTCTTCCAGTGTGTAACCCAGTTGGTGCACTAAGTGGTAGATGATAGAGGGGTCGAGATCGCCACAGCGTGTGCCCATGACTAAGCCTTCAAGTGGCGTCAGTCCCATTGAGGTATCAACGCTCTTACCGCCTTTAACCGCCGTCACCGAGGCACCGTTACCTAAGTGCGCGCAGATCACATTGGTTTCTTCTAAAGGTTTGTTCAACACTTTAGCGGCTTCACGGCTGACAAACAGGTGGCTAGTGCCGTGCATACCATAGCGGCGGATACCGTGTTCACGGTACAGCTTGTATGGTAGAGCGTAGATAAAAGCGCGCTCAGGCATGCTTTGGTGGAATGCAGTATCAAATACCGCCACTTGTGGCAGTTTAGGGAAAGACGCAATGGCCGCGCGAATACCGATAAGATGCGCAGGGTTATGCAGTGGCGCCAGAGATGAACACTCTTCAATACCTTTAATCACATGCTCGTCGATGATCACTGAGCGGGTGAACTTCTCGCCGCCGTGTACGATACGGTGACCTACGGCCTGAATTTGCGCGGCTAATTCAGGTTGACCGGCAAGGATTTTATTGACGATAAATTCAACGGCTTCGCGGTGAGCGGTAAATGCACCTAAAGAGGATTCATGCTTTTCACCGTTGATTTTCCATTTAATGCGCGAGTCTTCTAAGCCAAAACACTCGGCTAGGCCAGAGATCTGATCGTCACCTGTTTGCGCGTCAATGACGGCAAATTTGAGTGAAGAGCTACCGCAATTGAGTACTAAAACCAGTTTATTAGACATGTGTAAACCTTTTGCCATTGTGTTTAAGTTAACGATTCAAAATCTTGGGAACGCTTGCGTAATTTGCCATCACAGTCTTGGGGCGCAGTGCCAGATTGTGCTATGGTAAAAGGTGTTCCTCTGTTGTAGGTGTCTAAAATTGAGTATCAATATTCTCAAAACCTTAGGTGACGGTCGTCGCTATATGAAGACGTGGCCTATGGTTAGACAACTGGGTTTGTATTTTCCTGAGTATCGGGTGGTACGCGCCACTCAGCTTGCCATTCTGGTGATGCCAGTGCTGGCGATTTTGGCGAG
Source organism: Shewanella sp. Koi 1 (assembly GCF_052907445.1). Classification (NCBI taxonomy): domain Bacteria; kingdom Pseudomonadati; phylum Pseudomonadota; class Gammaproteobacteria; order Alteromonadales; family Shewanellaceae; genus Shewanella; species Shewanella sp. Koi 1. The sequence goes on along the minus strand of NZ_JBREJM010000001.1, from coordinate 2,980,304 downwards.
TGTGAGTCAGATTTATACCTATGGTTGGGCGTTTTTACCTCAAGCCATCACAATCGCGTTGTTCTTTATTAGCCTGCCGTTGCAGGGCTTATTATGGTTAGGCTGGCGTGCGCGCCATCCATTACCTTTATCGCTGTTCGACTGGAGTAATCAGTTGAGTGCGAAATTGTCTGCCATGGGTATTCATTGCCAATCCTTGGGCGCTAAGGCGTGTTACCTTGATATGGCGCTCATCTTAAAAATAGCCTTTGAGCGCTTAGATGCCAGTTATTGGGAGGAGCTTTAAGCCTCCCTTGGCGTCTTAATACACCGCATTAATCCCCTGTGAGCTAAACACGGCTTTAATTTTTTCCATGGTGTCGCGACTCGGTGGTGCGACGCCATCGAGTTGATAGCTTTCTCCCATCGCTTCCCACTTATGTTTACCCAGCTCGTGGTAGGGCAGGAGTTCAACTTTTTCAATATTCTTCATGGGCTTGATAAATTCGGCCAGTTGTAATGCCGAGGCTTCATCGTCGGTAAATCCACCCACGACCACATAACGTATCCAGGTAGGCTGATTGCGTTTGGCGAGGTACTCGGCAAATTGCAGCGTTCTGTGGTTACTGACCTTTGTCAGTTCAATGTGTTTATCGTCATTCATTTGTTTGATATCGAGCAACACCAGATCGGTATGATCGAGTAGCTCATCAATCACTGGCGTGTACTTACGCACAAAGCCGTTGGTATCTAAACAGGTATGAATGCCTTCTTTTTTACAGGCTTTAAAAAGTTCGGCGACAAACTCCGCCTGTAATATGGCTTCGCCACCGCTGGCGGTCACACCGCCGTTGCTGGCATCGAGGAAGGGGCGGTAGCTAATGATTTGGCTCATTAACTCGTCGACCTGTACTTCTTTGCCACCATCAAGATCCCAAGTATCACGGTTATGACAATACTGACAGCGCATTAAACAGCCCTGCATAAAGGTGATAAACCGTATGCCTGGACCATCCACTGTGCCAAAGGATTCCACTGAGTGGATCCGACCGGTAACTGCCATTGTGACTCCTGTTGAAATAAGTGAGGCTGTAGCACATTGTACTACAGCCTTACCTAATTTAGCTTACAGACCTTTTGTGAAAGTACGTGTGATCACGTCTTGCTGCTGCTCTGGGGTCAAAGAGTTAAAGCGTACTGCGTAACCCGATACCCGGATGGTCAGTTGTGGATACTTGTCAGGGTTAACGACCGCATCCTCAAGCATTTCACGGTTCATCACGTTAACGTTCAAGTGTTGACCGCCTTCGTGTCCTTCGTTGTGGGCGAAATATCCGTCCATCAACGCCGCGAGGTTAGTGCGACGACCGTCTTCATCTTTACCTAAGGCATTCGGCACGATGGAGAAGGTGTAAGAGATACCGTCCTGTGCGTGGGCAAAAGGCAGTTTTGCCACTGAGGTTAACGAGGCAATCGCGCCTTTCTCATCACGGCCGTGCATTGGGTTTGCGCCCGGTGCAAATGGTGCACCTGAACGGCGACCGTCTGGCGTGTTACCGGTTTTCTTACCATAAACCACGTTAGAGGTAATGGTCAGAATTGACTGAGTTGGGATAGCGTTGCGGTACATTTTACGGTCGCGGATCTTCGACATAAAACGTTCAACTAGGTCACAGGCGATATCGTCGACGCGTGGGTCGTTGTTACCAAATTTTGGATAATCACCGCTGATCTCAAAGTCGACGGCAATGCCGTTTTCATCGCGTACAGGTTTAACTTGAGCGTACTTGATGGCTGACAGTGAGTCGGCTGCGATTGAAAGCCCTGCGATACCACAAGCCATAGTACGACGTACGTCTCTGTCGTGCAGCGCCATTAGCGCTGCTTCGTAGGAGTACTTGTCGTGCATGTAGTGAATAGCGTTCAGTGCCGTGACATATTGCGTTGCTAACCAATCCATCAGGCCGTCTAAGCGATTCATCACGTCATCGAAGTTTAATACTTCGTCGGTGATTGGGTCGGCTTTTGGCGCGATTTGGATTTTCAGTTTTTCGTCAACGCCGCCGTTAATCGCGTACAACATGGTTTTGGCGAGGTTTGCACGGGCACCGAAGAACTGCATGTGTTTACCCACAACCATTGGGCTCACGCAGCAAGCGATAGCGTAATCGTCAGATTGGAAATCTGGGCGCATTAAGTCATCGTTTTCGTACTGGATTGAGCTGGTGTCGATAGATACTTTCGCGCAGTACTTTTTAAAGCCTACAGGCAGTTTGTCAGACCAGAGCACAGTGATGTTTGGCTCTGGGCTTGGGCCCATAGTGTATAAGGTGTTTAAGAAACGGAAGCTAGATTTGGTCACCAGTGTACGGCCATCTAAGCCCATACCGCCGATTGATTCAGTTGCCCAAATAGGATCGCCTGAGAATAACTCATCGTATTCTGGAGTACGTAGGAAACGCACCATACGCAGTTTCATCACGAAATGGTCAATCATTTCTTGAGCTTGTTGCTCAGTGATAACGCCGTTTTTCAGATCGCGCTCGATGTAGATATCGAGGAATGATGAAGTACGGCCTAAAGACATTGCCGCGCCGTTTTGGCTCTTCACTGCGGCTAAGTAACCGAAGTAAGTCCATTGGATCGCTTCTTGGGCGTTTGTCGCTGGGCGAGAAATATCGAAACCGTATTTCGCGGCCATTTTCTTCATTTGACCGAGAGCGCGGTGCTGCTCGGCAATTTCTTCACGCAGTTGGATAACGTTAGATAAATCTTCGCCGGCTTCAAACTGGGCTTGCAGTGAGCTGAACTGGGCAAATTTATCCTTCATTAAGAAGTCGATACCGTACAGCGCTACACGGCGATAGTCACCAATAATACGGCCACGACCATAGGCATCGGGTAAACCAGTTAATACGCCGGATTTACGGCATGCCATGATTTCAGGGGTGTAGACGTCGAATACGCCTTGGTTGTGGGTTTTACGCAGTTCTGAGTAGATGTATTTTACATCGGCGTCGAGTTCGCGGTTGTAAGCGGCACATGAGCCTTCAACCATGCGAATACCACCGTTAGGTAACATAGCGCGCTTGAGCGGCGCATCGGTTTGTAAACCAACGATAGTTTCTAAATCTTTATTGATATAACCCGCGTCATGGGAAGTGATGGTAGAGACCATCTTAGTATCGAAATCAACAGGCGCGTGGGTGCGGTTTTCTTGCTTGATACCTTCCATCACTTTGTCCCACAACTGGGTTGTGGCTTCGGTGGCACCGGCTAGGAATGACTCGTCACCTTCATAGGGGGCGTAGTTTTGTTGAATAAAGTCACGTACATTGACTTCAGATTTCCAATCGCCAGGGGTAAAACCTTCCCATGCGTTGGCAAACAGTTCAGTTTTGTCGGTCATCGTACTAATACCTTTTGGTTGAGATAAAGGTCATTGGCGCTCATGGGGCAAACCATGTTGAGTATAGGCCAATCGCTATTTCCTGATTAAAGCTCCCTTCAAGATGACGCCCTATGATGGGAACTGGAACTTGGGGATATTTATCGCGCCAAGTGTCTGTCTATTGATACCCGATAAGATGACAAATATTCGTTTAACTTGGATTATCGGCTATCGATAACTCTTTTATAAATTGGTAAGACCAATTATCCATAAGCATATTAACATAGCTCTTATACTCTCGCATCTTAAACGGGCGAGTTTGTGCCCAGTTGATCGCAAATTTGCTAGCAAGGTAGCATTTTTTTAGCACAATAAGGTTTAAAGCACGCTTTTGCTGGCCGATTATGGGCCAATGTCATCGCTTATTTGATTGACTGTCGCGCTTTTAACCGACGAAAGCTATCACCGTATCGATTGATTTTAATTGTTTACGATTTCGGCGGCCTTTGGCCTGATAATACAGTCGTCGCAAAAGGCTCGTTTATACGGGATGCTTGGTGGTAGGGCATTTGACTGAAAATGAGCCGATATGAAATCGTTTCGTCTGAGGGGGTAGAAAACATGAATGTTTTTCCTCAAATGAATGTAGCGCGAACAGTGGCGTCGTCAACAAGCCGTCATCTTGATTAGGGAAACTTGCCTTCTGTAAAGTTAAATCTGCTTCATCTTGCCTAAAATGATATTAAAAAGTGACATGCAAAATAGGTGGAAGGTGATTGAAATTGGTATGACCAATTAACCTTTTGTGTTTGTAGCTTCAAAATTTGTACATTTCTCCTGTGAATAGCATCACGCTTTAGTAATCTCTGCTTCACAGCGAATACGATTTGTATGTTACAAAGCGTGACTTTAGTGAGCCATCATTTAAGCAAGTCTTAATGTAAATGTTGATTGGTTTGATCTGCGCTTGGGCGCTGTAGGAGAGACCTATGTTGCAAGTTCGCGTTTGTTTATCGCCTTTGGGAGTTCAGTTATGAAAGACTCACATGCTAACGCTCCACAGACATCATCAAATGGTCATGAGCCTGTGCAGGTTTCTTCGCATTTTAGTTGTTATCACCAGGCTGAAATTTATGGCAAAAGTAAAGTCGTTAAGGCGCCTTGGCAATCCTTTGGTTTAGCAGTATTTGCTGGCGCTTTTATTGCCTTAGCCTTTGTATTTTATCTGACAGTAACCACTGGCGCGGGTGATAGTGCCTGGGGCTTAGTGCGCCTCGTGGGCGGGATTGCCTTCAGCTTAGGCTTAATTCTGGTGGTGATTTGCGGCGGCGAGCTGTTTACCAGCTCAGTGCTGAGCAGCGTTGCATGGGCGCAAAAACAAGTGACTACCAGTGAGTTGCTCAAATGCTGGAGCCGCGTGTATATCGGCAACTTTGTCGGTGCCATGTTAATGGTTGGCTTGATTATGGCGGCGGGTTTATATGAACTCGATGGCGGCAACTGGGGCTTAAATGCGCTAAAAGTGTCACAACATAAGCTACATCATACTTGGATACAGGCATTTAGCTTAGGTATTTTATGTAACATGTTGGTGTGTCTGGGAATTTGGATGACCTTCGCCAGCCGCGAATCCCTGACCAAAGCGATTTTACTGATCCTCCCTGTAGCCATGTTTGTCAGCAGTGGCTTTGAGCACAGTATTGCAAACCTGTTTATGGTGCCGCTTGGGATCACCATCCAGTCGGTCGCCAGCCCTGAGTTTTTTGCTTCTTTAGGTGTAACCCAAGAGCAATTTGCCGATTTAACCGTGGCAAACTTTGTATTCAATAACTTAATTCCCGTGACCTTAGGGAACATTGTCGGTGGCGGCGTGATCGTTGGCCTCGGTTATTGGTGGATTGAGCAAGGTCAAATTGCCTTACCCGATCCGCAAAAATCCCATCAACCTCATTTTTTTGCATCGCCTCTGCATACTGAAAAAGCGAAAAATAGCCAAGAAAGTAAGTAAGAGAGTCAGTCACTAAGCGAGCCAGTAACTAAGCGAGTCAGTCACATAAAAAATGCCCAGTGTTACTGGGCTTTTTTTGCTGTATTCGCCGTAGCTGACATTTTTTGTGGATTGCTTGGGTGTGATAGATGTAAGCATTTTGCGTATTCATGCAAGCGAATGAAGATTTTATGTACTGATTTACAGCGCTTTAGTTTATAGTGCGGCCTTTTCCGTTTGACATAAAATGGCGCATCTATGACGACTCCACCCTCGACGACTCAGCCAACTGAAGCAGCTCAGACTGCTATGGCACCATCTGCTTCACACGCTCCCTCATCCTTTCAAATGCCCGATACCTTAGTGATCATCTTTTTTGTGGCATTACTTGCGGGATTAATGACTTACTTTATTCCGATTGGGTCGTTTCAAACCCAAGAGGTGCATTATCTGGCCGATGGCGTCGATAAAGCGCGGACGGTAGTCGACCCTAATTCATTTGCTTATGAATTGGATGATGCGGGCGAGCCTAAGTTACAACCCGTGGCACTGTTTAAAGGCGAGGGCGGGGTTGGCTTTTTTAACTTCGCATTTGAGGGCTTAACCTCGGGTTCTAAATGGGGCAGCGCGATTGGCGTGATCATGTTTATGCTAGTGATTGGCGGCTCCTTCGGGGTGGTAATGGCCACAGGCACCATAGATAACGGCATCTTAAAGTTAATCGATAAAACCCGTGGCAATGAAAAGTTATTCATTCCGGTGATATTTACGCTGTTTTCCCTCGGCGGCGCCGTATTTGGCATGGGAGAAGAGGCCATTGCCTTCGCGATTATCATCTGCCCACTCATGATCCGTTTAGGGTACGACGGCATCACCACTGTGATGGTGACCTATGTGGCGACCCAAATTGGTTTCGCCAGTTCTTGGATGAATCCTTTCAGTGTGGCAATTGCCCAAGGCATTGCGGGGATCCCGGTTCTTTCTGGCAGTGAGTTTCGCTTCCCTATGTGGCTCGGATTCACATTGCTTGGCATCGTTTTTACCATGCGTTACGCCCATCGCATTCAGCAGCAACCAAGTCTTTCCCATAGCTATCAGTCCGATGCTTATTTCCGTGATCACCATGCTAATACGAAGCTCGAGAGCCGCTTTAATCTTGGGGATGTGTTGGTGCTGTTGTTGTTAGTGTTAACTATGGTGTGGGTAATTTGGGGCGTTGTGGCAAAGGCGTGGTTTATCCCCGAGATCGCCAGCCAGTTTTTTACCATGGGTATGGTGGCCGGCGTTATTGGCTGCGTGTTTAAGCTCAATGGCTTAACGCTTAACAAGGTCGCGCAGAGTTTTAAGGATGGCGCTAAAACCATGTTAGAGCCAGCCCTTTTAGTGGGATGCGCCTCGGGGATTTTACTGCTCCTTGGCGGCGGTACTCCGACTGAACCGAGTGTGCTTAATTCGATTCTGAACAGCGCAGGCGGAGTGATTGGCCATCTGCCGGATGCGCTCTCGGCGTGGTTTATGTTGTTGTTTCAATCCGTATTCAACTTTTTCGTGACCTCAGGTTCAGGGCAGGCCGCATTGACTATGCCACTGATGGCTCCTCTTTCTGATATCGTCGGTGTGACGCGCCAAGTGGCGGTATTGGCCTTTCAGTTAGGCGATGGTCTCACCAATATCATAGTGCCCACCTCAGCATCTTTAATGGCGACCCTTGGCGTATGCCGCGTCGATTGGGGCAACTGGCTGAAATTTGTGTGGCGTTTTATGTTGCTGCTGATGTTGGTCTCAAGCGTGCTGGTGATTGGCGCGCACTATCTTGGATTTAACTAGGTACGGGATTTAACTAGGTGCGCGGATTTCGCTGGGCGCTGGGGTTCACCTTAAGCTGCGGGTAAATAGGCGCTAAGGTTAACTCAGTTAATTGGTTAAATAGGAGATAAAAAACGGCATCCGAGGATGCCGTTTTTGTGTGGTTTTCTATCTTCCTATAGGGAAATTAGAATTTCACTTTATATCCTGCAAACACTACACGGCCCACGATGTTATGGGTGTCAGTATCGTATCCAGGGTAACCTAAGCTGTAGTTAACTGTTGGCATCGCATCGAACAAGTTACGAGCACCAACAGTAACTTTGCCATAGCTGTCGAAGTCGTAGTTCAATGTCAGATCCCACGTAGTGAACGATGAGAAGTCTTGTTTATTTGTGCCAACTTCTTGTTGTTGTGGAGTTTCACCATCATAAGAATCAATGTATTTAGCAATCAAAGATGCTGAGAAGTCATCAATGGCGTAGCTAAATGTTGTATTGAAACGTAGTGGTGGATAACCCTTAGTGCCTAATACGTCATAACGTTTTGCAATCGGGCTTGCTTGCTCTGTATATTCAAGAGCATAGGTTCCTTCAACCGCAAACTTAAATGCACCAAATTCAGCAAAATCGAAGTTTGAGGTGAATGACACGTCAAGACCTGATGTTTGTACGCCATCCATGTTGATGTTGCCAGCGCCAATTTCATCGATGGTACCGTCAGCTTTACGTTTGACGTAGATGTAGTTAGGGTCATAAGCATCTAAGCCACCAATCGCTTCTAAATCCACAATTGTTTGTGCATCGATGTAGCTGACTTGGTCTGTGATTTCGATGTTGTAATAATCAACAACTAAGTCGATGTTTTCAGTGATATTCCATACGGCGCCGAAAGAGTACTGAGCAGATTTCTCTGGATCTAGCTCTGTGTTACCTGAACTCTTACGTAGGTATTGGTTATCTTCACAAGCTGGGTTGCCGTCTTTCTGATCAGCAGGCAGACTTTGACACAGAGTGGTGTCAGTGATTCTGTCATAACTGGTTGCTGGCTTGCCTAACAAGTCATCCAGTGATGGTGCTCTAAAGCCTTGGCCGTAAGATGCACGTAACACTAGGTTATCTAATGCTTCGTAACGTACGTTTACAGAGCTTGAAAGTTGACCAACATCTGGCAAGCTATATTGGTCGTAACGGCTCGCTAGTTTCACGTTTAAGTGATCTAATACTGGCAGTTCCAACTCAACGAATGCTGCTTTATAGCTTCTATCACCAGCAGAATCACCACCATAAGTTCCTAATACGTTACCTGCTGCTTGTTGAGCATCACGGGTATCTTTGTATTCGATTTTTTGGTATTCCATACCCACTGCGTAACCTAAGTCACCACCAGGTAATGAAATTGGAGCCAGTGCAGCCCAAGATAAACCAGTACCTGTTGTGTTAGATGTCGCTTTACGAGTAGCTGTGTGTAAGAAGGTGTCTAACGTGTCTTGCGTTGCGTTACCCCCCTCAACGAATGGGTTGTACAAGCCTTTATCTACTGCTTCTTGTAACTTATCTTCGAATACGTAAGAGTCAGTTTCAATGTTCACGATTTGATCTGAGTATTGTACGTACCAACTCAGAGAGCCTGCATCTAATTCAAGGTTTAGACCCGTTACGATATCAACTACGTTTGAATCGAATTCTGTTTTACGGTCTGCAACACCTTTCAAACGGTGATAGGCTTGCACTTCAGATGCATTAGCAGTACCGAATGTTGGGTTTAATGGGTTATCTGCTGCCATGTATAAGTTAGGAGTCCATAGCGCAGTTGAAGAGGTGATGGATTTATCACGCATAACGATAGCTTGACCAAACCACTCTAATTCATCGGTAATGCGATAAGTCATATTCGAGAATACAGAGTCTTTTGTCTGATCTGGTAGATAATCAGTGCCATCAAATTGGTTAAAACCACAAGCTGAACCGTCTTTGCTGGTAACAATACGATCCGCTGGACAGTCCTTACCTGGAACTTGCAAACCTGTATAAACAGGAGTGCCGAAAGTACCATCAGCACCTTTTACCGGGCGAGATTCAACTGGACGATATGTGCCTTCTGGCGCATATAAGCCACTACGACCGTATTTCTTATCCCAGTTAGCCGTTAAGTGAGGACGTTGACCACCTTGTAGTGGATCAAATTGCTTGTGTTCGATGATCACTAAGCTGCTGCTTTTATCGCTAGTATTACCGAAAGTGACAGAAGCTGATTTCTCATCTCTACCACCTTGAGTAGGGCTACCAAACTTAGCATCGAATGCTAAACCGTCAAAGGTTTTCTTCAGGATGATGTTAATTACACCACCGATAGCATCTGAACCGTAAATTGCTGATGCACCGTCACGTAAAATTTCAATACGCTCGATTGCATCCATAGGGATTAAGTTGAGGTTCGTTGAATCGCCACCAAAGGTTGCCGATGGCGCAATACGGCGACCGTTGATCAGGGTTAACGTACGGTTTGAACCTAAACCACGCATACCAGAACTGGCATGGTTACTTGCAGAGCTACCTGCATCACTAATAAAACTACCAGCAGTGTTAAATGGCATTTGTGCTAAAACAGCAGAAACATCACTTAAACCTGTTTTGGCAATATCTTCTGCTGATAAAACCGTAACAGGTAAAGCAGATTCCATATCCGTTCTTTGAATACGAGAACCCGTTACTTCAATACGTTCTACCTTAGCATTATCTTCTGCTGCATAAATAGCTGTGCTAGATAAAGCTGCTGTGGTTGCACCACCAATTAACGCAAAGCGAACCGCTTTGGCTAATGTCGAATTAGCGCGCATATCATTCTCCCTTAACACTTGTTATTTGTTTAATTGTTATTTTAATTAAATACGGAACGTTGTAAGAAATAGAGTCCTATTTAATTAGGCTCAAGATATAACCACAAGAAAATAACAAGTGCAACAGTGTAAATTTAGTAAGGTTGCGATAGTTAAATGTTAATTGTTATTCTGTTGTTAATTAATTGCTTTGGATTCGTTTTTAAGAATGGTTTTTAGCGAGGGTTAATGGATTTTGATAATAAAACAAACGATAAGATTAATGAAAGGTTTGTGGTTTGTTTTTATTTTGTTAAAATTGAAAGTATTTGTAATAATAAAATAATCATACTTTTTTTGGATAATTAAAATTTATTTTCGCGCATCCTAAATATACAGTTATGAATACTGTATTTTGTGTGGTGACTTATTAAAAATACCTTAAAATAGCGACTGCTGTACCGTTTTGTTTGTTTTTTGCTCTATAATTTGTATGCGACAACTTTAGTCAGTCTTAGTTTTTATAAGATGATGTTTAATTAAATACAATGCGTGAATTTTAATTCACGCATTGTATTTAAATTAATGTCTAATGAGTAAATTTTATTGGATGATTATCGTTCAATTTTTTACTGTTTTAATACTTAGGACTTATTTTAGGCCGCAGTAACCTTGTTCATTTTGGGGATCGGTTGAGGAAGATAATGGAGAAGATACCTTACTGCGACATAACAAACGACTAAGGTTGCAATACCTAGTTCGAAGTCGGCAAGTAATTTTACCCATTGGCTGAGCTCGTTCATTTGACTAAATTGCGCGAGCCAGTGAGCGGTTTTAAACAGTGCCGTCGCGCCGATCACCATGGGAAAGGTGAACGCAGCATAGCCAGGGCTAAAGGGTAATTTGAGCAGATGAAAAAAAGCGAGATAAATCACTGCAGTCATCAATACCGCAATACTGGCCAATACGGCGACCAAGGCAATCGAAGGTTGATCGCACACAGTTAAGTAGCCCGCTAAGGATAAACTGGCTGGCGCGGCGAGGATGGCAATCGTTGGTTTAGCGGCATCGGGCACGGCCTGACAGAAGATTAATCGATAGAGCATCAATGGCAACATGACTAAATATGCGAGCATGCCGAAGGCTAGGATTAAGTTCACTAACCAAGGCGCGCCATTACTTGGGAAGGATACTGCCGCCACTATGATGCCAATGGGTGGCACAAACCAGCTGGGCACCATATGTTCGAGTTTGAAGTCGATAGCGCGGTAGTAAATAAAGGCGCCTAAAAAGATGACATGGATAACAATGGCGGTTAGCCAGAGGGTTAAGCCAGCATGGGGGAAGTAATGGCCGAGTAGGTTCGACACTACCATCAAGGCCATGGCGAATGTCGGGATCACACTACCGACGACCGGATGGCTGAGTTCGTTTTTCAGCACTGAAGGATGCAGTATAAATTTTGCAGCAAGCAGCATGAGTAAGACTGAGGCGATGGCTGCCCCTGTCAGTTGGCCCCAACCATTGAGTGAGGGCGCCACACTCTCCCAAGTCCAACCTAAGCTTGCAATCGCGAGGGCGAGTCCGCCCATAGGGCTAGGTAATTTTACTGCCTGTGCTGTCCAGCGTTTACGTTTTGAAGTCATGTTTGTTACCTCTCAACACTGACATTAATTCGATGTGTCTATCTGATAATGTCAGTGTATGGTCGAGGGTTTGATAAATAAAATTGATTAATTTTATTCAGATATTCAAATTTTCTAACGCTTAAGGTTTTCGTTTACACCGCAGCAAAGTATGCCCCAGACCAAGGTTGTCAGTGTCTTCATCGACGTATAAGCCCGCTTGATGTAGTAACGTTATCAAGTCCTTAGAGTTGTACATACGGCTATTACCATTGGCCATCGCAGTAAAATACAAGCTAGTCGCATTGACGCAATAGGCTGAGGCGGCGGAGGGTTGTCTGTCCCAGAAGGTTTCGACAATGAACAACTGACTGTTTGGCGTCATCGCCTGAGCGGTGCGTTGCAAAATGCTGAGGATTTGCTCCAAAGAGAAGCAGTCGAGGAACTGGCTCATCCAATAGGTATCGGCGCCTTCGACAAAGGGGCGTGATTCATCGAGCAAATCGGTGGCAAAGGTATGGATCCGCTCGGCAAAGCCATGCTTGGCAGCATTGTCTTTGGCTACGGCTAATTGGCCGGGGAAGTCCATCAGGGTGACTTCAACCTCTGGATCAAACTCACAGCAGCTTAGCGCCCATTTACCTGTGTTTCCGCCAATATCGACTAAATGCTTAGGCGAATGGGCAAACACTAAGGGTAAAATCTGCGGAAAAGCGTGGTCAGAATAATAGTGATCGAAGGTAAACCAGCTGGCCTTTGCCTGAGCAGGTAAATCCTTAAGGGCGGGGTAAATCGTCTGCCAATCGCCAAATACCGCTAAGCCCGCGGGTTTACCCGCGACTAGTGCCTTATCCAGTTGAAACAGTCCCTGATAACACACGTCCTGTACAAAATTGAGGTTAATAGCTGCCATATCATCGTGCAGTAAAAAATAGCCTGTTTTATCGAGCACATAGGCATCGCCATTGAGCCATACCAGCCCCATACTCAATCCCATATCGAGTAAGACGCCAAGGGCATACTCGTTTAACACACTGGTTTGCGCGAGTTGGGCAATGCTTACCCCTTGTTCGCCTGCTTGGTCAATGGTGGCTAATACTTCAAATTTCAGCAGGCAATGGGCAACCTGAAAACTGATGGGGCCAAAGGCGATTTTTTGCGCCTCAAATTTGGCATCAAAGGCACTTAAGGTTTTCGGGGTGTGATAGAAGGACATAAATTGGCTGAGTTTACAAAGAAATACAGCCTTTATAGCGAAGTTAACGGCAAAAGTCAGAGCGGTGATGGAAAACTATGAACTAGCTCCAACTTAGTGGATAAATGCGGATCTGAGGGGGGGTTAAGCGGTGTTAATCGTGATTACCGATAAATTTCGGCCATAAAAATACCCAGACAAGGCTGGGTATTTTTGCAGGCCGAATCGCCTGATTACTGAATGTTTTCTTCGTCGCCAAACTGGCCTTGGAACAGTACCGAAGATAAGTAACGCTCGGCAGCCGAAGGCAGGATAACCACAATGTTTTTATCTGCAAATTCAGGCAGAGCAGCGATGCGGTTAGCCGCAACCACAGCTGCACCAGAAGAAATACCGACTAAAATGCCTTCTTCTTGCATTAAGCGGCGCGCCATGTCGATGGCTTCATCGTTGGTGACGGTTTCAACGCGATCGATTAACTCAAGATCTAAGTTACCAGGGATAAAACCTGCGCCAATACCTTGGATTTTGTGCGGACCTGGTTGCACAGGTAATCCCGCTAAGGTTTGAGTGATAACCGGTGAATCTGCGGGTTCTACTGCAACAGAAGTAATGGCTTTGCCAGCGACTTTTTTCAGGTAACGGCTCACGCCTGTGATAGTACCGCCAGTACCTACACCTGCAACAAACACATCCACAGCACCATCGGTATCGTTCCAAATCTCTGGACCTGTGGTTTTTTCGTGGATTTCAGGGTTAGCAGGGTTATTAAACTGCTGCAGCATAATGTATTTTTCAGGCGCTGATTGACGGATTTCTTCCGCTTTATCGATAGCACCTTTCATGCCTTTTGCACCTTCGGTCAGCACTAGGTTTGCACCTAAGGCTTTAAGCAGTTTACGACGCTCTAAGCTCATAGTATTTGGCATAGTTAACGTCAGTTTATAACCACGGGCGGCCGCCACATAGGCTAAGGCAATCCCGGTATTACCAGAGGTAGGCTCAATCAGTTCGTGATCTTTGGTGAGCAGGCCTTTTTTCTCGGCATCCCAAATCATATTGGCACCGATACGGCATTTGACACTGAAACTTGGATTACGTGCTTCGACCTTTGCCAGCACTTTACCTTGGCTTACGCGGTTTAAACGCACTAACGGGGTGTTGCCAATAGTATATGAATTGTCTTCGAAAATTTTGCTCATGGATTGCTTGCTCCTATGTTTGCACTATTGAATCATAATCGCCTGTGGCGCATTTAGAAGTGATTGTTTGTTCTTCTTTATTCGATTTGGTTATTAAAGATAATCCTGTTATTCGCAAAGCCCAATTGGCTGTGGGTTTAACTGTGTTAACCTCTTGCTAACATCAATAAAAAATTACGCGTATAAAAGAATAACCACTTGATGTTTCACTTATAAAACCGCTATCGGAACCGGATTGCCACACTATGAAGCAACAACAAACGGACTTGGGCAAAGATCCAAGAACTATGGTCACCCCTAAGGCATTCACTATTGCCGAATCTGTGCTTTACACCCCGCTAGCGACGCCATTAAGGCGGGCGTTGGCGATGTTAATTGACGGTTTATTCATCACTATTTTAGCCGAACAAATGGATTGGCTGTTTGTTCTGCTGGTGGTGGGGATTATTTATATCGAGAAACGCAGTCGCCAGTTTGGCCGCTTACTCAAATGGGGCCTCTATGCCGCCATGCTGGGATTAATGCTCTTTAGCTCGGCGGGAAATTTGTGGAATTTCCATCAATCGAATCAATCCACCCGCGAAAAGGTCTCCGCGCCCCAGGATATTAACGCTGTTGTTAAGGCGATTCCTGGTCTTGTCTCCCTCGGACTCTGTGAAGATACCGATTGTGCCCGTGAACAGATCCGTGCCTTGCAGCAGACGCTCGAAAATGGGCCCATGGAGGGAATGTCGGCAGCTGAGCGCCGCGATATGGTATTAGATACTTTAGCAAGCACGGAGTTATCCGATGCAGATAAAGCGCAGTTACGTGATGAAATTATGGCGGGCAGCCTCTGGCCCGAGGTGAAGGTGTTTGAAGTCACCCTAGACTCCACTAAGGGCTCAGCTAAAAACTCAACCAAGGATCCAAACATATTATCACCGCCGCCACAGCCAAATCAGTCGTCCGCTGGCAAGCTTGACGCCGTTCCCGTATCTGAACCGCAAACCGATGGATTAGCCCACGCTCAAACCGATAATCGAGCGGCCATGGAAAACGCTCCCTTAGTTCCTGACGCCAACCTCAATCCTTTGCATCAAACCGAAAGCCGTAACAGTGAAGCCGATGATGAGGAAGAGAGTGACACCCGCAGTGTGCTTGCGTGGATCAAAGGCTTTATGAGCGATATGGGTTTAGGTTTTGGCTGGGCCGCATTTTACTTCACTGTGTTTACCGCCAAATTTGATGGTCAGACCTTAGGCAAGAAACTCTTAGGCATCCGCGTTATCCAACTCGATGGCGCTAAAATCAGCCTTTGGGGAGCATTTGGCCGTTATGGCGGTTATGCGGCGGGCTTCACGACGGGCTTACTGGGCTTTATGCAGATATTTTGGGATGCCAATCGGCAGGGGATCCAAGATAAAATATCTTCCACAGTCGTGATAGACTTAGCGCAAATGCATAAAAAGCAACAATTAGAGCAGCAACAGGCGCAGGCTGAACACGCATTGGCCGCCGTGCCAACACAGAATAATGCGACGTCTGCTCACCTTACAACAAGCACCCGTTCGGAGCACCTATGAAACAGGTCGTTATTTCTGGCAGCGGTTTATTTACGCCGCCACACAGTATTTCAAATGAAGCTTTGGTGGAGAGCTTCAACGCCTATGTTGATATGTTTAACCTTGAAAATGCAGGACTAATTGAGCAGGGCCATGTTGAGCCGCTGTCTTATTCCTCCAGTGAGTTTATCGAGAAGGCCTCGGGCATCAAACACAGATATGTGATGGTTAAAGACGGTATTCTCGATCCTGAAATCATGATGCCGCTTATTCCTGAGCGTAGCAGTGACGAGTTATCTATGCAGGCCGAAATTGGGGTTGAGGCGGCTGTGATGGCGCTTAAACAAGCGGATGTGAAGGCCGAGCAAATCGATTTAGTGATCGTTGCCTGTGCTTATACACAGCGCGCGTATCCAGCGATGGCGATTGAAATACAGCGGGCACTGGGGACCCGTGGCTATGGTTACGATATGCAGGTTGCCTGTTCTTCAGCCACCTTTGCCATTGTGGCCGCCGCCAATGCGATTGCAACGGGCTCGGCGTCACGGGTGTTAGTGATTAACCCCGAAATTTGTTCAGCGCAGGTGAACTACCGTGACCGTGACAGTCACTTCATCTTCGGGGATGTGGCGACTGCTATGGTGCTTGAAGAGCAAAGCCTAGTGGCCGCCAATAAGGGCTTTAACATTGTTTCAAGTCGTTGTTTTACAGATTACTCGAACAATATTCGCAGTAATTTCGGTTTTTTAAATCGCTGCGATCCAAGCTCGGCGCATCAGGCGGATAAGTTATTCCACCAACAGGGCCGCAAAGTCTTTAAAGAACTGTTGCCGATGATCTACCAACATTTAGACGAGCATTTGGCCGAGCAATCCCTCACGCCACAGTCCTTTAAACGTTTGTGGTTGCACCAAGCCAACATAAACATGAACCAATTTGTGGTGAAAAAGCTGCTAGGGGATGAGGTAACGCCTGAGCAAGCGCCCGTGGTGCTCGACGAGTATGCCAATACCGCCTCCGCAGGCTCAGTGATTGCCTTCCATAAATATTCCGCTGACTTTAAGGCGGGCGATTTAGGGCTATTAAGCTCCTTTGGCGCGGGTTACTCCATCGGTAGCGTGATCCTGCAAAAACGCTAAATTGACTAAAGCCCTATTATCACTAATGGGGCTTTAGCTTTTATATCAGCACATTGATAAAACGGCTTGATGCGGTACCTTAACTGAAAATGCCTTTACTCAAGCAAGGCAGTTGGCTGCCTAAAAACGCTTTTTTCTTTAAAGCCTCAGTAGCAATACGAGAACCTGTCACCATGACGCTTGTTCATCCTGATTCGGATATTCCGTTTCATCCCAATCCTGGCTGGTTTCTTGGCGCTTTTAATTGTTATGACCGCGAGGAAACGCTCGGGGAAACACTCAATCGCTACGATCCTTTAGATCCCGCGCAGCTGCAAGCACTGTACGATGCTTATGTGTTTGATGAGTTTGGTGAACAATTGGGATTTACCTCTGCCCACTGGGTCGCGATGGCGACGAATTTAATCGCAGCGCTGAGTGAGACAAACCATGATTTCGCCATTTATTTAACGATTGATGAAAGCGAGGAGGAATGGTGTTTTCCTTCAGCGTGGGTATTCCCTAAGCCACGTTATCCCTTTGAGCAGGCGTATCTTGCGCTGGTGCGGCATTGGGGAGTGGAGCTCACAGCAATAGGGATTGCGCTTCCCAGTCCAAGCTTAATGGGTATCCATGAGTCTTAGTTAGCATTCCGATTTAAGCCCACAAGCCTTGCTGTGGGCTTTATGCTCAACCTTTCAGCCTAGAGTAACCAGGCGTAACTTAGCTTCATAAAATAGGTCTTCTCATCCCGAGTGAGCCGCGTGAGCTCATCATCCGAGGTTAAACTGTCGGAATAGCCCAAATAGAATACGCTCTGGGGATTGAGTTTGTAGCCGTAGAGGATTTCATTCCCTAAGTGTGCCTCTTCGCTATCGGGTGTCGAATACAAATACTGCGCAAGATTACGCTCGATTTGGGTGTAAATGCTCGATAGGCGAATAAAGCTGTGCAGACTCAATTGCCAGTGCAGACGCACATCCGAGAGATTTGCGGTAAAGAGTTTATCCTGCTCGACTTCCATATGTTGATATTGATGGGATACATCCATCGACAGGCCGTTGGCAATTTTCCATGTGAATATCGGATTGATTAAGGTTTTTGTGCCTAATCGATCGTTAAGGAAGTCAATCTCATCGCCGTAATGGATCTCCAGCTCAAGACTCAGGGCCGAGGTGGGCGTAATCGCGCCGTAAAGCCAGCCTTGGGTTTCTTGGTATTGATTGCTATTACCTAATACTGCTAGTTGCGTGCTGTCATGGCGTGGGCCGACGCGTTCCCGAGTTTCTATCCCAAAGGATAACTCACTCTGCAGCGCGCCATACATTTCCCAAAAAATCTCAAACTCTTGCTCGAGCTGCTCCCCAGCTTGATTGTGGGTGATATCCCAGTCGCCGCCGAATTTAATCTTGTTAAATACGGTTTCGGGATACCAAATTAAGCCACCACCGGCCATAAAGGTGCGGTAATCAATTTTCTCCACAAAGCCTAAATCGGCGCGAAAATCGGGAGACACGTCGTGGTACTCGCCGTAGGCAAACCAATCGCGGGCGTTGTGTTCGTAGGTCAGTTGATACAGGGCGCCACGGAAATCCCGATCCGATTGGCTACGTAACACTTGCTCATTCACTTGGCATTGGCCGAGCTCACAGCTTAATGGCGTTTGGCCGCAGAGTAGCCCTTCTGTCAGTTCTCCCTCCACATTGCCGCAAAACTGTTGATACAGAGCAGTAGGGTAGCGTGTCTGGGAATAGGCAACTTGAGCGGTAAAAATATCCTGAGCTGTTGGTTGGTATTTCGCATCTAAGCTCATGACATAATTGTGATAATCATTTTGCTCGGCAAATGCTGTCAGTTGGTTGTCGGCACTGCTCTTGGCCGTGATTAGCCCACCAAAGGAGAAGGTTTTATCCATGTCGAAGCGGTAACGCGCCGCCAGATTGAGGCTTTCCTCTTCTAAGGAAGTGACCTCAGAACTTAAATTCCCCGGCATCAAAAAGGTGGTTTGGCTGTCATTAGCGGCAAGCAATGCCCAAGTGTGTTGCTCGGTTTGGCTGGTGAGTTTTAGCCCATAGTCCGGCGATACAATATTGCGGGTATGCAGCAGATTCACTTGGGTATCGAAGTAGTCTTTATTGTCGAGGAAGAAGGGGCGTTTCTCATCAAAAAACAGCGCAAAAGTGCTGTTGATATCGAGCTGGCCAGCATCAGACTCCACCTGGGAGAAATCGGGATTTATGGTGGCATTTAGCAAGGTGCGTGAGTTGATACCCCAGCGTAAATCGAGCCCGGGTTCATAATTGCTTTGCGCTTGCCAACCATTTTCGCTTTTTTGCTCATTGCGATTGGCGACAAAGGACGGGGTAATTTGCAGATCTTGCCCTTGCTTGGCGGAGGCTAAACCCGTGGCGACGCCGAGCTGGCAGAGCTGGCAACTGATGTTGCGATCGATTCTATGGGTAGAGATGCGATGATTTTCATTGCGTGGATAGTAGCGGATCAGCTCAAATCCCCATTCTTGAACGGGCTTTTTATCGTCAAAGTTAAATAGCCGTAATGGCAGCTCGACTTCAACTTGGTAACCCTCGGCGGTGATTTTACCAGCGGTTTTCCAAATGCCATCCCAAGCTTCGCTCTCTTCGCCCGTGAGCTCATTCTCTATCGAGTCTAGTTGCACGCCCAGTGGGTTGATAAAAAACTGATAGGCCAAACGCGCGTTGTTAAAGGTATCGAGTTTGATCCCTACTAGATCGTCGCCCCAAAGATTATCCCTGTCCTTGAGGGTGGCGCGGATATGTTGTGGCAGACTGTCTTTGGCGATAAAGGCTACAAATAGGCTGGTTTGGGTCGCGTAGATTCTGGCCTCGGTGTAAACGGGCGCCGCCGTGTTTTCGCCAGGTTGAGTCTCATAGCGTAGCTCGGCCTGCGCCGCATGCTGCCAAACCGCCTCATCAAATTCGCCATCAATATTGGCGGCATCTTCTAAGGTCGGAATCGTTAATTGAAATTGGCTGGCAGAGCCCGCCAAGCTTGGCGAACTGAGAAATACCGCAGTCGATAACACTAAGGGGAGAAACGTCTTCAACAACAAGGCCCAAATCATTCTAAAATGGCGCGCAGTGTGCCAGAAATTGCGCGTTAACAAGAGTGGGCAATTGTTACAAGAATTGTATTAAAATAGCTGAAAACTAAGGCTGCACTGGATGGCGGGCATCCAGTGCTTTGGGGGGATTATTCGGGAGAAACCACAGGATTACGGTATGCTTCGCGGTACTTGTCGACCCACATGGCGGTGGCACCACAAATCGCGACTGGCATGACGATAAAGTTGACCACAGGGATCATCGAAAACAGGGTCACAGTCGCACCAAAGGTAAAGCTGGTGCCGCGGGTTTGATTAAGGGCAAAGCGCATATCCTTGAAGCTGACCTTGTGGTTATCAAAGGGATAGTCGCAGTATTGAATCGCCATCATCCAAGCGCTGAATAAAAACCACAAAATTGGCGCTAAGGTTTGCCCCACCATGGGCACTAAAAACAGCAGCAAAAATACCAGCGCACGGGGCAAATAGTATTTGAGTTTGATCCATTCACGGCCAAGAATGCGCGGTAAGTCTTTGACGACGTCCATGCCCGAGCCTGTATTCATCGGCTTGCCGGTCAATAACTGCTCGACCTTTTCGGCCAGCAATCCATTAAAGGGCGCGGCCAGCCAGTTCATCACCGAACTAAAAACAAACGCCAGCATCACCAACATAGTGGTTACCGCTAACGGCCAAAGCAAAAAGTTAAGCCAACTTAAGTATTCGGGGAGCTGGGCATTCATCCACGTGAAGAGCACATCGAGCTGCCCAATCGCCACATAGATAACCGCCGCAAACAGCACTAAGTTGATCATTAACGGAATAAATACAAAGGTGCGCAGGCCTTTACGCTTGATTAAACCAAAGCCATCGAGAAAATAATTCACACCACTTTTACCCTGCGAAGGGGAGGAGGATTTCTGTGTCATATCGTCATTCCAAAAAAGTTGAGATACAGCGTGAGATACAGATAAGTGCGATTGTGATCAACTCGTCGCGAGATGACAAGCTAAAAGCCATATGAATTCAATAAAAAGCGTTACAAAATACTGCCTGCTTTGCTAAAGTTGGCCTCAGAATTCTATGACACGACTCGGGCTAATATTGGCCTGCATCCCTATTGGTCATCGCCCTGATGGCTTTTTATACTGAGACGCGCTAACTGGCACCATGAGATTAAAACAAATAAAACTTGCCGGCTTTAAGTCGTTTGTCGATCCCACCAAAATTCCGTTTTTACAGGCATTAAGCGCCATTATTGGCCCAAATGGCTGCGGCAAGTCCAACGTGATTGACGCCGTGCGTTGGGTGCTGGGCGAAAGCTCGGCGAAGCATTTGCGCGGCGACTCCATGAGTGACGTGATTTTTAACGGCTCCAGCGCCCGTAAACCTGTGTCTGTGGCGGGCGTTGAACTGGTGTTTGAAAATAAAGAGGGCCGCCTTGCGGGCCAATACGCCAGTTATGAAGAAATTTCGGTAAAACGTCAGGTGAGCCGTGACGGCGAGTCTTGGTATTTTCTCAATGGCCAAAAGTGTCGCCGTAAAGACATCACTGATCTGTTTATGGGCACCGGGCTTGGGCCGCGCAGTTACGCCATTATCGAACAGGGCACGATTTCACGTTTAATCGAATCTAAACCCCAAGATTTACGGACTTTTATTGAAGAAGCTGCGGGGATTTCCCGCTATAAAGAACGGCGGCGTGAAACGGAAAACCGTATCCGCCATACCCGCGAAAACTTGGAGCGTTTAGGGGATATTCGCAGCGAGTTAGCCAAACAACTGGAAAAACTCAGTCAGCAGGCCAAGGCGGCGAAGCAATATCGTGAGCTGAAACAAGCTGAGCGTAAAACCCACGCCGAGCTGCTGGTGATGCGCTATCAAGAGCTGCAGAGCCAAATGGCGAGTCTATCGGAGCAGATTAGCTCGCTCGAGCTGCAACAAGCGGCGGCCCAGTCCTTAACGCAAACTGGCGAGTTAGAAAGCACCGAGTTGCAACTCACACTTTCGCACTTAGCCGAGCAGGAGCAGCAGGCGGTCGAAGCCTATTACCTGACCGGTACCGAAATCGCCAAGCTTGAGCAACAGTTACAGAGCCAAAAGCAGCGCGACGCCCAGCTGCATAATCAGCTTGAGCAGTTGAGTGAGCAAATCATTCAAAACCAAGCCAAATTAGCCGCTTACCAAGCCAGCTTTCAAGCGCTTGAGGCGGAGCTTAGCCAACTTGCGCCGCAACATGAGTTGCAGCAAGAAATGCTCGATGAGTTGCAAGCCCAGTGGGAGATGAGCGTTTCGCGCAGTGAGGCGCAAAGTGAAAGCGCCAGAGTGCTGGCGGCGGCCGTCGCTCAGCATAAGCTGCAATTAGAATTACACCGCAGCAAACTGGCGCATCAGCAACAATTAAATGCCCATAAAACCCAGCTACACCAAGAGCAACAACAAGAGCTGGCCTCGCTTAATGCGCATGCCCTCGAAGATAGCAGCGCATCACTTAATGATGAGATTGCCCAGTTAGAGCAAGCCTTAGCTGAACAAGTTGAAATCAATCAAGAGTTTGAATCCACTCTGGCTACCGATACTCATGCGTTAGATTTGGCCCGCGGTGAGTTTGAGCAATTATCACAGCGTTTAACCTCGATGCGGGCACGCTTCGAACTGGTTGAACAATGGCTTGCGAAACAAGAAGAGTTAAGTGATAAGCCGCAGCTGTGGCAAAGCATTCAAGTGGAAAACGGCTGGGAAGCCGCGGCAGAGCTGGCGCTGCAGGGATTGATGACGCTGCCCGTGGGCGTTAACGCCAATGAAATAGGGTTTTATGCCGATGCGGCCTTGGCGGCGGATGCGCATCTCGATGGCTCTCCCATCTTAGGTGCCAAATTGAACCTTGCCCCTTGGCTTAAGGGACTCAAATGGGCCGATAATCTGGCCAGCGCACAAGCACTGCTGCCGAGCTTGGCGGCCGATGAGCGAATTGTGACTGCCGACGGTTACTTGCTTGGCAAAGGTTTTTTGATTGCTAAACAAGACAATAGCCAATCCTTAGTGCAATTGAGTAAAGAGCAAACCGAGCTGAGCGAGGCCATCGCTGATTGCGAGCAGGCAAAAGCCATACAGCAAGCAAAGCTCGATGAATTAGCGCAGCAATTAGCCCAAGTGCGTGACAGCTTAAGCCAAGGCACTAAACGCTTACACCAGTTGCAGCTCGATAAAGCTACCAAATCAACCCAGCTTAATAACGCAGAGGCCCAGGCCAAGCAGCGCGAAGCGAAACGCGGGCAACTCGCAGAAACCGTTGCCCGAACCCACGCCGAGTTAGCCGAGCTTGCCGAGCAGTTAATATTGCTTGCGGAGCAAGAGGATGAGCTGGCAGAGGCGCTAGAGGTAAGCCTTGAGAAGCAACAGCAACAAAGCCAAGATGCGCAAGGGGATATGGCCCGCCATCAAGCCCTTAAGGCACAAATTGGCGATGCCGAGCGGCGCTTAACGAGCCTCAATGCCAGTCTGCAATCGATCGCTACTCGGATGGCGGTGAGCACAGAACAAATTGAATTACAGCGTGTACGTGTCAGTGAATTAGTCCACTCACAGGAAACACTGTCAGCCCAACTTGCCAACGTCGCGGCACAAGAGGGCGATCAGCAAACGGCGCAGCTCAGCGAACAACTGGCACAGTTACTCAATCAACAGCAGAGTCAGCAACAGGCACTTAAAAGCCTCAGGTCACAACAAAGTTCGCTCACTGAAACGCTAAACAGTATAGGATTAAAGCAAAAACAAGAGCTTGGTAAGCTTGAGGGCTTGACTCAAAGCCTCAGCACGTTAAAGTTACGTCGTGAGGGATTAAAAGGGCAGGCCGATAGCCAATTAGCGGCGCTGTCAGAGCAACAAATTGTGCTCGCCCAGATTGTCGATTCCCTGCCTGCGGATGGGCATCCCGACAAGTGGCAGCGTGATTTGGATCAGATCCGCCAAAAAATTATTCGCTTAGGAGCGATAAACCTCGCGGCGATCGAAGAATTCGAGCAACAAAGTGAGCGAAAATCCTATTTGGATCATCAAGATGAAGATCTAAATAACGGTCTGGCCACCCTAGAGGAAGCCATTCGGAAAATCGATAAGGAGACCCGCACTCGCTTTAAGGCCACATTCGATGCGGTAAACGAAGATCTGGGGCGTTTATTCCCTAAGGTATTCGGTGGCGGACGCGCGTATTTAGCGCTGACGGAAGACGATTTATTAGAAACGGGCGTGACCATCATGGCCCAGCCGCCAGGTAAGAAGAACAGTACCATCCATCTTCTTTCCGGTGGTGAAAAAGCCCTAACGGCTTTATCATTGGTATTCGCGATTTTCAGGTTGAATCCAGCTCCCTTCTGTATGTTAGACGAAGTGGATGCGCCCTTAGACGATGCCAACGTAGAACGATTCTGTCGATTATTGAAGGAAATGTCGCAGAGCGTACAGTTTATCTATATCAGCCATAACAAAATTACGATGGAGATGGCTGATCAACTTATCGGTGTGACTATGCATGAGCCGGGTGTATCCCGTATAGTCGCAGTAGATTTAGAGCAAGCGGTGGCAATGGCCGACGCTTGATAACTAGAAGAAAGACAGGGTAACCAATGGAAGATTTGCAACTAGTATTGTTCGTTTTAGGCGCCATAGCCATAGTTGCTGTGCTGGTGCATGGATTTTGGTCTATCAGAAGACAACAACCTAAGTCATTGAAAGATAGTCCGATGGGCAATTTCTATAAAAAGCAGGCCGAACGTGGCGAGGGTGCGCCTAAGCGTGTCGATGCCGATGGTTTCGATGCCGATGGGATTGGTGCCGTCAGAGTCCGTAAAGCGAATGAAGCCCATACCCCAGAGGCGCCTGCGTTTAACCCTTATTTAAAGCAAGAAGCTAAAACAACACAACCGCAACCCGTGGAACCCGTGCAAGTTGAACCTAAGCCGCTGTTTAAGCAAGAACCCAGCATGGCGCAGCCTGATTTTAGTCTGCAATCCCCCACGGCCAAAGAGCAACACCGCGGTCCTAAAGCATCACGCCAAGAGCCCGTATTACAAGGCCATTCTGCCAATCTAGCCCAAGCCCATGTAGGGCAATCCCATGCGGCCATGGTGGCGCAAAAAGCCGCCGAAGAACAACGTGCGCAGGTGCAAATGCCTACGCAAACCGCTCTTTTCGATGAGGAAGAGGCCTATGAAGAAGAGCAACCGCAAGCCGTTGAGCAGCCAGATGATGATTTAGGCGAGCCACGCGATGTATTAGTGCTGCACGTAGTGGCAAAAGAAGGTCAGCAGCTTAATGGCGCCGAATTGTTACCTTGCTTCTTAACCCTTAATTTTAAATATGGCGATATGAATATTTTCCACCGCCATGTGGATAATGCTGGTAATGGTAAGGTGTTGTTCTCCATTGCGAATATGGTAAAACCTGGGATTTTTGACCCAGACAATATGGAACAATTCAGCACCCAAGGCGTGGTGTTTTTTATGACCTTACCTTGCTACGGTGATGCGCTAATGAACTTCTCCATCATGCTTAACTCGGCGCGCCAATTGGCGGATGATATCGATGCGGTTGTGCTCGATGGTCAGCGTCAACCTTGGGGCGAATTTACTAAGCAAGATTATTTACACCGCATTCGCGCAAACGCTTAATGCAACGCCGCGAGACTGCGGTGATAGACAGATGGGGCCGCTAAATGCGGCCTCATTTTTTGCAACTTTTTGATGCTTAAGAATTCTGGATAATGAATATGCAAGACATTCAACTCGATAAACGCCTATCTGAACTGCTTTCTCAAGCTGTCACGCCACACAATGCACAGCCATTGATGCAGGCGCTCTGCCAATCTCTGAATGAACACAATATTCGTTACTATGTCGATGATGCGCCAAGCATTACCGACTCCGAATACGACAGATTAATGCAGCAGTTGAAACAGCTTGAGGCCGAGTATCCTCAGTTTGTTGCTGCCGACTCTCCCACCCAAAGAGTGGGCGGTATGGCGCTGGCAAAGTTTGAACAAATTACTCACCTTAAACCGATGTTAAGTCTTGATAATGCCTTCGATGAGGCGGACTTTAGCGCGTTTCATAAGCGTGTTAGCGACAGAGTGGGGCAAGTGAGTTTTTGTTGTGAGCCTAAGCTCGATGGTCTAGCGGTGAGTATTTTGTATCGCAATGGGGTGCTTGAGCGCGCTGCGACCCGGGGTGATGGTACCGTGGGCGAAGACATTACCGAAAATGTTAAAACCATTAAGTCGATTCCGCTCAAACTGCGCGGTGACAACTATCCCGAATTGGTTGAAGTGCGCGGCGAAGCCTTTATGCCCAAGGCGGCATTTGAGGCGCTAAATGAGCGTGCGCGCTTAAAGGATGAAAAGCTGTTTGTGAATCCGCGTAATGCGGCGGCGGGCAGCTTACGTCAGCTCGACAGTAAAATTACCGCGTCACGGGCGCTGTCTTTTTATGCCTACGCCTTAGGTGTGGTGGAGCCGACTTCCCATGAGTTAGCTAAGACGCATTATGAGCAATTGCAGCAACTTAAATCTTGGGGGCTACCAGTCAGTAGCGAGATCAAAGTCTGTGACGAACTCAGCCAAGTCTTTGCCTACTATCAAGATATATTGACTCGCCGCAGCGATTTACCCTTTGAGATCGATGGCGTGGTGATGAAGGTGAACGATATCGCCCAGCAGCAAACCTTAGGGTTTGTGGCTAAATCACCCCGTTGGGCGATTGCCTATAAGTTCCCCGCTCAGGAAGAAATGACCCTGCTCGAAGGCGTAGATTTTCAAGTCGGCCGCACCGGCGCAGTGACTCCAGTTGCGCGCCTAAAACCTGTGTTCGTTGGCGGCGTGACAGTGTCGAACGCGACTTTGCACAATGCCGATGAAATCGAGCGTTTAGGTGTGATGGTGGGCGATACTGTGATTATCCGCCGCGCCGGCGATGTGATCCCGCAAATTGTGGCCATAGTGCCAGAGCGCCGCCCTGAAGATGCGAAGGCGATTGCCTTCCCGCAACATTGCCCCGTTTGCGGCAGTTTAGTTGAGCGATTAGAAGGTGAGGCCGTGGCCCGTTGTAGCGGCGGCTTATTCTGTGAGGCGCAGCGTAAAGAGGCGATCAAGCATTTTGCCTCCCGCAAGGCATTAGATATCGACGGCATGGGCGATAAAATTGTCGAGCAGTTGATTGATAAAGAGCTGGTTCAAAGCCCCGCTGACTTATTTAAGCTCACCGCCTCTATGATGACCATGCTCGACCGTATGGGCATGAAGTCGGCCACCAATCTCGCGCTGGCTATTGAAGCGGCTAAAACCACGACTTTGCCACGTTTCCTCTATGCCTTAGGCATTCGTGAGGTGGGGGAGGCCACGGCGGCGAACCTGGCGACTCACTTTGGTAGCCTAGAGGCACTGCGCGTGGCCACCATTGAGCAACTTATTCAAGTTGAAGATATTGGTGAAGTGGTTGCCCAGCACGTGGCGCATTTCTTTGCCCAGCCCCATAACCTAGAGGTGATCGATGCTTTGATTGCGGCTGGCGTCAACTGGCCTGCGATTGCTGCGCCAAGTGCCGATGAGCAGCCATTAAAGGGGCAGACTTGGGTGTTAACGGGCACCTTAAATCAACTCAACCGTAACGATGCTAAAGCGCAGCTACAGGCCTTAGGCGCCAAAGTGGCGGGCAGTGTGTCGAAAAATACCGATTGCTTAGTCGCGGGCGAAGCGGCGGGGTCTAAGCTTGCCAAAGCGCAGGAGCTTGGCGTGAAAGTGATTGGCGAGGATGAATTATTGGCTCTTCTGGCTGCAAATAGCTAAGTCGCTGCCGCTTAGTGTGTAAAGCCCTGCCTTGCGGGGCTTTTTTATGGCTAGGTCTTAAACGTAGCACTCGAATTATTTATGTTAGCCATTGAATTTAGCCGTTACGCCTCCATCTTGTTTATATTGCTTTAGTTTTTACTAAATGGATTGCGATTGAATTTTAGTCACATCACTTGGCTCGATGATAAAGGCCATATCAAACCACCGATTTTTTTATATGCCATTCTGGCTTTTCTCGCCCGTGGCTGGTGTATTTTTATTGCCTCTCTGACCCAAGCCAGTGACAGAGCTGAATTAGTGCGGCTCTTCTATCCCGAAAAGTCTGACTTTTTACTCGCACTCGCGGCGGGGCTGGGTGCCGTGGCGCTGTATTTTGTGGTACTGGCGGAGCGGCGCCGTTCGCCCTCATGGCTGCGCCCAGTGTTTGTCCAGCTTAAATGGGGATTGTGGATTTTATTGTTACTCGATGCAATCTTACTTGCGCAGCGATTAATCCACGGGCAATTTTTATTCCATTGGAGTTTAGCCCTCGACGCCTTAGTGCTGTTCTGGTCGTGTTTGTATGTTTACAAGTCAAAACGCCTCAGCTATTACCTTGCCGACTGGCCGAAAGAGACTGTGACATTGGTAAAAGCAGACTAAGGTCATCTCGTTGTAATTTCAGCTTTTTATCAAATATCTAGTCACTGAGGGATAATTTGTGTGTACTATCCCTCAGTTTGATAAGCATTTTTTCACTTATAGCTTACTGATTTTGTTGAATCATCTATAGTTATATGTACTTAGCTTAAATGTGCGGCCAAAGAAGCCAAAAGATGATGCTTCTTGCGTGCATGAAAGGAGTCATATTGCGTGACAAAAGTTGCCCAACGAAAACTATTACTTTCAGAACTTCAACTTGGCATGAGAGTCAAGTTGCCTTTGTCATGGACGAATCACCCTTTTTTATTTAACCGTGTGGATATCAGTAGTCCGGCTCACATTGAGATGATCCGCGGACTCGGTGTGCCCTATGTGTATCTAATTTCAGGCAATAGTGATGAACTCGAATCGACGGATGAAGAGGAAGAAGTCGAAGAGATTGAAGAGGCGCCACCGGAGCGTGACTTAAAGGCCGATACCCGTAAGGCGATGCGTTTAAGTCAGAAGCGTTTCTTAGAGAGCGTTAACCAGTGCCGCAATGTGTATGGCAAAGTGGTCAGCGACCCCGAAGGGGCTTATCGCTTATCTGCTGCCTTAGTGGAGGATTTACTCAGCCATCTGCAAGAGGTCGAGAAACCTTTCCTCACTTTGGTCGGAATGGATGAAAAAGATGTTAGTGTGACTCAGCACGGCATCTCAGTAGCAGTATTAGCCATGATGATAGGTCAGGCACTCGATTTACCTGCGCGGGATTTGCGCGATATTGCCTTGGGGAGCCTATTTCACGATATAGGTAAACTCAAAGTCCCCGATGTGATCCGCCGTAAACGGGGGGCGCTCACTCCCCATGAGGCCAATTACCTGCAAATGCACCCGAACTTTGGCTATGACATGCTGAATCGCTCGGGACTCTTTCCAAAGGAAGTGCTAAATATTGTGCTGCACCACCATGAGTTTATTGATGGTTCAGGCTTTCCGGATGGGCTCTCGGGGGCCAAAATCCCGATTATCACTCAAATAGTGAGTCTGGCAAACGATTACGATCAGCAGCTCAGTGGTCAGCAGGCGTCCTCACCGCAGGTGGCATTAGGTTACTTATTTAAAAATCGTGCGAGTAAACATGCCGAATCCTTAATTGCTGTGTTAGTTAAGATTTTAGGTATCTATCCGCCGGGTACTATCGTCAAGCTATCCGACGACACTGTCGCTAAGGTGATTATGACCACCAAAGAGGTGAGTCAGCCGCAGGTGTGGGCTTGCAAAGAAGATGGCAGTGAGGCCTCATTACGTTTTTTAAGTGATGAAGGGGTGACAGTACAAAAAACCATTCGCGCGGAGGAGTTAACCGAGGGCGCGATCCGCACCTTGCAAATGGATAAAGGCATTAGTTTTTATTTTAGCTCGTTCCAAGCTTGAATCCCGCCACCTGAGTTCCGTATGCTATTGGCCGATATACCTTGAGGTGTCGGTCAAAGGAAATGGAGTTGAGTGTGGCAGATCAAAAAAGTGTTGCGGTTGTCGGTTGTGGTTGGTTTGGCTTTGCCCTTGCGAAACACTTAGTGCAAGCGGGTTACCGAGTCACTGGCGCTAAACGCCGCACGGAGGGGTTAGCGCCTCTCTCAGAGGCGGGGATCCATGGGTTCCAACTGCAACTCGGGGATGACGCTGACGTTCTCCCCGACGCGCAAGCTTTAAAGGACTTGTTTCAGACAGACTTTCTTGTCGTCAATATTCCTCCGCGCCTCAAACATGGCAATACCGCCTATCTTCAAGAATTACAGCAGTTAATTGCGCTAACCCAAGGCTGGCACTATCAAGGCATAGTGTTTATTAGCACCACGGGCGTTTATCCTTCCCTCGACCAATCTATGACCGAAGCTGACGCACAGGCTGAATCGGCTTCATCACAGGTGTTATTGGATGCCGAAGCCTTATTTACTCGCCAACCGAATAGTTGCATCGTTCGTTTTGCCGGTTTGGTTGGACCCAAACGTCATCCAGGGCGCTTCTTTGCCGGTAAAACCGATGTGGCGGGTGGCAATGTTGCGGTCAATCTAGTGCATTTGCAGGACTGCGTCGCGGCGGTGAGCTTGATTATTGATGCAAATACGAAGGGGGAAAAGGTCGCCGCAATTTATAATCTTTGTGCGCCAGAGCATCCTTCGCGAAGCGAGTTTTATGTGGCCGCCGCCGAGTCCTTGGGATTAGCGGCGCCACAATTTAATGGGCAGCTACAACCCAGCAAAGTCATTCTAGGTGATGCGATAGTCCGAGAGCTTGGGTTTGAGTATCAGTTTGCTTCGCCCCTTGCGATGCTGGCGGCCTGTTAGTGGGTGATTTAGCGCCTATTGTTAACAAATGTTTAAGAACCTTGACCATCTTTTGAGGTATCTTAATGGCCTGTGCGTGTTGCAAACGACTTACGATTCAATGATGCAGTCACTAATAAGAAGAGAAAATATGAAAAGCCTAACTCATTTTGTTCGACCTTTGGCGGCGCTGGCCTGTGGATTGGTGTTAAGTGCGAGCTTTGCTCTGCAGGCGGCGAGTTTTGAAGAAGGGAAGGATTACGTCACTGTTGCTGGCATCAGCGAAGCACAAAAACCTGTGCTGCGAGAGTTCTTCTCCTATAACTGCCCACATTGCTACAAGCAGGAACCTTTTATCGCTTCCACTGTAAAACTTTTAGGCAAAGATGTGGCCTTCGAGCGTACGCCGGTGGGCGCGGGGCGTCCGGCATGGGAGCTGAGTCAATTAGCCTATTTTGTCGCGCAAAAGCTGAAAATGACCAAGCAAGTGCACGAAGCGATTTTTAAACAAATCCATGAAAAAGGTGAGCAGTTTACACGCCCTGAACAGGTTAAAGCCTTCTTTGTGGCGCAAGGTGCGAAGGCCGATGATGTCGATGCGGCGATGAACTCTGTCGATGCGAAATTTTCCGTGATGAACTACGATTCGCAGGCAGAATTATCGGGCATTAAAGGCGTGCCTTCTTTATTAGTCAATGGCCGCTATTTAGTGACCTCTAAGGTACACACTCCTGAAGAATTAGCCGAGCTAGTGAAATTCTTAGCCGCCAAATAATAAGCTTGAACTTGCGTCTATGCTGGCGCTCATTTATTTGTTTCCCATAACCCAGCGATGCTGGGTTATTATTTGCCTTTTTACTGATAATTCTTAGCGGAAATCCTTAGATTTCTGACGGCAATTCATCTCTCTGCAGTACGATATTTTATTTATTTCACAGCCAGTTACTGTTACTCATCTACCTCATCTTGCCGTCCTACTAGCATGGCATTTGTGCCGTTTCTAGCCTTAGGATCTTCGACATTGGTCTAAGCTGCTCAAAAAATAACTTTTGCATCAAAATGTAAAATCATTGTTAACTTTATGATTTTAAATACTATTCAATTTTTTCTGGTGTGAGGCACTTCTCAAATTAGACTAAGGTCTTGATTGTGGTCACTCCAGCTGTTGCTAGATTTAACAAGACTTAAAAATAAAACAGCACAGGGGAGTCGCTATGGCATTTGAAAACAACGATAAAGCAAAAGGTTACTGGAATGAGAATTTACGTCTCGTTTTAGGCCTATTGGCTATTTGGGCCGCAGTCTCGTTCGGATGTGGCATTCTATTGGTTGATGTACTCAATGAAATCCATTTCATGGGCTTCAAGTTAGGTTTCTGGTTTGCCCAACAGGGATCTATGTATGTCTTTGTTGCGCTTATTTTTGTCTACGCGGCAAAAGCCAACGCCTTAGATAAAAAATATAACGTACAAGAAGACTAAGGAGAACGGAAATGGGTGTACAAGGATTAACTTATCTGATTGTGGGGCTGTCGTTCGCGCTCTACATTGGGATCGCGATTTGGTCCCGCGCGGGTTCGACTAAAGAGTTTTATGTTGCGGGTGGCGGTGTTCACCCCGTTGTGAACGGTATGGCAACGGCAGCCGACTGGATGTCAGCGGCGTCCTTTATTTCGTTAGCGGGTATTGTTTCTTTCGTCGGTTATGACGGCAGTGTGTACCTGATGGGCTGGACGGGCGGTTATGTATTATTAGCCCTGTGTATGGCGCCGTACTTACGTAAATTTGGTAAGTTCACCGTGCCTGATTTCGTGGGTGAGCGTTATTACTCCCAAGCGGCGCGTACGGTAGCGGTTATTTGCGCTATCTTCATCTGCTTTACTTACATCGCTGGCCAAATGCGCGGTGTGGGCGTGGTATTCTCACGCTTCCTCGAAGTGGATGTAGACACCGGCGTGTATATCGGTATGGCCGTGGTGTTCTTCTACGCTGTGCTTGGCGGTATGAAAGGGATTACCTATACTCAGGTTGCCCAATACTGCGTGCTGATCTTCGCCTTTATGGTGCCTGCGATTTTCTTATCTGTGATGATGACGGGTCATATCATTCCTCAAATTGGTTTCGGCGCTGAATTACTCGATGCTGCTGGCAATAACTCTGGGGTTTACCTGCTCGAGAAGTTGAACAATTTATCTGCGGATCTAGGCTTTGCACCTTACACCGATGGCTCTAAGAGCATGATCGACGTGTTCTGTATTACTGGTGCTTTGATGGTTGGTACTGCGGGTTTACCCCACGTTATCGTGCGTTTCTTCACTGTACCTAAAGTGAAAGATGCACGTGTATCAGCCGGTTGGGCGCTGGTGTTTATCGCCATCATGTACACTACTGTTCCTGCTTTAGCGGCATTCTCTCGCGTTAATATGATTGAGACCATTAACGGTCCTGATCAAAAGGGTGTTGCCTATGAGTCTGCACCAGATTGGATCAAAAACTGGGAAAAAACCGGTCTGATCAAATGGGATGACAAAAACGGCGACGGCAAAATCTACTATGCCAAAGGCAAAATGGAAGATGCTGCTAGCCCTAACGAAATGAAGATCGACAACGATATCATCGTATTAGCAACGCCAGAAATCGCGAATCTGCCAGCTTGGGTTATCGCACTGGTGGCAGCGGGTGGTTTAGCGGCAGCGTTATCTACCTCTGCGGGTCTGTTACTGGTTATTTCGACTTCTGTGTCACACGACTTACTGAAGAAGAACCTGATGCCAAATATCTCTGACAAGAAAGAGCTGATGTACGCTCGACTGGCGGCTGGTATCGGTATCGTGATTGCGGGTTACTTCGGGATTAACCCTCCAGGATTCGTGGCAGCGGTAGTGGCATTCGCCTTCGGTCTGGCGGCATCCTCTCTGTTCCCAGCCATCATCATGGGGATTTTCTCTAAGACGATGAACAAAGAAGGTGCAATCGCAGGTATGGTGATCGGTCTACTGTTCACTGCTGCTTACATCATCTACTTCAAGTTTGTAAACCCAACGGCTAACGTGTCGGCTAACTGGTTCCTCGGTATTTCGCCAGAAGGTATCGGTATGGTTGGTATGGTGGTGAACTTTGCGGTAGCTGCTATCGTCTGTAAAGTAACCGCAGCGGCACCTGCCCATGTACAAGATATGGTTGAATCTATCCGTTTCCCTAAAGGGGCGGGAGAGGCTAGCAGCCATTAATCTCTGCAAGATTTAGCTAGGTTAAGATAAAAGGACGCATTGGCGTCCTTTTGTTTTTATGGCGTCAGCGCAAGCTTAAGGCTGACTTTAGTCGTATATGGCCCAACAATTGGGCGCGCTATAGTGGGATAAAATTCACCTAAAATAAGGTGTTGCTATGAACGCCAGCGAATTACAACCCGTTGTGCAGTTTTTAACATCCACAGCCCCGTTCGATACGCTACCCAACGAGATCATCTTACGTTGCGCTAAGGCAGTGACCGTTGGTTACTACAGTAAAGCCTCGGGGTTTGTGAAATTTGATGCCGATGCGCCGAAATTGTATCTGGTGCGCAGCGGCGCCTTTGAGGTGCGCGATCCCGAAGGGGTGTTAGTGGATAGGGTCGCCGAAGGGGAGTTTTTTGGCTTTTCGACGCTGTTGTCTGGGGAGAAGGTGGTTAATCGGGTCGCGATTCTCGAAGACAGTTTGGTGTATCACCTTCCGCAGGCATTGTTTGACCAACTGCGAAGCGAGAGTCGACACTTCGATAAATTTTTTACCCGCGCCTTTGCCAAGCGGTTACGTCACGAGGCGCGATTTAAAGCGAAAGATCTGACGACCACCAGTCGAATCAGTACCTTAATGTCATCTTCGCCCATTATGATCGACGCCCATGCCAGTGTGACGCAAGCCGCGCTCTTGATGCGTAACTCACGGGTTTCGTCCTTATTGGTCACGGACAATCATAAGTTGGTGGGGATTTTAACGGATAAAGATCTGCGTAATCGGGTGCTCGCTGCTGGGCTCGATGGTCGCATCGCCGTGCATCAAGCTATGACAACATCGCCGATTTCGATTTCATCCAATGCGTTGATTTTCGAGGCGATGTTATTGATGAGTGAGCATAACATTCATCACTTGCCGATCATTGATGAGCAAAATACCGAGGAAGTAAAAGCCATTGGCATGGTGACCAGTACCGACATTTTGCGCGGTCAAGGTTCGCAGCCCTTGCTGCTGATTGGTGAAATCGAGCGGCAGCGGGATCTCGCGAGCCTCATTAGCGTCAGTAAACAAATCCCCTTGTTATTGCAAAATTTAATCAGTGCCGATGCTAGGGCTGAGGAGATCGGTCGGGTACTGACCTCGGTCACCGATGCGTTAACGCGGCGCTTGATTGTGCTCAATCAGCAAATTCTCGGTGAGGCGCCGATGGCGTTTTGCTGGTTAGCCTTTGGCTCACAAGGGCGACAAGACCAAGCCGCCTGTTCGGATCAAGATAACGGCTTATTGGTGGCCGAGGAAATGGATGATTATGCCAAAGGCTATTTCGATGCCTTGACCCATGCGGTTTGCACTGGGCTAGATCAATGCGGTTATGCTTTTTGTCCCGGTAATATCATGGCGCAAAACCCCCAGTGGCGGATGTCGCTCAAAGCATGGCAACAGGTCTTTGAAAAGTGGGTGGTCACGCCTGAGCCTAAAGCATTGATGCATGCGAGTATTTTTTTCGATATGCGCTCAGTGTTTGGCCCGCAATCCCTGTTCGACGCCCTACAGGATACAGTGCTGGCACAAACCAAAGACAATGATATTTTCCTCGCGGGGATGACGGGCAATTCCCTCGTCGAGTCGCCACCCTTAGGCTTTTTTCGAAAATTTGTGTTAGAGCGCGATGGCAGTGAGGTAAAAGGCATTGATTTAAAACATAAAGGAAATGCGTTAATCAACGATATCGCCCGCGTGTATGCGCTGTCGGCGGGGATTAAGGAAGTGAACACCGCCAAACGGATCCGAGCGCTGATGGACGCCAATATTCTCAATCGTAAGGATGCGCTTAACTTGGCCGATGCCCATGAATTTATTGCCCATATGCGTTTATCGAATCAAGGCTACCAACATACACAGGGGCTGAAGATCAGTAATTATTTGTTACCCGGTCATTTATCCTCTTTGGTGAGGCATCAACTTCGGGATGCTTTTAAAGTGGTCCATGATGCCCAGTCGGGGATGAAGATGAAATTTATGCGGAGCTTTTAATGGGGCCTTGGTGGGTGAACGCAAAGCTGCGCTGGCGTGCGTTACGCTGTCAGCATCAGCTATTTAAGGATTATTACCAATCCTTAGTGCCACTGTTGGAGTTACCCATTAGCCGAGCGCCCTTGATGGCGATGGATTTGGAAATGACAGGACTCGATCCCTTACAGGACCAAATCTTGAGTATTGGGCTGGTGCCGATTGAAAATGGAGCGATTCCCCTGATAGGCGCACAGCAAAAACTGGTGCAAATTCAAGGCAGTGTGGGGCAGAGTGCGACAATTCATGGGATCCTCGATAATCATTTAACCGAGGCGGTGACTATTGAAGACGCGATGGCATGGTTTGTGGCGCAAACCCGTGGTCATATGTTGGTTGCGCACCATTCCCCCCTCGATTGCCGTTTCTTACAGCAAGATATCTTGTCGATTTATCATCAAGCGATTGTACTGCCTGCGATTGATACCTTGCTGCTGGAAAAACACCGTTTGCTACGCGAACACTCAGTGCTTAAAGAAGGCAGCTTAAGGCTTGGGGCATGCCGTGAACGATATGGATTGCCTATATATGGTGCCCACAGTGCCCTGACTGACGCACTGGCCTGCGGCGAACTGTTGTTGGCACAGGTAGCAAGTATGGGGGGCGCTGAGGAGTTAAAGGTGGGGGAATTACTGGCTTACTCACGCTAAACGATGTGTTAGCGCCCTCGCTGCAGCATGATTGTCTCTGCACCTAAATCTCTTTGTCTGATTTTCTTGAGCTGAATATCTAAACCTGATGCATGTCGTGAGAATTGAGTGCTAACAAAAGGTAGCTTTAGAAAGCGTGCTAAAGAACGCTATTTCGGCTGGCTAGTCTTTCGATAAATCCGCTTCTAATTCAAGACATAAGCGACGTAATTCCTCGATGCGCTCGGCATTCATCTTGGAGCGAGCCACTAATTTCTCCGTGAGCTGAGTCGCTTCCTCTTGTAATTGTCTGCCCTTGTCTGTGAGGGAAATAACCTTTTTACGTTCATCCAACTCAGATAAGTTTCGGGTGAGTAAGCCCTTTGATTCCAAGCGTTTAACGATTGGGGTCAAGGTGCTGGGATCTAAACGCGTGTCGTTAGATAACTCTTTGAGACTGACATCGTTCACGTACCAGAGTGAGTGCATCACTATGTACTGAGGGTAGGTGAGATCGTATTCGTCAAGGACGGGACGAAAGGCTCGCACTAATGAATTGGTCGCCGAATAGAG
Source organism: Shewanella sp. Koi 1 (assembly GCF_052907445.1). Lineage (NCBI taxonomy): Bacteria > Pseudomonadati > Pseudomonadota > Gammaproteobacteria > Alteromonadales > Shewanellaceae > Shewanella > Shewanella sp. Koi 1. The sequence continues at coordinate 2,943,279 of NZ_JBREJM010000001.1, read as the reverse complement.
TGCAAAGCACACGTTGTCTGATAATTTTTGAGCCATACCGCTTACCCAGGATGAACAATGAAGGCCGATATTAACAAATTCTACGTTGCAAAAATAGTTTGTGTGCAAAATATTTTTAGGCGTAACAGTTGATTTGTGCGTCACTTGTGGGTAGTTTATTGGCAAACAGTTTGTGCGCAAACTATTTGCAGGCTAATAAGTTTAGTTCATTGTCGACTATCACTCCCTGTTTGCAGAGTGTCCGACGTAATAGAGGTTAAGTACATGATAAGCAGTCAAATTCATTTAGCATCACGCCCTATTGGTATGCCTACTCTGGCAAATTTTAAACAGGTCGAGGTGACATTGCCCGCCTTAAAAGCTGGAGAAGTGCTGGTTAAAAACACTTGGATGTCAGTCGATCCCTATATGCGTGGTCGTATGATGGACAAGGATTCCTACATTCCACCCTTCCAGATTGATGCGGTTATGGACGGCGGTGCCATAGGTGAAGTCATTGAATCACTCAATCCTCAATTCCCTGTGGGGTCAAAAGTGAGCAATGTCAGCGGCTGGCGCAGCGCCTTTATCAGTGATGGGCAGGATCTCACCTTATTGCCTGCGGCGAATATTCCTGAGCAGTACTTTTTAGGTGTGCTTGGCATGCCCGGATTAACCGCTTGGGTGGGTTTAATGACAATTGCGAAATTAACCCCTAAAGATACCGTATTTGTTTCAGCTGCATCGGGCGCGGTAGGCATGGTTGTCTGTCAAATCGCTAAGCTTAACGGCTGTAAAGTAATTGCTTCGGTTGGCTCGGATGAGAAGGCTGAATTAGTTAAAAGTCTGGGTGTGGATGCGGTGATTAACTATAAAAAAGTGACTGATTTAACTCAGGCTTTGCGTGACGCGGCGCCCGATGGCATTGATGTGTATTTTGAGAATGTCGGCGGCGCTCACCTTGAAGCCGCATTGAATGTGCTGAACGAATATGGCCGTATTTCTGTATGTGGGATGATTGCCGATTATAACGCGCAGACGCCAGTCCCAGGTCCAAGCAATCTCTTAGCAATCATCACCAAAAAGTTAACCATACAGGGCTTTATTGTGATGGATTACTTTGACCAGTTTGAAGAATTCATCGCTCAAATGGCGCAGTGGCTGCAGGCGGGTAAAGTGAAATCGCAAGAAACGGTTTACCAAGGTTTAGAGCAAGCCCCAGAGGCGTTTATTGGCCTATTCGAAGGTAAAAACAAAGGCAAAATGCTAGTTAAACTCTAATCTTGCTGTACTCTTACGGCTTAGTATCAAGGTGCAAAGGTGAAATCCGATGCACCTTGATGTCGTGGGCTATGCCAAGCGTGAGTCATGCCAAGTGATGCTGCGGCGCATGCCACTTGCTGAAGCGAATAAAGCCACCGTTTGAGCTGAAGCCTGTTTTTATAAAGGCTTCAGTTTTCTTTCACAATCAAGCCGACTGAGTTTGTGCTCTGGCTAGCGATTTCATCTTTAATTCACGCTCATCCCATTACACTGCAACATCGCAGTCCTAGAAGCTCAATGGTCCGTTAAAAGGTTAGTTACCCATGTCATGCTTGGTGACCTTTGCGGAAAACTTGGCAATTCAGTGGAACTGTACTTCACTCTTATTATTAAGAATTCAAAGGCTAAGGCGTACTGATACAACAATAGATTTAATGAACACTAGGTTTAAAGAAAGGTGAGCGTAAGCAGGAGGCGCAAACGCCATCCGACTTTTTTGACCCGCTATCTATTAACGATGCATTTTACAAATAACTGATGCCATAAGGGGATGAGGATGCCATTACCGTTACTTTGGCTAGGCAGCGCGGCTATGGGGGCGTTATTGCTCGCCGAGGAGCGTGAAAAGCGCCAGCAGCTTGAGCGTGACCGTTTATTAGGCAAGGCTCCACGGCAAACGACGGGCAACCAAGCCATGGTGGCTGCGCCAAGTCAGTGGCAAAAGGGCTTTAAACAAGTCTCGCCGCAGCCTGGCAGTATCGTCTGCTGCTATGTGTTTGGGGTCATTGAACATACGGGCATTTGGTTGGCGGATGATTGCCTTGTCGAACTACATGGCTCAGGGCTGATACGGGCGGTATCGGTAAAGCGCTTTTTAGCGGGGCGCACTGGTAGCCAAATCTATATTGCCTGTAATCATCAGCATCAACCACTGATTGCCAGTGATATGGTGAGCCGCGCCGAGCGGGCTATTTATCAATATCGAGAATATGATTTGTTCGACAACAACTGCCATCGATTCGTCTGGTCATGTTTGTGTGGTGAAGAGGTTGCCATAAAAAGCTTTAACGAATTAAATCAAAAACTCGCGGGCTATTTTAAGCAGGGGATTTACTGGGATGAAATGCGTCGAGTCCCTGAAGAGATAAAAATGTAAAAGGCCATCCGAAGATGGCCTTTTATCCGTGTTCGGGATTAATTACTTACAGAAATAATCCACAGCACGTTTAACCAGCTCAATGCCACTCAACTCGCAAGGAGGCAGCTGGGCATCGCTCACTTGAACTGGCGTTACGCGCTCGCCCCATTGCAATAGCAGCGCAGCTGAGGTTAACCCCGCACCGAAGGCACATGACAGAATGGTTTGGTTTGGCTTAATTAACCCTTTTTCCAACGCATCGCAGATGGCGATAGGGATAGTGGCTGCCGAGGTGTTGCCATAGTTAGCGATGTTCACGAAGGCTTTCTCTTTAGGGATCTTCATGCGGCTAACGAGGGTGTCGATAATGCGCTCGTTCGCTTGGTGTGGGATCACTAAATCGACTTCATCCTTATCGACACCACATTTCTCCAGCACTTGAGTGCTTAACTTATTCATACCATTGATGGCACGTTTAAAGATTTCTTGGCCATCGAACTGAATATAAAAGTCTAAGGACTCGGCGGAGAATCTATCCATCGCAGTACCAAAACCGGCTTTTAGGATATCGCGACCTTCAGGATCGTTATTCAGCTCATAACCTAACACGCCGCCCGGAACATCGGTCGCTTCCACGACAACAGCGCCCGCGCCATCACCAAACAACACGGCGGTTTCACGGCGTGACCAATCGAGGTAGAAAGATAAACGTTCGGCACCGACTACTAGTACTTTTTTGCACTGACCACTCTTGATCTGTGAGCTGGCTAAGCCTAAGCCATACAAAAAGCCACTGCATGCCGCATTGATATCGAAGGCTGCGCAACTTGCACCAATATTCGCCTGGACTGTGGAGGCAATATTAGGGATCAAGGTATCTGGGCTGGCGCTGGCTAAAATGATCATATCAATTTCGCTGCCGTCAATGCCCGCCGCTGCAAGGGCGCGTTTAGCGGCAACCGATGCTAACTCAGAGGTATTCACATGGCTGATATGACGCTGGCTGATCCCGGTACGGCTTTTAATCCATTCATCGGAAGTTTCGATAAAAGTAGCAAGATCATCGTTAGTCAAAGTGGCGGGAGGAACACATTTTCCCCAGCCAGTGATAGTGGCGTACTGCATGGTGTTTTCTCTCAAATAAAAAAGGCAGAACCTGAAGTGCTGCCTCAAATCGACAACAAAGCTTATCGGTATAACGAATGACAGTCCGTGATCTAGACCACCTGTTTGGCGACGAGATCCCGAATTGTCATTGCGGCATGCAAAATATGATGTCGCAGCAACGCCGTGGCTTTCTCTGTTTCTCTTTGTTTGCAATAGTTGAGCAGTTCGCGATGCTCGTGCTCTGCTGCGGGAATGCCTCCTGCGAGCAGCAATTGCAAACGGATATATCTATCGCAGTTAGTATTGAGGCCATGGACAACCTCTAGCGTATGTGGACGATTGGCGGCTTGATATAAACAGGTATGAAACTGTGTATTTAGCTCGCTCCAACTGGCGACGGCATCTTCATGTTTAAAGGCCGATTCCAATTGCTCCAATACGCGTTCTGCTTTTATTAAATCGTCTTCTTGAAGTCGTGGTATGGCTTTGGCGAGCAGATCGATCTCGATCATGGCGCGTAATTCAAAAAGCTCAGTCACTTGTTCAACGGATAATTCGGTCGCGGTCGCCCCTTTATGGGGTTCGAACTTTACAAGCCCCTCCGCCTCAAGTTGTAGTAAGGCTTCTCTCACGGGAATGCGGCTTACATGTAAGGCTTCGGCTAAGGCGCTTTGTCTGAGTGGTTCCCCTGCGGCTATATCACCCGAAAGAATTTTCTCTCTCAGCACTTCTACAACTAATTGGGTGCGGGTTTTATGGACTATAGGCGTAGTTCGACTCATTATGACCGTCTATTTTTAGGTGTTTTATTGTTATCCGTGCAAGATTACCGTTAAAAACAGCACAAATAAAGGGAAAAGCTCGATTGAATACCGCATCCCTTGAGCCTAAAAAAGCATTATCGGGCGATTTTATCGGCGAAATGCATCGGGATAAGTACGATTTAATACGGTTTTACGCCCGCGTTAGTCGAGATAAGCCGGAACTTGTTCAAACTGCGTCATGTCGCTGACAACTTCGCGGTGCAATTTCTTGCAATGGATGGAATAATAGGGAAATTACGCATTAAGCGCCGTTTTTAGTGAGTGGAGTAGTACTGTGGGTACAGTCAATCGAGCCGTATTTTTAGACCGTGATGGTGTGATCAACAAAGATCATGGTTATGTGCATCAGGTGGATGACTTTGAATATATAGAAGGTGTGTTTGAAGCCTGCCTCGCCTTAAAGCAAATGGGATACAAATTGGTGGTGGTCACCAATCAGTCGGGGATTGCCCGTGGCATGTATACTGAAGATCAATTCCACAGTCTCACCGAATGGATGGATTGGAACTTTGCCGATAAAGGTGTCGACCTCGATGGCATCTATTATTGCCCGCACCATAATGAAAAAGGTCTCGGTGAATATAAAGTCGATTGCGATTGCCGCAAGCCAAAACCTGGCATGTTACTCGATGCGGCAAAATTCCTGAAAATCGATTTGTCGCAGTCGGTGATGGTGGGCGATAAAGCAGACGATATGCTTGCGGCCAAAGCGGCAGGGGTCCCGACACGTATCCTCGTCCGTACTGGTAAAGCAATCGCTGATGATAGCGAGGCGTCTGTAGTGCTCGATAGCATTGCCGATGTGCCGGGATTTTTAAAGAAGTAGCTTATCTTGCTATTTAAAGTGTGTATCAATCGATTTGAACGGTGAGATTGAGCTCGAACCGAGAGCTAACAACAAAAAGTGCAGTATTTACTTTATCGTTTTGCTGTGTGACCCGTGCTAATGGTGTCATTAGGGCGATAGAGATAGCCAAAGTGATGGAAATTACAGCAAATTAGGCGCTAAAACCGATGTTTGGTTTAAAAATTGCGCACTCACATCGCTTTTTCTCATTATTTTGTCGAAAGGGGTTGCGGTAAAATCTGACATCCCTATAATGCGCATCCACTGGCCCAGCGGGGTCAACGGTGAAAGCCAAAAGCGTTAAACGCTCAAGGCAAATAACCATGCTCTTTAACAATTTATCAAGCAAATCTGTGTGGACACTTACAGGTGTTGAGTTAATCGAAATTACTCTGCCGTTTGGCGAGTAATCAAAATTTAAATCAATGAATGAGTGTTCATAGCAATATGTACAACGACTTATTAAGTTAAGTCGATTCAGAATTCATTGAGTCGAATCTTCGGATTCACAAAACTTTTAATTGAAGAGTTTGATCATGGCTCAGATTGAACGCTGGCGGCAGGCCTAACACATGCAAGTCGAGCGGCAGCACAAGGGAGTTTACTCCTGAGGTGGCGAGC